>MPPA01000044.1 GCA_001896725.1 Methanococcoides sp. EBM-47 | reverse complement strand
TTCAACGATGTCCTGCTGACATTCGTCATGAATTCCATCCACCAGTTGCGCAGTGCCCTGAAGATACCTGAGCCGCAGATGGCCCAGCTTTGTGTCGACGGCAAGGAGGCAAGGGCCTCGGGCAGGCAAGAGGATGCTGATGGCAGGGCAAGGCGCAACATACAGACCCTCCATGTATACTCCAGCTACAGCGGGATCTGCCTCAAGTCCTCACAGATAGAGCAGAAGTCCAACGAGATCCCCATGGCCCAGATACTGCTTTCGGTGATGAACCTGACCAATACGCTGGTATCCTTCGATGCCATGAACACCCAGCGCAAGACCATGGAAACCATCATTTCCCGTGGAGGACACTACCTGGGGGGGCTGAAGGGAAACCATAAGACGCTGCTGCAGGAGAGTGCCGCATACTTCACCCCTGACTACCTCAAGCAAGCCGAATCGGACCATGACCTGTACTACAGGACCTTTGAAAAGGCTCATGGGCAGATAGAAGAGTGCGTGTACACTGTGGTGAAGGTGAAGGTCACTGATGATTGCGAGTTCTCTGCCTGGCCGGGAATGAAGGCGATTGTGCGGTATGACAAGAAGACAGAAAAGGTCAACACCGGCAAGAAGAGCGATGAGACGAGGTACTATGTAACCAGTCTGGACAGCAATGCCCAGGTCTGCGGAAAGGCCATAAGGGAACACTGGCAGGTCGAGAACTCACTTCATGGATTTCTTGATATGATGTTCTGCGATGACGAGAACGCCACGGTCAACCGCAGGGCGAGCGGGAACCTGTCGATCATGAAGAAAATGGCCCTTTCCCTCTACAAGATGATGAAGCCCCTGGAAAATTCAAAGACCCTCAGCAACATAAAAAGGGGATTTGCCTGGGGCTACGAGGAGATGCTGGAAAGGATGCTCTGCGGGTGTGACGACAAGACAATAAGGGAGGCGCTGCAGGGATCTTTGAAAAAAAAGGAATGACAACAGCCTGGATTTTTGACATCCCACATCAAATCACGGAAACCTCAGGTCCATATGTGTAGCTTTCGGACCTGGGTGTTTTGGTATGTCCGTTTGCCTAGGCCAAATTCAAATTGTTGGATTCATAGCCTTGCAAGTCTGTCAATCCTTTTTTGATGCGTTTGTCCTGC
>MPPA01000005.1 GCA_001896725.1 Methanococcoides sp. EBM-47 | reverse complement strand
TGGAGCTTTTCAAGCTCGGCCTGGAGCTCCTCCTTCTTTGCCCTTTCGAGATAGAACTTGTTCGGGACAAACACCCCGTTCTCGTCCATCTTTCCGATATAAACCTTGTGCTGTCTCGGTTGTTTTTCTCCGGGAACCCTGTATGACGTGATCTCCATAACAGCCCCATTGCGTTTGTCGATGCTTTTGAACATGGCTTGCCCCTCCCCGGTTGTGATAAGTAATTCATATCACACAAATACAGAAAAGTCAACTCATAAGGGAAGACAATTGATTGAATTATATAAATTTATTGAGATTTATCTAGAATTGTGATGAGACTACATTTAAGAACATGGGTTATACGGTTCCACGGAAATGTTCAAACTTGGGAAAACGCTCTATCCGATGGTCGCATCAGCAATTGAAAGAGCTAGAAAGTTATCTAGTTTGTAGACTGATATTGGTTCTGAGTGACGCTCAACAGGAGTGGTGTTGGGTGGAGGAATATATACGGTTCTACTTTTAGGATTAACTAAAACTACCTAATCTTCGTTAGGACTCTCCCTTGTCTCTAAGTTTCTCAAGTAACTGCTTGCCAAGGGGTGTAGAAAATATGCAAATCAGGTGGTTTTTGTACACCTTTTTAGGTATTGTTATAAATTTATAATTTGTAATTGCAAACCGGAAAAAGAGATAGAAGATTATGCCCACAGGATATACTTCCGTAGGTATGATTAATCAGCCTCAGAAAAATCCATGAATAAAGGATTTTCTTTAGTAAACCCAAAATTTTTGCTTGCAATACCATGCGATAAGTATAAAAATATAAACAATTAGACAATTTACATCAAAAAGGAGTAAGAAATGTCAACGGTAACATTAAAGATTATCAAGAGATTATTCGCTTTGACTTTAATGTTATTGATGCTATTAGTTTCAGTAGGTTGCGATGACGCCTTTGGCAAAGATTACAATATTGAAGTGTTTAATCCATATGATGCTCCAGTTGCTGTAGAAATTTTCAATATGGAGAAAGTGATACAGCCATATGGTACATGTACCTTTATCATCGATGATTACTACTTGGACTATGTATATGTACGTGCAAATGGCAAATATTTTTTAAACTACGGTGAACAGTTGGACTTACTAGTACATCATTTTTTAAGTAACTGTTATTATAAAGTCATAATGAAACAGTTACTTTAAAAGATTAATGATGAAAATGTTAGTATATTGGTTGAATTT
>MPPA01000010.1 GCA_001896725.1 Methanococcoides sp. EBM-47 | reverse complement strand
CCACTCACAATGTTGTGATTGATGTTCCCTGAAGTGTCCACAGTTTTGATACCTATTGTGTAGGTTGTGCCTTCAGCCAATCCAGTTGCGTTGTAAAAAGCATCAGATGTATTTGTGACGAATACATTGTCAATGTAGATCATAGCATGGCTGAGATCAGGATCATTGGGTTTCGTCCATGTCCACTTTATCCAGCTTTTATCAACATTACTTTCCCTGAGGTTTGCTACAGGTGCAGGGGGCGTTGTGTCCTGAGGTTCGAATAGGCGAAGAACAAAGAGGCCATTATTGTAATCAGCTACAAGTACATTTTCTTCTGATAAGGTAACACCAAAAGCATTCTCTGTAGCATAACTGCCTGCGAGCACTGGCACCCTTGGATCGCTTATGTCCACAATAATAAGTCCGCCATCACTGGCTGCTATGTATGCAAGATCATCTGCTACAATAATGTCATTTGCATACCCAGCGGTCCCATAAGTATTGAGGGGTCTTGGTGAAGCAGGATCTGTGATGTCAAGTATCACGAGTCCATTGCTACCGTCAGCTATGCAGGCATAACCATCTGTCACAGCAATATCATTTGCATATCCTGCGGTATCATAATGGCTCACATAGGCCGGAGCAGCAGGGTCCGTTATATCAAGAATAAGAAGACCGCTGAAGCCGTTGGCAATATAGGCATAGTTGTCTGATATGACAACACTCTGTGCATCATCGGTATCATAGCCGCCCACATAGACCGGAGTTGACGGGTCGATGGTATCGATTATCAATAGGCCCCCGAAAACACTTGCCATATAGGCATGATCATCTTTTACAGCAACGCCTATGGTATCATAAGAATCATTATAATAGATACTTTCTATTTGTGGTAACTTCGGATCGGTAATGTTCAGGATCATAAGGCCGCTGTTTGCAATGTATGCATAATTTCCTGCTACAGTTATATCATATGCATGACCTGCAGTAGCAATGCTCCCTTCAAGTCTCACTGCCAAGGGATCAGTGATGTTAACGATAACAAGGCCACTGTTATAATCAGCAATATATGCATAATTACCAGAAGCGTCAATATCATATGCATTAAGGGTAGTACTATAAGAGCCTATAGCTGCAGGAGCTGCAGGATCAGCGACGTCCATTATGAACAGACCAGTACTGCTGCCGTCCACGGCACTGATCACATAAGCATGCCCATCTGATACAGCAACAACTTTTGCATCACCTATTTCATGACTACCTACGAGCGCAACTGAACTTGGGTCTTTGATATCCAGGATAGATAGGCTGTATCCAGTTAAATAAGCATAGTTCCCAGATACCACAATATCAGATACAAGGTTTCCTATCTCACAGCTGCCAGCAAATATGATCTTTTCAGGATCGGTTATGTCTATTATTAGAATGCCGCTGCCGGAAGACACATAAGCATAGTTCCCTTCAACTACTACACTTCCTTCCTCTCCGATGTCATAACTGCCCGTAAGTCTAGGTACTTCTGGATCAGCTATATTCAGGATGAGCAGACTATAGTAGTTCTTGTCATTCTGGTCTCCTTTGCTGATCACATATGCGTAACCGTCAGATACGGCGATGCTGCTCATCTCGTTAGTACCATAGCTGCTTACAAGTCTGGGGGATGATTGGTCGCTTACATCCATGATTGAAAGTCCATTACTAGTTATCACAAATGCATATTTTCCTGATATTTCGACATCATAAGCAATACCGTTGGTATCATTGTTTCCGGTTATCCAAGGTGAAGAGACATTGTTGATGTTCAGGACAGTAAGTCCGTTTTTTCCATTAGCAATATAGGCATAACTGCCTGATACCGCGATTCCATATACGATCGAAGGAGTGGTTATTCTTCTTTCTTCCAATGGCTTTGCTTTATCTGCAATATTAAGGACGACAAGGTCCTGTTCTTGTCCAAGGTATGCGAAATCACCCACTAATGCAACATCATAATTATTTCCTCCAAGATGGTTTACCAGTTCCACATTAGCTCCAAGGACCGGATAAGTTCCAGTTATGATCATTAAAATGGTCAATATCATTCCTATATGAATTACTTCTTTCAATTCGGCCGGCATTTGTATCACCTGTTACATAAATCAGAAATGTTCATGAAGAGATACGTTTGTATCCATTTAAATATATAATAATACAGTACTATAATTATTGTTATTATTATATATAAATACGATCAGAGGCAGAAGCGCATTATTTATAATATTTATCTAAGAATATATTATATTTATAGTATATACAAAATATTTAATAAAAATCTGGTATTCTTGATGTTTTTTGTAAAATCAAATTTTGAGATTCTCAAGATCAGTTCTGTAGTAGTCAGTATGATTAAATAAGATGGTCCGATATCTGAACATATTATTTATATTTCACATTTAGGTGACCTTTTTGATCGGAATACTTGTCAATGAGCGGATTAAAGCAGGTAAACAGGCTATCAATGAACTATACAATGTTGGATATTATGGGCGTCCTAAAGGTGATACTTTAGAACTTACTCTCATTGAAGCTGTATATCTGCACTACAAAAAAAAGATTGAGATTCAGATGGATGAAAGATTGCTGTCGTTCGAGGAGTTCTTTACAGAGGCATCAAAAAGACAGCAATATTTTGATATAAAGTATATAGTCTACAAAGACTTGCGGGAAAGAGGCTTTTATGTTCAACCATCTGTGACTGATTTCAGAGTATATCCTAGAGGAGGCCATCCCGGAAAGACCTCAGCAAAATTTTTTATCCGTGTCATTTCAGAGCGTATTCCTTTGTCCCTCAGGGAGCTGCGCATGTCCTTGGAAGCTGCACATAATGTGCATAAAACAATGGTACTTGCCATTGTTGATGAGGAGAGCGATCTCACTTTCTACGAAATAAGAAAAGTGGAGCCAACTGGGGGTATGAGGCCTATTGAAGACGTGGTACAGGGTATAAGTGTAAGGTCCACGTTCCTTGAGGATCGTGTGGTGGTATGGGATAGTGATGTTTCACATTCTTTACACTCAGAAGGTTTTTATGGGCAGTCATTGGACGCTGAACGTTTGCAGTTATCCCTTGTGGAATCAGGATATCTGCTTAAAAAAGGTGTACTGGAGGTTTCCGATATGCATGATGTTTCCTCTGCTCTTACATTCGATGAGTTTGCTACAAAGGCTTCGTTCGTGGAGTCAGAATTCATACTTAAGTATATGATATACGAAGACCTGAGGGAAAGGGGTCTTGTCCCAAAGACAGGTTTCAAGTTTGGCAGTCATTTTAGGGTATATCAGAACTTCAAGACTGTGGATAAGCTGCCTCATTCGGAGTATCTGGTACATTCCATAGCCGAGGATCATGAGTTCATACTTCCGGTGATGTCCAGAGCAGTACGCCTGGCCAATAGTGTGCGTAAAAGAATGATATATGCTGTACATGATAATGTTCAATGTGCCTACATCGATATTGGCAGGATCAAAATGTGATCGATACAATGTTCGATATTATTGCCGTGGACATTTCTGGGAGGCACATGGAAAATGATGAATACTTCATGGTCTGTGCAGCTGTATCTTTTTCCATATCTCCTGAACATATAGATAAGACCCACAAGATAAATATCCGACATTTCATAAGCAAGAACGCACCTGAGCTTACCGATGTTGTCACAATGGTAGAAAAGACCGTGGAAGGTCTTGATCCTCAAGCTACTATCGTAATGGAGGCCGGGGATATGTACAATCGACCACAGTGGCTGGCAGCTAGCATGTTCTCCCGGGATTTCAAATACCAGGAATCTTTGGGCGAGCGCAGGGCCATAGAAATAGCACATCATATTTCTGTGAGTGCCAGAAGACTACTTAAGAATAAGTGTTCCTTCAATCTTCAGTCGGATAGAGAGAACATTATAACTAAATAAGTTAATGGGTACGTATATTGGAACAAATACGTCTGGAATAATGGAAAGGCCACTTGGTCTTTTTGCCTGATGACGGGGTCATAGGATGAAGGGCAATCTTCAGGGATCATATTTGTTAAATGATGGTGCAGACGAAATGTCAGAAACACGACATAGGCCAAGTACATTGTCCGTTTTCAAGAGCATCAGTATAGACCATAAGATCGTTTTATAGAATTATAGTGCAATGATATCCTTTAAGTTCAATGTGTATTTGGTATATGGAATACATTTTAATAATAGAATATCATAAAAACTTACGCAAATTCGCAATTATGGTCAACCAATCGACAAGATCATAGAAAGGTAAATCTGGCAAACTGCAGGTCCATTTGTAGTCAATTCAAATCTAGGTACCGACTTTAAGGATGGATCTCGCAATAGTTTTTGTCTTTAGTTTTCCATGATCTGAGGATCCTGGAAGCAAATATGATCAGGTGAATCAAAAATAAAAGATCTTAAAATATGGGGAGATACATAATGAGCTCAAAGGATAATCTAAAAGCAGCATTTACTGGTGAATCCAAGGCAAACAGGACATACCTCGCCTTTGCAAAGAAAGCAGATGAAGAAGGCTATCCTCAAATAGCTAAACTTTTCAGGGCTGCTGCAGCTGCTGAGACAGTTCATGCATTGAATCACTTGCAGCGCATGGGTGGGATCGGGACTACAATGGACAATCTGAAAGAAGCCATCAATGGTGAAAAGTACGAATTTGAAAGCATGTATCCCCAATTTATAGAGGAAGCTAAAGCTGAAGGAGATAACAGAGCCCTCTGGAGCTTTGAAGTGGCTAATAAAGTAGAAAAGGTACATGCAGGTTTATTCCAAAAAGCGCTTTCTGAGATCGGAAAGAACGAAGATGTCGATTATTATGTCTGCAGTGTTTGCGGCCATACCCACGAAGGTAAACCCGAAACAAATTGCCCGATCTGCGGAGCTCCTGCATCCAAGTTCGAAAAAATAGACTGATCAGATAAAAAATAACATTGCTTCTGAGAAGCAATAGTTTTACCAAGAGATCTAAAATTAGTATATGATCTCGATCAATTTTTTATCAGGTGTATAATTATAAGAAGAACATCTTTTGAATTGTATGTACAGGTTCCCAAAAGTATCTACGTTATCGGGAAAGTTCTTTGTTATTAGAGCCCACACATGTGGGCAGCATAGTAACAAGCAGCTCTTAGAAAAGTTTTCTTTTCAAAGAATGACTGGATATAAAACTTTATAAAAAATTATATGCGATTTTGGACATATTTCTATTTATTGATCTTACGTATGTATTTTCTTGGTACTATCTTTTTGTTATCTTATTCTGGTACGTGGAACAACTTTGAAATATCTGTATAGATGATGGAACTGCAAATGAAAAAAGTGATAATAGTACAGAGGACTGATCCAGGCAGTGATGAGTTGAAGAACAAGCGACAACTCTCTGAAATGAAGGACCTGGCATATGCAGGTGATTATTATGTGATCGGTGAGATGATACAGTCCCGTTATCCTGATAGAAAATATCATCTAGGCAAAGGCAAGGTACATGAGCTTGCAATGGCTGTGGAATCCCTTAATGCAGTAAAGGTGATATTTTGCAATGAATTGAGCAGTCTTCAATTGTACAATATTACAGAAATCTGTAAATGCGCGGTCATTGACAAGTTCCAGCTTATCTTGGAAATATTCGCTTTGCGGGCTACCACACGACGAGCCAAATTGCAGGTGGAGCTAGCAAGACTCAAGTATGAGATACCCAGGGCAAGGACTATAGTGTCCCATCTCAAAAAAGAAGAAAGGCCAGGCTTTATGGGATTGGGGGGTTACGAAGATTCCTACGAGCAGGACATCAAGGGCAGGATAGCTCGTATAAAGGATGAGCTAGGCCATGTACAGAACCATAACGAATCCCTTCGCAGTTTCAGACATGCCCATGGTCTATCCTTGGTAGCGCTTGCGGGCTATACCAACGCTGGGAAAAGTACGCTGTTCAATGCTATTATGGATGAGAATGTGGCTGTGGAGGATATGCTTTTCACGACCCTCTCTCCGGTAGCCCGTTCCATGGATGTCATGGGGCGTAAGGTCATTCTCACTGATACGGTAGGTTTTATAGAAGACTTGCCCCACTGGCTCATCGATGCCTTCCGCTCAACACTGGATGAGATATTTTTTGCAGATATCATTCTACTTGTAGTGGATGCAAGCGAACCGCTGGACATCATGCACAATAAACTGCTCACTTGCCATGAAACACTGTGGGAGCAGGTACATGATGCTTCCATGATCACAGTAATGAATAAGACAGATCTTATAAGCCGTGAAAGCCTCAATGAGAAAATGGAAGCCTTAAGATATCTTATTCCGAACACTGTCCTTATATCTGCTAAGACCATGGACGGCCTGGATGATCTGAGGCAGAAGATAAGGGATAGACTACCGATATGGAAAAGAAAGGAAATATCAATGCCTCTTTCCGAGCACTCAATGTCAGTTCTTTCCTGGCTTTTCAAGGAAGGTGTTGTCCATTCGGTTAAATATGCCGATCAGATTATCGTGGACCTGGAAGCAAGGGAGGAAATTATGAATAAGATACAATCGTTTTCAGTCAAGTAAGCAAAAAATATTACAATTTGTATCTTTTGCGATACAGTTAGCAATATGTTTATATATTATCAGGTATGTTAGTATGTATGCGAACGGGTCTCTTCTCAAATGTACCACCAATCCTATCCAACCACCCAATACACAACTCCTTTAACCCGTTCGCTTGCTTTTCTTAATGAAGGGTTTTTCTCATCCTTATGGTCTTTGGTCATATTATCGTAAAAACCAGACATTTTATAAATAATAATTCTTAATTTGATTCTATGAAATTCGATCTGCATGTTCATACACGTTTTTCTAAAGACAGTGATGCAGAAATTGATGCGATCATCTTTCATGCCAAGATGAACGGCCTTGATGGTTTTGCAGTATGCGACCATGATGTGATCGAAGGCGGTCCATTTTCTATACAGCGGGCAGCTGAGCTGGGTTCAGATCTTATGATAATCCCAGGTGTTGAAATAACAACCTCTGAAGGACATCTGCTTGTGCTGGGCATAAAGGAAATCATAGAACCTGGCTTATCACCGGTTGAAACCATACGAAGAGCACGAGCTCAGGGTGCTGTGGTGATATTACCCCATCCTTTCAAGGTCACATCCCATGGCATAGGATATGTGGAAGGCCTTGATGTGGATGCCATAGAGGTCCTGAATGCCCGCTGTCTTACAGATGGTCCGAACAACAAGGCACGTGAAGCAGCAATTTCTATGGGGATCGCTCAGGTTGGTGGCAGTGATTGCCATGTGCCTGAAATGGTGGGGACGTCATATACCGAGATAGATGTGCAGGAAAGGTCATTAGAGGCTGTCTTGGATGCTATTCGCCAGGGCAGGGTAAGGCCAGGTGGCAGGAAATCTCCAAAGGCCTTTGTGATACGCCAGGTGATCAATAATGTAAAGAAGAAGATGACTAGATCACTGAAGATGGGCTAAAGAAAGGAGCGTAACAGCCGAAGGGCCTCTTTTTCCCTTTGTCCACCACACTTGTTAATGATACCTTCGTAGAAATCTATTAGTTTAAGATATTTTTCTTCTCCATTCATCTTATAGCGGGTGGCATGCACAGTTGCTTCTATGATAGCGTTCATTCCCCTGTTAGGTGCCTTTGGATAGAATGAATTGACATGTCCTCTTATAGGTTTTAGTTCTGCGACCAGCGTCTCGGGTGTTATCTTGGTATTGATGCATTCAAAGGCCACCCAGCTCTGTGCTTCCTTCAGGACAGGAAACTCTCTCCAGGGAGATGATATGTTCTCGATATCTTCTGACCGAACATCAGAAAAAGTATATCTTACAAACGCAACGGGGTCGTTCGTTACATTGGCCACAAGAAAGTTCTCTGCTAGGATGTTCTGATATGTTCTGGAACCTTTAAAGAGTTTTATAAGGGTAGTGTCCTGCTTTCGGATGATCCCCATCGGAGCTGCATTAGGGGCCCATCCATGATATGTTGTAACAATGGTTTCAGATATACCTTCAAAGAGTCCAAAGTCCTCAAGTTTCATTTTCTTGCTTTCTGTCAGAATCTCATTCCTCCAAGAAGGGCTATAAAAATACCGCCTATCACTATGTCAGCAGTAGACCCTGGATTAATACCTCTTGCAAGCAGTTCTTCATCAAAGCTGCATATGTCTGGTAATATATTCTTTATATTATTTCCAGAGTCCTTCAGCTTATAAATTATTTTTCCTGCCTCTACAGAAACTTCCTCGGCTGTCTGCCTGTCAAATTTCGTTTCTATGAACGTGTCCACGTTACTTGCGAGCATCTTCAGAAAAGCGTAAACTATAACATGATTTATCCGAGAGCTACCTGCATGGATAAGTGTTCTGTAGTTACCCATCTCTTTTGTAAGTATCCGGGCACACTGTGCACAGCAGGTAAAACCTGATATCCACTCCCTCGCAATAATGTCATAGGTGCTGGACATCTCCATCAATTGGTATAGTGTCATACGCTTGTCCTTAATATCTTCAATGGCTTTTGTATCGGACAGGTCGAATTCATCTACCTTACGCACCTTGACCCCAGCTGGTCCAAAGGACAAGTATACCTGTAGTGCATCTTCTACATCCGTTCCTTTTACAATGTTGAACGCTTCTTTGGTTAAGTTATCAGGTGTAAGTTCCCTGGAGTTCCTAATAAGTCTGCCTGCTGCAGTTACAAGGGGAAATAGAATCAGAAAAGCGCCGAAGTGTGTGTTCCCTCCTTTCTGCCAGGCTGCACTTTCAAGCACAGCTTCATGAACATATTTCCCAATCCCGTGTCCTTCCCTTCCAGCTTTCTCAAGTATTGGATATACTGCAACCGATGATGTGAGGAAATGCTCAAAAGTGGTACTCTCGTAATCATGTTCCCTATCTATGTTCCCAGGTTTTGGGTGAGCTGATACTTCCAGCAACATGGCAAGCTGGGCACATCTTGCCACGTATGAAGCTGCATGGTATGTGGAAGCCTTGTTAGGCTTTCCTTTTATTCCGTGTTCCTTCTTCATTTACCAGTAACCTTGGGGTGGTCAAGGATATGATCAGCAAGTTGTCTTTTCAGTTTCATATATTCTGCATCCGAAAGCCCGATCGTTTCAAGTACTCCATCCCTTAATGGACATCTCCTTGTGATCTTACAGCACCATACAAGGCTACCGAAACAGGTGCTATCTCCGTATTCAAGAGGTGTTCCCTTTGCGAATTCCATCTTTATGTCAGCAAAATCCTTTGCTGAAAGTCCGATCTTCTTGGTATTGAAATGCACGGGACATGGTTTGACGGGAGGACAACAGAACGCAAGCCCACGCAGGTCACCTTCTCCTCTGCATACGTGTTTAGGTGAATTGTACCATCCCATCTTCTGCTGTTGCAGGGTTATTTCCTTTACAAGGCTGGATATCAGGTTTGGATCTTTCACGACTCCCCTTCCTATAGAGATCATGTCCGGCCCACTGGTGAACATATCTTTTGCGGTGTCAAGATCAGTTACTGAATTATTACCTATCAGGAGGAGTCTTGTATTATCCCTTATGTTTCTAATGGTTTCTATATCAGCACCAGGTCCATCCCTCATGGCATCCACGTGCAGTATGTCAGCTCCAGCATCTTCAACGGTCCTGGCCATTTTGATATTGTCGATCACATTGGCACGCACCTTCACTGACACGATAGCTCCAGTTGATTTTACCTTACGGATAATGTCCTGCAGTTTTGGCAGATCGTGCAGTAGTGATTCTCCTACACCTATCTTTGTCATTTCAGGCTGTCTGCAATGTGCATCGATCTCAATTATAGCGTTTGCATCTTTAGCCATAACAGCAGCTTCGAGCAGTGGTTCCAGCGTGGTGCTTCTTACGTTTATGGCAACTACGTTTTGGTTTTTAACCGATCTCAGCTCATTATCTATCAGTTTTAAAGGTTCATTTGAAATGAACTCTTTGCGCCCTTTTTTTACCATTTCGGACGCAGCCATGTTTGTTGCAGCATCGAGGTTATATCCTCCAAGTATCACAAGCCCTGCATCTTTTGCGAATTTGTTTGCGAATTGACTATCCGTTATTCCTCCCATAGGTGCAAGAGCAATGGGATTTTTAAAAGAGAGATTCTTAACTTTTATATCAAAAAGGTCTTCAGACACGCTTTACCTCTTGAAGATTTAAATTATCGTGTATGTCGCTGAATAACGACAGATTCTATTATTAATATGACGCTGCACTTTTGGTAAGTTTTTTCTATACAGGTTTCAAAAATAAATATACATTGATTATTAGTTTCACATAAACTTTTTTTGGTATTATTATTATATTTTCCTTTATTTTCTTCAGCCCATGGCATTTGTCTGTAAATAATGCTCAGAACTAAATACCAGTAGTGCAAACATTTAATGCATCTGAATTGATCCTTGTAATAATGCAAGGTGGAGGTTATCTTATGAAATGTCTGGTTTGTGGTATTGAAAGTGAGACCAAGTATTGCAGCACGTGTGGAAAAGTAATGGCCGATGTCATAAAGACCGTAGGTGAAGAACGTTGGAGTATGATCGACGATTGTTCTTTTATATATCCCACAGTGTTGCGTGTTGCAAAAGGAGAGCTTACTATAAATGATGTTATACACGCACTGGAAGCAGAGGATTGATTCCTTTGCCCCTTCCATAATTATTTATGACATGAAGGGGGTAGTGCTCTATTTTCAGCTCTGTGGAAAACATATCTTACTCAGAATCAATAGAACCAAAAAGTTAAATTTGTTCAATACTTGATAGTTAATGTTAAATCATTGCTTACTTAGATATTTGTAAGAATATCTATGTTTTCTACAGAATCTTTTTTATTTATTTTAAAGGGCCTTCTATCTCTGCACATTCAGATCAGAACGCTGTTTGATGACTCTTTTTCTATTCCTTTGTGCTACAAATAATAGATAACCTATTATATTCAGAAGTAGGTTAGTTATCGCTTATGTCAACAGAGATAGCATGTAAGAGGAAAAGTAATGACTTTAGAAAATCCATTTGAAAATTCAAGAAAACAGTTAGCAAAATGTGCTGCAATTCTTGGGCTGGATGAAAGCATACATGAAATGCTAAGGCATCCAATGCGCGAGCTGCGCGTTACGTTCCCTGTTCGTATGGATGATGGTTCGATTAAGGTGTTCGAAGGTTTCAGGATACAATACAACGATGCCAGAGGCCCTACAAAGGGCGGTATAAGGTTCCATCCGGAAGAGAACATCGACACTGTGAGAGCACTTGCTGCATGGATGACATGGAAGTGCGCGGTAGTAGACATACCACTGGGTGGAGGTAAAGGGGGAATTATCTGCAACCCGAAGGAAATGTCTGATGGTGAGCTTGAGCGCCTCAGCCGCAATTACATTTCAAGCATTGCTCAGATCATTGGTCCGAGAAAGGACGTCCCAGCGCCTGATGTATATACCAATTCCCAGATCATGGCATGGATGGTTGATGAATTCTCAAAGATCTCATCGTTCAATCAGCCCGGCATCGTTACAGGTAAACCTCTTACAATGGGTGGTTCACTCGGGAGAAGTGACGCGACAGCAAGAGGAGGTCTCTATACGATCCGGGAGGCTGCAAAAGTCCTCGGGATAGAGCTTAAGGGCGCAAAGGTTGCCATTCAGGGATATGGGAACGCGGGTTCCAATGCAGCAAAACTTGCAAAGGAAATGTTCGGCTGCAAGATAGTGGCTATCAGTGACAGCAGAGGCGGTGTCATGAATATGGACGGTATTGACCCAGAGATGGCAAGCCAGCACAAGGCAAAGACCGGATCGGTCACAGGTATGCTAAATACAACACCTGTCAGTACTGAGGCTTTCCTTGGGCTTGATGTAGATGTCCTCATTCCCGCAGCACTTGAGAACGTGATCACAGAGAAGCGGGCACATACAATAAATGCTAAGATCGTTGCCGAGCTTGCAAACGGTCCTACAACTCCTGAGGCAGATGATATCCTTTTCCAGAGAGGTGTTCACATCATACCTGACTTCCTTTGTAATGCAGGTGGAGTGACAGTCTCATATTTCGAGATGGTCCAGAACTTCTACATGTATTATTGGAGTGAGGCCAGGGTACACACTCGCCTGGACAGAAAGATGACAGATGCATACAAGGCAGTATATGCAGCTTCACAAAAGTACAACATTGATATGAGGACGGCTGCTTATGTTGTTGCCATCGAACGTGTCGTAACTGCAATGAAGGACCGCGGGTGGATTTGACCTACTTTCGCCCCAATATTGTAATATAATTGAGTAACATTTATATGGTCTAAATATAAGACCATATAGTTGCTCACATTTCAGGTCGAATAATTGATATAGTTGTATTGTTGTTGATGGATTATCATGAAGATTGCACTAATTGGCGGTACAGGCAGCATAGGTAAAGGTTTCGCTCTCAGATGGGGACAGAAACATCAGGTGATCGTGGGTTCAAGGAACCAGGAAAAGGCTCAGGTCAGGGCAGCTGAGTATAATGGCATATTGAAGGACCATGGTTTCAAGGCAAACATAACAGGTGAGATCAATGCAAAGGCAGCCCTGGAAGCTGATGTGGTGCTTCTTGCTATCAGGTATGGTCAGATAGCTTCCACTATCGAACAGATCAAATCCGGACTTCCCGGTAAGGTCATCATATCTGTGGTCGTGCCAATGGAAAAGAACTCCTGCATCATAGTCCCGGGTGGGGTCTCTTTTGAGATATCGGCTAGTTCCCGGGAAGATTACAAATCGGATTATTTCTGTTATGTTATGCCTCCTTTAGGAAGTGCCGCACAGGAAATTGCAGCTTTGCTACCGGAGGGTGCTATCGAGCTGGTCTCTGCTTTCCATACCGTTCCCGCAGCTAAGCTCTCCAATCTTGATATAGAGCTCGATTACGATATTGGGATATGTGGAAACAGCATGTATTCTAAAAGCATCGTCTTTGATCTTGTCAGGGATATCCCAGGTATGCGTCCTAGGGACATTGGCCCACTTGAAACTTCCTCGATGATAGAATCAATCACACCTCTTCTTGTCAATGTCGCAGTACGCAACAACATGAAAAATGTCGGTATCAAATTCGTGGAGTAATATATCCCGGAGTTGAGTTATTTTATTATCATTGTCCTTTGAACTTACTCTGTTTCCATGCTCTTCAACCAGTTCTTACGGATCAACTATAACTACGGCAGGCGTTCTATTGATACCTGTGGTTTTAATAGGCTGTATCAATTAACTTAATAAGTTTGATATTCACATTTAGTAAAAATGGTGAACAACTTACAATTTTAGAAAGATATCATTATAGTATTCTTGAGTTAGTTTTATATTCTAATATGGGATTTAAGCCATTAAAATGGAGAATATAGTACTTAGCTCGAGAGACTATTTGACTTTATACAGAGCAAAGGAAGTTTTATCACTAAAGGGCTTTTTGGAAGTAGGTCCATTCAGGAGTCTGTAAATGCAGGAAAAGAAGATTGGTGCAACTCATAAAGTGTTAAGGTTCATTGTAAGTTTTTTCCCTTTATTCATCATCGCAATGGTTGCTGCTGGCATTGCAATAGCCTATTTTATAGACCGTCCAGATTTTGCGATCAGAGGTTTGTTAGTAGCTGTACCAGCAATATTCTCTGCCATATTTTTATCAAAAATGTTCAGAAAGGACGTATGTCATGATGAACTCCTTCTCAAAAGACCTTCTCTGAGCCAAAGAACTATGATCTTAGCTTTCATAACATTTTATCTGTTATCCATCATATTCCTGTTCTTAAGTACCACAAGAACAGGATATTACTTCGGAACAGTAACATTGGCCTATATCTTGGTCTTGAATCAAATATTCTCCCGATCTTCAAAGCCTTATATCATTCTTTTAGAGCTGTTCCTATTGAGCTTAAACTTGATCTATAGTGTCACGCTAAAATATCCTCTGTATTTTGGCGGAACAGATATCATGTCCCATCTATTTATCTCGGAAGTGACCTATCTCTCAGGTCATGTGGCTCCAGCGGACCTGAGCACTTTTTATGCAAGTTTCCCCTTATTTCATATTTTTAACTCAGAGCTTGCTTATTTATTAGGAATGGACCTGCAAACAGCTTACTTCTTTGGTTCAGGTCTGGTCTATTCAGTACTACTTATTTTCATATACTATTTCTTTATGAAAGCTACAAAAAACTCTACGTTCTCTCTATTGTCATGCCTGGTGTATTCAGTAAGCGGCACTGTTATTTATTATGGTATGTACATGATCACAAGGACTTTAGCTTATGCAGGCCTGATAGTAATTCTATATCTGCTGTACAAAAAAGATGAAAATAATCGTGGTTTTGCTTATCAGGGACTTGCTATACTTCTTACTATATTTTTAGTGATCGTTCATCAGGTTTCAGCTGCCCAGATAGCTGTTATATTGTTCCTTCTTTTGGTATGTGAACATATCCTGTCAAATGAGAGCTATATCAACACCACATATTTTTCATTATTCTGCACAATGTTCATGGGCTATTGGTTCTACTTTGCAAATGTGTTCGTGGAAGAATTGTTGTTAAGCCGTTCTGATGTTCATTTTTATGAAGAGTTCCAAATCAAAGAAACTGTGCAAATGGGTTATGAGTGGATATATATCTTAAACCATCTTGACGTTTCTATATTTTTATTCTTTGCTCTGATCGGGATAGGTTATCTTCTGTGGGATCGTATCAAGTCCAATAAAAGGAACTATGTGGATTACTTCTCTGTATTCTCACTTTTTGCCTTACTTACGCTTGTGCTTTATATTCCAACTCCTATTCAGACCCTCTGGCAAACAATGACCTTATTCAGATTTGATAGGTTCATGTTGCTGATCAGCCCTTTCATGGCGTTTGCTATGGCTGCTGGTATTTATATCCTTTATTCTCATCTTTCGGACAGTGGTAAAAGGCCAAGCTGGATGATCGCTATTTCAGTGCTCATGGCTATCTTTGTGCTCACTTCCATTTACTATAATGGTCCGGAATCAAAACCAATATTGACATATCCTGTCAGAGAATATTTTACTTCAGATGAGATCCAGGGATTTAATTATTTTATGGATCACGTTGATCCTGGATCAGAACTGCATTCTGACTATCATGCACACAGGTTCTTCATTCAACAAAATTTCAGTAAATCAGAAGAGTTGGGCTTACCTTTTTTCAGAAGTTATACCATTTCGAAAGTTGATGAAATCCCAAATTATAAAGGATATGTGCTCATAAGACAAAAGCAGTTCATGGATGGAGGCATATATACGGGGTCTGGTTCCTCAAATTTCCTCTATGGCCCGGAAGATGGTAAAGATGTGGTGTTGTTGAATTCATTGTCAAAAGACGCTAAGATCTATTCAAATTATGGGGTTGATCTATATCTTTGAGATGCTGACCTCTGACCATGCTACTACCCTTAGTGTCCTACAATTATCTCATGATCACAAAGTATCGGATTGCGGCCAAATAACTTTAACCTTCTATGATATTGTTTTCCATGACATCTAAAAAAGGTTTTATATTATTGACTACTGTGCCTTCATATAGCGTTGTGCAGTCATCGAGGGCCTTGCATATATTTTCTGAGCTCAATAAAGAGTTTAAGGAAATGTATGTGATCATGCAATCTTATGATAAGAATGAGGTTGAGATAGACAATTTGCTTCAGGTGAGACCTTTCATAAGTATGGACGGCAGTCTTTCTTTATTAAAGGGTATGCTCTTCAGACTTCAATTGACGCTTTTTGCATTCAGGTTTGCAATACGACATCATATGGATTTTGCTATATTACGCGGATACGACTCGATTATGTTATTGGTCCTATTGAAGCTCATAGGTGTCAAGGTATATTCTGATTTCCATGGCAAGTATGACCTGGAACTATCCCAACGAGGAAAACATCTGAGAAGCTTTTTTGTCAAATACATTGACTGGACCACATTAAAGCTCAGTGATCGGCTCATTGTTGTTAGTGAAGGTATTGAGGCCCAAATACAGGAATATAGCAAAAAGTGTTTAATGATCCCTAACGGGATAGATATACACAGGATCGACAATGCAAATATTGATATGCATACATTTGATCTTAAAGGATATAAGAAAGTCGTGGGTTTTGTCGGTAATTGGGAATCTTTTATGAACGTAGAGGATATGTGTCAGGCGGCTGAACATATTCCAGAGGTTTTGTTTGTCATTGTGGGTGAGGGTTTTAATGCTTCCAAATTAATGGAAAAATATAGTACATATGATAATGTGATCTTTACAGGCCGCAGGCCACAGAATGAAGCATTTTCAATCATGCACAGGTTCGATATTTGTATTTTACCCTACGATAAAATGGATGAGCATTCTAAACATCCAGGTTTCTTTTCATCCAGAAAGACAAAAGAGTATATTGCTGCCGGTAAACCAATTATTGTCGCTGATGTCATCGGAAAGGAATCCTGTCTGATACCTGGTTATAATTGTGTATTATATGAATCAAGAAATCCCAGAGACCTTGCTGATAAGATCTCAGAAATGTTTAATGATACTTCCTTGCTCGTTTCTATGGGTAAGAACAACTTTGAAATGAGGGAACATTTCACATGGAAGTATCTTATACAAAATTCTGGCATCATTAAGGATATCCAAGAAACTTAGAGTTCAAAATAGATCATTTCAATTTTCAGTCAGGATCGATGTATTGACCATTTAATTAATTTATATATTTTTATAACATTTTTTATTTTTATTAGTTTTATTTTCTATATTGTTTTTTTATTTTTATCAAGTTCTGTAAAACAGAACTTCTAAAAAAATGTAAGCACAAAGTTATATATGTAATCAATTTTATAATATATTATTAATTAATATTATTAAAAAGCTGCAACATGGCTCAAAGTGAGCAAGTTGCCATATGTTCACTATACTTACATGCTAGCATATATTCAAAGTTGATAGTATATTTATTAACTTATGATATTTTGCTATCTGAGGCGTTGAGACCTCCAAGATATAGTGGATAAAAAAGTAAATGTCTGGTGATTGTCATGCAAACCGGAACAGAAACCACAACCCTTCTTGCAAGAGCAAAGAAGGCCATCATTGAACACGATAACAGCGCCGCAAAACAAGTATCTTATGAGGCGCTCGATGCAGGTATAAGCCCTCTGGAATTCATAGAGCTTGGTTTCATTGAAGGGATGAAGGTACTAGGTGACCTTTTCGAACATGGGGACATAGATCTCCAGGACATATTTGAAGCCTCATTGACCATGAACATAGGTATTGATGTCCTGAGACCGCATATTATATCCTCTCCGGAGAATGCGTATGCGTTTGAGGACCTTGTGCTGATGATATAAATCATTCAGCTCAATCACCTATTTTTTTCCTCCTTTTCAATGTACTCAGCCAAAGTATCCAGGTTATCGAACATTAATATACTTTCGATCGTGAATTCGCAGACAGGCTGGCCCAACTCCAATAGTATGTGGATGTTATGCATCCTGGAAAAACGAAAGCTTTCCAGCTTATGCATAAACTTTTTACCATTTATGTACAAAGGTACTTTCCATGTTGCATCGTTCCCAGAAACAATGGGTGTTTCCATTCTTTCCAGATTATTGGGACCATCGGTTATTTTACAGCCTGCTTTTTCCATCTCTTTAAGCTCTTCAAATGAACCTGGTGTTATTAACTCCGTTCTTCTGATCAATGGTTCAGAATCATCAGGAAAACCAGGAGGAGGTACATTAAAGGCTATGATCGAAATGTTATCTTTCTTCGCCTCCAAGAATGCATCTATGTTCTGTTCTTTCAGCTGCTCTGATGTTAACTCTTTCTCAATGGCCACAATACCCGGATCAGGTGAATCATTTCTTGTGGCTTTCAATCCCAAAGGAAGATATTCCCAACGAGTTATCCTTATAGTGTAACCTGCACTTGCAAGCAGTGTATGTAACTGGTATAAGTTATGCATTTTTTAGTCACTTGTTTTTCTATTAGGTCATTACAACAGGTCATTATGTTTTTCTTTGGTTGTGCATACATATGAGCTTATTTTTGGTAAGGCCGATTTTCGGTCGAAGCAATATATAGGAAATAACTGGCAAGTCTTCAGAAGTAAGGTTTCAGAAGGTTTGGGTCATTCCGGGCACACAGATCTTAAACAGGTTCACTACGCCATGGCAATTACAGGCAGTAGCTATAAAAAAGATATTCTTTGGTGTGACCACGCCACCAGCCTTATTTCCATATGCACCTTGAGAATGCACATATTCAAACATTTCCAATAGGTTCTGTTTCACATCAGCGCCTTTCATTGCACCGATACCAGGTTTTATTTGGTAGCTTTCGAAGACCCAGCCATTGATCAAAGGGAACAGGTCCCGCAGGTGATCTATTATTGTCTTTGGCTTCTCCCTTCTGAAATTAATACAAAACCTCTCTGGACCAGTACATTCATCCGGGCATATCTCTCCAGGTCTGGCATATGATAACATGACCATCCCTTGTGCAGGATAAAGGCCAGCTCTAATGTTTTCCGGGAAGTTCGATGTGAATTGTTCAAAGAACCCCATCATATCTTTATCTTCAGATGAAATGCATATCTCTGTGACAGTTTGATCATGTTTTTTCAAAAAATTGAGGTATTTTTTCATCAGATACGCGATCATATGACAGGGGATGGCAGGTATGATATATTCAGGTACCCCAAAGGACAGGATAAAAGGGACCTCATCGAGCTTTGCACAATAAAAATATATCTCTGAGCTTTCTTTCTTAAGCAAGGATGCTGATCGCCCTTCCATGATCTTGTGCAAGGCATCAACATCTTTTATGATCTCTGTGTAAGAAGAGGCTGGAGCAGTTCTATCCTTATCCAGCACAAGTACAAGTGGGAAGTTATGCTTACGTGCATGCTCCACGAAGTTCGTACCTATTTTTCCACCACCTACTACCAGGTAATATCCTTTGATAACAGGTAGAGCTTGCAGATCCTCTATTATATGATTTGAACTCTTTGACATATAAGGTCCCATTTTTAGTGTTTCTTCTTTAATGATGATAAATGTATCATTATCTGATCTTACAGAAATCCTTAACAATATCTCTGTGATCCTCATATTATAATAATTATAATGTCTTATCTAAGCTTAGAGAAGAGGATTTCTACAAAGCCTTTTTTAGTATTGGGATACTGAAGTGTTCTGTTCTTATATTGTTGAAGTGCAAAAATAGAGAATTAACTATTTTTTTAGTTAATAAGATTAACTACTTTAAGAATGTTAAAAATAAAAACCTTGTACTAATACAAGGTTTTATAAACTGACCAGTTTGCCACTGATCTATTTATAGAATTTTTCAGATAATTTTGGGTTCTACTTTCACACCTTCCTCTTTCTCATAAATCCTATTAAGACTGCTCCAACCGCTCCAATCACAAGGACAAGAGCAACTATATCCGAACCCGAGAATGCAGGATTGCTGCTTTCAGGAGGTGCTATACTTTCCTTGGTCATCTCATAGCCTTCCACATAGTTCTCAGGGGTTGACCTAGGAGCTTCTGGTGCGGGCTGATCAAGATCTGTACCTGCCCCGATATGGGACTCAAAAGTCTGGTTCGTTGGTCCAGAGGTGGCAACCTGATCTGTGATCTTTTGTTTCGAGCTGCTCGAACTACTGCTACGACTTATAGAGGCACTTTCTATTGCCGGTTTGGTAGTTGCCTCTTCCACGAGTTTCTTATATTCTGCAGCAGTTTGCTCATCCACCAGACCTGGAACAGACATTATACCCTGTACGAATTCATGAAGTGAGGGATTGCCACAGGTATGATGACAGCATGTAACCCCATTATCCACCACGGATTCAACATACTCTTTTACCAGATTCTGAACAACTTCTTCTGGTGCATCCCATGAATCCTTTCTTACGGTCTCAAGCATCCTTGCTGTGATGGACTGATATTGATATGCATTCTCCTTGAGGAAGTCATCAAGTCCAAGGTTCTGAGAATCCAGAATATAGGTCTCATATATCTTATTCCAGTCAGAATCAGTAACTAGATCAGGTGTAGTGGCTTCCCATCCCCACATGTATTCCACGGTATTCATCATTTCCCTAGCACCTGCATAATCATATTCCATCATTCCCGTGATCCAGTTAGGATTGAGATACCTCGCTTTCAGCTCAACATTGAAAGCTTTGCTTAACGTGATGATCTCCGGTTTGTCCACTCTGGTCAGATCAGAAATGTACATTGAAGGAGAGTCACCAGCAATAGATTTTACAGCAAGTCCAAGCGCTCCGAAGTAAGAGAAATAGTCGTCATTGTCTATAAGACCGTAAAGGTTCGATGTATCACTATGTATAGCCGAGGACACACCTCCAAGGTTCAGTTCGAACACATCCCCATAATTGACACCCCATACATCCTTACCATACACATTGGACATACGGGATATGTACAGGTCAGCAATCTTTGAGGAATTCTCCCAGGTATTACTTGCCGCCACTGCTTCTGGTACACCTGTACCATATGCACCCGGTGCCTCGCTGAATACCCTGGACATAGAAACATTATGTGCAACACTTTCATTATATCCGGCTGCCAGCATTGCATCCTCTATTGTCAGCGAGTTCCATCTTACATAGTTTGTCTCGTTCGTCTCATTGAGCTGGGCAACCATGCGGACTGCGGTATCCATAAGTTCTATCTGGTAGGGGAAAGTGTCCCGGTAAAGTCCCGATGTTGTGAGCAACACATCTATTCTCGGATGTGTCATTTCTTCCTGCGGTATCACTTTGAACCCGGTTATTCTTCCACTGGTCCTTTCCAGTTCCACACCCAGAAGAGCATAGATCTGCGCTTCCATAAGACCTTCATGTCTCATTGTTTCCACAGACCACATGACAAAAGCTACCTTATTAGGATACGTGTCATTAGCAGAATAATAGGTTTCAAGCCAGTTATCTATAATGGCAGCTCCCATGGCTTCGGTCTCTTCGTCAGGAATAGTTCTCTGGTCAAAGCTATAGAAGTTATTGCCTGTGGGTAATGCATTTGGGTTACGGATAGGGTCATTACCTGTACAAGGCTCTATGTATTCAGCATTAAGTGCTCTTAATGTCTGGTCGATCTCACGCGTTGTCTGAGCAAGGTTATCTGCATACTGCAACGCCAGCTCCAGATCAGCTGTGATATTAGCATTTGTAAGTCCGAGTACCTCAAACTGAGCATTGGAGATGTTCGTTCCATTAAGAATGGTTGCATTCAAAAGCAACATTGCATTTGCATCTGCTTCGGTCTGCTGATATTCTTCAGTTCCATTGATTGCTGTAAGTGCATTGTAGATGTGATCTGTGAATCTGTTCCCAAGCATGGATTTTACCATGCATACAAGCTTCTCTTCCTGTGGTGCAACACCAAAGACATGAAGACCGTAAGGGATGAGCTCTGATTTCATATCTTCAAGATAATCTTCCAGCACGTTATTCAAGAAGCTCTCAAAGTCACTATCGGTCATATTATACAAATCGTCAGTTGAGACTTCCAGGTCCTCTGCAAGGCTTAGGTTACCATAAAGCTGTATCGTGCTGTTACGATAAAGGGTCATCATTGAAGCTTCATTATCACTTCTGGCATCCCTATATTTCTGGATCTTCTCGCTCATTGTGGCAAGATCACCATAAAGACCAGCCTCTATTATTGGTGGAGTAAGATGGTCTATTATAACGGCATTGCCACGACGTTTGGCCTGGGTGCCTTCGCCCACGTTATCCATTATATACGGGTAGACTACAGGAGTTTCAGCCACCATGATAGATGGATAGTCATATCTCCACAGACCAACTTCATTTCCTGGAAGCCATTCCTGTGTACCGTGGGTACCAAAGTGTATCATAGCATCTGCATCATATATGTCGTTTATCCAGAAATATGTCGCAAGATACTGATGTGTAGGCGGCATTGAGGAATCATGATATATAAGCGACTCATCCGAGGTCCCCGCCCTGGTTGGCTGAGGTATGAAATTGATATTACCAAGTTGTATAGTTGGTATTACGAAGTACTTTCCACTCCTGTTCTCATATGTCATGACCTCACCAGGTGCTTTGCCCCACATATCTTCTACCTCGTCACGCACGCTTAGTGGCAATGTTCCGTACCATTCAAGATATTCATCTACCGGCAGAAGGGTTACATATCCGGACTGGACCACTTTCTCAAGTTCTCCTGGAGCCCAGGTGCCAACATTCCTGCTTTCAATGAACAGATCAATGAACTCACTACCGTTTGGAACACTGTCATTTCCGATATTGTATCCTGCAGCCTGCATGTCTTCCAGCAGCAGAGTGAAGCTTGAACCTATATCCAAGTAGCTGGCACCAATGTTGTTCTTGCCGCCCTCGTGGTTGTAGTACAGGATGGTGATCTTTTTATCTGCATTTTCTTTTCTGCCAAGTTCTGCCCATGCAATGGCCCTGTCAGATAGCCATTCGACCTGACATTCCAGGGGCTCATAATAATATTGCTCTGTTTCCTCGTCCTGCACCCTTCCAGCTACCCAGATATAATCGGTAAGACCATCTATTTCAGGCTGTGTGACCTGATACGCAATGGAAGAGCTGCTTAATCCAAGTACGCTTTCATTAAATTCATCCGGTGTCTGGTAATAATCCTGTATGGCTTTGATCACAGGCACATTGTACTTTTGGAGATATTCTACTCCTTTTTCATGGTCACCATAGTTAAGATAGAATCCCTTCAATGAAATAATGGAGTCAACTAACACTTCCCCACCCATGGTGAAGTAATCTACGTCATCTTCACATACTGCAGAGGTGGTATAGATCACATTACAGCCTCTTGACTCTATCTCCCGGATAATGGCATCCTCTGAATTATATTCTATGGAAGTCTTACCCAGCTTACCACCAATGATCCCAATTGTAGGAGCTGACATATTATAACCATGGTCCGCATACCACGACAGATATTCGGTACTATTGGCAAAGATCTTTGGGAAAGCATCCGGATGATATATCCCATCGTCAGGGATGTTAGGTACCATTGGTGAAGAGTATTCAATATAGATGTTCTTAAGGGTAGCTCCAACACAACGGATCCAATTCTCCATATTATTTGAGCCATCATAATACAGATAATTTGTCATTGCATCATAGGGTGGACTTGCCATGTCTATAGTGGCTATGCCGTACACATCTGTCAGCATACCGAACATTCCGATCTGTGCGCCATTGTTCTTTGCAGTAAGCAGCTCGTCCTTTATCACAGGAAGTTCATTAGCTCCCACCATGTACATCATGATGACATCTTCGTTACTAATATCAATGGAACTGTTTATTGCCTCTCCGCCTGTCATGACATTGACATTGAAAAGGTCAGTGATCACTGCTCTTTCAGCAAGCACTTGCTTCATTTGATACACACTGGAATCCGAATTGATGATAAAAGTTACATTAACCTTCTCTTGCAGAAGCTCTGGTTCAGCAACTGTTTGTCCTGCAAAGGCATCTGAGAACTTCTGTCCCATGAACTTCAGCATGCTGCCCATGTTTGCCTCTCCGCCCTGCACCCAGTATCTTTCAATATCGGTATAATTGGCAGAATAAAGGTCTACGTTAGGCAGAGTGATGTTCTCAGAAAGATTGTAACCAATGACCATTGCACCATTATCCTTGGCAGCATTTATACCGGTGGCCCAGTTAGTAACAGCAGCTTCATCCCTGGACTCAATGAATATCATGGAATATCCGGAGAAGTCAAAGTTTTCAGGTACTGCTTCACTCATTGCAATAACTGTTGTACCAAGTTCAGAAGAAATGTCCGAGGACGATATTGCATTATTCAGGGCAGCAGTGTTAAGATCGGTTCCCAGTACAAAAAGGAACTTCACATCACCAGTACCAGCTGAACTACCGCCTGTTGAACCGTTGCCAGTTGAGCCGCCATCGATAGGATTTTCATTGCTATCTATGATCTCGGAAAGGTTGCTGTATTCTGTAGCAAGGTATATGAGAAGGTTTTCTGCATTCGAGATCCCATCATTGGTTGTACCCATACCGTTATAGTAGGTACAAATGTCATCATTGACATCGCCGTCTGACACATAATCGAAATACTCAGGTGTCCCCAGAGACCTTATGTCCACAAAAGATGTTCCATTTTCCTTTGCAGACCTGAAAAACGGGTCCATGGGATCAAAGACCGCACTTGACAACATATCAGTAAAGATCACATCCTGTTCCATCAATAACCCTGAACCTGCTGCTGCCAGCAGTTCATCACTGGGGCTGGCCCAGGTGGTCGTGTTAAATGAAGGCACATAAGTATACACTATATCTGAACTGTGCACCATGGACTGGCTTGCCGCTTCAAGGGCAGGGCTGGGAGTCCAGGAAATATACATAATATTTATTTTGTTTACATCTGCCGATACAATAGTTGTGAGCGATGCTAACAACAATACACTTAATACTAATGTAAGTACATATTTTCGTTGCATGTTCTCCTCCGATAACGTGTGCTGAGCACTTCGGGTATATTGCTTGGCGGCAGTACCGAAGTGCCTCCTGCATTTTTTCTTAACTAATTTTCACTCCACTTTATGTTATAAGATCAAGTAGTGGTTTTATTGCCATCACCATTGCCATCATTTGGCACATACACCACTCTTCCATCAGCTAGCTTGTATGCAGTACCCAGAACATCGCCGGTACCCCCTCCTATCTGATCAGTGAGGTTCATCACTTCAATGGACTGACCTTCTTTTACGATGATCTGCATGTCTTTCTGCCCTGGATTCTTAACAATGGTCGTGTTTGCTGTAGGACTGAGCAGTTCAGTTAGATTGTATGACATCAACAGCGCTAACATAAGGGCTACTGCAAAGACCATTGCTGTATCAAAAAGGTTAGCAACCCCCTCCAGAGGATTTCGTTCCTCTTCAGCATTCAACAAGCCCGTTCTTCTGTAGCGCCTTGGTTTCATGCTTTTACCTCGATGGAATCAAGAATATAATCAATATCTGCCATGTCCTGCCAATACCATCTTTTTCTTATTTGAGTTAATACAAAAGTAATACTGGCTGCAAACAGACCGACAACTGTAGTAGCAAAAGCTATCATCAGATTGTTGGCAAGGGTAAGGAGATCCCCTCCTGCAAGAGCTACGAGTGCAGGCCCCAGAGGTATGAGCGTGCCCATCAGCCCCAGCATAGGGCCGATGGTTGAGATTATGCGGGTAAACTCAAGTTTCTTCGACATCTTTATCTCATATTCCTGTGAAAGCCATTCAATAGCAGGTATTCTATTCTTCTCCATATGTTCTGCTGCAGCTTGAGCAAAGCTTGTTACAATGAATGTTTGTTTGACATTTCTTAAGGTATCTGCTGCTGCTCTGTAGTTGGATTGCTCCACATGGGCATGTAGTTCAAGACATGCATTTTTAAGATCCTGAGAGTTCCTGTTCCTTTTTGCATACTCTGAAAGGAACTCCCCTATAAGTATCAAAGATAAAAAAGCCAGTATTACTAAAACCAGGATCACAGGAAATAATAATGAATTTGAGACCGTATTCATTATATTATTCGTTACATCAAATATACTCATTCTTTTTCACCTTTAGAGTATGTATCGCATATCCACAACCGACCACAAAGCCCATTAAAAGCAGAGGAATAAGGTCAATTTCGCTTCCACTGCCAGAATACACTGTTTGTTTAGATTTTATGTAAGCTGGTACCAGCATGGAGCCAAGCAGATAAAATATGCCCAGGAACATCATCACAGCTCCGAGGTCTTCTGGTGTGCGCTGCATTTTTCTGAATATCCAGCTTGAAAACACGACTGTGAAGAAGAATACAAAACCTACCAAAGCTCCTATCCTGAAACCACTCCATCCAAGGGCGGAGGCAAGTATCATGCAGGAAACGAACAATGCAGTGAGACATACAGGGCATGGAACTGAGATAAAAAGGAAAGTGCGCTTCGATACATCATGTCCACATAACCATTTTTTTTGGGTGTATATACCTGCACCTATAAGGAGCAAGGCCACAACAACGTGCAGGGTCATACCCATGCTGGTTATCAGATCCAGCCTGGACTGGTCCACCAATCCTATAAGTCCGCCAAGTATTACGGAAATGACAAAATAGCTTGCAGCAACGATCAATACATCTCTTCTTCGGATGTTGGAAAATCCACATCCAACGCCAGTCTTCAAGGCAAATATCATTATTCCTAACAAGATGCCAATAACTATAGCATAAACAGAGTTCATCCTTTCCTACCCTAATTCTTTTTATTATATAAGTTGTTATTTTAATAATTGTTATATGGTCTAAATCAATTGATAATTGTTAATATCTAAATATGTAAAAACTAAATACTGGTATTTATCAACTTTTAAATTTTACATACATAATTAGATATTACATACGTTTATAATTTAGATAACAATCCACAATACTTAATCATTCTTATATTTTTCGATATTCAGTGATGCATTTTAAAATATATTAATGGTAAAAATAAAAAAAATCTCACATGAGCTATAAAAAGATCTCTATTGAACATCTTTTAAAAGATCCGATCAGCTGCTCAAAATGAGATGATTTTGAGAGGGTTTTTGCAGGACAAATATTTTGAAAATTTTGAAAACCCAGATATTTGAAACTTATTGATATAGTATTACTATAATAGAAGAACTAATAAATATTCTGAAATGCTGCGGGTCTAACAAAGAACAATGTACTAGAAATGTATGTCATCTTAGCCACAATGCTGAAATGACATAACATGTAAAAAACTATATTATGCTTTATAGAAAGCAGCTTACATCTCTAAGCTAGGCTCTCGTGGGCTTTATGCTGCTTTCTATAAACACGATTGCACAGCATTATGTTTTGACAGCTACCAACGAAAGATCCAGTTTGTTTTCCAGTTCTTCTATCTGCTTTAATTCGTCAGCTGTCAACTTAGCGTTCTTTATGTCTTGTCCTGAAAAAGCCAATAGTGTAACATTCAGCTTTTTCTCAAGTTCTTCTATGCTTTCTATTGTTGCTTTGTCGAGTTTAGAATAACACCATAACATATTTAACTCTCCACTTCTGATCGGTCCAGAACTAACACGAAGTATTCTTTACTAAATGTTAGCCTCAAACCAATATATGTTATGATTCTATATAAGGATTGGTACCTACATTTTTAAAAAAATAAAATAACCAGAAAAAGAACATTTGACCAAGTTTTGTTGGTTACTATCCATCCGAGCAAAAAGTAATTTTTTATGGGTACTAAGAAACAGGTAGTGGTCTATGCTTTTATGTATGGAGGTACTTATGGATGGATCGTAACACAACTTAAATTGAATTAAGGCTTTATCCTATTTATACATTACGTATAGTCAAACAGAGTCAATAGCTCTAATAATATCATATTGTTTGAATAATGAACCTTCTTTTTTTATGAGCGTTTTAAATCAATTTAATTTTAGTTACAGCAATTTATTTGAACAGGCCTACATGCGGTCCTATACTATGAAAATAGAGTAGTATACTCTTATTTCATATGCTGACAGATATGATGTAATAGACTGTCCATATCTTGTAAAAGAACACAATAAATTTGAATTTGAAAAATATAAATGGGGTTTTAGCTCAAATTTTTCATTTTTCAATAATGCATCTGTTTCTGCACCCATGCTGTTATAATAATTTAATAACATGACGTTCTCAGTACCTGATGATATACATAGTCAAAATATACAGCATGCCAATGGAACACATATCAGTGAACATAATAATTGCGTCCAGGAATTCCCATGAACCCTGTCAGAAGGGATGTATGTGCACTCTTTGTATTTTGCTTTCCATCTGCCATAACAACAGTTGTTCTTAACACCAACAGCAAAGTACTTATGAATAATGCAGATATATATTTTCTTTACATGTTATCTCCCCGATAATATGAAAAGCACCCCTGTTCTTGCTTGGCGGCGGACAGGAGTGCTCACACATTTCTTTTTTCATTTATCTCTCGAGTTTCTTAATAAGGGATATTTGGCTAATTTGGGGACTTTTACAAGCTATATATCTACGCATGTCATCATATAACCTTAAAGTATATAGATTTATACTAATGCATATCAGTAAATTAATTATTAATAAATGTATGATTACAATTAATTATTTGCATTAATCCTAATGTATAAGATTTAAATGTGATATAATGATCAATCTTCCGTAATTCATCTATATAACAAATAGCTGTAGCTAACAGAAAATTAAAAAATTGAAAGAAGAAAAAGAAGAAAAAGATTAGCTTAAAATTTATTTCTTGAACTCGGTATAGCTGCATTTGCCGCAGGTGCGCCTGTTCTTATGCTCAGCAAGGAATACACCTTCTCCACATCTTGGACATATCTGGCGTGTTCTTTCCAGTTTGTCACCGCTGACCTTATAATAATCCTGTACTGCCATTATCCGCACCTACTTACTCTTCCGATACTTCCGCCGCATCAGCCTTTTCCTCTGGCGTCTCAGGTAGCTTGTTCCTTTCGAGAATGTGATCTTCTTCTATTTTTTTCATACGGGCAGTATCTTCGTAGATCTTTGCATAGCCTCTCAGCTTCTGCCTTCCGTACTCATTGTTCATCCTCTGGACCACTACAAGTTCCAAAGGTACGTTCAGTAATGCTGCCATCTTGTTCTTTACATCCATCCTTGCAGGAGTGGAGCCTTCAAAAGTTACCTCGAAGTTAAGCTCACGCCTGTTTAGAAGTACATTATTCTTATCCTCAATGATTTTAACATCCATTGAATTTCCTCCGAATAGCTATCAAGTTGTTCCTGTCTTCCTGCCCACACACGATCTTATCCAGCAGGTCAAGGATCTCTTCCTTCTTGGATCTTGTGATATTGACAAGCACCACTCCTTCATCCGGTTGTCCATAAAGCACAACCGAACCTTCAGGTGCAAGCAGTATTGCGGGCAATGCTGCAAGGTCCTCTTCGCCGCGCACGAATATTCGCACATGGTCCTTTGATCTTATCGCATCATGTACCACATTTATAAGATCCGCGGTTATGACCCCGGGAGGATTATCCACGAATATTTCAGTGAACCCTGTATGCTTTGTGCCCGTTACTACGCGTTCCGATGCTGGCCCGCGTTTTGTCCGGCCATCAACTATAAGGATGTCCGGAATGATATTGGCCTTGAGCAAGTGGAATGTAGTAACATCACCCACCGATATAAGTTTTATGGGACTCTCTAGGTCTTTGGAAAGCTTTTGTATTGTGTCATCACCTGTACCCGTGTAAAGGACACCAAAGCTCTTTCTCAACAAAGGGCGTAGTTCTGCAGGAAGATGTAGCGTACCTACCAATTACCGCACCTTCAGTGCATACCGGTCAGCTACTGTTATCTCCATTTTCTTGGCTATCTCAGAAAGCTCAGGGTCCACAATGATCACCATGCCACTCCAATCACTACTGAGATTACTGGAACTACATATCAGACATGTCTGGCCTGTGACTATCCTGTGACACTCTCTGCAAACCTGCTCCGCCATGTTCAAACCTCTTCCTGAGCATTGGATTTGGCTTTCCTTTCCTCTTCGAGCCACTCCAACTTACCCAAGGCATTCTGCCTCATCGTAAGACCGATCTTACTTTCCCTTGGTTCTCTCTCATTGATGCTGAGCGCAACTATCCTGGCTCTTACCCTATCGCCCTCACCAAGGGAACGAGTTCCTGTTTTGCTCACAAGACGGCCATTCTTTCCATCATATGACATGAAGTCATCTGTGATCTGACTTACATGCAAAAGACCATCCATAGCTCCTATGCTGACAAAGGCTCCGAAGTCAACGGTCTCAACGACTTCCCCTTCAACCACTTCCTGTATCGTGGGTGAGAATACGATAGCATCGAAATCCACATCATAATAGACTGCGCCATCGCCCACAAGGATGTGCCCTTCACCAACTCTTTCAATATTGGTGATCGCAACTATAGCACCGATCTGCTTATCAAGTCTGCCTTCAAGCTTTTCTTTCAGTGCGTTCTTCACATTGACCTGAACATCCCCCCCCAAAAGATCAGGAGCTACCCTTATTGTGTCAGAAAGTTTCATTTTCTTGTACATGCGATTATCTCCAAAAGCCCAGTTATTCTGCTATAAACTTATTTATATGTTATAATTTTTACTCTTGCTTATGACAATAATTCCAGATGGGTCCTTTGTCTAAGGGATATTACCCTGATGCCGATCTCCAGTAACCTCTTCTTAAGTCGGATATCATTTGTCAAAACCGCAGCATCCGCATCATCTGCGAGGGACACGATGATATCATCAGCATGCCCTTCTATAGGAACAAGTTCGCATCTATTTGCCAGAGATCTGCCAACCTTTGCAGCTATGAGGTCCTGGCCCCTTGCTGTTGTAACAAGCCTATCCAGCTCATTTAACACGGCCTGAGGAACAATGAAATGATCAAAACCCAGCCTGTGCAATTCACTGAATATATCTACATTGAATTGCACAGGTATCATCAGAGCATTCGTGTCGATTATAACCTTCAAGACCTGATAACTCCCACGCCAATCAGGCGCCATCTTGATCCTATCCTTCTGCTGATAGCAACCATTGAACCGGCACTGGCACATACCGGTCTCTTGAGCTTCACTTCAGCAACGTCCTTCCTTGCACTGGTGACCACACCCACTGTAGTGGCCGTACCCACATTAAGCATAAGTGGCTCGCTGGTTCTGATGGAGCCTATCTCTGCTTCATCGATCACACCTACCACCCGCTCAAGCAGGTTTAGCTCAAGAGTGAATACATCACGGGTAGGCGGTAAAGTACCAGGCTTTCCTGCTACCTGTCCCACAAGGGAATCGCTCTTGGTGATAGCAGGGTCTAGTGTAGTACCTACAGCAAGCAGTCCGCCTGGAATGGCCTTGTCCACAGGGTCCTTACCTGCTAATAGCATTGTGATCTTGGTGTTTATAGGGATCCATCTGGTAGTTCCTTCACTTTCCAGCTTATAGCCTGGCCTTATCTCAAGTTCATCACCAATGGCCAAAACACCTTCTGTAAGGGTTCCACCGATCACACCACCCTTGATCTTGTCTATAGGTGTTCCCGGTTTGTTAATATCAAAAGAGCGTGCAATAAGCATCTGTGCTGGTCTATCTATCTTATATTCAGGAGTTGGGATGTGCTCTTCTATTGCCTGGAGCAGCACATCGATATTTATGTTCTGCTGAGCAGATACAGGAATTACCGGCGCGTCCTCTGCCACGGTTCCCTTCACAAATCTCTTGATCTGTTTGTAGTGCTCTAGTACCTCTTCTTTGGATACCAGATCTATTTTGTTCTGGACAATGATCAGGTTCTTGATACCTATAATGTTCAAAGCCATCAGATGTTCTTTTGTCTGTGGCTGAGGACATTCCTCATTAGCAGCAATCACAAGAATGGCACCATCCATTATAGCTGCTCCTGAAAGCATTGTGGCCATTAAGGTTTCGTGACCGGGAGCATCTACAAAAGAAATAGCACGCACTTCTTCTGAAGGCTCACTACACCCTGAACATGTTTCATGCACAGTGTAGCATTGTGGCTCAGGGCAGTTGGGACATTTTCTGATAGTAGTATCTGCATACCCTAACCTGATAGATATTCCACGCTTCATCTCTTCACTGTGCGAATCCGTCCACACACTGGATAATGCGCTCACTAAAGTGGTTTTTCCATGATCGACATGGCCTACCATGCCAATATTAACACAAGGTTGACTCAATTACTGATTTCCCTCCGATGGGCAAATAACATAAAAGTACGTAGCAATGCTTGCAATAGGTCTTAAGACCGGATGATATCTGCTCCTGACCGTTGTTATCATTTGGTTACTGATATTTAAATGATTTCAGCGTTCTATTAATGTTCACTTATTTAATCTACTTATCTATGCATTTAGCAGTTAAGTCCATAAAAAATAACAAAGGGTCATGTAAATATATTCTGTGAACTAAGCAGAAATAAAAGAGGTTAGGTCACAATACGACCCAACTCTCCCATTTCAATTGCTCTTCTTATCTCGAAAGCTATGCGTCTCCCCGTGCTCATATTATTTCTCCAGATAGTGTTACCATATGGATGACCTACTGACATGTGCACATTGGTCCCGCCACCAACTCTGGGCGCAACATCATAGATATAGAAATTAAGGTCCTTATCTATACAGGTCTGCAAACAGAACGGCCCTATTATGCCAGGATCATAATGCTTACTGGCAGCCTTGATATATTTCTCGGCAAGCTTGAACACATCCTCAAGCAGGGATTCGCGCAATGTGGAAGAATTGTGCCCGCACACAGTATATTCTGGGGTCAATTGGTGTTCTGCCAGGGTGATCTGCTGGGGTGCAGGCAGACGAACATGACCGTCCAGGCTGGTCTCAAAGCGCCAGTCTATGCCAAGTATCTCCAATTTGCTCATCTCCTCCTCTATAGGAGAATAGAACATATCGAAATTGAACACTGGGCCGATAATGTATCTCTCGATCCTTGCATTTTCCAAAGCTTCCCGAGTGATCACGCCTTGCTTAAGCAATGCTTCTGATTTCTTCAGGTATTCTTCATAGGTTGCAGCTGTGAAGAAGCCTCTTTCCAGTTTCTTGATGGCATGGGGAAGCTTCACTATAGATAGTTCTTCTATATCCTGAGGATGATCGATCCTTTCAGGGAAAGGAAGACCGGCTTTCTCCAGCAACCAATAATAATCACGATCGATACCCCTTTCCTCACTTCTGAGCATATTCCTGCTGCCTACTATAGGCACAGAAAAATCATTCTCTATCTCATCTATCCCACAATATGAAGTAAAGGACCTGTTCGGAATGAAAAGGATGCTCTGTTCACGCATCTTTTGCTGATTTTGAGGAAGCAGCACCTCATTGAACTTCTCCAATGTCAGAGTCTCATCCACAACTCCACGCTTTACCTTTCCATATGCATCTCTCTGGGCCTTGAAATAATGAGAGTATGTATTCTCTCTTCCCTGCTGGCATATAGCAAAGGTGTGAAAACCTTCTTCCACAGCACCGTCAAATACATCTAATGCTGAGTGGGAAGCAACTGCTCCGACCTTGATCTTACCGGGATCGTAATCCAGAACGATATCTATGATCTCTTTTCTGTCTATCATCTTATACCTTCTCTTGTCTTCACACATATCAATGAACTATATAGGCTTTATGTAGTTTCTTTTCAATCGTTCCTCATATCTAGCTCAGCAGGCCGATTATAGCTGAAGTTATAAAAGTTTCCACCGCAGCTGCTATAAAAAGCAATGGCATGATCCAGTAGAAAAAGAACTTGACACCTGTTATGATCTCTTTTTTTAAGCTCACTGATCTTCCTTTAAGAAAAGCTGCTCCTTTGAGCCCAAGATTTAAACCAATAGCTGCAGACAGTATGACCATAGGTATCTCAATGATACCGTGAGGTAGAAGACCGGCCACTAAATAAAAAAAACCTTGCTCCATTATGATCTTATAACTGAAAATACCCAGAAAGTAGCCATTGTACGCAATAAAAAGTAAAGGAACTATCCCAAATCCGATGCCAAGTACCAGTATGAGCAAACTTTTAAGAGCATTGTTCAGGAAGATGATGAACATTATCTCTACCATGGATAGGTTTTTCAATAGTTCCACAAGTCCCTCAAGTTCTTCCAAAGACCTTATGACCATGTCTGGATACAATGTGGCAGTCGTATATCCTATGACCATAGATATCAGAAACAATAGGAACATGCATAATATCTCTTTGCGGATGCCCCTTATGTATTCCAGTGCTTGCCTTTTATTGCTGATATAATGCATTTTCATCAGACCCCGAAAAACATACGTATGGTGTTCCTGCATGCCGGAGAGAGACCAAGTACAAGGATCACCATTTTTACAAAGGTCTTCAGGTTGCGGGACTCTTCATCTTCATTGAAGTTATTATCTATTATATACAGCACAGGAATAAATATGGCCAGTTTCAACGGGTACATCACAAAAGCCGTTCCTGTAAGATCGATGAGATAAGAGGGCAGTACGTGCTTTTCATAATATCCCAACATATCTACTCCAATGAACGTGGAGGAAGCATCCAGCATGTGGGCTCCAAGTATGGATATGTTCAATCTGTCCGTAAGTATTCCAAAATGTATCTTCTTTGCAATGAAATAAACAAACAAGGTGATGAATATCCCTAGGCTGAGGATATAGATCAGTATCATAGGAAGAACTACCTTTTGGGTGCTAAATAACACAGATATGTTCAGCAAGAACCAGACAAAGCCCATGGATGCAAAAATAGTTTCCATGTTACCCCCGGCCCATTTTTTGCTGAGCTCTTTAGCTGCTATAAGGCACCCCAGGGTAATAAAGAACACAACAAAGTATATAATAGGGGTTATCAGGAGCAAACTAAAAGGCTGTTGAATAACCTCTGCATCTTCAAGAACCCGCATGGAAGATCCAGCAAGTACAAAAGGCACGATCGAGGCTATGAACCTGTTATCTGCCTGTATGTCCAGTTTTTTAAGTAGTTTGACAACTGCAAATATACATAATCCAAGTATGATAGCCCATGTAAGGGTGTTGACAATATTATAACCCTCATCGTGCAGGATAGGGTCTATATAATATGTGTTTATAAATCCTGAAACCTTATCTATATACGAAGTCATTGAACCTCAACTGCTTATTAGGAATATCCTAATAGAACTAATGTTTAATAACTTCTGTCATCAAAAACATCTCATCTAAAATTTAGTATAATAAAGAACTACCATACAAAACTATCGCAGGTATTCAAGTGATCCCACCCAGAGAAGAAAACTCCAAATGGATGCAATTGCCCAGAGATATAGTAATAGGACACGGGGTCATCAAAGAAGTAACAAGCGTCTGTGATGATCTTAAGTTGGGCAACGATCCCCTGATAGTAACAGGAAAACATACGCGGAATATAGCTGGAGATGTAGTCCATGATATACTTGCAGATGCGGGTGCCGATCCAAGCGTGATAACGATAAAATCAGCCACAACTGAGGAAGTTGAGCGCGTTAAGCAAGCTGCCCTTTATAAGAATTCCAATTACCTGCTGGGTGTTGGAAGTGGTAAATCCATAGATGTGGCTAAACTGGCAGCTGCTGAACTAGACCTTCCATTCATCAGTGTCCCTACAGCAGCTTCACATGATGGTATTGTTTCTTCGAGAGCTTCCATACATGATGGGAAAAGGGTCACCTCTGTGGAAGTAAATGCTCCCATGGCGGTCATTGCCGATACAGAGATCATTGCAAATGCACCATACAGACTTCTGGCGGCAGGTTGCGCGGACATAATCTCAAATTACACTGCAGTGAGCGACTGGGAACTGGCATACAGACTAAGGAATGAGCCATTTAGCGAATATGCTGCCGCCCTTTCCCGGATGACAGCAAAAATTGTGCTCGATTCTGTAGATTCTATAAAACCTAAGCTTGAGAGTTCAGTGCGGATAGTGGTAAAAGCACTTGTATCAAGTGGAGTTGCCATGAGCATTGCAGGATCTTCACGGCCTGCATCAGGGTCTGAACACATGTTCAGCCATGCTCTTGATATGGTGGCCCCAAAACCCGCACTACATGGAGAACAGTGCGGTGTGGGAACTATCATGATGATGTACCTACATGGTGGGGATTGGGAACGTATCACTAACGGACTGAAAAAACTGCATGCTCCAACTACTGCTGCAGAGCTGGGCATTGAAGATAAATATATATTGGAGGCTCTGCTTCTAGCACATACAATTCGTCCGGAAAGATATACGATACTCGGTTCAGGCCTTACCCCTGAAGCTGCCGAGAGAGTGGCAAAAATTACTAAAATAATAGAATGATTCAGATCAGGTGTGTGTTGATATGGTCGAGGCAGATACTATAATAACCCTCATTGGGTCCAGGCTTGCTAAAGAAGGTATGGAGTTCATATTCGAAGGGGAGTCTAACGAGTGCAATAAATGTAAGCTCAAGAACACGTGTTTAAACCTTGAGAAGGGACGCAAGTATAAAGTGGTCAGAATAAAGACCCCTACGATACATGAATGCTTCCTTCACGACGGTGGAGTAATAGCAGTAGAAGTAGTGAGATCTCCGGTAGTGGCGATCCTTGATTCCAGGAAAGCCATCCGAGGTGCTAAGATCAGCTATGAACCTCCAAAATGTAATAATGTTCCTGATGATATGTATGATCTGTTCTTCCCAGAAGGAATGCGCACCGGAGACAAATGCACAGTAACTGATATTCTGGATAATATCGAAGATGAGGACATATGTGCCATTTCACTGAAGAAGGTGGAATTGCAGTTATGAGAATTGAAATGACAATAGTGCGAATGTCTTTTATACTACTAGCGGAATGCTAAGAACATAGCATAACCTAAAAGAGGTGTTTGATGTCTGATACGGAAACAGAGATCCTTTCCCATGATTTTTATACCAAGGAACGGTGGAACAACTGGATAAACCAGGTGAAAGAGAGTGGTTTTGAGCTCAAGGAACCTGAAGAAACACAAGATAAGGACAGTGCGGTTTTCATCAACATGGAAGATGACATCATCCTTGCATGCCTGAAAGTAATAGCTAAGTTCGATAAGAAGCTCATCTCCACAGAATCTGCCTTCCACTTGATCTCTCAGATAAAGGATATTGCCCTTGCAGAGATCGAGCATATATCCGATGACATAGATATGATGATCGCTTCAATGCAGACATCGCTCATAGGGACCTTTGCTGCTTTTGAATGCTATATAGGACAGGATTATAACAAGAAGGCAAGAATACCCACCCTGCTGAAACAGGCACTGGAGTCAGAGGCATCAGACAATATAGAGATCTCGCTGGATAAGGTAGCACAGATCGGCGCCTTGGTCATTAACGGACGTAAGATGCCCGATGATGTAATGGAAGACATACCTTACGGGCTTGTAGCTGAGTGGATGGATGGGATCGATTCCATTGCTGCTGCTATGATGGGAAGTGATAGCTACAAGAACGATGAGGCTGATGAAGAGAACTGATATTTCACCTCTCCGGATATCAGACCGATTTTGATCGGCAAATCTTTTTCTTATGGTTTAATGAGCTATCGTTGCACTTATCTATCAATAAAGTGCTTTCCGGAATATGTACTACTACCTTACGGACCCGGAAATAAAGAACATAGCTGTTCTTGATATGACACATGGTGGTATCCATATTGCCCGTAAGCTTAAAGAGCAGGGATTTAATGTGACAGGTGTGGACATTTATAGAACCCTCTCTTCTGAACAATGCAGTGCTCTTGAAATGGATGGTATATGGATGTCAGAAAACCACTGCTCTATCGGGGAGCTGGACCTTATGATCAGCCCTGTTCATCTTTATTCTGATCATATTATGCTCCAGCATGCCAAAGAAAAACATGTTCCTGTAATATCACACCACAAAGCTGTTGGAGAGATCCTGGCAATTAAAGATGCTGGTGACCAGCCGTTCACGATCGAGGTCACAGGTACCAAGGCAAAGACCAGTACTGCTTCCCTGCTTGCTGACATGATCTCAAGAGAGCGCCCTGTTGTCCTGCATACTTCCAGAGGATTGGAGCTATGGGAAAACGGTGTGTGCGAGATGATCCATAAAGGTCTTAGTATTGCACCGGGCAGTATCTTAGATGCAAAGGATATTGCAGTATCGCTAGGGAGGAATATAGGTGTGTATATTTTCGAGATATCACTGGGAGTTACAGGATATGGAGATGTTGGTATCATCACTACCCTTGACATGGATTACATGATAGCGGGCAAAACATCCCTGGCAAGTGAGGCAAAGGTAAGGTCCCTGCTAAATTACTCATCAAATGCACATATTATACTCAATGAGAGCTGCAGAAAAACAGTGGAACAATTAGATATAACCCTTGGAACAGAAAACATAACTACTTTCTGTACCGCGGATAATGAAGAAAATATATCCTCAGATGCTGATTATTTCCTGAGTATGCATAGAGATGGTTTCTCTATTACCAGTGTTAAAGGGTGCGTGAAACTATGTCTTGCGGATGGATATGATGCAAAGTCATACATTACAGCTTTTGCTGCAGCCTGTGCCACAGCCCTTGAAATTGGTATACCACTGAAAAATATAAATAACACCATTCAGCAGTTCAGAGGCCTGCAGGGAAGGATGCAAGAGATGGTGGAAGGTGGAATAAATGTCCTTGATAATTCCAACTCCGGCATGGATATCTTCTCAGCGGAAAAAGCACTGGACCTGAGTTTAAGAAGAAAGCGAAATGTGATAATGGTACTTGGTGAAGAGGCTGCTCAAGTATGTGAAGGCCTTCCGCCGGAGGATGTTGCTGATCTGATCGGCCGCAGGCTGGTAGATATGGATGAACTGATACTGGTAGGTGAGAGAATGAAGCCTCTGGCGATCGGGAATATACACTATGCTGAGAGCTCGGCTGCAGGTAGAATGCGTGCAATGAAGCTTGCGAGGATAAAGAGGTCTGATGAAACTACTGTTATTCTATGTGTAAAATGCTTCCGTTGAAAATATGAAATCTTTATATAAAACAGCCCTTTTATACCAGAAGACTGTAGTATAGTGCAAAAACAACAATTGATTAAGTATAAAACGTCATACTTCTTTGAACGAATATCATAATGATTATATGACACCATGGAGAATAGCATGGCTGCGAAGGACATATCTATAATACACCCTAGACCGAGTTCGATAGTTGCTGCATTGTACACCCTGAGGGATCTGAATGTGGATGTTGCCATATTACATGGTCCCCCAGGTTGCTCTTTTAAACATGCGAGACTTCTAGAAGAAGACGGCATACACGTAGTTACCACAGCCCTTGATGAGAGCGGCTTCGTATTCGGGGGACGTCGGGAGCTTTCCTCAGTACTTAAAAAGGTCAGTGAAATGTTTCATCCAAAACTGATAGGTGTTGTTGGAACATGTGCCAGCATGATCATTGGTGAGGAATTGAGCGAGCCTGTGATGGATGCAGGTCTGGACATACCAGTGATAGAGGTTGAGGTCCATGCAGGATATGCAAATAATACAAAAGGAGTGCTCCTCACCCTGGAGTCTGCACTGGATGTAGGCGTCATCGACAAGGAAGAGTTCGAGCGACAGAAGGTGTTACTGGAAGAAGCAACAGAGGTAGAAAAGCGTCACGGTGCTGCCAGCAAAGAATATTTAGCTCCATCAAGAGGGGACCTGAAGTACAAGGTGGCACAGCGTATCATAGAGCTGCTGAGGGAAGGTAAGAAAGGGCTTGTGATCATGAACGCAAAGAAGGAAACAGGTTATATGTTCGCTGATATCAGTGTCGCTATACATGAAATTGCATCCCGGATGGGAATGTCTGCAAATGTGGTGAACATGGCCAACCTGGATGTGTCACTCGGCTTGCCCCGTGTAAGGGAACATGCTCACAATATCATGCATGACCTGAAGGAAAAAGGCGTGCTTATACATGAGATCACAGGAGGGCTTGATGAATATCCCATTGCAGGTAATGTTGTGGGCGATCTCATAGCTAAGAAATATAAGGATCATGATTTTGCTGTGATCACCGGTGTTCCTCATGCCATACCCATGGACCACATTAGCCACATGGAGATAATTGCTGTTACAAATGGCCCCAGGCAGGTGCTGCCCCTGAAGGAAATGGGTCATAAGCACGTTGTTGTGGAGATAGACCTGCACCCAAAAACGCTGGGAGTGAAACATATCGTGGAGTCAGAGCTTGGTGCCACAATGCGGGAAATAGCAAAAGAGATGCTTGAAGGTCCAAGATGAGGTGATAGAGGTGGGTAAACAGAAACGTATAGCTATCTATGGCAAGGGTGGTATTGGCAAATCGAGTACTGCATCAAACGTTGCAGCTGCGTGTGCAGACGAAGGTTACAAGGTAATGATCATCGGATGTGATCCAAAGAGCGATTCATCCATCACTCTGCTAGGTGGCCGAAGAATACCAACCATTCTGGACCTGCTGAGGCTGGGTGTGGAAGTAACGGAGGAAGATATTGTCTTCCATGGATACGGGGATGTGAGATGTGTGGAGGTCGGCGGTCCCGAGCCCGGTATTGGATGTGCAGGAAGGGGTATTATTGTAGCTATCAAAACGTTAAAGGATATATGCAAGGAAATGGATGACATGGACCTTATCATCTATGATGTTCCCGGCGACATAGTATGCGGTGGTTTTGTAGCCCCTATTAAGAAAGGGCTTGTGAACGATGCGTATGTGTTGACATCAGGAGAATATATGCCACTGTACGCTGCAAACAATATCTGTAAAGGGCTCAGCAAGATCGATACCCGTCTTAGTGGTGTGATCTGTAACTCCCGCAGTGTCACAAGGGAAGAGGAGATAGTGCGCAGGTTCGCCGAGGATATCGGCAGCAAGCTTGTTGCTTTCATTCCTAAGGAACAGATCGTGCAGGACTGTGAAAGAGATGGGTTCTCGGTAATTGAAAAGGCCCCTGGTTCTGACATTGCGCAGGTATACCGTGATCTTGCCCAGGCCATCATGTCAAATTCCGATTCGGCAACACCAACATCATTGGATGATGAAAGATTAAGGGAACTTACGCGCTGATCCATATGACCGCTGTCATCCACGCCAATGCTCTCACAGCCACCGAAGGAGAACGTATTCCAAGGGTACTTATATCTGCGGGAAGCTCATCTTCCGGTAAGACCACTGTTACCATTGGCCTTCTGGCCACCCTGTCAAGGGCAGGATACAAAGTCCAGCCTTTCAAGGTGGGGCTGGATTATATCGATCCGAGCTACTACTCGGAGATCACGGGACGCAGAGCGCGGAACATCGATGGATACCTGATGAGCGAGGAGAGGGTACGCGATGTGTTCCTGCACGGGTGTGAGACGGACGGAAAGGCTGACATTGCCATTATCGAAGGAGTGCGTGGGCTGTATGAAGGTCTGGAAAGTTTGAGTGACATTGGCAGCACTGCACAGATAGCGAAGGTCCTTAATTGTCCTGTCATCCTTGTACTGAACACACGCAGCATCACCCGTTCTGCTGCTGCCATTGTTTCAGGTTTCAAGACTTTTGATCCTCAGGTGAACATTGCGGGCGTGATATTGAATAACATCGGTGGCCAGCGCCATGCAAAGAAAGCAAAGGAAGCCATTGAGCATTATACCAGTGTACCAGTGATAGGCATCATCCATCGCAACAATGAGATGATGATCTCTATGCGTCATCTGGGGCTTGTGCCTGCCATAGAAGAGCGCCGCAGGTCTGTGGATTTCGAGGGCAAGATCGGCACTATTCAAAAAGTGATCTCTGAAGGCGTGGATATTGAGAAAGTACTGGGCATTGCAAGGCGGGTGTCTCCGCTTCCAAGACCATCCAATACTATATTCGTCCCAAGGGAAGTAACTGAGAAACCTGTAATAGGTATAGCCCTGGACGAAGCTTTCAACTTCTATTATCACGACAATCTTGAGCTGTTGGAGCTTGCGGGGGCAGAACTGCATTATTTTAGTCCTGTGCATGACAAACACCTGCCGAAAGTGGATGCGATATATATTGGCGGTGGTTATCCTGAACTGTTCGCCACAGAGCTTGAGGCCAATGTCTCCATGCGCAAGGATATAAAAACTGCATCAGAGGCTGGTTTACCTATATATGGAGAGTGTGGTGGCCTGATGTACCTTACTCAGAAGCTCACAACAGGGGTCAAGGAAAAAGGCATGTACCACATGTCAGACATGCCCGTGTCCACCTATGAGATGGTGGGTGCACTCCCCGGACATACTCTCATGGGCCATAAACGGGTGGTCAGTTATAATATAGGCTCCTTTTCTCTGGATACGGTCATTGGCAAAACTGGAAATTCTTTTTGCGCCCACGAATTTCATCATTCAGAGGTCACAGAACTGCCTGCAGATGCCAAATTCGCTATCAAGCTATCTCGAGGTACAGGCATCATAGATAGCTGGGACGGGCTTACAGTAAAGAACACATTGGGCTGCTATGCCCATCTTGTGGCCAGCTCTTATGATGATTTCGCGAAAAGTTTTGTGGAATTTGTGAAAGGGATGAGAGGCAGTAAAAAAAGCTTACATTAGATCAGAGCCATTTCATAATATCTCCACTTCGGTACTGTATCAATGCTACCCAAGCTAAGGCAGGCCAGTGTGTCATACTTAGACTTTGGCCTTACTGGAAGAATCCTTTGCTCCTAAGAGATACGTCTGTGATGTCCTTTAGGACCTTGAATTGAAAAGGGATTTCATATCCCTTTTTTCCCCTTCTGGAACAAATAAATATAGAGAATGGGTAAGATCCCCAGGCTGTTTATGACCAGTATAGCTATGAACCAATATTTTTCACCGTTCCTTGCGGCTTTCCACAGTCCTAGCCCTTTCCAGATAACATCCCATAGTACCAATACGATAAAAAAGGTCATGAACCCAGAGGTGTTCCAAGGTATATAGGACGTCATTAACATATTTTGATCTCCAGTTTATATGTGTGATATGTCAAAATATAAAGTTTCTGGTGTGCTGGCCGTTAGGGTATCTAAAATATCACAAACTGAGCGAGAATTGGAATGAACGAAAACTGTGTTTGATACATGCTATCTGAAAAATAACATTTAACTGGTCTTTATTCTTTCTTTTTTATAACGCGGTCCATGTGGAACATTAATAAATAGTGCCAACCACTATGAAGCATTATGGCAATTCCTGTATTATTGAAATTCCTGGTGTTCATCATAAGCTTGTCAATATCGGGGTGTGTTTCACCTAGCGAACAGGGCGGTGACACTATCACAAACGTCATTGTGCCAACAGGGTCCATTGCATACGTAGATACAAATGGAAAAGCAAATTATAACTGCGACGGAGTGAATGATCACATAGAGATCAATAAAGCACTGATGTATGTGGATAGTATAGGTGGTGGAACAGTATACCTCAGGGGACCTAACACATACTGGATAAACGGAACCCTGAATATGGGCAACAACACTATCCTCACCGGGGACCCCAGTGCCTGCATCAAGCTCATACCAAATGCTAATTGGGGTGATTATGTGCCTTTGATCACTAATATGAGCCATGCAGATAAGAATTTCACGATAAAGGGATTCAAGATAGATGGCAATAGCGAGAACCAGTCAGTTCCCAGAGGATCTGGGTATTATGACATGATCTATTTCCTTAAATGTACTGATATCACTGTTACTGACATGCGTCTGGAATGGGGAACAAGCGATGGTCTGATAGTAAGGAACTATTTCCATGACAAGCCTTCCAACATCGTTTTCACAAATAATTCAGTATATAAGCTTGGGCACGAAGCACTGTACACCCTGGGGTTGAACGGTGTGACAGTAGCTAACAATGATGTATTTACGAGGACTAACACAGCTTTCAGATTATCAAGCTCAGGACAGGCGAAGATCTACAACAACGTCATCCATTCAGAGATACGGGAATGGTCAACGGGTCCTGGCATCGAGATAGACAAGAGTGATGGATACGAGTCCGAGAATATCGAGATATACAGGAATAAGATCCATACTCTTAATGGTGCAGCCATCTGGATAGATGGAGAGGACACTGATAATATTATACGTGGAAAGAACGTGTACATCCATCACAACATAATATATGATGTCGGTCAGTACGATAAGCTTACCGGATACAGCAATTCAGGGATCGTGATAGGTCAGTTCAATAATACAATAATAGAGAACAATGTCATTCATAACAGTGGCCATGCCGGAATTAAATACTTCAAATACCCTAAGTCAGCGACAATGAACGAATCGTTCACTACCATTGTCAGGAACAATATCATAGTAGGCTCTGATAAACACCAGGACAATGGGTTGTGGAACACTGATGGTATAAATCATACCTTCATATCGAATAATAACTGCATATATAATGTGAACAGGAACTATAATGGGGATAGCATAGTCTATAAAGATGACATCTATGTTGATCCGCTATTTGCAGATGCTGTTAAACACGATTATCACCTTAAAAGCACTGCAGGCCGGTGGACCGGCAAAACATGGGTGACAGATACAGTAACAAGTCCGCTCATTGATTCTGGATATCCTTTGTCGCCCTTTGGCAGGGAACCTGAACCAAATGGTGGCAGAATAAATATAGGCCGATATGGGAACACTAATGAAGCTTCCAAGAGCCCTTTCACCTGACCTTTGCATCAAATGTGGTCAGAAACATGGTCCTTAAGAAACATAGATCAAACTTTAATATCAAAAAAGACCTTTTCAATCCATGCGAACTATGCGTGAACATCCCACGCTCTGGATACAGGGCAGTACTTCAGCTTCACTTGAAGGCAAGACCATAGTGCTTGCAGTTACCGGCAGTATTGCAGCGGTTCGCACTGTGGAACTTGCCAGAGAATTAATACGCAGGGGTGCCGATGTATATACTGTTATGAGCGAGGCTGCCTCATGGATACTTAATCCCATGGCCCTCCATTATGCCACAGGCCATGAAGTGATAACAAGGTTAACAGGAGCCGTGGAGCATGTGGAGTTCTGTGGCATGAGCGGCAAGGCCGATCTGTTGCTCATAGCTCCCGCAACAGCTAACACCATTGGAAAGATCGCATCTGGGGTAGATGATACACCTGTGACCACGTTCGCTACCACGGCCATTGGAACAGGTATCCCGGTGATAATAGTACCTGCAATGCACGAAGCCATGTATGACCATCCAGCACTGGTCGAAAACCTGGAGAAGATCAAATGCTGGGGAATTGAGTTCATCGGACCGGATATTAGAGAAGGGATCGCTAAAATAGCCTCAAACGAAGAGATAGTGCTGCGGGTTGAAAGACTGTCTGGCAGTGGAGAACTTTCAGGCAGAAAAATCCTTATAACCAGCGGCTCCACTGCAGAAGCCATCGATCCAATAAGAATACTTACAAACAGATCATCGGGCAAGACTGGTGTAGAACTTGCTCTGGAAGCCTACCGGCGCGGGGCAGATGTGACCATTGTACACCGCAACAAGGTAGGAGTCGCAGGCATCAAAGAGATATATGCTGAAAGCGCCTCCCAGATGACAGAAACAGTACTTGAGGAACTGAACTGTGGTTATGATGTACTGATCAGTGCAGCCGCTATAGCTGATTATACTCTTGACCCGGCTGATACTAAAATAAGGTCAGGGGGAGAACTTACCCTGCATATGAGACCTACAGCCAAACTGGTAAGCAAAGCAAGAGAGAAATATCCGGACTTATTTATTGCAGGGTTCAAAGCTGAAACCGGAGCCTGCCTGGAAGAGCTGCTCAAAAGGGCAATACATACCTTAAAAACTTCAAAGCTCGACCTTATAGTTGCCAATGATGTGAAGAGCGGTGGTATTGGTACCGAGGATAACGAGGTATATATTCTCACCGCAGAAGAAACGGATCACATCCATATCAAAGGGTCAAAAAGAGTTATAGCTTCTGCATTACTGGATGAGATGATCCATCATTTGATGTCAAGGAAGTGAGATTACGTCAGAAACAAAATGGTCTGCCAGTTCCTTTGCTCCTGCACATATAACCGGTTTTTTTTGCATACATGATCATGAGGATCCCCGTAAGAAAGGTTCTACAGGGTGTGGTATTGTCCTTGATGGAGGAGTTGTTACCACTGTGACCTGCTCAGAAGAGCTGGAAGATACATGGATAACCTTGAACGGCAAACATGTAGGAGGGCATACTACAAGAACTGTGGTCGATATGCTTACAAATTTACCTGTAACTGTGGAAAGTGTAGCGAACATTCCTATTGGATGTGGGTTCGGAGCATCCGGTGCTGTAGCCCTTAGTACCGCTTATGCACTGAACGAGGCACTGTACCTGAACCTTACCTCAGCTAAGATAATTGAAACTGCACATGTGGCAGAGGTAATTAACAGAAGCGGGCTCGGGGACGTAATAGCGCAATCCTATGGAGGTGTGGTCATCCGCACAACCCCAGGAGCACCGGAATATGGAAAAGTGGACTGGATCCCCGTTGCACGCAAAGAAATACTCTGTCTGCCACTCGGAGAACTCGATACGAATTCTGTTATCTCTGACCCCGACTTTGTCTGGCGCATAACTTCCATGGGGAGAGGTGCAATGAAAAAGCTCATGGTTGCACCTACATTTGAGACTTTTATGCGATGTTCCAGGGATTTTGCCCTAGGTACAGGACTTGCAGCTGATAACATAATAGATATAATCGAAGCAGTTGAATCCGCGGGGGGTATGGCATCTCAGGCTATGCTTGGAGAATCCGTTTTTGCAATAGCGGACTCCGAAAGAAGGGAAGAAGTGATCGAAGCGCTCACTGAGTTCGGACAGCCATTGGCATATTATCTGAATGATTGCAGGGCAGGACTTTTGTAACAAAGGATCTTTAGTATGCTGCTTCATAAGCTCATAATAATGCGATCCATGCATAATTATGAGCTTAGTAGTGGAGAATAAAAAAACGGAAGAACAACTGGAGACAGATGATCGTGACACACATTCCTGATGACCATCCCAGATACGTATCACTAAAAATCAGAGAAAAGATCGTTGAGGGTGTACAGATGGCTATCACCAGTATGCAAGGGCTTGTGGCCCAGGGCAGGGGTGAAGCATTTGATTACCTTATAGGCGAGCGCACGATCGAGTCTGCTGCAGTTGCAGAACGTGTGGCAGTAGCCTATCTGCTCATCGCACAGAAGCCTGTTATATCTGTTAATGGGAATACTGCAGCTCTTGTACCCAGGGCTCTTGTATCACTGGCAGACATCATAGGAGCGCAACTGGAAGTGAACCTGTTCCACCGTAGTGATGCAAGGGTGCACAGGATAATAGAACACCTGAAAGCACATGGAGCGGGAAATGTACTCGGCTTAAAGGGCGATGCAAGGCTTGATCTTTCCCATGATCGGGCTATAGTCGACCAGGAAGGTATATATGCTGCAGATGTGGTGCTAGTACCTTTAGAAGATGGGGACAGGTGCAAAAAACTTGTGGACATGGGGAAAATAGTCATATCAGTGGACCTTAACCCTCTATCCAGAACCTCACTTTCTGCAACCGTGACAATAGTCGATAACGTTACTAGGGCGCTGGACAACATGGTCCAGTTCACAAAAGAGATGAAAAAGGATAGTAAAGAACAATTGCGCTCGATCATTGATTCGTATGACAACAGAAAGATACTGGCCGATGCCATGTATGCGATCCAGGAAAACCTTAAGAACCAGACAGAACGCGAGGGTATCGAATGGATCTGATAGAACGGACAAGAGAATATGTTTCAGAAGTTCTTGCAGATGAGCCTAGTACCCATGATCTGTCCCATATTGAGAGGGTTGAAGATTTATGTATGCAAATCCGGAAAAAAGAAGGTGGTGATGAACTGGTGCTACGTCTTGCTGCACTGTTTCACGATGTAGGTATCATGAAAGAGCATCAGCAAGGAGGAGATCATGCTCAATACAGTGCTGAGATCGCACAGGAGTTCCTTACAACTGCAGGTGCTAACAAAGATCTGATAGAGCATGTTATGGCTTGCATCCGGTCTCACAGGTTCAGCAGCGGACTGGAAGCGCAGACACTGGAAGCAAAGATATTACAGGATGCAGACAGGATAGATGCCCTTGGAGCAGTGGGTATTTTCAGGTCTCTGGTGTCCATGGGAGCTTTACATGTCATGAGGTCTGCCGCTGGAACAATAAATGAGAGGTCTATAAATGTTCATAGAAAGGATTACCTTGAAGGGTTCTATGAATACATGAACAACAAACCATTTAGAATAATGGAAAGGCTTAACACTGACACTGCCAGAGGGATAGCAAGGGAGAGGCTTAAACTGATGCATGTGTATCTTAATGCACTTCAAGAAGAGACCTCCTATATAAAGTGATAACTATGGCTGATATGATCATAAAGAACGGGCATATCTTTACAATGGAGCCGGGCAAGGAACATGAGCTGAAGAAAGGAGTGGTGGTCATAGATGATGGGGCCATCACAGAAGTCGGAGAAAGAACACAAGAGAGTGCAGATATCATAGTGGATGCACGGGGAGGCATTGTTATGCCTGGTCTGGTGAACACTCATACACATGCAGCAATGACACTTTTCAGAGGATATGCGGACGATCTTCCTCTTTCCCAATGGCTTCAGCAACACATCTGGCCGGCTGAAACAAAACTTACTGATAATGACATATATAGTGGCACTCTGCTTGCCTGCCTTGAGATGATCAAAAGCGGTACCACTTGCTTCAATGATATGTACTTCCATATGGATGAAACGGCAAAAGCAGTAGAGCAAACAGGAATTAGGGCTTCCTTGTCATATGGAATGATAGAGCTGGGAAATAAGGATAAAGCAGATACAGAGTTGAAAGAAGGCAGCCGGTTCGTTCAGAAATGGCAGGGCAGGGCAGATGGCAGGATCACAACAATGTATGGACCACATGCACCTAATACCTGTTCCAGTGAATTCCTTCAAAGAGTAAAGGATAAAGCAAGGGAGGATGGTGTGAAGGTACACATCCATATACTGGAAACAGAAGCTGAGCTAAAAGAAATGAAAGAGAAGTATGGCATGTGCTCCATACATATGCTGAATAATATTGACTTCTTTGATACTGATGTTGTCGCTGCCCATTGTGTATGGCTGTCTGATGGAGATATTAAGATATTGGCAGAAAAAGGGGTGAACATATCCCACAATCCCGTGAGCAACATGAAACTTGCTTCAGGGATCGCACCTATAACAAAATTGTTACAAAGCGGATCGAACGTGTGCCTGGGAACCGATGGATGTGCCTCTAATAATAATCTTGATATGTTCGAAGAGATGAAAATCGCAGCATTACTGCAGAAGATAAACATCATGGACCCCACGGTTCTGCCTGCAAAAGAAGTGCTGAAGATGGCAACTGTCAATGGTGCTAAAGCACTTGGGATCAATGCAGGGGTGATAAGAGAAGGGGCGCTTGCAGATATAATAATAGTTGACAAGAACAAAGCTCACATGAGGCCATTCTATGATGCTGCCTCGCATCTGGTATACAGTGCTAATGGACAGGATGTGATGACGAACATTGTAAATGGAAAGTTGCTTATGGATAATTATGAAGTCCTCTGCATGGATGAACTAAAAGTTATAGAACAGGCAAGTATGGTTGCAGAGAATCTTGTACAAAGAGTAAACGAATGAAAGTTTTTTTTACTATATAACATATTTGGAGATATTGGGATGCACAACGAAGAACTTATCGAATCCGGTGACCAGAAAATAGAATGGGCTCGTGCTCATATGCCGGTGTTAGGTATAATCAGAAAGAATTTTGAGGAAGAAAAACCCTTGAAAGGACATAGGATCGCAATGGCCTTGCACGTGGAAGCAAAGACTGCTGTGCTTGTGGAAACACTTGCGGCCGGCGGTGCAAAAGTAGCCATTACCGGATGTAATCCTTTAAGCACGCAGGATGATGTATCTGCTGCACTGTGCACACGCGACAATATAAGCTCATGTGCAAAATATGATTGCAGTAATGAGGAATATTATGCCGCGATGGATAAGGTGCTTGAAATAGGACCTGATATTACAATAGATGACGGAGCAGACCTCATCTTCAAGCTGCACACAGAAAGGCAGGACCTGCTACCTAACATACTCGGAGGATGCGAGGAAACCACTACAGGCATACACAGGCTGAAAGCTATGGAAAAAGAAGGGGCACTTAAAATGCCAGTTATAGCTGTCAACGATGCTATGACAAAGTTCATGTTCGATAACAGGTATGGGACCGGACAATCCTCATGGGATGGGATAATGAGAACAACAAACCTGTTGGTGGCAGGCAAGAACGTTGTCGTGGGAGGTTATGGATGGTGCGGTAAAGGGGTTGCAATGCGTGCAAAAGGTCTTGGGGCCAATGTTATTGTGACAGAAATTGACCCGATACGTGCCCTTGAAGCAAAGATGGATGGAAATCTGGTAATGCCCATGAAAGAAGCAGCAAAGATAGGTGACATCTTTGTGACGACGACAGGCAATTGCGATATTATCACTAAGGAACATTTCGATGTACTCAAAGATGGTGCAATCCTTTCCAACTCAGGCCACTTCAATGTTGAGATCGATCTTGATGGCCTGAACAATATGGCTAAAAGTGTGCGCACTGTACGGAAGAACATAAAAGAGTATGACGTTGGTGGTAGAAAAATATACGTCCTTGCAGAAGGCAGGCTTGTGAACCTGGCTGCAGGCGATGGACATCCCGCTGAAGTAATGGATATGAGCTTTGCTAACCAGGCCCTATGCGTAAAACACATTGCGGAGAATAAACTTGCCAACGGAGTGCATACGGTACCCCATGAGATAGATATGCACGTAGCTGAGCTGAAACTCAGGTCCATGGAGGTCAGTATCGACTCTTTAAGTAAGGAACAATGTGAATACATGTGCGGATGGAAATCAGGAACTTAACGATACTATATGCATCTGCTACTGATAAATAGAATGCTGTTAGAAAGGTAGGACTTAACTGAACTTACTTTAAAAGCAGGAAAAACTTTGTATAAATAAGTTATGCTGCAAGGATATATAGCGGGTGAGAAGATCTTTTTGATGGTTTGGGATAGTGTCCTAATATATATTCAATGTATATCCCAGACCATTTGATCCCGCTTCCTGTATGCGAAATATATATATATCATAAGTACATTTTTGGGGTCTACACCGAACTGATGCAAAGATGGACAGGCAAAGGGACATACAAACATAATGGGCTCGTAGCTCAGTCAGGCAGAGCGTCTGGCTTTTAACCAGACGGCCTAGGGTTCAAATCCCTACGAGCCCGCCATGAGTACCATGGCTTCACATAAGTGTATATTTTTTTGTCGACCATTCCATGTGCACACTTTTTGAGGGAGGAGAAAATTTGAATAAGTTCAACCTGTTCGACAATGAACTGATCCCAAAACACGAGATATTGGGTGAGGATGAGTTGAAATCTGTTTTAAAACGCTACAAGATAGAGAGAGAACAATTCCCAAAGATAAAGATTAATGATCCTGTAATTCAACAAATTGGTGCATCGGTCGGAGATGTTGTAAAGATAACCAGGAAGAGCCAGACAGCTAAAGAGGCACTTTATTACAGACTTGTAATAGAGTAAGATGGCATCACATGGGAGCTTTTGTTCTTTATACTATCACTATATTATGGTCATGCTATGTAATGTTTTTCATACCTTCCTATCAGCTAATCAGGTGTAATCATCATTGAAGAGGGCAGTAAAGTGTTAGAGGCATATTTTACCAGGGACAAGGTAGTTCAGCACCACATCGACTCTTATAATAAATTTCTTGAAAGTGGTCTACAGAACATTATTAACGAACAGGGAGTTATTGAGACCGATATAGAGGATATATATATCAAATTAGGGGACATCCGTGTGGAAAAACCGGTTGTAAAAGAAGCGGACGGTGCCATAGAGAAACTATATCCAAATGAAGCGAGACTGCGTAACCTTTCATATTCAGCTCCAATATATTTACAAATGAGCGTCGTACAAGGAGAGGAAGAGTCCGAACCTGTGGAAGCAAAGATAGGGCAGTTACCCGTGATGATTAAATCCTCAATATGTAACCTTGTGGAACTAAATGAAAAAGAAATGATAGACTATGGTGAGGACCCTCTTGACCCCGGAGGATATTTCATAGCTAACGGCACGGAAAGGGTCATTATGACCCTTGAGGACCTCGCTCCCAACAAAATACTGACGGAGTACGGCGAGAGATATGGCGACACGATAGAAGTGGCTAAGGCATTCTCTCAGAGGAGAGGATATAGGGCTCTCGTAGTGGTGGAAAGAGGACGCAAATCCCTGCTTGAAGTATCATTCCCGTCGATCTCAGGCCGTATCAATTTTATAACTTTGATGAGAGCACTAGGTGTAGAAACAGATGAGGAACTGGTAAATACGGTTTCCAATGACCCTGAGATCATGAAATTCATGCTTGAGAACCTGGAAGAAGCGGAAGTGACCACAACCCGTGAAGCAATTGAGAAGATAGGTACTAGGGTTGCAGCAGGTCAGGCCCGTGACTATCAGATGAAACGTGCTAACTACGTAATGGACAGATATTTGCTACCCCATCTTGGAAACGAACCTAAGGACAGATTTGCAAAGGCATATTTCCTTGGGAGGATGGCAGAGTCCTGCTTTGAGCTTGCTCTTGGAAAGCGTTCTCCCGATGATAAAGATCACTATTCCAACAAAAGGCTTAAGCTTACAGGTGATCTTATGGAAGATCTTTTTAGGGTGGCGTTCAACCGGCTGGCCAGGGATATAAAATACCAGCTAGAGAGAGCAAACATGAGGAACCGGGAACTGAACGTAGTGACCCTTGTAAGGGCCGACGTACTTACTGACAGGTTACAACATCCTCTTGCCACGGGTAACTGGGTGGGAGGGAGAACAGGTGTATCCCAGCTTTTGGACAGAACTGATTACATTTCTACTCTTTCACATCTAAGACGTGTGATCTCTCCTCTTTCAAGGGCTCAGCCGCACTTTGAGGCACGTGACCTACATCCCACACAATGGGGGAGATTATGTCCTTCTGAAACACCAGAAGGACCAAACTGTGGACTTGTCAAGAACTTTGCACAGATGGTGGAGCTATCCACCGGAGTGGACGATAAAAATATCCTAAAGTCAATACTCTATGATCTGGACGTAAAGAGAAATATTCCTCAACATCGCCTGGAAAAAGTAGTGGAATATGACGCTGGGATTGACGAGTATACTGATGAATTCGACACGATCCCGCATGAAGAAGAGAAGCCTGATCTAGGGTATATAGACTATTCAGATATGGATGATGGCATGGGAGGCTTTGTAGATGACTGAAGCAAAAGTGTTTTTGGACGGGGAGCTCATCGGTACCCATAGTGATCCACAGGAACTTGTAGAAAACATTCGCAAACAAAGGAGAAGTGGAGTAATATCCCGACAGGTCAACGTTACCCTAAATGAGGACATTCATGAGGTCATTATAAACTCTGATATAGGAAGGGCCAGAAGGCCATTAATAATAGTTGAAAACGGAAAGTCTTTACTGACCGAAGATCGTAAGGAAGCTTTGAAGAGAGGGGAGATAAGCTATGATGACTTAGTGAAGGAGGGGATCATTGAATATCTGGATGCTGAAGAGGAAGAGAACGCATTTATTGCCCTTACAGAGGCTGCGATCGTCCCAAATAACACGCATCTTGAAATAGACCCAAGTTTGATGCTTGGGATTTGCACTGGCATGGTGCCTTACCCTGAGCATAATGCTTCCCCTCGTAATACCATGGGTGCGGCCATGATAAAGCAGTGCATCGGTGTATCAACATCTAACACAAAGCTTAGACCGGACACACGTGCACACGTATTACATTATCCGCAGAAGGCCATTGTACGGACCATGACCTGCGAGAACATTGCATTTGACGAAAGGCCTGCCGGGCAGAACTTCGTGGTGGCAGTGATGTCATTCGAAGGTCATAATATTGAAGATGCTGTGGTATTCAATAAAGGGTCCATAGAGAGAGGTCTTGGAAGAAGTCATTTCATCAGGACGTTCGAAGGTGAGGAAAGAAGATATCCAGGTGGACAGGAAGATAAGTTCGAGATACCCGATTCCGAATATAGGGGAGCCCGCAGTCCTGAGACATATGCAAATCTTGATGTTGATGGACTTGTAAACCCTGAAACTTTGGTGGGGCCAAATGATGTCCTGATAGGTAAGACCAGTCCTCCTCGTTTCCTTGAGGAACAGTCTGATTTTGGTATCACCGTCGAGCAGCGCAGGGAAAGTGCAATAACCATGCGTTCTAATGAGAAGGGTATCGTTGATACTGTAATTCTCACAGAGTCAATAAATGGCACCCGTCTTGCAAAAGTTAAGATAAGGGATCAGAGGATACCAGAAATAGGTGATAAATTCGCTTCCAGACATGGGCAGAAGGGAGTCATTGGCCTTATAGTGCCCTATCAGGACATGCCTTTTACAGAGAGCGGCATAGTTCCAGACCTTCTCATCAATCCCCATGCTATTCCCTCCCGTATGACCATGGGGCATGTGCTTGAGATGATAGGAGGAAAAGTAGGCAGCATTGAAGGCAGACGTATCGATGCAACTGTCTTTGCCGGGGAAAAAGAAGAGGAATTGCGTGCAGGTCTTAAAAGGCAGGGATTTGCCCATACCGGCAAAGAAGTGTTTTTCGATGGTGTCACTGGAAAGAGAATACCAGCAGATGTGTTCGTAGGTGTGATCCTCTATCAGAAGCTACATCATATGGTCGCCTCCAAGATGCATGCCAGGTCACGCGGACCTGTACAAGTGCTTACTCGCCAGCCAACAGAAGGCAGGGCAAGAGAAGGAGGTCTGAGGTTCGGAGAAATGGAGCGTGATGTCCTTATCGGACATGGGGCTGCCATGACACTGAAGGAAAGACTGCTTGATGAATCTGATAAGGTCGTCGAGCTTGTCTGTGGGCACTGTGGTATGATAGCTACTTTTGACCGCAAGAGGAATATAAGATATTGTGCGAGCTGTGGCGCTGAGACCGATATACATCCTGTTGAAATGAGCTATGCCTTCAAGTTGTTACTTGACGAGATCAAGTCACTTGGAGTTGCACCGAGATTAAAATTGGACGATGCTGTGTGAAAGTGATATAAAATGGACACAATACCCTCCATACCTAAAAGGATATCTGCTATACAATTTGGTCTGATCTCTCCAAGAGAGGTCAGAAAAATGAGCGTTACAAACATCATTGCTGCAGATACCTATGACGATGACGGCTATCCTATAGATATGGGATTAATGGACCTTAGGCTGGGAGTTATCGACCCCGGGCTCAAGTGTAAGACTTGTGGAAGCAGAGCGGGTGAATGCCCTGGCCATTTCGGCCATATAGAACTTGTAGCACCGGTCGTACATGTTGGTTTTAACAAGACCATCCGAAAGACATTGCGCTCCATATGTCGTAATTGCAGTGCTCTGTTACTGGAGCCTTCTCAGAAAAAGGATTTTCTTGCTCAGCTCAGTAAGCTTCATGAAATGGGACATCTTCCTGATCCAGTGATCAATGAAGTCTTCAAAGAGGCAAGAAAGACAAAGGTATGTCCTCACTGTGGGACCGAACAGTTAGAGATCAAGTTCGAAAAGCCAACTGAATACGTGGAAGATGGACATAAGCTCACACCCACTGAGATCAGGGACAGGTTCGAGAACATTTCTGATGATGATGTAAAAGTGCTTGGAATGGACCCTTCAAGTGCAAGGCCGGAATGGATGATCCTTACTGTATTGCCCGTACCGCCTGTAACTGTCAGACCGTCCATTACACTTGAATCCGGCCAACGCAGTGAAGATGACCTGACCCATAAACTTGTGGATATTATACGCATAAACCAGCGTTTCCAGGAGAACAGGGATGCAGGAGCTCCACAACTGATCATTGAAGACCTATGGGAATTGTTACAATATCATGTGACCACTTTCTTTGACAATGAAGTCTCTGGTGTGCCTCCGGCGAGACACAGGTCCGGAAGACCTTTGAAGACGCTTACTCAGCGTCTGAAAGGAAAAGAAGGACGTTTCAGAGGAAGTCTGTCAGGTAAACGTGTTAATTTTTCGGCCCGTACCGTAGTGTCCCCAGACCCCAACCTTAGTATCAATGAAGTTGGAGTACCCGAAGCCATAGCTATCCAGATGACCATACCTGAAAGGGTCATTGATAGGAATACAGAACTGCTGAAGATGTATATCCTTAGGGGAAGCGACGTGCATCCTGGGGCCAACTACGTGATACGTCCTGATGGAAGGCGTATAAAGATCACAGAGAACAACAAGGAAGAACTGGCCGAGAAGGTAGAAAAGGGATGGATCGTCGAGAGGCAATTGATGGATGGGGACACGGTGCTTTTTAACAGGCAGCCGTCCCTGCACAAAATGAGTATCATGGCCCATCAGGTTAAAGTCCTTCCTAACAAGACGTTCAGGCTTAATCCTGCTGTTTGTCCTCCATATAACGCTGATTTTGATGGTGACGAAATGAACATGCACGTGCTCCAGACAGAAGAATCCAGAGCAGAAGCAAGTATACTCATGCAGGTACAGGAGAATATCCTTTCACCACGTTTTGGTGGACCGATCATTGGTGGGATACATGACCATATATCGGGAATGTTCCTGCTTACAAGGAATGAGAACTGTATAACTAAGAACGAAGCCCTTGAGCTCCTTAGGAAAGCAGAGATCAGAGAATTACCAGAGCCTGCCGGGTATAAAGATAATGGAGACCCGTATTGGAATGGCAAGCAGATATTCAGTCAGATCCTTCCAGAGGGTTTGAATGTAGAATTTCCGGCCGAAGTATGTTTCAAATGTGAAACATGCAAAAAAGAAGACTGTGAATATAACGCGTATGTTGTTATAAGAAATGGAGAAATGGTAAAAGGGACCATTGATGAGAAGGCTATAGGGGCATTTAAAGGCATCATAGTTGATAAGATCGTGAAAAAATATGGTACAGAGGCTGGTGCTAAATTTATCGATGACTTCACCAGACTTGCCGTTAGGGGCATCATGAAGACCGGACTCAGCTTTGGCACCGGTGACGAAGATATTTCTGAAACTGCCAAGAAAAATATAAAACAGGTTCTTGATGACGCAGAAATAGGAGTTCAGGAACTCATTCGCACTTATGAGGCAAAGGAGCTGGAACCTTTACCTGGAAGGACACTTGATGAAACCATTGAAATGAAGATCATGCAGACCTTAGGTAAAGCAAGAGATGAAACCGGTAGAATTGTAGGTAATCAGCTTGGTCTGGAAAACTCTGCAGTGATAATGGCCAAGTCCGGTGCAAGAGGGTCCATGCTTAACCTTACACAGATGGCTGCTTGTGTTGGGCAGCAGTCGGTACGTGGTGAACGTATCAGAAGAGGATATGCAGGCAGAACACTTCCACATTTTGATAAAGGCGACTTGGGGGCCGATGCACGTGGGTTTGTAAAGTCTAGTTACAAAAGTGGATTGTCACCTACCGAATATTTCTTTCATGCCATAGGGGGACGTGAGGGTCTTGTGGACACTGCCGTGCGTACATCCCAGTCTGGGTATCTACAGAGGAGATTGGTAAATGCACTCCAGGACCTTGAAGTGCAATACGATGGCACGGTAAGAGAAACAAGAGGAGTGATAGTGCAGTTCAGGTATGGGGAAGATGGTATCGACTCGACCAAGAGCGACTACAGTAAGCCAGACAACATACATAAGATCGTAGAAGCAGTGACAGGAAGGAAGGTGAACTAAAAATGGCTCTGATCGAATCTACTATCGACTCAATGCTTAGTAACCTTGATCTGCCATTGAATATCCTTCAGACACTAAAAGAGGATGCAATAAAAGCAGGGGTTAACAAAAAAGAGCTTGAAGAGATCATCGAAAAGGTCAAGGAAAGTTATGAATATGCAAAAGTAGAGCCCTGTGAAGCAGTGGGAGTAGTATCAGCACAATCGATAGGAGAACCGGGTACTCAGATGACAATGCGTACCTTCCACTACGCTGGTGTGGCCGAGATCAACGTTACATTAGGACTTCCCCGCCTTATAGAGATAGTTGATGCGAGAAAGGAACCAAGCACTCCGACAATGACAATAGCTATTCTGGAAGAATATGCACTGGATAGAGATAAAGCACGGAAACTTGCTTGGGACATAGAGGCTACGCATATAGACCAACTTGCAGATGTCACTACCGATCTGTTGAACATGCAATTAATTATAGACCTGCATGAGAAGACCTTGAACTACAGGAATATAGCTATTGATGAACTGGTCGATAAATTAAGTGAAGAATTGGATGTACAGGTGATGTTGTCTGAAAACATTGAGTATCAACTCATTGTAAAACCAAAGGAGCCTTCGTACAGAGAATTGTTACAGATGGCAAAGAGCATCAATAATATCACCTTAAAAGGGATAGAGGGTATTAAAAGGGTCGTCATACGTAAAGATGGTAATGAATATATGCTCTACACCGAGGGATCCCAGTTGAAGAAAGTACTGGAAGTGGAGGGTGTTGACATAAGCCGTACCTATACCAACAACATTGGTGAAATATACGATGTGTTCGGGATAGAGGCTGCAAGGAATGCCATTATCAAAGAAGCTATCAATACGCTGGCTGAACAGGGCCTTACCGTGGATATTAGACACATAATGCTAGTTGCTGATATCATGTGCTGTGATGGCGAAGTTAAGCAGATAGGCCGTCATGGGATCTCAGGTGAAAAAGCCAGTGTATTTGCACGTGCTGCTTTTGAGGTGACTGTGAACCACCTGCTTGACGCAGGAATGCGCGGTGATGTTGATGAACTGAATGGTGTCACTGAGAACATTATTGTTGGGCAGCCTATTAAGCTTGGCACCGGAGATGTACGTCTGATAGCTAAATAAGGGTATACGGATCACATAAGAACAACCAGAAAGTAAATATAAGGATTCAGTTATTAGGATACAGACCTCATGTTTAAATTGCATAAGAGATGGTAATAAATATGGATATTAATATTGATAAAGCCTTGATCAAGGCGATCAGGACAGGAAAGGTGGTGATCGGCTCTAAGAGCACTATCAACGCTGCTGTTAGTGGAAAAGCAAAAATCGTAGTTCTTGCTTCAAACTGCCCTACAGAGATAAGGGCACAGATAGAGTCTACAAATATACCTGTGCTCAATTATTCTGGTACGAACATGGAACTTGGTCCTGCTTGCGGGAAACCTTTTGTTATCGCTGCACTTGCAATCCTGGAAACAGGTGAGTCAGATATACTAGCAGCAGCTTGAAAGGGGTTGCTTGACTTGAGCGAGATCAGGTTGTCAACAGAAGGGATCAGATACATAGCATTGTTTGAAAGTATAACTGGTGCAGCCGTAATGGATTGCATCGTTGAGGACGAACGTATAATATATGTAGTGAAACCTGGTGATATGGGTGCCGCTATTGGAAGAAATGGTGACCACATTAACCGTATAAAAAAGACTGTTGATAAACGCGTTGAACTCGTGGAGTATTCAACTGATCCGATCATATTCATAAAGAATGCTTTTGGCCCTGTAACTGTCAAGTCTGTGAACATTATTACAAAGAACGACAAGCGCGTAGCCTATGCAGAAGTCCCAAACAAAGAGAAGGGACTAGCCATCGGACGTGAAGGAAAGAACATCGGGAAAGTAAAAATGGTTGCACAAAGGCACCATGGTATAGATGATGTTATACTTCAATGACACTACGAAATCAAGAGCAACATTACTGTGATTAATTCTTGGAGGAAATATTATGCCAAATGGAAAATATGCAGCTCATACCTTAAAGAACATACGTCAAAATGCCAGGTGGAAAGACACCTTGTATAACAGACGTACGCTTGGTCTGAACGTGAAAGCGGACCCTCTTGGAGGAGCTCCGCAAGGAAGAGGAATAGTGCTTGAAAAGATAGGAGTGGAAGCAAAGCAGCCTAACTCTGCCATAAGGAAATGTGTCAGGATACAGCTCATCAAAAACGGTCGACAGGTATCGGCATTCTGTCCTGGGGATGGTGCTATCAACTTCATCGATGAGCATGATGAAGTAACAGTAGAGAGAATTGGTGGACGCATGGGTGGTGCAATGGGGGATATCCCTGGGGTGCGCTTCAAAGTTATTGCAGTTAACAACGTGTCCCTGAACCAGATGGTCATTGGCCGCAAAGAAAAACCAAGGAGATGATCTTCAGTGTATAAATTATATGGAAAATGGGACCTTTCAGAAATAGAAGTGGCAGACCTTGGAATAAAGAGATATGCTAACCTTGAACCTGTGATATTACCACATTCTAGTGGTAGACACTCACGTCAGCAGTTCAACAAATCGAATTTGCTCATAGTTGAACGCCTTGTGAACAATATGATGAGGGGAGAAAAGAACACCGGCAAGAAACAAATTGCTATGCGTACTGTTGAAGAAGCTTTGGAAATAATCAATACGAAAACAAAGAAGAACCCTGTTCAAGTACTTATAGAAGCCATTGCCAATGCGGGCCCTAGGGAAGAGGTTGTCAGGCTCAAATACGGAGGTATATCTGTTCCTAAAGCCGTGGACACAGCACCTCAGAGACGTGTTGACAGTGCTCTAAGGTATATTTCAATGGGGGCAAGCCAGGCTGCATTCAAATCAAAGAGATCTCTGGCAGAATGCCTTGCAGCAGAACTGATAGCTGCAGCAAATCGTGATGCAAAGTGTTTCTCCATTAACAGGAAGGACGCTAAGGAAAGGGTTGCAAAGGCAGCACGTTAAGCTGTCATTGTTATTAATTAATTACAACAGTATTATCACAGGTAGTATTATGGGAAGAAGAAAAAAAATGGTGGAGCGCGTCACTGCGTTGATGATCACACCTGAAAAGATACGCAATATTGGTATAGTTGCACATATTGATCATGGTAAGACCACGTTGTCCGATAATCTGCTGGCTGGGGCCGGAATGATATCTAAGGAACTGGCAGGCAGGCAGCTCTTCATGGATTCGGATGAAGAGGAACAATCAAGAGGAATTACCATTGATGCATCCAATGTTTCAATGGTGCACGAATACGAGGGACAGGAATACCTTATCAACCTGATAGACACACCTGGCCACGTTGACTTTGGTGGTGACGTCACACGTGCCATGCGTGCAGTAGATGGGGCTGTGGTAGTAATAGATGCTGTTGAGGGTACAATGCCACAGACAGAGACCGTGCTGAGACAGGCCCTTAGAGAGCACGTTAAACCAGTGTTGTTCATAAACAAAGTGGATCGTCTCATAAATGAACTGCAAGTAGATTCTCAGGAAATGCAGGTAAGACTAGGTAAACTCATAGATCATGTTAATAAACTCATCAGAGGAATGAACGAAGAAAGGTACAAGGCAGGCTGGAAAGTAGATGCTGCTGCTGGTACTGTAGCTTTCGGTTCGGCACTCTATAATTGGGCAATAAGTGTACCAATGATGAAAAAGACCGGGATCAGTTTCAATGATGTATATGACTACTGCAAGAAAGATGATATGAAAACACTTGCTGAAAAATGTCCTTTGCATGAGGTCATAAACGACATGGTGGTCAGATTCCTACCAAATCCCCTGCAGGCACAAATGGGAAGAGTAGCATCCATCTGGCATGGTGATAAAGAACTACCTATCGCAAAAGCTATGATGAATGCTGATTCCTCTGCAGACCTTGCATTCATGGTAACTGATATATCTATGGACCCTCACGCTGGAGAAGTAGCTACTGGAAGGATATTTAGTGGGAGTCTGACACGTGGGATGGAAGTATATGTATCCGGTGCTGCCAAGAAGAACAGGATACAGCAGGTAGGTATTTTCATGGGTCCTGAAAGGCTTGAGGTCGAAAAGATCCCTGCAGGTAACATCGCTGCTGTAACTGGCCTTAAAGATGCCATTGTAGGTTCCACAGTAACCACTCTGGAAAACATGACACCTTTTGAAAGTATAAAACATGGCAGTGAACCGGTGGTAACGGTTGCAGTCGAAGCAAAGCATATGAAAGACCTTCCAAAGCTAGTGGAGGTCCTCAGACAGGTGGCAAAGGAGGACCCGACACTTAGGATCACTCTTGATGAGGAAACAGGAGAACATCTGCTGGCCGGAATGGGCGAACTCCATCTTGAGGTTATCGCACACAGGATCGAGCGTGATAAAGGAGTGGAGATCACAACTACACCACCTATAGTTGTATACCGTGAGACGATCAATGGAAATGCAGGCCCGGTTGAAGGGAAATCGCCCAACAGGCATAACAGGTTCTATGTGGAGATCGAACCTCTTGAACCAGAAGTGATAGAGCTTATCCGTAATGGGGATATTTCCATGAACATGCCAGAACTGGAGCGTCGTGAGAAACTCATAGCGGCTGGTATGAACAAGGACCAGGCAAAAGGCATCGCTGACATATATGAGTCTAATGTGTATATAGATATGACAAAGGGTATCCAGTATCTTAATGAAACTATGGAACTTATCCTTGAAGGATTCCAGGAGGTCATGAAGGCAGGACCGCTTTCAAGGGAACCATGTATGGGTATCAAGGTCAAACTAGTGGATGCAAAGTTACATGAAGATGCTGTACACAGAGGACCTGCTCAGGTGATCCCTGCATCAAGGCAGGCCATACAGGCAGCTATGCTTATGGCTGGAGACACGCTCCTTGAACCATATCAGAAAGTGTTCATCCAGGTACCACAGGACCAGATGGGTGGCGCAACAAAAGAGATCCAAGGCCGTCGTGGAATAATAATGGATATGCGTACTGAAGGCGACACTACAGTCATTGAGTCAAGGGCTCCTGTAGCTGCATTATTTGGTTTCGCCGGTGATATCAGATCGGCAACCGAAGGACGTGCAATGTGGAGCACAGAGTTCGCTGGCTTTGAGACACTGCCTACGAGCCTCTTAGGCGAAGTAGTAGGGACCATCAGACAAAGAAAGGGGCTGAAGAAGGAGATCCCACAGGCATCTGATTACCTTTCCATGTAAGGGGGAATGCAAGGTTCACACCTGTCCTTCTATCTTTTCCTCGGAAAGGTTTAAAAATAGAAAAAACTATTAGGACAAATCATACTTAAGCAATATCAAATAGGAGACGATTTAAATGGCTGACAAACCACACATGAACTTAGCAGTTATCGGTCACATTGATCACGGCAAATCAACACTTGTCGGGAGATTAATGTTCGAAACCGAAGCAGTACCTGCGCATTTGATCGAGAAGTACAAGCAGGAAGCAAAAGGGAAAGGCAAAGAATCCTTTGCCTTTGCATGGGTTATGGACTCTCTGAAGGAAGAGAGAGAAAGAGGTATCACAATTGATATCGCCCACAGAAGGTTCGATACTGAGAAGTATTATTTCACAGTTGTGGACTGCCCCGGACACCGTGACTTTGTAAAGAACATGATCACTGGTGCTTCTCAGGCAGACGCAGCGATCCTTGTGGTTGCCGCACCGGATGGTGTCATGGCACAGACAAGAGAGCATATATTCCTCTCCAGGACCCTTGGGATCAATCAGCTGATCATTGCCGTCAACAAGATGGATGCGGCAAAGTACAGTGAACAAAGGTACAATGAAGTAAAGGAACAGGTTTCACAGTTGCTCGGTATGGTAGGTTTCAAGGCATCTGAGATCCCATTCATACCAACCTCTTCATTTGAAGGTGACAATATCAAAACATCCCCAAGCCCAAATACTCCTTGGTATAAAGGACCATCTATTATTGAAACCCTTAATGGTCTCAAGACACCAGAAAAGCCGGACAAGCTCCCGCTCAGAATACCAGTACAGGATGCCTATACGATTTCCGGCATAGGGACAGTACCTGTGGGCAGAGTAGAGACCGGTATAATGAAGAAAGGTGACAAAGTAACATTCATGCCAACCGGAGCAGGTGGGGAAGTAAAGTCCATTGAGATGCACCATGAAGAAATTGGACAGGCTGCACCAGGTGACAACATCGGTTGGAGCGTAAGAGGTGTAGGAAAGACGGACGTGCGCAGAGGAGATGTATGTGGGCACAGTTCTAATCCACCAAGTGTTGCTGATGAGTTCACTGCACAGATCGTGGTACTTCAGCATCCCTCTGCGATCACAGTAGGGTATACACCAGTGTTCCACTGCCATACTACACAGACCGCATGTACCCTTATGTCAATAGACAAGAAGCTTGACCCCAAATCCGGGCAGGTCAAGGAGGAGAACCCCACCTTTATAAAAGCTGGAGATGCAGCAATTATAACCGTTAAACCAACAAAACCAATGTGTATCGAGCCCGTTAAATCCATCCCACAGCTTGGAAGGTTTGCCATCCGTGATATGGGAATGACCATTGCGGCCGGCATGTGCATGAGTGTCAAGCAGAAATAAGGACACCCTCCTTTTATTTTTGAGGAGAATAACATGGCACAGAAGGCAAGAATTAGATTATCAGGGATCAGTCCGATACATCTGGATGGGGTTTGTGACCAGGTAAAGGCTATCGCTGAGAGGACAGGGGTCAGTATCTCCGGTCCGGTACCCCTTCCTACCAAAAGGCTGGTAGTACCCACAAGGAAGAGCCCAAGTGGTGAAGGAACCGCAACGTGGGACCACTGGGAAATGAGGGTGCATAAAAGGTTGATAGATATTGCAGCCGATGAAAGAGCATTGAGGCAACTCATGCGTATTCAGGTTCCGAAGGATATTAACATAGAGATAGTGCTCCAGAACTAAAAACAAAAGGTTACAGACCAGATCTGTAACTCTCTTTTTTCTTTATCTTCTTTCGTAAACCACCAGCATTAGCTATAAATGGAATTTATGGCAGAACTGCTATGAAAAGTCTTTTTTGGAAGTACTTCCATTTACTTAAATATTACAAAGAAAAATAGTCAATATCACAATATATATCTAACAATCAACTCATAATGAAATGGGAGTCAATATGAAAGAAAAGGTACTTATTTTAGGAGCAGGTTACGCCGGGTCGGTCGTAGCCAATGTATTGGCCAGAGAGTTCAGGAATAAGATTGCCAGAGATGAACTAGAAATAACCATCCTTGACAAAACTGATCTCAATATAAATCAGGGCGGTTTTACTTTTCTTCCCTTTGGGCTCTATACACCAGAAGATATCACAAAACCACGAAAGAAGCTTATAAGCCCGCGGGTGAAAACTTTTTTTGGAATGGATGGTGAAGTGACAGCTGTAGATCTTAAAAATAAAGAAGTTATCGTCAAAAGTAATAAAAAATACAGCTATGACCATCTTGCCATTGCAATGGGATGCATAACTGACGTTAGTGCAGTCCCAGGACTTTCAGATGATCTGAACACATTCTACACATCAATGGATGATGCTTTCAAGATAAGGGATCTGGTAGAGAACATAAAAGAAGGAAAGGTTGTAATTTCTGTAGCATCCATGCCTGTACCTTGTCCGGGTGCACCTGTGAAATTCACCTTTATGTTAGATAGTTATTTGCGTAATATCAAAAAGATCCGGGACAATGTTCAGTTAACCCTTGTCTGGCCCATGGAACCTATAGGACCACCTGAATTCAACAAGTTTGTTACAGGACAGTTCGCTCAAAAGAACGTCGAGGTCATAAGGAACTTCCCACTGGCCAGCGTAGATGCAAACAAAAAGGAACTGACATCAAAGAACGGGGATACGATCAATTACGATCTTTTGATCGCGGTCCCACCACACAAAGCACCACAGATGCTGATAGACTCGGGCCTTACAGATGAAAAAGGATGGTTGCCTGCAGACAGGACCACACTTCAATACAGGGGGCCTGCAGGTAACTATGACAATGTGTATGTGCTCGGAGACATTGGTCCTGCCGATATACTTAAAACGGGGATTGGAGCACATTACCAGGCCATAGCGGTGAGCCAGAACCTTATAAACGATATTTACGGAAATGGGATTAAAATCCCTTATAGTGGAGAAACAGGATGTCCTATGATCACTGAACTGGAGTCACCTTCCACCCATGGAAAAGGATACATAGCAACCTGGAAAAATAATGTGCCACCGGCTCCCTTCACAACTACAAAGATGGGCTGGTTCTTCTACCGCATGTACTACCACATACACTGGGACATAAGTGTAAAGGGGATGTTCTGAGGAGGGAGGATATGACAGCTGAGAACAATACGGACAAAATAGCTGGGATCGAAATAACATCAACTGATGTTGAAGCAATTCTGGATCTGGTGAGAACGGCAGGTATAATGCAGAACTACATAAATGATGAAACAGCTCATGGCATTGCACGAATGATGTCAACGGTTCTAAAGATAACTAATACCATCATGAGCACGGACCTGGTCGATGTAATGGAAAGAGGCCTTCAGGACCCGGCACTAGATAAAGCTCTTCTTCAGCCACCAAAGGTTGGTATTGGAAGCTTGTTGAAGCAGACCCAGGATGAAGATTTCCAGAAGGGCATGGGTATTATGATAGAACTGATCAAAGCCCTTGGAAGAGCGACAAAAGATGTTTAAGGGCAGTAGCTACTTGTAGAAGCGCAGGTTCTGTAGAGGTCCTCATTTGAATGGTATATATAACCTTGACATGTTTGTCAAGGTTATTTATCATAGAGGACATTGCGAATATAAATTTTTCGTTATGCTGTAAAATTTTATTAAATTTACTGATTATTTTATATAATAAAATATATATTTTTAAGAAGCACACTATTTATCTACCACATAAAAACTGTGGAGTTACTTGTATCAATTACCCAAAGGGTCTTTTATAAGGAATGCTTATTAGTACCATCAGTATAGAACACTGTTCGGAAGTTATATAATGATAAATAATGAGATTATCGAGCTTGATGATTCAAACTGGGACGAAATGCTGGCAAATCAGGAAAAGCCTATGGTGGTCATGTTCTATCTTCCTGCATGCTCGCATTGTAAACAGATAGAACCCTATTTCCGGGAGTATGCTGCAGAGTTCAGGAATTCCTGTACTTTCATCAGAATGAACGGTATGGATAGTCCGGTAACGGCCATGAGGTATGGTGTAAGATCAGCTCCTACGTTCAAGTTCTTCTGCAAAGGCAAAGCCATCAGGGAAGCAGTTGGATTGGTTTATCCTTCATTGCTCAAGAGCGCTATAAAGGAACTTATTGAACATGGCGATGAATGCGTGCTGCATAGTACTCCAATGCCTGATGAGATATCGCCCTATGAGTAATATCACCTGTTGAGCTTCATCTGTTCCTTTTATTGAATTTACCCATTTTGTGGTCGTATATTACCGGGTCTCCTGTATTCAGCTCAAACTTAGGAATATCCTCGTCTGATATGTTTTCTATATACTTTACCACTGAGCGCAGACTATTTCCATGGGCAACTACTATCACGTTTTTTCCATTTTCAAGAGCAGGTAGTATATTTTCCTTAAAATATGGTATTGTCCGTTCATATGTATCTTTCAGGCTTTCGCCATTCGGTGGTGCAATATCAAAACTTCGCCTCCAGATAAAGACCTGATCCTCTCCATAAATTTCACGAGCATGTTGTTTATTCTGTCCTTGCAGTATTCCATAGTACCGTTCATTCAATGCTTCACTGGAATATATGGGCATTTCATTTTCATCCACACGCATGGGATGAAGGGACCATTCATTCTCTTTTCCATCGTCATGCAGGAAAATACCTGTCTTTTTCTGGCATGATAATATCAGCATCAATGTGGTCTGAGCTCGTGTAAGCTTTGATGTGAAAGCAACATCAAATTCGACCGATTTAAGATATTTTGCACAATCCAATGCTTCCACGATCCCTTTTTCACTCAGAGGAACATCTACCCAGCCAGCAAATCTGTTCTCCAGGTTCCAACGTGATTCCCCATGTCTTACAAGCACAAGAATACTCATCACATTTCACCTATAATCCATTGATGGCCTTCTGATTTAAACATGTTCATACGATTGCGAAAATTAAGTTCACAGGATAAATGAGCATAAGTTCTGGACCATTCGCATCTTAAACAAATGATTTATATATCCGGGCTAATCTCTATGGGTCAGGAAGTGAGAATATGAGAACAAGTGCTCGATCGATAATAAATCACGTTTTGTTAATGTCGGTTCTGGTCCTCATCATGGCTTTATCCGGATGCGTGAACCCACAGGCACAGAACATGCTTACAGGTAATATATCCTTTGAAGGGCAGAACATTTCGTTTTCCAATGCAACAGCCTACATAATCATTGAGGATGTAAATAGTGCAGATAATTCGCCCAGGGTGGTAGCTGAACAGACCATACAAGGCATTTACATCAATCAGCGAACAAACGGCATAATCCACTACGCAGTTCCAACGGACGAACTGGAACAAGACAAAGAATACTTACTGTCAGTGCACATTGATGTAGACGGCAACGGAAATATCTCACAGTCAGATTATGTTACGATACAGCGCTACCCACTGATATCAAATTCAAAGGTCTTGGATGTAATTGTGCAGAAAGTTGCAGAAGGTGGAACAGTGGTTAAAATATTTACTAAGGAACAAAGTGGTTCTTCGGTGAACCTGGAGGCAGGAGAGGCTGCTGCAATAAGGCTTGAAGAGAACCCAACCACAGGTTATTCATGGAACATGAGTTTTGCACAGGGTCTGGAACTAATAAAGGATGATTTCTTTTCATCCACAGAAACAGAACTTGTTGGAGCCGGAGGGATCCATGAATGGACTTTCAAGGCTAATGATGCAGGTAAATATAATATATCCGGAATTTACAAAAGACCCTGGGAGGACATCAGGGGAGATGAGGATACTTTCAATTTGACGTTAAATATAAGTTCATAAAAATAATAAAAAAAGCATAACATACTATATATTACCATCATCAGGCTCACTTTCCACCCACATCCTTTCTCCTTTCTAAAGAACATGCATGTCAAAGGTCCGGGCCAAAAGTAACCTATTTATTAAGTGATGAACTTATTTTATTATAGAGGCTATAAATAGCTCTTAGTCCTATGCATATATTTTCTTGTTCAAAAGAAAGCCAGTGTTCAAAAGGTGATAAAATGGTGGCAAGATCGCTCGTAAAATTATTGTATTTGTTTACTGTCCTCCTGCTTGTGGCAGGACCTTCTCAGGCATTAAGTGGAGCCGGGGGAGGCGAGTGGAACTACAGTTCCACTTTGTATGTCCAAGATAATTCTGGCGTGGACCTTTCCGGATATCAGATAAATATTTTGCTTAACAGTTCGAACTTCGATTTTACCAAAGCTGATCCGCATGGAAAAGATATAAGGTTCGAATCTGCTGGAAAGCAGCTTGATCACTGGATAGAGAACTGGGACCAGACTGTTACAACAGCATCGGTCTGGTTGAAAGTCCCATTGATCAAAGCCAAAAGCGGATCAGAAATAAAGATGTACTATGGAAATCCTTTGGCAGAGGATGTGAGTAACGGAGATCTAACTTTTGAACTTTTTGATGATTTTAGTGATTCCCGCCTTGAATACGCCAAATGGGAATCTCAGACCAATGGAGGAGGGAAACTTGAGTTCAGCTTAGGTGCATGCAATCTTGTAGTACCTGTAAAGCATCCAAACGGTTTTTCTGTGATAAAGTCAAAGAAAGACTTTCCAATAAATTCAAGTCTGGTGGTAAAAAGGAAAAAAGTTTCTAATGGTGCAGATACAAGAGGGCCTATCCTGCAGCAGGGTTTTGTGGACCCTCAAAGTGAGACAAAGAACTGGATACTCATGCAGACAGAACAGAATAATGAAGCTATTGCCACATGGACCATAAAGAACCAAAAAGCCAACCTTAGATATAATCCTTGGGACCTGTCCGATGTAAATATCCAGAATAATGTCTGGTATATATCTGAAACAGCCTGGTATCAGGAAGGTGAGGAACTCAATAAAGTGGCATGGTTCAAGAATGGGGTCAGAGATCCAAGAATGGATGTGGTTTCCACAGAGGAAAAGCCTTACGTTCCCGCAACCAATATGAAGGTATTCCTAAAGTCCAATACTTATGTCGAAGGTACACCAAATACCGGTTATATGTCTATAGACTATCTTTTCGTACGTAAGTATATTGCACAGGAACCAACTATAAGTTTCTCAGCGACACAAGCAGAAGAGCAGCCTGCACAGGTCATTGAAGATATCAAGGTACCTGAACTGGTCCTTCCCGAGGGAAAAGTGTTGGCTATAAGATATTTTGGTGTGGAGGACTATGATGAAACTATCCTCAATCGGTTCAATGCAACTGGCGTGAATATGGTTTTCCTGAGGATCACAGAAGATTCCATCTGGAGAGCTGAAAGGTTCATCAAGAACGCACATGAAAATGACATAAAGGTGTATGCTATGCTGTTCGTTCCTGAAGGGACAAATGAAACATTGGGAAAAGAACAGTTGTTATCTACAGTGAACGCTATACTGGACTATAATACTAAGTCATTGGCCAAGTTCGATGGAGTAGATATCACTCTTGACCCCTGCACAGAGGACACTGAACAGGCATGTCAGGATAATATGTTGCTCCTCGAAGAGGTAAGAAAAACGACAACCGATAGGATACCTCTGGTAGCGGATGTACCGATATCATATGATATGGGCGAACTGTCTACAGTTTCAAATAATATAGACCTTTTTGTGTTCCTTGCCTATGACGCTGAAAAACAGCTTAATACGATCAATGCCATTGCAGATGCTCTGGCTCCAAAGATGGGAGAGGCAAGGGGGGTCAATAGTAAATCAATGATAGATCTGATGGTCTCCCATCTGCCTGCCGAAGATGCAACAACATCTGAACTTGTAAGAAGCGTCTACGATTATTATAGCAATGATCCAGCCTTTACAGGTATCGTCATGACACTAGAGAGCGATTACTCTCAGATGGTCCCCATTTCCGAAGAAGATACAAAGGAAGGAACTCAAAATAAGGGTATCCCAGGGTTTGGGATCGTGCCTGTGATCATAGGATTTGTTTTGGTGTCCCACATTAAAAAGGGAAAAAGGTAAAAGTAGAAAAAGAGGCTTAAGCCTCTTCTCCTTTTTTGTTCTCCATTAGCTGCATTGCAAGTTCCCTTAACTTGAACTTCTGTACCTTACCACTTGCTGTCAGTGGATATTCATTGACAAAGAATATGTGCTTTGGAACTTTGTACCTAGCGATCTTGGTGCGTGCATAGTCCTGTATGTCCTCTTCTGTAAGTTGTGCCCCGTCGTTCAACATGACGAACGCACCAACGATCTCACCATATTTTGGGTCAGGGATCCCCACAACCTGCGCATCTTTTACACCATCCAGGGTATAGAGGAACTCCTCTATCTCTCTTGGATAGATATTCTCACCACCACGGATGATCATATCCTTTATACGACCTGTAATACGATAGTAACCATTCTCATCACATGTCCCCAGATCCCCGCTATGTAACCAGCCATTTTCATCGATCGCCTTTTTTGTTTCCTCAGGCATCTTGTAGTACCCTTTCATCACATTATATCCGCGGCAGCATATTTCCCCTATGGTGTTCGGAGGAAGAGGCTCATGCGTTTCCGGGTCCAGCACTGCAGCTTCTACATAAGGGAATACTTTCCCTACTGTAGCTACCCTAAGCTCAATGGGGTCATCTGTTGTAGTCTGAGTGATCCCGGGAGATGTTTCGGTCAGACCATATACAATAGTAATTTCTTTACAATGCATATCGTTCATGACCCTTTTCATGGAATCAATGGGACAGGTCGAGCCAGCCATTATTCCGGTCCGCAGGGAAGAAAGGTCGAACATATTGAACATAGGGTGTGTGTATTCGGCGATGAACATTGTGGGAACCCCATACAGAGCTGTGCATCTTTCTTTCTGAACGGCCGCCAGTACCAGAAGAGGATCAAATACTTCAAGCATCACATGGGTCGCTCCATGTGTAAGAACGGCCATTACTCCCAGTACGATACCAAAACAATGAAAGAGTGGTACTGGAAGGCATACGCGATCATCAGAAGTAAATTTCTGCCGGTCTCCAATAGAAAGACCATTGTTCAGGATGTTTCTGTGTGTTAGCATAACACCTTTTGGGAAACCTGTTGTACCTGATGTGTACTGCATGTTCACTACATCGTTACGGTCAATTGATCCCTTGATCTTTTGAAATCTCTCCTCATCTCCATGCTTTCCGAGTAGTAGGATCTCAGAACTGTTATACATACCACGATGTTTCTCCTGACCAATGAATATAACACTCTTAAGGAATGGGAACCTCTCGCTGTTCAGTTTGCCACGCTGATGTGTTTTAAGCTCAGGTACGAGTTCATACATTACATCTACATAGCTTATATCCCTGAAACCATCGATGATCGCCAAAGCTTTCATGTCGGACTGTCTTATAACATATTCCACTTCATGGCTCTTGTATGCGGTATTTACCGTAACGAGCACAGCTCCGATCTTGGCAGTTGCGAACATAAATGTCAGCCAGTCTGGGACATTTTTAGCCCATATCCCTACATGATCACCTTTTTCAATGCCTATGGCCAGCAATCCTTTGGCAAAACTATCCACACGTTCATTGAACTCCTTGTAAGTGAATCTCAGATCCCTGTCAGGATACACCATAAATTCCCTGTCTGGATCATTGGCCACCATGTTTTCTAGAACTGTGCCTAAGGTATCTTCTATAAATGGCATATCATATCCCTTTCACTCTTAGAATTTGCATTACTCCTTATCTTCAGGGATAAGGTGTTCCTGAAGCTTTTTCCTGATGTCTTCAGGTATTGGAACGGACCTCTTGTTCAAAAAATCATAGTGAACGGTCACAGCCTGTCCTTTTGCTTTTAGTCCACCTCTTTGCCAGGCTTCATGGCCTATGGTAAAAGAAGAATTGCCGATCCTTACAATATATGTACGGATCTCCACATCCACACCATAATACATTTCAGCGAGATAGTCGAACTCTGTCCTTGCAAGGATAAGTTTCCATTTCTCATAGCTTAGATCAAGGTCGGGAGTAAAGAAACGGAATACGGGATTACGAGCTTGCTCAAACCATTCAGAGATAGCGATGTTGTTTATATGCCTCAGACCATCAGCATCTCCGAACCTAGGGGTGACTGTTGTTGTGAACATCTGGACCACCTTCTTTAAAGGGGAGTATAAACCACTGCAAGGATCTGCGCATCCTGATCCCCGGAAGCATGCACATGATGGGGGACCACAGAATCATAATAGATACTATCTCCTGCACTAAGACTGTACTTTTCTTTCCCGTACATGATCTCTATCTGGCCTTTAAGCACATAGATGAACTCTTCTCCTTCATGGGCTGAGGGATTGATCTCTGTACATCCGAGAGGATGCACATCTATGAGAAAGGGTTCCATATGCCTGTCTAATTTGTTAGATGCCAGGGATGAAAATTCCAGTACGCTCTTCTGAGGGGTTTTACAATTGCCAGAGAACCTTACGATCTGTTCAGACCTTCCAGCCCTTGCAACTACAGGTATGTCCTGTGTTGCATCATCAAGGAAAGTACCCAGGCGTACTCCAAGTGCACGGGCTATCTGTAAAAGGGGTGTCAATGAAGGTATGAGTGCACCATTCTCAAGCTGCTGTATAAGTTCCACACTGCTGTGACTTGCTTCTGCCAGTTCTCCGACAGACATTTCCCGTGCTTCGCGCAACTGGCGGATCTTGTTACCGACTAGGTTCTTCTCAGACATGTTCCTACCTCTTCTTATTATGAATGTAGCGTTTTGGAAGCATACGCGATAGTGAGTTAAAAAATTATCCATTTAAGCAATGTTTACAGGACTTTTAATGATCTGCAGGTTCTTTAAAAGAACAAAAGATGTTCATTGATATGGATTACAGATGAACAGGACCAGAACGGTTTGATAAAAAAAGGGAAAGGGCCATTGAAGAAGTGTATCATTACTGCTTTTTGATGATTTATTTTTATCATTGGCCCATGTTTGAACAAAAGGTGGTTTTTACTTAATGTTCCACTTGTCATGTTGATAAGTGTGTATATGTTTCAATTGATCTATAGCAGGTATGCAAAAGTTGATCATCAAAAGGTCTAAATATGGATAAATCAGTATATTAAATGAAATATATTTTTAAAAACAAATTTTATTTCCTCTCTGATAGGGCAGGTGATAAAAATGCAAACCAAGTTAAGTAGACGAATCAATTGTGGAATCATATTATTACTTTTAGTATTGATCTCAGGAGTTGGTATTGCTGCAGGGTCTGAATTCAAAATGGACTTTATTAGCAAACACGGCGGAGGCATTACCGGAGTTGCGGTATCAGGCGATCATGCCTACCTAGGACAAGGGCAGGATATTGTTGTGCTAGATATCACAGATGATGAGAATCCGATAAGAGTGGCAACTTATACTACCGATGGTCTTGTCAAAGATATTGTGATATCAGGAACCACTGCCTATGTCGCAGACAATACAGGTGGCTTTTTGATATTTGATATTACCACTCCTTCTTCTCCGAACCTGATCGGCAGATTCAAAAGGCCTGGTAATATCGTGGGTGTTGATATTGCAGGCGATCATGCCTATCTAAGCTGTGCCAGCGAAGGTCTTTACATTGTAGATATTACAACCCCCTCTTTATCTATGACACACAAAGGCCATTATGATACTACCGGAAATGCACAGGATGTTGCGGTTTTTGGCAACTATGCTTATGTAGCAGATGGTGCGAACCTTACTGTTGTAAATGTAACTAATAAGGCATCTCCAACATTTGAACATAATCTCCCTATTGCAGGTGCAACAAATACGGCTGGTGCCATAGATATCACTATATCAGGCGCTCATGCATATGTGGCATGCGGGGAAGTTGGTGTTGCGGTCTTTAATAATATTACTGATCCTTCCGGCATAGTCCTTGAAGAAATCTATAACACTGCTGGCAAAGCAGAGAACATTGCTATCAATGGGACCTATGCCTACGTGGCAGATGGGGACGAAGGTCTTATAATTATGGATCTTACAGACCTTTCAAACACGTCTGTTGTACCCATTAACGGGCATTCCTATTGTGTTGCTGTATCAGGCAACATTGCCTACGTAGCTTCTGGTTACAGTGGTCTTACCAATGTGGACATCATCGATCATTCTATCGTAAGCGATTATTCCGATGCAGGTTATGCTCGTGATGTTGCTTTTGCAAACGACTATGTCTATATAGCTCACGGTCGTGGAGGTATCTGGAAAGTGAATGTTGCACATCCTTCTTCAGCGGTCGTAGAGGATATTTTCAAGGCGGGCGGCTTTTCATCAGGTGTAACAGCATCAGGTAATTATGTCTATGCAGCTACCGGCGAAAGCGGCCTTCTAGTACTGGATGCTTCGGGTCACAAACTTCTTGAAAAGGCCAGTAAAACTTTCGGAGATTATGCATATGATGTTGCCGTTTCAGGAGATCATGCCTACGTGGCAGGCAATGCTACTGGCCTTGTGATCTATGATATCACTAACAAGGATAACATACAACACAAAAGCACCACTGATACATCCGGACGTGCAAGGGACGTTGCTGTTTCAGGCAATTATGCCTATGTGGCAAATGGTGATAGCGGTCTTGTGGTTGTGAATGTCACGAACCCATCAGCACCAGAGCTTATATGCAACTTTAGTACTTCGGGTCATGCATATGGTATAGCCCTTTCAGGCAATTATGCCTATGTGGCAAATGGTGGCAGTGGACTTGAGATCGTGGATATCACAGACCCTTCAAACCTAATGCATGCAGGCAGCTATAATACCAATGGTCATGCTTTTGATGTTGCTGTTTCAGGCAAATATGCCTATGTGGCAACTGATACCCGTGGAGTTGTTGCTCTGAACGTAGCAGATCCTTCGTCAGTGACAGAAGTAGATGATTTTGACACAGTAGGTAACTCATATGGCGTTGCGGTCTCAGGTAATGATCTCTTTGTAGCTGATCATGGTAATGGTCTTGTGATCCTTAGATTGGTGCCAGATGCGGTAAATGAAACCGTTGGTGTCTATTCTGCTGATACAGGGGTCTGGGCTCAGTGGAGCGAGACATTTGACTATGCAGAGATCGTTGGGTTCGGCTGGGCTAACACTGAACCGGTCGTAGGTGACTGGAACGGTGATGGAATTACCGATATAGGTGTATACAACAGGAACGGGAACAATTTTGTGATCCAGAACGAATCTGATGACAACGGCTTTGACATCCTTGGGCTTGGCTGGTCAGGTGTGACACCTGTGGTCGGAGACTGGGACGGGGACGGTACCGAAGAGGTCGGTGTATATGACAATGCAGGTACATGGGCTCTATGGAACACAACTACCAATAATGCAGAAGATGCTGTTATTGTTGGGTTCGGCTGGGCTAACACTGAACCGGTCGTAGGTGACTGGAACGGTGATGGAATTACCGATCTGGGTCTATATAACAGGGACGGGAATAATTTTGTGCTCTGGACAGACTCAGGACATGAGGTAATAGGTCTTGGCTGGGAAGGTGTGACACCTGTGGTCGGAGACTGGGATGGCGATGGTAAGTACGAGGTAGGTGTTTATGACAACGGTACCTGGGCACTGTGGAACACTAGTACAGGTTCGGCAGATATTGTTGGATTTGGCTGGGAAGGTACTGAGCCGATCGTAGGCGACTGGAACGGTGATGGAATTACCGATATAGGTGTATACAACAAGGACGGGAATAATTTTGTGATCAGTACAGACTCGGGTCATGAGGTGATAGGTCTTGGCTGGTCAGGCGTAGTTCCGGTTGCGGGCAAATGGACTTATCCATATGTCTACTGATCTTGATGTCATACATATTGTTCGATATGTGTTGCCCCAGTTGCAGACACTGCAACTATCTTTTTTTTTAAAAAGGTTAGCAAAAAAAGAACATTATAAAACTGTGTTCCTTGAGCATGTATAGAAGTTTATGGTAAAATAAACTTCTATTTAATATTTTTTATGCATCACAAATTACTGTTTCAAATAATATATCCAGTGTAGATCAGCATGAAGTCTGTTTTTGGTCATGATCAAATGTACTGAACAGTTCTAAATATTTTCTTTCAATTACATTCCATGAATAATTATTTTTCACATATCTCTTTCCGTTTTCTCCGATCTTAGTTTTTATCATATCATTTGAACACAAAAATCTGAAACATTCTCTGAACTCCTCATAGTTCTGGTACCACAGCCCTGCATTACTTCGCAGGCAATGTCCCTTTAATACATCACATTCACCATTGACCAATACTGCTGTTCCACAGCCCATTGCTTCCAGGGTCACCAGAGATAAGCTTTCATAAGGTGAGGGCATGATCAAAAATTGTGCATCTCTTAGCAAAGAATATTTTTCATCTTCAGAGATGAAGCCAAGATATTTGATCTTATCGTGTTTTGGTATCTCTATCGCATCCAGGCCCGCGAGCACAAGGGTGGGGATATCTTGGGACTCGTTCAGCAATCTTTGATAGTATTCGAATAATTGGTAACAGCCTTTTGATCCTTCTATCCTGCCAATGTATAGTACATAATCCATATTTTTCAGCATTTCAGTGTGCCGTATATCATTTGGAACTTCTATCCCGCACCCAATGATATCAGATGCTTTTTCTTTTCCGATACCTACTTTTCGCTCTATCAGTTTTTTCTCTTCGGGTGTGCAATAAACGATCCCATTTGCATTCTCAAATATCTCTTTAGTTGTGCCAAGATCAAGAGCAGGATCATTTTCAGCAAAGGGAACTATCAACGATCTGCTTCCAGCCTCCTTTATCCCGTAGTATGTAGGATAGTATCGGAATGTAAAAAAAACAAAACAATCGTAATTTTCTCTGTTATGAGAAATGTATTGCACCAGTTCAGGACAATTTGGTCCCTGTTCGTTTATCCATAGGATCTCATCGTTTGCAGTATGTGCAGAGTAATAGACAGCTTCCTGGATCTTCATATGCTTATTTGGATTTCTTTTTGCTGCGTTCATGAACCTACGTATACGGACCCCATTAAGTATATCTAGACCTTCAGGATATTCGTTTTTCCAGAAATGATATTCTGCCGCACAGGTAGTAAGGATCTCTATCTCATGGTATTGTCTCATCCTCTCAGCTACCTGCCTTGTGAAATATTCAGCACCTCCGACAATATCTTTCCCATACCTTTGGACAACAAAAGCGATCTTCAAGTGTAAGCGATCTCCTTTAATTTTATGATGATGGACCTTGTAATCCTATCCCAAGAATACTTGGATTCAACAATGTCCCTTGCGTTCACTCTTAACTTATCTCTTAATAATTCCGTGTTCAGTAGTTCGATGATCTTTTCATGCATCTGGTCTTCAGTACATATCAAGGCATGTTTACCATTTTCAATATCCAGGCCTCTTGCGCCTGTAGGAGTGCTGATGACAGGGATACCTGAGCTCATATAGTCCAGCATCTTTAGATTTGTTCCAGAGCCGCTGAACATAGGATTTATGGCCAGGTCTGCTAATTTATAAAGTTCATATTTTTCATCTTCATCGACAACACCGAAAGTCAGGACGTTTTTCGGGAATTTGCCATATTCATGAACATAATACTGTTTTATGCTTCCAATAACTAAAAAAATACATTCCGGTAATTTAGTGGCGATCCCATCTATAATGAACTTCAAAGCTTCCAAATTCGGAGGATGCCAGCTTCCAATAAATAGAATGGTGTTGCGGTCAGAAAGTCCAACTTCTTTTTTCAGCCACTTCCTTTCTTCCTGGTCTATAAGTTCAATTTTTGATGCATCCACTCCATTAGGGGTCACAAGGATCTTGTTTTGTTCGATGCCATATAACAGTCTCAGATATTCCTTATCCTCATCAGAGGTTGTAAAAACAATATCTGATCTTTCAACTGCCTCTTTTTCAATGTCGAACACCTTTTGAGAATATGGAACGCCCACATAGTCTTTCTTAAGTAGGTATTCTACGTTGTGTGATTCATAGATGATGATCTTTTCATTAAGATTAAGCCATTCTTTTAGCATAAAAAGGTATGGATGCGAAAATATAATTATATCAGCATCATCAGCTAATTTTTTTACTTTCTCAATGTAGGCATTTGATCTTTCAACAAGATCTATCATAAGAATATCATAAAGGTTCAAACCAGTTTTTCCTTCTATTTCCTTCTGGCATCTTGCATGCTCAATACTTTGTGGAACACATATTTGGATCAGTCCGTTCCCCAAGATGAATTTCTGTTCCTCCTTATCGTTTTCAACTATGGAGCAAATGGTCACATCAAATTTCTTTGCAAGCCTGGAATATATATTGTATAATCTTTGCTGTCCCCCTCCTCTTGGCGGATAACATGAGTAGGTAGCCAATACAAGGACATTCTTTTTTCTCTGGTAATGGGTATCTCTTTTTCCTATCAGTTTAGCTGCAAAATTCTTCCAGGAGATGTTTTTTACTTTCTCGTTTGCAAGAAGTCCCATTTTTCGGGCTTCTTCTACATGTTCAACAAAAAAATTGATTTTATCTGCGATATGTTTTGGGTCAGGATCAACTATAAACCCGGTTTTAAGATCAGATACAAATTCTAGGGGTCCTCCACTATCAAATGTCGTTATAACAGGTTTGGCACTCGCCATTCCTTCAACGGTGACGTATCCATAATCTTCATCCAAAGGGACAAACAGGATGACAAGAGCATTTGCATATAGGTCGATCAGCTCGTTTTCTGTAACAAATCCAAGGAATTCTATTCTTGCGTCATCTTGTGCCAGTTCCATGAGCCTGGTCTTCTCAGATCCCTCACCTGCTATCTTTAATCTGATATCATGCGGAACAAATCTCATCGCCTCAATCAGCATATCTATGCGCTTTGGGCTGTCCAGCCTGCTTACAGTGAATAGGTATTCAAAGCCTCGACATTCAAAATCTTCTATCTTTGAAGGCGGATATATGACCTTGACCCTTGCTGAAGGTGGAAAATAATCTTGCCGTCCTTTTACATTTTCTGATATAGAAAAATATTCTCTGATGTTCTCATACGACAATGCCCAACGATCAAGAAAATAGATGATCTTTCTTATGAATGGTCCAGGAAATGTGAATATTTCTTTTGAGTAATTGTCCTGTTCGGACCTCAACTGAAATAGCTTCTGGAACAGATCATCTACATCTTTGACCTTTCCGATCCGGACTTCGGTGATATCAAGGATCTCTTTAACAAGCCCGGTCTTAAGTTGATCAGGCAGTTCAGTACAACTATTACATAAATGGTACGTATCGTATAATCCCCTTAACGGATGCAGCATATATACTATATGGTTACTATGTCTGGTCATCCATGAAGGATACTTTGTAGAAATGACCATGTCAAAATGTGATAGGTCTAATTGATAGAATTTATAATAAGATCCGATCAGGTCCCAGAAAGTATCCTCTTTAGTTGTAAGTTTTATGAGCTCGCATTGATGTGAAGTATAATTATTTATGGCATCCTGCATGCCACTGAGCAGCAGTTCAGCTCCCCCGATAGTGAAAGGCACAGGACTTGGTGCAACGATCGCAATTTTCATATTATACCTCTTGCTCATATTTTCCCTTTATTGCAGAATCTCATTTCTGCTCAGGGTCTGTTTTTAGGCATATTTATGTTATCACTATATAAGGCATGAGATATCAGAATAATCTCTGCCAAGACGTTTTAGTGCTGTGCGTGAACATCCTATGACCTATTCCCCACTCTTAGCATTTTAACCATTCTTTCAAAGATAAATCTTATAGAAATCTATTATTAAGTAACAACTTCCTTCTATAAAGGTTTGATGAATATTAATTTTAGTGTTTCATATATTTTAATATCATTTTCTGCTTAAAAATAATAAAAGTAACAGACCCTCTTTTAAATCCTGGCTATTTTATCATTCTTCGTTTCCTGATGGTTTCACACAAATGAGATATATCAGGGGCATTTTGGAACATTATTACCATTGTCTTTTTGATATGTAAGGAAGCTCACTGTTTTCAAGGTCCGTACTTCACTTCAAGGCCGAGTATTTCCCTTGCACCCATGTCAATATCCCTTGCCATTTCAGCACAACCGATAGCAGCACTCCATCTGTCAAGTACATGGACCTGCACACCAAGATGTTGTTCTATCTTTTCAACAATATATGGTACCTCAGCTACCGAGCCCTCTATGAATATCTCTCCATGGACTCCATAATCCTGCAATAGCACCTGTATGCTGGCTATTTCCATAGCAGCAAAGAGCGCAAGAGTATCAAGTGCCAGCAAAGCCTTTGGATCTTTCTTGTTTGCAGCATCAGTTAACTCATTTATGTTAGAGTAACCGGCCCTTTTGAGCACACCGGTGTTTGTGAATGCCTCGTTTGCACTCATCTTACCCAGGTCCACTTCCCTGATCGCCTTTACATCCAAAGGTCCATGGTGCAGACCAGGTGCGAATATACAGGCATCTATGGCTCCTATTATCCTTCCCTTTGCTACCCCCAGGGTCACAGTGTTCGAACTGATATCAGATAGCACAAAATCCTGAGGTCCTTTACAAAAGGCATGGTATGCAATGCCTATCTTTTCAGGGCTGGTGGAGTGAGAAAATATATTCATTCTGGGATCAGTGTTACTGTCTTCGTGGATTCCCGGGATCACTACTGCAGGTATGCCAGAATTCAATATGGCATCAAACACCTTTGATCCACCCCCTGTTCTCTGGCCGGCGCCTTCTATGCTCTGGACACCTCTGTGTTGCACGGTACGGATGTCTTCTATAGCAGTGATAGCGTCACCCATGGAGTATGTAACTGCTATAAGACCTATATCTTCTCTGCCAGTCCCGAACCTCTTTTCAAGGGTACTTATGACCTGCTCCTCCGACATGGAAGCTGCATCTGTGCGCAGTATTTCCAGATTCACAGGTTCACATGGTCCTTTGGACAATGCAGAGAATCTCATTGCTGTCGTGCCATGGTCCACCCCAATATAGATCATCTTACCATTGCTCCGCTCAACTGATATGGTCCTCTATCATCTGGTTAAGTTCATTCATTATACGCTCCCCGCTTTGTAGGTCCCCCACAGTCGTGATTATCCGCAGTTCCTGGAAAGAAGTACCGTGTGAAAGCAAGAGCCTCAGGTTACCTCTGCTATCAGATCTTAACACTTTGCCAATGATAAGACCACCTGGATTGCTCTTTCCTCTTACAGTGATAACTGATGGCACTATCTTCTTCACTTCTGTATGAAGGCTTATGAGCTGAACAAGTTTTTTGCCATGCCTGCCCCCAATTATTGTCGTATGGGAGCCACCTATCTTAGTGTGGTACTGCACGCTTGTAGAACACTGCCTGATGTTCTCTTTCATATCCCATGGGAATTCCAACAGGTCCTATAAATTCGTAGTGGTTTTTATTCCAAATAACAAAAATAGATGATCTAAAAAGGAACAGAATATCAAATATCCTCTATATCCTTCATGTCTACAAGCTTAATGTTATTTCTTTCCAATACATTGACCGCAGCTCCTATATCATTGACCCTCAGGATGAGCAGAGCTTTCTCTATTTTTGTTACAAAAGCATAGGCATAATCTATGTTGATATTCTCCTTACCTAGCACATCAGCTATTTTAGCCAATCCACCTGGCACATCTACCATCTCCACACCAAGCACATTCGTTTCCGAAACGGTAAAACCACTATTGTGCAATACTTCATGCGCGAGGTCAGGGTCATCCACAACCATCCTTATGATCCCGAAATCACCTGCTTCAGCTATGGTGAAAGCCCGGATGTTCACCCCAGCATCCCTGAACTTATCTGCTATGTTTGCAAGTCTTCCTGGTTTATTCTCTGAGAATAATGATATCTGCTTTATTATCTTGTTTTCCAAATGATCACCAGCTGCTTAATCATTCAATGTGGTAAGTTATTATAGTTTCCTTTTATCGATGACCTTCTTGGATTTTCCCATGGACCTTGGAAGACTTCCATGGTCCACAAGTTCGACCTTTACAGCAAGGTTCAATACTTTATGTAAAGCTGAAGCCACTTTCTCTTCAAGCTTTATTATATCATTCACCTTATCGCTAAAGGCAGCGTCTGTCATTTCTATCTGCACGGTCATCACATCAAGCTCATTGATCCTGTCAACGATGATCTGGAAATGTTCTCCTACTTCTGGAATGTTCATGAGCACGGACTCTATCTGTCCCGGGAAAACATTGATCCCTCTTATGATAAGCATATCGTCTACACGGCCAAGTATTCGCATGATACGCGGATGTGTCCTTCCACATCTGCAGGGTTCCCTGTTGAGCACGGTGTTATCTCCGATGCGAAACCTTATAAGTGGCAAAGCTTCCTTTGCAAGGGTGGTGATCACGAGTTCTCCCCTTTCTCCATCGGGTAAAGGTATGCCGGTCCTAGGATCAACTACCTCTATCAGGAACTGATCTGCCCAGATATGGATACCATCCTGATAGGTACACTCAGTGAAAAGGGGACCGCTCAGTTCTGATGTCCCAAAAACATCATAAGCTTTGATACCTGTGACCTCTTCGATCCTCGCACGCATTTGTTGTGACCACGGCTCGGCCCCGAATATGCCGATCTTAAGTTTAGTGTCATCCTTCAGGCTTATTCCCATGCTCTTTGCCATTTCTGTCATAAAGAGGAAATAAGATGGTGTGCATGCCATAGTCGTAGTACCCAGGTCCTGCATAAGCTCTATCTGCTTTTCTGTGTTGCCAGAACTTGTGGGCAAAACCGTGGAACCTACTTCTTCAGCACCATAGTGCAGCCCCAGTCCTCCGGTGAACAGGCCATAACCGTAGCTAACCTGGATAACATCTCCCCGTCCGACACCTATGGAGGTCATGGCCCTTGCAAGTGATGTTGTCCACTCATGGATGTCATTTTTTGTATATCCGACCACAGTGGGTTTTCCTGTCGTACCAGAAGATACATGGAAACGGGCAAGTTGTTCATTAGGTACGCAGAACATCCCGGTGGGATAAGTGTCCCTCAGATCTTTTTTATATGTAAAAGGCAATTTAACGACATCAGCAAGGGTTTTGATATCTTCGGGTTTTATCCCTGCTTCATCGAACTTCTTTCTGTAAAAGTCAGAGCGTTCGTAGACATATCTTACTGTACTTTTCAGTTTCCCTTCCTGTAATTTGTTTAATTCCTCAAGGGGCATTCTTTCTATAAGAGGATTCCAGTATTCTATCATATCTTCGCCTCTGTTCATGGAATATGGATAATATCAGAAGGATTCACAGATGGATGGGTTGGGCTTATTTGCCAGTATCATTTTGACACGCTTTTTGCATTCATTAAGTACTTCGTTCATATCTGCCATTACATCTATCCCCGCTGCTCCCGCATGTCCTCCACCCGTGCCTTCATACCAGGAACTTATCTCTTCCATGATCTTTCCCAGATTGACCCCGGCATTAACAGCTTCCCTTTTGGCACGGCCGCTTACCCGGATCGTGTCATCCCTTTCAGTACCAACGAAAGCCACGTCTGCACCGATGTTCAGGAACATGGAGGATGCTGCGCCACCAAAGGAGTTCACGTGCGAGCATACCACCAGCCAGTCATCTATTCTATCGATCTTGGCCCGAGTGGCACACTTAAGCATTGCAATTCTCATGGATATATCCTGGGGAGTTGCAGCCATCATTTCCAGCACATCTGCATATTCCACTCCACTGATACTGATTATCTCCGCAATGTTACGAAAAGTTTCGGCCGTTGCGTGTTTAAAATGCCCAGTGTCTGTTACTATTCCTGTAAGCAGACCAAGCGCTGTGCGTCGCATGATCGGAGCACCCATACATTTGAGAATATCAAACACTATCTCAGCTGTGGATGTAGTGTTACGATGCAGATAGAACTCAGCGCTCTCTGTAAGGGCCGTAGTAGAATGGTGATCTATCACACAATACTTTCCAAGCTTGATATCATTGAGCTGGGAACTGGTGGAAGTATCTACCACCAGGGTGATATCATATTCAGAAGGATCAGGTTTATCAATAACGTCTATTCCCAGCTTATCGATAAGCAAGGCAGCCATCTTATTACAGCCATCTACAAGTCCAACTGTTCCGCCAAGTGCTTCGGAAAGTGCAAAAGCGCTGCTAACCGCATCCGGATCGGCATTCCGATGGCATAAATACAATATCTTATTAAAGTCCAGAAGGCGATTATAGAACTCTATTTCATCAACCTGCATCGAAACCTCTACTCATCACTTAATAAAGTAATATGAGCATTAAAGCAGAGAGGGAGAGAAAGAGGGAAATGGCATTTATTGTGCCTGCTGGCCCATTGATTGTTGTATTTGTTCCTGAAGTTGATTAAAGCGTTTTGAAATACGTTCTTCCTGTTTTGAGATGGATTGGACCCTTAAGGACAATGTTTCTATTTTCTCTTTAAGCTTGGAAATTGTTTCCTGCTTTTCAGATCTTATCTGGAGATCACCCACCGTTCTGTATATTACTGCATCATCGGGGAGCTTTTCAAGTTCCTCCAGAGCAAGTTCTGATTCTTTCTGCAATGTCTCCATCTGGGACTTCTGAATAGCGAGGGATTGCGCTTGTTGTTGAACCTGCTGTAGCTGAGCAATCTGGTTCTGTACTTGAGGGGGTATTTGTGTACTCATGTGGTTTCACCTGAATCTGAATTAACCTTAAATGATTTTAATGTTTCTCTAATTGTGCTACATTTTTCATACTGGTGTGCTCAAGTACTTCATATGCCACCTGTACCAGGCGCAACCATGTATTCATTGTGGAACGCAGAGATATCAGGTCAGATGCGGTAACTTTCAATATAAGTTTATCTCCCCGCACCTGGAGAGAAACTTCCGATCGCTCAGTGACCGTTGTTTCTGTTTCGGGTAACAGGGACCTGTAAATAAGAAGTGCTCTGTCTGTTTCAAAAACTGACTCTGCAGTTGATTCCAATGGATCACCTACCGGATGGTTCTAATATTCAGCCTGAATAGTTCCTGGCCATTATAAAAGAAATCTAGCTGATCATCTGATATCTTCAATACTAGGGGAGAAGAAGTTTCTTCAACTAATTGTATTGCAAGTATTTTGGACAAGATATGTGCAATGGCAGCATGGCCAGTTGCTACTGGTGGTATCTTAGAAAATCCTTTTTTCGGAAGTTTCTTTATAGTAGTTACACTTATTCGGATAGAAAGCAGTTCCTGTCCATCAGGTGCATAGAAGATCAAACTTCCCGGGTTACCGTGATATTCTCCGACCATCAATAATGGTCCAGGATCTCCTTCTACTAGGGAAAGCACTTCTTTCATTCCCATCTTGCCACGGTTGATACTCTCACAATGAAAAAAAGATGCAAGGTCTTTGCAAAGGACTCTAGTGTTTATTGAAGGTTTGCGGGAAGAAGTAATTAGCATACTTCTACTCGGCCTTTATTCTTTTAATAGAGGTGGGCCTTTCCTTGACAAGTATACGGTGCCCACAATAATCACAGCGTATACCAAGAGCCGTATAATTTATCTCTACCACTTTTTTGCAGCGTGTGCACTTGTATCCCATAATTGTTATCACTCACTCCAGGATCTCTGTTGCCTTCTTTACAGAACGAGTAACTGTTAAGCCTACAGGTGTCTGAGGCAGGAATGTGCCACCGGCAAAAGTATAGCCACATTTTTTACATTGCCAGATGCCTGTTCCTATTCTCCTTACTGTCGGGCGTGCACATTTTGTACAGATATGGGGCATATGCATTTTTTCTTCAAGATCAGCAACCAGTTTGCGATCTTTCCTACCAAATCTCACACCAAATCTCCCTGCAGATCTTGTCACACGTCCTTTCTTTGAATATTTCTTTGCCATGAGCATTCTCCTTGATCTTCAGTATACTGAAATTAGATTTTTATATCAATGACCATTTGCCTTTCAGATGTTCAGTAAATACTTTTCTCTGATCTCTTCAGCTTTAGCACATGCCATGTCCACTGCTTTTAACAATTGCTCCTGTGTCAGCATGCCTTCTCCTGTTTTTTGCATCGCAGAGATCGAACCGTTCTGGTTGGATACTATGGTCAATTTTGAATCTGCTACAGTTTCCTCTGCAAGTCCCGGGTCTATCATCAATTCTCCGCCTACGTCCACCAGTGTGACGCCTACAGGCACATCTCTGATCGGCATCATCATGTCTTCTCCCTTTCCTTCCCTTTCAGCAGGGACCTTTGAGGTCATGAGAGCAGCAATAGCACCAAGACATGATGCATCCTGAAGGTTGCCATCATCATTCAATACATGCACATCGATGAATACAATCCAGACTTCTTCTCCTTCCGTAATACACAGCTTATTTAAATCAATTGCGCCTGATTCCCTAATCCCTCTGTCGGTGACCCTTGCCATCTCAATAGCGCCTTCTTTTGGAGGTCCTGCCTCAAATTCTGGCGAAGCAAGCGGGTTCATTTCCAGGTTTGTAATGATCACCCCTTCGCCAGGTGAATCAGGAAATGGGGCCCCTATCTGTAGTTTTACGCCTACCAGTACTTGGGTTTCTCCAATGCACACCTTTGCTGAACCTTCTGCCTTATCGATGACATTCGTCTGCACAGTAATATTTCGATACTCATCGAATGAACGTCCGTCATTCCGTTTTCCTTTGAGCATCAGGTTATAGATGTAATCCTTCTTAAGCGAGGCCATTACTTCACTGTTCATGCCTTTCACCTGCCTTATCTGCTTCATAACCCTCAGGTCCATCTACATTTGAACTTTCATCCTCAGTGAACTCTGTGAAATCCTCTTCTTGTGCTTTATCAACAGGCTCGGATGTATCCGTTTTGGCTATGGTTATTTCAATGACATCTTCATCTTCGAGCTCAGATACTTCGAAATCCTCGTCTATCAGTTCTATCTCCTTCTGCACATCCTCTATTATTTCATCAGCAACTTCAGCAAGACTTTCTACGACCTCTTCGTGAGAAGCGAACTTTCTCTTTAAAGCTTCTTTTTGGATCTCGAGGATCTGTCTGCAGCCTTCTGATGCCATTTCCAGTGCTTTTTTAAATTCTTCCTTTGTAAGGTTCCCATCCATCTGCAGAAGGGATATCTCACCATCCTGGGTCATAGCAATGGGAAGATCTGCATTCCCATAATTGTCCTCATCCTTGCTCAGATCCAGCACCAGTTGTCCATCAACTTTACCTACAGCACATGCCGATATAAGCCCCTTCATAGGGATACCGGCATCAGCAAGAGCTATAGATGCAGCATTAATAGCTGCTGTCCTGGTACCTGCATCCGCCTGCAGGACCTCTGCAAAAATATCTATTACTGCACTGGGATAGTATTTTGTCATTATGATCGGGGCAAAAGCATCCCTGCTGACTTTTGAGATCTCAATACTTCTTCGGCTTGGCCCGGGTCTTGCCCTGTCCTCAACTGAAAAAGCTGCCATGTTATATCTGTATCTCACTATCGCCTCATCAGGCTTCTGCATCCTGCGAGGATGCAATTCCCTTGGACCATAGACCGCTGCCAGTATCTTGTTCTTACCCCACTCTAGATAACATGAACCGTCAGCCCTTGATAAGACACCTATCTCGATGGTCATGGGCCTGATCTCATCAACTGCCCGTCCATCCAGGCGCAGGCCATTCTCATCAATGAACTTCTCAGGTTTATTAGCCATAATACATTCTCCATTATATACAAAATCTATTTTCTGGTCATGTACAGAACATACAGTAAACTTTCAGCTTTCCTCAGTATCCGGCAGCTGGTTTGCCTTACTACTGGACTCATTAACCTTCTCTGCATCTTCACTGTATTCTTCGTCTGCAGAATTTGCATTTTCCACAATCTCTTCCTGCTCGATATCAGTGTCTTTAACCTCTTCATATGCATTGATATCTTCGGTTTCCCCTTCTGCCTGAAGGAATTTACTGATCTTATCTGTCAGGCCAGAAATATGAGATTCACGGATGATCATATCAATAGCTTCTGAAAGCTTATCCATGTTCTCATCTTTACCATTTATCCATATCCTTCCGTTCTGCCCTACGAATATCTCGCAGTCTGTCTCTTTTTTTAGCATAGAGACCATAGAACCGTTCTGCCCTATGACGCGGGGAACTTTTGTTGAAGGCACTTCAAGCAGTCTGCCTCCTTTGATCTTTCTCAATCCCTTCTCTCGGAGGGTAAGTTCTATCTTCATGGAAGCATCAACATCTTTTATCCTCAGGATAGCACAATCTCCAATGTCAAATACCTCTCTCATCTTGGACGATTCCACACGCCGGGGATACTCTGATACATGTAACAGACCATCATAGGGAGAACCAATATCAAAGATCCAGTTTGAAGAGGTTGTCTCAAAAACAATACCTATGACGAAATCCTTTCTGGAAGGAATATACTTCCCAGAAAATGGAATAACAGATATCTTATTCTTTATGTTGGCTACCCCATAAAGAAGAGAGAATACTCTTCCCTCCTTTACATAGGTTCCAGAGCCCGATTCATTCGCATTATCGGAAAGAAGTTGACCTGGAACTACAATTTCTCTACCCATTATCTAGCCTCTTATAAAAGTTTAGTTTCAGCATCACCCTTGGTGAGGTGGTTCACAAGACCATAAAAATCGTTCTGCATTCCCGCTGGCATTTTCACAACACCTACCCAGGAACCATCCTGCTGCCATTGTTCTTTGACCAAGGTCCCAAACTTTGCAATAGCTCCGTATGACTTTGGAGCATATGTCGCTGGTACTTTGACTGCTATTTGTACTTCTTCAAAGCGTATAGGTATGATCGGGCGAATAGCTTTCATCACGATCAGTACTTGTTCATCTACAGGTTTGAATGGGTCTATATGCACTTTTGCCTCTTCCATAGCTTTCTCTATTCTAGAAGGAGGGTGAGGAGCTTTGGTTTGTGGATTAATTGCATTCTGTGCGATCGTACTGATAATACGCTTTGTTTTCTCTTCAAGGATCTGCTTTCTCTGCTCCTTGGTTAACTGCAGTTCTCCACGTAAAATGATCTCCTTTGCAATGATCAGAGCATCCTGTGTGCCAAAGGTATTTTGGAGATCAGATTCAGATGCCTGTTCCCCCTGCCCAGCATCAGAAAAAATGGATTCTACTGCAATGATCTCTTCGATCTTTATTTCATCCCCTTTTTTCAGTGCCAATGCTCCTTCTGGCTCAACAAAGACCTCAAAGTGATTTTTTCCCTTCTTAAATCTTGCAATAACGCATTCATCAAGAGATACCATTTTATATCCCCCACTTTTAGACACAGGATATTTTTGTATATTATGTCACTTGAACCTTTCACTCATCGGCATCCTTGTTTTCTGAAACCGAGCCAGTGTCCTCTTTTACATCCTTCTTCTGCTCTTCAAGGACCTTCAGTACGTATTGTTGGACTTCTTCTTCTACAAGTTTGCGGAACATGCGATCCTGTAATGTCACCACACCCACTTCCAGTGTTGCAGCATCCAGCTTTCCTTCAGTGGACCTATATAAGGCGGTCATTCCAAGCAGAATTGCTTCATCAATGTTCAGATCCTCACGATACTCTGCTTCGAACACTTCCATAAATGTGTTCCTCCCTGCACCAATAGCTGTTGCTTTATATTCCAGTAAGGCACCACTTGGATCACTTTCAAATAACCTTGGCCTGGTATCGTTCACTCCTGCAATTAAAAGCGCAGTACCATAAGGCCTTACTCCTCCGAACTGCGTGTAATTCTGTTTATGATCGCATATCTTCTTTGCAAGCACTTCAACACCAATGCTCTCATCATAAGATACTTTGTTGATCTGTGCTTCAACCCTGGCCCTGTCAACCAGTGAACGAGCATCGGCCACCAGTCCGGAAGTGGCAACACCTATGTGACTGTCTATCTGGAATATCTTCTCTATGGATTCAGCTTCAATCAGTCTGCTGGTAATTCTTTTATCCACAAGAAGTACAACGCCTTCCTTTGCCTTGATGCCTGCAGCAGTTGTTCCTCTTTTCACTGCCTCTCTAGCATATTCCACCTGAAAGAGCCTTCCATCCGGACTGAATACTGTGATGGCGCGATCATATCCCATCTGTGGTGTCATTTGCATATCTAATCATCTCCTATATTACTAAATTGTCAATTCTTCGGCTCTGTTCTATGAACATTGTTCTTACATTATATACTAATGTGCTCGGGTCTTGATATGGTTGCACACTGTATATACTTTTGTGTTGCGCCCTGTACGGTTCCCGATATACCCAGAACATGTACTATTGCACGCTGTCCTCCAATAGTGTTTATAGTAGCAAGCGCTGCACGAGATCTTTCTGTCATCATATGAGAACAACGAATTACACCTTTCTGTTTCTCAAAGTCCAGCAATCTTAATCCACATTCACTTGAACCGATGTCACCATATAGCGATCCAGTGGCAGCAAATATCTCACGTATAAGTTCTTCTCTTGTTACATCACTTTTGGATATTACCTCTATTGCAAGATACCGTTTTCTTTCTCTTAAGCTGGAAGGGAGCGTTTTCAAGATAGGTCCTCCTATTCTTCAGAGTAGATCCGTTCATTCGCAAGTTCCACTCCCTTCATTATAAAGCCACCAGGCAACCTTCTTTTCTTTAGTATGGCAGCAGGTGTAACTGTCATAGCTTTGATTGCTTCTTCCTTTGTCATCCCGAACAAACCTGCCAGTGCTATGAGCTCTCTAGGTCCTCTCATATCATAAATGGACCTCGCACCGCTTGTTAATACCATGTGGACTTTGAACTTTCTCGCAAGCATCAGGCGCTGTTCAAGTTCTGTTATCGTATGCACTCTTTTTCCACCTCTGTAGCGTATCAGGGACCCGACATCAAATTCCAGGGCAATCCCTCTGTCAGAAGCAGATCTTGCTATCACATGATCTAAGCCGCTGCCCTTGATACCAAATGGCAAAGATAATATATCTGTATATGTGGTTTCAACTGCTGCTCGATCGAGCTTGTCTGTACCCCCTCGGACCATAACAAAATTAACTTTTGGATCGTATCGTACAAGATGGGAGTGTAATTTAGCGGGATTATCTTCGTATATCTCTATTCCATTTGCCAGATCAAAATAAGCATTGAAAGACCTGCTCTTCAAAGTTGGACCTTTACTATTATTAGTTGCTTGCATTATTCCTGCTCCATTGAAGCCTAAATGCTTTGCAAGCGAAACTAACCTTTCCATTGCTATATCATCTTCTGGCAAGCAACGAATGCAGAGATCATAATAACCTTCAACCAAACAACTCCTCCACTATCTTTCCTGCTATTTCCCTGTTCTTAGGGTATGTTTCTATTTTTACTTTAGCAGTAATGGCATCAGAGGATGACACAAGCTTCAAACGACCCATGTAAGCTTCTTGCTTATCAAAACGCAGGTGGAACATCTGCTCATCATCAAGTCTGTCGGACATTTCACTTCGAAGGGTCTCAATATCTTCCAATGTCATATTATTGTGTACAAAATCTACAAAGGCTGCTATATCATGCTTGTGGGTAAGCTGGGCGCTGAAGACAGTTATCGGATTACCATAATGCCCTTCAGCTTCAATGGTATTAACTACCTCTGAAAATGAATCTGGGTCCTTATGCCTAAAAGAGTTCTTTAAAAACAGACCCAGGGCATCCATTACCCTGGACCTTTCTTCTGTCGAGTGAGATATCACTCGCAAATGTATATGGTGGATCACTTACCCCTGTTCATATTAGACCTGATACTTGGCCGGTTCTTCTCGGTTCCAGTACCACGCTTACCCATACCTCTGCCTTTTACTCCAGCGCTTGTCTTTCCACGGAAGACACGCCTCTTCTGGCTGCTGTTACAGATCCAATTAAGATTGTTGTCGCTCTGTATCACAGGGTGACTGGGATCCACAAGGATCACTTCGTACCACTTGACCTTTCCATCCTCGCCTACCCAGTAGGAGTTAAGTACCTCCATATTTGGATATTTTCTGGATGCTCGTTCTTCAGCGATCCTCTGGATACTTTTACCTCCAGTGATCTTGTTCTTACCCATATTGTGGGTACGTCTCCCACGGACATATCTCTGGTTTCTGCGGCCTCCTCTTCTTACTTTTGCACGTACCACAATTATTCCCTGTTTTGCCTTGTACCCAAGGGACCTTGCACGGTCAATACGGGTGGGCCTTCTGATCTTTACAATGGAACCCTGTACTCTCCATTCCTGAAGCCTCTCCCATCTAAGATCTTTGACATAGGTCTCATCAGGGTTCTTCCAAGCATCTCTTATATATCCATAAAAAGATTTTGACAATATGTTCACCTTGTTTCATTTTCAGTTTCACGGTTCAGCCCATTATGGACCACATCCCTACGGGATCGCTCCCGAATGAAACGAACTTACTACACACATGATATGATTTAAATGTTTTTGCCAAAAGATCCTTTTTAACCTTTATTCCAATCCATATATCATATTTTATCTTCTAGATGTTGGTCCAGATAAGCTGAGGTGTTCTTCAGGGTTTCCGTCATATGAGATATATTTTGCATTATTTTCTCAATGTATACTATGTTCTCTGCTTCAGTTTCTTTTTCAAGTAGCACTCGGACATGATCCTGTATCTCAGTAACTGGACCCATCAGACCCTGGTCAAGCATGTCTGTAAACCTTTCTTTCATTTCGTTCAAATTCAGCAAAAGATCATCTTTCATCCTGAGCTCAGTGATGTCCTTTCCAGAGCATATCAATGCCTCTATATCTCCATCATTATCATAGATAGGAGACTCGCTCCAGCTAACAATTATTGTTCCTCCATCCTTTTTAAGGATCTTTCTTTCATATAAGTGAGGAGGATCTACCTTTTTTTCTATGATATCGTTAAATTTTTCTATTTCCTTTGTCCTTTCTTCCTGTGGGACCAGCACATTGAACATATTCTGGCCGATAAGCTCGAACTCATCATAACCAAGCACTTCATTTCCTGTGCGATTGATCAGATTTATCTTTTGCTCGCGATCCACTACAAGCATTAACACCCCAGCCACATCGATACATTGATATGCGTAATTGCGTTCAGCAAGTATCCGGTCCTGAAGATGTTTTATTCGTGTAAGGGATTTTACACGGGTCACAAGTTCGAGCCTGTTTACAGGCTTACTTAAGAATTCATCTGCACCTGACTCCAAGCCTTTGATCTTTTCATCCTTGCCTGAAAGCGCTGTTACCATTATTATAGGGATGAATTGGGTCTCTACTGATGTTTTCAAAACCTTGCAGACCTCATATCCATTCATATCAGGCATCATCACATCAAGTATAATCACTGAAGGCTTTTCAGATCTGGCTTTCTCAAGCGCTTCCTTTCCATTATATGCCCTGATCATTTCATAATCTGCCTTGAGATAAAGTTCCATGAGATCTACAATAGCCGGCTCATCATCAACTACTAACACCTTGTCAAGACCAGATCCTACCATGGTAACCTCTCACAAAGCTGCTATTCAGTGAAGAACATATAGTTATTTCGGACATGCCATTATAGAATATAACTTTTCTTGTAATATATATATATGTATGCATATATTTATACACTCTTTTCTCAAAGACCTGAATACAATCTATGTATCTTGACACACTGTTTGTAAACATGCTATTAACCATCCTTCAAACATCTTATTCCCTCACAAAGCGCATATATATTCCAATAAGTAAATAAGTATCGCATTACCTAAAAGTTTTGAAGCAGTAAATATCTTTTGCTGAAAATATGACATTTATGTTAAATTGTTGTTTTTAAAAAAGTGGGGTTGGTGAGATTTGAACTCACGATCGACGGGTCTCTCCGAACAAATGCTTCTCAGCATCCCGAACACATATCAGTGCTCCAACGGTTCCTCACTGATAGGTCCCGTCGGACATATCTCAGTAGACCCGTTGTTCATCATCTATCCGCTGGAGCCCATCGCCATGCCGGGCTAGGCCACAACCCCTGATAGGCTTATCTCCCAAAATAAACCTTATCACTGATATATCTATCGGTAATTGCTTTCGGATAGACCGGGGCATCTTCTACAATAGGGTCATATGATAAGGCCTGCTTCTTTGAACGAAAATCCCAAATATAAAAAAATAAATCAATCAACTCAAGCATTGTTCACTATTACAAGGAACGTGTGCCTGATCCACATAAATTTCTTTTTTATATTTCCCTATATTCACCTACTTTACCCTATTGATATCACCATACTTTGAAAGTTTTTCACTGAGCAGCTCTATCTCAGCTCTCAGCTTTTCCATAGGGATCCCATACATTTGTGCAAGGTATATAGCTCCGCCTGCACCAACACCTTCTTTAACGAATCCTGCCTCATATTGCCTAAGACCCTGCAGGCGCGATTGCCCGAATCCAGGATCAGTGGCATAGGTTTTTGCGCCCAGTTCCTTCGCAAGGCGGGCAAAGTGAGCAGAAGTGTCATTCATCACATAACACGTTGTTACAATTGTGATGTTATCCGTTTTATATCCAAGGTGTTTGATCAAACCAAAAATTGTTATCATCTGGGTACCACCTGCAAGGACCACCGGCACATCTCCAAGCCCTGCAGTTATTCCCACCACTGCTGCCATCATGGGATCACCCACAAGCCTTATAGCTTCCATGGGATTGCTACGAAGATCTCCCGGTTCGATACAAGAAGACCTTAAGGCTTCGTTTACAACCTGTTTCTTAAGTTCTAGCGGGTTAGTGAAAGCACTGCTGCTGACACTTCCATCATAACCAAGGGCTACCAGCACCGCACTGGCAGTAGTAGTACCTGCAGGTATGCTTTCGCCTATCACGAAGAGATCATACTTTTCTCTTAGGTCCCTGCCCAGACTGAAACCACGCTCAAAGATACCTTGAGCTTCGGGGACGGCTATTGGTTCACGTATATCTTTTCCAGGTGAGCCCCCAATATCCTTCAGAGATATGGTTTTGGCTGGCAGGATCTTCAATCCGGCATTAATGAGCATATGTGGCACACCGGTCATATCCAGAGCTACCCGGGTAATAAGTGCAGGGGTAGGGGTGTCATAAGGAGGGGTCATAGGAAGAATTGGTATGTCCACCACCATACCGGTCTCAAGAACTTCGGCATCTCCTGATGGAGTGTAATCTGTAAGTTTTGCTGTCTTACCGGCAGCAGAAAGACCTTCTATGTACGCCGTTTCAGTATTTGCCAACACGCACAGGAACAACGGTCTTTCAGGGATCTTCATGTTTTCCGGTGATTGTCCTTCCATAATATACCTCTTTTTCAGTAAAAAGTATGTTTCTGGAATCAATATTTCCTTGCTACATAAACTTTTACACTTGCATCTTTCCCACAGACCGGGCACTGCCCTTTACAGCCTTCTTCCTGTCCGGGAGGTATGCCCAGAATACCTGCACCGATCTCCTCTTCTATCTGCAGTCCACAGGCCTTATCACCACACCAGGGAAGGAGTGCGATACCTTCAGGTAATTTCTCTTTGACATCTTCAAGGGAAGAACAATCGAATATACGTGCTTGGACATCCGCTACCGCTTTCTTAAAGAGGGTAGACTGAATGGACCTTAGCGCCTCTTCTGCTGCATGGCTTATGTTCTCCAGAGGTACTTGTATTTTTTCCCCATTATCCCTGCGCACGATCACAGCAACACCATTTTTAAGATCACGAGGACCTATTTCAATTCTCAGAGGAACCCCTTTCATCTCCCATCTATAGTATTTGGCTCCAGGGCGATCATCACTGAGATCAATTTTAGCACGGATCCCTGTTTTCTGTAAAGTTTGCTGTACTTTCTCACATGCCTGGATTACATCAGATGACTCCTTGAACACTATAGGTATGATCACTGCCTCTATGGGAGCCACTTCAGGAGGTAATACAAGTCCTTTGTCATCACCATGTATGGATATCAGTGCAGCTATCGATCGCTCTGAAATGCCATAACATGTCTGATGTGCATATACCTGTTCTCCTGCAGGGTCCTCATACTTTATGTCGAAGGTCCTGGCAAAGTTGTTACCAAGATGATGAGCTGTACCCACTTGTAAGGTTTTACCGTCAGGCATCAATGCATCTACGGCTATTGTATAATCAGCTCCCGGAAATTTATCCCAGTCAGGACGTTTGGAAGCAAGCACTGGCACTGCCAGTCTGCGATAGAACTCTGTATATATCCTTATAGCCTCTTCCACCTGCTCAGAGGCTTCCTCCCAGGTAGCATGTACGGTATGCGCCTCTTTAAAGGACGTAATCTCCCTTAACCTTATAAGAGGACGGGTATGTTTTGTTTCATATCTGAAGGTATTGACCACCTGATACAATTTCAAAGGCAGATCAGCATGGGAACGTACCCATAATTTGTACATAGGATAGATGGCAGTCTCGCTAGTGGGACGCAGCGCAAGCTTCACATCCAAGGGAGTGGTACCTCCATGAGTTACCCAATATACCTCATCCTCAAAGCCCTTTATATGCTCAGCCTCTTTCATGAACTCATGTTCTGGGATAAGAAGCGGGAACATTGTTTCTATGTGCTCTCTGTCCAATAGTTCTCTGATTATATTGTACACATTTTTCCTGATCGTAAAACCAAATGGGTGCCATACATACAGGCCTTTTACAGGATAGCGCACGTCCATTATTTCAGCTGCCTGTAAGAGTTCACTGTACCATTCACTAAAATCCTTCTTCGTGGGAAGGGTCGCTTCTTTTTTCTTATCTGTCATGAGGTCACCTGCTATCATGGTCCTCAGCTATAAACAGATGCATTGCTTATAGGCATTTCCTTCTTAGGGACACATCAAGCTGTTGAGAACCTTCAAAAAAGCCAAGATCTATTTTTCAGGATCTTCTTTCAGGCACAGGAACCAGTCACCACATGCAGTGACACCTTCCTTTTTCCGGAGCCTTTCCTTTGCCTTATCCCATGATAATGGATTAGGGAGAATAACATCGTCTCCAGGATGCCAGTTCTCGGGAGTCTGCACATTATGTTTGTCAGAAACCTGCATCGCTATAAGTAGACGCTTGATCTCTTCCATGCTCCTGCCATTGGTGAACGGGTAATATAATATTGCCCTGATCCTAGCCTTGGGATCAATGATAAATACCGCCCTTACGGTCTCAGTACTGGATTCCATGAAATGGAAGGAGCCACCGGTAGCCTCGAATTTATCAAGGACCTCTTCCTGTGTGTAGGATGCACGGGGATGGATCATACCGTACTTACGTGCGATTTCCATATCCAGATCTTCAATAATAGGGAAATCGATATCTATCCCTCTAAGCCCTTTATACTCTACCTTTTCTTTGATAGCTGCAAGCCATGAGATATGAGAATATAGACTATCAATGGAAAGACCAATAAGCTCAGCATTAAGTTGCCTGAACTCCTCCTGCATTGTTGCACATTTGATAAATTCAGTAGTACACACAGGAGTAAAGTCTGCGGGGTGACTGAACAGTATGACCCACTTTCCCTTGTAGTCTTCAGGGAAGTTGATCCCTCCTTTTGTCGTCCTTGCCTGGAAACCAGGAGCAATATCACCAATGAGAGGCATTGTAGGCCTCTCAGTTCTTTCACCTTCCATGTTGATACCCATAATCCTGATCATAGTGATGGGAACGATAGTTCATCAATTCCCTATATCATCATATGCGTCCATTTCGATCTCATCACTCTCTGCATCGAAAACTATCATGCCGGTTTTAAGCATACGTGCCTGCTCCTGAGTAAGCTTGGAAGATATAGCTTTCTCAGATATTATGGCACTGTTGCCTAGAGGGTCCTCTATGATCATGGTAAGTTTTCTTTTACCATCTATAGCCTCATGTATCATTTCCTGTAACTGTAGGCCATGTTCATATTTTTCCGGTTCATCTGATACCCATTTAGTTGCACTGACCACAACGTCCAGTATCCGATCAAGCACACCTTCGATATTTGTTATGTATGACTCGGAGACAGAACCAGGCTCCACAACTATTCCCAGCTCAGGTACCCTTATAGTTCCTGAGGTAGAGCGCACGACCTTAGCATAAATGTCTTCAGGCCCTTCAATAGAGATCTCATATCGGACAGGTTCTTTCTGGGACAGGATCATTGTGTCAGTGAAACGAAAACTACAGTCGCAGCATGCCGTGATGTACATGATATCCCCAAAATAGGGAATCTCATCCCTCTCCCAATTCATTATGATCTCTTTATGGCAGAGAGGACACTGTGTACGGGTAATGAACACTGCCTGTGTACCATCAAGGGTCAATATCTTCCACCAACTATCTTTGATCGATCGATCTTGATCCCTGTTGGGGTTACAAGAACCTGGTCCTCTTTAAGTCCGGCTATATCCCCATGGACATCTATGACAACATCTTTCAGATCCTTCAGGGCTCTGTCCAGCATAAGTTTATCGTTCTTGATAGTAGATATATCGATCATCAAAATATTGCCCTCATACACTTCCTTCTTGAGCAATGTCAGATCGTTCAGATTTGTAAGTTCAGCCACTCTTACATATGTTTCTGCAGGCTCTTCTCCGGTTACTTCCTCATATTTGCTCAGATCAAGCTCAGTGAATTCATCTTCGCCGGTAGACGATCTTTTAGTTGCTCCAAAAAATTTATCCATTAACTTTGCCATAATATGCACCCTTTATCAGATTACATCTCATTATTGGACTATCCACTTAACAATATCTTCTACTGCTTTAGCACCTTCATCATTTATAAGAACATCCATATATTTTAATGATTATGCCTGTAAGCTCATAGTTCTATGTTCCATATCTCATCACCCACATGATGTAGGGATTTTACGGCTTTTCCCGAATCTGAAACCATGGCCTTCCCGGGAACAAGTGCTTTTCCAATGGCAAGAGGCTTGCCATATTTCTCTTCTTTCACTATCACAGGGTCACCTTCAAGAATGCTCTCATCTGCACGAACAATACCCGGGCTCATAATGTCTGCACCATTCACTACAAAGCGTACGGCACCGGAATCTACTACTACCACATTTTTCTCTATTCCAAGTTCTATGACACCTCTCACTGTCGGGAAAAATATCTCGTCAACTGCAAATAAAAGCACTTTCCCGTCTATAAGGACCACAGAAATATCACCAGCATCAGCATGTTCGAACTTACATGATGTGATCTCCTCTACCACTGTGTCGCCGTATATAGACCTAAGATCATCAAGCAGTTTGTTCTTGGCAGACTTCCTGAGTTGTACCCTTCCTCGAATCTTCAATAGACCACCTGATTACTTTCTCCAGTGATTGTATCATAGTGCATCGGCACAATTAAAGATTACGAAAAGAGAGCATATGTTCTCATTTTCATCTGATGATCACAACTGGAATGCCTTGTACATCCAGCACATCTACAGCCCTGCCAGCAGAGGTCACTTCCTTTTCTACCTCCACGCTTTCAGGTCCCAGCTCTATGATACCACTCTTGGTATGGAGGCTGATCTTCCCATTCTGTTCCATTTCAGTTACCAGCTTTTTAGGATTGGATCCCAGTAAAGCATCTATTATAATCTTTGCCTGACCTTTGAATTTGGGACCGATGACCCCCATATTAGGCTTTACGTTCACCGGCACGTGCTCAAAATCAGGGTTACCTTTCATGATCTCTATTGGTGTGTTCGTTGCACCGGTTATATCAATGACGTCTGTGAGCGTCCCATATATCTCAAGTTTCTTCAAAGGAGCATTAAGGGCAATACCATGCTCGGATTTATACCTCCGTACCCTGCTCACGATATCCTTAACAAGTTCCCCGGCTTTTCTGGCCTCTTCGCTCTTCCATGCGGCATCTGTCTCTGGCCAGTATTGCATATGTACGCTACCTTTCCCAAGCCTTGAATACATTTCCTCTGCAAAGAAGGGAGCAAAAGGAGCAAGCAGTTTCGTAAGTACATCTATTGTTACGTATAGTGTATATTGTGCTGCTTTTCTGTCCTTTTCATTAGTACCATACAGGCGAGATTTAACAAGTTCAATATAATTGTCTGCCACTACGTCCCAGGCAAAACCTCTGATGGCTTTGAAAACCTCATCGAACTGGTAAGTATCCATGTTCGCAGTTGCCGTAGATATCAGTTCGTATAACTTGTCTAACAGCCATCTGTCGACAATATGAAGTTCTTCTGCCCCTGGCGCCTCGGATGTATCCAAATCATTGAAATGGGGAACAGAGAATCTGTAGATACTCCACATCTTGGCAAAAAAGCGTGATGCTGCTACTACATCTTTCCAGCGGAACATTACATCTGAACCTGGGGATCCTCCTATAGCTGCCCATTGCCTGAAGGAATCAGCACTGTATTTTTCAATGATCTCTTCTGGAGAGATTATATTACCCAGGGATTTGCTCATCTTATGCCCATCCTCTCCCAGGACCATGCCATTCACGAGTATGGAGTCCCAGGGACGTTTACCTGCAAGTGCCATGGACCTCAAGATCGTATAAAAAGCCCATGTTCTGATGATATCATGACCCTGTGGTCTCAATTGGGCAGGTAACCTGCTTTTATGATCAGTGAGCCAGCCGGTAACGTGCTGGGCTGTTATGGAAGAATCCATCCATGTGTCAAGAACGTCCTCCTCTGGATCAAAATGAGTGCTACCACATTTGCTGCATGGCTCTTTTGGAGGTTCCTGAGTGGGGTCGATGGGCATCCATCCTTCCTTTGCCACCATTGTCTCCCCGCATTCTTTGCAATACCATGCTGGTATAGGTGTTGCAAATATACGCTGTCTGGAAATACACCAGTCCCATTCCATGGTACCCAGCCAGTTCTCAAGCCTGGATTTCATGTGCTCAGGTGTCCAGTTAATCTCATCAGCAGCTTTTTTGATATCATTGATATCTATCTTAACGAACCACTGCTTTTCAGACAGGATCTCAATGGGTGTGTCACATCTCCAGCACATACCCACATTCTGTTCCAGTTCCTTTTGATCGTATAGATGACCTTCTGCTTTCAGATCTGCTATGATTGCTTCTTTGCATTCCGGAATGGTCATACCCGCATACTTGCCTGCTGTCTTCATCATGCGGCCGTTCTTATCAATGGCCTTGCGCAGGGGAAGTTTATGTTCCACCCACCAACGTACATCCTGCTTATCACCGAAAGTACATATCATCACAACACCGGTACCAAATGCAGGATCAACGACACTATCTCCTATTACAGGCACCTCATGTCCGAAAAGAGGGACCTTTACCTTGCTCCCTATATGAGCTTTGTAGTGTTCATCTTCAGGATTGACCGCAACAGCCACGCATGCTGCCAGCAGCTCGGGCCTGGTGGTGGCTATCTTCAGTTTGTCAAAATTAAGAAAATTAAGCTGCGTGTTCCTACCTTCATACTCTACTTCAGCAAAAGCAATGGCAGTTTCACATCTTGGACACCAGTTAACAGGATGCTCGGACTGATAGATCCTGTCCATATCATACATCCTGCGGAAAGAGCGCTGGGTCTTGGAGTAATATGCAGGTTCCATTGTAATGAACTCATTGCTCCAGTCCACGGAGAAACCCAAGTTCATCATTGTATTACGCATTTTTTCAATGTTGCTGGTAGTCAGTTCACGGCACATCCTCCTGAACTCTTCCCTAGGGACCTGGTTCTTTGTGATATTATGCAGGTTTTCCACCTTTACTTCCGTGGGAAGTCCATGGCAGTCCCATCCCTGTGGGAACATCACATTATAACCGCGCATACGTTTATAGCGGGCAACAAAATCGATGTAACACCAGTTCAGAGCGTTCCCTATATGGAAATTACCAGTTGGGTAAGGTGGAGGTGTGTCTATGATGAACTGTGGTCTTTTGTGGTCTTCCCAATCGAAATGGTACATGGACATGTCCCATGCTTCTTTCCATTTTGGCTCGACCTCATGAGGGATATATTCTTTTGGAACCGTCATTACAACTCTCCGATAAATATGATGTAGTGATTGTGTAATATCCGTAACAGTGGATTTTTCATTATTTAAATATATCTAGTTGATGCAGCTTGTAAATAAATATGCTTTATTCTTGGTGCTTGGACCAAGAATACCGTAAATCCTTTATATCAATTTGCTCAATTCCATTACGGTTTGCCATTACGCAGCACCAGAGGAGATCGTATGGGTAAAAAAATAGCTATATTTGCTTTCAATGGTGAGCCAATGTGCTTTGCTCATGCACTGATGAATGCGATAGACATGAAAGAAAAGGGGCATGATATAAAACTGATCATAGAAGGTTCAGCTACCAAGAACATATCTGATCTCATGGATCCTGCAAAGCCATTTTCCAGCCTTTACATGAAAGTAAAGAAGGCAGGTCTCATGGATTGTGTTTGCAGGGCTTGTGCCCAGAAGATGGATAGCCTTGAAAGCGCCAAAGAACAGGGGCTTCGTTTGTGCGATGAGATGTTCGGACATCCCAGTATGGCCAGGTATGTAGAGGAAGGATATGAGATAATCGTAGTTTGAACTGGTCTGATATTTCATACTTAACAATGTCTTTTCTATACATGTGCTCACGCCATCGGCAGATGAGTACAGAACAAAATAAAGAGTGATATCGAACAAGGTGAAAAATAATGCAATTCGGAGAAATACTACAAGGAAAAGAAGTAGAGGGTAAAGAAAAACATGTACCGGTCATTGAGGTCATAAGAGGTCATGGATCAGCTGGTGCTGACTTTGTACGGGTCGTTGTAGGAAAGGAAGTACCCCATCCTAACACAGTGGAACATCATATTGAATGGGTCGAACTTTACGGCATCACAAAGGATGGGAAGACCATTGACCTGGGAAGGATGAACTTCGAGCCTGCGTATACACAGCCAACGGCCAGTTTCCACGTTAACAATATTGACAATTTCAAAGCCTTCTGTGCTCTTGAATACTGCAACATCCACGGTGTCTGGCAGAACTGCATTGAAATATAAGTTGATCTTCTGTTCTTATGGCCTTTTCAGGGGCCCTACATTTTATTATACTTTTCCACAATGGCTCTATACTAAAAAGTAAGCAGGTAAGTACTTAATTGTTTATAGTTCTGTATGTTCGTGGAATATATCTTTGCCTGCATGCAAAAGTGAAAGTTCAATCCTTTCCAGGATAGCCAATTTCCTCATCGGTGAGATAGCAGGCCGGATCATCAGCCCATACATTGTCATACAAAGCTTCAGCCCTTACCCTGAAATTTGCATTGCATACTTCCAGCCATTTGCACCTTGCACACCTGTCAGCATGTTGTCTTATCAGGGGTTTACGGTCCTTAAGACCTGCCATCAGTTCATCAGTGGTATCCCTCCAGATCTCACTGAACTTCCTTTCCCGGACATTTCCAAAAGTATAATGCCTCCAGAACTGGTCAGGATGTACCGAACCGTCCCATGAGACGCAACCTATTCCTATGCCCGTAGAGTTCCCTTGGTTCATCTGCAGCAGTGAATATACCTCTGCAGCCCTTTGTGGATCCTCTTTAAGGAGCTTAAGATAGATGTATGGCCCATCACAATGATTGTCAACGGTCAGCACTTCTACAGGCAACCCTTTATCATGTAACCAGCGGGTCCTTTTCATTATCAGGTCCACTACTTCCCGGCTCTCTTCAAGGCTAAGGTCTTCTTCTATCATATTCGAGCCCCTGCCTGCATATACCAGATGATAGAAGCATATACGAGGAATGTTCTCCTCTTCGATCAGGTCGAATATAGCAGGGATGTCATGTACATTGTGATTATTGATGGTGAACCTGAGCCCAACCTTAATGCCTTCGGCCCTGCAGTTGCGCAGCCCTTCAATGGCGGCATCGAAGGCTCCTGCACATCCTCTGAACTTATCGTTCGTTTCCCTCATACCATCAAGTGAGATACCCACATAAGACAGACCTATCTCTTTTAATTTCTTTGCCATTTCTTTGTCAATGAGGGTCCCGTTAGTGGAGATTACTGCTCTTCTACCTTTGGACCTGGCGTATGCTGCCAGCTCAGGCAGATCTTTACGCATGAGAGGTTCCCCCCCTGAGAAGAGGATGACAGGAGAGCCAAAATCAGCAAGGTCATCGATAAGTGCTTTACCTTCCTCTGTGGTCAGCTCGTTCTTATAGTCAATATCTTTGGAATGTGCATAACAGTGTACACATTTGAGATTGCAGCGTCTGGTAACATTCCAGACAACAACAGGTTTTTTATCGATAGAGAACTGCAAAAGATGAGATGGGAGTTTTTTAGAATCCCTGCCATATCTTAGAGCATCTGATGGCTCCACAGTTCCGCAATATAACTTTGAAATACCTATCATGATAATCGTTCCGCTTAATATCTAGATCCAGGCATATGAACTCAGCCTTCCGGGAATATCTCAGTTTGTCCTAAATTTACATGGAAAAGAAAAATAATATAAATATGTTTTTCAGGAACCTGCAGTAAGTATGTCCATGATGTTCCTCAATATCCTTTCAAACGTATACTCCTCAGGTATCACAGAAACATTCACATTGTAGCTGCGTAATGTTTCTGCAGTAGGTAAGCCAATAGCTGCGACAATAGACCCATTGAGCACCTGCACGATACTATCTTCAGCCTCTAGCTCTTTGGCAACCTCAAAGAAATTATGCACCATCATGGAACTGGTAAAGGCAAAAGCTGTGATCTTACCTTCCAGAGCAGACCTTATCAGATCCTTTTGTTCCTTGCCATCTGGCCTATAGAGACTATACACTTTTGTTTCCAGCACATTTGCACCACAGCGAGTAAGTCCCTCTGTGAGCACGGTCGTACCAAAGACGCTACGGGCCATGTCTATGTTCTTACCTTTAACATCCTTGCAAAGATATTTTATAAGACCTTCTGAACTGTACACACCGGGCATGCCCATGACCTTGATACCTTTCTCTTCCAGGGATCTCTTTGTGGTGGGACCGATAGCTATGACATTTGTGCGGTTCAAAGCCTCTATGAACATATCACGCATAACGTAAGGTATCTTCTGTAATGTAAAGTCAAGCCCATTGGCACTGGTGAATATCACATAGTCAGATTCTTTCTTTGTTATGTGCTCAAAGAAAGGATTGAATGCAGAGTCCTGTACCCCCACAAGCTCTATCATGGGAACGGCCATGACATCAAATCCCATGGACATTGCAAGTTTCACGGATTCTTCCTTGTATACTGATGGCCGCATAATTGCCAGTACAGGTTTTTTTTCATAAGCCATATACTTTAACTCCTTTTTGGGACCTGCTCTCCAAGTTCATCGTGCAATTTGACCACGTCACCGATTACAGTGATCGCAGGTGCTTTTATCTTCCGTTCGTTCTTAAGGGCAACAATGTTCTCAAGAGTGCCCACTGTTACTCTTTGATCAGGACGGGTTCCCTTCTCTATCAGTGCTATTGGTGTAGATGGATCTTTACCATACCTTATAAGCTCACCAACATTGCGCTCCAGCATCTTTACACCCATCAGGATCACAATGGTGCCAGGGAACCTTGCAAGTGTTCTCCAGTCCAGCCCACTTTCTTCCTTTGTAGGGTCTTCATGACCAGTTATAAAAGTGACCATGGAGGCATGGTCCCTATGTGTTATAGGAATACCTGCATAGGCAGGCGCGGATATAGCAGATGTTATGCCAGGCACTACCTCAAAACAAATTCCTGCCTTTATCAACTCCTGTGCTTCCTCACCTCCCCTTCCAAAGACATAAGGGTCCCCACCTTTGAGGCGCACCACCATTTTACCTTCCTTTGCCTTCTCTACTATCAGCTTGTTAATACTGTCCTGAGATAGTGTGTGATCGCCTGCATATTTTCCTGCGTCTATCTTCTGGGCTTTTTGAGGAATTGAAGAAAGTATCGCTTCGCCAGGAAGCTGATCGTATATGACCACATCTGCATCATCAATGAGCTTTCGAGCCTTCAGAGTGAGCAGTTCGGGGTCCCCGGGTCCTGAACCTACCAAATATACTTTTCCATGATTATCGGTCATTATCACAAAACCTATTGTGTTTTCAAAAGATGAAGTGATAAAGTTATTTATAGGCATCGTTGGGATGCCATAAAAATTATTTTCAGGAAAACTGTTCCATGGACCGGGAACAACATTAGAGGTCTTGATCTTATTGACAGACCTACTTCTGCTTTTTGAGTATGTAGAATATCATTTCCCTGTTAAGTTTACCTTCTCTTTCTATCTTGTCGGCTATATCGGAATCTGATCGCCCTTCAGCTTTCATTTCTTTTATTTTGTCCATAATTGCAGGTGATATGCTGAAATACTCGTTGATATCCTTTCTGTGGCCCCATACATCCCCTTCCACCAGTTTGATGTTCTGCATTTGCAGGAACATCTCTATGGACTTGGAAACCGTTCTTCTGTAAGAACTTGGTATCTGGATGACCTCTACTTTGGCACAGGTCTGTACAAGGTTAAATATGTCCTTGTTCGACGGACGAAAAGCAAGATGTATCATCTTCTCATTCGGATTTAGCTCACTGATCTCTTCTCTAGAACTCACAACTCTTATTTTCATAGGTGGCCCCCCGCCAGTTAAATTCCAAATCAACTTAATAAACAAATTATGCTTTTCACCTATTAAATAATTGTCGATTGAAACAGATATAATTTTATCCCGGGTCTGAAAAGCGTATACGGATAGCATCAGCATGTGCCTGCAACCCTTCCTTTTCAGCAAGTGATATTACTGTATCTCTAACCGTTGCAAGTCCTTCCTTACTAATGCGTTGGATGCTGGAGATCTTCAGAAAATGCATTATATTTAGGCCAGAATGTATTCTGGCATAACCGGCTGTGGGTAATACGTGATTAGTACCTGATGCATAATCGCCAACAGAAACAGGAGCGTAACTACCTACAAAGATCGAGCCTGCGTGCTCTATCTTCCCCAGTACCATATCATCGTTCTTAGTCATTATTTCCAGATGTTCAGGAGCAAAGCTGTTAGAAATATCTATACACTGGTCGATGGTGTCTGCTATCAGTATGGCTGCATTGTTAAGCGATGAGCTCACAATTTCTCCTCTGGTAGTGCTTTTTGCCTGTTCCAGCACTTCCTCTTTAACTCGTGAGGCCAGCTTTTCCGAAGTTGTTACCAGAACGGATATAGCATGTGGATCATGCTCTGCCTGTGCTATCATGTCCGCCGCGACCATTGCAGGATGTGCAGACTCATCAGCAATTATCAACACCTCACTGGGTCCTGCTGGGAAATCTATCTCTGCCATATCCCTTATTTGCATCTTAGCTACTGTTACATACACGTTTCCCGGACCCACTATCTTATCTACCTTCATCACGCTGTCAGTGCCAAAAGCCATAGCGCCTATTGCCTGAACACCTCCCACGCGGTACACATGGTCTGCACCTGCTATTTTTGCTGCTGCCAGTGTGAGAGGGTTGACCTTGCCATCAGGGCCCGGAGGCGTACACATTACAACGTTCCTGACACCTGCGACCTTTGCAGGTATTACTGTCATAAGTGCAGTGGAGGGATATGAAGCCCTTCCACCGGGCACATAAGCACCTACGCTAGCAAGGGCAGTGATCTTCTGTCCCAGCTCTATCCCCGGAGCTAACTGCATGGACCACATCATCTTAGGTATCTGAGCCTCATGGAATTTGCGGATGTTGCTTGCAGCTATTTCAAGGTGCTCTATAAGTTCCTTATCAATGGTATTGTATGCCTTTTCGATCTCCTCCAAGGGTACTTCGATGGCATCGATACTGGTACCGTCAAAATGCTGTGTATATTTCCTCAGGGCCATATCCCCCTCTGTACGCACATCCCCAAGGATAGAAGAAACTATATCATTCACACTTGAGAGTTCTCCTCCACGTTCTATGAGGAACTGTATTTCCTTTTCAGAAAGTTCTGATAATTTTCCGTAAAGCATAATATATCTCCTTATATCATGATCTATTCTTCAAAGTCACTGAAGGTCATCTGTTGCCTTTCCATGGGCATGTACACTGTTTCCTCATTACCGGTCCCCATTTTTTCCCTCGCAGAGCGTGAACCTTCAATATTGTTCATTATTTTTTCTGCTATCTTTGGACCGATCAATTTAGCTATTCTTTCAACACCAGCATTCTTTAGTGCTTCCACTGAAGTGATACCGGCAGCATACAACTTACGGGCACGCACCCTTCCCACATCACGAATGCTTACCAGTTCAAGCAGCTGGGCATTTGCTCCATATTGGATGCGCTTCTCCAGCTCATAGGCCTTTTCTGCTCCCCGATAATCCATGGTCTCTGCAAGTCTGGCAGTGGCGTGCATAAGCCATTGTGCCATATCGGCAAAGACATGAATATCACCTTCACCAATATTGAACTGAGTAGTGATCTCATCCATCGGTATCTCATCTATCCATTTGATCATCATCAAAGCAGTCTTAATCTCTCCAAGGAACCATTCATACTCTATGGCTTTGAAAGGACTGGGCATCCTGGTAAATTCTTCCTTATGGGCCATTGCAAACTCATTGATCATTGTGTAATCGGAACTGCGCATATAAAGCTGCTTCATGTCAGGTGTGCTGCATATAAGATGCATTAAAGTAAGGTCTGTGAGCCTGTCAGCTCTTTCTAAACCTTCCAGTATGGTGACAGCAGAAAGTGGATCAACGTACAGCATGGAAACAAGTTTTCCAAGTTTTGTAGCCTTCAGCCTGCCTTCATCCTGCAGCATACAATGTTCCAGCAGGAATGATATGCTTTGTCCTACAAGTTCCCGCAGATCACGCTCATCCTGTTGGTGTGCAAAAAAAGTTGCACCCATGAACTCCATCAGTCCTTCTTCACTGGAGGCAAAACCATTGACCACTGTGGAAAGGACATGGGTACGCAGTGCATTCTCTGTACCAAGTTTGGACCAGATGTCTTCTGCTTTGGCATTGACATAATTCTCAAAAAGTGCTTCCATCTCTTCATATGAACGGGCAATGAGCACTGATTCACCGTATGGGTCAAGGTGAGGCCTGCCAGCCCTGCCAGCCATTTGTTTATATTCAAGGACAGGTATGGGTTGCATTCCAAAATTGGAGTCATATCTCTTATAGCTGCGGATGACAACTCTTCGCGCTGGCAGATTAAGTCCCGCTGCAAGAGTAGGTGTACTGCATATGACTTTGATCGCATTTTCTCTGAACCCTTCCTCCACAAGTCTTCGGTGGGCTGAGCTCAATCCTGCATGATGGAATGCCACTCCATTTCTGACACATTGTGCAAGCACCTTGGAAGCTTCTGTTTCAGATGCATCCATTATTGCATCCACTATCTTACCAAGGGCACTGCGCTCCTGCTTGCTGAGAACTTTTTCAACGTACCTGTTCAGTTTTTTTGCAAAACCCACGCAGTTCTTACGGCTGTTTTCGAACACAAGGCACTGTCCCCCTTCCTCTAGCGTTCCCATCACAATATTGATACCGCTGTCAGAGGACATATTGTTAATAGGTTTCTGAGAGCCTTCAAAATTTATTGTATCAGCATAGTATACACCTTCAAGCAGCTCAGTGGGTCTCCATTCGCTCAGTACAAGCCCGCCTTTCAGCCAATCAGCTATCTCCTGCGCATTTCCCACTGTTGCAGATAATGCGATGATCTGAGCTTTAGGATTAAGCTTTCTCAATTTGGCCATGGTGACTTCCAGAGTAGGGCCCCTGTTAGCTGAATCCAGCAAGTGTACCTCATCCACTACAATCACAGTGATGTCCTGCATCCAGGAAGTCTCATTACGCAGGAGGGAATCTGTTTTTTCAGAAGTGGCGACTATAATGTCATTAGAGCCAAGCCACTCATCCCTTGACTCAAAATCCCCGGTGGATATGCCGGTTTTTATACCAATTTGTCGGAACTTTAAAAAACGGTCCATCTTTTCAGAGGCCAGTGCCCTTAAAGGCACAATATATAGTGCTTTTCCACCTTTTGTTATGGAGTTCAGCATTGCAAGCTCAGCTATGAGGGTCTTCCCGGAGGCCGTGGGTATCGCTGCGACTATATTCTTTCCTTCAAGAAGGCCTTTTCCAATAGCATCTCCCTGAGGAGGATATAGCTGCTCGATCCCTGACCCCAGATAAAAGTCAATGACTTTTTTTGGCAGACTTATTTCTTTGATCAGCATGAGGAACCATTTGAAAGAGGGGCTGATGTATAATAAAAGTTGCTTCTTTAAACTGACACGCTTATGGAGGACAAAATATACTGATCTGTTATCGGTTCTGTAGAAAAACCATTAAAATCTATCAGGGACTTAAATGGAGTTTATACAATGTCCAAAACACACTCCAATCAAGGATCCCAAAAAATCCCGGTATTTGACGATCCTGCTATAATTATTTTATAAAAGATCGATAGGAACAATAGACTTATCAAAATCCACTATTATATTAAGTATTTATAATAGGTGATTTTCTATGGTGGAAAGCGATATAACTCATGATATGAAAGATATGGCTTTGGGTTTAGGTGCGGATTTTGTTGGTATAGTAGGACCAGCTATATTTGAAAACCCTGATTATGCCGGAAATAAACCACAGGATGTGATGCCAGACCTGAAGTCTGTAGTAATAATAGGGGTTTCCGTGCCTAATGGGGCTTTTGACACCTTACCTAAGGGAAGAGCAGAATATACGAATACCCTCATGGCAGGCACAGCCACACTCAGGATTATTGCATTTCAGATTGCTAAGTTCATTGAAAGGAAAGGATACAAGGCAACAATAGCTCCAAGTGAAGGCAGTGAATTTGGTTACTGGTATGCTGACCGTGAGACATTAAAAGCCGATTTCTCCTTTAAGTATGCTTCATACTATGCAGGACTTGGTAACTTTGGCATGAACCATCTTCTGATCACAAAAGATTTCGGGGCAAGGGTACGCATGACCGCCATACTTACCGACGCACCCTTTGCTGAGGATGAAAGGACATTGCTCCCTCTGGTCAATGATGCATGCAGCTCATGTATGAAGTGTGTGGAGATCTGTCCTGCTGGTGCTCTAACAAAAGAGGGAACGATCCATAGAGAAAAATGTGCTGAATATATGTTCAATGTCCTTGGAGGGCTCAGGTGCGGTATGTGTCTGAAGGTGTGTCCTCTTTACTGATCCTTCTAATATTTATTTTCGCAAACGATATACCTTCCCAAAATGACCAACAGTTGTACTATCTGAGTTCTCCCCTCCATAAAAATATTTGAAAAAAGCATGGCCTGTCTTTCAAACAGGCCATTATTCTGTTACGGAGTTATTCATTGGTCAGCTTGCCGCTGAAATACATGTCATAGGATGCCATATCAAAGTGTCCATGACCACTTAGATTGAACAGTATGGTTTTCTTTTCACCGGTTCCCTTACATTTGAGAGCTTCATCTATTGCACATTTAATGGCATGGGCAGATTCAGGGGCAGGAGCTATTCCTTCACTGCGTGCAAAGGTTACAGCTGCATCGAATATCTCAATCTGATGATAGGACCTTGCTTCCATCATACCATCAGCGACCAGCTTGCTAACTATTGGTGATGCACCATGATATCTAAGACCACCAGCGTGAATGGCAGGGGGTATGAACTCTGAGCCGAGCGTGTACATCTTAAGCAGTGGTGTCATCTGTGCCATATCACCAAAATCATAGTCGAACCTGCCTCCAGTCAGGCTGGGACATGCCGAAGGTTCTACTGCGATGATCCTTGTATCGGTTTTACCTGTGATGTTGTCTCTGATGTATGGTAAACTTACTCCTGCTAAGTTACTACCTCCTCCGCAGCATCCAATGACGATATCAGGGTAGTCTTCGGTTTTCTTGAACTGTTCCTGTGTCTCAAGACCTACAATGGTCTGATGGAGACATGTGTGGTTAAGGACACTGCCCAGAGCATATTTTGTGTTGTCGTTCATAGCTGCTACTTCTATAGCCTCGCTTATGGCTATGCCCAGGCTCCCGCTGGTATCAGGGTATTTCTCACGTATCATTCTTCCAAACTCGGTCTCCGTGCTTGGTGAAGGGACAACGTTAGCACCCCAGAGGTTTATCAGGGACTTCCTGTATGGCTTCTGGTAGAAGCTGGAACTTACCATGAACACTTTGCATTCTATATCAAAATAGTTACATGAAAGGGCTAATGCACTGCCCCACTGGCCAGCACCGGTCTCGGTCGTGATCCTCTCAGTGCCTTCCATCATATTGTAATATGCCTGAGCAATGGCTGTATTTGGCTTATGGCTGCCTGCAGGGCTTACACTTTCATCCTTATAGTATATCTTTGCAGGTGTTCCAAGCACTTTCTCAAGCCTGTGTGCCCTGTGAAGAGGAGATGGTCTCCAGAGTTTGTATATCTCAAGGACCTCCTGCGGGACATCGATATACCTCTCAGTGCTCATTTCCTGTTTGATCAGCTCTTTTGCGAATATTGGCTCAAGTTCTGATGGCTTGATAGGCTCCCTGGTTGCAGGGTTAAGTGGAGGTGCAAGGGGTTCGGGAAAATCTGCAAGTATATTATACCAGCGGGTAGGCATCTCGTTTTCGTCCAGTAGTATCTTTGTATGTTCCATGGTGATCCTCAAAAAATGTATTAGTTTGTACAATGATGTACATGCAAATTGTAATATATATTGCTTTTGGTTTTACCCCATATCCTCAAATTCGTTCTTAAATGTGTGACTAATCGAAACAATAAAATATACTGTATAAATAGTAACCTGCAAACCGGAACAGTCAAGTCTAAACATCACATGCTTATCTCACTAATACATCAGGTTGATCCGATGACGATACAAAGACCAAGGGGAACAAGGGATTTTCTCCCGCAAGATATGGCTCGAAGAAGACATCTGGAGGACCAGCTAAGAAAGGTCGTTGGCAGATGGGGTTATCAAGAGGTAGTTACACCCACTTTTGAAGACCTGGAACTCTTTACAATGAAATCAGGTGAAGCCGTTGTAGGTGAACTGTATAACTTCACGGACAAAGGGGGCCGTGAGATGACACTGCGCCCTGAGCTTACAGCACCTGTGATGAGGATGTTCGTGAATGAGATGCAGGCATTGCCACGTCCATTGAAGCTTTTCTACTTCGAGAACTGTTTCAGATATGAAAGACCTCAAAAGGGCAGGTTCAGAGAGTTCTGGCAGTTCGGTGTGGAACTTATAGGTTCCGAGGGACCAGATGCAGATGCAGAGGTCATAGCTCTGGCAAATACCATGCTTGGGGTTGCAGGTATTCAGGGTGATCTGCATGTTGGTTATCTGGGGATCATCCGTCATGTATTGCAACCACTCGAGTCCGAACAGCAAGGTAAGATCATGCGCCTGGTGGACAAGAAAGATGACAAAGGACTTGATGATTTTTTGGAGGAGGTCAACGCACCGATAGATATGCGTATGAAACTCCTTAGGCTTATTTCCCTTACAGGAGGTGAAGCCATTTCCAAGGCACGTGATCTGCTTGGTCCAATTCCTGAAATAGATGCTTTTCAGCAAGTACTTACCCTTTTAGATGCCTATGGAGTTGGTTATACCATTGATTTTGGCATAGCCAGAGGCCTTGACTACTATACCGGGATGGTCTTTGAAATATATGCTAAAGGTCTCGGAGCACAAAAGCAGGTATGTGGTGGTGGCTCATATAAACTGATACAGCTTTTTGGTGGTGGAGATGTTCCATCCACTGGTTTTGGACTGGGATTTGACAGGATCATGGAGATATATGACATTGAACCTGTATTACAAAAGACCATTGTCATCATCACTACGGAAAGCACGCGCATCACTGCTATCCCTGTAGCCACCAAATTAAGGGAATATGTTCCTGTGTACCTGGATATCATGAACAGGACCTTCAAGGCTCAGCTATCCTATGCTAACAATATAGGTGCTCGCTATGCACTTATATTGGGTGACAGGGAAGTGGCCCAGGGTCTTTTCACATTCAAAGATATGGAAAGCGGGACCCAGGAATCCCTTACCCTTAACGAGATCATTTTAAGGCTGACCGGTGAAAGTAATTGAAGAGGCACGGTAATTTGCATGTTCTGGCAGCTGACACCACAGCTGCTGTTTCCTTGCCCATGCGGTTCGTAGTGGCGTCTATCGTGGTTATGGCGACCATGGCACTGCTGGCTACGGCAACCATGGGTTTCCTTGCTCATGTGAAAATGAGCGGGCTCGAATCACAAATGTCCAGGATGGATGCCACTGCTTCGATCTTATATACAGGTGGCCCGGGCAGCAATCTTACAATGGGAATAGATATTCCCAGCGGATGTGCTGTTACCATGGGGTCCATGCCAGGATCCGAAGACTTGTGGCCACATGATGCAAAGAACTACTACATAGAATATGAAAGAAAGTACACAGTAAGAGGGTCCACAGCTGCATATAGTAATGAAGCAATGGATGGTGTGTCCTTTCTTGGTCCAGGTACGCACCAAGTGTTCATGGAAACCACTGTTAACCCATCTACTGGAATGCTGTTCGTCAGGGTATATGAATTGAAGGGAAGAGGACCATAATCGATCAAAATGAAGCGGATATCAGACCTTCTCCAAAATGAGAGGGCGTGGGTGGATTTCGTTCTTTCGAAAACTGCGCTGATACTTGCAAGTGTGGTGGTCATTGCTGCAATATATCATTTTGCGGTAACTATGAACGAAGTGAGCCAACAGAGAGAACTGGATATGTTGTCCACTGAATTGCTAACCTATATTGATAAGGTTGGAAGCAGCCCTGATGAAGTTAATGTCACCTATACTTTCAATAAAGAGCGTTTTTCCAATTATCAAAAACAGCGGACAACTATTTTTATTTCCGGAGAGTACATCGTCATTAACGCTGATATTGATGGCAGGTGCATCATCTCGGCAAAAGCTCCTGCTTTCAGAGTATACCCGTATTCCCCTTCCGTTCTCTGTGATGACCTCAGATCAGAATATGGCTCAAGCGGTAATATAACAGAACCCATAAGGGCAGAACATGCGGATGTGATCGGGTATTTAACAGCAAGAACGGGCGAAGTAAGCATTGATACAAGTGATCAAGTGCATATCCAAAAAATATTTATATATTTTGTTGATGATTTAAATGTGGAAAAGATAGGATATGTACTGGTTTACCAATGATGACAGGGCCATACTTGAACCGCAGAACGATATTTTCGCTACGGCATTACTGGTGTTAGGTTTTGTGGTTTTTGCTTGTGTTGCATCAAAAGCATATATTGCTCATCAAGATAGTGCATTTGCACTGGAGAGTTATGAGCAGGCTTCCCTGATAGCACAGAGCATTGCCCACTCGCAGATGCTTCAGGGCAGCAGGCAGGACCTCATATCTGCTGAAAAGCTCGATGCTCTGAGCGGTCAGCAAGCTGATATTCATGCTCTTAGTCTTTTCTTTGATGTTTTCTCTCCGAACGTAAGATTCCAGGTAGATGTCTCAACGGAGGACGGTGAACATATCTGGCATATCCATAAACCTGCATCTTCAACTCCTCCCATGGGGCAGATAGCCGCTTCTGTACCTGTAACACTGGAACTTAATCCTGTACAGCAGGTTCCCGGTACATTGACCGTGAAGCTCTTCAAAGATATGTGGAACTCTTAAAAGGATGGTGCAGCAATGAAGCTAAAAAACACAAGCACTATAGAAATTTTTTGCGACACCAAAGCTTTTTCTTCGACCGTTGACATCATGCTCTTTCTGTTAATGGTATCTCTGTCTTCGGTAGTCCTAATGCCTGTCATGCTTTCTTCTGGGCACAATGCAGCAGTCCAGGATGTCGCAGCATACAAGTTTGATGAACAGCTATTACAATCTCTTCTGAATAGCAGAGTGGAAGGTTTTGAATATACTGCAGTGCCATCTGCTATGTCTGGCATGGTCCTCGATCCTCATGAGAATTCAATGTTCATCTGTCAGGGCAGTGAAATATTTACAAAGGAGCATGCAACCAGAACGTTTGCCGACCTGATAGCAGAAGGAATGCTGTTCTCATTGCGCGAAGAAGAGGATGGGATATACCATTATCTGTACCCGTTCGGTGCTGGGTATTCAGAAGCAACTGAAAATATACTTAAAGAACATTTAACGAGAAGGATGGGAGGGAGATACAACTACAGGCTGGAAGCAAGCTGGCAACCAGTCCCTGGGTGCGGACCTTCAGGTCAGATAATAGTAGGTGCTATCCCTCCAGAAAAAGCCTTCCGGCAGAGCGCATTATTATCTGTACCATATACTTGTACTGTAAGTCTATCAGATATTTCTTCCCCTGCGAGCGACCTTAATTTCATTAGTGCGCTCAGCTCTTCTCAAAAAGAGCATCAATTATGCAACATGTTCGAGCAATGCATGTCTTTAGCAGCTTCAAATGCTTCGAGGTCTATAGTAGAAATATACTATCCAGAAGAAAATCTCAGAAAGATATGCAGTGAACAGCCGAATGATATGATAATAGGTGATTCCCTAATGGGACCACCTTCTTGTGATAGGAATACTGGAAGGAACATAACTATTGATATTCTTGGGAACGCTGTGAATGCAACAGCGAATATGTGTTCAGGTCCGTCAAGCAATGTTACGATGCTTAGGGAAGATCATGTCTCATTAGTTGGGAACCAGCTTAGGCAGGAGTGCACAAATGAGATATATTCTTATCTTTCAGGTGTACTGTCCGAGGAAGTCAATGCAACAGTGCAGGCCATGATGCAGACGAATGATAGCATTACTTTGTTCGAGCTCAGGGATAAGCAATTGAATTCCATTTATATGCATGTGCGGCCTTTGCCGGCCGAAGTAACACTCGTGATATGGTAAATCATCTATCACAAATTTTATATGCTTTGCTGTTTCATTTATCTCGCCTCGCCAAGGACAATTATAGGCTATCTCTCCATAATGTTCACATAGCCTTTATTGAAATAAACGACATCTATCAGATAAAATACCCCATTTGTGATTATTAGGAGGAAATCAATGGCAAAAATGCATACCCGGAGAAAAGGTCAGTCCGGTTCTAAAAGGCCAATGCGCTCTGAACCACCCGCATGGTGTACTATGAGCACAAATGAAATTACAAAAGTTGTGCTGGAAATGTGGAAGCAGGGCATGAGCACAAGTCTTATTGGCATGGTCCTCAGGGACAAATATGGAATACCAGATGTAAAACTTGCTACTGGAAAGAAGATCACTACCATACTTAAGGAAAATGATCAGAGACCACCGGTTCCAGAAGACCTGTATAATCTCGTTCTAAAAGCAATAGCTATGAGAAAACACGTAGCCGTAAATCGTTCTGACAACCACAACGTTCGCTCCCTGCATAACGTTGAATCTAAGATCAGAAGACTTGTGAAGTACTATCAGTCAAGCAAAGTTCTTCCAGCTGACTGGAAATACAAGCCAGAAACAGCAGAAATGCTGATCACAAGATAATTGTATATGTATTCCTGCGGGCTTTTGCCTGTCGGAATACTATTTAGATTTCCTATTTATCATTCTTCAACTATCATTTCTTATTCAGGGGTTTCCCTCTGCCTGGCCAGTTAATAGTGGCTTGACAATATTACTAAATATGACAATATTACTAAATATAATACTTTTAGTATAAAGCCAAAGGTAAAATATAAATTGTAATAATTCCCACTATGAGGCATGAAAGCAGTCATCCTTGCAGCGGGGGAAGGCCTTAGATGCCGTCCCCTTACCCTTACTCGTTCAAAGGTAATGTTACCTGTTGCTGACAGGCCAATTCTTGAACACGTTATTCATTCCCTTGAACAAAACGATATCAAGGACATTCTATTGATAGTTGGCTATAAGAAAGAGCGCATAATGAACTACTTTAAGGATGGCGTTGATTTCGGGGTAAATATCCAGTATGTTGAACAAAAGACACAACTTGGTACGGCACATGCTATAGAACAGGCCAGGAAAGAACTTGCTGATGAACACGAATTTCTTGCTTTGAATGGTGATAACTTCATAGAACCGCAAGTTATCAGCGACCTTATCAGGTCCAAGCGCGGAGATGCAACCATACTCGCCATCAAAACCGAGCATGTGAGCGGATATGGGGTTGTCAGGGCAGAAGGGAACAGGGTGCTAGAGATCCTGGAAAATCCTGTTTCAGAAGTTAGTCACCTGGTAAATACCGGAATATATTATTTTAGTTCCAAAATATTTGATTTTATTGGGCAAACACCTCTTTCTTCAAAAGGCGAGTATGCGATAACCGATACTCTTCAGAAGATGATCGAAAGCGGGACCAAAGTATCCATGGCAACGACAAGATCATGGTGGCTGGATGCAGTGTATGCATGGGACCTTCTTAGACTTAATTCTGTGACCCTTGGGAAAATACAAAAGAATGTCCCTTCCACTGCAGTGGAAGATGGTGCCCATATAAAAGGAAATATATCGGTAGGCAGGAATACTATCATCAGATCGGGATGTTATATAGTAGGACCTGTCACGATAGGAGATAATTGCGATATTGGGCCGAATGCCGTTATATTGCCCTCCACATCCATCGGTAATAATGTATCGGTAGGTGCTTTCACGAATATCCGCAACTGTATAGTAATGAACGATGTACGCATTGGTTCTCATGGTCATGTATCCGATTCTGTCATTGGTAGTAATTGCCATATGGGTCCGCATTTCATCACAGAAACGGGTACAAAATTAAACATCATCATGAACGAAGAGCTTCATCAGGCCGAAAAATTGGGCACTATCATTGGTGATGACACTGATGTGGGTCACAGGGTACTTGTAAAAGCAGGGGCTATGATCTCCATTAATTGTCGAATCGGGTCAGGAAACATAGTGGATAAGGCACTGCACAGGGACACCCTGGTACTTTGAGGTGATGATGATGGGCGGTATAGTAGGATATATAGGTACCGATAATGCTGTAGACGTTATAATTAGTTCCCTCAGGAAGATGGAATATAGGGGATATGACTCAGCAGGGATCACAATTCTAAATGATGACCTGGTTACATACAAGACCGCGGGTAAGATCTCTGAGCTGGAAAAGATCATTCCTGCTGGTTTTAATGGACACATCGGGATAGGACATACACGCGGTGCTACTCACGGGAAGCCCGAAACCAGAAATGCTCATCCTCATCTTTCATCAAACATTGCAGTGGTGCATAATGGTATAATTGAGAATTATATGCGTCTGAAAGAAAAACTGATAGAACAGGGTTATGAGTTCTTATCGGACACAGATACTGAGGTCATAGCGCATTTGCTTCACCGGACAATGAAGGATAATGAAGCATGCAGTTTGATAGATGCCGTAAGGCATATAATGACGAAGATCGAGGGGTCTTATGCCATTGCAGTGCTATGTACCGACGAGCCTGACCATATAGTACTAGCTCGCAAGGACAGTCCTCTGATCATTGGACTTGGGGATAAAAATTACTTTGCAGCATCCGATGTGACTGCATTTCTCAGATACACAAAAAATGCAGTATATATCAATGATATGGAGCTTGTCCAGATAAGCCCCGGAGGAGTTGAGTTCTATAATAACGATGGTCAGCGGATAGAAAAGCAAATTGAGGTCATTGAGTGGAACGAAGAAGCTGCAGAAAAAGCAGGCTATGAACATTTCATGCTAAAAGAGATACATGAACAGCCCACTTCTATTCAGGACACATATGCAGGCAGGATCTCTGAACTGGAAGGAAGGGTTATACTCGATGAGCTGAAAATGGACGAAGACCAGCTGAGGAATTTGCAAAGGGTGACCATAATTGCCTGCGGAACATCATGGAATGCTGGCTGCGTTGGGAAATACCTTTTTGAGAACCTTGCCGGTATACATACAGATGTGGAAACGGCTTCTGAGTTCAGATACGCCGATCCTGTACTTTGTGGTCAGATATTCACTCTTGCTATAACACAATCCGGAGAAACTGCTGATACGCTTGCAGCCGTTAAAAGTACCAAAGCCTATGGGTGTAGCTCAGCCGCTATAACCAACGTGGTCGGAAGTACAATCACTCGTGAGACCGATAGTGTGTTTTTCACCCGTGCGGGTCCTGAGATCGGGGTCGCTGCTACGAAAAGCTTTACAGCCCAACTTATAGTTCTCTATCTTATAGCTATTCATATGGGTACTGTCAGGGGGCGGCTAACCCCTCAAACTACCAGGGATATATTAGTGGGTATCAAGCAGCTGCCAGGCCAGGTACAAAGGATCCTGAACAATAAGGACGTAATTAAAAAATGTGCTGAACACTATGCAAACGTGCAGGACTATTTCTTCATCGGCAGACATCTTAACTATCCTGTTTCACTGGAGGGTGCCTTGAAGCTTAAAGAGATATCGTATATACATGCCGAAGGATATGCGGCAGGTGAGATAAAACACGGTCCACTGGCATTGATCAGCAGCGAGACCCCTGTAGTTGCCATTGCAACAAAAGGACATACATATGACAAGGTGTTGAGCAATATAAAGGAGATCAAGGCAAGAAGTGCCGAAGTTATAGTAGTGGCTAACGAGAGTGATAATGAGATCAGTAAATATGTTGACAGGGTCCTAAGGATCCCCGATTGTCATGAATTGTTATCACCGGTGCTTTCAGCGGTAGTGCTGCAATTGCTTGCATATTACACAGCCCTTGCAAGGGGTTGCTCCATAGATAAACCCAGAAACCTTGCGAAAAGCGTTACAGTGGAATGATCTTAAGAGGTTTTGTACTATGAAATTATTTGGTTCATCCGGTATCAGGGGCCTTGCCAATAAAGAGATTACAGTTGACCTTGCCCTTAAAGTAGGATTAGCACTTGGCAGGTCCCATGGGTCTGCGGTCATTGGAAGGGATCCAAGGGTATCCAGTGAAATGATCGAATGCGCACTGGTATCAGGACTTGTATCAGCTGGCTGTGATGTTGTTAAGGTAGGTGTTGTCACTACTCCTACACTTGCTTACGCTGCAAGGAAATATGATTGTGGCGTAATGATCACTGCCTCTCATAATCCTGCCCCGTATGTGGGCATTAAGCTATGGAATCCTGACGGTATGGCGTTCAACTCTGCACAGCAGGAAGAGATAGAACGCACTATAGAGCAGCAACATTTCATAGCTGTCCCTTGGAACGAGATCGGGAACATCACATCAGATAGTTCAGCTATAAAGGACCATGCTGAGCTCATCTTAAGCAATGTGAAACCGGTCAATATGAGGGTTGTTGTTGATTGCGGCTGCGCCGCTGGCAGTACTATCACTCCTTTCCTGTTGCGGGAGATGGGGTGTGAGGTAATTACCCTTAATGCACAGCTCGATGGTCATTTCCCTGCACGCAATCCGGAACCAACTGAGGAAAATCTATGGATGCTCAAAAAGGCTGTAAAAGAGTTCGGTGCACTTGTGGGAATCGCACATGACGGTGATGCTGATCGAATGATGGCAGTCGATGAGAACGGTGAATTTGTTTCAGGGGATGAAATGCTTGCTATCTTTGCATTACGTGAATGTAAAGATTCCGGCAAGCTTGTGGTACCTGTAGATACTTCCATGATGGTGGAAGATTCCTTGCCTCTTTCAAAGGTCATCCACACACGCGTAGGTGATGTTTACGTTGCCGAAGAGCTAAAGAGAACAGGTGCAACGTTCGGTGGTGAACCTTCAGGAAGCTGGATCTTTCCAAGAGTGTCCTATTGTCCTGATGGTATCTTTGCAGCAGCGCTTCTTGTAGAAATGGTACAGGAGAAATCACTTGCAAAAATGCGTGCAATACTTCCCAGATATCCTACTAAAAGAGGTACTCTTCCCTGTGGTGATACAGAAAAAGAGAGAGTGATGCAGACCATCGTTGGAAAAATGGAGCAGATGGGCAAAGTTACGACCATTGATGGTGTTCGTGTGGAAATGAAGGATGGATGGGTACTTATCAGGCCTTCGGGTACGGAACCTAAAATAAGGATAACAGCTGAATCCCGGGAAAATGTGGATGATCTATATGCAATAGCCGAGAAAATAGTACAGGAGAGTCTCTGATGAAGGCAGTGATACTTGCAGCAGGCGAAGGGACGAGGATGCGCCCATTGACCGTTTCAAGGCCAAAGGTCATGTTGCCTCTGGCCAACAGGCCCATGCTCGAGCATGTGGTGCAAGCCTGTATACAGGCAGGTATAAGGGAATTCGTAATGGTCACAGGATACAGGGAAGAGACCGTAAAGGCACATTTTGGAAGTGGGAGTAAGTGGGGGGTGCACATTGATTATGTCAAGCAGGATAAGCAGCTTGGTACTGCTCATGCGATTGGCTGTGCCAGAAAATTTGTGAATGGGAGATTTATCCAGCTAAACGGTGACATGCTTGTAGATCCTCTGCATCTTGAAAAGCTCATGAAGCACAATGAAGCTGCTGTGATCAGCGTGAAAGATGTTGATAATCCATCGGAATTCGGTGTGGTCGTTACTGAGGACCACAAGGTTGTCCGTATCATTGAAAAACCTCTTGACTCCCCGGCTAGAACAGTCAATGCGGGGATCTACCTTTTCAATGATATCATCTTTGAATATATTGATAGGACACAGCCATCTCCACGCCATGAATATGAAATAACCGATTCCATGCAGATGATGGTGAACGATGGCATACATGTGGGTTTTGAACCCCTTACCCATGCCTGGCTGGATGTAGGCAGACCCTGGGATATGCTGGATGCCAATAAGGCCCTGCTTGAAAAGATCAAACCTAGCTGTGAAGGTACTGTAGAGCCCATGGTTACTTTGCACGGCGATGTGGTCATAGGAGAAGGGAGCATAATCCGTAACGGTGCATATATAATCGGTCCTGTGGTCATTGGTAAGAATTGTGATATCGGTCCCAATTGTTTTATCCGGCCTTCCACTTCCATTGGTAACAATGTGCATATAGGCAATGCCGTTGAAGTGAAGAACTGCGTCATTATGGATGGCACCAAGATCGGACACCTTACATACATTGGTGACAGCGTGGTCGGATACAATTGTAATTTCGGTGCAGGCACAAAGATTGCAAACCTTCGTCACGATGGCAAGAACATCAAGTCCATTATCAAAGGCAAGCGGGTGGATACCGGCCGCAGAAAACTTGGTGTCATTATGGGAGATGATGTGCATACCGGCATCAACACAAGCATCAATGTGGGTGTTGTCATTGAGAACGGCGGAAACACCAAGCCAGGTGAAGTCCTTATGCAATGATGGTGGTACAGTTGGCCACTGAAAGCATAGCCATAAGCAGGCTCAAAGAACTTGCGTCAAAAGCTGCAGATGTGATATCTGCATATAAATACGTGCGTATCATATCTCACAATGACGCTGATGGCCTTACATCTGCTGGGATAATGTGCAGGGCCCTTGCCAGAAAAGGCATCCATTTCCATACAACTATCACAAGCAGGCTGGCACAGGATACGATCGAGACCATTAAGAGCAGTGTTTCTGATGCAGATCTTGTTGTATTCTGTGATATGGGGAGCAGTCATGCAGAACTTATCCAACAGATCAAAAACGATGTGATCGTCATTGATCACCACATGCCTGTGGGTGAATCTCCTGCAAAGGTGGTCGTTAATCCGCATTATGCAGGCATTGATGGAGCTATATATCTCTCAGCATCGGGCACTACCTATCTGGTGGCAAAGGAGATGGACCCGGACAATACAGATCTTTCAGGGCTTGCGATTGCAGGTGCAGTAGGTGATAAGCAGCTCTTTGAAAGTTCGAATCTTCATATTCTGGAGGAAGCAATACACAATGGTGTGGTTTCTGTCAAAAAAGGCCTCAGAGTAGGGGATGGTGACATAGCAAATGTGCTGGAGTATACTCCAGAACCTTATCTCGATATCACAGGTGACAGGAAGAAGATACATGATTTTCTTGAGATCCTTGGGGTGAAAGGAACATTAAGTGAAATGGCCCAGGAAGATATCAAGAAACTGACGACATCCATCGCCCTCAAACTTGCGAAGCATGCAAGCCCTGAAGCGGTGGATGCAGCTATAGGGGATGTTCATTATCTTGAAAAGGAACTTGTGAAGAATGTGTATGACTTTGTTGCCATACTCAATACATGTGGTAAGCTGGAAAAAGCTGGCTTGGCTCTGTCAATGTGCATGCTGGATGGATCGGTTGTAGAAGAAGCACGTCAGATGGCAGTAAAATATCAGAGGTCCATAGTTGCCAGCATAAAGCAGGCTGAGGGCATGTTGCAGCAAGGAAAGAATATCTGGTACCTGATCGCTAAGGATATGGACAACACAGGCATGATAAGCAGTGCCGTGGTAAGATATATGCACCCGGAGAAACCATGTATTGTAACCAATGAAGTGGAAGGTATCGTTAAGGTCTCAGGCAGGGGTACACGGGCTCTGACAGCTAAGGGCCTTGACCTCGCTTATGCCATGAGGGAAGGAGCTCTGGCCGTGGAGGGACAGGGAGGAGGTCATAATATTGCATCAGGGGCCTCTATTCCGCCGGGCAGTGTCCAAAAGTTCATTGATATAGTCGATGATATAGTGGGACAGCAACTGGGTGAGAATGCAGATGATTAAAGATGAGGATACGAACAACCATTACAATGAAAAGCCCACAGGCTTCAATGATTGCAGAGAAGGTGGCTTTATCCCTTGCTCCGGATAACTTTTCAGGTATGCACACAAAAGTTGTTGATGGAATAGCGCAGATCAGTTTTACTACTCAGAAGATAACTACGCTCATTGCTACTGTAGATGATCTGCTCATGAATGCCAGGATAGCCGAGGAAGTGGTGGAGAAGACAGACAAATGATCTTTTAGAAATATTTTATCCTTTAAGATAATATATCTGTGCCGGACCTCTGTAAGGTCCCAATTTCCAGAACCCTGTTCAAGGGCCAGGTTATTAGTGTTCCTGCAGCATTTTAACTATAAACAAAATAATCTTCTAACAGGCCATATGAAAGATTTGCAAATATACCTTTATCGATAAATTTATAAATCTGGCAGACAAGTTCATTATCGATCTATCAAATTCCATTTTGGAAAAACTTGTGTGTGCAGGAGGCTGTTGACAAACTTCAATACTCTAAATAACAGCAACATTCAAGTTCTCCGTAAATCCGAAACATAGGGGAGGAACATGAGCTATCTGTACCTTACTGCTGCAATATTATTCGAGGTATGCGGGACCACATGCATGAAACTGTCAGAAGGATTTACACGGGTATTGCCATCAATATTGATATTTGTATTCTATGGTATCAGTTTCATGTTCTTTACCATCGCCCTGAAAAAAATAGATGTTAGTGTTGGGTATGCTATATGGGCTGGTCTTGGTGTGGCCATGATCTCATTTATTGGGTTCGTAGGGTTCCATGAACAAATGACACTTGTCAAGCTAATGTCCATCGCACTGATCATAATAGGAGTGGTTGGATTACATCTGAGCACCAATGCCCATTGATCGGTTAAGAAATTACCCATTTGCTTAGGCATGTACTTTCTTTCTAATACCATCGTAAATAAAATGTATACTATACACTGCTGACATCACAAGGATGATCGTGGCTCCTGAGGGGATGTCCAAGGTATAGGAAAGAATGAGTCCCATTATACTGAACACTGCTCCAAAGCAGATGGACAGGTACATCATATTGCGCAGGTTATGTGTATAATGTGCGCTCAGACTGGCTGGCATTGTAAGTAAAGCTATGATGAGAATTATACCTACCACTTTGATGAGTAGCACTATAGTAAGAGCTATGAGACATAAAAGCAGCAGATAAATGCGTTCCACTGCAACCCCTATCACTAATGCGAACTCCTCGTCGAAGCACACTGCCATGAACTCTTTGTATAATGCATATACTATAATCACTATCAAGGCATTGAGTGCGATCATTATGTGCAGATCGGATGTGGAAACAGTGAGTATGTTTCCGAAAAGGTAGGTCATCAGATCAGGCGCATATCCGGGTGTCATACTGATGAAAATAATACCAAGGGCCATTCCCAGAGACCAGAGTATACTGGTAGCAGTGTCCTCTGACACTTTTGAGCGTCTGCTTACCAGTCCCATGATCACAGCGGAGAGCAGGCTAAAAGGTATAAGGCCGTATAAAGGATTCGTTCCAAGGAAATAACCAAGACCAATGCCGCCAAAGGAAGCATGGCTGATCCCTCCAGTAAGGGAGGCTATCTTTTTTACAACTACATAAACACCTATGATCCCGCAGGCTATACTTGCAAGTATCGCAGTGAGAAAGGCATTTCTCATAAAATCATACTGAAGTATCTCCAACATGCTTTTGTTACCTCAATGCGTCTTAAGCACTCTATGTGGCGTTCCATGTGCAAGTATTTCCACAGGGCACATATAAGCAGCTTCAATATCTTCAGGGCTTAACTCCTTTGAGCTATGATAATATAGTTTTCTATTAAGGCATGCTACTTTGTCCACATATATCGAAACTGCACTTATGTCGTGGGAAACCATGATTATAGCTATATGCTGTTTTAGTTCTCTCAACAGTTCATAGAACTCTTTTTGCATTACAGCATCCACACCTGTTGCAGGCTCATCAAGGATCAGGAGCTTTGGGCCAATGACAAGAGACCTGGCAATTAATACCCTCTGTCGCTGTCCGCCAGATAGTTCACTTATCTGTCTATCTTTGTACTCCAGCATTTTGACCTTTGTCAAAGCTTCCTGTGCAGCCTGCTTATCCTTCTCACTATATTTTTTCAAAGGTCCCATGTTGTTCATGCGTCCCATTAAGACAACTTCCCATACGCTGATAGGAAAGGTAAAGTTGAAGGAGATATACTGAGGTACATACCCCACATATCTGCGTGTCTTCTCAGGTTTATCGCCCAGAAGCTTCACAATCCCTTTATCAGGGGTTATGAGGCCTAAGATAACTTTTAGAAGAGTGCTTTTCCCCCCTCCGTTGGGACCAATAATACCCAAAAAATCTTTATCATATACTGTGAGGTTAATATCTTCCAGTATCGTAACATCACCATATTTTACCCACACATTTTGAAGTTCGATGATCTTTGTCATTCATGCCAGTCCTTTTTCAAATGCCTTAGAAACCCTATTGAGATTATCTATATAATCTTTTGCAAGTGGATCGACCTCTACGACCTCACCACCTATTTGCCCGGCAATTGTATTTGCACTTGCTGTACTAAATCCCTTCTGCACGAAGATGACCTTTATTCCTTTTTCTTTAGCTTTATCGATCAGCTTTTGCATATCCTGTGCACTTGGCTCCTTGCCTTCTGTTTCTATAGAGATCTCATGTAACCCGTAGTCTTCTGCAAAGTAACCCCATGCGGGATGGTACACGATGAAACTGCTTCCCTTCTTTCCTGCAAGTGCAGCTTTTAGCCTGGCATCAGCTTCGTCCAATTTTATGAGGTAAGCATCATAGTTCTGTTTGTATGTTTCCTCATTGTCCGGATCAATGGCTACAAGTCCCTCATATATGTTCTTGACCATTATCTTTGCGTTATTAGGTGAAGTCCAGACATGTGGATCAAGGCCAGTGTGCCCATGTTCTTCCTCTCCGGTGTACATAGTTCTAAGCCGAATGTTTTTTGATGAGTTGATCACGTACATATCAGAATTAACTGAAAGAAGATCATCCATCCATACGATCTCAAAATCCAGATTTGATCCTACCTTCACATAGATCTTTGCTTTGCTGAGGTCCTTCAGTTGGCTCGGAGTAGGTTCATATGTATGAACACTTGCTCCCGCTGGGATCATTACCACAGTGCGAACTTTATCTCCTCCTACCTGTTCTACGAATTCCGCTTGTGGAAGAACACTTACAGCAACTACCAGTTTATCGACCGAATTTTTTGTATCACTATTCTGTATATTCTCCGTGCAACCGCTGAAGAACAATGTAGCACAGATTACACAGATAACTAATGGTTTTATTAGTTTGTTCATATTCCACCATTCATTGAAATGCCAGAGTTTTCTATCAAGCCAATATATTTGGACAGATGCCAAAAATCTGCGGTAAAAAATACTTCTCTCATAGGGGATGATCTCCTATCATACATGAACCGTGGGATATTTTTCCGCATGCGCTTACAGTAGGATGGCCCATTGAAGCACATATCTTTTCGATAGCATCTTTTGAGATATATGCTTCGAACCTGGTCACTTCACGGCAGGATTCTTCAGCAGAGAGACCATAGTGTGTCAAAAGGAGGCTTAAGATGTTATGTCTGTGTATAAGGAACTGTGCATATTCTTTTCCCTTTTCAGTCAGCCGTACTCCTCTATAAGGCACATGGTCCACATATCCCTGAGAGGCAAGATCTGCAAGGGTCTTTGTTATCGTGGATGGGTCCACATTGAGTTCAGATGATATGTCGGTCGTACGTGTGGTTTCGTTATTTTTAAGAAGGAACTTTAAGTAATCGACCTTTCGTGGGGATATTTCCAGTCCGGTAAATGATTCCATGTATTCATGTAGTATAATAAGCCTTATTTAAATTTTTTGATATTACATTAATAATAAGCAGATATTTTGGTCGTGGTCCAAATATTTGCAACAGGCATAATTTATTTGCAAATAAGACGATAACTATAATGTGGCTGATGAGATGAGAGATCATACAGCAGCTGGATTTGTTCTGAAATGCTCACATTTTTACTTTTCCATAGATATCTTTTACTAAACTTTTGAATGTCCTTAAAGGATGGAATGTAATTCAAAGAGCTCTCGGATGACATTTCCTGCTGTCTTGAAATAAAATGGAAGGGAAATTTTAAAGAAAGTTCAGAGTATTCCAAGCCCTGGTCCTAACAGGGGTATGATGCTGAAAAGGAAGACGTTAATAAGACCATGTGTGAGAGCAATAAAAGGTAGACTTCGGGTTTTTATGAACATATAGCCCAGTAAAAGGCCTACCAACGATGCAAAAAGGACATCATTAGCACCATAACCAGAACTCATAATACCGAAAAGCAAGCTGGTAACAATAAGCCCCACCGTGGTGCCAAATATACCTTCAAGTCTGGTTTGAAGAAGAGATCTGAACATGAGTTCCTCCACCAACCCTACGCAAAAGACCATGATCAGAAAAATATCCACCATATTATAGAACAACATGTTTGGTATAAGGGGAACAACCGGAGCAACAAAGAATTCCGCTTCTGCTATCAGCAAGCCTATAACAAGTGAAAGGGGTATGTAAAGAACAAAATTCTTAAAAGATAAACCAAGTTGTAACAAGGAAAAGCTTTGGTGCCTTATAATAAGGAATATGGGTATGAACAAAAGAATGTATATATAAAAATATTTGTATAAGACCATTCCTGAAAATACGGGCATAGAGAAATTGATAAGTCTTAATAAAGGTAAGAGCATAAGAGCTTGCAGGGTCCAGGCCACATATTTATCCTTTTGACCTACTGTGCTTATAGACACAACTACAAGAACAAAAGCATGAAGTATGATCGCTTCCTGTCTCATTCCAGAGAACAAGAGGAATTCTGCAAATGCTATGAGTAAGATAGTAATCAGAACAGAAAGTGAAGACCTGGTCGCCAGATGTGAGGAAACATGGTCCTGCTGTTCTCTATAAACATTATTCTCGTTTGGATGCATTATACCCCTCGTGTTACATTGACCCACAGATGAAGGTCTCTATAAGGAACGGTCAGATCATCGTTCTTGTATAGCAAAAACTCTAATTTCATGTTATCGCCAACAGAATTTGGAGCGAACACCACAGGCCTTTCCCAGGTATCATTATGTCCCAAGCTAAAACTTCGAACAGTAGATGGGATCGAAAGAGAATCATTGTTTAGCCTGATATCCATTGTATATTTAGCACGCTCATATTCGTGATTTACCACACCGATGATCACTTCGCCATTATCACCAATGGTATATTCAGTTGTATAATTGTTCGCTTTGCCATCCATACCAAGTATATAGAATTCGGTGAATTTTTCACCCTGTTTGGGAGGAATTACAACATATGCAAGTGCAACCACTGACGCCAGAACCGAGACCGTAAGAATTATAGTAAGTATACGGTCCAGCCGGGATTCTGGCTGATCGCTTAAGGGAGCTTTTAAAAATCCATATACTTCGCCTGAAGATACTGAAAATGCCTTCTCAGAAGGAAGATGAGATCTTCTGTAAATAGCAACTGTACACATGAAAAGAGTAAAGACCGATAAAGAGAGTAAAATTGGAATGAGCCTTATGCCCCAAGGTGTGTAGTTTAGCCCAAGACCTATTAGTGGTACTATGGCAAAACTCAGACCTAAACCCTGTGCTAGACGCTCAATGCCGTCAAGATCGTCCTTTGCCGGAAAAAGGGCAGCTACTAATGCGGATCCTGGCAGGAATAGTACCATTATCAGACCTAGTATCATGCGAATAGGAGTGGACGCCAGCTCCGGTACCAATGCGAACAGGTCCGCGAGCAATACAAGAGCGACAACAATAGGAATGTCAATAGAATTTTTCCTTTTATTTGACATGGATATCCTTGTGATGTAATTCATAGTAATTGAATGTTTCTAACAGAGTTTTAACAAAGGTATTTAAATTATGTGATATAAAATGATGTGATACGATATAATGTGATATAATGCTACATAATTAAACAGAGTATCTTATTTCTTCTAAGTGTTCCACTATATTTATATGAGAATTAAACCTATATTTTCTAAATGGAAATAAAAACCCAAATTGTTAAAAAGGTCACAGATCTGTCCTATATAGATACATTTTCATTTATGATCTGTAGTTCTGGCATGAACAATAGGGCTAAGACATTCTAAAATATAAAGGAGGCTTATGGATGGATAAAATGAAGAAAGTTGGTATCCTTGGTGCAGCTGCTCTTATAGGTGCAGGGCTGGCAGCATTGTCTGAAGAGAGAATAAGAGAGTTCGTTAAAGAAAAGGTTGATACCGGTGCCCTAAGTAAAGAGGAGGGTAAGGTGCTGGTTGAAGATCTGGTCAACGAAACAAAAAAACAGAAGCTCAATCTGGAAAAGAACATTGTAGAAAAGATACGTGCTACGGTCCTGAAAGCTGACAAAGAGCTTGCGAACCTGGAGGACAGGATCACCGAAACAAAGATCCTGGAACTTGAGGCTGAGCTTGAAAAGATGAAAAGCCTCCGCAAAACTGAGAAATAGATCACAAAAGCAAGTACCATCCCCCTTTTTAAAAATGGCTGGAAGTTCTTATCTTTATTAGTGTATTTATTACGATTATAGCATATCAGGTAGCAAACCAATTTTTTGTTCTCAAGCATATCTTTACCAGCATCAGCATCACAGGCACCTCTATAAGCACACCCACTACAGTCGCAAGCGCGGCACCTGATGAAAGACCGAATAGGATCGTTGCTGTCGCAATCGCAACCTCAAAATGATTTGATGCTCCGATCATAGCCGAAGGAGCAGCATCTTCGTAGCTCAAATGCAGACCCTTGGAGAGCACATATCCCAGCAGAAAGATGAATGTCGTCTGGATGAACAGCGGAATAGCTATCCAGAAGATAGTAAGCGGTTGTGCGAGAATAGCAGCTCCCCTGAAGCTGAACAACAGGATGAGTGTAACTAACAAGGCTATAATGGTCACAGGTGTTAGAAGGTGAACAAAACTTGTGTTGAACCATGTTTCGCCTTTGCTCCGTATGATGATTTTTCTGGATATATAGCCAGCTGCAAGTGGCAGAGCTACATATACACCTATGGAAAGAGCCAATGCCTGCCACGGCACCGGAAGTTTTCCCACTCCAAGCAGGAAACCTCCCAAGGGACCGTAAAGGAACAGCATTGTAAGAGAATTGATCGCTACCATCACAAGAGTGTGAGCATCATTGCCCCTCGCAAGAAAACCCCATACTAGCACCATGGCAGTACACGGGGCAATACCCAGAAGGATACACCCTGCCAGATAACTGCGCCATAGAGGTATTTCCAGCATTTTCACACCATCCGCCAGCACTACGTTGCCTTCACCATAGGTTGCACCTACTGGCAGATCAAGACCAAAAGGCATTTTAATAAGGTCTGTTGCCTCCGGCCCGATAAAACCCAAAAAAAGAGTACCCAGGCAAAAGACTGAGATGATATACATCGTAAAAGGTTTTATCGCCCAGTTGATGAACAGAGTAAGAGCCACTGGTTTGAAGTGCTTCCCGGCTTTAAGCACCTCTCCAAAATCGATCTTAACCATGATGGGATACATCATGAAGAAGAGACAGATGGCTATAGGTATCGAAACTACAGGTGCCTCACCTACATAGATGGACAGACTGTCAAGATACAAAGCTACACCCGGAGCAGATCTCCCCAGCAGTATACCCGCAATGATGCACAGGATTACCCATATAGTAAGATGTTTTTCAAAAAACCCGAGACCTTTTGGCTCTTTTCTAATATATGCTTCTGTCACCATACCTAAGCCTCCTTTTTCTGATAGATCTTATTATAGTTGAAAATCTCAGTCTTTCAAACAATAATGAATCACTTCTCTTTCTATAATTATGCATCTTGTGAATATAACGCCACATGTTTAATATCAAAGTATGTTGATATGAATAGCTATATAGGACCCAGTTTCCTCTATAATATCATGAAATGCTGTCCGGCTGATAAATACCTTAAAGAAGAATGGGATCACGAATTGGAAAGTGAAACAAGCATAGATGAAAATGAGATCGATAAACTATGTAATGTATTCAAAGTACTAAGCAACCCCATCAGATTGAAGATCGCTTATCACCTTATGAAACAAGATTACTGTGTTACAGCATTGGTTTATGCGTTAGGGGAAAAGCAGAACCTTGTTTCTCACCATCTGGGTATAATGAAAGAGAATGGAGTTGTTGATCTTTATAAAAGTTCCAGATACACATATTACAGATTAAAATCCGAAGTACGTCTTATGCTGAGCAGCCTAAGACATTAACAAGAAAGATGAAATTTTGCTAAGAACAATAAACAGATCATTCAGATTATTCTTCACTTTGCAAAAAGCCAGTTCGAAGCTTATGGCTCCCGTTCTTTGTTCCTTTGAGAGGTGTGGGGATCCATGATCTTCTTTTCTGGCCATGATCTCTGGATATATCACAGGATTCCAGCAATTTGCAGATAGCTTTTGAGCCATTCAGCCGTTCTGACAACTGCCGCATAGATCGTGCATTCACTACAAATTTTCCATTGTACACTATATCTTTGACATAGATGAGTATTTCATCCGGAGGAACTGAATGATCAAGACAGTACCCCAGTTCGTTTTCCTCTATTACTGAGGCATTGTTCTGCTGCTCGGTATGGTCCCTGTCAGGAAAGGAAAGTACAGGAATTCCAAAGCTAAGGGCTTCCATCAAAGTACTGTGACCACCAGGAGCAATAATGACCTGAGAACTTTTTATATATGGGAACTGGTCACTGATGAACTGCAGGATGCTGATATTAGGGGGTAATTGAGTGAATTTAGCAGGGTCCACGCTCGGACCTGCAAGCAAAGTATAGTGGATCCTAGGGTCCATCTCAGCTGCATTGATGACTTTTTGAAAAAGGAGTTCCCTGTAACCAAAACCACCTATTGTTGAAAGCACATGCGGATGTTCCACCTGCACAGGCTCAACATCATCAGAGAACTTGTCCACAACAGGACCGCTATAAAAGACTTTATCCATCAATTTATTATCAAAACTTATATTTTTTTTGCATATAGTATAGGGCATGGGATAATCCGGAATGATCATACCATCAACAATTCTAAAAACCCACTGATAGAATTGCTTTACCAGTGCTCCAAGAAGTCTGCCGGAAACACCTTTGTTCATAAAGAACTCTTCCATATTGGATTGGTTCAGCAGGATATAAGATGGTATATGCATAGATTTTGAAGCCAAGATCCCAGTAAAATAGCTATCAGATAGCACAACATCAGGCTTGAAGCTTCTGATGAGATCTTTAAGGAGCAGAATATCCCTAAATCTGCCTTTTTTCATTGTTTCAAAGATAGAGGCTTTTAGATCAAGTTCTCCAGCCTCACCCACGAGAGTGATCTCTGAAGGAATGGTACTGACCATATATCCTTTTCTTTCTATCAGCTCCTGGGAATATCCATACGCACCAAAATGAACTACATGCCCTGCAGCTACAAGCTCTCTGGCAACAGCTATGCAACGGCTTGTATGCCCAAGACCTTCTCCGCAAACAAGTATCAATGTTCTCATAAAAAGAATCCTTTGGAATATTTATCTAAATGAGCAGTTTTGGAGTATCTTTTAATGGTCCTGTATATAAGACTCCTCTCAGTGAAAGGAAAAAAAGATATTTATTGGTTCTGGCAGATACCACTGATCAAAAGCATAAGCATGCCGTGTGAGGGTTAGTAAAGATGCTCACCATACATTTCGACCTCATAGATGTGCGATCTTTGGCAGAGGATGCACAATGGAAGATATAAAGGTGCCGGAAATTCATATCCAGCATAAACTACAGTTTAAATAAAATTATTTAGACCATCCATATCCAGTGTCGCAAAATAGTCATCCACGGTCTCAGCCCTGCGGATCTGCACAAAGCTGCCATCGCTTCTTAGCAGGACCTCTGCAGACCTAAGTTTACCATTATAGTTGAAACCCATGGCATGACCATGAGCACCGGTGTCATGTATCACCAGAATGTCTCCTCGCTGCACTTCTGGAAGCATCCTGTCAATGGCAAACTTGTCATTGTTCTCGCAAAGAGAACCCGTAACATCGTACTTGAATAGAGGCTGTTCTTTTTCCTTACCCAGCACAGTGATATGGTGATATGCACCATATATTCCCGGTCTCATGAGATTTGCCATAGAAGCATCAGTACCTATATAGTCTTTATAGGTGTGCTTCAGATGTCTGACTGTCGTGATAAGGTAACCATAAGGTCCGGTAATGACACGTCCACATTCAAGATAGATCCTAAGAGGAGACAAACCACTCATCTCGATGATATTTGCATACTCTTCCCGGACACCTCTGGCAATGACGTCATAAGATACAGGCTGCTGTTCAGGTCGGTAAGGTATACCAATACCACCTCCAAGGTTCACGAACTCGAACCTTATACCAAGCTCACTGGAAATATCTGCTATGAGCTCGAAAAGGATCCTTGCAGTTTCTATAAAATATTGAGGATTCAACTCATTGGATGCCACCATGGTGTGCAGGCCAAACCTCTTCACACCTTTATCCCTCATATACCTGTATCCTTCAAAGAGCTGCTGGCGGGTAAAACCATACTTTGCTTCCTCTGGTTTACCTATTATCGCATTACCTTCCTTAAGGGGACCTGGATTATACCTGCAGCATATAAGTTCCGGCAAACCGGCTACATCTTCAAGGAATTTAATGTGGCTGATATCATCAAGGTTTATTATAGCACCCAATTCTTTCGCCTTCCTAAACTCTTCTGCAGGCGTATCATTGGAACTGAACATGATGCATTCTCCCACTATCCCGGTCTTCTCTGCAAGCAATAGCTCAGGAAGGGAACTGCAGTCAGCCCCGAAACCTTCTTCCCTGAGCACCTTCATGATATAAGGGTTTGGAAGGGCCTTCACAGCAAAGAACTCCCGGAAACCCTCCAGTATGCCGAAGGCTTCCTTCAGCCTGTAGGCATTCTCCCTGATGCCTCTTTCATCATACAGATGAAAAGGGGTGGGGTAGTGTGCAATAATCTCAGAGATCTTTTCTTTTGTGAAAGGCAATACTTTTGATACCATTTTCTACCCTCTAAGCCAAAAAGGCTGTATACATACCATCATATAATGATGAACGGAATAAACTATACCTGCTTGGATAAATACTCATTGGAAAATCCCTGATTATTTTAGATCATAAATAAAATAAGATAATACACAATGGTAGATACAATGTCTGAAAACTCACTTGTAGAAGGTCAACAAGCGCCTTTGTTCTGTCTGCAGGACCAGAATGGAAAAGAGGTATGCTTGCAAGAACTGAATGAAAAATGGGTTGTACTGTATTTTTATCCCCGTGATAATACCGCAGGGTGTACAAAAGAAGCACTGGATTTCAGTGCACTTAAACCAGAATTTGAAGCAGAGGGAGCAATAATAATAGGTGTCAGTAGAGATAGTATGTCATCCCATCAGAAATTCATTAAGAGAAATGAACTGACAATTACACTTCTTACAGATGCAGATATTATGGTCCATAAGTTATATGGTGTATGGCGCCTTAAAAAGTTCATGGGCAGGGAATCCATGGGTACTGTAAGAACGACATTTCTTATTGACCCTAAAGGTAATATTGCGAATATCTGGAACAATGTAAAAGTGAAAGAACACGCATTAAAGGTGTTGGAGAATCTGAGATCAATAAAAAAGATGTATGAATGATCACCGAATCTTAAACCTGCCCGATAGATGCAAAAATATAAGTAAATAACCCAAAACCAGCATCAACAATGAAATGATCCAAGCCCATCTTAGAATTAGTGCTTGGTTATGTGGTTTTTCAAGTTCTGTAAAGAAACGATCGGCCCAGTTGGGCCGATCATCTTCAGATATTCTAGATCCCATATATGAGAATCTTATCCTTTGATCTTCTTGAGCCTGAAAGTGTTCTCTCTCTCCATTTCTTCTAAACGGAGCGTTATAAAGTTCATAGATTCCTGCATTTCAGGGATCACCTTGAACTCAAGAGCATTTACACGGCGCTTGGTCTTTTCGATATCATCTAGCAGTTTCTTCATAGTAGTTTCTATCTCTGCTGCAACGATGATGTTCTCCACCAATATCTCATAGGCATCTGCAGCTTCATCAGTATAGGAACTAGTTCCCAATATACCATAACCACGTTCCTCTATAGATTTCCGTACGCTGGAAGATTCGATCTTAGGGACCACAACACCCATTATATTCCGACTTTCAAGCTCGATCTGGGGAATGTCCTGCAGAGCGAAAGCTGTAGACTTGACGGTAATAATACCATCGACAGCATTTGCGATACCTATTTTCTTATTGGCCACCTCATAGGCTTTGTCCAGCTCGGACCTGACATCCTTTGCTTTGCTTAAGATATCGAAGAACTCAAGGATCAAACCATCCCTCTTCATTTTAAGTAGTTTGTGACCACTCTGAGAAAGTTTGATCTTCTTTTTGAGCTCTATAAGCTCGGATCGCGTTGGTTTAATGTCCTTTGCGCCCATGTTCGTTCACCAGGTTCCATTTAATTGCTCTTCTTGTGAGCAGGGTGATACTTTTCTATGAACTTGTTGTCTACTCTTGTGAGCAGCGCCTCAGGAAGCTCTGACAGGATAGACCATGCAACGTTTAGCGTATCTTCGATGGATCTGTCCTCGTTCCTCCCTTGGCGTACAAACCTGTCCTCGAAAAGATCTGCAAATTCAAGGATCCTCTGGTCCCTCTCAGACAATGCTTCCTTACCTACGATAGCTACCAGACCTCTTAGATCACGACCTTCTGCGTATGCTGCATACATCTGATCTGAAACTGCCTTGTGATCATCCCTGGTCTTACCTTCACCGATACCGGAGTTCATAAGACGGGATAGAGAGGGCAGCACGTTGATAGGAGGATAGATACCTTTTCTGTGCAATTCTCTTGAAACCACTATCTGACCTTCGGTGATATAACCGGAAAGGTCTGGAATGGGATGAGTTATATCGTCACCAGGCATTGTAAGTATGGAGAACTGTGTAACTGATCCCTTCGTGCCTTTTATGACACCTGCGCGCTCATAGAGGGATGCCAGATCAGTGTACATGTAACCAGGATAACCTCTGCGTCCAGGCACTTCTTCACGGGCTGCACCCATCTGACGCAATGCCTCACAATAGTTAGTGATATCCGTAAGGATAACAAGCACGTGCATATCATGCTGATATGCAAGATATTCGGCTGCCGTAAGAGCCATTCTTGGAGTGATGATACGCTCGACAGCTGGGTCATCTGCAAGGTTCAAGAACACCACTGCTCTTTCCAGCGCACCGGTCTTTTCAAAATCTTCCATGAAATACTGTGCTTCTTCGTTGGTAATGCCCATTGCAGCGAACACTACTGCAAAAGCTTCCTCAGAGCCTGGTACCTTTGCCTGTCTTGCGATCTGCAGAGCGATCTCGTTATGAGGAAGACCGGAACCTGAGAAAATAGGAAGTTTCTGCCCTCTTACGAGCGTATTAGTTCCATCGATCGTGGAGATACCCGTCTGGATGAACTCCTCGGGTGGCATCCTTGAATATGGGTTCATTGAAGCACCATTCACATCTATCCTGTCTTCCGGAACTATACGGGGTCCGCCATCAAGAGGCTCTCCGGATCCTGAAAGGATACGACCCAGCATGTCCTTTGAAACAGGCAGTTTAATGGTCTCGCCAGTAAAAATTACCCTGGACTCCTCATTAAGTCCGCCGGTACCTTCAAAGACCTGTACAGCTACTATGTCAGCTGATGTGTCAAGTACCTGACCTCTTTTAGTGCTGCCATCTGGTAGGTTGATGTTCACAAGTTCCCCATAACCTACAGGTTCTGTCTTTTCGATGAATATGAGAGGACCTGATATCTCTACTATAGTTTTATATTCCTTGGTCATTTTAATTGCCTCCAAGCTTCGCAAACTCAGAATCCATCTTTTTCAGGACCTCATCGAGTGCTTTCTCGAAGTCTTCCTCGAACTTGACCTTTGCAAGCTCATCCTTGGACTCCAGGGCCAGAATATCTTTCATTGGAACACCTGCTGTAAGAGCAGTTGTTGCCATATCACTGTACTTGGAAATGGCTTTTAGCAACTTGTACTGTTTGTCGAAGGGACAGTAGGTGTCCACAGAATGATATGCGTTCTGCTGTAGGAAGTATTCGCGGATCATGCGGCATATTTCCAACACCAGTTGCTGGTCCTCAGGCAAAGCATCTGAACCCACAAGCTGCACGATTTCCTGCAGTTCGGATTCACGCTGGAGCAGGTCCATTGCATTGTCCCTGAGAGTATTCCAATCCGGAGCAACGTTCTCACTGAACCATTCCGCAAGTGAACTGGTGTAAAGACTGTAACTTGTCAGCCAGTTGATGGATGGGAAATGCCTTCTTTGTGCAAGCTTAGCGTCAAGTGCCCAGAATACTTTCACTATACGCAGGGTGTTCTGTGTGACCGGCTCAGAGAAGTCACCACCTGGTGGAGAAACTGCACCGATAACTGTAATAGAACCATTTGCTCCTGCAAGGGAATTAACGAAACCGGCCCTTTCATAGAATTCAGATAGTCTTGCTGACAGATAAGCAGGATAACCTTCCTCACCAGGCATTTCTTCAAGCCTTGATGAAATTTCTCTCATAGCTTCTGCCCACCTGGAAGAAGAATCCGCCATAAGGGATACATCATATCCCATGTCACGATAATATTCAGCAATAGTGATACCCGTATATACAGATGCTTCACGGGCAGCTACCGGCATGTTCGAAGTATTTGCGATGAGCACAGTACGTTCCATCAATGGGCGGCCGGTCTTCGGGTCCTGTAGTTCGGGGAATTCGTTCAACACATCAGCCATCTCGTTCCCACGCTCTCCGCAACCTATGTAGACCACAATGTCCGTATCGCTCCACTTAGCAAGCTGCTGCTGAGTAACTGTCTTTCCTGAACCGAAAGGTCCCGGGATCGCAGCAGTACCACCTTTTGCGACCGGGAAAAGTCCGTCGAGTATTCTCTGACCGGTGATAAGGGGGGTTTTAGGTAAAAGCTTCTTGTTTACTGGTCTTGGTGCTCTAACAGGCCACTTCTGCATCATCTGCAGTTCAGTACCGTCCGCAAGAACACAAATGACCTCATCAACAGTGAACATACCGCTTTTTATTTCAGATATCGTGCCTGACACATTCGGAGGGACCATGATCTTGTGTTCGATATTTTCAGTTTCCTGTACAAGACCAATGACCTCTCCTCCTTTGACCTTATCCCCTGTATTGACAACGGGTTTGAAATTCCACTTCTTTTCCCTGTCAAGTCCATTAGCAGATACACCCCTTTGGATGAAATCTCCCATTTTTTCCTGGAGAACCTTCAATGGTCTCTGAATGCCGTCATAAATACTTTCCAGCAGACCTGGACCGAGTTCCACTGAAAGGGACATACCTGTATTCTCAACAGGCTCACCTGGTTTGATCCCAGATGTGTCCTCATATACCTGAACTGTAGCCTTGTCACCTTCGATCCTGATGACCTCGCCCATCAACCCTTCATGGCCAACCTTGACCACATCATACATCTTTGGCTTGATACCGGTAATAGTTACGACTGGCCCAGCCACACGATAAATTTCACCTTTTATTTCCACAGATCTACACCTACCGATTGTTTTATCTTTTCCCTTAAATTCGAACTTTGACCACTACCTCCCAGAGTAACAACAGTCGGTTCAACAGATTCATTGATCGTGTTCCTCAACATCTCCGGTAGTTTGGACAGGTCATCTCCGTGCAACACAAGTATTCCGATATCCCTATCCTCAAGCACCTTTTTTACAGTAGGTTCAAGTTCTACATGGTTATTTACTTCAAAGATCTTCTTAATTCCAGCCAGTCTGAATCCAGTGACAAACTCGCTTCTACCTACCACTGCAAGCTCCATCAAATCACCAACTGATCCCTGATCTCTTCATCACTCAGACCAACCTCTTTCCCACGAACGATCATGCGCAGATTGCTGACCTCATTTTCTTTGCTAAGGATATAATCCATAATAGGTACAATAGAAAGAGGATAGACATGTGAGAAGCTTTCTGCTGATTTTAGTCTCAGTTTCTTAAGCCTTGTTTCAACATGTATAAGAGACTCCATTTTTGGTCCACAACAATCTGATATTTCTTCCCAGTATGGGGTGTTCTCCAACTGTACAAGGAAGTCTTCGAAGGATAAAGAGAGCATTCTCTCCATCTCTTTGAAGTGTAGTTTGAGACCGCCTTCTATTAAAAGGTCTGCCATCAGTGGATCCGTGATCCCATACCTCTTAAGCCTGAACAAGGTTACGAGGTTCTTTAGGTCGATATCCGTCTGGATAAACTTAGTGAAAAGTTTTCTATCTTTGGTTTTTGGATCCCCTATAGCCTGAAACAAGTCATAATAATAATTCTTATCAAGTCGGTTCTCTATATCCGACAGGTTAGTTCCATTATAATCCTTCAAAATCGAGTAGCATTCACTTGCAGACAATGCAGCAATGACATCCTCGTATGTGGGTTTAGCAGCCAATTCCGAAGTGAATGTATAAGTAAGGCGACCTGCTGCGACAATTGATTCAAGGATATCATCTGTTGATGCATCACAATGTTTTCCACGAAGGATGGTCTTGATGTTCCAGATATCATATTTCTTTAAATATTCAGATATAAGAAAGTTCAATTCACCTTCTGAGATATTGAGCAGCTTATTAAAGGTAACCGCCAGGTTCCTGTTCAGTGCATGCTCAATAAGGTCAACATCTTCATACGATCTTGCAAGTTGATCAACATCCTCTTTGTATTCAACCTCTTGAATGAACCTTGTGATCTCAGAGATCTGCATGTTCATTAGCCTTGGGTATGTTTCTTTGGAAAGTAACTTGCCTTTCATTGCACGTACACGTGCTGTAGTGTATGCATAGTTGGAATGTCCTTGAGTCTGGGATCCCATCCCACCCTTCAATCTCTGCAACAGCCGCATTTAAGAATCACCCAAACAAAATATCAGATGTCTGTTTTAAAAATTGCTCGTTCACGCCTTTAAGGATCACATCATATGTATAGTCCAGACGGATAGTCCCATCCTCGTTCTCTATGACCACACCACCTGCACAATCAATGTTACCAGCATATTCAAGCGAAGATAGTTCCCTTACGAGTTTTTCTGATCTTACATTAGAGTATATCTTCTTACCTTTAGGCTCGTTGTTCTTAATGATTATTTTCAACAATTCCTTATCTTTAGCTTCAGGTAATGAAGAAATTACTTCAAAGGAACGGTCATACACTTCTTCGAGTGTTTCCTTGCGTGCATTGAGCAAAGTGCGTTTCACTTCAAGATTAGCACTAGATATCTCTTGCTGCTTCATCTTTTTGATATCATCTTCAGCTTTTGCAAGACTTTCGCCCATGATACGTTTAGCTTCGTCCCTGGCTTCCTCGATGATCTGTGAAACTTCAGCATCTGTCTCTGCTTTAATTCTGGATACCTCAGCATCGGCAGCATCCATGATATCTTTAACAACAGTTTCAAGTCCCATGCTCAACACCTTTAAAGAATTTAAGAGCAGATTCGCTCTTAAATAGGCTTAGCTGATCAGCAATGCAACTACCAGACCAAAGATAACGATGGTTTCTGGGATGACAGTCAATATAAGACCTTTACCAAAGAGGGCCTCATTCTCTGCCATTGCACCTATTGCTGCACTACCAATATCTCTTTCTGCTATACCGGATGCTATTCCTGTAAGTCCTACTGCAAGTCCTGCACCTATTGCCTTTAACCCTGCTGGGTCCATTACTGCTGCTGTTTCTACTGCCATTCAATTATTCCTCCGTATATTTTCTAATATATCCAAATGGATCATATTTACGTCCGCCTCCCTCATAGAACTTCCCAAAGAACTCTACGTACTGCAACCTTAAAGCATGCAGCCCGGGGGCAATAATACTCAGGACAGCGTTTAAAGCATGCCCGAATATGAACACAAGTATTGCAAATACTGTCATCAGGCCAAATTTATCAGGCCAGATCATCTGAAATGCGATCATGTTAACAGTAGACGCAATATAGATCGAAGATAATCCTACAGCTATCAAACGAGTGTAGGATAAAGAGTTGCTTAATAAAGAAGGTAACTCGATAGGCCCTTTGACACCTTCACCTTTAAGCAGCATCACGAACCCTACCAAGAATATTGCTATACCAGCATATAGTACCGCTTCCGATCGTAAAACTTCTAGATAACCAAGAACTCCCAGAAGTATTCCGATCTGGATAATCAACCAGCTGCCCTTCTCAAGAAGTGCTGCAGATATCCCGTGCTTTCTGTTCTCGTTTATGAATCCCAGGATATATCCAAAATTAATATGGATGAGACCTACCAATGCTGTAAACACTATCATTGTCATTATGAGATGATTCCTGTGTATGGGATAAGTGATCATCTCCCCGCCTACAGGAGAAGCGAGCAGATCAATAGTATTAAAACCAGGTATCAGGCCAGCTTGTATCTCCCCATGGGAGACAACGCCTGCAAGAGGAAAACCTAAAAATTCACCATACAGGATACCAAACAAAAATGTTGATATCTGACAATATATAAGTATATTCATAAGAGGTTTGACAGCATCGGATTTTACTACTTTCTTGACAGTTAAAGCAAGCGTTAACAGGACAAGGGCATATCCAATGTCACCAAGGATCATTCCGTAGAACAATGGAAAACTGATGAAGATAAGGGCTGTAGGGTCCAACTCTTTATATCTGGGACGTGAATACAGGTTCATGATCTCTTGCAAAGGTCTGACGACCTTGGGATTATCATACTCTACAGGGACGATCGATTCCTGTTCATGCTCTATCTCCTGCTGTGATACGAACACACGGTCCTGGGTAGCTCTGGAAACCGCCCTTTCTATTTTATTGTAACTATCAGAAGGAACCCAGCCCTCAATTATGAAAGTGCTTTCAGATGTGGCAATGTGCAGAGGGATCTCGGACTTATCAGCTTCTATAGAAAGCACCTCATTGCTTGCCAGGATAAATTCCTTATATTCATCCTTAAGTGCTCTGATATCTGCATCTATACCATCTATCTGCCTGAGAAGATCGGTTCTTTCTGCATCGATCCTTGAAATGATTTCCGCAGGTACTCCTTTCTGTTCAGGTACCTTAAGTTCTCGGTACCCATGATCAGAAAGGACCATGGAGATATCTTCGGTATATATCTTTGGTACAAAGAGCACGATCGTTCCAGATTTATGATCAGAGAACAGTTCGTATGATTTTGTTATGCTGGATATCTCACCTTCAATATCCCCCTTTATACTACCTGGGAATATTGACAAATTATCATAACCACGATATAAATCAAGGTCAAGCGGAATATCTGCAAAAGGTAACAGCTCTTTCTTAAGAGATTCTATCTCCTTGACCCTAGCCTCTAACCCACTCCTTGTTTCTGTTTTCCTGGAAACTTCCTTGTCCAGCTTCTCAAGAGTTGAATCCAGATCACGTAATAGAGTGGAAGCATTTTGCTTTTTAACAGGTTCGTCCTTAACTTCAAGGAAACTGGCTATTGAGCGTATTTTGATCAATGATCTTGAAATAGCATCCCCTTTACCAATGGGCTTTCCGATCTTAAGGCCTGAATCGTCCTCAATGTAATCCTCTATCTGGAACAGATTTATTTGGTGAAGGACCTCAATGGTTTCTTCAAGAAGGTCCTTGTGACCAACGATTAAAGCACGACTCATTTGTTTCGGCTTAAGCATGGATCGCCCTCTCAAATTCTTTAATGAGGTTCTCTACTGCCTGATCGACTTTTGCCTTTGCATTCTTAGCAATAGTTTCTGCTTCCTTTTTACCCTGCTCTATGGTTTGTTGCTTTTGGGAAGCAAGCTCATTTTCTGCAGATCTAAGAGTGCTCTGAGCTGACTTATGAGCATCCACCTCTGCCTGTTTCACTATCTCTCTAGCCTCTACACGAGCTTTGGAAATGCGATCGTTCTTTTCCTTAATGGCGCTGCCCACCACATCCCGTGCATTGGCTTCTGCTTGTTTGATTTCTGATAAGATGTCATCTTTGGCCATGCATAATCCTCATGCAAAAGTGATTACTAATTAGCTTAATGTGATAAGATACCCACTGTAACTGTAACGTTGAATATAAAGTATTCGGTTTCATGTGCCCCACTCAACTCTAATATTATACAAATTCTGTCATGGATATATTACCGTATCAAGGTATGAAAAGGTATCAAGAGATGATATTCCAATGATGGATAACAACCTTTTTCTTTTAGGACCTATCAAGCCTTAAAGGTAAAGAGGCATCTTTTGGGATAACATGAATGTATTTTTGTCTGAACTTCTGGTCCCGCATCCTACAAAAATCCGCATTCTTCCTGTACGCTTCATGTTGCCCCATCCGCTTCCAGATGGTATCCAGTCTTTCCTCCGCTATATTCCCAAAAGACAAAGGAGTATAAGCACAGGGAAGAGCGTCTCCTCCTGCTGTGACATGTAACCATCTTCTGCCTGCGAAACAGCCAAATTGGTCTGGTCCCATGAAATGTGGGAAAGCTGTTACCCTTGGACCACTTGATTTTATGTTCTTTTTCCTCTGGAACTTTCCTAACATCTTCACATCCGAGTCTGAAATGACCTCGTCTTCGTGTTCCAGCCAACGGCCAACTGCAACGATCTCATAGATAGATAACTCATGCATACCCAGATTTTCGGCAAGTCCGTAAAAATCCTCAAGGTCATCTATGTTGTGAGGCGAAACGACCACGAACATATCAGCTAGCATACCTGCTTCCAGCGTGTTCTTGATCCCATATAAACTGTCCTTAAAAGCCCCCTTACGCCCTCGAACACGATCATGTTCCTCTTCCCGGGGACTATCAATACTTATATGTGTGGCATAGAGGCCGGCAGCCTTCAGATCTCTCGCCCTTTCTTCGGTAAGCCTGAAACCAGATGTAAAACATGTAACAATGGCTTTGTTCTTGTCTATGGCCTTTACCATTTCAGGGATATCATTGCGCATCATGGTTTCACCACCATCGATAGAGATATGGTAGGAACCAAGCTCAATGGCCTGGGATGCCGTATTGCTGATCTGCTCAATGGTAAGCTCGGACTTTGTAACGACATCAGCAGCTCCACAGTGTATGCAATTATTTGGGCATCTGGAAGTAATACCAATGGAAAGATGATCAGGTACTCTTTTTTTGAGGATCGAGCTTATTTCTGCACTGATGAGCCTGTTGAACACATTACCTGGTATGGGAGGTATCCATGTTGAAAAAACAATGTTCTCCTCATCAGTATATATTGGCTTCTCTTCCTGAAAGATAGCATTGATCCTATTAATAATTGGTTTAGCAATAGGATTTAAAGGTCCATCACTTTCAAGTACCACTTTTCCATTCTCGATACCAGCATCTATTCTGATAACCGATTTGTTGTATACTCTCATCTGCTCACCTGAAACTGAAATTAATAGAAAGGTTCATATCTCGCCCGGGAGCAGATCAACTGTTATATAATCAGTGATCAGCAGCAGTTTTTCCCTTGCAGCACAGGGCCTGAAAGTGCTTAGCAGGTCTTTAGCAAAGCCCACATATCTATGAACTTCTGCAATGGTCCTTTTTACTGCTTCTTCACGTCCCAGAGCACGATCGTATATTTGGGGTAATGTAACCGATTCTTTTGTGGATTTTTTGTCTTCCAGTTCTCCAAGGAACTCCAGAAGATCGTCGACCACCTGATATGCTATGCCCACATTCTCTCCAAATGCATGGAATCTCAGAGCTTCATCCTTACTGCATCCTGCGATATAAGCACCTATAGCTGCACTGGATGCAAAAAGGGAAGCAGTTTTTTTGTTTATACAGGTAAAATAGTTCTTCTGATCGAAGTCCTCGCCCATACTTTTTATATCTATCGTTTCTCCTTCAGCCATGTGCATTCCAGCACTTCCGAACTCATAGATCGCATCATGACCATAGGAAGAGATGAGGGTTATTGCCTTAGAGATAAGAAAATCACCACAAAGAAGTGCCTCTGAGACCCCATATTTTTCATGCGCTGAAGGCATTCCCCTTCTTAGGATGCCACCATCAAGGAGATCATCATGGATCAGAGAAGCCGAGTGTATCAACTCAATGGCCAGTGCAGCATCGATACTCTCTCTCATATCTCCACCACATATCTCTGTGGAAAGCATTAGGATGAGGGGTCTTATCTTTTTCCCACCTGAACTGCACACATGGCTTAACATATTCTTCATCTGAGAAGATTCATCCATTTTGTGGATAAGACCGGCAAGTGCTATATTGATCTGCCTGTACTCCTCAAAATCCTCGATGGCCATCATAATTTCATCATATCCACTGTCTTGCTTTGCCTGTATAAATAACATTACTCAGCATATTTAGATGGGCATCCCATCACTATCTGGTGTGCCTCTATCTTCTGAGCGGAAACCATGGTCCCGCTCAAACTGATACTCTGCCCTTCAGCAAAGCTTGCAGGCAAATCACCGGTATATTCCACCTGGATCTCAGATATATGATCTTCCGCATCTACCAGTAAAAAATTGATCATGCCTGGTGCTATCTGTAAAGTTCCATTCTTTATATTGCCCATGGTATTGACCTCATTACCGATATGTGACTGGGGATAATTGGTCAGTTCAGATACCATTATGTACCCCTGGGAAAAATCGATTCCCCACAGACCAATTATGACAACCAATGCCATGAACATGATAGCTACAAGAGCTTTTTGCTGTTTTTCCATACCTAACTCAATTCCTGCCCACTTTTTTAAGTATGTTGATCTCACGTTGCAACTGAGAGTAATTCCTAATCATGCAAAGGATATATAAAAGTATAACTATCCAGGTTATAAAGAAGGCAACAACGAAAGCTTCCATATTAACACCATTTTTATATATTTATCACTTATGAACAAAAGCCAATCATAGGTACATGTTCGCCTCTTTAAGCAACACAACTAATTATTAATATGGGTTAGTGAGTATAAACACATTCTGTTTAAGCTGATTATCATATACTATGAAGTGCCTAAGACTTGTATATTGAAATCTATAGGCTTATTTAAAAATAACTGAAATCATTGAGATCGATATGGAACGAAATATTGAGCCTTCTTTCAAACCTCCCAGATTAATTGCATGGGAACTGACCGCTGGCTGTAACCTTTCTTGTAAACATTGCAGAGGTTCCTCCACTTCACAGACACCTGAAGGAGAGCTTGACACTATAGAAGCTAAACATTTTATAGATGAGATAGCGGAAATGGGAGATGTCATCCTGATCCTTAGTGGTGGTGAACCACTTGTGAGAAAAGACGTATATGAACTTGCACATTACGGCACTGAAAAGGGATTAAGGGTTGTGCTTGCTACAAATGGTACACTTGTCGACGAAGAGGTTGCAAAGCAGCTCCTTGGAGCGGGTATCAAAAGGGTGAGTGTAAGTCTGGATGGAGCTACTGCAAGTTCACATGATGATTTCCGTTGTGTTCCAGGTGCTTTTGAGGGGTCCATGAAAGGTATAGAAGCACTCAAAAAAACAGGTATAGAGTTCCAGATAAATACTACTGTTACAAAAAGGAATGTTGACGAGATACCTCATATCCTAGGAATGGCAGAGGAGATAGGTGCAGAGGCTTTACACATATTCTTGCTTGTACCCACCGGCAGGGGTAAAGAGCTGGAAAATGAAGAGATATCGCCTGCTGAGTATGAGCGTGTCCTTAATTGGTTCTATGATCAGCAAAAAACAACATCTATCCAGCTGAAGGCAACATGTGCACCCCATTATTTCCGTATAATGCGCCAGCGTGCTAAGAAAGAGGGGATTGAGATCTCGGTCAGAACACATGGATACGAGGCAATGACAAAAGGTTGCCTTGGAGGTACCGGTTTTTGCTTTGTTTCCAGTACAGGCGATGTTTACCCTTGTGGATACCTGCCAGTACATGCGGGTAACATAAAGCAGCAGTCTTTCAGGGATATCTGGACAAATGCCCAGGTATTCAAAGACCTGAGAGATACCTCCAAACTGAAAGGTAAATGTGGAAGATGTGAGTTCAAGAACGTATGCAGTGGGTGCCGGGCAAGAGCTTATGCAGCAACAGGAGATTATCTTGCAGAAGAACCATACTGCATTTACATACCTAAAAACGAGGGCCTACATGATACAGCTAGATAAAATAGATAAGAAGCTCCTTAATCTTATACAACTGGATTTCCCACTTGATATATACCCTTTCAGGATACTGGCAGATAAGGTAGGGATATCCGAGGATGAAGTGATCAAGCGCATGCAACGTCTCAAAGAGGAAGGAGCTATAAGGCGCATAGGCCCCATCATTAACAGCAGAAATACCGGTCTTGTAGGCACGCTTGTTGCTTTAAAAGTGCCTGAAGATAGAACCGAACAAATCGCAGAGCTAATTAATTCCTACCCGGAAGTATCACATAACTATCTGCGTCCAGGTGACTATAATCTATGGTTCACACTGTCGGCACCCAACAGTGAGCGCCTGCAGGAGATACTCGAGGAACTGAGGCAGGAGGCCCAGTGCCCAATGATGGACCTGCCAACTATCCAGTTGTTCAAAATAGGAGTTAAGTTCAAGATAAAGTGATACTATGGAGATGACAGAGATCCAAAGACAGATAATTATCCTGACACAGGAAGGTATACCTATCACTTCATCACCCTACAAAGATATCTCACATCAGCTTGGCATAACCGAAGAGGAGGTTGTTAAGCAGATCAAATTGATGAAAGATCTGGATATTATCAGAAGGTTCGGAGCTTCCATAGGACACCGGGACATCGGTATTACTGCTAATGCAATGTGTGTCTGGAACGTTCCTGATGAAGATGTAGAAGATGTTGGCAGATTGATGGCAACTATAGATGATGTGACACATTGTTATGCCCGCCCCCGTCATCCTGGCTGGCCGTACAATATTTTCACAATGGTCCATTCGTATACCCGTGATGACTGTCTTGCCATTGCTAAGGAAATATCAAAGCTCACAGGAATAGATAACTATAAGGTCATGTTCAGTGAAAAGGAATTCAAGAAAACCGGCATAAGACTGTAACATCACAGGTCCCAGTAGTATAAAATAGGAAAATAATATGCCAGATAACAATCGATTTCTTCCATTGATGGTCGATCTGCACGGCAGAACAGTGGTGATCTTTGGCGGAGGCTCTGTAGGAGAAAGAAAGGCAGAATTGTTCAGCGAACATGCAAATACGATCGTGATCAGCAGAAATTTCTCTCATAGGCTCAATGAACTCTCTGAACAAGGTCTTGTGACATTGATACGAACAGATGCGGGCACTCTTTCAGACAGAGACATCAAAGAACTGATAAACGGCTCTTTTCTTGTTATACCTGCCACCAGCAACGGACAAATAAACGATAGGATCACAGCTATTGCAAGGTCCCTGAACATATTGACAAATCAGATAGATACCGTAGGAGAGGTCATAGTTCCGGCCGTGGTCCATAGAGGAGACCTTGTAATAGGTATCTCCACCACTGGCTCAAGTCCGGCATTTTCAAGATATGTACGCCAGAACATCGAAAAGGTCATTACTCCCGAATACGAACAGATGATAATATTGCAGAATGATATCAGAAATTATCTGAAGGAGCATGTGAAAGAACAAAAACATAGAAGATCGATCCTCTGGGAAATACTGGATGATCCGGTTGTTTGGGAGGATATTTCTGAATCATACGAAAAAGCGTATAAGAGAGCATATGATATAGTACAGGAACAAATCAATAAGAAAGATTGATATTATGGAACCACACTCCAATATCTCAGAAATGGAGCCGCCCATTAGCAACGATGGAGGTACGCATTGACTGAGATAAACAGCATGGTGATAACCCATTCTAAAGCCAGTATAGAGGATATGGAAAGGTCTTGGAATGGTGACCTTGAAGAAGTGCTCTGGAATCTTTATTCCAATGAGTTCGTCCACGAATGCGTGGTAATGAAGACCTGCAATCGCATAGAAATATATGTGGTCTCCCCAAAAGGCAGCAGTGTGCTATTCAATTTTGCTAAAAGCATGTCCTTTCCCCTACAGGTGGTCGAGTTCCTGGACCATAATGAATCGCTCTTACACCTGTTACGCCTGGCTAGTGGATTGGAGTCTATGATAGTTGGTGAGGACCAGATCCTTGGGCAAATAAGAGATATGTACCTGCTCGCAAAAAAAACAGGCACGACCGGAAGAATGCTTGACACGGCCTTCAGCAAAGCCATACAAGTAGGTAAACGCGTCCGTACGGAAACAGAAGTGAACAGGGGTTCAGTATCTATTGGCTCAGCTGCGGTCGATCTGGCTGAAATGGTGCTTGGAGGACTAGAAGGAAAAATGATCCTCGTGATAGGCACAGGAGAGATGGGAACCCTTGTGACCAGAGCACTTGCCCATAGGAAAATGGACCTGGTATACATAGCGAACCGCACTTTTAGAAAAGCCCAAGACCTGGCTGATAGTATGGGAGGCCATGCAGTACTTTTCGAGAACCTGGCCGAAAATGTACAGAAGGCAGATGTAGTTATCAGTGCCACATCCGCCCCTCACTATGTACTTAAAAGGTCTTTGATCGAAGAGGCCATGAAAGGCCGGGAAAGAGACCTTCTTCTAATTGATATCGCCAGCCCAAGGGATATTGAATCAAGTATTTCACAGATAAAGCATGTCAAACTTTACAACATCGATAATCTAAGGATCATAAATGAAAAGAACCTTGCACAACGGAAGGAAGAAGCTAAGAAGGCAGAAAAGATAGTTGATGAAGAACTGTGCTTACTATTGAAACAGTACAAGCAACAGAAAGCTGACCACATAGTTTCTGCCATTTATGCCAATGTGTACAATGTGAGAAAACAGGAAAAAGAACGGGCAGTTACTAAATTGCGTGCCTATCACACCATGGGTGAGATAGAGAGCAAAGTATTGGATGACCTTACACATTCAATTGTCAACAAGATATTGGCAGAGCCTACAAAAGTATTGCGTAATGCTGCAGAAATGAACGATGATGAGCTGCTGGATGTGGTCTCAAGGTTGTTCAATATTGACAAGACCCCGGAAAGGAATGACGACAAATGCAGATGACAGAAGTGATCAAATGTTCCCACAGGTAAGGTTGAGAAGACTCAGGAACGGCAAGATAAGAGATATGGTTCGCGAGACCTCTCTTTCGGTAGACGATCTTATCTATCCGATGTTCGTGGATGAAAATATCGACTTGCCATTGGCAATGTCTTCAATGCCGGGGATATCACGGTCCCCCGTAGAGATGATAGCAGATGATGCTAAGGAAGTGGCTGATCTGGGAATTCCTGCGATCATACTCTTTGGTATACCTTCCACAAAAGATGAGAAAGGAAGTAGTGCGTGGGGTGAGAACGATGTCGTACAGCGGGCGGTACGTGAGATAAAGAACGAGCTTGGAAAGGACATATACGTAATAACAGATGTGTGTCTGTGTGAATATACAAACCATGGTCATTGTGGCGTGGTTGATATGGAACATGAACAGATACTGAACGACCCTACGCTTCCTCTGCTTGGCAGAACTGCAGTAAGCCATGCACTGGCCGGGGCAGATATGGTGGCTCCTTCCGGAATGATGGATGGTATGATAACTGCGATAAGGGATGCACTTGACAAAAGTAACTGCAGTGATGTGCCTATAATGTCATACGCTGTGAAGTATTCTTCTGCTTTTTACGGACCTTTCAGGGAAGCAGCTGATTCGGGATATTCTTTTGGTGATCGGTCAAGTTACCAGATGGACCCTGCTAATTCAGACGAAGCAATAAGAGAAGCAGAATTAGACATACTGGAAGGGACAGATGTAATTATGGTAAAACCTGCCCTTCCTTACCTCGATGTACTATATCGTATCAAGACAGAGTTCAAGATGCCCACCGCTGCATACAATGTCAGCGGGGAGTTCGCAATGCTGAAAGCTGCTGCACGTCTGGGCTGGCTGGATGAGAATAAGGTCATGTATGAATCCCTGCTTTCCATCAAAAGAGCAGGAGCAGACATGATACTGACCTATTTTGCTAAGGACCTTGCAAGGATGTTAAAGTAATAGAACGGTGATGTTAATGGAATTGACAAGCTCAGAAAAATTATTTGAAAAAGCACGGAAATTGATACCAGGGGGAGTAAGCAGTCCTGTCAGGGCCATTAAACCCTTTCCATTTTATACGACATCCGCCTCGGGATCAAAGATAACCGATGCTGATGGCAATGAGTATATAGATTTCTGCCTTGCATACGGACCAAAGATATTGGGACATGCCAATCCAAAAATAAAACAGGCCATCACCGAACAGCTTGATAAGGGATGGTTGTACGGTACCCCTACGGAATTAGAGATCAGGCTTGCGGAAAGGATAGCAGAGATATATCCAAGCATAGATATGACAAGGTTCGTTTCCACCGGTACTGAGGCCACCATGAGTGCACTGCGTGTTGCACGTGGTTTTACCGGCAGGAACAAGTTCATCAAGATAGAAGGTGGTTTCCATGGGGCACATGATGCAGTGCTCGTTAAAGCAGGATCAGGTGCTACCACATTAGGAAAACCGGACTCTTTGGGAGTACCTGAAGACTTCACAAGGAACACATTGCAGGTACCTTTCAACGATATAGAGGCACTTACAGAGGTAATGGAAAAGTACGGAAAGGATATCGCAGCTTTCATACTGGAGCCTGTGATGGGTAATGTTGGTCCGATACTTCCGGATGACGGATACCTTAGGGAAGTGCGCAAGATCACAGAAGAGAACGATGTAGTGCTTATCTTTGATGAAGTGATCACAGGGTTCCGCATGGCTATGGGTGGAGCTCAGGAATACTATGGGATCACCCCGGATATGACAACCCTAGGTAAGATCATAGGCGGTGGCATGCCCATAGGCGTGTTCGGAGGAAAAAGAGAGATCATGGAAATAGTAGCACCATCGGGCGGTGTATATCAGGCTGGCACTTACAGCGGCAGCCCCACATCTGTAGCTGCAGGGATCACTGTTCTCGATATACTGGAAAAAGAGAACGTGCACAAGAAACTAAATGCTGCCGGGGACGAACTGCGTGCAGGCATCATCGATATTGTAGAAGACCTCAACCTTAATTACAGTGTGTGTGGCGTATCTTCCATGTTCAAAGTGTTCTTTGGGGACATACCCCGCAACTATCAAGAAGTCCTTAGATGTGATAAGGAAGGTTATATGCAATTCTTCTTCAGAATGCTGCAGAGTGGGATATTCTTGCCCCCATCACAGTTCGAAACGAATTTTCTCTGTACTGCACATTCAGAAGAAGACCTGGAAAGCCTGCTGGCTGCATACCAAGGAAATCTCAAATAAGGTTGAGCTAACATGATAATCGGAACAAGAGGCAGTGCCCTTGCTCTTGCACAGGCGGATATCGTTGCTAGGATGCTGGCAAACAGAGGCATCGAAACAAGCCGCAAGATCATAAAGACCACCGGTGACAGATTCACAGACCGGCCATTGCATGAAGTGGCAGGTGTTGGTGCTTTTGTGAGAGAGCTTGATGATAGAATGATGGAAGGGGCCATAGATATTGCAGTACATTCCATGAAAGATCTGCCAACCAACAGGCCAAAGGGACTTACAACTTCCGCAGCCCTTGAAAGGGATTCCCCCAATGATGTACTGCTGACAAAGGATGGAACAAAGCTTGATGATCTGCCCAAAGGTGCATTGATCGGTACAACTTCCATGCGCCGCAGAGCCCAGCTTTTAAGATATAGGCCTGATCTGCATATAAAAGACCTCAGGGGTAATATCAACACCCGCATGAAAAAGCTTGAGGATGGACATTACGATGGAATAATGCTCGCTGAAGCTGGTCTACAGCGTATGAAATGGGAGCTGGATGTGGAACGTCTGGACGTTGAAAGGTTCTGTCCTTCTGCCAACCAAGGAACCATTGCTATTGTGACACCTACCGGCTCGGAAGCAGAATCAGTTACCTCTCAGCTCAATCATACTCAGACCCGCATCACCACCGATATAGAACGCATGGTGATAAAAGAGGTGGAAGGTGGATGTATAGCCCCCATAGGCTCTTTTTCACATTTCATTAACAAGAATGAGGTAAGAGTGCTTGCTGAAGTACTTTCCCTTGATGGGACCCGCCAGGTACGTATCGATGAAGTGATCCCTCTTGAAGATTACTCTGATCATGCCTCCAGACTTGGCAGGAAGCTAGTAGCTATGGGCGGTAAAGATCTCGTGAAAGAAGCGATCTCCAAACTCAGGATCGACAAGTGAACATTTAGGAATTCCAAGGAGTTTTTCATGGTGAACATCACAGGTCTGCAGTTAAAGAATCCGACAATGCTTGCTGCTGGTATCATGGGTACCACGGGTGCTTCGCTCATCCGGATGGCTCGGGAAGGCGCAGGTGCCGTGGTAACAAAATCCATTGGTCCACAGCCCAAGGAAGGACATAGCAATCCAAGCATGGTGAAACTTGATTGTGGGTATCTGAACGCCATGGGTTTACCAAATCCCTCCTATGAAGCCTTTTTGCCGGAACTTGAAAAAGCAAAGGATAAAGCGGGAGTGCCTGTTATAGCAAGTATCTTCGGTGGTAATATGGAAGAGTTCCGCATGGTTGCAGAGGGATTGACCCCTGGAAAACCTGATGCTTTTGAACTTAATGTCAGTTGTCCTCATGCCATGGGATATGGTGCATCTGTAGGCACCGATCCAGAAATGGTAAAAGCGGTAACTTCAGCTGTATGTGAAGTAGCTGACATACCTGTGTGGGTGAAACTTACACCAAATGTCACAGACATCGTTGCAATAGGTAAGGCAGCGCAGGCAGGAGGGGCAGATGCAGTGGTGGCCATCAATACCGTACGTGGTATGTCAATAGATATACATTCAGGTTATCCTGTACTTGGCAACCGCTTCGGTGGCCTTTCAGGAGAAGCAGTGCGCCCTGTTGCTGTAAAATGCGTTTATGACCTCTATGCGAACCTGGACATACCGATAATAGGAGTGGGAGGTATATCAACCTGGCAACACGCCGTAGAAATGATCATGGCGGGTGCCAGTGCCGTACAAATAGGCTCCATGGTCTATGAGGGATTAAATGTTTTCTCCGACATATCAGAAGGTATTCACAGGTTCTTGGAAGAACGAGGTCATAAAAAGACAAAGGACATCACAGGAATTGCACATGAGAGGTTCTGATGTTACCATTGAATGCTAATATTGTAAGAACAGTGGATGAAACTCCCTCCACGCGTACATTCTTTTTTGACCGTTCCTTCGAAGATGCTCTGACCGGCCAGTTCGTCATGGTATGGATAAGAGGTGTGGATGAGATCCCTATGACACTTTCCTACAAAAATGCCATAACTGTACAGAGGGTCGGTGATGCCACATCGCGCCTGTTCGAAATACAGGAAGGTGGATCAGTGGGATTGAGAGGACCATTCGGAAGGGGGTTCACACTTCCAAAAAGAGGGGAAAGTGTATTGCTCATTGCAGGAGGAGTAGGAGCAGCACCCCTGGCACCACTTGCTGAAAAGGCATCATCCGTATGTTCTCAGGTAACCACCATCCTGGGTGCCAGGAATGTCGATGAGCTGTTGTTCCTGGAAAGGTTCTTGCAATGCGGACCGGTCCATATCACTACGGATGATGGCTCTGCACATCGCTGTGGCTTTGTGACAGACGTACTTGATGAACTTGATGTTTCAGGATATGACAGGATATACACCTGTGGTCCGGAAATGATGATGAAAAATGTCTTTGGGATACTTGAGAGAGAAGGAGCACTGCAACGCACAGAGTTCAGCCTTCACAGATATTTCAAATGCGGGATCGGGGTCTGTGGTGCATGTTGCATGGACGATACAGGCCTGAGAGTCTGTAAGGATGGACCTGTATTCAATGGAACAGAGCTTGTAGGCAGTGAGTTTGGAAAATATGCAAGGGACCCTTCAGGGCAAAAGAAGTTGTTCTGAGAAAGAAACATTGTTGAATATTTATAATTGATGCTTGTGTTAAGCGTATTATATATACAAATGAGTATGATTAGTTATAAGGATGGAAGCTATTTGTTTTGTTATAAAAAAGAGGTGTGCTTATGGGCTTGATCGATGATGTGAGATCCAAGAAAAAACAAAAGGAGGCAGAGAACTGGTTTAGTATGGGGATCAAAAGTCAGGACCCGGAAAAAAAACTGGATTATTTCACCCGTTCTCTGGAACTGGAACCTAATAATGTCAGTGGATGGATAAAGAAAGGAAAGGTCCTTGAAAGCATGGGCAAGTTCGATGAGGCAAGGGAATGCTATGATAAGGCCACTTTGCTTAATCCATCATTGGATATTCCACTAAAAAGGACGAACTCTCCTGAGGAAGAAAACAAGGTCTTTGTACCTGAAGATGTGAAAGAAGATACACAGTATATTCAGAAAAACATGCAAGAGAAAGTAGATGAAAGTAAATATTTATCGAACATCTCTGCAGAGGAAACGGGACCAAAAACATTAGAGGGAGCTGAAGAGGTAGTGCCCTTTACTCCCCCTCCGGAAGAAGGATCTTTATTCAGCAATATAAGAAATAATGGAACTCTACCTGAAAAGGAAAATGAGATGATCAAAATAAGCCCTGAACCTTTTTGGTATTCAGAAGTGGTAAGTTCTGAAGATCTTGCCGCAGAAGTTGTTCCTGAGAGAGGCGATGAGGTGGAGGAAATACCTAAAAAGGTGCAGGACAATACTGTATCTGCACAGTTTACAGAGCCAGAAAATGATAAAAAAATAGAACAGGACAATGTGAATCCAGCTTCCAACAGAGATCAGGCAGAAATCCAGATCCCAGCTGATAGCAGCGAAAAGATCATGAAAAGGTCAGATACATCTTCCAGTATTGGGGTGGAAGGAAAAAATACCAATCTGCAAATACCCATGCCAGAAATAATCAAATTCTGGCTTGTAGGTGCACTCGTACTATTTGTCCTTTATATGATTATCCGTATGATAGGCATCTAAATGGACAAGGGCTTGCGTTTTTCCTCAATGAGTGCATTCAAACGTATTTTTTAAAATATTGAGTAAATGACATGTAGATATTTTTAAAGAAGATAAAGATATCAGGCCAAAAACCCGGTTGTTTCCTCTGCCTTAATATCAATCCCTTGCCCGAATGGAATGCTTGCTTCTGGATACCATTTTTCCACAAAGGACAACATGTGGTACTTTAAGAAGGCTCCAAAAGGCATGCTTGCTAAAGTCATGGCAATTATGAAAAAGATCATTTCAACCAGAACGAGAGGTAAAAGAACCATCCACTCAAAGCCTGATAGAAACAAAGACGATAAGGAATAAACAATTATATCCAATATAAGAAAAGGTATCAGTGTTATCAGAACTACAAGTATTGTGATAGCTAGAGCCCCTATACCAACAATGGCTCCCAGCACTGCCCTTCCGACCCAGTAAACAACTATCTGCTGCCAGTCAAGTCTGAACTTCCTGAGAACCTCCAAAATAGCTGAAAGCACACCTATATTACAGTACATTGCCACAGGTATGGACATGCTTATGAATGAGCCTAGAACAGAGGCAATGATCACAAAGACAATGAGCAGAAACACAACCATCATTACCCCACCGATCAGTGACAGCCAGAGATGATCACCCGATGGCATATCGTATACAAAGATAAATGGGAGCACGGCCAATGCAAGCACTAACAGGAACAGCAAAAGTGATGCGGTCCTGATCAGAAATAGCTGAAAACCCCTTCCAAGAAAACGGCGGGTATATTCCCAGAACCTGATGTTATTGCTGACAAGAGACTCTACCAGCACGAATTCCATAACACTTGAGATATACATAAGGACAATTATCAAAAGAAGTAACAGCATTATGAATGGTAGCACTGCCGCACTGAGCATTGAAGCAATTGCACCATCTATTGGACCAAGTGGATCGTAATCTGAAATATGGTCATGACCATATCCCGAACCCATACCTGAATTTGAAAAAGAATTGAACAGATTGCCTCCATGACCGCCACCTCCACCCACGAGTGCAAGGACCATTGCAAGTTTTACCCATTTCCAGAGATCAAATGGCTTGAAAAGACACTTTTTTGTACGCTCGTAGGAAACCCCGATCGCATCTATTACATACCAATCCATAAGAAAGATTAGCCACGATCAACTTAAATAATTTACCTGATACGTATGCTCAGATTTGACAGGCATGCCCGTCTGTTCGAGGAAAGGTCTAGTGACATTTCTGCTTTTTTTCATTCTGACACTTACTCTTATCTACAATGAGAACAAATCCTTAGCCATATGCTGGGTCGTTTCAGGTACAGAGATGAAACCTTTTATGGGAATGTGGATGGGAACAAAGTAATAGGAAAAGGTGATGTTGAAGGTAAGGCCTTCGAACTTTCTGAACTCAACGTTCTCCCCCCCACTGTGCCCACAAAGATAATATGCGTTGGTTTAAACTATCTTGACCATGCCATTGAGATGGATATGCCTGTACCTAAAGAGCCTATATTGTTCCTCAAACCACCCTCAGCGGTCATCGGACATACGGACAAGATAATATACCCGCGTGTGAGCGAACTGGTGGACTTTGAAGCGGAACTGGCAGTTATCATAGGAAAACGCTGCAAGAACATCAAAATATCAAATGCATCTGATGTGATAGCAGGGTATACTTGTTTTAACGATGTCACTGCAAGGGACCTGCAGCGTAGAGATGGTCAGTGGACACGTGCTAAAAGCTTTGATACCTTTGCGCCGGTAGGTCCTTTTATAGTACCAGCAGCAGACATAGACCCTGAGAACATATACATACGCAGCCGGGTGAACGGTGAGACTAAACAGGATTCCTCCACTTCGAATCTCATATTTGAAATACCTTACCTCCTTGAGTTCATATCCAAGATCATGACACTTGAGGTAGGAGACATCATCGCCACGGGTACTCCTCCTGGCGTAAGCTCTTTGCACCCAGGAGATGTGGTGGAAATAGATATCGAAGGTATAGGCATACTGAAGAACGAGGTGGTATAATGCTCCTTGACCAGATCGAAAAGGAATTGGACCTATCTGAAAGGCATCTGGTGGTCCTTAAGACCGTCATGGAAAAAGGCCCTATAGGTATACTCAAACTTGCCGAAGAGACAGGGATGCCAACACATAAAGTGCGCTATTCATTGAGAGTGCTGGAGCAGGAACAGCTTATCAAGCCTTCTATGCAGGGTGCTATAGCAGGCCCTGCTGTGGAGAAATTCCAGAAAGACTTCGAAAAAGATATGGCCAGACTTCAGGAAATGATAGCTTCTGTATTCAGGATAGGTAGGTCTATCTGATATCATGAGCTGGGAAGAGGTATATTTATTATATGATCGTGCTTAATGTACTGGCTCACAGGACATTACTTTGACTAGTTCCTACTGGACCAAGCCAAAAATAAGAAGTTTCAGATGGGACAGGATGCAAATTCTGTGCTTAGAGAGGATCCGGATGACATTAACTGATGAAGATAAACAGATCATTGAAAAATATGCACTACAAAATGCTGTGAAGTATGGTAAAGCCCCACAGCTTGCGGCTGTAATGGGTAAGGTCATGGGAGAGTGCACCCACTTGAGAGCCAGCGCAAAGAAAATATCACCTGTTATACAGGAAATCCTTGATAGGGTCATAGAAGAAACTCCTGAACAGTGGAAGGCAAGGCTTGAAGCGCTTGCACCTGAACTCATAGAGGACATGTGTGCTAAAAAGGAACCCGTCAAGGGATTAAAACCTCTTGACGGTGCAGAGTGTGGAAAAGTTGTCATGCGTTTTGCACCTAATCCAAATGGTCCCCCTACTTTGGGCAGCACCCGGGGCATAGTTGTTAACTCCGAATATGTGAAGATGTATGAAGGCAAGCTCATTATAAGGTTCGATGATACCGATCCTCAGACAAAACGACCTATGCTTGAGGCGTATGACTGGTACCTGGACGACTGTAAGTGGCTGGGTGTTGTGCCGGACCAGGTGGTCATTGCCTCTGACAGGATACCACTCTATTACAAATATGCTCGCCAGCTTATCGAGCAGAACAACGCGTATGTGTGCTTCTGTACCAGTGAGGACTTCAAACACCTTAAGGATGCCAAGGAACCCTGTCCCCACAGAAACACAAGCCCGGAGGCTAACCTCATCCAATGGGACAAGATGCTTTCAGGGGAATATGAAGCCAAAGATGCTGTGCTGCGTCTTAAGACCGACATCAGGCATAAAGATCCCGCGATAAGGGATTATGGGATATTCCGTATTATAAAAGAGTCTCATCCCCGACCGGAAGTAAATGACAGATATATTGTGTGGCCCCTTCTGGACTTCGAAGGGGCCATCGAGGACCATGAGCTTGGTACCACGCATATCATCCGGGGTAAGGACCTCATGGACAGTGAGAAGCGTCAGATGTATATTTACAAGTACCTGGGATGGGAATATCCCAAGACCCTGCACTGGGGAAGGGTGAAGATGCACGGGTTCGGTAAGTTCAGTACCAGTACTCTGCGCCGTGCTATTGAGGAAGGAGAATATTCCGGCTGGGATGACCCACGGCTGCCAACGCTCAGAGCTATGCGCAGAAGGGGGATACAACCCCAGGCCATCCGCAAGTTCATGATCGAGATGGGTGTAGGTGAGACCGATATGAGCATCAGTATGGACACGCTATATGCTGAGAACAGAAAAATGGTGGACCCTATTGCCAACAGATATTTCTTTGTATGGGACCCGGTGGAACTGACGATAGCTGATGTAGAAGCTTGTACTGCCAGACCGCCAAAACATCCTACTGGGGATAAGGGCCATCGCAGCATTGATGTTGCAGGCAGGGTGCTTATTTGTATGGATGATATGAAGCAGCTTAAGACAGGCTCACATATCCGCCTCAAGGATCTGTACAACGTGGAGATCACTTCCGTGGCTCCGTTGCGGGCCAAATATATAGGTGATGAGGTCACCGATCTGAAAAAGGAACGCATGAAGATCATTCACTGGGCACCTGTTGATGGTATCCCTGTAAAAGTGCTCTCTCCTGATGGCGAGTTCAAAGGCATGGGAGAAAAAATGATCGCAACCGAACTAGATAAGATAGTGCAGTTCGAGAGGTTCGGTTTCTGCAGGATCGACTCTGTGAGCTCAGAGATCGTGGCATACTTCACACATAGGTGATGGGGAGGTAGAACCTTCCCGATACTTTTTTCAATTGATCTTCAGCTACCCAGGTCCAAGGTCTTTCAAAAAACTGTCTATCATGCTATAAAAATGTTCTATAATATATAACGGGTCACCGAGCGATCTCCATAATCACAGGTCCCACTCCAGCGAACAAAAGTGAAAAACTTATATCCTCACAAATCTCTTTTCGCTTGAGGGTTCTGAATGAATGTAATAGTAACTTGCTATAACTGCAGGAAGGAGTTCTTTGCAGCCATTACAAACAACCAATTTGTCAGACGATGTGCCAACTGCTTTAAACCGAACCGTGTAAGGACCATAATAGATGGCAAGGCTCGCGGTGAGGACGAAGTCGCTTCGAATTTTGAATTTGAGGCGTACTGACGTAAACAGCATCGCGTGTTAGGAATATATAAAATTAGAAAATTATAGTGCTCCGGTCGGGATTCGAACCCGAGTCTTCGGCTCGAAAGGCCGGAATGATTGGCCGGACTACACTACCGGAGCACATGGTATTGTACTGGTTGAGCGACTCCACAATAGCACATAACCTTATTAAACCTTTCGGCCAGCCTCACTCAGTTTCGCTGACTTCCTGATTATTACTATTTTCCTGAGACAGGTTCAACACCCATGCAGTAAGTTTTTCACAAGACTCTGGCTGGCATGCATCCCTGCAGCCTGCACAGGGAGAGAACATATCCCCTGAGAGCAACAGTTCAAAACTGGGCTCTTCCTTGCGAGTGGTTCTGATCAGGAAGGTCCTTGCACCATTGTCTACTGCAGGTTCACGAGTGATCAGGCCATCTTTCAGAAGTTTTGAGATAATCCTTGAACATTTACGACTGTCTATGTCAAGTTCCTTCCATAATTGGTTCTGGAACACCCCATCCTCGTATTTGCTGATCACCTCAAGTGCCGTTTCTTCTATTCCCATGGTAACCTACGTTTATTATAGGATCTCGCTCTATTATTCATCTGCAGGCGTGATCAGGATTATATTATTACCTCGAAGCACCACTGAACCAAGCGATCTGAGCTTTTGCCCGTTAGATATCTCTACAGTATCTACCAAGTGAAGGTTAAGATAATCATCTGCACTTTTTAGCAAACCTTCCAGAAGATGCATATCTCCTTTCATTTCAACCTGGACCTTAGATCCAACAAGTTTATGAACTCTTTTATTCGGGAACAAATGGAATCCTCACTTATTAATTGATACTATATACCCATCGATAATATAGACAGGATATAGATTATTAAAAGTGTATCGTATCCTATTTAATTATAACGATTACTCGTTGAGGCTCAGATGTACCCCTGTATATCACTGTTCTCTCTGCTATTGTCAGCTGGTGATTCAGATATATGCTCACTTTTATTAGGCTGTTGTATTGGGCCGAACATAGCTTCATATTCTTTCAGATGATGGTTCAGCCATCTGGACAACTCCAGAGCAGCAAGTGGAGAAAGGATCACCTCGGTCTCAAGCTTACGCTGAATGACCTGTACCCCATTTTCATCTGTTCCGGGTCTGGGATTGTCATTATAAAAACCTATTCTGAAATCGTACGGGCTGTGCCCTCCCACGGCACCTATGGAATACACCTGCCTGCAATCTTCTGGTTTATAGAACTCTATCCTAATTTTTTTCTGGCGCTTTCCTGTTATAACATCCGTACTCATCTTTATTTCTCCAGTTACTGTCAAGTATTGGGCTAACATCACTTAAATAAGTAGTGGGAACATAAACGTCCGTTGCAGAACAAAAAGTTATTAAAGAATGTACCCAGGTTAGAACTATGAAAAGCTCACAAACATCTGCCATGATCGTCGTGGTTGCATTCATTCTTGCCCTCGTTGGGGTCAGTATCCTGGTTATGCAGCACCCACTGCAACCAGAAAAAGAATACAATATCAGTTCATTGCAAGCTCACAGGATAGTGATGAACGATAGCAATGCTTCCATATACTATAGAACTTATTTCCATGTACAGGACTGGAGGGTCAATAGAACGACCATCGTAAATGAGAATATACCCGATATGTACGGTATGCCTATAACACCCGAAGAAGATGTATGGAAGGTGCAGGTCATGGAAAGGACCTGTGCATGTAGCGGCATACAGCCCATCTATGTCATAGAAGGTTATGTATCCACAGATTCCGGGGAAGTCTTCAACATTACGACCAAAAAGGTCCTGGAAACCTCATATGATGCATCTACCTGCTCAACTACAGCATGCCATTAAACGGGCATTATTGGTTGTCTTTACCATTTTTTTGTTAGCATCAGCTGTGGATCTAGTTATCTGTGCCCAAAACACTACATCTGTTACAACAGTTGACTATTTCCATGAAGAAGGCTGCCTGAAATGCCAGCAGGCATTACCCGTGATCGAGGAGGTCACAAATAGTTATGGGTGCAATCTTACCTCTCATGAGATCATTTCCTCCTATGACCTTGCCCGTGGATATGGTATATCCGTAGTTCCTGCCGTAGTGGTGAACGAGCGAACAGTGATCACTTACAATGATTACCAAGGGGATCTCACGCTTCTTAAAGACCTGCTTACGCAAGCTATTGTCAACGGACCGGAAGAAAAGGGAAATATATCCATCATAGGAGAGGACGAGACTGGCAGAGCACTTTCATTTTATTTGGTGTTCGTTGCAGGTCTTCTTGCAGGCTTTAACCCCTGTATACTGGCAGTCATGGCCTTTCTGGCCACACTGATACTATCTTCCGGCGAAAACAAAAAAGATATATTGAAGATGATAGTTGGATTTTGCAGCGGTATCTTCGTTACGTACATGGTAGTAGGTCTGAGCATTCTGGGAACAGTACACATATTACCTTCCCTTAAAAATATGATCACAAACACAATGGTAATTCTGATCTTCATACTGGGATGCTGGCACATTTATGATGCATATCACCTAAGGATGCATTCCAGATCAACGTTCCACACCCCTAAAACCATGGTCAGACTGCTTGAAAGGACAGCCAGGAGCAATGTGCTGACATTATCCTTTGTTTCTGGAGGGCTTTTCTCTCTTGTAAAGGCTCCCTGTGTGGGAGCTATCTATTTTTCCATCCTTGATATGCTGGTAGGCAGAACCGATCTTGCCCGCGGAGCTTTTTATCTTGCGGCCTATAATCTAGGTGTGATCTTTCCGATCATCGTTCTGGGCATATTACTTGGCTACGGTATGAGCCCGGAGACCATTACAGAGCTCAAGGAGAACAAGCGTGTCGAGATCAGGTTTTTCACAGGTATCATACTGATACTTCTTGGCCTGTTATTGTATTTGAATGTCATCTGACGCAGGTTATCCTTCTACCTGCCTTTTCATTTCCCGGGCAGCATTCGCTATACTCTTTTTAGAATATACCCTTGCGACCTTTTCCACTGCATCCAGATTGCGCACTACATTGTCAAGATAGCCTAATATATCGCCTGGGTAAGCGGTCACACCATACAGGTCTTCCATTTTGTGCACAATGCCCGCGGGATCATAGCCTTCCATGCGTATCTCCACGATCTTTGAAGAAAAACGACGTTCAGCACATCCGCAATATGGTGAGCTCTTGCATTTGCAGGTAAGGAAAGCTGCTGCAAATTCAAAGAGCTGGTCCTGGATGTTCTGATCAAGCTTAGAGATATTGTCACCCTCGAATATTATATCAAGGGAAGCACCCTGGAACACACGGGAAGGGATATTGATGTCCAGAGCCGTGGATATCTGTGTAGCATGCTTAAAATAGACGCCATCAAAGAACTCCAGGTTCGTTACGATCTCAAGCGGTCCCATTCCCTTGAGCACAGAGTCTCGTATAAGGAACGCTGCAGACACGGACAGGAAATGGCAGGCAGCTATCTGACCAAAAGGTGTAAGGGAGATATTGTCCTCCCTTTTTTCAAGGAATTTGTACTGTAGCAGCCTGGTAACAAGTTTTGTAAGCTCGAATGTACCCAACATCCGTTTATGAATGGCTGCCAGATCTTTCATTGAAGTGGTAATAGCAGCCGATGCCAGTATCTCTTCCATCTGTTCATCTTCACCATAATCCAATGAAGATGGGACCATACTACCTTTGAGCAATTTTACCGCAACAGTATCTTCGGCATCTGTCTGTTCACTGGAATAACGTTTGTTTGGAGTTGCCAGCAGTACTACATTACCTCTGTCATGATAATCCGGCCGGCCGGCACGCCCCACCATTTGCATGAACTCCTGCATATTGATCCATTCGATCCCCATGGCAAGGGATTCGAATATCACCTGTGACGCGGGAAAATCCACACCTGCTGCAAGAGCAGCGGTTGTTACCACCACTGGCAGCTTACCTTTTAGAAAACGCTCTTCTACGGATTTACGCACAAACTGGGTAAGACCTGCATGATAAGGTGCAGATAACATTGGTAATGCTTCCGATATGCTGTGGCAATTGCGCCTGGAATTGGTAAAAATGATCGTTTGACCCTTGTGACCTTTTGTGGACTTCTTGGCAAACTCTTCCCTTACCAAGCGGGTCATGATCCTGAGCTTGTCATGTTCCTCGCAGAAAATAAGATGCCTCTCAATAGGAACAGGCCGATATTCATACTCTACCAATGCAGCGTTCAGTTTTTGTGCAAGTGCAAGTGGTTCGGCAACAGTGGCAGAAAGGTATATGAACTGAGCAGCAGGTGCAATATATTTCAATCTTCCTATAACACCATCGACCCTGTGCCCCCGTTCACTGTCCTCAAGTGTGTGCACCTCGTCTATGACCACAGTGCCTATCTTGCCCAGCAGATCAGCATCCCCTGACCTCAAAATAAAATCAATGCCCTCATATGTCCCAACGATTATATTTGAATCCAGAGCTCTGCGCATCTTCAAAGTAGAAGAGGTACGAATGCGTGCACTTCCTATACGTATAGAAGTTGTGATGCCTAACGATCCATACTTATCTGTGAACTGGTCGTACTTCTGATTTGCAAGCGCCACCAGGGGAACAAGATACAGCATTTTTCCCCTTTTGCGCAGTATGTTCTCAATGCCCGCAAGTTCGCCTATAAGAGTTTTTCCAGTGGCTGTGACCGAGGTCACAAGCTGGTGCCTTCCTTCAAAAAGGCCTGTATTAACGGCTTTAGCCTGTACCGGCAACAGCTCATCAGATTTTTGCAATAGTATGTCTTTAAACCTTTTTGATATAGGCAGTTCTGCTATTTTCATTGTCCTGGTATCAAGGGAAGCCTGTACGATATCGAACCTTGTGAGTTCCTTGTCAAGGCCTTCAGGGTCCAATGCACCTATGGTACGATCGAGATCCTTTGTCTGCAGAAGCATCTCTTCGATGCGCTCTTTTGCCTCTTCGCTATAATGACAATAAGGAGCATTAAGGACCTTTGATAGCTCTTCTTTGGCGCATTCCTCACATATCTTCATTGAATGGTATCGTATTGAACGCCTGTTCAGGAAATTGAAACGCCGTTTAAGCAAGCAAAAGCGACATACATTGACCAGTTCCCCATCAAGCTGGAAACCTTTCAGCATATCCGCAAAGGCTGCGGCAGTATCTTCATTTCCGCCCTTTGCGATCAGGATGCGGTCAGACATACGCAACAGATCTATGAACTCTGCTGGTGTCATGTATTCTTCTTTGCCACCCCTTAGCACTCTGAACTTGTGAGGTCTTGGGCCTGCAGGAGTTTTAGTAAGGATTAATTCCCCGGTGAAAAGTGGCAACTTCTTGCCTCCTTTTATGACCAATACCAATAATTTGGTACTCTCAGGGTTCAAAAGGATCCATAAGCTCATTATGCAGCTGAATTGAAGAGAAGGTATAAGTAATGTGTGCTTGTGGCCATTGTCCGGAAAACGTTATATGTATAACGTTCAATAAATAGAGATAAAAATATACTATTGTAGTGTAGGTAATACATCATCTCAGGAGGAGAAGATCCATGCCGGGACCGTTCAAGTCTATAGAAGTGCAGCAACATGTCACTGAAGAACAGACATCATATGCTGAAAATAGTGGACATGCTCTCTATGATACTATCTTGGAAGACATGTCGGGCCCGGGAACGACCCCACTTTCTAATATATCAAGTACGGGTATTTCTGTCCTTGACAGGAGTATAGGAGGAGGGCTGCCTTGTGGTTCTCTGACCTATGTTCTAGCAGACCCTTCCGGTATGGCAGAGATATTTCTATATCAGTTCACTCAATCAAGAAAGACCTATTATTTCACTACTAGCCGCAGGCCAAAATATGTGCTCAGGGACATAGTGAATCTTAACTTTGATATAAAGAACATAATCTTTATCGATGTTTATAGTGAATATTACCTGAGATCGTCAGATGGAATGACAGATAATATCGGCAATGGGCATGCGGAAACAGATCTGTTCAAGTTCGTGGAATATAATTTAAAGAACATCAGGAACGATGAGCAAGCAGGAGAGATCAATCTCGTATTCGATAATTTCTCATTCTTCATGAACCTTAATGTTAATCCGGGGATGCTCAGGAGGATGATAAACATCATATACGAGGTCAGCAAGGAAACAGATGCTCTCACCTACCTCTATGGTCTGAAGGGAAGCCATCCGGAACATATAGAGAACGAGATCCTTAATGCTGCAGACGTGATCTTTGAGATATCCCTTGACAGGGGAATTGATAAGATGGTGAATAAGCTTGCTATCCCCAAAATGAGGGGTATGGTGCCCACGGTCGAAGTGATCAAGTTCAAGATATGTGATGGTGTCCAGATCGACACATCCAAGGATATTGCATAAAGACAACCGATCAAAAAGCACCGTTATCTATTGCACCATTGCACGTACAGTTCCGGTCCATGGGCATACATGCAGCAATGGAATGTAACAGCTCAAAGATGAACTCTTTTCTGGGAGTAAGTATATCCAGCACCTCAGTTGCTGTAGGCCTGGCACCTTCGATCCCAGAGGCCATATTTGTTACCAGACATAAGGATGCATAGCAGAGCTGCATCTCTTTGGCAAGCACCACTTCTGGAAGGCCTGTCATACCCACCACATCGGCAAAGTTACTTAACATGCGGATCTCAGCTTTGGTCTCGAACCTCGGACCTTCAGTACAGGCATATATCACATCAGCTGTTTGAATCCCTTTCTCTTTAAGGATGGACCTGATCAGAGAACGAAGCTGTGGACAGTAAGGCTCTGACATGTCCGCATGTACGGTCTGGTCCTCAAAGAAAGTTGAAGGCCGCATACGGGTGAGATCTATGAAATCATAGGGCAGTACCATGCTTCCAATGGGATGATCGTGCATCGTCCCCACTGAGTTAACAGCTACCACCCGTGTGATCCCTAGTTGCTTTATTGCCATGATATTGGCACGATAATTTATCTTATGAGGCGGAACATGACCATTGTTCCCTGCATGCCTTGGGATGAACAATACATCAATATCTGCCATCCTGGTCATGAATGCCTGCACAATACCATATTCGGTATTGATCGTGATCTGTGATCCGTCATCAAGGTGAGAGAACCCTACCCCTCCAATGACCGCAAAGGAAAACTGCCCATTGTGTGGATATGCCTTGTTCAATGTGCTAATGGTCATCCTTTCACTCCCCGACAGGCCTGGTGGATATCCTGATACCTACAAGGGCAATAATGATAGCTATAACTATAGAATAAATGAAATATTGCAGCCCTGAAACTATAGAAGGCTGAACATCTTCAAAAATAGGGTTAAATGCTAATATGTACGTGGTGGCTCCCCAGAGCATGAGCCCTAACGATACAGCGTAGAACGAAGGTGCTATCTGCCTTATGTTAAACCTTCCATGCAGATACATATCCATCATACGTCCAAAATTCATTGTGATCGCAGCTAACACCAGCCACCATACAGAACTGTGTATGAACACTGTGGCCAGGGGTACCAATCCATGATACCATATACCACCATGGGTATAATATTGCCACACGCTAACAAGTCCCTGTACAAAGGAAACAATAGTTATCAACAACGCTGCAGAATGGGTCACAACCACCAGTTTTCCCATGCGAAAATCATCTTTAATCCTGTTCCACACAACCGTGACCGTGTCACCGAAACCACGGTAGAGCATGTACAGACCGACCGCTGCAAGAATACCTATTATAGCCCCTTCAGGATAGCGAGCTAACAGAAAGATGGAGTATATAAGAGCTGCAAGCCCCACAGGAACGAAGAACGTCTGAGATATCTTTGGGTCGTTAAATGCATGCTTCAGGATATAGTAAGTGCTTTCAAGGTTCGAGCTTTGCATGACCACTATGCGCTTGACCGAGTTGATCTTGATCCTGGATTGGACTATAGGGAGCAGTGTTTCATCCTCAGCTCCATCAGAAATGAATATGGCATTAGAAGCAGGGTATATGGAAAGGATATTGTCAAGCTGCTGGGAGATCTTCTGATCAGAGGTAATGCCTATTTTTCTATCCCCAGTGAAGGTAATGAGCTCTGCATCCACACCTTTTGAACGCAGTTCGTCCAGCGCTTTCACACCACCGAAAATTGTATTGGAATCAGAATCTTCCGGGTCCACAATGGACAAAGCAACCGCTGCTTTGATATTTTCCTCTCTTCCTATAATGGGACTTGAGACGTTTGCCTTTTCACCCAGGTCATTGTCCCTGTCTATACAGATGACAAGTGTATCCATAGAACCTTATCCCCAATTACATAACAAAATATAAATAAGTTCTCATGAAAATCGCCATCATCGAACGGCTTAATTAAATATTGAGCCCCAGAGAGCAAATAAGCCTGCGGGCCCATTTTAATTTTTTACTTTTCGATGGTGTTACCATGGGATCATCAAAAAAAAAGCCCGCAAGTTCAATGGTTCCTGCACCACACTCATGTGCCACATAAACAGCCCGGTCCCCATCAGTAAAACCTCCAAAGTTGAAAACATTTTGAAGGGGAGCAGCCTGCGTGGACCCAATGATGTTCTGAAGCCGTGGGACATATCTGATCAGCTTGTCCTTGTTATCCCCATGGGCATGGACGACCACAAGAGAACCTTGCTTTGAAGCCTCGATCTCCCGGTCCACATCACCATCAAGGTCCGTAACTATAACATCTGGTACCCTGCCCGCATCCATTACAACCGCTGCTGCTCCGTCCGCTGCGATCAACACATATCTTACAAGATCTAACCTGTCAAGGTCTTCGGCAAGGTTTGGACCATTACCGCAAACAAGGACATCCTTTCCGAACATCTTTCTTTTTAAGGTGTCCAGTCCCGGAGAATGCATCCGCTCAAGCAGATGTGATAGAAGAAGGGCCGCCTGCTCATCCTCTTCCCGACTAAAACCAAAGTCTTGAAGTATCTCCTTGTATATGGGTTCCCACAATGTGAAGTCCATACATGTTCCTTTCTTATACCCATCAGGTCCTGGATATCCCAATGTGCATTGCTATTCCTTCCACATCCCAGTCCTTGACGAGATCCCCATGGACCTCCACATCAAAACCTATGATCTGTACCTTTGCACGTACTTCGCTTGCGATCAATTGTTCCAGATCAAGTACCAGGTCCACTACCCTCTCATCATCGATGCAGATGATCACCTTAATGTCCTCTTCCACAGCAAGGTCCATCTCTTTTCTCATGTCCTGGACCCTGCGGATGACCTCTCTGGAATAACCCTCTGCTTCTAGTTCTCTTGTAAGCTTGGCATCCACATATACGATGCCTGCGGATGATAAGGCACTTGCTACCTGTTCGGGCAATGTTTGCTGGAAGCTGACCATATTAGGATCTATGGTCACGATACTGCCATCATCGAGTTGTAGCTTATAACCTTCAGAACTGGGTTTGTCCAGTTCTTTCTTCAGCTCAAGGGCATCAGCCTGTTTTAAGGCAGCTATGACCTTCCCTGCATCACCTTTGAAAACAGGCCCAATTGCTCCCGGATTTGGCAGGGCGCTGAAACCAAGTTCGTTCCACGGCTCACCGGGTTCAGTAAGTATGATATCCTTGGAATTTGTCTGGTCCATCAGCACCTCTTTAAGGTTCCTGATAGCAAGAACTGCAGTTTCATCCTGAGGGGTGATAATTATCCTGCTCACCGGCCATCTCAGCTTACGCCCTACCTTCTGGCGAGCATTGGAAGCAGCTTCCACAATAGAGCGGATAAGCTTCATGTGTTGCTCAAGGTCCATATCTATAAGGGATACATCAGGTACAGGCCAATCGTTCATATGCACCGATTCCGGCGCTTCACTGTACACATTACGTACAAGGTTCTGGTACATTTCTTCGGCAAGGTGTGGCATAAAAGGAGCTATGACCTTTGTAATTGTCGTGAAGATCTCATACATTACCCTGTATACAGCTATCTTGTCAGGATCGTTTGCCTCTACCCATGTTCTGGGTCTTATCAGCTGGATATACCAGCGGGAAAGGTCCTCGAGCACAAAATCATTGATGGTCCTTATGGCCCTCTGGAGCGTACATGTCCCCATGGCAGAATCCACTGATCTGATCACAGATTGCATGCGGGACAGGATCCACCTGTCCTCACTGCGCATATGGGGCTTCACGGATCCCAGGGTCACAGCTGAAGGGTCGAATCCATCCAGTGTCATATAGGGTAAAGGGAAACGATAGACGTTCCACAGGATGTTGAGCGTCCGATGGATATTGGCTATCTCTTCTTTGCTGAACTTCAGGTCTTCCCAGGGTGCACTGGACGATAACACGTAGGCACGCAGAGTATCTGCACCGAACTTCTCGATGACCTCGGCTGGCTGCACTACATTACCCAGGCTCTTGGACATTTTCTTGCCTTCAGCATCCAGGGTGAAACCGTGCATGAGCACGCTCTTATAAGGTGCTTTGCCAAAGGCCACCATGCTGGCACCTAACTGTGAATAGAACCATCCTCTGGTCTGATCATGACCCTCGGTAATGAAATCTGCAGGCCACCATTTTTCAAATTCTTCCATCTGGTGCGGGAAGTTCAGTGTGGCCCAGGAAGCAACAGCTGAATCGAACCATACATCGAATACATCCTCCACGCGTTGCATCTTTCCACCACACTCGCATGCAAGGGTCACAGAGTCCACATACGGCCTGTGCAGCTCTATCCCTTCAGCAAGACCTGATCTTTCAAGCAGTTCCTGCTTTGTACCAATGACCTCCACCCGTTCACATTCAGTACAGCGCCACACTGGTATGGGTATGCCCCAGTAACGCTGTCTTGAGATACACCAGTCCCTGGCACCTTCCACCCAATCCTTGAAACGTGCTGAACCTGCCCATTCCGGATACCAGACAACCTTGTCTATTTCAGAAAGCATCTGGTCCTTTAATTCAGATATCTTCAGGAACCACTGGCGGGTAGCAAGATAGATGATAGGTGTTTTGCATCTCCAGCAGTGTCCATAACGGTGGGAAATAGTACCTTCTGCAAGCAGAAGCCCTCTTTCCTTGAGATTTTCCACGACCACTTTATTAGCTTCCCTGATGTGCATATCAGTATATTCGCCTGCTTCATCCGTATATCGGCCATCTGAGCCAACCGGACAGAAAATAGGAAGCCCGTGCTTCACACCCACTTCAAAGTCGTCCATACCATGCCCGGGCGCTATATGGACACAGCCCGTGTTCTCTGCCGTTACAAAGTCTGCAAGATAAACATTATGCTTAAATCGTGCCTGCTTGGGTATCCGGTCTGCAAGAGGGTGTGTATATTCCAATACCGTAAGGTCTTCACCCAGCATGGTGTCCAGTATCTTGAAATCGACATATCTGCCTTTTTTGAGCACATCTTCGACCAATGAGGAAGCCATGATTAGGGTCTCGCTTTCGCCTGTGGATGTAACAGCCTTTACCCTGGAATACTCGAATGACGGGTGTACCGCCACTGCAATATTGGATGGTATGGTCCATGGGGTCGTGGTCCAGATCACTATCGATGTACCAGGTTCGTCCTTCAGCTGGAACTTCACGTAGATGGAAGGATCCACACGTTCCTCATATTCAACTTCCGAATCTGCTATTGCGGTCTCACATCTGGGACACCAGTTGACCACTCGTTTTCCCTCTTCGAGCAGGTTTTTTTGCTGAGCCTGTTTCAGGGTCCACCACGCAGCTTCGATGTACTCGTCCCTCAGGGTCATATACGGGTCTTTCCAGTTGAGCCATACTCCCAAGGAGTGGAACTGGCGGGTCATATCATCCTTTTGCAATAAGGCAAATTCCTTACATTTTTCTATGAACTTGCCCACACCATACCGCTCAATGTCCTTCTTGGAAGCAAAACCAAGTACTTCTTCCACTTTTACCTCTATGGGAAGGCCATGCATGTCCCATCCGGCACGGTCAAGTATATGGTAATCGTTCATTGAACGGTACCTGAGTATAGAATCCTTGATGATCTTGTTCCATGCAGTGCCCAGATGTATATGGCCGGTAGTATATGGTGGACCGTCAACGAAAAAGAAGCGCTTTGTACCCATTCTGCGCTGACGTACCTTTGAGTATGCATCGATCCTGTCCCAGAAAAAGTGTATCCTGGATTCGATCTCACCTGCGTTGTATTGACCTGTGATCTCCTTTAACATAGGAAGTCTCCATAAGCATGAATATTAGATATTCACCTATTGCAGTATTCAATTTAAATGCTTTGTTCTGCCTTTTAAGTAAAAAAGGATAGCGAATTATCGAAATCCAATTGTATATACTTCATTATTTTCGTACTGGGACCGGTCAGCAGCATTGAGGGGAATGTTACTCAATGACATCCTGGATCGAAAGCGTCTCAAGCAAAAGTTCATTGAACAGTAACTTTTCCAGTGTCCTTGCTGCATACACACGATGCTGGTGCTTCATGATATCCTCGTTCATACGTAATTGTGAGTCAACCTGTATCCTTAGCAAGGCAAAATGGAAAGCGTTCTCATCCCTAAGCTGCATTAAATAGAACGTTTCAAGAAAATAAGGTAACAGATATGGATTATCTATCACATTGCACAAAAGGAGAAGTTCCTCAGGTATCGAATCAGGATCCTTGAGCACAGAACGTCCTGTGATGATCTTCAGGGTATCAAGAGAATATTCCTTATCTGCTACAAGTATATTTCCCGGCATGGACATCACATTCCTTGAACTTATTTATAATTATATTTATAATTGAATCATGACTGTGATAGTAGTCTTTGTTCTATTATCTCTTTGCATCTGCGCAGATCTTCAGCACGGTTTATGTTCAATGCAAAGGCAGTGTCCTGACATATCAGGCTCTCATAGTCCTGCTCCTGCTCGATATTGCTGCCATCTATGATGTTGACACCACAAGGTACGATCAACTCTCCCTCCCAATTAAAGACTGTATCTGGTCTTACTGAAAGTTCTTTGCAGATTGCCAGCGGGGAGAATACTGACATTGCAGGTTTCCCGCATTTTTTGTACTCCTCTATAACATAATCAATATGCTTGCCATTAAGCAATGGCAGGTCGGACATAATGATCAGGACCGGCTCATTTATAGCCGCCTCTTTGACGGCATAAATCATATCACCTACATAATTGCCTCCGCTGGTCATAATGGTCCTGACCGTTCCATTGTACTTTCTCTGAAGGAAGCTCTGGGTCAGGGGTGTGGCAGGAGAGACTGCAACATACACCTTATCTATTCCAGAGGACCCGTGCAGAGCATCTATAACATAAGTTATCAATGGTTTGTCCAGTAAGCTCACACATGGTTTTTCACCCATTCCAAGCCTGCTCCCCAGACCTCCGGCCATGATTATAGCATCCATGGAATACCTCCGTTCTGATAGCTCAATACCAATACGATCACTATAAGGGCAACAGTTCTTCCGATCTCGTTGGAAGTACCGATCACATCCCCGTTCATCCCTCCAAAATGCCGGTTACTGATGTTCAATATGATAAAAGCTGAAATGATCGCAGCAATAAGGGCAATGAGCCCCCCATGCCAGATCCCCAAGGGTATCAGGGCAAGTGAACATATTATAACTGAACCTGTCAGACCAACAACATACTTCGGCAGTGTTGTTTTCTGAACCAGGATAGAACCCAATCCCTCATGAAGAGACTTGCCAAAGGCTGCTATTGTCAGCATGCATTGCATTGCAGACACTTCAGCCACCAGCATGGAGCAAAGTAATATTTTAGCAGTGTATAACATGTCGTTACCTGAGAACACAAGGGCTTCGGACCGAAGGGACACTATAGATGAATAGAATGCCAGAATACCCATTGTACAAAATCCTACACCTCCTATACCAAGTCCAATATCCTTGAGCGCACGGATCTTCTTTTCCACAGAACCATGGGCGGTCAAGCCATCTCCAAAGTCTGCAAGGCCATCAAGATGGTTAAGGCCGGTAAGATAGTATACAAAAACAACGATCATTATGGCGCTTATTTGCTGTGGCAATACCATTATGGTCAAGAAAGCAAATATCCCCATCAGCAACCCTAAAAAAGCACCTACGAATATATGTAGGTAAGTCCTCTTGAAAAACTCATCAAGACCTTCCATTGTCAATCCGACAGGGATGGTAGAGAGAAAACCAAAGCCAGAACGTACTGCCAGAAGAAAATCGTTCATCCTGCGATCACACCAGTATTGTCTTTATTTTTGTTCTTTTTTTCACTCTCTTTTTCTTTTTTCAGATCTGTTCTGGCCATGCCCCGGGTATACATGTTTGCGGAAACACCGCCTATAAGTCCGCCAATGACATCGTCCATAAAAGGACCTAGTTTTGAAAGAATGCCTGGTTTTTGCTTATCGAAACGCACGAACTCAAAAGTACCCTTATCACCACTAATATATCTTGAGATGCTCATCCCGAGAACTTCGTCAGCTATTATGAACGTAAGGTCCTTTTCATATGAGCTCCTGCTGATGTTCGGAAGGTGACCTTTGCGTCCTTCTTTTTCCAGAAGTATACCAGAGTATATGAGAAGGCACAGGTTAGGGTCGGACAGGGCCAGGTCCAGTTCTCCCAAAAACACTTCTTCTGCCTTTTCCCTGGTCTCTATCCCGGGATGGGGAACATACAGCTCAAGCGCTGTGTCGATAAGCATCTGTACAGTGATACCTTCCTCTGCCAGTATATCCCTTATGTCCAGAGGAGCATCATCTTCCAGTTCCTTTGGCTGGTCTTTTTTCATGTCATTGTTTTTGATATCTGATAATTTCATACTCATCACTTGTTCAAGCCTATAATATATAGAAACGGTCCATGATAATATAAACCGCAGAAGCACACATCAGCACAGAGACCATAGAAGAGCTCAGTACAAGGCTGCGTGCCAATCCGATATGGAAGAACTGAGGATACGGGTTCTTTTTCGCCAAAGCATACGTACTGGGCTTTTCAAGACGAATGCCCATAGCCCCAGCAAAAGCCGCCATGGGATAGCCTGAGTTCGGGGAGGGTGTCTTTGCTCCATCCTTAATGGCGATCTTGACAGCATCTGCCGGATAAATGGATCTGGAGAACGATGGTACAAGGCTCAGGAGAACAGATGCCATGGATATGGGTATCAGGGACAGTCTGGCAGGTATCCAGTTCAATATATCATCTGTTCTTGCTGAGAACCAGCCAAGATGCAGGTATTTGGGATCTCTGTAACCCACCATGGAGTCAAGGGTGCTTGTTGCCTTGAACACATATGCTGCGATGATCCCAAATGGTCCGCACAATGCAAAATAGAACAACGGTGAAAGGATGCCATCAACAAAGTTCTCGGACATTGTCTCGATCACAGCGGATGATACCTGCTCCGGTGTTAGTTTTGAGGTATCCCTGCTCACATACATGGAAAGACCTTTCCTTGCTCCCTCCAGGTCACCTGTGGCAAGTTTTCCATATACTTCTTTCCCTGCATCCATAAGGCAGCGTACAGCAAATGTCATCTTCAGGAACCAGGCTGCTACCAGGTAGCGTATCAGTGCAGGTATGCTTTCAGCACTCAATACCAATGTGGCAACAATACCAATAAGAGCAGCAAAAATAACACAGCATAATGCCATAAAGATGCCATATACCTTTCTGTGCTCAGAAGGTGCTATGTGCTTGAAAAATGAGATCGTTCTACCTATCCATACAACAGGGTGTATGGCAAAGGGCGGTTCCCCTAGTACCAGATCAATGATAAATGCCAGGACCAATACGATGATCAGTTCATACCCACTTATTGTGAAGAACATAACCAAGGCTCCATGACCACTTCCCATGCCTTCCTAAGCCCTTCTTCAGTGCATCCCTCCACACTAAGCACACTTATCAGCTTTTCCACCACGGCAGGCTCATGCACCACCTTGCAATCAAGACAGCTCCAGACCTCATTACCACTTGAACCTGTTATCCACTTACCTTCAGTACGTTCGTCCTGGCACGGATAGAACGGACAGAAACAAAAAGTACAATCCTGACCTTCAAAATGACATGGGTAGTATTTACATTCCCTGTTGCTTCCCAGTGGTCCTTTATCCCGGGCCTTTGCCAGGTTACGCTCAAGATAAATAATTGCCTGTTCTTTTCCCCATTCCTGAATGACCTGCCTTATGCAGTCCACTATCCTTTCATTTTCCTCTCTTGTACGCACAGCTATGCGTATATGATGTTTTCCAATATCCTGGAAAGAACTGCAATCCCTTATTAGTACGCCATGCTCTGCCATTCTTTCGGTCAGTTCAGTGGAATCCATGGACAGATCGCTTATGTCCACATAGATAAAATTAACAGCGCTCTCAATGGGTCTGAACCCGCGGCGTTCCAGCTTCTGCATGAGGAAATCTCTTTCTCTGGAGATCATTTCCCTGGATTCCAGAAGGTATCGGCTGTAACAGCCACCTTCCATGCTCATGAGGACAGTGCTCACTTCTTCTGCAACACATCCCAGATTCCAGGAAAGCCTTGCATCATTAAGCATTGTTGCGATCCTTGCCGAAGCAACCCCAAAGCCCATTCTGATGCCCGGGATTGCAAAGGCCTTGGTAAGGGAACGCTGGATGATAAGATGGTCATTGGACCCCACCAGGTCCACAATGGTCTGTGAGGGGTCTGCCAGTTCTATAAAAGCTTCATCAACGAAAAGGACAACGTCATTCTCCCGGCATTTGTCCATAAGAAGCTGAACTTCTTCACGGCTGAACAACCTGCCAGTGGGGTTATTGGGATTGCACAAGAAAAGTAACCTTGCCTCCTTTAAGATATCATTGGGCACATCTGGGAGCAAGTCCTGCTCTATGTACCGGATATCAGCTCCGAATATACTGCACTGCTGTTCGTATTCACTGAAAGTGGGTGACGGGATGAGCACAATGTCTCCTTCCACTATCACAGTCTCTGCTATCAGGCGGATTATCTCTGAAGAACCATTGCCTGGAATTATATTTTCGGCCCGTATGCCATTTCCTACGAAACGGGCAGCTGCATTTCTGAACTCGAGATAACGGTTATCAGGGTACTGGCCTATCCTCCCAAGGGCAGTATTTAAGACCTTATCCATATCAAGCCCAGTGTATGGGTGGTCGAACGGAGTGCCATAGGGATTAAGACTGGCACTTGCATCCAGTAGTTGGGATTCCGGTATGCCATATTGCTGGGATGTTTTTTTCACCAGACCTCCGTGTTCGCAGGGCTGGACATTTAGCAGATGTTCTCTGATAGGGATAAATCTTGTTTGTTTTGACACGGTCATCGTCTTTTTTTAGAATACAGGACATATATTAAGTTATTCAATTAGACCTTATCTAATTAAATTTAACTTGTGTATAGCTTCAGCTCCACGGTCCCAGTATGATAGAATGGCAGGATCATATCAAAGGTTTTATTACCAGGTCCCATGCCTTCTTTATATTATCCTCTGTATCCCCCTCTTCCATAAGGATATCAAGTATCTGACGGGATAACCTGGACTGATGTATATATGTACAGTTCTCACAGCTCCACACTTTATTGCCACTGGACCCTATTATCCACTTCCCTCCGGTACGCTCATCCTCACAGGCATAGAACGGGCAAAAACAGAACGTGCAATCCTGCCCCCAGAAATGGCAGGGGTAGTATTGGCATGTACCTCTGCTGGCAGGGACAGACCCTGCTGCAGCGTTCCCAATGGTAACTTCCAGCCGTTCCCTTGCATCCTCTTTACTGGTCTCGGTAAGAACTTCCCCTATGGTCCTCAGAAGGGTCTCGTTATCTTCCTGTGCATGCACACTTATCCTGACAAACTGCTTCCCTGCCTGGAAAAGATCACTGCAGTCCTTTATCAGAAAACCTTTTGCTGCAAGGTTCCTAGTAAGGGTATGCGAATCCATAAAGAGGTCCTTGAGTTCCACTAGGAGATAGTTCGCATCCGAGGGGCGGGGGGAAAAACCATGGATACGCCCGATGCGTTCGATCAAGTAATCCCTCTGAGAATGTATAAGCTCCCGGGAATCTTTCAGATACCTGGAGTTAACACCTCCTTCTACATTGAGCACCGCTGTGCACAAAACGTCTGCAAATGCACCGATGCTCCAGGGAAGGCGGGCATTATTGAAGAGCTGGGCCATTTTCTTGGAAGCTGCAGCGTATGCAGCGTTAAGCCCAGGAATTGCAAATGCATGGGTGATGGAACGGAGCACCACGACAAAGTCGTTATCAAGTATATGACCCGCAAGGGTCTGGGAAGGGTCAGATAGTTCGATGCAGGATTCATCTATGATGAGCAGTGTCCTGTTCTTAGCACATCTCTTAGCAAAAGACCTTAGCTCCTTACTGGGGATCAGGCGTCCACCCAGGTCACCGGGATTAGATAACAGCACCACTTTGGCACTGGATAGTATTTTATCATCTGCCAGCAGCAGTTCATGGGGAGGAAGAAGGATCACACGTGCACCGAACAAATTTGAATGCCGGCTATATTCCGGAGGGGAAGGGAAGGGGATCAGCACGATGTCTCTCTTTTCAAGGGTACAGCCCAGAACAAGTCTTATGATCTCACATACCCCACTGCCTGGTATGATGTTCGAGGAGGTGAGGCCTTTTCCTATAAAACCTGCTGCAGCATCTCTGAACTCCAGGTACCTGTTATCAGGGTATTGACCTGTGAGGGTCCTGGCGGTCCCTATCAAATCATGCAGGTCCAAAATGTCCTGATACTGGAAGATATTGCCCATGGGATTGAGACGCGTGCTAAAATCAAGTACATCTATATTTTGTGGACCTGTCCTTGCACGAAGTTCATCCTGAAGGATACCATGATGACACTGAGCTACCATACTTGCATTATCATTGAGAACTGCTCTTTTTTTCTCCATGGATGACTCCCCTGTCACTTATGCATATCTGATATAATTAAGTTTTTATCTTTGCTTCTGTTAAGGCAAAGACCATCCGATCAGGTCCAAATATCTTGTATCGGTATCAGATAATTACTTATTAAAAATATCAAACATCAAAGAAAGTTATGTACTTGATGAAGGAACGAACAGGTCTTAGTTCAAGTCATGATCGAACGATCGGGACCTCTCTGACACTTTGCAGCTGATCACGGCACCGATCACCGATCCCCTGTAAAGGAACAGATCAGGATATCTGCTGAACTTAAAGCTGCATATTGCAGCATTTGCCCGGACCGCTAAGGTCTTGTCAGTAACGAAGAGCTAACGAACTATAAAAAAGAGAGGAATGGAGGCTTACTCCTTCCTGCGCATGAACACAAAGGCCAGGCCAAGGATCGCTGCTACAGGCAGAGCAACTGTCGGGAATTCCGGGATCTCATAGTCCTGAGTTGCTCCGGCTCTCCACTTGTAGGTCGCTGGTATTTCTTCCCCGCTTATCACTTCTTTGACGTCTATCCTTACAGTATATTCCCCGCTAGAGCCCGCTGGCAATTCTACTGTAAATACGTTCGTGTCCAGGAAATTATCTGAATTTACGCTTGCTGTGGTCTTTAGTAACACAACATTGATCCCTGGGCTTGTACCGCCATTTGGATCATAGTTCACCTCATATTGTACATCTTTGCCATCGAAATCAAATAAGCGCATACCATAGGGGTGTGCAATATCCGGCGCTATTGTGACAGTACCTGAAATAAAGGATCCGTCATTTCTTACTATATCGGCACCAAAAGCACTTGCACTGCCCGCAAGAGCACCTGTCATTCTCAGACTTGTGAACATGCTGATAGGTTCCCCGTACAATGGATACAGATAATAGTTCCCTGTTTCTCTTACAGCATCGTCCAGAAGCAAATGTGCAATGAACGCACAGTTGCCAAAGATGCCTACATATATTGCCTTTTCAATGTCCATGTAAATGACATATCCTGCCGCTCCCGCTATAAGGAACGCAACAAAGCTCGCAGGCAGGTTATGGGTCAGCATCAGCATGTTGCCATGAGAGATCCTTCCAATAAGTATCAGGTTGTACACAGCATCTATGTCCGGTAATAATGAACAAAACCCACCAGTTACCAGGACAAGAAGCACTTTAATGTGCTTTCTTTCCAGTCTCCTGAGGTCAGCTACTGAGAGCACTAAGGCATAGATCAGCACTGAACTTAACACGAACGTGTAGAAGAGGAGATGTGTTATGGGTTCTGGCATGGTGTGAGCTCTCTGAATGAATAGGGTTATACATTTATATTAATATTACTATTAATATCAATATAATTATCTATATCATTCTCCATGTCTCTTAATAGCGTCTGCACGGTGCTGGTAGGTGCTATCATTATTATGAGCATGACCATATGCTTAACTATAGATGATTTTATATATATGAAAAAACATCCTCCTACTCGGAGCATAGAGAGAAATGTTTCATCCCGTGACAATAAAGGTGGAATTGGTACTTAGCAAAACGGAGTGATCAAAATGGAACTTATTGAAGTAACGTGTGTTGTGTGTGGAACACCTATCTATGTATATGAAGGGTACATCAAAGAACGTATGTATTGTACTTTGCATTGTCTCAATGTCTCTAACACATCAGAAAAACAACAAACGGTCTGAGTTCGGTCCTCTGGCTTTCATCCGTTCTTTCTTTTTTCCAGGCGTGATATGAGTATACTCTTTCTTAGAAGATCTCTGTTGGCTGCAGCTGCCATCTGACAGTCCTCATACTTCCACACCAGGTCTTGGAGCATATTATATGAATGGTCCTTGGCTTTGGCCAGCTGTCTGCATGATCTAGAATGGTTTATATGTTATCAAGCCTTACTCAAAGTGATATGCAAAGAGTACTCATCACCGGTGGATTAGGTCAGGTCGGCAGTTATCTTGTGGATGCGCTGTACGAAGAGGCGCAGATCTCAGTGCTGGATAATTACTCTTCTACCACAAGGGAAGCCGTACCTCAGGGAGTGAATGTGATAAAAGGTGATGTCAGGGACAGGATAGCTGCAGACCTTGTAGAACAGAACGATATCGTTATTCACACCGCGGCCCAGATAAGCGTTACAGCCTCCATGGAAGATCCTCTCTCTGATGCCCAGAGCAATGTATTTGGTACGCTCAATCTGCTGGAAGCTGCCCGCAGGTCCTCGGTATCCAGGTTCATTTATATAAGCTCTGCAGCCGTATACGGAGACCCCGTTAGTGTCCCTGTTGCAGAATCACATCCTCAGGAACCTCTTTCTCCCTACGGTGTCAGCAAACTGAGCGGAGAGAAGTACTGCATGATGTACCATAAGGCCTTCGGCCTGCCCTCCTGCTGCATCCGCCCATTCAATATCTACAGTCCCAGGCAGGACCCGGGCAATCCGTATTCTGGAGTGATATCCCGCTTCATTGAGAAAGCCAAGGCAGGGAAAGGTCCTGTTATCTTCGGGGATGGGACCCAGACCCGGGATTTCATCTCAGTTCATGATATAGTGGACATAATAATGCTCCTGCTCAAGAAGGAAGATGCCTGTGGCCATGTGTTCAATGCCGGTACAGGTAACAGTATCACTGTAAATGAGCTTGCATCACTGGTACTTGAGATATTCGATGCGGACGTTGCGGTGCAATACATGCCTGAAAGGCCCGGGGATATAAAATACAGTTGTTCTGATATTTCCAAGGCAAGGACAATACTGGGATTTGAACCAAAGGTCTCCCTCAGGGAAGGTCTGATGGAGTTCACTGAATGACTTAAAGGGGTCACGGGTGTGGTGACAAAAAGGTTGGATAATGACTTTTAAGATCACGAAGTTCAAGGTACTTGCATCATTGAGCGTGCTTTATGCCCTGGCTATCTTTTATATGTCAGCGCAGTCCAGTATCGATATACCTAAAAGCATTACACACCTGCCTGCTCTGTACTGGGCCCGTGATCAGCTGTTGGACCTTGGACTGATGCCTGTCATTGACCTCGTGCATTACACCTATGACCATAGGGATAAAGTGCTGCACATGGGTCTTTACTTTGGTTTTGGTGTACTGCTTCACCTGAGCTTCAGGAACTCACAAAATGTGTTCCTGAGAAGGTATGCTGCTATCTTTGCCATACTGGTAGGTATATCCTATGGTATTACCGATGAGCTGCACCAGTCCTTCGTACCCGGAAGAAGCTCAAGCAAATGGGACCTCCTGGCTGACAGTATAGGTGTGGTATTAGCACAGGTCGGGATCATCGTCCTTACTATAAGGTACCTGTGGGGTAAAAAGGACGAGAATAAGGAAAGAACGGACCCAAAATAAAAAAAGAGAAAGGTCATTTCAGAGGATGGTTGTTCTTATCGCCTCTGCCTATTCCCTTATAGATGAATCCTGCATTGATGAAGCTGTCGGGGTCCACCACATTGCGTCCATCGATCATCACTGGCTGTTCCTTACCCATCTTCTGCTTGATCAGTTCAGGGGTCAGACCGAAATATTGCTTATGCCCTGTAAAGATGACGACCACATCAGCTTCAGCGAGCACTCCATCGATATTGGCATGTATGTCTATGCCGGGATAATGGACCACGTGGGGGTCATGTACCGATACTTCACAGCCTGCCTGCAGTGCCATATCCCTGTATGGTTCTGACGGGGGATTACGGGCATCATCGGAATCGTTCAGGAACGCCCAGCCTAGCATTGCTATCTTGATACCTTTGAGGTCCTTACCGATCCTCTCCAATGCCTTAACTGTGAGATTGAACATGTGCTTTGGCATAAAGTCGTTTACCTTCCTGGCAAGCACATAGATAGATTCAGCATCTTCGGGATAGTCCAGCGGTTCTATGCCAAGGGTGACACCGCGCTCCAGATGATATGTATCCTTTGTAAGGCAATGTCCGCCAACCCCTGCTCCAGGGTACAGGATAGCTCGTGTGATGCCCTCACCTTTAAGGCTTGCAATACCGGCACGCACATCATACACATTGATGCCCATGGCCTCACAGTACAATGCAAGCTGATTGACCGCCGCTATCTGCAGGTCCCTGAAAGTGTTCTCAGCGGTCTTAGTGACCTCGGCAGCCGTAGCTGTCATGGGTATTACCTTGCCTTTAGTGAGCACAGGCGTATATAGCTCGACTGCCCGCTCTGTGCTGACATCATCGATACCGCCCACGATCCTGTCATGCTCCCTTATATTCTGCAGAAGCCTTCCGACCATGACCCTCTCAGGAGCATGCGCCAGCGCAAAATCCTCGCCTGCAATAAGACCTGACTCCTTTTCCAGTATATCCTTTGCCATCCCAATGGTGGTACCAGGGGTTATGGTAGATTCAAGCACGACCAGCATACCCTTTTTGAGGTGCCTGCCAACGTTCTCTATACCTTCGATGAGTGCAGTAAAGTCCGGCAGGAGGCTCTTTGGGTCCTCGAAGGGCGTCTGGATAGCCAATGTAATAGCATCAAGCTCGCTGATCCTTGAAAAATCAGATGTGCAGGTGAACTTGCCTGCCTTAACTACCTTCTGCAGCAGCTCCTCGATACCAGGTTCTTCACCTTTCAGGGGGCTTTCTCCCCTGTTTAGCATATCTATCTTATATCCGGATGAGGATGAAGCTCTCTGGAAACCCAGCACATGATCAAAGCCAGGTACATCTGCGAACAGTGCAGCTGCCGGGATACCCACATATCCCATACCGATGACACCTACTTTCTTGATCGGGCCTTTCTGCTTTAGTATCTTTATTAATTTATCGCTCATTATAATTCACTTTCCTTGTTCTGTCAAATATCTATCACTTTCTCTTCATGATATGATGTAATAGCGGCCATACATGCCTCCAGGGCATGTTTCCCATCCTCTCCGTTCGGATGCGTCTCCTCCTTATTGACAATGCAGCGTACAAAATATTCGAGCTCGTTGAGCAGTGGTTCTTTTGGTTCCACTTTAGCCTCACGTACCCATTCCTTGTCGTGGAGCACAAGGGACTGTTTGATATAATCAAGATACGCCACACCTGCAACACCTACTGCGGTGAGGGTGCGTACTTTGTGCGGAGTGAGCCAGTTCACGTCCACAAGGCCGGAATAGTCGTGATCGAAACGCAGGTGTATGGATGCATGGTCCTCAGAAGAATGAATATTAGCTCCTGCTATCGTATATACCTGATCTATCTTCTTCCCATACAGATAAGAAATAATATCCACATCATGTACCCCAATATCCAGAATGACACCAACATCCCTTATCCTGGGGTTATAGGCACCCACCCTTCTTGTGGAAATGGATACCACCTTACCTAATAATCCTGCATCTATGATCTTCTTGAGCTTTATCACAGCGGGATTGAACCTCTCTATATGCCCCACCATGAGCATCAGGCCTTTTTCTTTGGCAGTATTGATCATCAGGTCTGCATTTTCAAGGGTGTCTGCAATGGGCTTTTCTACAAGAACATTAGCTCCGGCATTCAAAGCATCCAATGTTACTGCTGCATGCATTTTAGTGGGCACCACAATACTGACGGCATCCAGTCCCTGTGCCAACAGCTTCTTGTAATCCGTATAAGGAGTGGTCTTGAAAGTACGTGCAAGACCTTCAACAAGTTCTTTGTTCACATCAGAGATACCCACAAGTTCGACGCCTGCCATCTCACTGTAGATCCTTACATGGTTCTTTCCCATGGAACCTACACCAATAACTCCCATTCTTATCATGCGTACCTCAGGTCCCATTCCTTTATACATGCAATGATGGTGTCTATATCAGCATCTGATAATGCCGGATGCACCGGTATGGACAGAGCCTCACGGGCTGCTTTCTCGCTTTGGGGGAAACTTCCTGTATAGCCCATTTCTTTGTACAGGGGTTGCTGGTGTATACACAGGGGGTAGTACGTACCGGTACCAATGCCCTTCTCCTGAAGTGTATCACGCAGCGGGTCACGCAGTGAAGTGCGGATGGTGTACTGGTGATATACATGTGAGCAATTCGTTTTTTCCACTGGTAATGTGAGGTTCTTTGTGTCTTTAAGACCACTCGAAAGCCTCTTAGCGTTCTGTCTTCTTTTTTCAGTGAATTCCGCCAGCCTTCCCATTTGCACGATACCTATAGCAGCAGAAATGTCGGTCATGCGGAAATTATAGCCTATCATCTCATGCAGATAGCGCTGTTTTGAACCATGTGCCCTGAGCATACGTGAACGGGCTGCAATGTCCGGGTCGTCCGTGGTAAGAATGCCGCCTTCACTGGTGGTCATGTTCTTGGTAGGGTAGAAGCTGAAAGCACCGGTTCCGAACGAACCCACTTTCTTACCCTTGTACGTTGCTCCATGGGCCTGGCAGGCATCCTCGATGACAAGAAGGTCATGGTCTTCAGCTATTTCCATTATCGCGTCCATGTCAGCAGCGTGCCCGTAAAGGTGTACAGGCATAATCGCCTTTGTACGACTGGTTATCATCTCATGGACCTGATCAGGAGAGATTATATATGTATCAGGCTCGATATCTGCAAAAACAGGTTTTGCGCCGGTGTACACAATGGAATTGGCAGTAGCTACAAAACTGAAAGGTGTGGTTATGACCTCGTCGCCTTTGCCTATGCCATGTGCCATCAATGCCACATGCAATGCAGCAGTTCCAGAGTTAACGGCCACTGCATGATCAACTCCAATATATTCTGCAAAGGCCTGTTCGAACTGGGCTACCTTTGGCCCTTCAGCTATTACTCCTGAACGCAATACCGCGGTGACCGCCTCGATCTCCACTTCGTCAAGGTATGGTTTTGCGATGCTTATCATCATATACCTCTTTAAGAACTATAAATAGAACAATAAACCTATATTTATATTTTATTCAATTGTCTAAGCTTCTCTGGCAGTTCAATTACTTTAGCCGGACATCCTAAGGCAAGCTTCCAGGGGGGTACGTCTTTTGTGACCAAAGCTCCGGCAGCCACCATTGCACCTTCCCCGATCTCCACTCCAGGGACAATAGTAGCATTAGCACCGATGGATGCGCCTTTGCGCAGTGTAGGTCCATCTGCTATGTATTCACCCCTTACAGGATATTTATCGTTCGCAAGCACTGCACATGGACCGATGAACACATTATCTTCTATTGTGACATGAGTAGGGATATAGACATTACCCTGAATGCTCACGTTGTTCCCGATCTTTACATTACCGTCTATGATCACATTGGTACCTATCAGCACACTATTGCCGATAGAAGTGTTCTCCCTTATCAGAGCATTGTGACCTGTCTTGAACCTGTTCCCTGTTATCACATTACTGAAGATAGTAGTACCAGCGCGGATAAAAGAGTCGTTCCCTATGGTGGCACCTGGTTGATCATGGTCCTCGATCTCGATCCCTTGTTCTATGATCTCCATTAACATACGATGTTCAGGGTAGCCCAACGTGACGTTTTCCATAATGGTGGTCCCTTCGCCTACAGAGGTCCTGCCATATAACTTTGAGCTTCGGTGTATCCTAATATTTTTTCCCATTAATATCCTCTTTCAACGGTAAACAAGTTAAATATATTTTTTATATTATATCAATTTTTGTATATATAAAGGTTACAATACGTTTCAGGGCTTAAGAGCTCCTGCATTGGCATCTGATAGGTATTTCTGTAGCAGGTATCTGGTACCCATAAAAAGAAGGACCATGAAACCTACAACCTCGGACATGAACACATAATCCAGGGCTGGGGTATATGCATAGGTCATAAGGGTCTGAAAGTAATCAAGTATCCCATTGTATGGCCCGGGATTACTTGGGAACTGCCAGCCCATTAGAGGCCAGAACAGTGTTGCTGGTGCTTCCCACATATTGTCCTCGACCAAATGGCAAAAACTTGCAGCACAGAGGGATATGGCTCTCATATCGTTCTTTTTCTTCCATATATAGAATGCCGCACTACTAAGAACTATAAAGAACAGCAAAGTATGTGCAAATATTCTTCCATTATCTATAGTTCCTGAGAAGATGACCCTGCCTATTGGTTTATCAATGAGGTCCGGCAGCATGGAGCCAAATAGTACGGCCGTATGGTCAATGCGGCCTTTCAAAGCTGGCAGCCTGTGCTCCAGAAGCATGAAAAGACCCAGCGTTATTCCTAAGTGACCAAAGATAAACATCGTATTAATATAATATTCTTATATAAATACGTTTATGGTTTATCGAGCAGTTAATATATTTCCTTCATCTATGAAAAATTATATCACTGTTGTAGTATTTTCTCTGCTCTAAGTGACCCATAAGTACGGGAATCTTGACCTTTCGTTCACGATATCGTAAATTTGAAATGTATGCGGGAACTAAAAAAGCAAAGCTATGGAAATAAGAGAACTGGTACACCAGATACATTCCTCAGGATATGGATTTGTGCTTGCTGTTACCGGTGGTGGAACAGAGGCCCTTGGAGAACTGTTGAGATATGGAGGAGGTTCAGCCACTTTACTGGAGGCTATGGTCCCATACAGCCCGCAGTCACTTGATGCGTTCATAGGCAAGGAACCGGAAAAATATGCCTCGGTAATAACAGCACGGGCAATGGCTATGGCAGCTTTTCAGAAAGCTATGATACTTCAAGCTTCTGGGCAAAAAGGATCGGAGCATCTTCTTGGCATCGGTGCGACCTGTACCCTGGCAAGGACAGGTGAACGAAAGGGAAGACAACATGAACTGCACATGGCGGTCCAGTCACTTCGGAGTACAACCACCTATAGTATCCGTTTTTTGGAAAAAAGGGACAGAGAGCATGAAGAGACGATAGTGGCAAGATCGATCATCAACATGATAGCTTCAGCCTGTGGCATGGATGTCATAATAACTGATGGGACAGGACTATCGTTCCATGAAAGACCACAAGTAGAACGGGCACAGGTCACTGGGGCAATAGCGGACATGCTGTTGCATGAGGCTGATCCGTCCAGTAGGGTCCCAAGCTGTGTGAACATGAGCGGTCAAAAACGTTATACGCATCGTTCACACAGGGTCATATTCCCTGGTTCCTTTGATCCTTGCCATGAGAACCATGTGGAAATGGCACAGGTGGCATACAGGAAATATGGCCTGCCAGTAGATTTTGAGATCTCTCTTCTTAATGTGGACAAACCCCCAATAGACTATATCTCTCTTGAAGAGAGGATCTCTTCTATAAAGGTCCGGCATGGTCCTGTTCCTATGGGAGATATATTTGTGACGAATGCACCTCTGTTTGCAGAAAAAGCGATCATTTTCCCGGAATCCACTTTTATCGTGGGTGCTGATACCATAAAAAGACTATTTGATCCAAGATACTATCGTCCTGGAGACAGCCTGTCTTCCCTTCTTGAACTTTTCAGGACAAAAGGGATCGATTTTCTTGTTTTCAGCAGAAAAGGGATACAAATCGAGATACCTGCAGAGGCCGGACCTATAGTGACCATGGTCCCAGAGGAAGAATACTGTGACCATGGTATTTCTTCCACGCAAATAAGAAGGTCACAGCAGAGCAAGCGGTGATGATGAAAAGCACCTGTCCAGGGTATTATCCTTCCGTTCCTGAATATAACTGGGGATGTCCTCGTTCTTTATGTGCCTTGATAATAGTGTTCCTAAGCCCGCTGGCAAGCTTTTGTAATACATCCTGAGCCTGAACTATCTTGTCAGAGCTGAGCTGGTCCCACTGTTCTGATGCTATATGGTCCATTACAGACTTAAGGTCATCAAGTTCCTCTCTTTGGATACAGGAATACATGCACATGCATGAACAATGCCGCTTTTCCACATGAGCAAGCATTTCCTCAAGTTCACTGCCAGATAACACATGGAAGAACTCATGACATACAGGAGACACTTTTACATCTATGAAATGGACCTCTGCCAAGAAAAGGAACAGCTCGCATTCATATATCCAGTCGCGTATCTCGTATAGATCGTACATGTTGTATATATCTGTTAACTGAAGAGTATAAAGATTTTATGGTCGCTTTAAAGATACTCTATAAATATCATGTATTCTCTGCCACTATTGTAGGACAGTGGGAACTGGTGACCACTGCTGGCGCCATCCAGTATGTGATAAGGAATAGATATTCTTTATTCCTTCCTTGTACATGAAAAAGAGGTTCTGATGTCTTCAAGGTTTTTAATGTGCTTTATACGCACAGTCTTCTTTGAGAACCTCCGACCGCAGAATTTCATATAATCACCGTATTTTATGGTCTGCTAGGCTGACCCCCACAATGTTTTAAATATTGGCATATTATTCTAAATATGGATATTTAATTAGTTGAATAATGATTTTTTCTGAGATCACGTGTTAAGGCACTGGCTCTTAAAATGGCGGTTGAGAAATGTCCGAAGAGATCATCATACAAGTGGCACAGGCATATCCCAGGGATACAGGCAGAGGCATAGCCCGCCTGGAAAAAGATCTGATGCAGCGATTGGGAGCGACAAGCGGCGATATCATAGAGATCAGAGGCAAGGACAAATGCTACGCTATCGTCTGGCCAGGTTATGCCGATGATACAGGGAAGGGGATAATCCGCATAGATGGTAATCTGCGGTCCAATGCCAGGATAGGGCTGGATGATCAGGTAACTATCAGGAAGATATTAGCTCATGAAGCCGAAAGTGTCACACTTGCACCTACCCAGCCAGTCCAGCTTGTAGGAGGACCCCGTTTTATCCTGAGGATCATAGAGGGCAGACCACTCTCGAAAGGAGAAAGGGTCAGAGTAGAGACCGTGAACAATCCCCTAACATTTGCTGTACTGGCCACCAAGCCCTCAGGACCTGTGGTGGTTACCCGGAACACCCAGATAGTACTTAGGGAAAAACCTCTGGAAGAGGCCACGACCAGGGACCATATCACCTACGAGGATATAGGAGGCCTTAAACGTGAACTGGGTATGGTAAGGGAAATGATCGAGCTTCCCCTCAAACATCCGGAGATATTCCAGAAGCTTGGCATAGACCCACCCAAAGGTGTGTTGCTGTATGGCCAGCCAGGCACTGGCAAGACCATGATCGCCAGGGCGGTTGCCAGCGAAACTGATGCGAATTTCATATCGATCAGCGGTCCTGAGATCATGTCAAAGTATTATGGTGAGAGCGAACAGAAGCTGCGCCAGATGTTCGAGGATGCAGAGAAGGATGCACCCTCTATCATATTCATCGATGAGATCGATTCCATTGCTCCTAAGCGGGATGAAGTGATGGGGGAGGTGGAACGCAGGGTTGTGGCTCAGTTGCTTTCGCTCATGGACGGTCTGAGGTCCAGGGGAAGGGTCATCGTTATAGCTGCAACCAATCGTCCCAACTCCATAGATCCTGCACTGCGCAGAGGTGGCAGGTTTGATAGGGAGATCGAAGTAGGTATCCCTGACCGCAATGGCCGGCTGCAGATCCTTTATGTGCACACCAGAGGAATGCCTATTGAAAATGATATCGATCTGGAACAGATAGCTGCTGTAACTCACGGTTATGTGGGCGCTGACCTGTCATCCCTGTGCAAGGAAGCAGCTATGCATGCCTTGCGCAGAATGCTGCCCGAAATGCGCATAGAGGATGGCATACCTCAGGAGACCATGGATAGTCTTGTGGTCACTAGATCCGATTTTGATTCAGCTTTCAAGAACATAGAACCTTCGGCCATGCGGGAGGTGTTCGTAGAGGTTGCCCATGTACGTTGGGATGACATCGGTGGGCTGGAAGCGGCAAAACAGGAACTTATCGAAGCTGTGGAATGGCCTTTGAAATATCCGGAAATGTTCGAAGTTGTCAACACCGCACCCCCAAAAGGTATACTGCTTTTCGGGCCGCCTGGTACCGGCAAGACCATGCTGGCCAAAGCGGTTGCCAGCGAAAGCGAGGCTAATTTCATTAGCATTAAAGGTCCAGAGCTTTTGAGCAAATATGTGGGCGAGTCCGAAAAAGCGGTACGTGAAACATTCAGAAAAGCAAAGCAGGCTGCCCCCACAGTGATCTTCTTTGATGAGATAGATGCCATGGCACCAGAAAGGGGAGTCAGCACCGATGCATATGTAACGGAGCGTGTGGTGAGCCAGATACTTACTGAAATAGACGGGGTGGAAGAGCTCAGGGATGTTGTTGTCATAGCCGCCACCAACAGACCTGACATCATCGACCCTGCCTTACTGCGCCCGGGACGATTTGACAGGCTCATCTATGTGAGCCCACCTGAGAAGGAGGGTCGGAGGAAGATATTTGAGATACATATCTTGGGCAAACCTCTGGCAGAGGATGTGGACCTTAATTTGCTTGCAGATATGACAGAAGGTTATGTGGGTGCGGATATTGAAGCCATCTGCAGGGAAGCTTCTATATTGGCCCTGCGGACAGTGATCCTCCCAGGTGTGACAAAACAGGAAATGAAGGTATTGGCAAATGAGGTCAGAATCTCCATGGTCCATTTCAGGAAAGCCATTGCCAGAATAAAGCCCACAACTTCCAGAAGTTCCATGAATATCTATGAAAAAGCAACTGAAACCTATGCTCAGTATGCAGCTAATTACGATGAGAGGAAGGAAGAGGAAGGTGGTGGAGCTGCTTATCAGTAAGGACCATGGAGGGCCATCTCTTAGTTAATTAATATATTTTACTTTAAATTACCTATCCTTCAAATAAACCACATGTAGAACAGAAAATGTATGGGGACCTGATATCTGAAATAAGGATGGAGCTGACCAGCAACGCAGATGAAAGAACAAAAGGAGCAACTTCTCGATTTTTTAAGGATGGTATGAACTGCTATGGTGTAAGAGCAACAACTGTCCATAAGATAGCAGACAAATACTTCGAACAGATACAGAACGAACAAAAGCAGACCATCTTCTTATTGTGTGAAGAACTACTGGGATCGGACCTGTTCGAAGAGTCCACAATTGCCTTTGAATGGGTTTACCGTATGCGGGACTGTTATGAGCCAGAGGACTTTGAGATATTTGAAGGATGGATAGAAAGATACGTTAACAACTGGGCAAAATGTGATACACTGTGCAATCATTCGATAGCATCTTTCATAGGGTCATATCCGCAGTATCTTTCCAGGCTTAAAGCATGGACCAGGTCTGAGAACAGGTGGCTCAGGAGAGCTGCGGCAGTAACTCTTGTGCTGCCTGCCAGGAATGGTAAATTCCTGGTGGACATCCTGGAAATAGCTGACAGTTTGCTTATGGATGAAGATGACCTTGTGCGCAAGGGCTACGGCTGGATGCTCAAGGAAGCCAGCAAGGCTCATCAGCAGGAGATATATGAATACGTAATGAAAAACAAAAAGGTAATGCCAAGAACGTCTTTAAGATATGCTATCGAAAAGTTCCCACAGGATATGAGAAAAAGAGCAATGGAAAAATAACTGAAGATATCATATCCTGACGATGGACACCGGGAGTAGCAGGGTCAGGTTCGGATAATTATATTTCTGTGAACATCTGCGGGAATTCTCTTCTAGCTTCTACTTTCATGCCGTGTTCCTGAAGCCATTCAAAGGCAGCCACTGGGTCAAGTTCTCTGATATCGAGACCATCGTATTTCTTTTGATATATGAAATACGTTTCCATTTTACTTTTGAACAAGGTTTCTTCACAGTATGCAGGATCTGATATTTCCACACCATTATCCCAGCTGGCTACTGCTATTGAGTTCCTTGTATTGTATAATTTTCCATTGATCAATTTCTTCATTGTCTTACCTCTTCTCTTTTTCAGTATCTCTGCGCATCTGGACCAGCTTACAGGTCAACCCAAAGGGCAAGCAGCTTACGATCTTCTTTATATCTACTTTTATATATGCTGTCCTGTTCCATTTATTGCAAGGTCCTCAAAAACCTGTATAACTTTGTCATAATCCACTTCTGTATTGTAGCATCCATCATTCAGCATTGAGATACCATACGTGACGATCTCTGTACCTTTGAGGGCATGCATTACTTTAATTAGTTCATAGTCACATGCTATTAGCAGAGCACCGTCTATTGTTCTATCATGCAGGATGTGTTTGACAAAAGAAGAACCAGTGATTATGTACAACCTATAACCATATTTCTTTGCATCCTTGCCAAGCTTATCAAAGACACACTTACCACATGACACACATTGTATCCCTTCTTTTGTGGAATGTGCAGGACAATCCATGGAACGCATGCAGTGAGGAGCCAGGATTATGCGGTTCTTCGTCCTATGAAAATCATTTCTCTGAGCGATGTTCTTCATGGAGACCATCCATTTGTCAAGCTTCTTTGGGTCAGAGAACTTATAGAAGAAGTATTTGATCGGCAGATAAAAAAAATCAAGGACCTCTGCAAAAAAACCAGCAAGCCATACGTTCCTGCTAAGGCTCATACGGCTGACCACAAGGGCGATCCCTATAAGCACAAGAGAAGCGATGATTAGAAAGAAGACCGTCTCGCCTATTATTCTATACACTGGTCTCCTCCATTTTCCTTATAATCTCTTCGACATCAGCCTCAGTGTTGAAACAACCGTCCTTAAGCAGGCATACTCCCTGTACCGGCATATAGGCTGCAGCTCCTTGCATGGATTCAGAGAGCTCTGGATAGCAAGCCACCCCGATACAGCTTTGAGGCTTGTATAATTTTAATATCTTTTTTACAAAACTTCCACCTGGTATAACGAAAACCCTGAAGCCATATTCATCAGCGGCTTTATAAATAGTTCCAATATCACATTTTCCGCATTTTGTACACTGGTACCCTTCAACAGGATCGCACCGCGCCTTGCATTCCGGATGGCGCAGACATTGGGGCAGGAATACCATTTTCAGCCCTTTTGTACTGCGGAACTTGTCCAGCATAATGGCATTCCTTAGCTCTACCAGGATCTCATCGACGATCGTATCGCGAATAGAAAATCGTCTGCAGATCCACTTGGCAGGACCATAGAACAGATATAGCATAAAAAGTATGAAATTTGGGAAAAGTATTCGCTTGCGCTTGAAACTGTAAGCCCCTAGCAATAAGGCTATAGCAATACCTGTAATAGTTACAATGGTCAGTATTATGAATACTTTTCCCAGTATTTCATAGGGAATCTGCATTTTTATCTCATTTACAACTTTGTCAAGGCGCCCTATTTTTTTTTAAAAAGTGATCGGTGGGCTTTCACTCCGCAGGAGTATCGCTCAGGTCGATCCCCATGGCTTCTGCCACAAGCACGATCACATCTTCAACTTCAAGTTCGTTCACGCCAAGAGCATCCCTGCCGTCAGAGAGGTTCCTTTTGCAGAACGGACAGGCACTTGACAGGATATCGACATTGATAGCAAGCGCATCTTCTACACGGGTGGATGCAACTCCCAGTGCAAGGTCCGGAATACCGGCTTTTACACCGCCTCCCGCTCCACAGCAACGCTGGTTCTCCTTTATCCTTTCCATCTCTATGAACTGGATCCCTGGAATAGCTTCAAGGACAGCCCTTGGTGGTTCGAACACGCCTACGTGACGACCAAGGTGACATGGGTCATGGTATGTGACCTTCTTGTCAATGGACTTCTCCCATTTGATCTCTCCTTTCCTGATGAGGTCTTGAAGGAATTCTGTTACATGGACCACCTTAAATGGCAGCTCCTTACCGGTCAGACGTGGCCAGTCGATAAGGGAAGCCCTGTAACATCCTGCGCATGCATAGAGCACTATCTTGGAACCCTTTGCTTTGATGTTGTCCACGTTCTTCTGGGCATTTATCTTTGCCGTATCATTGATGAAGTACTGTCCCGTTCTAATTAATGCAGAACCGCAGCAGATCTCATCTTCTCCAAGCATTGTGAACTTTATTCCGAGCTTGTTGAGCACGCGGGCAGTTGCAAGGGCGAGCTTTCTCTGTCTGAGCTCTGCAGTGCATCCACCAAAGTACAGGATCTCTGCCTGCTCCTCTACCTTTATGTCAGCAGGGAACCAGTTTGTCCTGTCCTTATTGTCTGCCATGTATGGGTTCTTGTACTCTCCAATAAGCTTCAGGAACATGCCCTGCTTACCGTATGGGCCAATACCGCTTTTTACAAGGTTTGCACGCATTGATTCCCACAGTTCCACGGTATTTATGGCGGATTCACACACAGTAGCACACATACCACATGTGGTACATCCATAAACATCGTCCTTGAACTTTTCAATCTCTTCCAATGGGATATGTTTGGGACCGAAGAGCCTTGCCCGCAGTCCGTAAGATTTTTTCATGAACTCGGCCCATCTGAGGATCTTGTCCCTGGGTGCAAGCCCGGGATCCTGACCAGAAGCATCATATGTAGGACACCAGTCAACACACTCACCACATCTGCTGCAGGCATCCAGCTCCATGAGCTGTACTGCTGTGAAGTTCTCAGTATTTATAGAAGGCTGACTTTTTGCCATCTTTATTCCCCTCCCTTATTTGCGAGCAGTGTAAGAGGGATGGCAATGGCGTGTATGTACTTGCTGAAGGGTATATATGCGATACAGAACAACAGAGAGAGCACCACATGGAACAGTGCTGCAGGTGGCGCATATGCATATTCTATGCCAAAGCCCCAGAGCCTGCCGGTCCTTATACCGTCTGCAACGAAACCCGAGATCGTGATCACGGCAAGCCCGATGATAAGGACGGAGTCGTACGCAATGGTGGCTTCTCTGGTCTTTGCAACGAACAGTCTTCTATAAATTGCAATTACAACGCCTATAAGCAATATGTAACTGAAGATGTCATTAGGCAATGAGAGCAGCTCTCTGAAAACCTCCGGGTTCATGAACCAGGGAAGTGCTTCTGCAAATCCTACTTTTTCACCGATCATATGGGTCATTTCCACAAAGAACATCGCACCGGACATTACAAATAGGACCATCCAGCCAACAAAAATAGTGAAGTGCATGAACCATCTGAGAGGGCTTCTTCTCAGTATCCTTCTCTGAAAGATAATATCAAGAACAAGGGTTTCAAGAACCGATTGATTATGAACATGTGCATGCTGGCTCATCTGGTACATGAGCATCTTAGGGAAAGCCCATATACTTTTCGATGGTGGCTGACCATATCCTGTGGAGCCCATGCCCCATTTCTTTAAATTGATATACATTCCTATAATAAAGATACCAACTGCAATGATGGACAATAACATCATCTGCACAAACGTGACCCTTAGCGCATCAGATATACCTGAAAAATAATCCATATTTTACCTTCTCCTGCTGTTAATATAAATACTATAAAAGTTAAATTTGACTACTCTTGAGCAACCGCTATGGTTGCATGATTGTAGCTTCTATCATATTTAAAGATTTTCATTACGTTATATATATCAGCAGCCACATTTTTACATTCCCGGCCGCTTGGGGAAAAAGACGATATTAAAAAAACAATGTGTGTAGTGTTCATAGTCCGAGGTCTTCTTTGAACTTATTCAGCCCTATCTCGTCGATGAACCTTCCAAGTCTGTGCTTTGTAGCATGTTTTTTATAATAGCTGATGATCCTGTCCACAAGTGCCAGCACCTCTTCATCGGATAGTTCGTCAGCTACAATGTCTGCAAGCCTTGGTTTAATTCCTGCACTGCCCCCTACCATCACAGTATATCCCTTGGACGTGCCCAGTATACCTATATCCTTGATCGCAGGCTCTGAGCAGGAGTTCATACATCCTGCGACTGCTATCTTAAGCTTGGAAGGGAGTTGCAGACCATGGTATTTTTCATCAAGCTTCAGACCCAGACCAACAGCGTCCTGCTGCCCACGTTTACAGAATGTTGTGCCCGGACAGATCTTTATACTCCTTACGCACAACCCTATGGCTGCTGCAGGTTTCATATCCAGGTCCTTCCAGATGTTGTCCAGGTCAGCTTCCCTGATCCCAACTATGGCTATTCTCTGCGCAGAGGTCAGTTTTAATGCTGCAGCATTGTATTTCTCTGATACATCAGCTATCTTGCGCAACAGATCAGGTGTTACTATACCTCCTGGTATCTGTGGCGCTATTGCATATGTTTCCCTGTCTCTCTGTAGGATCGCTCCTTTATCTAGTTTGTCTCCTGCCATATTAATCACTTTTATGATACTCCCAGGAAATATCCCTGACAATATACCCCACGACCTGACTGTTTGGCAGCTATGATAAATATGGTTTTTGCTCTTCTTTCAATGTAGATCAAGGCACTATCTATGTTTATTGTGGAAAAGGTAATGTACAGGCTTTCAGTAAATACCAGATATGCCTACAGGGGAACAGTTCAGCCTAATGATTATATATTAATTATGGTAATATTGATGTTCCATGCCATATCCTATCGTGCATGTAATGTTCTTCATGTTATGCATATCCCTTCCCGGAATTTACGGGTCCATACAGTCATACCTCAGAGGTGAAATTTCCCGACGGGATGGTTGGCATTTCTTAGTGGTGCTGATGGTGGGTGCTTTTTGTTCACTGCTTCCAGATATACCGGCAGTATGGAACTTTTTTATGTACGGAAATCTTGAACATACCATGGCAGGGCCGGTACCAACGCATTCTTTGGTGTTCGGTGTTGTAGCCTTTTGTAGTGCGTTCATTTTAGGCCTGCTGATTTACAAGCACCGTGACAGAGCACTGGCATTAGGCATGTTTGCGGAGGCAGCATTCCTTTCCCATCTGCTTTTGGATGATATTGCAGAGGGTGGTCTTAGCTATCTCTATCCGCTGCACAATGAACCTTTAAGTGTGTTCTCTTATATGGATGTAGGATTTTCAGACGTGAACAGCTTATATTATAATCTGGCCGGTATGGTTTCAGTGTTCTTTATGTTCTGTGTGCTGCTCATATCCCTGATGTCATTACACTACCTGGGTTTTGATTTCAGATATCAGCCTCCGGGAGCAAAGGTAACAGAAACAAAAACACTACATAATAAGATCAATATAATATACGGCTGCTCTTCAAAAAGTATAGGACCGACAGATGTCACAAATAATGAAAAGTGAGCATTATGTGGATCACAAGCCTTCGGGCATAGAATATTGTTCGTTTAGGGTAGAACTGACCGACAGGATTATAAAATAATTCTATTAATATCTAATTACATGCCATATCCTGCTGGACATATCACATTCTTCATATTGCTGCTTTTTCCTGTAGCACTGTATGGTTTTATTCAGGCTTTTCGCAAAGGGAAGGTACAGCGTAGCGACTGGTTCTATTTGCTGATACTGTTTGCTATAGGCAGTTTTTTTTCACTGTTCCCGGACATATCGGCGGTCATCAATCTGCTCCTGTATGGTGCCAGGGGTGATCATTGTACCATTGGGTCCCTGCCCACACATTCATTGCTGTTCGCCAGCATTGCCTTTGTCGGCGGCGTTATTCCAGGCATGGTGATGTACAGACAGTGGAACAAAGCCCTGGCAGTGGGAGTATTCGCAGAGGCAGCATCCCTTTTCCACCTGATCCTGGACGATCTGGACAAAGGTATCATCTCATACCTGTATCCCCTGTACAGCAAGCCCTTCAGCCTCTTCCCGTTCCTGAACATGGTTCCTTCAGAAATGGGTATTCTGTACTATGCCTTTACCGTCATAATCGGAGCACTCTCTTTTATCCTTGTGGTTCTCATGTCCATATTATCCCTGAGGTATCTGGGTTTTGGGTTCAGATATGATCCATTTAGGCGTGAGGCGAGATAACCGTCTATTCCATGTTCAAGGTCAATGATTTAAAATCTAGTACAAAAAAGGGAATTTTTGATCCTTCTGTAAAAGCAACTATGAGATGTCCATTACCTTGGCAAGCAAATGATCGCAGCCCTGAGCTCTTAAGTATCCTTTTCTATAACCGTCAGTTTGAACTCAGATACATCGAATAAGCCTTTATCACTTATCTTCAGTTTTGGTATCACCAATAATGCCATGAACGACATTGTCATAAAAGCTGAGTTTAGGCCACATCCGATTTGGTGAACCTTTCCATTCAGTCTTTCAAAGATCTCGATAACAGCGCCTGCTTGTTCGTTGGAGATAAGCCCTGCTATAGGTAAAGGAAGATGATATATATTGATTCCGTCTGACAGAGCCATACCTCCCCCTGACACGATAAGCTTGTTGATGACCAAAGCCAGGTCCGCATCATCCATACCAATGGCCACAATATTATGGGAATCATGAGCAACTGTGGAAGCTATTGCTCCTTTTTCAATACCGAAGCCCTTAATGAACCCTATGGAAGGTACTGGATCTTCAGTATAACGGTTGATCACTACTATCTTATTGATCCCGTTCACAGGATCTGCAAATACCTTCCCGTTTTTATTTGGAAGGCGGTGTTCCAGAACATCTGTAAAAAGGGAGCCATCATAAGCCTGTATGACCTTAAAGATATCAGCATCCGAGTATACTTCCAATTGTTCAGGTTCGATCACTTTGGTCAGTTTGAAATTATTGATGGGTTCTGAGATAGGTGCCTGAAACAGCACTCTGCCGTTTTCAAACACAGGTCTTCCGCCTATATAGGTTGCAACGACATCCATTTTATCCAGGGAATTGACAATTATGAGATCTGCCATATCTCCTGGCTGTAACATTCCGACATTGATCTTGTAGTGTTTTGACGCGTTATAGGAAGAGGTACGCAGTACATCGAAAAGATCATAGCCTGCAGCTATGGCCTTTGAAACAAGTCTGTTTATATGCCCCTTTTCAAGATGTTCAGGATGACAGTCATCAGTGCAGAACATACATGATCCCGGGTACTTAGCAAGAAGAGGATGAAGAGCATCGAAGTTTAGAGCCGCAGAGCCTTCTCTGATCAGGATATGCATACCATTCTCTATTTTTTCCATGGCTTCTTCCAGCCGGGTACATTCATGGTCAGTGCTGATCCCTGCATGGATGTATTTTTTTAGTTCATCCTCTGTAAGTCCAGGTGCATGGCCGTCAACCGGCTTGCCTGCGTCAAAGGCAGCTTTGATCTTAGCATATACTTCATTGTCATCGTTCAATACACCAGGATAGTTCATCATTTCTCCCAATGCAACAATTTTTGGCATCTGCATCAATGCTTTTATTTCCTTTGCTGACAACCTATGGCCAGTGTTTTCAAATTCTGTTGCAGGTACACAACTCGGTGCAGTAAAATATACTTTTACAGGTATATTCTCAGCATCGTTCATCATATAATAAATACCTTCAAGACCACATACATTAGCTATCTCATGTGGATCGGCTATCATAGCAACAGTACCATGTTTGACAGCTATCTTGGCAAATTCAGAAGGTTTTAGCATTGAACTTTCTATATGGACGTGGGCATCTACAAATCCGGGCAGCAGATATTTATCGAACTCTTCTTCCGTCCTTTGGATATCTTGGATCCTCCCATCCTCAACAATGACGATGGCATTGTAAATATCCCGCTGGATAATATCTACCAGTTTTCCTTTGATCGCTTGCATGGAATATGGTTTGGTCTGAGAGCTTTTAATTATATTGCAGATTCAGACAAAGTACAATCCAAAGGACCCATCCTATAGGTCATCAAAGACGATATACCATGACCATTCCTATTTTTGTCCGTTTACTTTTTATGCTGAAGTTGAATATCAGATATCGCAGTAGGTGAGCAGATGGCAAGAAAACTTACACTTGAAGACCTTAAACCCAAAAAAAAGATCGATGAAGAGCAGCTTGAAGATCTTTATGATTTGATAATCCCACCCGGAACTCCCTCTTACATCATATATGATATGGTAGAAGAATTCGACCTTGAACCTGTGGAGAGAAAGATATCAGTGAACATAGTGGAATGTGACCAGAGAGAACTGCTGGTAATGCGTGGTAAACTCGAAGTGGTACAAGCTGCCGAAAAGTTCCTGCATGATGAACTGGCAGCATGGGTCAATGATGAGGATTGATACAGTCGCTGGAGGGAATTTCGACAGGTCTATTTTTCCCAGTATCCCATTCTTTTAAAATATTAACAACAGTTAAATGATTCAATAAAACAGGGTCCATTTCGTAGCGACAATTTAGAGAATTTCAGAAGAACGAGTACATTCTATGGTCAGAGAAGTATTCAATGGCAAAGTTCTTGCTACAGCTATTCCCTCTTCAGATTATTGAAATTATCTTATAGACCACTATAGCGGCAAAAGAGATCAGCAGTGGTATGATGCTCATATCCAGTGAGCATCTGATGATATTGTTCCATCTTGTGGATGCAGCTAACATCAACTTTGCACAGAGTAGCATAACCAATGCAAGGGCTGCAAGTCCTCCATATTCAGGCAATCCTGTTGCTGTGGTCATCGATGAGACCGTACCACTTGCGGTAGTAGATGCTACTACACTTACCAATGCTGTAGATGTTATAGATGTTAACATATTGTCCTGTCATTGTTCATCTTCATTATATATAGTTTTTCTAATGTCCAATAACATTCCAGTAAGTTTAATTTTTTTTATATTAGAGTTCAATATTATTGAGTATCCATTTGTTCCTTTTTCCACACATAAATATTTATATTTAATTAATATATTAATTATTATGGCTGTTCCAAAGGACAAAAGCAAATCGAACCTATATGGTATTAAAGGTATGCATAACGTTCATTCATGGCATGGCCTTGCTGTACACTTCAAGAACAGTTCCAAGGTTCAAAGGTGTGAGTTCTATCTTTCTTGTACATCTCCCCGTAGGTCCAATTCCTGTAATTTCTCTATTAAAAGACAGGATGCAATTTACATGCTGGAGTCAGAGTTCAATGTAACGCTTAATCTAGCTGAAAAGCTTATTGATACTTTGCTAGATATGGGCAATGCACGGACTCTGCGCTGCAGAAAGGATGATAATGACCCTTTTGATGAGGGTATGCGGATGTTAGTGTTCGATGAGGAATATTAAGTCTGCATCACAAAATTATTATGCATCAACGTTCATCTTTCTTCCATGTTCACAATCATTACAGGTGCTCAGTTCGGTGATGAAGGCAAAGGGAAGATCGTTGATCTGATCTCTGACAAATATGACCTTGTGGTCAGATTTCAGGGCGGGGATAATGCAGGCCACACTGTTAAAGTAGGAGATGTTATCTATAAATTGCATTTAATACCATCAGGTTTTCTGCTTGATTCCAGAGTGCTCATAGGTCCAGGTACTGTCCTCAACCCCCTGTCTCTGGCACAGGAGCTGGAGACGCTTGCCAATGGGGGGATCCATATTGGTCCCGAAAAATTTGGTATAGATGCCAAGACCAGTATTATCATGCCATACCACATCGAACTCGACGGTCTGAAGGAGTCGAGTCGCCTTGAGAAGATAGGGACCACTAAAAAAGGTATAGGCTTTGCATACATAGACAAGGTTGCAAGAGATGAGATACAATTAGCTGATCTAACAGACAGGGCAAAGTTCCTTGCAAGGCTTGAAGAACTGGCTCCCCAGAAGGAAAGCTCTATCAGGGAACTTGGAGGTGATCCATCCGTTGTCATGGACAATAAATCAATAGATCTCTATGTTTCACTGGGTCAAAGATTTGCACCTTACATAACGGATGTGTCTCTGGAGATCAACAAAGCATTGGAAGAAGGCAAAAATGTACTGGCTGAAGGTGCACAGGGAACACATCTCGATGTGACCCATGGGACCCAGAAGTTCGTCACTTCGTCCAGCACAATCGCCGGCTCTGCATGTGCCAATCTGGGTGTTGGACCGACAAAGGTGACTAATGTGATGGGCATAGTCAAGGCATATATCACTCGTGTAGGTGAAGGTCCTCTGCCAACCGAACTGAAGGACGATGTGGGAGAACAGCTCCAGCAGGTTGGAAGGGAATTCGGTACCACTACCGGTCGGGTAAGACGATGTGGCTGGTTTGACATGCCTCTGGTAAAGAAGGCTGTTTTTCTCAATGGTTATACAGAACTTGCTCTTACAAAACTTGATGTGCTCTCAGATATTGATCCGCTGAAGGTCTGTGTCGGATATGAACTGGATGGTAAGTTCATGGAATATCCTCCTGAGCTTGCTGATGAGCTTGCTCGGTGTGTTCCAGTGTATAAGGAATTACCAGGATGGTCAGATGATCTTACTAACGTGCGCCAGTTCTCTGATCTTCCGGATGCTGCCCGCGGATATGTGACATATCTTGAGGAAATGATAAGGATACCTATAAAATATATCTCAGTAGGCCCTGGAAGGGAACAGACCTTCAGAAAATAAATAATTCCCTCTGCCGAAAAGCGTATATACTAACTGAGAGTTTAAAATCAATATTCCACCGTATCTAAGTTTCCAGATGCTGAGTCCAATTATCTGAAAATTTGTTATCTAATCCAGGGAGAATAAAATGACTACATTATATGATGTTCCTGCAAATGACCTGATCTCTAAGGTAGCAGAAAAGTTGAAAGAGAATGAGCATGTGAAGCCACCTGAATGGGCGGCCTATGTTAAGACCGGTGCTCATAAGGAGCTTGCTCCTACGAACGATGATTGGTGGTACATTCGGTGTGCTGCTGTATTAAGGACGATTTATACTGAGGGCCCTATTGGCGTAGAGAGGCTGCGGTCCGTCTATGGGGGTAAAAAGGATATGGGCTCCCAGCCATACAGAAAGGCTAAGGGAAGTGGCTCCATTGCCAGAGAAGCTTCACAACAGCTTGAAGCTGCTGGATTTGTTCGTTCACTGAAAAGTGGTCGTGTCGTGTCCCCAGCCGGTCAATCCATGTTGGACAATACTGCATATGAGGTCAAAAAAACACTATTAGAAGATATACCCGGACTTGCCAGATACTAGATGGCAGTAGGTAGCAGATCAAATTCATAATTTCTGCAGATCGATAATATATTAGTAGGTGATCGCATGGCAGGTGAACTTGAGGATATCCGTAGAAAGAGGCTTGAGCAGCTACAGCAACAGCAGGCAGCTCAAATGCATCCTGATATCCAGGCTGCTTATCAGCAGGAACAGATGCAAGCTGAATTAGAGGCTAAGAAGCAATCCATTCTTCGGCAGATCCTTACTCCAGAGGCAAGAGAACGTTTGACCACACTGAAAATGTCTAGGCCCGAACTAGTAGCACAACTGGAGTCCCAGTTAATAATGCTTGCGCAGAACGGCAGGCTGCAGTCGCAGATAACAGATGAGAAACTGAAAGCCCTGTTAGCCCAAATGCAGCCTAAGAAGCGTAAGACCACTATCACGAGGGTATGATCATAGGTCATGAAGGCATCAGTTCTGTTCAGCGGCGGAAAGGACAGTTCTCTGTCAGCTATACTGCTTGAACCATTCTTCGAAATAGAATTAGTGACATGTACCTTTGGTGTGCTCCCAGTGGGCGAGGTTGCCAGGAAAGCAGCTAAAAAGCTTGGTTTTCCTCACAGGACCCTTGAACTTGGTAGGCAGGTACTGGAAGAGGCCTATGTCTCTCTTATTAAGGATGGTTTTCCCAGAAATGCCATTAATCACATCCATTACAAGGCGGTAGAACAACTTTCCTTTGACGGGAATGTTTCAGCGGTCATTGATGGAGTGAGAAGGGATGATCGTGCTCCAGTATTGACCCTTGGCCAGTCCCGCAGCATAGAGGACAGGTCAGGTATAATGTACATATGTCCGCTAAAAGGATATGGCAGGTCAGCTGTTGATCATCTGGTAGACAAACATCTGATAATAGAAGAAGGCCAGAGTTCAGAGGTCATAAAAGCAGATTATGAAACAGAGCTGCGTGAGATCATATATCAGAGGCATGATAGAAATATGGTAGAGAAGCTTTTTCCCTCTCATGTTCAGTCTCATGTCATCGGCCGTAAGAGATGAGATGCTATCATCGAACAACAGATCTCTTGAACAGATGTTCGTACAGACAGAAAAGTGTATAATTAAGCCAAACTTTGATATACATCTTATTTGATTTAAGGTTCCATAGATAGGTGAGACAAGTGAGCCAGAATAGTAAAGGACAAAAGATTAGGCTTGCAAAAGCACACAGGCAGAACCACAGGGTTCCAACTTGGGTGATAATCAAGACAGCCAGGAAGGTTGTAGGCCATCCGAAGAGAAGAAACTGGAGAAGAAGCGATCTGGATGTGAAGTAAGTAGGTGATATTGATGGCAGAAGATGCAGTTAAAGAGCAGATCTATACGATCCCCCTGCGTTCAATTAAAGAACTCCCCAGGTATAGAAGGGCAGATAAGGCTATGACGCTCATAAGGAACTACCTTACAAAACACATGAAGGTAGAACCTGATAAGGTAAAGTTGCACACGACCATTAATGAGAAAATATGGGAAAGGGGTATACAGAAGCCCCCATCGATCATAAGGGTACGTGCTGCAAAGTTTGAAGATGGGGTGGTAGAGGCAGAACTTGCCTAAGACCGCTACATTATATTTCAGAAAGCAAGCATATTGGAATGATGATCCCTACTCTGGAGATAATGGGTACCCCTGTGATCGGGGTCTTTGCAACCTGTACAGAAGAGGTTGCTTTGGTACCACATGGCATAAAAGTAGATGCTAAGGACTTTATAGCTGACAATCTACATGTTCAGGTACTGGAGATCATAATGGGTCAAAGCAGTGTGATCGGTTCTATGATAAGGGGCAATTCGAATGGCTTTATTGTTCCTAGGGATGGCCTTGTTGAGGGCCTAGAAGGTATCGGTCTTCCGATATCCATTCTTCCTGATAAGCTGAATGCGATCGGGAATATAGTCCTCGCTAATGATTCAGCCGCTTTGGTCCACCCGGAACTGTCTGACCACTCTGTAGATATCATTGCTCAAACCTTAAAAGTGGATGTACACAGGGGCACTATCGCAGGTTTCAAAACAGTAGGGATGGCCGGAACGGTAACAAACAAGGGAGTGCTTGTACATCCCAGGGCCACTGTACAGGAGCTGTCATTCCTTGAAGATATATTTGAACTGCCTGTAGATGTGGGAACTACCAATTATGGCACCCCGATGGTAGGTTCAGGCCTGCTGGCAAATTCCAAGGGTTATGTGGCAGGTTCAAAGACCACTGGCTATGAGCTGGGCAGGATCGAGGGTGCTCTGAGCTTAATTGGGAATAGATAAAGGGAATTTTAGTTTATATATGGGTGAACAATATGAAGGACTTTGTTGTTAAAGGGAAGTTCAAAGCCGGATGTGAATGGGCAAAATTCACTAAGCAAGTTGCTAGCCAGAATGAGAAAAATGCAGAGGATAAGATATATTCTCTCTTTGGCAGCAAACATGGCATTAAAAGGATGTTCGTAAAGATTGAAAGTATTTCTGAGGCATGATCCATGACAGGGATGAATGACAAGGACCCACGCAACCTGTTGATGCAGCACCGTGAGTATCAGCGCAGGGCTGAGGCATTACAGCAGCAGATAAGTATGGTAGGCCTGTCGGTACAGGACTGCCAGCGGGCCATCGCTACCATAGAAGGGCTGGAAAATGAAAAAGAAGGTGCCCATACCATGGTCCCCATAGGTTCTGGTTCATTCGTCTATGCTAAGCTTGATATGCTCAATAAAGTGGTAGTAAACGTTGGTGCTGGTATCAGTATCGAGAAGTCTGTTCCCGAAGCAAAGGAAACTCTTCAAAAACGTAAGAACGAGCTTGATAAGATACTGGAAAAGATGAATGCTACCCTCGGGCAACTGGCCCAAGGCATGCAGTCCATCGAAGCTCAGGTAGCTGCACTGCAACAGGGTGTACAATCAGGTACCCTGTGATATTTTATCCATCATTTCCGCAGAGTTGGCTTATGTTCAATAAACTGAAAGAAAAGCTTAACGGTTTTACAAAAAGCCTCAGTAGGCAGATCGACGAAAAGGCTGTTCTTGTGGAGGAAATTCAGGAACAGACAGATGAAATCCCTTTTAGTCCACCTGCTGCATCAGGGACCGAGGATCATCCTTTAGTTGATACAGGGATCGAAGCAGATGATTATAATTTTGGATCTCAGCAACAAGTTGTACCCGATCAGACAGCTGATACTAAAGCTTCCAGATCTCAGGAACAGAAGAAGACTGGCCTGGTGAGCAAGGCAAAGGCTTTGGTATTTGAGCGCGAGTTCATTCTGGAAGAGAAGGACCTGGAAGGGCCTCTCTGGGACCTTCAAATAGCATTGCTTGAAAGTGATATTGCTCTTACTGTTGCAGAAGCTATTACAGAGTCTGTAAGATCCGAGCTTGTAGGTTCCCGCAGGAAGATCGGTAAAGATACTACTGGGATCGTTGAGAAGGCTTTACGCAATGCTTTATATGATGTGATGAGTGCAAACACCTTTGATCTTGATGATTATGTCAGGAATGCCAGGAAACCAGTACACATTGTCTTTGTAGGTATCAACGGCACGGGAAAGACCACCAGCATCGCTAAGGCAGCAAAACATTTCAAAGATATTGGATATTCTGTAGTTTTGGCGGCAGGTGATACTTTCAGGGCAGGTGCCATCGATCAGCTACAGATACATGGCGACAGGATCGGTGTCAAGGTCATCAAACATCAGGAAGGCGGTGATCCCGCAGCGGTTGTCTATGATGCTGTGCAATATGCTAAAGCCCACAAGTCCGACATAGTGCTTTCAGACACAGCAGGCCGTATGCACACGAACATCAATCTCATGGAACAGCTCAAGAAGGTTTGCAGGGTAAGCTCTCCAGATCTCATTATCTTTGTAGACGAGGCCGTGGCAGGCAACGATGCCGTAGAAAGAGCAGCTCAGTTCAACGAAGCTGTTCCCATTAATGGTTCCATTTTAACTAAAACAGATGCAGATGCCAAAGGTGGCGCTGCTATATCCATTGCATATATCACAGGCAAACCTATACTGTTCCTGGGTATGGGTCAGGGCTACGATGATCTGAAGAAGTTCGACCCAGAGTGGTTCGTGGATCAGATATTTGAATAATGATATTATTGGCCAATGCATCCGGCCTTTAGCTCCCGGGCCAGTTCCTCCAACCTTCCTTCCACGTTATCCTGAGAAGCTATGATGTTCACAAAGGCCGATCCTACTATTATGGCATCGGCGCCTGCTGCGATCACCTCAGTAGCCTGTTTTCCATTGGATATACCAAATCCTACTGCTCTGGGAAGGGCCGTGTTCACTTTATCCAGTACCTCCTTTGTGGATTTTGCAACATCAGCACGTGTTCCTGTGACCCCCAGACGGGATACTATATATAAGAATCCAGAACCTTTGGTGAAGATCTTCTGCATCCTTTCCTTGTCCGTTAAAGGAGTTACCATGAATATCATGTCTACACAATGTGCTTTACAGGCTTTGAGGATATCATCGGTTTCCTCTATAGGTAGGTCAGGTACTATTATGCCGGTGATGCCCGATGCAGCGCAGTCCTTCACGAACTTTTCCACACCCCTTCGGAAAATGAGGTTATAATATGTCATGCATATCAGTGGCACTTGCTCCTTAATGGATGCAGCAAGTTCGAAATAGGTGTCCGGGTTCATACCGGCTTCTAGTGATCTGTCAGATGCAGCTTGGATCGTAGGTCCGTCTGCCACAGGATCTGAAAAAGGCAGTCCCAGTTCCACCATATCGACCCCACCCTTTACAAGTGTATGCACATATTCCCTAGTAGCATCTGCGCTGGGGTCACCTGCGCATATGTAAGCAATGAGCGCTTTCTCATTCTTTGCTTTTAGTTCCCGGAACTTTTCTGCTATCCTCATTGTTTTTCCTCATTATCGGTTACTTTTAATTTCAATACGGTCTCAAGGTCTTTATCTCCTCTACCTGAAAGGTTCACTACCACCAGATCCCCAAGCTCACCGGTGTCTGCCATTTTCTTTACGTATGCCAGTGCGTGGGCTGATTCCAGCGCCGGGATTATACCTTCGAGCCTGCACAGTTCATGAAAAGCATTTAGGGCTTCTTGGTCATTCACATTTCCAGGTTTTATTCTTCCAGTTTCTGCCAGGTGTGCAAGTTCGGGTCCCACCCCAGAATAATCCAAGCCGGCTGATACTGAAGTAGATTCCAGGATCTGTCCGTACCTATCCTGCAGGATAAGTGTTCTAGCACCCTGCAAGATCCCTTCTTCACCAGCTCCAAGAGAAGCAGAATGGGTTGCTGTCTTTCCCTGTACCTGTATACCACATCCACCAGCCTCCACTGGTAAGAGTTTCACATCAGTATCATCTATAAAGGGATAGAATATACCCATGGCATTGCTCCCCCCGCCTGCACAGGCAATAATGGAGTCAGGATGCCTCCCCTCTTTTTCCATGATCTGCTGTTTGACCTCCTTACCTATCACACTCTGGAAATCCCTCACGATCATCGGATAAGGATGTGGCCCCACTACAGAACCAATAAGATAGTGTGTGTTTTCCACATTGGTTACCCAATCTCTCAGTGCTTCATTTATCGCATCTTTCAGGGTCATGGACCCGGACCTCACAGGACACACCTTTGTACCCATAAGTTCCATACGGTACACATTCATCCTCTGCCTTTCAACATCCTTGGCACCCATATATACAACGGTCTCAAATCCAAGATTAGCTCCCGCCATTGCAGTTGCAGTACCATGTTGTCCGGCACCCGTTTCTGCGATGATCCTTTTCTTACCCATATATTTGGCAAGTAATGACTGTCCTATAGTGTTGTTCAGTTTGTGAGCACCACCGTGCAGCAGGTCCTCACGTTTGAGGTATATCTTTGTACCATATTTTTTGCTTAAATTCCTTGCATGGTATAGAGGTGTACTGCGTCCGGCAAACTCTGTAAGATAGTAGTTAAGCTCCCTGAGAAACCCAGGATCTCCCTTGTATCGTTCGTATTCCTCTTCCAGTTCATTCAATGCTGGCATCAGCACTTCAGGCACGAACTGGCCACCGAACCTCCCATATGTAGGTTTTTGCATAGTTTACACTCCAGTTATCTGTATTGATCTTGATCTACTGATGGTCCATTTCAATGATCTTTGTCGCCTAATGTTCTTCGGGAATTATCAACCAGGCAATAAAATATGCCAGGATACCTCCACCACCCAAGAATATCAGGAATATCCACAGGAGTCTTACCAGGGTCGGGTCGACATTCAGAAATGTTCCTATCCCTCCACATACTCCTGCAATGATTCTTTCTTTTTTGGACCTGCAAAGCTTTTTGTACATTTTTATGCCTTCACTATCTCCTTTGTCTTATGGTATATATCATCGCTTTTAATTATAGCGGTCCCTATGAGGAGCGCATCGGCCCCAGCTTCTATCATTGCCTTTGCATCTGCACCTGAATGTATTCCACTTTCGCTAATGATCATATGCTCAGTACCATGTTCAATATCATATTTCCTTATAAGTGGGGCCAGTTCCACGGTATTGTTGAGGCTCACTTCCATGGTACGGAAATCTCTGTTATTGATACCTATCAGTTTTGTATTTGTTGCAAGTGCTGTGTATAGTTCTTCTTTATTTTGTATTTCCACCAGTGGCTCTATGCCCTTTGAAATAGCGAGGTCTACAAATTCTCCTGTTCTGGTTCCAAGCACTCCGGTCATAAGCAATATGATGTCACAGTTTATTTCTTCCAGTTGTTTCTCATCAATGATGAAATCCTTTCTGAGCACTGGCAGATGCACATCTTGCCTTACTTTCTCCAAGTTCTCTAGAGAACCATGAAAGAAATTAGGTTCAGTGAGCACTGAAACAGCAACTGCCCCTGCTCTTTCCATCTGTATTGCTATGTCCGATGCTTTTTCAGGAGATATGTCCATATATTGTTGTGAAGGTGATGCTGGCTTAACTTCTGCGATAACAGGTATATCGCCTTCTATATGTTTTTTTTTAATAGCGGCTACAATATCCTTTTTGTTATATGTCTTTATGTCGCTCTTCTTAGGAGAGGTCGTTATTGCATCTACTCTTTTAGATGTTTCATCAAGAATCCTTTTCATGATTTCATGCATTATATCACTTATTTATACATCTATGTTCAAATATGAACATATAATTTAACCTACTTAAAGATTTTGACAAACGGGATCCAATTGAATTTCCTGTGACAATAATACTTCTTTTCAAGAAGGACCTTTTTACATCTTATGTGTGAAAAATCCAAATTGTTTTTTCAGTGTTCATATAGGGTGTTTAGTGTGCATTATCCTTTATATTTAAGGAATTAAACCATACCTTTTTATATATTGATTTTTAATATAAAATTGTATTTATATTACACTTACTGAAAGGAGAATACACATGAAAGCAAACAGAAGAAGAAAAATGTTCACGAACAGTAGTGCTCAGGTAGGTATAGGCACTCTTATCATCTTCATTGCAATGGTGCTGGTTGCCGCTGTGGCAGCCGCCGTGCTCATTCAGACATCCGGTACACTACAACAGAAAGCTCAGTCTACTGGTAAGCAGGCAACTCAGGAAGTATCTTCTAATCTGATCGTTAAAAATATTGAGGGTGTGCGTGCAAAGGATAGTTCTTTAGTCCTATCGCAGACTATTGATCTTATAAGGCTGAAAGTCGGCCTGAACGTAGGAAGTCAATCTGTTGACGTTAATCAGGTGGTCATTTCCATCACTGATGGTACTACTGCAAACAACCTTGTGTATGCAGGCAACCAAAAATCATATGCTACCATCGGCGCCTCAGATGGAGCAATGGATACCTTTAATTCAACAGATGCAGGGAAAAATCTTCAAAAGCTTCTTACAGGCACAACTACTACATCTTCTGCTTTCAATAATGCCGATCACTATTTCACAGTAGATAAGATCCGTGATGAAGATGCTTCTTTCTCACAGTCTAACCCTGTCATGAACACTGGTGACCTTATCAATGTATATATTGCCACAACTTCACCAAGTGCTGTTTCAGCTGACTATAAATATGTAGGTACCACCAACACTTCAGCAGGTCTTAAATCAGCTGGCCTTAATCTGGTACCAAGGACTGTTGTTAACATAATCCTTACTCCAGAGTCAGGTGTAGTGACAAATGCCGATTTCGTGACACCTTCCTCTTATGGTGTGAAAGAAACTGTACAACTGTATCCATAAAACTTAATGGGTTGCATAGAAGAGAGGTGATCTTATGAAATCTAATAGAAAATACAATTTAGGCTCACATACTAGTGCTCAGGTAGGTATAGGCACCCTTATCATCTTCATTGCAATGGTGCTGGTTGCCGCTGTGGCTGCTGCTGTGCTCATCCAGACATCTGGTACGCTACAACAGAAAGCCCAGTCCACTGGTAAGCAGGCAACTCAGGAGGTTTCTTCAAATCTCATAGTAAAGGGGATAGATGGCATAAGAGCTAAGGATAACGCCACAGCTCTGGCAGGCAAAATCTCTTTACTAAAGTTGAAGGTAGGTCTTAATGTGGGCAGTTCACCGGTGGATGTGAACCAAGTGGTCATTTCCATCACTGATGGCACTACTACTAATAATCTTATATATGCCAGCAATGATAAGACATATGGGAATGCCATGAATAATTTTTCAGCATCCGCAACAGCTGCAACGAATCTCAATAAGCTTCTAACGGGCACACAAACCTCACCAGGTGCTAATGCCAAGTATTACTTTACAGTAGATAAGATCCGTGATGAAGATAGTTCTTTTACCCAGGGGAAGCCGGTAATGAACACTGGTGACCTAGCTACTTTCTATGTTTCGACTATGTCCGATACAGATCTCGGTTATAAATATGTTGGCGATATAAACGTAAATGGCTCCCAGAAAGGTTCTGGGCTTGATATTGGCCCCAGGACAAGTGTCAGCATAGTGATAACTCCAGAGTCAGGTGTAGTGACAAATGCTGATTTCGTGACACCTTCTTCCTATGGAACTAGGGAAACTGTGGTTCTCTATCCATGAGGTGAGTTCTCTCACCTTCCTTTTTTCTATCAGGTATTTCGAGAAATCCCTATATTTAAAATATTATAGTATGCACTTTCGAACAATTGTTTTAAAACGAAAGCTTATCGTGATCATCTATCTTTTTTACTGACCATGATAGTTCTATGTGTCTTTTGTCTTGTGCTCATACAACGCTGTCTGACATTCTTATAAATATCCTTTCAAATAGTGTTCATATCATGTTCTGTTATAAAAGAAAGGTAAAGAAAAGCACTTCTCTTATGTTTTAAAAATAAGGAGCGTCAAAATGATCTTTTAGGGCATCCTATCGATCATGTCACCCATGCGTTTTGTTTTCTTATAATAATCAGTGGTATCTTTAAGGAAATTGGCAGCTATGATCCCTTTATCAGTGATCATATAGCCTCCTCTTTTTACCTTTTCAACTAATCCTTCAAGCTGGAAAACAGTTTTCATTTTGCTTCCAATGCTGCCTTTGTCTGCAAAATTGTCGGTATATTCTCTAATATCCGCAAACTCAGTAATCTTTCCTTCATTCTTGTTCAGTACAAGAAGGATAATTCTATATTGGAGGTCGCCTGGGCCTTGATTGATGCCAAGTGATTGGTAGAAATCAGCAACTTTCTGTTCCATCTCTACATCTATTTCAAAGGCCATTTTCTTCCTCCTCATAGCTCTCATTCAAAGATGTTTCAATTCCAAGTGTTTTTTTCAATGTAGAGGGAGGGAAGTAGGCAAGGAACGCCAGAACAGTACCAATAAGGATAAAGGTCCTTGCTGCCACCTGCATAACATCCATATCAGTGATCATGTCAGTTAGCATAAAATCAAACACGAATGATATAGCTACTAGTGGAAGTGTAGTCCTGTATCTGAGATGGCGTGGCATACGCTGAAGGAATATTAGCATCATTAATCCCAATATCATTGCCGTGGGGATCACAAAAAGTCCAACTAGATATATATTAATGGCAGTATCACTGTTGATTTTGAACATTGAGGAGTATTCGGTCATAATGGGTCCAATTACACCGTTAGAGTAAAGGAACGCCAGGTATGCTGCCCCAAAAAGTATGAACAGGAAAGATAAATATCCACTTATTTTCTGATTGCCTGTTATTATATACAATATAAAGAACACAAGTGGAACAGTGACCATTGAAAAAGGTATTGCTGCAAGGTTATACATCATTAAGTCAAGGGATGGGTGATTTGTAACTGATGCTATCATTCGGATAGTTGTTGGCAGATATGTTAAGGCTACAAGTGACCAGAGGACCACCAGAGCCCACAGGGCAGGCTTACTTTTCTCATTATGCTTGTCTTCACTGCTTGCAAGTACCCATGCAAAGGCAAATGAAGATGCAGTTATTGCAAAACATATTGTTGCATTGAGTATCAATCCTGCTGTCATTTATATCCTCTATCGAATAAATTATTATATTTTAAACATTATATATATCATTTGCGCAAGAGCATATTTGATGTTTTTAGTTTGTTATTCCCAACCACATATTATATATACTATTATTTTTATATAAAACTCTACTAAATAATCATTTCAGAGGATTGTATATGAAAGCAAATAAAATATTTTCCATGAAGAAAGATACTAATGCACAGGTAGGTATTGGTACACTGATCATCTTCATTGCAATGGTGCTGGTTGCCGCCGTGGCTGCCGCCGTGCTCATTCAGACATCTGGTACACTGCAGCAGAAGGCACAGTCTACTGGTAAACAGGCAACCCAGGAAGTATCTTCCAACCTGATCGTTAAAAATATCGAGGGTGTGCGTGCAAAGAACAGTTCTGTGGTTCTCTCATCCACTATCGATCTTCTAAGGCTGAAAGTTGGTCTGAACGTAGGAAGCCAATCCGTGGACGTTAATCAGGTGGTCATCTCCATCACCGATGGTACTACTGCAAACAACCTTGTTTATGCAGGTAACCAAAAATCATATGCATCTGTCGGTTCCTCAAATGGGGCAATGGGTAGTTTTAGCTCAACCGATTCAGCGGCCAATCTTCAAAAGCTTCTTACAGGTACAACCGCTGCATCCTCTACTTTCAACAATTCTGATCACTATTTCACAGTAGACAAGATCCGTGATGAAGATGCTTCTTTCTCACAGTCGAACCCTGTCATGAACACTGGTGACCTTATCAATGTATATATTGCCACAACTTCACCAAGTGCTGCCTCAGCTAAATATACATCTGTAGGTACCACCGACACTTCAGCAGGTCTTAAAACAGCTGGCCTTAATCTGGTGCCAAGGACTGTTGTTAACATAATCCTTACTCCGGAGTCAGGTGTAGTGACAAATGCTGATTTTGTGACACCTTCTTCCTATGGTGTAAAAGAAACCGTACAACTGTATCCATGATCAGACATTGAGCCTAAAGAGGCAATACAATGACCATAGAAAGATCCTCTTTAAGAGATGATACCAGTGCTCAGATAGGCATTGGTACTCTTATTATTTTCATAGCTATGGTGCTTATAGCCTCAGTTGCTGCCTCTGTGCTCATACAAACATCCGGTGTGTTACAACAAAAGGCACAATCTACCGGTAAACAGGCAACTCAGGAAGTTTCATCCAATCTGGTGGTAAAAAGCATTGAAGGTATACGGGCTAAGAATAGTTCAACGTTCATGGCTGAGAACATCTCTCTCCTTAAGATGAAAGTTGGACTTAATGTAGGTAGTTCTCCTGTAGATCTTAACCAATTGGTTATTTCCATCTCAGATGGGACCAACAATAATGATCTTATATATGGGAACAATAAGAAATCTTATGGAACCTCAATGAGCGATTTTTCAGGCAGTGCAAGTGCAGATGCTAATCTTGAAAAATTGCTGACGTCCACTCAGACCTATCCGGGTGACAATGCAGCATACTATTTCACAGTGTCCAAGATCCGTGATGAGGACCTATCTTTTTCTCAATCCTCTCCTATTATGAACACCGGAGATCTCGTGACCATCTATGTGTCAACGGTCTCAGATGGTGATCTTGGATATACGACCATTGGTCATATAACCACTAACGGCTCTCAGAAAGATTCAACCCTTGACATCGGACCTAGAACAACTGTAAGTCTGGTCTTTACACCGGAAGCTGGAACAATAACAAGTGTGGATTTTGTAACTCCCTCTTCCTACGGTAGCAAGGAAACAATACAATTATATCCGTAAAGTGATATCTCTCCTTTTATCAGAAGGTGTTAATATCCCAAAAGGACCGATTTTCTTTATGGTACTACTTCTTTTAGTTTCTCAGGCAATAGCAGAAGCTGTTTATGAGAATGATGTACATCTTGAAAAAGATGTTCTCACATTGACCATATTAGAGACATATAATTTAAGCGATGCACTTGAATTTAGACAATCTCTTGATACTGATAATGATTCTCTGGTAACGGAGCCTGAGCTCACTTCTTTTAAAAGGTCCTATCTTGCATCGAGAAGTTCACAGTTCATGGAATATATAATGGTGGATAATGGCAATGTAACTTTGTACATGGACTCTATCTCTTTTGATCTATATAATGCTACAGGAAAGGTCGGTCAAGATCCTCTTTATGTTAATACGACCATTAACTATGGTATTGTTCCTGCTCTTGGAGCAGGTGATCATTCTTTGTGGGTCATTGGCCACCCTCTTATAGAGAGGATGCGCATAAGCCTGCCAAAAGGTACAATACTTGTCTCTCATGATGGGTTGGACAATGTCACAATAGTGGAGGATGGTCAGGTAGAACTGGAGGGAAGAAGTGGAGTACGCAACTTTATGGCAGGTAATAGATCAACATTTGAATATGCCACTATTGTGGATTTCCGAACCCCCAACTTTTATGAACATGGATATGTTTTGCCTCTTCTGTTAGGCATTGAATTACTACTGATCATGTTTTTTATTTTTACAAGAAGAAAGTATTAAATATTATATATTTAATACTATAATATGAGTTAAATGAGATATCAACACTTACTCCTCATATTGTTCATTTTCAGTTTTTCTATCTACGCAAGTGGATGTTCGGGTCAGGAACATTCTGATGCAGTGAACACTACTGTCATTAAGTTCCTGGAAGCTGTGAATGCAGAGGACTATAATGTGGCTTTTGGTATGTATGAAGGGAAAGATTTCCTTGTTCCTGCCAGCATAGGGATGACGTTCAAGAACAAGAAGTTCTCTCCAGGTGGGCTTAAAGAAGTGTTGATCATTTCAGAAGAGCACACAGAGAATGTTGCAGTTGCTACGGCAGAATGTACAGTGGCAAAACTTAATGATGATGGTAACGAGATAGAAAGAGCTATTCTACCTATATACTTCAAATTACAGTATACCGAACTTGGATGGATCATAATCAGGGTCACTTTCTCTGGTCCCCTTGAACTTTCAGAGGATGACCTTGTGACCGTAGAGGTTCAGAGAACTCCCATTGATCCTATTACAGAGAACGCTTTGCCTATAACTATATTTTCTGTAATGCTCTTCGGTTCTGGTATATATCTCAATCAGCGAGAAAAACAAAAACACAAGAATAATAGCAGAACCGTGGATACCAGTAATGGTATTCCTATGCCAAAGGAATCTCTTGCTCAGTTCATCATGTTCGTCCCTTCACAAAAAGTTGTGGCTGGCGGAAAGACAGTTATTGATGTATGGATAAAGAACTTTTCTCAGCAACCATATGAAAAATTTGCTATAAAAGCAAGATTCCCTAATACTGTGGAGATCAAAGATACTGCTCTTTTCTTTGACCCCATACCTGCTGGTCAGACAGTGAAACAGAGTTGGACATTTGTGCCCAGGATGCAAGGCTGGCTTGGAGTGGAAGAGCCTACTGTTGTGTTTGAGTATCTGGGTACAAAATATACCGGAACCTTGGATACGATATGGATACCTGTCCAATGAACGCTGTTGCATGGAGGCATTATGTTCAAAGAAGAAAATGGTGGTGTTGAAAAAGAGGATAATATAAAAGAAACTATGTTAAAACTTAATAAGTTGATAGCACTACGCTTTAACGATAGTCTGGAAGGTATGGTCAGAGGTCAAGATGACATCTCCATAAGAGTTGCGATGGAAGAGGCCATCGCCCCATCAGAAAAAGAAAACACAGAGGATAATGTGATTTACGCAGAGCTCAGCAGCGATGCCGGTTCATCTGTAAACAATATCATGACCGATCAACAGCAAAAACAGTCATCTTCTAGATCTGCAGGAAAGGATCTTGAACACGAGTTGTACAATAAACTGAACAAGTTGGCTTCCTCAAGTTTTAAGGAAGTGTTATACGATTCTTGTGAACTAGAGCAGGACTGTCCCAGGCCTCTGGTGAAGTCGCTTGTTAATGAAAAGGCACATCTTTCTCCATACTGTTCAGTTACAGATGCAAGCACGACTGTGCATGAGCAAGCAGGATTATCAGAGACAGAACCAAAATCAAATGCGATCTTGAAAAAGAAAGAAAACGTAATTAAGTCTATTTCACATAAGGAACAAGAAAGTACCGTTCTTGTCCAAAAAGAAAAGGGGGGAACAGTTTCAGATAGAGAACAGCAAGTGCAGATCTCAGGCAAGATCACAAAAGGCATTAACAAGAACATAGGTAACAATCCTCCAGTGACCGAGGATATTGCCAGTATTATGGATAAACTGGATCAAATTGAATGTGGGATGAAAAAAAATGAGCTTGTACATGCTGAAAAGATAGACATGACAGTGGCTCAAAAAGACCTGCCTGAAAAAGTAGCTGTACTATATTCTGAAGCTCACATTGCACATTTTCCTGTAAATACCAATGTACAGGACATGGAACGTCCTGAGCGTCTTACAGGGGCCATGGAATATCTACAGCGTAGTGGTGTTTTCAGTAAAAGATGTGACCTTATCACAGATAAATATCCTGCTTCAGATCAGGATCTCTTATTGGTCCATTCTGCTGAGTATATCAAGTTCGTCAGATCATACTCCCTTTCAGGTGGAGGTTTTCTGGGTGACAGTACCTATATGACGTCTAATACATTTGAAGTTGCAGGACTTGCCGTGGGCTCTTCTATACAGGCTGGAGAACTTGTGTTATCAGGAAGATATTCTGCAGCCATGGTGATGACCAGACCTCCAGGTCACCACGCAAATGCGGACAAGTACAGAGGCTTTTGTATATTTAATAATGCAGCTGTTTTAGCTCGTTACTTGCAGAGAAAAAAAGGCATTTCAAAAGTAATGATTATTGATTGGGATGCTCATGCCGGCGATGGCACTATGGAGATATTCTATGATGACCCCACAGTTCTGGTATTGTCCCTGCATCGTGACCCGCATGGCTTCTATCCCAGAAGAGGTTTCAGTTCTCAGACTGGAGAAGGACCAGGTGTAGGTTACACGGTCAATGTGGAAATGCCTGTGGGGGCAGGAGATGAAGACTATGCTTTTGTTTTTGATGAACTAGTGATCCCTCTCTTGCACAGTTTCTCACCGGATTTTGTAATATGCAGCTGCGGGTTTGACGCTTATTATAAAGAACAGCACATAAAGCTGAATCTTACTTCTGCAGGCTATCATATGATGACAAAGAAGATCATGTCCATCATGAATGGGAACCTTGTACTAATAATGGAAGGAGGTTACCACAAGTTCAATGGACATCTTGCTCATGTGGTCATCAATTCTTTGCTTGGACTGCCTGATCCCATAGCTGATACTCTTAAAACCACGGAATATGAACGAAATCAGCAGAAATCGATCATGAAAGCTACAGAAAAAAAGGTTTCATATGTTAAGGAAATGTTAGGAATTCAGGAATAATAAGAGGTAGAATGCGCAGCATAGGTGTCATATTCAATACCAATCACGAGCTGCATGATTATATGTTGAAAGGCTTTCCAAGCCCGGAAAGTCCTGTAAGATTGCAAAGGATCATGCAGCATTTCAGAGATAACAAAGTACTTGAAAACAATAACTGCAAAGTTCTAAATCCTGTCAGTGCTTCTGTTCAGGATGTTCTGCGTGTGCATACAATGGATTATTTTTCTTTCGTGCAGCTATGTTCACTGAAAGGGGGTGGATGGCTTGGTAATGATACTTATTTATGTGAGGGTTCTCTTGAGGTCTTGTTGCAGGCGGTGGGATCTGTACTTGAAGCGGGCAAAGCTGTTGCAACAGGAGAACATGATCATGCTTTTGCCCTGATCAGGCCCCCGGGCCATCATGCGTATGCAGACCACTACAGCGGCTTCTGTGTCTTCAACAATGCTGCTGTCCTTGCAAGATATCTACAGCAGGTCCGGTCCTATTCAAAGATCGCTATTGTGAATATAGATGCCCATGCTTCAGACGGTACTCAGGATATATTCAATGCAGATCCATCCGTCCTTTGCATTTCTGTACACCAGGACCCGTCTCACTTTTATCCCTTCAAAGGTTTCATTCGGGAAATAGGCTTTATGCCAGCTGTAGGGTATACATTGAACATGGAAATGCCACCAGAGGCAGGGAATTCTGAATATTTTATTTTTTTTGAAGAGATCGGCCTTAAGGTAATTGAGCAGTTTTGTCCTGATATAGTTATCCTTGAGTGTGGTTTTGATTCTTATTACAAAGAAGGACTTTCTAAGCTGAACCTGACGATGGATGGGTATTATGGCATAGTTTCTAGCATCTCTAGCAAATGGCGCACTATTGTATTGCTGGAGGGTGGCTATCATGATGATATTGGCCTGCTGGCAGATATGGTATTGCAGGCATTGTCAGGTAACAGATATACTAAAGATGAGGTTGATCAGATGCATCTACTGGCTTCCCGCCAAAGTTCTTGCAGACGTATATTTGAGAGCAAACTAAATGAACTTAAGACATTGATGTCATCTTACTGGGAAATTTAATATATTTGATTTGGTGCTTTTTATGATAGATCTTGCTTGCTATGATGGTGGATTGAAGTTTTCCAAACTGAGATACCCATATGAGCTTGATAAGCTTAAGATAGGCAGTTTCAATTATTTCAATAAACATTTGGGTATGAGCAACTATATGGATAACTTTAACAGTTGGCTCAAAAGACAATCTGTGACCCTTATAGTTGGAATAGATGATGTCACTATCGTAGGTTGGGTAATGACCGAAAGATGGAACCAGAATAGTAAGGATGGGAGCTCTGTCCACGTACTGCGAGGGATCGAAGTGTCCCCTTCTATCTCCCGCAGAGGTATTGGCAAAGTATTGTTCTTGCTAAGCTTCAAGGCTTGTCCTGGGCATATACTGACTAAACCGGTAAACGCTATAGCAAAGGCTTTTTTTCTGTCTCTGGGTTTCCAGGAGCCTGCCAAGGATTGTCCTGTAGACCTTAGTAACTATCCTGGCTATCTTTTCCTTCCAGAAGTTCATGAGTTAAAGAGCGTTCCTGCTGAACTGAAGATCAACAATGAAGGACTATTAAAAATCCAGAAGGACCTTTATGTAAAAGATGTATTCAGGCCTGCCTTTAATCTGTCTTCTGAGCAGGACCCTGAAGTGGCGAGCGTAAAGGAAGGTACAATGGTCAGAGATCTTGTGGGGCCTGACCCATTCGAACCTGTGTCTCGGGTAGAGGCAGATGTTCATTGTGCACGACCGTTCTCTTGCAGCTGTGTTCCCATTGTTCAGAGTGCTTCAGATACGGCTGCTCCTACTAACAGAGAATTTTTAAAGGAGCATAAGATGATGAGCCAGTGTAGCTGTGGCGAATACATGACCCATAAGTATGCTGTCTCAGGTAGTTCTCCAGGCTTTCTTTTTATATGTGCTGCATGTGGAAATGAGAGATATTTCTTAAAAAATAAGTAACATCTTCAATTCTCTGTTTTTATTTCTTCTTTAAATTCTAATTTGCCTTACTACTGGCAAACTAATGGAAACTGTTTTATTAGTTCAGTACTATATATTTTATAATTATAATTTAATATTAAATATTTGTAGGGAAAAGATGACACAGGAGCAAGGTATTGCAAAAGTTGATCTAAATTACATCTTCAAGGCTGTCATTATGGGGACCTCCCTTTATTCTGACAACTGGGAGAAGGGAATACTTTATCTCACTAACCTTAACCTCTGGTTCTCTGAAGGTAAAGGCTGGTCCACTATTCCACTTAAGAACATCACTATGGTGGGAAGAGAGGTTCCAAATACCATTCGCCTGAAAGCACAGCGTGGCATAGGTACAACCCATGTATTGATCATTGACTATCTGCAGCCCTCAAGTGTAAGTACTGATTCATATGCATCATCAGTAGCACTATTAGGAGGCAATGAGGCAGTAATTAACACATTGAAAGCTTATCTTCAGCCAATGTGCGGGACTCCACCAAAGTCCCAGTCTCTTTCTGACATTGACAAGAAATTGCTCTATATGCTCTATACAGGGATCAATGATATGGCGAAACTTTCCTTCCTTATAGGAGCTGATAATGAAACTCTTGCTGGCAGTTTTAAGAACATCAGGGACCAAGGGTTCTGTGATACGATGGGAAGACTGACACAGGAGGGTCTGACGAAGATCAAGGAGCTGATGTAATGGTTATCTCTAAGATACTTTTAGCAGGGGGCTTCTGATATGAGCGATATGCCTCCAGGTGGCAGCTTTGCTCAGTCACTTGGTGCATTTGGTGCCATGCTAAAGATACAGGAATCGATCAGCACCAGGTTCCCAAATTCCAGGGTACCGTGGAAAGACACTCGGATCTTTCTGCGGGCACATACCATTGAATCGATCAGGTCCACTCCTTTGTATGGTTTTATGATGCGCTTGTTCAAGGAAGTGGGTCTGGGAGATATGCAGCTCATAGGATATGCACCAATGCATTATGTGTTTGCAGTCCCAAGTTGTCCTGTTTGCAACATCTATCCTGCTCTCCATAACCAGAAAGTATGTGTAGCTACCACGGATGCTTTACACCGTTTCTTCAAAGAGGGACTAGAGCTAGAATGTACGGTCGAGGAAACAGAATGCATAAAGGACAGTGGAGCAGTCTGCAAGTTCAAGGTATCACTGCAGCCTATTTCTGCTTATCAGATCCTCCTTGATGGCGATGACAGATCTATCCTCTCTGGGAAAAGACCCCCGGCTATGGAACATCCTGAACTTGTCAGTAGGGCGGAGATCCTTACTATCTATAAACTTCTTGATCAGGGAAAACTTTCCGATGTAGGCGAAGCTTATATGCAATTTGCAGGTAGCATGCCAGTAAAAGAAAAAATATTCGATCCCCCATGGAAAACGGCAGAGGAGCTCAAATCCATCACTTCCAAGCATAATGCTTTTGGTGCCGCTTTTGGGGAAATGGCTCTAAAAGTGCAGTCCATGCCGTCTCCTGTTACAGCTACGGCTCCAGCTCCTTCTGCACCCCCATTATCATCTGTTTCGCCACCAGCACCTGTCCCCTCTACTCCTTCCATCCAGGAACAGGCAACGAAGATCAAAGATGAAGCAAAGACTGCAGGAAGCTTTGCTGAGCTCATAGCAAAGATGAAAAAACAAAACTGAGGCTTGAACATGGTTTGTGGTCCACAAAACGATAAATATGATCTAATCTCCCGCTTTATCGGAGAGATGGTACGTGTCATAACTGACAGTTCCCATTATAGAGGAGAATGTCTAATGGTTGATGCAAAATCTAATGATATTTTTCTCAAGGATGTTGTACGTAAGGTAGAATCCGGTTGGGTCAAAGTAACTGATCTTATGTTGATCAGTGGTTACTCGGTTGAGGTCATGTACATTGAATTAGGATACCCTTTCGAGGAGAACGAATCACTTATACTCTCTGTAGAGAACGGCCAGATAAATAGTAGTTCAGATATGACAAATGATCCTAGACTGGAGGGTCTTTTATGAACGAAGAGACCAGGATCCCCACGGGTATAGCAGGTCTGGACAGAGTAATAGAAGGTGGTGTGCGGGATAAGAGCACATTGCTCATTGTAGGCTCAAGTGGTACAGGGAAATCTACTTTTGCAATGCAGTATATCGCTTACGGTCTTGAACATGGGGAAAACGCTCTTTATGTCAGCATGGAAGAGCCAGCAGAACAGATACTCAGAGAAGCCCGCATGCTTGGTTTCAATTTAGACAAGTACTATAACAAAGAACTTTTCTTTTTCCACTCTAAAGGAAAGGACTTTGTTAAGCTGGTGGATGAACAGTTACCAGCACTTGTGGAAGCTAATAAGGATTATGCTGTGAAGACACGTGTGGTCATTGATCCCCTTACCCCGCTTATCTGGGCCGTTCAGGATAAGCAGGAACAGAGGGATATTATCACTAAACTGTTCTATACCTTGAAACAACTTGGTCCGGTGTTGATCACGACAGAAGAACATGCAGCTCCTGGAGAAGCAGTAGGTGAGGATGTGCTTATTCCAGTCTATATGTCCGATGGTGCTATCCATCTTTCCTACAGGCCTATTGGTGGCGCTTTTAACCGGGCTCTTGAGATCATTAAAATGCGCGCTACAAGGCATGGTGAAGAGGTCTATCCGTATATATTTGTCCGTGGAATAGGTGTTGTTGTAAGGACCACTCCTCTTATTTCAGCTGAAGATGCAAATAAATATGATGATATGTTCGACAAAGCGATCAGAACGGCAGCTGATCTCGGCGCCTCTGAAAGTCTGCTTGGTCGCATAGAGTATGTGAAGAAAAACTGGACATATTCCTTCTCTCCTAAAGAAACCCTTCAGATATTCTTTGAATCTCAGGGACTTACTGGTTCCATTAGAAAAGAGGACGTTGAAAAACGAAAACAAGAAGCTCAGCACATCGCTGAGAGCACAGGAGAGCAGCCTGCTTTCCTTGCAGATGTTGAAAAGACGCTTGTTGGCCCGGAAGAAATGTCTGCTCCTTCCAAAAAGACGAATGAAGGTATTATCGATATCGAGGAGCTCAGAGAGCTTGAAGAGCTTATGAAATAAATTCTGATGTGGTAACAATGGCAGTGAAAAAAACAAAAGAGGATCTTGAGGATGTATCTCTGCTAAAGTTCGCATTGGTATCCCAATTGAAGAGGACCTACGAAACAAGTGATGTGGATATTTTGTTGTTTGCTGGAATCGATGGAAAGATATATGCTTCGTATATCCCGGATAGTATTGGTCCTAAGTTATTCGAACTGACAAATCTCATTACCAGCAACTTATTGCATATAAGTCAGCAACTTTCAATGGGCTTGCAGCAATCAGTGATCGAATATGATTTTGGTACTGTTATTTTCTCATCTGTGGGAAGAGGTGCACTACTGATCTCATTATTCACTAAGAAGATAGATCTTTCTCAGAACATGAGAAAAATAGAGATAACAAGAGATGTCATGCAGCACCTTTTTGAACAAAAGCCAATGACCGAGGCTCAGCTCTCCGCATACCCGGAAGACGTTTCCAGAGAACTAAAGGAGCTTGCTAAATGCGTATTCAATGAAATGTATACGCAATCTTCTGAATACAAAAAGAATATGGAGATACTTAGTGACATCAAAAAGAAGATAATAGATGTTATGGGACGCGGGGAGGTTGATCAGGTTCTAGCAATGGCTTTTAATGAAATTGCTTCTTCCCCTAAATGGATGAATGAAAAATTGTGGCCATTGCTTCTGGAAATGGTGGTCAATGACCAGATACGTCCACTACATGGTGATTACATTGCCGATATTTGCATGTCAGAGTGGATACCTGACATCAAACGAAAGCTTGAATCTTTTGTATAAAAACGGATGTGGATGTATGGTAAAAACTAATGATCTGAAGAACAAGCCGGAAGATTGTTCACATTGCATCGGGTCATGTGATGGTGACATCACAGGAAACAAGCCTGATATCCAGGCAGATATCACAGATGTCTCTCTTTTATTTTCTTCTTTGGAAGATACAGATGTTTCAGGATCAAAGATCGATGACGATTTACCTCAAAGTGTAATTGAACAAATTTCTGTAGATAAACCCCAGGCCATTTATGGCGATGCAACCATTCAACTTATTCAACAAAAAATTGCTTACTTTGAAGATATGTTCTCTGAAGTACAGATAAAGATAGATGAAGGCCTTTCAAAGAGCTCTGATTCTTTGAATGCGTTGAAAGATGAGGTTTCTTATTTGGCTTCGAACAGAGAGCTGTCCAAATTAAGAAAAGAATTTGACTCATTATATAAAAAATTAAGCAGGGTAGCGCGGGAAGAGGATGTTCTCAGTGGTCAGCTCCTCAACGCTGCTAAAATCCCTCCGGATGTGCTCCAGATCACTTATTCGAAAACGTTGAATGACCTTTACGGAGCAATGTTAAACATATATGGGGAAAGTGAGGCAGAAGACATTGTTCATTCTATCAGGAGTGCTGTCCGTGAGTTCAGTGCAGGTGTGGATTTTTTCCGGTTCGAAGAGGGAACTTTTATTGTAAAAGAGCTTTCAGAGGCTATTCAGGTCCGGCTGGTTTCGACAAAACAGATCCATGGAACCTATATAGAGATATTTAAAAGGATGGTAGAATATGTGCCAAACTACGAATCCCGGGATTTCCGATCATTTGTAGAAACAGGCAGCAGAGAATATTCAATTGAAAAAATAGCTGAGCATAATCATCGTCTTAAGGACCTGGAATGTCTTGTGAACAAATACTTACAGGAATTAAACACAGTTTCTGAGAACATGGGATTCGTTGCCCAGTTACAGAACCAGCAACTTGAGGAGATCAAGAACAGATCAGAAGATATTATCAATATGAAGGACCAGATCTCTAGCCTTTCGGATGCTGTGAATTTGCATACGCGTCTATTTAAAAAATTAAATAACAATCTGGAAACTATTCGTTCACAGCTCGAACAGATCGGATCAGATCCAGATAACAAGGTAGTGACCCAGGAAATTCTCTCTATTTCCTCAGAGATCTCCCAGGCTGTGCCATCACAGCCTGAAATTACAGCTCTCGCTACAGCTTTGAACGATCTGAGAGAACAAACATCCTTAATGATAGCGGAACTCTATTCACGTGTAAATTCTGTATTCTCGGATTTCCATAGTGTTGAAAACGTTTCCAGAGAAGTGGCTTCATTGCAGGAGCAATTGCAAAAGCTACGCTCGGAAATGCAGGAAGATGTGATGTACATCGACCTGGATGACATTGAGGAAGTTGTTATCCATGAAGACAAATCTGACACTCTTGAAAGTGATATGTTAATTGACCTAGATGAGCTGGATAACCTGCATGAGCTCTCAGGAGTGGTTGTAACTGCTCTGAACGATGCTGGTCCGTCTACATTGAAACAACTCCGCAGATCTCTGATATCCTCTGATAACAAAATAGATGAAAAGGAGCTAACACAGATTTTAGACGGGGCTTTATCTTCGGGTTTGATCACTTCGTACAGAAAAGGAAGGTATCTGTACTACAGTGCGAACAAAGAATGACAAAGGCTCTATGATCCCTATCTCGTGAGATCATGCAAATGCAGGAAATGAAAAAAATACACCAGGCGGGAGATATCTCTTATGTCCTTCTCATGTCATCCAAAGCAGTTGATACTCTAAACATCGATATAGGCACTGTTGACAGGGAAGGTTTCATTTATTTTCATCAGAAGTTTGGGATGCCATATGTGTTCCTTCTCAAAAAATCCATTGAATCAGGTCATTTCTTGTTTGCGTCAATAATCGGGAATGATAAGCTCATAGGATTTGCACGATTTGAGAAATTGGAGGAACATACCGAAAAAGAGATCAAGGGCAAGATGAATGTCGTAAGGCCATCTTTATTCCTGTTACGTAGTATGGAAGTTCATTCTTCTTTCCGTAACTGTGGAATTGGCAGGGTCTTGTTCTCAAGGGCTGTATACTATCTTAAAGGTAATGTTCTCACAATTCCAGACAACCCCGAAGCTGCAAGCTTTTTCAGTAAAAAGCTTGGTTTTACAGAGGTTACGGGCCCCATTGGCAACTCCAGACAAAAATATGAAGGGCATCTGATGCTGGCATACCCCAGAGCTGTTGCTTTATGGCATGAGATAGCAACCAAATATCCGAGGATAGCATATCCGGAGCTGATCGATCTTTATGAGTCATTAAAATTCCGTCTTCATATGGGTAAAGTAATGGCCTGCAATGACAATGATATTAACAGGTTAGAGGCCTTGCTTGGGGAGTGTGATGGTATGTTATCTGATGTTATGGAAAAAGAAATGAACCGCCTGCTCAATGAATTGCGCAGATGTGTATGATGTGATATTTAATAGAGATTGATTTTGAGACTTGATCAATAGATAAAGATCTTTGTGGGAATGGTATGCTAAGCATAATTTTTCAGAAACTGTGCAGGCAACTACTTTAGATTATGTAATATAATATAATATAATACAACATAATTTTTATCAAAATACAATATATCTAATGATCCACATCTGCTGCAGATAACTTTACTGCTGTTGACCAGGTCATACATACTTTACTTCAAAGAATAAGAAAGAAATTAGAGCAGGGATATGTATAGCAGCATATACTTATCAGCATTAACTGAAAGATATCTGGGAACGAATGGTCAGGATAATAAATATATCAGCGTGGTTCACAGGATGAAATGATAACTCCATCTAATGTCATTTTGAGATCATGTTTCCCTGCAACAAAATCCCTTCCCCTGGATTTTATCACTCTGATATATCGTTGTTCACTATGATCATTTTGTCCATGGTTCCCCAGCTCGATCACTACATCGGAAAGATTGCTCAGGATGTTGGTGTTGATCCTGTCTCCGGTAAGATCCCCTGTCATCACAAGTAATGTATCCGAAGCCGCAAAGGCTCGGAGCAGATTCACAAAGAAAACTCTTTTTTCTAAAGGAAACAATTCTCTACCGTCCTCAAAGGATGGTGAGATGTATAATAGCACTGTTGCAGGGTCAATGACCACTCTGTTGGGATTATCACGGGCAAGTGTATGGAAATATTTAAGGACTGCATAATCTCCTTTTGTAAGTATCTCTCTATCCAGTTCAAGGAGCTTTAGTTTGCCACATTTCAAAGGTCCGTCATCAAAGAACGAGTAGTTCTGTGCGATATGCAGCAATTTATCTGGATGTTCGGACAGTAAAGTTACATAAATGCACCTTTCACCGGCCTTTGCAGCCATGAATAATGACTGTAAGCATGTAAGGGTGCGCCCACTTCCAGTGGGCCCTGCTATCAGCACACTTGACCCTTGTATAAGGCCGTTATGAAGTATAGCGTCCAAGTTTGGTACATATGTGGAAGATAGCATATGGTCACCTTATTATAATATCTGTGATGTTTAGATAGTTATATATTTACTGAAATAAATGTTTATGTGCTTATTAGAGCTGTGCATGAGTAGTATAATATGTCAATGTTTACATCATGTTTGTTGCAATATACATAACCAGTTCAAATCCATTAAATGTTGATCATTATGCCTGTACCTGAATTTGATATTAATATTATTGCTTTGTTAAATGATCTTGATGATCGTTTAAAGCAGCTGGAATCAAGAGTTGCAGAGATCGAAATGAGGTCTTCTCCTCCGATAGATGATAAAATGGCTTTGTTCCTTACGGTCCCTGATTCTATCCGCAAGTCCCTTATTGCAGTATCCAGTTTGGTCTCGTGCACTGCTGATGAGGTAAGTGAGGTTACAGGTCGTCATAGGTCTATAGAGAACAAATATCTTAATGAGCTCTATAGGTCTGGTTGGTTAAAGAGAGATAGAAAAGGTAAGAAGATCTTTTACTCACTGAAAAAAAGATTAGATGAGGAGAGGCATGAATGTATATTAGCTGTAGAAGAAATAGAGAGCAAGCTAGATCAGCTCTTGGGGTGAAAAAATGCTGTTAAGCTTCCATTCATATAAAGGGGGTACAGGAAAAACAACCTTTGTGAGCAATCTGGGTGTGCATCTTGCTCAATATGGACAGAAAATATGCATCATTGATACAGATGTGAACGGTCCGGGCCTGCATTCCCTTTTTGATGTTCATTTCTCTGCGACATTGGTAGATTTCCTACGGGATGAATGCAAGATAGCTGAGATAATATACAAGCCTTATAAGAATATGGACCTGTATATTGTTCCATCCAAAGCCTGCGAGGAGGATATAACTTCAATGTTTGGTTCTCCTGGTGAGGCTAAAGATAAACTGCTTGAGATCATTAAGTTTCTAAAGAGGCAGTTACAGGTGGACCATGTTCTATTTGATTGCAGCCCTGGTATTAACAAATCCAGCTTGCTCATTATGAACATAGCTGACAGGGCCACTATTGTTTCTACCATAGATGTGCAGGATATAAGGGGGACATATATTCTGTCCAGTATGTCTTCAAAGCTTGGTACTAAAGCTAATCTGCTTTTTAACAGGACACCCAGAGATAAATCAGATGAGATCAATGTAATAGTGACAGAGTTCAGCAAAAAACTGGGGACCTCGTTACTTGGTTCACTGAACTTTGATGATACGGTGGCACGTACATGGTCAAGGAAACTGGTGGCATTAGAGGAAAAGGATTGTGGTTACTGTCAGCAGTTGCAGACCATCGCAACGAGGATGTTGGTTCCCTGATCTATGATCTTTTAAAATCCTCAATATGCTCATGGACTATTTTGTCCAGCTCTTCTTTTTCTTCTATACTAAGGCTGAATATTTCTTTTATCTTTTTCATATCGGTGCTTACAGCGGACCTTAAAACAAGTTTACTATCTTTCAGACTGTATTGTATATCGTCCTTGCTTTTTTTTGGTCCTAGTTGGATAGCATCTTCTGTTATAAAGAGAACAATATCAAATACAGAAAAAAGAAGCTTTTCAATCTCGGTGTCAAGCATATTAAGAGCAATTGTGCACACGGTTGTTCCTTTTTTTTCTCTCACACGAGAAGAAAGTATTTCAAGAAAACGCATAAAAGGGATCTTATTATGACGCCATCTTAGAAATGCAAGATCTTCAAGGAATAGTAGCTGTCTTGTTTTTATTTCTGATTCAATGTCCATCAATAATTCTGTCATGTCCGTACAAGTGATACCACCTGCAGAAAATTTAGCAAAGTGGTCACATGTTGATCTTAGTCCAGCATTCCAGTTCTTGTTCCATCTAAACTCTTTCCATAGTTCCTGACCTTGCTCTGTAAAGAGGATCAGAGACATTGATACACCAGTAGTCTCCAGAAATGATGAGATGATGCCGTATGCCAGTTCGGACATCCTGGTCTGAGCATTATATGCAAAAAGTACAGAATGGCCATTTATCAGTTCAAACAGATCTGTTACCGCATTTTCACTGGTAGTATCGGTCATTTTTTTCCCCACATTAAGATTTATGTCAGCCATAGTGTTTGTGCGTATGCTCTTTTTCGTATGCTTTCAGGCGTACGCTTATGTAGTTATTATATTTTATTGTTAGTACTTTGTAAGACCCTATTTAATTCAATATCGCTGGCCTGAAATATCTGTTCTGGGTCGATACATGACCAACAGTTTTTATAAAAAGGTCAGTTTGTTTTGTCCCTTGAAAAGAGGAGATTTTTACAGAGCTAAAAGAAAAAATGAATTAACAGGTTGTGGTGTTTTCTCTGTTGAGATGATCCTCTTTGGAGCTTTCAAAGGGAAAGTTAATGTACTTTATATATTTTTTGATCATGGAGAGAGGGCAAAATCTAGTAATATTTATAGCTACCGTCCCATCTCAAAAAAATGAATGGTTTTTTTAAATTGAAGTTCTAATTGGCAAACTCTATCTTTTTCCATGTTCTGTCCAGCGCGTGATGAAACATTCATTGCGAAAAGGTTAATAGTGATAGTGGCAGATGTAAACTGAGGTGGCATTGTATGTCAAAATTCCTGAAGAGAAATTACGAAAGAAAGGGTGACAAAAAAAATAAGGAATTGGAATCCAAGCTAATACAAGATAACCTCTCAGATCTCAAAGAAGAGCTAGTAGAACTTCCAGGTGGTGAAGATTTCGAGGAGTGAGCATACCTCTCCTATGGTATCTCTTCGTATATCTGTGGACCCTTCAGAAGGACTGCCAAAGACCATGGCATTCCTTAGCGGAACTAAATACGAGGATGTGCTCAAGGAACTCATGATCAATCAAGAAACAGTGCTCCTGTTAAAGGATGGGGAATTTGTACCATCTGATGAGGTTGTCAGCTCAGGCAACTTATCTATTGTGAAAATAACATCAAGAGGATAATTTGGATTGTTTATCCTTGCGAAAACAATCCTATTAGTTTTTAGAAATATATATTGATATATTATCTTTTTTTGGTTCGATAGCAGCCAACCGTGTTATACGATAGGATTGCCTGTATCCAGCAAACATATCACAGAGCCAAATTTAAAAGATCTGTATAGAAGGACGCAAACAAAATAAGAGTGTATACACGTCCTTCAAAGAAGACATCAGTTATATTCTATAAAAATATCTGTATCGGAGGAGTTTGTCTCACTCCATCCCTTTGCTTATTGTCTTCAATTTCTTGATAGCTATCATTGTGGTTTTCGTATCTTCTATGATCTTTTCCTCATAGTGCTTGATTATCTCTTCAATAGGAGCATTAAGAGTATAGATCTTTGTTGGCCTGCCTTTCCCAATAGCTTTCTTATTGTGAACACTGATCCAGTGCTTTTCACGCATCTGCCTCATTGCCACACTTACCTCAGGCTGTCTTAGGCCCGTGCTCATTTCTATCTCCTGGGATGAAGCCTCTTTTACGTTCGAAAGGTATGTCAGCGTTGTAGCAACGTTCCTTGACATTCCCAGGTTCTTCAGTGCATCTATGAACCGGTAGTCGGTGTCGTCCAATATTTTTACTTCAAAGTCCTTCATAAAATAACCCCTTATTCTATGTTCGTATCTCTTTTATGAGATATAGTTCATAGTATGCACATTATTATATTTAAACTTTTATAGCCGGACTTTTTGCAGGATAGTATATTTAATATTCTCTTATATATTTAATGGCATCAAATGCCTGATGTATGATCATATCTTTCAACTCTTCCAAGCTTTTAAAGTTCATACTCATTTTATACATGAACACGTTAGAAAGCACTTTTCTTCCAGCTATGTCATCGCTATCTGGTATTAATCTCATGATCATTGAACCTGGAAATATGTACGCTCGATGAGATACCCCATCAGAATCTCCATCGGTTATTCCTATTATCGGTATGCTTAGCCTATATAAGATATCTGCCGCAAGTATTGTGGTATCATCACCTATGGTTACGGCAATATCTGTACCAGGTACGATGTCAAATACTTTTTCGGCTGCATGGTCGATAATTACAGCATTAATTCCCTTGGTGCACCTTTTCTTTTCTATGTTGTTGGTAAAGATACCAAGTTCAGAAGGTCGTAAAGTACGTGTTTTGAAATTATCAGAACGCAGCCTCCCGCTTTTTACCCAGGCTGTTGTTAGGTCGATAGGAGCACGTTGCTCGTAATTATGTAGTTTTTCCACACCATGCTCCTTTATCTTACCTCCTTTAATCTGAGTAATATATCCATTCTCTGCAACAATACTGACATCAAAGGATACTGCAAAGCCTACAACTATACCATTTACAAATATTTTTTCTCCAGGGCACACTCCGGTCAAGTGTCGCACAACGTGTGATCCATTAATTTCTAATGTTATCCCTTTTATCATCCCTGTAGCTTCGATCATAGATAGATCTAGATCGTTAGCAATAGTTTTGGCATGCTCTTTAGCAAGATCGTTCAAAGGGATGATAGCACCATCTGAACTGCCAGGTCTTTCTATGTGTACAATGGGTTTCTTATCTTTCCTTTTAAGATGAGACATGACCATGCCTGCAAATGCTATTCCTGTTTCCATGTTCTTTCCATGGTTTAGCAGATAGATCACATCTTGTGTGTCAATGCATTCTTCTATGCATTCGCTGGGCTTAAGGTTTCTACTAATGTCAATTATATTTTCCATGTGTGCGTCTATGACAGCAGTCCTGCTCATTGTGCCTGCGGCCATGGCTGTAACAGTTCCTTTTGTGTTCAACATTTTAATTATCTTACTAGCCTGTCCCGAATCAACCACCTCCGGACCATGTATCACGAGTCCTATCTTCATGATCTTCCATATTATCGGTCATACATAATTAATGATCCCGCACGGAAATTATTGTCTGGGTGCATGTCCTATTACTTTATGTAAGAGATACAATTGATATAGCACGATCATGTTTGTTTTAAGATAAGGGCTAATGTGCTTATTGCCCTTTCTTTATGGGTAACCCTAAAGCAAAATCACTTCTGCAGGATATAAGACCGGACATGTCGGACATCATACTTGTGACCCATGGCCATTAATGGTCCCTATCTGTCCTATAAATGTAATATCCATGTGCTACAACACATTTGACACGATCTCACGAGATTCTTGTATTTTACACAAAGTCAAAGATTTACACGATAACAAAATACTGATAATGAATATATGTACGTTTAGAGCTATAAGGTAAATTTGCAGATAGGTGAGGAGCATGTTTATATATAATTAATACCGAAGATAAGATGGCAAAAGTCGAACATTATTATCCTTTATATCCCCTCTAGTTCTCGTCATACGACTTTTGCCTTATTCAAGCATGATGTTGTGCATGATCCCGGTCTATGCGTTTAGTTCTTCTTTCTTACTGGGTTATGTAGTTCAAATAAGGAAACTAATGATATGGTTCCATATCACATAGTTTTTCCAAAACACTTCTCAATATGTTCCTTGGACGCTGGTTTTGTAAGAAGGCTGACTATTATGGCAACAAGAACTGAAAGTGGGGTAGCTACAAGTATTGGGTCCACTAATGTCCATGTTCCCGTAATTAATGTTGCCTGGCCGAAGACAGCCTGACTTATTCCCAGTGCAGTAGCTTCTTTTTCATGTACGAACGTAAGCCAGAAAAGACTGCTGAAAGTACCTACCAGCAGGCTTGCAATTGCTCCTTCTTTTGTCATACGTTTCCAGAATATGGCGCCTGTATACATGGGTAAAAAGGCAGCAGCTGTCAAACCAAAGAAAATAGCCGTTGCTCTGGCAATGATGCCAGCGGGAAGGATATAGGCAAGGATGACACTTATGATGATAGTAAGGGCAATACCCAGTTTTGTAATGCTGATCGTATGCCCGATCTTTCCATGCATTATGAATTCTCTGTAGAGGTCATGGCCTATGGCAGTTCCCATATTGTGGAACTGGGAGCTGAGGGTCGACATGGCAGCTGCAAGAAGAGTAAGCATGAAAAAAACAATGAATATTTCAGGCATAGCACTGTTTATATACTCAGGTATGATCTTATCGATGTTACCGCCTGCCACATCTATAGACAACATTCCTCTGGTATTGATGAAATATACATTGGACAAAGCCCCTACTACGTATGCGACCCCGACCATCATAAAGATAAAAGGTCCACCGGAGAGTACTGCTCTTTTAAGTGAGGTGGTATCCTTTACGGTCATAAACCTTACTGCCAGTTGAGGTTGAGCGAGTACTCCGATCCCCACTCCAAGAATAATGGTAGAAACAAGTGTCCACCATATAGGCGAGCCAAATGCAGGCATGGACGTCCAGCCAGTGTGCCCCTGCTGTGCCATGGTTTCAGGTACAAGGTATGCAAGGTTGGTAAGTGCTTGATGTGCTTCTGTTACGCCCCCAAGCTTTGTGTAGGTAAGTACCATAAGAATGGCCATGCCTATGAACATAAGGGCTCCCTGCATTGCATCTGTATACATGACAGCTAAGAGCCCGCCTATGATCACATAGGCTGCAGTTATGATCGTGATTATAAGTACAGATGTGTTGTAGTCGATCCCAAGAGCCGTTTCCATGAACCGGGCTCCACCTATAAGTACGCCACTTGTGTAAATTGGCATAAATATTGCTATTAAAAGACCTGAAAATCCCTGGATGAAGCGGGATTGGAACCTTCTGCCTATAAGCTCAGGAAATGTAACAGCTTTTAAATTCACTCCCATTCTTCTTGTCCTTGAACCAAATGCAACGAATGCAATGAATATGCCAACAAAGATATTCATGAATACGAGCCATAATATTCCCATTCCGAAGGCACCAGCATATCCTCCGAAACCTATTATAGCCGAGGTACTTATAAAAGCAGCTCCATAGGACAGTGCTAGTATGAAAGGGTTTACTTTCCTTCCTCCCACCATGAAGTCATCGGTGCTCTTAGTATGTTTGTATCCTAACCACCCGCAATAGGACGTGATCATAAGATAGATGAGCACGGCTATTCCCAGGACCATACTGCTTGCCATCAGTTCTCCTCCAGGGGGTCTTTGTAATTCCAATGCACTAGTCCATATATTATGCAGCCCAGAGCGCTACCTATACTAAGTAAATATGCCAGCCATATCTGTGGGTCATCGATTCCAAGCATCTGCTATCCCCTTAAATTTTAATGTCACTTGTTATCATGGCTCATTCTTTAATCTTTCGAAGATAATAGGGACCTTCTAAAGTAAATCTTTTATAATTTAAATTTTAAAACTAAATTATAGTATTACAAAATGATTAATTTTTAATATTATATGGTCATAAAGAGAACTTGCAACGATACTTTTAAGGCACAGATCTTTAAAATCTGGGTTTATTGACCCCATCCTCCTATCATTTTTGTTTATTGTCACTTTAAATCGCCTGTTGTAGCACGGATGTATGTTAGTTTATCTTTTTCATATACTTCTACATCATAGCCTATATCCAGAAAGAGACTTTTCCAGTCTTCGGGATATCTCTGCACATCATGGAAATGATCGACAGGTTCCACAGCAAATATTTCACCGCCGTGCTTAAGCACTCTTTTGATTTCTTTCAGTGCCCGCGGCACATCTTCAAGGTGGTGCAACATAAAAAAACACATTATTGAAGTGAAGTATTCCTGCTGGAACGGCAGTTCGTATGCACTTGCAGCAACGAACTTTGTGTTTGTCGCACCTTCTATCCGTGCGTTGAATCTGCATTGTTCCATCAGGCTCTCTAGAAGATCAACTCCATATACTAAAGCATCTGTCTTCGCGGTAGCTATTTTTATACTGAGGGTACCAAGACCACACCCCACGTCGAGTATGTTCTTTCCTTGCAATAGCGGAAGGATCTCTTTGAAAGCCTGCATTTTTTTAGTTTCCATGCTGCTTTGGGGAAATTTTGCACATTCTGTATGGTCAAAGGAAGTATAGGGTAAGATATTATAGACAGAGGCACCATTTTCAGCCATCAGACCTCTCACATAATGCATATTTCCCTCCTTGCGCATATAGCTGACAACAGAAGCTCCCGCTTGTGCACAGAATCTTTTGTTCAGTTCTTCCCGGCTTTTTGGGAACTTTATTTTCAAAGGGTCATGGATCACTATATAATGAGAGTATTCCTCAGTGAACAGATCGTTTTCGGCACTTATGATCTCGACCCCGCTTATCGCCTGTTTCCAGAGAGGCAGCATCTGCATGTTCTCTTCAGAAGCATGGTTATGAACTTTCCCTATAGCTAATAGATCCATGAACATTGGATTTCTCTTATCAGATAAAAAGATGCTACTTCAAATGGACAGATCACGTAGATAATATCCCATAATTGTTAATGCTAAAGGATAAAATACCTTAGAGGACCTTGATCCTCCCGGTTTTTACTTCTTTTTCTGAGCTAAGAAAAGGCGTTGATTGTTAGCACATCTTCTAAAGGCTTAGATTCAGGATACATTCTTCCATGATTTGTTCAAATGATATAAATTTAGAAGAAGTGCTAAAGGAATTTATTTTTCATTTTAAACATATCCAATATACTTTGTTTTTAAGTCCAATCCCATGCACAAATATTTATCTGATATCCAAAGATGAATGTACATGTTAAAAGGTCTGATCTTTGATGTTGATGGAGTGTTGATGGATTCCATGCCATATCATGCAGATGCGTGGGTGAAGGCATTTGAGGATGCAGGTATTCACATTACAAATATGGATATATATGAGATAGAAGGCTCTAATCACAAAAGTGTAGTAGATATAGTTTTTCATAAAGCAGGCATAGAGCCCAAAACATCGGATTACAAGACATTCCTTAAAAGGAAAAGAGAATTTTTTATGCAGAACAACAGATCAGAACCCTTCAAAGGTATGCAGACATGCCTGCAGGCGCTCAAAGGTAAGTATAAACTCGCTATTGCTTCAGGGGCGGATAGAACCATAGTGAACTCGCTCATGGATAAATTCTATCCAGGTATATTCGAAGCAATAGTTTCAGGAGAAGATGTTGCTCATGGAAAACCCAATCCAGAACCTTACCTTACAGCAGCCCATAAACTTGGGCTCGGGATCGAAGAATGCATGGTGATAGAAAATGCTCCTCTGGGAATAAGATCGGCAAAAAACGCTGGTATGTACTGTTTGGCAGTCCCTACTTACCTTCCCTATGAAAAATTAACAGATGCCGACATGGTGCTTGCTGATCATGCCGAACTGATAGCATATCTATACAAACTTTTGTAAAGTTATCACACAAGACGGATGGTTTCAAGGTTAATGAGCGCTCGTGTTTCTATCTTGTTCTTTTTATGAATGGAAGTCGCAAGGTCAATACATGACCTTTCATCCCCATGCTCTGTAAATACACGCTCTGGCCTGGGCTTCATCTTACGCACATATTCCATGAGCTGTCTGCGATCAGAATGGCCTGAGAAGCCGTCAATGATCTCTACGTTCATATTCATGTTTATTACCTCTGTTCCTTTTCCGGTATTCAGAGGTATCTCTTTCCAGCCTTTCTGAATCCTGCGTCCCAGTGTGCCATCTGCTTGGTAGCCTACGAACACAAGTGTATTCCTTTCGTCTTCAGCAAAGGCCTTGAAGTATTCCATCACAGGGCCGGCATTCATCATTCCTGATGTAGAGAGAATGACACATGGTTCACGTTTGGATATGATCTCCTGCCTGAGTTCATTTGAATCTACAGGTTTGAAGCATTCTGAAAGGAATGGATTTTCCCCTTTTTGGAAAATAAGCCTTCTCAGATCGTTATTAAGGTATTCCGGATATGTGGCATGGATAGCTGTAGCTTCCCATATCATACCATCAAGGTACACAGGGACATTGTCGATCAGTCCTTTGCGTATGGCATCTTCCAGGACGATCATAACCTCCTGACTTCTTCCGACAGCAAAGGCGGGTATCAGCACTATTCCCTTGTTCTGAAGAGTGTTCTTGATCACTTGTTGTAGATGGCTCTCTGCATCCTGCAGGGATGGCTGGATCGCGTTAGCTCCTCCATATGTGGATTCCATGACCACGCTTTCCACGCGGGGAAACTTGTTGACCGCCGGATCGAAAAGCCTTGTCTTCTCGTATTTGAAATCTCCTGTGAATACCACATTGTGCAGGCCATCACCAATATGAAAATGAGAAACGGCTGAGCCAAGTATATGGCCAGCATTGTGAAATGTGAGCTTGATATCAGGTGCAATATCTGTGACCTCTTCATAATCCAGGACAATGGTATGTTTAAGCACTTCACGTACATCTGCCGAAGAATACGGAGGCCTGCCCCCTTCCTTTGAGGCTACGTCTATATAATCAAGCTGTAATAAAGCTGTCAGATCCCTTGTAGGAGGTGTGCAATAAACAGGTCCCTCAAATCCATACCTGTATAAAAGAGGCAATAGACCCTGGTGGTCCAGGTGCGCGTGGGTGATTATCACTGCATCGAGCTTGCTCAGGGGTGAAACCTCAGGGACATAGAGGTACGGTGTCATGTGTTCATCAGAGCCAACGTTAACACCGCAATCTATCATTACACATGACTCAGGTGTGGATAGTAAAAAACAGCTTCTTCCTACCTCCCGGCATCCACCCAATGCAGTGATCCTGACCCATTGGTCTTTTGATGTGCACTCCCTGTGTATCTTACGCCCCACGGTCCTGAGTATTTCCTTCCTTTCCTTGTGGTTCGTTTTCATGAATTCACGGATATTCTTTACTGTCCGTGAAGATATGGGCGGAGCACGCACCACTTTCGGTGTCCATCCTATCTTTTTTGTGATCTCTCTAAGGGTTTCTCCATGTTTTCCTATCACAAGGCCGGGTTTTTCTGCCTCGATTATAACCTCCCCTACATCTGGGTCGAAATGATAGTTGGCTATGGAAGAATCCTCAGGTACAGTTTCAATGATCTTATTAACAGACTCTTCTGGTGGCAGTAGAACCTTTGGGTCGGGTCGGACAACTATACGCGTCCTAAGGATCTTAGCAAGGTTCCGTACAATATTACCATTGTCTGCAAAGCTCCAGGGGTTCTCAGTGTACATTACAAGCTGAGGACCTTCGAACTCTACGCTAGAAATAGTGGTACCTTTCGGCAATTTCTCGTCAATTTTTTGTTTTAGATCAGCTAATACTTCATCTATTGCCATTAAAAGCCTTCCTTTAAGAAAAATAAAAAAACATAAAATTTTGATCTTTACAAGATAGAACAGATGTTAAAGTAAAGTCAACAGAATTGTCAGGATCGCCATCAGTTCAATTTATCTCTGTACTGCTGAACTTCTTCCTCTTCCAGGCGATTAAATTTATCTGCTGTGATCACTACAACGTCTATCCCATTTCCTGAGGCAGAGTCTCTCTTCATTGCGTTATGAAGGGCACGTATTGCCAGTTCTACCCCATCCTCGATAGATATTCCGTCCACGAAGCGGTCCTCAAGCACTCCATAAGCCATGGGAGAACCAGAACCTGTAGCTACGGCTTTTGTTTCCTCGATAGTGCCTCCTAGAGCATCAAGGGAGAATATTGCAGGCCCGTTCTTGTCCACACCACCTACAAGTAGCTGCACCATGAGAGGGTAATAGCGCTGCCCGCTTAAGATGTTTGACAGGAGCGTAGTTATACCTTTGATAGTCATAGGCTCTTTTCGCCTCATTTTGTAAAGATGCGACTCAACGCTCATTATACGTACTATCTGTTGAGCATCCCCCACAGATCCTGCAGTGGTCATACCTACAAGGTCATCGATCTGGTAAATCTTTTTTGCCGTCTTGCTGGCTATAAAATGACCCATCGTTGCACGCCTTTCGGTGGCAAGTACCACACCTTTATCACAAACTATACCTACAGTAGTTGTACCTTTTAAATATTTATCATCGACCATCAATATACCTCATCGTCGCAAAATGAGAAAACCTTAGCAAAAAGATAATATCTGTCACCCAGACACTTTACTGATTAATCAGAATATATATAAGGCTTTCCATTAAAGATAGTCCTGCTCATCTAAAATAAAGCTTTGACCTTTATGATCATAGCTCAATATATTCCTATCTCTTCTGCCAGTGCAATGATGCGCATCATGCTTTCCTCAGTAAGATCTTTCTCCTTCATTTTTTCAATTAGTTGTTCCATGGTTGTCCTTGTATTGCCTGAAATGAAGTTATCAGCATGTGCCACTATCTTCTCTTCGAGGGTAACTGGAATATAATCATCTTCCGGCAGACCAAGTTCTTTTGCCTCTTCTGTGGTAATGCCCGCCCCTATATGTTTCTTTATTATATTGATTATCAAAGGACCAAGGTCCAGCTCCGCAGCGATATCTGCACCTACCACAGCATGATCGATCCCATGGGTGCGACATCTGCCCAGATCGTGGAGCAAACCTCCGATCGTCACCAGCTCTACATCTACTTGTTTTCCTTCCGCTACTAGTTTTTCTGCAATTTCAGTAGCATGTTCAGAAACAGCTATACAATGTGCGATGACCTTTTCAGAGCAGCCTTCATCTCTAAGTATTTGTAGTGCTCTGTCCGGTGTTATCATATCATCTGCTTTCCAGGTTTTTGATCCTTTCATCTATCAGTTGAATAAAGGGTGTATTGTCCTCATGTATCATGTCCTCCCCACATTCCATACACATGAACACAGCATCGGATGCCTGCTTAAAATCCATTCTGATACAACCTTCTGGGCAAATATAAAATACATTGCTCTCCTCGAATTCCTTACGTATTTTAAGATTTTTTATTAATTTTTTCCGCTCCTTTATAAGCTGTTTTCTGATATCAGATATATCGAGGGTCCAGAGATAAGTAAGCCATCCGCTACTGGCATCTCTTTCCCTCCTGCAAATAGCAAGTTTGTTCTCATTCAATATGAATAGAGTTCTTCGCACAATATTGAGAAGTATGCCTGTGGCCTGAGCTATTTGCTCGTCAGTGACCTCACCTTCAGGCATTTCTTCGATCATAGCCAATCCATCTTCACCCACAAGACGAATTAGGTATCCCCGGATAACAGGATCATTCATATCTATCAAAAATTCACCTCAAGAATGGATTCTTAATCTGTTGTATTGTGATATTAATTTTTGCACAAGATGTTCATGTTCCTGCATCAATAATTAACTCATTTCATAAATTATTCGCTTTATGTTTTCAGAATCTCGCTTCAATGAATCGATCACATCACTACGGTTCATTCCAGTTTGAAGCACAGAGATCACAGGTTTGTCTTTAAATGCCACGTAGCCATGTTGAGGTATATCTGCTACTCTTTGTTTACGCATCTCCTTCAGAACATGTGCATCTATTCTGATCTCCTTATCTGCATATATGATACATCTGCCGGCAGATCTTTGTACCTTTCCATATTTTTGAGGCAGTTTCTCCTGAAATGCTTTCACATGTGCATCAAAAAGGTTAATTCCGGTAGCCATTTCTACAGTATCCATACTTCCCTGGAACCGGGGATTCACTTCTATGATCTCAGGTCCATTCTTTGTTACTATGAAGTCTATACCTACGGATCCCAAAAGTCCAAGTTCGCTGATGAGCTTTTCTGAGATCTTGCACATTTCTTCTGCATATTTTCCTTCATAAGGAGTGATATTGCCACAATAGGCGAATTCCATCCTTGTTAGCCAAGGGGTACCGATCAGCTGTTCGTTCACCGCCACAGCTACTGCCTTATCTTTAATGGCAATAAGTGATACACTTGCGGGTTCACCCAGGGCGAACTCCTGCATCATAAGGTCATTGCGGGTAAAAGATGGTTCATTCTTCAGGATATCCCGGACCGCTCTTGAAAGTTGCTGTTCGTTACAGGCCATCCTGTTAAGTATCCCTCCTCCTGCTTTGCGGGGTTTTATCATTACAGGGAACTTATCCGGCTCATCATCAACGCTCTCGTAAACATGGGGGTGTGGAAGTCCAAGTTCTGAGAGCTTGTGGGAAAGAGCTAACTTATCCTGTACCATTTGAATGTTTTTAGGATCACTTGCAAGTATTGCCCAAGGCAAAGAAGTAAAATCCATTACCTCAAATCCTGAGCCTGGAACGATCGCATCAAAATCCACATCAAAACTTCGGATCATGTCTATAATGATCTCTGCCGCATCTTCGCTTCTGATGTCCAGTTCATGAGGCAGCTCCTTTGTGGCAATACAACAATCTATTGTGTCCTGATCAGAAAATGCATCGATGGTATACATGTTATAACCTGCCCGGCTACCAGAGCAGACAATGTTACGGGTGCTGAACCCAATTACAAGCACATTCAATAGATCAGTCCTTCAGTCATCGTTCTTTCTCTTTTCAAGCGGTAAGGGGAATAATGTATCTTCTATCCTTATCACCAGGATCTCTTTATCCCCGGTGATTGAAAATACTAAAGGTTTTTTCACATTAACGGTCCTAAAAGTGAAAGGGTCCAGTATCATAAGTTCATGTTCTTCCTCAGAAACAAGCACAGCACTAACAGCATCCCTAATATTCCCTACATGTTTAGCCAGTGAAATTTCATCTTCGGTAGCTATGAAACGTGAACCGTCTGCAAGATCAGTTCCAGTTAGCTTTTTTTCCATATGTTTGACCATAATTTTTTTATTTCTGATACTTATGATATCACCAGGTGTAAAGCGTGGCAATCTCATGGAAAAGGTTATTCTGTAGATCTCTCTGCCATCTTTCTGACCGAACAGGGAAGGAGATTCAGTGAACGTACCGCCCAACTCTTCTATAATGGTTTTACAAATATGTCTGCCTGAACCGACCGATCCGATGTAGAGGTCCAGTCCCTCCTTTGATCTGATTGTTTCAGTAATGAACGCCAGGCGATCACCTTTGGCACGCATCCTGTTAATGGTCATATCTGCAATCCTGAGGCATGTTTCAAATTCACTATCTGTAGGTGTTCTTTCGGTAGCCCTTATCTGGAGGATACCTTCGAAATAACCTCCAGAAACCCGGCTGCACATCTCACATGATTCACGTATTATCCTTATTTCGGTAAAGAGATTTGCATTAATCCATTCTCCCTGAACTGCTGCACCCACTTCCACTTCTGCTGTGTACATGTGTGGGGTTAGCTGTCTGGGAGATATGCATACCTCAATATCATCTGCAGCTTCATGTATCGAGAGTTCATCCTCGATGGTTTTCATGACCACAGCTTCAATGTCGTATTCATCTGTCCATCTGCCGCGGGTAAAACGTGCTCCACAGGTAGGGCATAACCTTGCCTGTAGTACCTGAGGTAGCTGGGCCAGAACAAAATTCTGAAAAAAACATTCTTTGCATACACCACTTAGTAATATAGTAGTGTCTTTTCCGCACTTAGGGCAGATAGTAGTGGTCATTGTAATCCATACCGTATATTATCAGATAGGATTTTCGGTTGGGACCCTCTAAGATGATTGGATACTGCATGGGCTTTATATCAAAGCTATGAATATTATCTTTTTGAATTAGATAGGGATAAAATGGATTCCAGAGAATACTCTGATGAACAATGGAAGTTCATGGACCTATAATTATCATCACAGACAATTACTGGAAGAAAGAGAGCTGATGACCGTAAGGTCATCAATGGCATTCTCTTTGTTCTGATTACAGGTTGCATAGAAGGTCCGGAAAACCAATAAGTAGGCATAAAAGACTTATTATAGTTTCTTAAAGGATAGTTAGATATTACATACTCATGGCATGTTAAAAAACGCAAGTGTTTTGAGTGTTTTTTTTGAAATAGTCTGTGAAAATGAATGTAGCCTTTATGCGGGTCTCGTATCTTGTTCTTGATTTATGTTTGAGCCATTAGATACGCTGCTGGAACTTTTTTTTACAAAAAGAGGATATATTTCATCTGATGTTAGCCACAGATGAATATCCACCTACGGAGAATACTTCATGACCTGTTGTTCTCAGACCGTTTGTAAATAGTTTCTAACGGTGTCCTCAAACATCGCCTTTTTTAAAATTTTTGTTCTTATTCCGTTGTTACTCCGTCAAAGTCCGCTTCATTGGCTTCAGCTTCTTTCTTTGTGGTACGGATGATCCCATCCTTATGATGTGCCGGTGAATAGATCGTATAGAGCTTCAGTTCTTCTGTTTCCGAGGTATTGATGACATTATGTTGTGCACCTGCCGGCACTACTACTGCGACCCCATCACTAACTTCATGCTCATTACCGTCAATTATACATTTTCCCTGTCCGCTCTCAAAACGGAAGAACTGGTCGTTTTCCTCATGTACTTCCATGCCGATATCCTCCAGAGGTCTGAGGCTCATGAGTACCAACTGGCTGTGCTTTGAAGTGTAGAGTACTTTGCGGAAATTGCTATTTTCCACGGTGGCATCTTCTATATTAATGCTAAATCCTTTCATGCCCTTAGTAGGGTTTACATACATATAAAATCGATAGCTATAACATATAATTTAAAATATAATTAAATTATGGTATAATATGTATATATTGTGTTTTTTTATTCTATTGTTTGTACTTGGAACAACGGTCCTTTTAAGAAAAAAATATTAAAGATCAAGATACTCTTCTTATACCGGCCACTGATGAAATGCCAGATAGTAACCCTTTATGGCCGCCCCAGTCTTACAGAGGGTTTATCTCCAGCAGCTACAAAGTATTTCTTAGTACTAAGGGAAGTTCATTAAAAAATATCTCTGCAACATTGAGCGGGCAGGTCTATAAAGGATCTGGAATTCATATGATGCCTGACTTAGTGAACATATCTTGGCAGCCAGGATAGCTATATTTATGTGATATGAATCCTTAAATCCAGCAGATATCTGGTATACAGCGAAATGTTCTTTTATAGTGGACCAGCGATCCTGCTGTGATCACCCATACTATGTTGAAGAGAACAAATAAATATTGATCACGACCTCATCTAAATAGATCTCTCACTCATTTTTTGACTTTTCTGCAAGTCCCCCTATCCAGATGGTCATTACAACGGCAAGGACAGTTACAAACAGTGCATATGCCCATATACCCCATGAAGCAAGGAAATACAGTGCTCCTCCCTCTGCAAATAACGACTTTATTGCATCGTTCCATGCCAGGGCCGCTACCAATCCAAATGCTGCAGTTATAAGCGCAGCTAATTGTTCAACTACTTCTTGTTTCATGAAAAATCCTCCGTTTGCTTTGAAGTAATCTATTATTCGCTTTCAATGAATTTAAATATTGTCTAATATTCGGGCTCAATAGAAATCCTCGACAATAACAAGAAAAAAGGAGAATGCGAAAAAGTACGTGGCATATAAAAGATACGATGACCGGCTCAATTTCGTTTCTTATTAACTATTGATGCCTACTGAATTGTAAGATAAGGTTAAACTTAAGAATTCATTTTGGACTATTCTAAAAATGTACATTACATTAGAATAGAGATCTAAGGAGCCAGTTTGATTACCTCTAAAATATGGTTTAAATATAAAGAAACATTTATATTGCTTTGCAGGTATATATATGTAGATAAATATGCACATAGCGATACTAAGCGAATGTGAGGTTTACGATAAGTACGCCACCTTCCGGCTTTTAATGCGGGGGCTAAATAGTTGACCATAGTAGCTGTAATTCCTGCTCATAATGAAGAGGTGTATCTAAGGGATATCATAAAAAAAGCAAGATCTTATGTTGATGAGATCATAGTTGTGGATGATTTTAGTGATGATGCCACAGCGTTCATTGCTACCAGTATGGATGATGTCAATCTCGTCCGCCACGATAAGTTCCTTGGCAAGGCTGAGGCTCTAAGAACAGGTTTTCAGGAGGCTTACAAACTTAAGCCAAAGATCATTGTAACGCTCTATCCAAACGGATGCCATAATCCCGATGAGATCCCTAAACTCCTGGAACCTATCTTCTGGTTACAATCTGATGTTGTCACAGGCGAGTTAAAAGGTCATGAGTCTATGCCTGTGGTCCTCATCGATAAAAATGGAAAAGGACAACAGACCATTGTAGAAGATACATTTTACATTTCGGAAAGCAGATATGCCGGATTCAGTGCTTTTTCATCCAATACCTTTGATGTTCTTAAATTCGATGGAACACAAGTTCCGGTCGAATATTCTCTGCTTAAAGACGTACAAGATGCAGGGCTTGATGTAAAAGGAGTGGAAGTATCCATTTTCGTCAGTGCCGAGAATGCTGTTCTACATGAACACAAAATCGGTGTGGTCATTCCTGCCTACAACGAAGAAAAACTTATAAGAGCCACTGTTGAAGGTATTCCCCCATACGTTTCCAGGATATTTGTGATCAATGATGCAAGCATCGACTCAACTGCACAGGTGCTGGAATCCATTAAAGATCCAAGATTACATGTGATCACACATGAGATAAATCAGGGCGTTGGTGCAGCTATTCTGCATGGGTACAAACGCGCCCTGAAAGAGAATATGGACCTCATTGTGGTCATGGGTGGGGATAATCAGATGAACCCAGACCAGCTTCCCAAACTTCTCATGCCGATCATTCAGGGCAAAGCGGATTACACCAAAGGTAATCGTCTCCTCAGCAAGGAGTTCAGGGGCGGCATGAGCAAATGGCGTCTATTTGGTAATTCTATTCTGACAATGATCAATAAGATCAGCAGTGGATACTGGCATATTATGGACCCTCAGAACGGTTATACTGCCATCTCCCGAAAAGCCCTCTCTGGCATTGATATAGATACCCTCTTTACTTATTATGGGTATTGCAATGATATGCTTGTCAAACTTAACACATTTGGTTTCCGCACTATAGATATTACAATGCCTGCCCGCTACGGCCAGGAAAAATCCTCTATTAAATATACTAAATTCATGTTCCATGTCTCCGTTATGCTTTTCAGGAAATTCCTGTGGCGCCTTAAGATGAAGTACATGATATTGAGCTTCCATCCTCTGGTGTTCTTCTATACTCTGGGAATGATACTAGTGCCTATTGGTCTGCTCTTTGGAGCTTACATTTTTGCCGCCAAACTGTTCATTGGCTGGCCAGTGTCTCCGAACTCTCCATTGCTGGACGCTCTATTGCTGATAACTGGAATACAGTTCACTTTGTTTGCTATGCTGTTCGATATGCAGGAATCTGACAAATCCATGCGAGATAGTGAAACCGATTTTCGGAGTGTGGCCTGGAACTAACTTATCTGTTAATTAGAAAATAGAGATGATAATACCTAAAACATATCATTCCGGTCAAATGGTAAATATATTCCCAAGCAGCTGGTCGCAAGACGGTCATATCAGGCCTGTATGTAAAAATATCAAGATCAGCGAAATCTTTGTTAGCGGTGATGTCTGATGTCTTATCTTGAGAATCTCGATTTTTCTCTTCCCCGATTTCGCCATATATGCGAAGCAATATCCAGAAATTATGCAACTATAACAATATTAGAGTATTTTGAAAAACCCCATTCTGAAAAATTCATCATCATGCGTCATGATATTGATAGATTTCCTGGAAATGCATTGAAAACGGCCAAGATAGAAAATGAACTTGGGATCAAGGCCACCTATTATTTCAGGTCCAATCATGGTAAATTCCACACAAACACAATAAGGCAGATCAGAGATATGGGTCATGAGATCGGTTATCACTATGAGGTGCTGAGCGAAGCCAATGGTGACCCGGAAAAAGCTATCGAGCTTTTCCGGCATAATCTGGAGAAATTAAGGCAGATATGTGATGTTAAAACGATCTGTATGCATGGAAGACCTTTGTCAAATTTCGATAACCGTGATCTCTGGAAGATCTATAACTATGAAGATTATGGGATCATGGGCGAAGCATACCTATCCATAGGAGATGAGCTCAACTACTTTTCTGATACCGGCAGATGCTGGGACCTTAAGGACAACATAAGGGATTATATTCCAGGAAATGCTCAGCAGATTACCATTAGCAACACCAACGATCTGATAAAGCTCATCGAAAGAAAGGAGCTCAATAACCTTTATATTCTTACGCATCCCGAGCGATGGTCATCAAATATATTCTCCTGGGGCGCATATTATTCCATGGACCGTGCTGTTAATTTTGGGAAGAACATTCTGATAGAGTATGCAGGACGAAAGAACCGGCTGCATGTCAATCGTAGTTTGTCCATAACGGTTGACATTGAAGATTGGTATCATATCCCTTCAGTTTGCGGATCTGATTTCTCAGTTTATAAAGATGTCAAAGAATTCTTTGAAAAGTGGGAAGGAAGATATGACTATTTAAGTGAACCTACAAAAAGGGTCCTTGACATGCTTGACGAATTTAACATGACAGCTACGTTCTTTATAGTAGCAGATGTCGTACAACATTATCCTGGATTGGTCGAGTCCATTGCTGCAAGAGGTCATGAGATCGCATGTCATGGAGCCGATCACAGGTGTAGTATCAACACTAGCACAAAAAAGCCTTTACTGACGATCGAAGAGTTCGAACAGAGCACAATGGAAGCAAAGAAGATACTGGAAAAGGCCTCCGGACAAGAAGTGATTGGTTACCGTGCACCGAACGCAGCGATAACTGGACAAATGCTCGATTCACTTAGAAAGATGGGCTTTAAGTATGATTCTTCAGTAGCTGTAAATTCTTTGTATAATAAAACAGATTCTTCTTTAAAATCGGTTTCAACAATTCCTTATTACCCGGCAAAGGGCAGCCTTGAACCTGCCCCTGTTGGGGATCTAATTGAATTCCCTTGGTCCTATTATGACGTAGGGATAAAAATACCTACATCTGGTGGACCAATGCTGAGGTTCCTTGGTGCTAACCTTATCCTTAAAGGCATCAGACAGAGCTTGAACAGAGGACATGCTATATTTTACTTCCATCCGATAGATATCAGCAGGGAAGAGTTTCCGAAAGTTGGTAAAGGCCGTCCTTTCTATTGGATTATTAAAGGAGACATTGTTGAGCAGAGGATACGCTATATTTTAGAGAACTTAGATGACGTGAATATAGTCCCATTGCGGGACGTAGTAGATGGTTTGAGATCAGCTGGTGATTCTGAATGTTAAATTTTCAGGACCTTGATTTTACCACTGAGAAGTTTCGTGAGCTCTGTGCTGCCTTAGCTGAGAACTATACTTCTGTAACCATTGAGCAATACCTGACTGCTGGTAATGATCTGCCAGAACGTTTTGTTCTGATGCGCCATGATGTTGATGGAAAGGCGGTCCCTTCACTGAGAACGGCGCTCATTGAAAAGGAATTTGGCATACGTGCAACTTATTATTTCAGAGCAAAAAAGAACATCTATGTTCCCGAGATCATACAACAGATCGAGGCAATGGGACATGAGATCGGATATCATTATGAGACTTTGAGCGACTCCAATGGCGACTATGAAAAGGCGATAAAGATGTTCGAGGAAGAAGTACAGAGATTCAGAAGTATATGTACCCTGAAAACCATAAGTATGCATGGGGCCTCTCTATCAAAGTATGATAATCGAGACCTTTGGGACCGATATGATTTCAAGGATTTTGGGATCATTGGTGAAGCGTATTTGTCACTCGGAGAAGACCTTAATTATTTTACTGACACTGGAAGGGGCTGGAACTCAAAGAACAACCTGAGAGATTTTATTCCGGGAGGTACGCAAAAGTTCGTTGCTGAGACAACTGATGATCTTATCCGATTGATAAAGAGCAACGAGATGGAAAATCTATACATCACGCTGCATCCTGACCGCTGGACATCGACCACTTTCAGGTGGGCTTTATTCTGGGTCCAGGACATGGCATTCAATTCCGCAAAGAAAGCACTGAGGATGATGAGAAGATGAAGATCATTGAAAGCATCCAAACTAAACTTATTGTAAAAATGGGATTTAAATATTATGATGAGGATAAGTACCTAATTCAAAAATGTATAAAATACTCTAATAAGAAAGATCCTAGTGTCCTTGATGTTGGCTGCGGGACAGGACATCATTCTTTATTGTTTGAAAGATACGGAGCAAAGGTTACAGCCTTCGATTATGATGAAAGTGTGATTGAGAAGGCAAAGGAAAACAAAATGAAAAATAACTCCGACGTCACATTCCTTATTGCTGATGGAAGATATCCGGAAAAATATTTCACTGAAAAATATGATATTATTTTTATGGCAGGCTTCTCAATTTTTGGCATTGAGCTAAATAAACCAATAATGACAAAATATCTATCCATGCTGAATGAAGGAGGTATATTGGTCCTGATACATAATTCAAATCTAACCGGACTTGTCAGGAAAACGAATTGGAAAAACCATAAAATTGAAGATCTCAGATCTTTCTTTGAAAGTGTAGGAAGCAATATTGAAAGAATATATTTTTATGACAGGCATATCACTATAAAGATATTACGTCGCTTTGCCATAACCGATCTATCTACAAAAATACACATTCTCATATCTAAAATAACGAAATTGCCCTGTGCAATAGTATTCATTGTAAGTAAAAGTAAGAACGATATTTGATCATCATGCAGAAATCTTATAACGGTGAAAAAATGAGAGTGCTTTTTAATGTTGGTCATCCTGCTCAGGTCCATTTCTTCAGGAACGCAATGCGGATACTTGAAAATAAAGGCCATGTCTGTAAAATGACAGCGGTTGATAAAGATGTATCTTTAGATCTGTTGAATGCTTACGGGTTTGAATATGATATAGTGGGAAGGGCTCATCCCACTTTGTTCTTAAAAGCCGTTGAATTATTGAAGATCGAGAAAAAACTCTACAGGATTGCCCGCTCGTTCAAACCTGATATTCTGGTGGGCGGTTCAGGTAATGCATATAGTGCTCATGTGGGCAAACTTATACGCAAGCCTTCTATTGTTTTTGAGGATTCTGAAAAAGGAACCATTGAACACCTTTTGACAGATCGTTTTGCCACTGTGATATTTACCCCAACCTCATACAAAAAGAAAATAGGAGATAATCAACTATATTTCAATGGTTTTAAAGAACTAGCTTACTTGCATCCTGATTATTTTCATCCCTCACAAGCTACTCTTAAAGATCTTGGTCTGACTTCAGAGGATAAATACATAATTTTCAGGTTTGTCACGTGGGATGCAGATCATGACATTGGTCACCATGGTATAAAAAATAAGATAAAGTTTGCTACAGAGCTCGAGAAATATGGACGTGTACTTATCACTTCAGAAGGCAAACTAGAACCGGAGCTGGAAAAATACAGGGTCAGGGTTTCTCCGGAAAAGATACATGATCTGCTATACTATGCACAGATGTTCGTAGGTGATAGCCAGACCATGACAACGGAAGCCGCCGTATTGGGAGTGCCTGCTATCCGCTGCAATTCCTTTGTCGGAAAAGATGATATGTCCAATTTCATAGAACTTGAGGAGAAATATAATCTCATTTTTAATTATAGTGATTCTGAAGAGGCATTGAACAAGGCACTTGAGCTTGTGAAAGTGCCTAAGCTCAAGGAAGAGTGGAGCAAAAAAAGAGAAAAGCTGCTGCGCGATAAAATTGATGTCACTGCATTTATAGTGTGGTTCATTGAAAATTATCCGGAAAGTATAAAGGAAACGAAGGCGGGTGTTCCCTTTATTTCAAATTAAGGTGAGATCATGAAGATAGCAAGTATAGTCGGTGTGCGACCTCAGTTTGTAAAAGCATCTGTTGTTTCCAGACAATTAAGAAAAGACCATGATGAGGTATTGATCCATACAGGCCAGCACTACGACTATAAAATGAATAACGTTTTCTTCACTGAGCTAAATATTCCTGAACCAGAATATTTTCTTGGGATAGGTTCAGGTTCACATGGATATCAGACAGGGGAAATGCTCAAGAAGATAGAAGAGGTCCTGATCAAAGAAGAACCTGAGCTTGTTCTGACATATGGTGATACTAATTCAACACTTGCTGGTGCTCTTGCAGCTGTAAAATTGCATATTAAAAGTGCACATGTGGAATCCGGGTTAAGGAGTTTTGACAGGTCCATGCCTGAAGAGATCAACCGGGTTTTGACCGACCACTGTTCTGATCTGTTGTTCTGCCCCACTGAAAATGCAGTTGATAATCTAAAAATGGAGGGAATAAAGGACAACGTGTATTTGACCGGAGATGTGATGGCTGATTCCCTTTTGCATAATAAGGAAATAGCAGAAACAAGATCAACCATCTTATCTGACCTTAACTTAAAGAACAAAGAGTATATAGTAGCTACAATTCATAGGGCAAGCAATACAGATATTAAGGAAAATCTGCAAAATATTGTCGATGCGTTCTCTCAACTGGATGAGACCATTGTATTCCCAGTGCACCCAAGGACCCAGAAACTGCTGAAAGAGTATGGTCTCTATGAAAGGCTAAACTCATCCGTGAAACTGGTGGAACCTCTTGGATTCCTGGATTTCATAAAGCTGATGAACCATTCAAAAATGATACTCACTGATTCCGGTGGGATCCAAAAAGAAGCATATATTCTAAAGGTACCATGTATAACGCTCAGAGAGAACTCCGAATGGGGTGAGACTATTGAAGATGGCTGGAATATCCTTGTAGGGACCGATAAAGAAAAAATATTCCAGGCGGTGAATTCGTTCCGTCCATCATTGCAATTGCACAGGAACAGATTTGGAAATGGAGATGCTGCAGAAAAGATCGCTTCTATCATTGGAGGTCTCCATTGATGTTAGATCAGAGTTCTGAACTATGGGATATATTTACCATCAAAGAAGAGTACTCTCCGGTTAAACTGGATAAACATCAAAGATTTAATTACGCTAATAGTAAAAATAAAAATGCCTTTGACCCAGTGGTCTCCGAGTTTTTGGTAGCGGATGGCTTGAAGGTGGAATATCCGGATAATAAAAGGTTTGCAGTTTGTCTGACCCATGATATTGATGACATCTATCCTCCTTACAGTCACATCCTGTCTTCTTTTTTCTATTGTATGAAGACACTGGATTATAATACTTTTAAGCCTCAGGTAGCATGGAAGATAAAAGGAAAGGAGCATTCTCCCTATCTGAACTTTAACGAGATCATGGACATAGAAAAGAAGTATGATGCGATTTCCTCTTTCTATTTTATAACTGCAAAGAGAGATCCGATCAGGTTCAGATATGACATCGAAGAGATAGGACATGAACTGGGAAATATTTTGGACAAAGGGTGTGAAGTAGGAGTACACGGTGGTTATTATACCTATAATGACCTGAATAGTATGAAAGAAGAAAAATCGAGATTGGAAAAAGTGTTGGGAAAAAAAGTCATAGGATACAGGAATCATTATTTAAGGTTCAAGGCTCCGGATACCTGGGAATTATTGGCTAAAGCTGGTTTTAAGTATGATTCCACGCTGGGATACGATGATATGATAGGATTCAGGAATGGCATGTGTCACCCCTTTAAGCCATACAACTTAGATAAAAATGGGATTATAGATATACTGGAGCTGCCATTGGTCATTATGGATGGGGCCTTGTTCTCCTATGCAAAATCTTTGGATGAGGCATTCGAATATTCGAGAAGGCTCATCGATACAGTAGAGAAATATAATGGTGTCATCACTATTCTGTGGCATAACGGTCCGTTCAGCTGGCCTATTCGGAAAAATTGGAAATTATTATATGAGAAAATACTTAAATATTGTTATGATAAAAATGCATGGATGACAAGTGGTGAAGAGATTTATAAGTGGTGGACGAATGAATGCAAGGTGGAATTCTATCCATCTTGAAAGCTGTTCCTTTTCAAACATAAATTACAGTCCATAAACAAAAAGGCAGATTGTAACAACTGCAAGCTACAATATGTAACAGCCATTGAAAATGATCAACAGTAGGTGTTTTCTTGAACCAGACTGACAAAAAAGCATTGTTCATAATACAGGCGTATAATAATTTCCAAAAGGAATCTATAAACAGCACATGTTATTATTTTAATGAATGTTCTGTTTTAGTTAGGTCCAATCCTATCTCAGAGTTATATAAATATGTAAAGACACCATTTTTGGAAACGTTCAAGCTGGACTACAAGATAGACCTTAATAATATCCCTTCAAATCTATCTGTTCATCCGACCCCGATCTTATACGCTCCTCTTAATTCCCAATATAAGAAACTTGGGGAGAAACATTTCAAAGCCGCTGAAAAGTCTATCAGAAAACATAATATAAAGTTCGATCTGATCCATTCCCATTTCACATGGTCTTCAGGATATGCAAGTGCAAAACTTAAGGAGAAATATAATGTTCCTTTTGTGGTAACAGGGCATGGATATGATATTTATGGATTGCCATTTAAAGATGATGAATGGAAAGAAAGGATTGAGTACGTGCTCAATTCGGCAGACAGGATAATAACTGTGAGCAATAGCAATTTATCCTGTATCAAGAAATTGAACGTGAAAACCCCTGTTCATATTTTACCTAACGGGTACAGGCCTGATCAATTCCATCCTATGGATATGGAAAAATGTAGAAGGGCCTTAGGTTTACCCATGAATAAGAAAATAATGCTTGCAGTGGGGAACCTGGTGGAGATCAAAGGCCACAATTACCTGATAGGAGCTATGAAAGAAGTGGTGAAGCATAGAAAAGATGTGCTTTGCCTCATAGTTGGTGGCGGGGAAACAGAGAACAAGCTCAGAAAGCAGATCAAAAATGCAGGTTTAGAAGATTATGTAAAGCTTCCGGGAAGTAAATTGCATAATGAGATCCCCATGTGGGTGAACTCTTGTGATATATTCGTATTACCAAGCTTGAACGAAGGTAACCCTACGGTTATGTTCGAATGCTTAGGCTGTGGCAAGCCATTTATAGGAACAAAAGTAGGCGGCATTCCGGAGATCATTGTTTCAGATGATTATGGGTTGCTGGTTGAGCCAGCAAATTCGGAGGAACTGGCAGAGACCATTTTGCTGGCATTGGATAAAACCTGGGATACAACGAAGATCAAAGCATATTCTGAGCAATTCACATGGGCAGAGATCGGAAAGAACATAGTGGATATATATAAGACCCTGTTTTGATCCATTCTACTGTATACTATTACCAATTGTGATCATTACTTCATACGTTCCGTTGCCTTTACAAGCATGCCCTCAGAACCCCTATCACTGATCTTTTTAGCAGGCACTCCTGCGACCGAGATGTTTGGCTCCAAAAAGGACTTGTTCACGACAGCATTTGCACCAATAATATATCTAATGCTGACCTGAATTATAGTTTAGACCAAAAAGGACTTGTTCACGACAGCATTTGCACCAATGGCTATTCCATTCGCTATTTCTATCTGTCCGAATATCTTAGCCCCGGGACCAATGTAAACATTGTTTCCAATTATTGGTGCTATGTTCTCGTAGCCAGCTTTTGTCCCAATGTTCACACAAGCGTGCAATCGGCAATTGGCCCCTACTCTTGTAGCGGTGTTAATAACTATGGTACCTCTGTGGGCAATGCTCAATCCCGGACCAAAAACATTCAAGGGTATAGTAAACCCTAATTTGGTGCTCAATGAATAATATTTCCTTTTTAAAAAAAGAATATACGGTTTCCAAATAATCGATTTTTTGCAATTCTGATAGTATTCAACTTTCCTTAGCAGACGTTCAAAAGTCCATATATGGTCATAGTCGAAATGTTTTGGCTTTTTACCCTTTCTTGACAAGGCAATCCTGTCTGCTTCCAGATAGTATTTATAGTCATCTTTGGATCTGATCATGGATATCACAATTTTTAAATCACAGTTAAGAAATGTTTATTAGAACGTATGATGTGTATCTTAGCATAGTGCTATAACAACGTTCAGATTTTGTCATCTTTAAATATAAATTTAGCTGCCTTAGTTTATCATGAAGTAGGAATATAATTTCTAATAAGACAGCTATAGAAACTTAGATGCATACCAGTTCCTAGAGAGGATGCTAAAACACTTCAAGCAACAGATTTAAATAAATTCTCATATTTTCTCATATTATATTGCAATAGACACATCAGGGGTGCTTCAGGTATTTACGATCCCTAAAGAAGAGAGGTGATGATATGCAAGCGCAAAACCCACAGAAACAAAGACCAAAGATAAGTAAAAAAGCATGGATCTCTGAAACTGCCATCATTATTGGAAATGTCCACATTGGTGATAATGTATATGTGGCTCACAATGCTATCATTAGAGCAGATGAACCATGTTCTTCGATCGTTATCAGCAATGGTTGCAATGTGCAGGATAACGCTATCATCCATGCCATTTCGCATTCTCAGGTTCTCATCGGTCCTGAAACATCCCTTGCCCATGGTTGCATAGTGCATGGTCCATGCAAAATTGGAGCAGGATGTTTCATTGGATTCGGGTCAGTGGTCTTTGATTCCATTATCGGAGATGATACTTTGGTAATGCATAATGCTACGGTGCGCAAGATCATCGTGCCAGATGGAAAAGTGATACCAGATGGTATGGCCATTAGCAAGCAGGCTGTCGTGGAAGACCTGGATACCGTTACGCCTGATCTGGCAGAGTTCAAAGGTTCAGTTGTCAAGGCCAACATCGACCTTGTGCATGGTTACCAGGCACTTGAAATGGAAGTATAATATGTGATCAAGAGACCTTGTGAACCTCTTTTAAAATAGGAAGAAGGAGGATATTGGTCAGATATATTTTCCTTCCATTTTACCCATTACAGTTTTTCCCTTATCTGTAAGTATATATTTTTTCCATGTGGTTTTTGTGGGAGTAAGGCATTCTATTAATCCCATATCTTCCAGCTCTTTTAAAGCGCGACTGATATTCTGGGTAGATCTTTTTTTCTCATGCGCAATATCAGAAGCATTGGCAACTTTATGCTTATTCATGTACTCCATGAGTATAAGCCGCCTGTCAACACTAACTATCCACTTGAGCAGTTCTTTCATTGTATCGTCGGTCATGGTCTTCTCATCAAAATTACGTATTTTGTATATATTAATTCTTGTAAAAATCCTATGGTCTCTCATACACAAATATTTTATGTATCAAAACTGGTTTTGTAGGGATATTTTCTTCATTGCATTTTTGATGGCAGGCTACGCTAAGGATTTTATATTTTTTTAATAATTATTTAATTAAAATAAAATAAAATAAAGGGCAGCTCTACTACAAAATCTTAAGGCTCCCGACTTTAATATAAAAGAACTTAACCAGGGATCATTGTGGAAGAACAATAAAGCCAATTCTTTCCAAATATATCTCAATGCTCGTAAGATCAAGATCAACAAATCTCTCACTGATCACATACGCCTTTTCGCTGGGTGAAGGAACAGTGTACGAAAAATCATTTCTTATACAATACCTATCTGCAGAGCCAGATAAGAGCTTATATCGCACTATCAACTAAAGAACTGAGGCTCATACCTTTTAAGGCATGAGCCATTAAAGTTTTAATCTTTGCGCTGCAACAATTCAAAGTCTTCCATCACAGCCTGCAGGTCATCCTCATGCTCTATTTCATCGGTAAGGATCTGCAATACAATACTATATGTCACAGGATCCTTATCCTTGACCATTTGTAGGATGTCATTATATACCTGGATGGCGCACTGTTCACCTTTGATGTTCTGCTCAAGGATCTTTTTCACAAAAGGATCTGCTGGAGCTTCATAGCTGCAGTGTGAAAGCTTTTCCCATTCTGCAGGGGACAGTATCGGTGTTCCTCCAAGTTGCACTATCCTGCTGGACAGCATATCGGCATGGCGCAGTTCATCGGCTGCATGCTCTATGAGTTCTGCAGCAGCTACTTCCCTCATTGGGCCCTTGATAACCTTTGCACCCACCCAGTATTGGTAATATGCAAACCATTCATCTGCGAGTGCTCTGTTTAATTTAGCTATCAGTTCTTCGGCATTGATCCCTAAGATCTCTATTCCTTTAGTTCCCATTGATCCTCAACTCCGGTTACACTTCTTCGCTTCTATTCCCTTATTGTTTTGTCTCTTTCTTAAAGCACATGAACCAATCCAGACAATATTTCCCTTCTTCTTTTTGCTCGACACGCTCTTTTGCAACACCGCATGAGCCCGGTGGTGGGATAATGACATCCTCCCCAGGTTGCCAGTTGGCAGGGGTTGCAATACCTTCGGCATCTGATTTTTGCATGGCCAGCAATAGTCTTTTTATCTCATCCATGTGCCTGCCATTGGACAGAGGGTAATAGAGCACAGCTCTTACTTTTGCTTTCGGATCGATTATGAACACAGCCCTTACTGCCTGTGTACTAGAAGCGTTAGGCTGGACCATTCCGTATTTCTTGGCTACATCCATTCTGAGATCTTCAATTACAGGGAAGTTCACTTCTACATTCTTCATACCCCTGAACTCTATTTTCTCTTTAATGGTCCTAAGCCATGCGATGTGAGCATATATACTATCAATGGAAAGACCAATAAGCTCTGTGTTGAGTTTTCTGAACTCTTCCTGCATAGAAGCAAAGGTCATGAACTCTGTGGTACATACAGGGGTGAAATCAGCGGGGTGGCTGAAAAGGATCACCCATTTACCATTGTAGTCTTCAGGGAATTTGATATCTCCCATTGTGGTCTTTGCTGCGAAGCTTGGTGCATCGTCGCCTATTAAAGGCATAGTTACTATTTCTTCATCCATTTCTATTCTTCTCCTTGCAATCTTTACATTCTCCATAGAAATTAGTGTTCACTGAATCGATATTGAATCCTTCTATATCGCCAGCTACTTTCATTAAATAATCAAATAGTTCATCTGACTCAAAATCCTCTATTTTTCCACACTCCCTACAGATAAGGTGATGATGTGGTACGAAATTAGCTTCAAACCTTGTTACCCCTTTTACATTCACCTCCTCAATCAATCCTTTCTCTGAAAGGAATTTGAGATTTTTGTAGACCGTAGCTTTGCTTATGCGGGTTAGCTTCTTTCTGACACCATCATATATCTCATCTACGGTAGGATGACCCTTATGCTCCCGCAGGAAGGTGATTATCTCCACTCTTTGATTAGTGTATTTCATATCAGCTTTTCCTGTTGTTTCCAAGGTCATCTCTCCAAACATTTGCTGGTAAAGGCAATTTTAACATAGGTACATACAATAACTGGCTCTAAACAATACTTATTATTATTTAATATTTACGTTCAATTAAAATGATTTACAAATAAATTTGATAACTGATATTTTTTGTAAATATTTTCTTAAGATCAATTTCACTAATTATTTAAATGTATTAGTATTTTTGAATATATATGAGATGGATTACAAAAGATATGTATATTATATTTGAATTAATATATGTTAAAAATTTGTCTAAAAGGTTCTATTTATATATCAACCTGTACAATGAAATATAGATCAAGATGAGCAAGATCAAGATGCTTTCATGGAATGTAAATGGCCTGCGGGCTGCATATAAAAAAGGATTTATGAAAATTTTCACTGCACATGGGCCAGATATCATCTGTCTGCAGGAAACAAAAGCACGGGAAGATCAGTTACCTTCCGCTCTGCGACATGTGGATGGGTATAAAGCATATTTTTCTTCTGCAGAAAGAAAAGGATACAGTGGAGTGGCCATGTATACAAAACAAGAGCCTATTGAGGTCTGTTATGGGCTGGGGAATACAAACTTCGATGGTGAAGGTAGGGTAATAGCTTCTGATTTTGGGGATTTTATACTTTTTAATGTTTATTTTCCTAATGGGAAAGCCTCTAAGGAACGTCTTGATTTTAAAATGGGGTTCTATGATGTATTTCTGGACCGTCTCGATGCTCTTAAGGCACAGGGCAGAAAACTCATAATTTGCGGGGATGTGAATACAGCACACAAGGAAATAGATCTGGCACGCCCAAAGGAGAATGAGAAAGTTTCAGGTTTCCTTCCCCAGGAAAGAGCCTGGATAGATAAATTAATAGACCATGGATACCTGGATACGCTTCGCATGTTCAGTGATCAGCCTGGCCAATACACATGGTGGGACATGAAAACAAAAGCAAGAGAAAGAAATGTTGGCTGGAGGATCGATTATTTCTTTGCCAGTGCCAATTTGAAGAATAACATAACATCCGCCTTTATACTGCCGGAGGTCATGGGTTCGGACCACTGTCCCATTGGTATAGAACTCGATATTTAAGTTCTTCATCCAGTGGAACAGCTTTGTTCATGCATTGCACTTAGAGTTAGATACACAGTTTACACCGGATCGTCTGGCCTTCCCATATCATCAACGATCCATTTGGTTATTTATATATATTCAGCTTGGATCTTAAGCACCTCTCTGCTGTCCTTGGCCCTGGAATATTCTTCCAAAGGCTCTCTGTTAAGTTCCAGAAATGTATGTCCCCAGTTGAACTTGGAAAGTATATGTGTAGCTTGTTCTTTATACCCAAGTATGTATAAAGATGCAGCAAACGCCTCTACAGATGTAAGTTTGAATGGGCGGCCAAAGTTCACCGGATTACCTGCAACCAGATATGGTAATGCTCGATGCTGCAGGTCAAGCATGAGCAATTGAGGAAAGGCAGCTTCTACATGCTCCCATGAGCAGTCCATCACTGTAAGCCCTTTTGTTTTGCTATCAGCAGGAGAGATGGCTTTTTCAGCCATAGGATCGAGGAGAATGCAACCTCTGGGAATGGCATTTACCTTTTCCACAAGGCGGGCAAGCTTGAAACGTGCCATTTTCTTGCCAGTGCACTTTTTAGGATCACATTGTTCTGTATGATAAATATACAGCCTAATTTCTCTAAAGCCTTTTTCCATAGATTGCTGATGGACCTTTCTGTATAAAACTTGAGCGAAAGTCCATTTATTAAATATTATAGTTATCTTTTTATATATTTATCACCTATTTCCATATATAAGGTTTGGATCAAAAGCAAAAACCGATTATCAAAGTTGTGAAGAAGATGGCTGCCAAAATATATACAATAACCTCTGGAAAAGGAGGGACTGGAAAAAGCATATTTGCTGTCAACTTGGCAGCAGCAATTTCCGGTCTTGCAAAAAAGACCCTGCTGATCGATGCTGACCTTGGTATGGCGAACATATGCCTTATGCTGGGATTGGAGGACAGTAAGATCACATTACACGAAGTATTGGCGGATGAAGCAAACGTAGCTGATGCACTGTACGATGGACCTAATGGTCTTAAGGTTATTCCCAGTGGTCTATCTTTACAGGGTTTCAAAAAAGCAGATCCTGCTAAGCTTAAAGATGTTATAGCCGAAGTTTCACCAAACTTTGAGTTCATAGTAATTGATACACCCAGTGGCATAAATCATGTAACCGCAAGTTCCATTGAAATCTGTGATGAGGTCATAATGGTCCTTACACCTGAGATCACATCTATTACCGATGGGTCCAAAATGAAGGCTTTTTCAGCAATGTTAGGTAAAGAGGTCGCAGGTATTGTGCTCAATAGAACTATGCCTGAGCATGACGAAACATATAGAGAGAAACTTGCGAGCTCTGTTGATCTGAATGTACTTGAAGTGCTACCTGAAGATGCGAGCATACCCAATAGTATTATAGCTAAAAGCCCTGCAGTCGCAAATTATCCTTATTCAGAGATCTCTATAGCTATGAACAGATGTGCAGCATTACTCTGTGGCATAAAAATACCGGAACCTAAGGAAGGGAAAGCGCAAAAAAATGAAAAGAAGCGCGTTCTAAATACAAAGATTCCTTTTTCCCAGTCTAAAAAATAAGAGGTTATATAATGGCTCTTACTGAAACAGTCCAACAAGACCAAAATTCAGGTAAAGGTTCTCTTTCTGTGTTACGGGGAACAAAAAATGTAGACAGGGATCCTATACCTGAAGAAACTACCAATTTCCTTTCCAGTATTAATAATGATCCTGTGTCCGATATTAATACCGATGGTCTTAAAACGCGTATAGTCACTGATCATGTACAACTGCTCACAGGACATAATATCGATTTTGATACCAACACATCATGGGAACAGGAAATAAGAAATGTTATTTCCAGCAAAGAACTAGATGTAAAGACCACTGCCAAAGCAAAAGAAGATGAACAGGCTCCATTACATCAGCGAATAATATCACTGGTCTTTAACAATTCTGAAGATGATGAAGAGGAATATAATATTGCAGTGCATGGTCCGATCGTAGATTTTGGCATACCCGAAGAAAGCACTTTCAAAGAGATAGAAATGTATGCTGTTAATCCTCCATATGCATATATAAGGATCGCATATGACCCGTTCGTACATGAATATCAATATCAGGTGCTTGAACCCCTACTCTCGGAGGATGAAAAGAGATTACTGGACAACATAAAACAACAGTTGATAGAAACCTTGGAACTTAATCTCGAAGAAACGGATCATAAAGATGCTGAAGATTATCTTAGGAATCACATAAAAAAATATCTTAGGGATTATAAGATACATATCTCAGTCCGTAAAAAAGAAAGAGTGATGTATCACTTGATCCGGGATTTTCTGGGCTACGGACGAATAGACCCTCTTATGCGAGATATGAAGCTTGAGGATATATCATGCGATGGACCTAATACTCCCATCTATATATACCACAAAGCTTATAATTCAGTATCAACGAACGTTATTTTCTCAGATGACGATGAGCTTGACACCTTTGCCACCCGTATAGCTCAGCTGTGCGGAAGACACATATCTATAGCAAATCCACTTCTTGATGCAACGATGCCGGATGGGTCACGTATCCAGATTACACTTGGAAGGGAAGTTACTACCCGAGGAAGCACATTCACTATACGGCGGTTCAATGAAAATCCCATCACCCCGGCAAATCTCGTGGACTTCCATACGTTCTCAACAGCTATGATGGCATATCTTTGGATGGCTGTAGACTCCAGTAAGAGCATAGTGTTCGTGGGAGGTACTGCATCCGGTAAAACCACTGCAATGAATGCTGTGTCCCTTTTCATTCAGCCTGAAATGAAAATAGTATCAATAGAAGATACCAGAGAGCTTAATCTATCACATCCTAACTGGATACCTGGCGTGACCAGGGAATCCTTTGCTGGTGAGGAAAAGGGTTCTATCCAAATGTATGAACTTCTCAGGGCATCCCTACGGCAAAGGCCAGAATATATTCTTGTAGGTGAAGTACGAGGAGCAGAAGCTTACGTGCTTTTCCAGGCCATGTCCACAGGTCACACCACATTCTCTACCATGCATGCAGATTCAGTACAGTCTGTAGTACATAGGCTTGAAAATCCTCCAATCAATGTCCCAAGGATCATGATACAGGCCTTGGATATCGTTTCTATTCAGGCGCAGGTAAAAGTGAAAGATGAAAGGGTAAGAAGATGCAAATCACTTACCGAGATAGTGGGTGTAGATCCAAGAACAGGTGAATTGCTCACGAACGAGGTTTTTATCTGGGATGCATCAAGGGACAGTTTCCAGTATTCAGGTCGTTCATATATTCTGGAAAGCATTATGGAGAACAGGGGCTGGAATGAAAAGACACTTAAGGATGAACTTAAGAGAAGGCAGGACGTTCTTGAATGGGCGCGTCTGAAAAATATCAGTCATTATAAGGATTTTTCTAAGCTTATCGTGGCATATAGCAGGGAACCTGAAACTATAATGAAGAATGTAAGGCAGGATCTGAATGACTAATATTTATTTTAATGTAGCCTATGAGATATTTGGGAAATATTATGAGAACCGAAGGCATGAATATTATGGTCTTCGGTTGAACATGCTCAGAAATCGAATGCGCATAGGCTATGACATGTATTTGTCCGGTGCTATGCTCACTTCTTTTTTATGTATGCTCTTAGCGCTTATTTCTATAAACCTGCTATTCTATTTTTTCGGTGTCCCTGAACTCACAGGATCAAGGATCAGTGCACCCCAATGGTTATTTCAGTTCAGTGCATACAAAAGGACGGCTGTGTGGCTGACCCTGAATGCCATTACAGGAATATTTGTCTTTACTGCTGTATACAAAACATTTGTGCTATATCCGGCAGTCATGGCAGGAGAAAGGAAAAGAGGAATAGAGCGTATGCTTCCTTATGCCATCAACTATATGTCCTCAATGTCAGGGGCAGGAGTGCTGCCACTAGATCTGTTCCGTTCGCTTGCATCTAACGATGTATATAAGGATGTTGCAGTAGAGGCCAGATATCTTGTAAAGGATATCGAAGTGCTGGGAGGTAATCTTCTTACAGGCATGAGAAACCTTGCTCTTACAACACCTTCACCTTCTTTACAGGATTTTCTGCAAGGGGCTATTACTGTCATCACATCAGGAGGGGAACTGGAACCTTATTTCAAGATCAAGACCGAGCAGTATCTTATTGAGAACAGACAAAAACAAAAAGAGTTCCTAGAAACTCTGGGGCTGCTGGGTGAGACCTATGTTACGGCCTTTGTTGCCGGACCTTTGTTCATGATAGTTGTTGTATCGATCATGGCAATAATGGGAGGAGCTGAAATGATCTTCCTCTATCTGTTGATCTATGCGATCATACCCTTTGGAAGCGCAATGTACATTCTGCTTATCAGCAGCATGACACCGGAGGCATGAAAATGGAATGGAAGAAACTCTTTAAGAATGACTTCCCTGTGGACCCAAACTTTGATGAGGAAACTCTCCGTCAGATGGAAGATGCCACTGTAAGAGCAGGATTGGAAAATTCACGTAAGAACGTAGTATTGAAACAGTTCATAAAAGACCCTTATGCGACATTGTGTACCTATCCGGATTATACGTTCATTATAAGCACACCAGTTGCCCTGGTGTTTCTCATCATGGGTCTTATGCACAATTGGCCAGACCCGATAATAGATGATGTTATCTTTTTCAGTGTTCTGATAGCCATATTCCCAGCTTCTGTGATGTATCAGAAGAAGGCAAAGCATATCACGAAGATCGAAGAATACTTGCCTACGTTCCTGAGAGATATTTCTGAGATGAGTCGCGCCGGTCTTACTCTTTCCAGATCAGTGGCCACAGTGTCAAAAGGGGAATATGGTGAACTTTCTCCAGAGATAAAAAAGATGAATGATCTGATGTCATGGGGAATCTCTTTTGAACGATCATTGCTCACTTTCGCACACCGTATGAACACTGCCCTCATTGACAGATCCGTTGCTCTGATCACCCAGGCCAGTAAAGCTGGTGGTCGGGTTTCTCAGGTATTGGAAGCTGCTGCCAGAGACTCTACTGAAGTGAAACAGCTCGAAAGGGAACGAAAAGGTAACATGATGGTCTATCTGGTGATCATTTACATGTCCTTCTTTGTGTTCCTCTTTGTCATAGCCATGCTTGCAAAGACCTTTGTGCCAACAATGGCAACAGCAGGCCAGGCAGCAACAGATGTTGGTGCAGGCGGTCAGTTCATAGGTGCGTTCAAACCTGACCTGTTCATAAGGCTGATGTTCCATGCAGCTCTTGTTCAGGGATTCTTCAGCGGGCTTGTAGCAGGACAGATGGGGGAAGGAGCAATATCGGCCGGACTAAAACATTCAATAGTTCTGTCACTGATTGCCTGGATCACGTTCACTTTCTTTATCTGAGCTGGCAGAATGCACTGAGGGCATCCTTCCTCACCTTTTCAAAAAGGTCATTCCCATGAACATCTATACCTACAACAAGTGGACCAAAGCGTTCTACCTCAAGCTCCCATACTGCTTCGGGCATCCCTAATTGTGGCCAGTGTACCGATCTGACCTTTTTTATAGATCCCGCTGCAAGAACTGCACATCCTCCGGTATAGGCAAGGTATACACATTCTTCCTTAAGTGCATCCCCCACTCCCTGCATGCCCCCTTTTCCAATGAGGGCACGAACAGCATGTCTTTCAAGCAGCTTTGGGGTCATGTCAGACATTCTGGAACTTGTGGTAGGACCTGCAGCAACAGCTTTCCATTTCCCTTCATCCTCTTTGACCATCAGAGGGCCACAGTGGTATATCGCTGCACCTTCCAGATCAAATGGCAGTTCTTCGTTCCTGCTGTCCAGTTCTAGTATGTGGACGTGGGCTTCATCCCTGGCGGTGTATATAATACCACTTAAGTACACAACGTCACCTATGGCCAGCTTTTTAATATCCTCTTTTTTAAGGGGTGTGGTTAGCTCATAGGTGCTCATACTATCTCTCCAGTACCACTTTTGCGTGCCTGTTTGCCCAGCACTGTATATTCACAGCCACAGGCAAAGATGCGGTGTGACAATATGCCTGCTTTATATGTACAGCAAGAGCAGTTGTACATCCACCCATGCCCATGGTACCTATTCCCAGTGCATTGATATCCTTAAGCAACTCAAGTTCCTGAGGGTCCATTGTACTCATATCTATTAGAAGGGCCTGCTTTGCAAGTCTTGCAGCCTTATCAAAAGAACCACCGATGCCCACCCCTACAACGATTGGGGGACATGGCATCCCTCCTGCCTTGAGCACCGTCTCCAGCACGAATTCCCTGATCTTGGGGATTTCTGTGGGATTGAACATTCGCAGAGCGCTCATGTTCTCAGAGCCAGCACCTTTTGGAGCTACTGTGATACTGAGCTTATTACCTTCCACAAAACTGTAATTGATATCTGGTAGTCCCAGACCAGTATTGTCGCCGCTGTTCTGCCTGGAAAGAGGAGATACAGCATTTGGTCTCAGAGGAACTTGTACTGTTGCACGGCGCACACCTTCGACAATGGCACCTTCAAGATCAAAGTCAAGAATAAAGGAACGACCGATCTCTACGAAGAATACCATAATACCGGTATCCTGGCACATTGGCACTGATCTTATTTTAGAAAGCTCGATGTTCTTTAAGATCGCTGCAAGCTGTGCTCTGGCAATCTCAGATGTTTCCCGTTCATATGCATGTTCAATAGAAGCAATGACATCTGGAGGCAAACAAACCTCTGCTTCTCTTATAACATTCACTGTTGCCAGAGCTACATCCTCAAAACCTATTCGGCCTGTCACATGAACACCCTGGAAAAACGATTACCCATAGTTGATCACTAATTTGTTATTATCATTATTTGCTGTTAAGCTGGGCATAGATCACTGCCGCGACTATTATGCAGCCATATATCCCAAACTTGATAGTTTTTATTATCATTCCACCATCCATCCATGAAATCAGGCTTGGGAAACCTTCATTGGGCCAATAAACGTTTTTTGGAACGATTATCCGTCTTGTTCCTTTCACGGACCTTCACAATGAAGGTCAATTATATTAATATTTCTTATGCATAAAGCTGGAAATTTTTGCCATGAGACAACATGGATATACTGGTAAGGTCAGGACCAGGTGAAATAAGCAATGTCCCAGCAGGAGCAGATCTTGTTTTATAGGTGCGGGAGAAGGGATTCGAACCCCCGAACGCCTGCGCGAGTAGATCTTGAGTCTACCACCGTTGGCCACTTGGTTACTCCCGCATTCATGTTCAAGATAGCAGTAATACAGGTATTAATTATAAATCTAACTGTCAGGGATCATCTAGATAAACTGAGAACATATAACTTGGTACAAAAAGTTCTTATTTTAACTGAATAATAATTTTTTAAAAGAACCTCTAAATGAACTTTTTCTTATGAATTGTTTTGTAATTCTATAAATCTTAAAAACTGATATGCTACAAAATCCAAAAGAGAATAGGGCATTATTCAATAACCATAAGACAGTTTATTCTTACCTTTTTGCCAAAATTCCTCGAATTTTGCATGTAATTCATTTGATAAGTCTCGGTCATATATTTTTATCATACCAAAAATATTTTCAGCAGAAAGCGGATCATTGATTTCCAATATGACCAGGTCCAGGTCGATCAATATAAACCTGTTTGGAGTGTCCAGAGCCTTTATTTGCAGATGTTCCGATAAAATTTTCATTGACACCCCATCTTCTGTAGAATTATACCATTCCTTCAGAGCTTCAGAAAGTGCTGGATTTGGATCTATCATTCTTATCTTAACCCCCTTTTTCACTAACGGAAGAAGGGTGTTATGAAACATTGAAGTAAACATGTTCTTGAATTGATTTGGTTCCATTGATCTTATATTCCCTGGAACAACAACACAAATCTCATTTTTAGCTTCGTGGTAAACGTTTTTGATCATTTTCATGACCTCATCGCTACCCATTGCAGCCGACCAGAAATGTTTTTCTTTCTCTCCCTGCACACTATAATTCGATAAAGCCTTTTTAAGAACATCTATTGATTTTCTTAATGTGTTCATTTCTTTCTTAATTTCGTTTTCTTTGAACATAAAATAATTTTCAAGAGCTATGTTTGCTTCTATTGCACGATATTTTTTTGGTCTGGAATGCTGTACTTCGATAAATCCGACGTTTTCCAGGTTATCAAGCACTGAGTAAATTTTACCCATTGGTATTTTTGATTTTTTTGAAAGCACACTTGCATCTGTAAATCCTTCTTCTAGAAGGGTCAAATAGGCAGATGCCTCATACTTATTGAATCCTATACTCCTTAACAACTGTTCAGATTCTAGTGTTGAACTATTTTGAAGTTTATTGTGGAGTGAAAATCCCATATACAAACAACTACTTAGTTGTTTATAAGCATTGTGTGGTGTAATATCATACACAAAAATTGATTTACAAAACATTATTGAACAACAGAGTGTTCCCAATGAAAATAAATATACAAAAAATCACTATCTTAATATTGGTCCTAGTACTGATCACTGTTACACCAATTATATCCTCTGCAAAAATCAATGGAATTGGAATAACGGTCATAGAAATCAGTCCACAGCCAGCAGAGCCAGGGGGAGATATTACTCTTAAGGTGCGGGTCACAAATGAAGGTGTGGAAAAAATCGAAGATTTTTCAGTTAAAATGGATGTGCAATATCCTTTCTATCTAAAGAGCGAAAGCAAGAACTTAGAGAACAAAAGGACATTAAGTGTTGGCTCATCCATAGATAATGTCTATTATATGACAATTGATCCAGATGCAATATCTGGCATCTATCCTGTAGAATTCGATATTTATGTTAACGATGTTATATTTGATTCCTCATATAACAACGTTTTTGTGCAAGTAGTGGGAAGACCAGACCTTGCAATAAAAGCTAACGCTATTGACAATATTGCTCCAGGTGATGCATTTCCGCTAAAGCTCTCTGTGTATAATATTGGTACGGGCATGGCAAAGAATGTTAAGATCGTTTCTGAATCTGAAAGTATATTTGTCCTTGGTTCCAATGTTGAACTGATCGAAAAGATAATGCCTGCAGAGACAGCACTGATCGAAAGTGGTTTCATTGCAAAGAATGAACTGAAACCCGATGCTCATCAATTTCCTATAACACTTAAGTATATTGATGAGCTGGGTGCAAACTATACATCGACCTACAATATAGGGATCAATATACTTAATCGAGCAGATATTGGGATCCAGAGTATAAAATTAAGCCCAACCCAGATCACTTCCCTTGACAAAGTTCATATTACTGGAATTATCGAGAATACAGGCAATGGTGCTGCAGAGAAGGTAGTTGTGGAACTGGAAAATGGGGATAAAAGCTATAAGTCTTTCATTGGCCAACTTAGAAGTGAAGATGATTCTCCTTTCTATTTTGATATAGACCCGGGCACTGCAGGAAAGAAGGACCTTAACATAACAATAAACTACATCGATGATTTTGGCCCACATAAGATCCAGCAGTCAATACCAATGGAAGTAGAAAGGTCAAAGACCAATGTTATCCTGTTAATTGCCCTATTGGTTATAATGACCATACCAGTGGCTTATCATGTGTATAAGAGAAGGCGGAGTGAAAATGGAGAGCAATGATCTTAAAGTAATGTTTTATCTGGCGTACAAGAATCTTACAAAAAGTAAGATCACTTTCATGGTCATTGTTGCCGTAATGGCTATGAGTTTTCTCTCCATCACCTTCTTTGCTTCGATCATCGATGGTTTAGGATATGAATTCGAAGAAGGGATGATCAAGGGACAAACTGGCCATCTCATGATAGAGCCTCATGAAGATGAACTTTATATTACAGATTCTGGGGACCTTGTAAAAGATATCCGCAGAATTCCCGGAGTTGTTGGGGTTGCACGAAGACTTGATGCAAGTGCGGTAGCGCGATACGAAACTATAGAAATCGGGAATCCAGTTCTCTTTATAGAGCCTGAAAATGAGAAAGATGTATCAGATTACTGGAGAAGTGTTATTGCAGGAGAATATCTTTCAAAGAAAGATACGAACGAAATGCTGATGGGAGCAAATCTGGTTAAGTCCTATGCTGCAGAAGGAGACACACAAAAGAGGTTTGATGTGGATGTGGGAGATAAGGTCACATTAAGCTTTAGCAATGGGTTCGTAAAAGAGTATAGAATAAAGGGTATATACAAAACAGGGTCCCGGTTTGTTGATGATAAAATGATGATCAACTTTGATCAGTATCAATTGATATTTAATTTCACTGACGATATTGCATCTAACATTCTGGTATCACTTCCTCAAAGGGGTGTGGAAGACTCCTATGCAGAAAAAATCATTGATCTTGGGGTTAGTAAGCAAATAAACAGGTGGCAGACAAAAATGGGAGCTGTAAATCAGTTTGTGGGAAGTCTTCAGATCACAAATCAGATAACAGGCACCATTGGGCTTCTAACTGCTTTTGCTACAATATATATTATAATATTTATCAACGTCACGAACAAAAGAAAGCAGATAGGTATACTCAAGGCCGTGGGCATTAAAAAACAAATAATCCTAGGTTCTTATGTCATACAGTCATTGGCCTATGGAATCACTGGAGTCATAATAGGAAATATAATAATGAAACTGTTACTCTTCCTTCTATCGGTGCATCCACTTAGCATGCCTATAGGTCCTGTGGTCCCTATCCTTACCATGGAGAGGCTTGTGACAACTAGTTTCATACTTATATTTGCATCGATCGTTGCTGGTTTCTTCCCTTCCAGAAAAGCAGCTGATGAAAATATACTGGATGCAATATTCGGAGGATGAGGATGGAAAGAACAATAATCAAGACCAAGAATCTTGAAAGGGTCTATACCACTGGTGCTGTTAAGACATATGCCCTCAGAGATATAAGTATTGAAATAAAAGAGGGTGAGTTTGTTGCCATCATGGGGAAGAGCGGAAGTGGTAAAAGTACTTTGTTGCATCAGCTGGGACTTCTGGATAAGCCTACAAAAGGAAGTATAACTATAGGTGGAAATGATGTTATAAATATTTCTGAAAAAGAAAGGACCAGATTCAGACTCAATGAATTAGGTTATGTTTTTCAATCGTATAACCTGATACCAGAACTTACAGCTATTGAGAATGTCTATATCACGGCGATGGCAAGAGATCTCAAAAGAGAAGAGTACGAGAGATTGGCAGAGGAAATGCTTGCTGCAGTGGGATTGGAAGACAGGATGCATCACTACCCTTCTGAGCTTTCCGGAGGGCAACAGCAGAGAGTGTCCATTGCAAGGGCACTGGTCAATAAACCAAAGATCCTTTTTGCAGATGAACCAACAGCTAATCTTGATTCTGCATCCTCGGAGGATGTCATAAACCTGTTCAGAAAATTCAATAAAGAGATCGGTCAAACTATAGTAATGGTCACGCATGAGAAAGATGAAGGTGAGAAGGCAGACCGGATAATCTGGGTCAAGGATGGATTATTGGATATGGAAAAACTGAAGAGCATCTAATATCAAAAGTAATAGAAGATTCATATATTTTTTCATGTCATCATGGATTTTGATAGATATTCTTCTTATTTCTGTTTTACATTATTTCTTTATTTAACTTGACCATATGATCACTTCTACTATCCTAAGTAGTTGCCTTATGTACGAGTATCTTCAGTTGGTGTAAGTTTCCCTCAGATAAAACCTATATATAGGAACATATTTGAAAATGTTCAGGACATAGGAAATTGTATGATTAACGGTTTTTCTACAGAGCCAACAAAGTATTATTAATATAGCTAAAATGTTTTGTCAGGATACTATGGGGCTCAACCAGCAATCAACATTATTTGATTAAGAAGGATAAATTATGGCAAACAGGTTTGTAAAAGGGGCTTCTGAGAAGTGTGGCCTGCCTCCGGGAACAATTGTGCATGTAGGAGATAAGTGGACAGGGCCAATAAAAATAACAGTGATCGATTACGATAAAGACCATTGTCAGGTACAGAAAATATCTGATGTAGAAGAAGTGTTCCCTTTCAGGGACAGTCCTACTGTAACATGGATAAATATAGATGGTATACACGATGTAACGATCATCGACCGCCTGGGAAAATATTTCAATATACACCCTCTTGTTCTTGAAGATATCCTTCATACCACCCAGCGCCCGAAGATAGAGGAGTTTGAAGATTATATATATATAGTGCTGCGAATGCTCTATCACTCTGACACAACAGATGAACAGGATGATGGTCCAAAGATCATATCCGAGCAGATAAGCCTTCTCCTGGGTCGCAATTTCGTAATATCTTTCCAGGAGGTAGGAGGAGATATCTTTGACCCTGTACTTATTAGGCTAAAAGGTTCAAAAGGCCGTATTCGTGAGATGGGAACTGATTATCTCGCGTATTCACTCATTGATTCTATTGTTGATAACTACTTTGTCGTTCTGGAGAAACTGGGAGAACGAATAGAAACGCTGGAAGATGAACTGCTTGATCGACCCACACCTGACACCCTTGAAGAGTTACATGTTCTGAGAAATGAAATGATATTTTTGCGCAAATCTGTATGGCCCCTGCGTGAAGTATCAAACAACCTTTTAAGAAGCGAATCTGATCTTATAACAAGACCCACGCAAATATATATCAAAGACATATATGACCATACCATACAAGTGATAGATACTATAGAAACATACAGGGATATGCTTTCTGGCATGCTGGATATATATCTGTCCAGCATTAATAACAAGATGAATGAAGTGATGAAGGTGCTTACTATCATCGCTACTATATTTATTCCCTTGACCTTTCTCGCAGGCGTGTATGGTATGAACTTTGAGTATATGCCGGAACTCTCATGGAAATGGGGATATCCTGTGCTCTGGTGCATTATGTCAGTAATGGCAATTTCCATGTTCTTCTATTTCCGAAAGAAGAAATGGTTATAAAGGATAAAGTACTTTTTATATTATTTATTGGATATTATTATGTTCGGCTTATATTCATCTCCTCTTAACATGGAAATCGAAGGTGCCTTTCTATCAATGGAACCATATAATGATTCGCTCATATATCGCAGATGGGGTCTTCTGGGAAACACAGAAAGATTACTATTACGGAAGTCGTGCAGCATATTGCTCAACCCAGTGGAACCGGTAAATACACCAAAAAGGCTTACTCATTTCCTATTGGTGAACTTTAAAAAGACATTGATACTTGAGCCCGGCGCTTCAAAGAACATATACATCACTTTTCCTATAGAGATAGGAGTTTTCGTATCGCATGGAAAAGATGACTTTGAGGTAATAGATATTTTTTCATTTTCGCGGTTGAAGTACACGTTATACGGTGCTCCAAGCAATGGGATCATTTGCAAGTATTGGGAAAGTGACGTGTTTCTTTCACCACCGGATACAGATCCCTGGTACACAGGCTGTATAGATCTGAAGATAGTTAATGATACTGAACACATGGTAGAGGTTAGCAGGTCTTTGTTCAACGCATATAGTATGAAGATCTACTATAAAGGAAATAATGTTTTAATGAAAGCGGTCATGAAGGTCCAAAGCAGAAATATAGCAGAAACCGAGTCCGTAAACTGCTCAGGTAAAACCAGGTTCAAAAAGGCCACCGAACTCTATATATCTTCCAAACTAAGGGTGATAGGTAGCAGATGCATCATGGAGTACGGGATATGACCATCACGATGAATGATACGATATTTGTTCCATTGTCTGATTATTCCGTTCTTTTTTTCAGGATCATGTTCGTGGCTTCTGTTGTGATCATCTCTATGATCGCAGGAAAAATCCTTTCCATATACCTTATGAGGGCCTTACAGGATAAGAAGGACAGAAAACAAATGAGCATGCTGCTCAAATTTATACGTTATAGTTTTATTTTCTTTATCAGTGTCTTTTTCATACTTCCTTTCATGGGCGTAGAGCTTTCAAGTTTACTTGTTGCTGGAGGTGTACTGGGTTTGATCCTAGGTATCGCAGGTCAGAGCATTGTTGCAAATCTGATCTCCGGGATCTTCCTGATCCTTGAAAGGCCCATTAAGATAGGGGATCAGGTTAACATAGATAACAATGCAGGGATCATTGAAGACATCACTTTTGTTTCTACCATCATCAGGACCTTTGATGGGCTGTATGTACGTTTACCGAACGATAAGGTCTTTCTCAACAATATCACTAATTATGCTGCCAATGTAGCAAGAAGATTTGAATATGTCATAAGGATCACATATGACAGCGATGCTGATAAAGCCATTGGAATAATCAAAAGCGTCATAGATGATGATCCTATAGCTTTTAAAAATCCAACTCCTACTGTCTTTGTTGACAAGCTGGATGATAATGGTGTCAATATCTTCGTAAGGATATGGGCCCCTTCCACTGAGTGGTATTCTGTCAAGACGAGATTGCTGTGGGTAATTAAAAAAACACTTGAGGCAAATGGCATAAAAATAGCCTTGCCACAACGTACTCTCTGGTTCGCTGATAATGTTCCGGCAAATTTGGTAGAAAATGAAGAAAGCGATCGTTCTGTTTTCCCATCCCAATGAAATAGCCAATGCTATCGTCTTTGGATCAGCTCCCATGATATCCGTTCATTTTAATGGATAAAATGTATATATTGTTAAAATAATACTATTTTTGTAAATAGTAAATATTATAGGAGAGATAAATATATGAGAATCGAAGTGTTGGCAGTTACCATAATTTGCCTGAGCTTATTATCCACTACGGCTTTAGCAGCCAACGGTTCAACAGGTAACAGGATATGGGATGCTGCCCATGGACCATCGCTTGAATATTCATGGTCACCACTCAGCTTTTCAGGTTTCTATTATGACCTAGATTCAGGAGAAGGATCTGAAATGCTGACAGTTAAACTGGACAGCTATACTGACAGGTCCATTGAAGAGGATGACCTTGTGTATTCCACAAGACCAATAGAGACTGCTTTTGAACATGATGGGTGGGGTTCGTTCCAGATAATCGGTTTTATGGCAGAAAGATATTTTGCGGGTTATTCTGAGAATACTGTCTTTACAAAAGAGGTCAGCCTTATAGCAGATGGCCAGCTTGCAAAAGTGCTTATAAACACTGATGATAAAAAATCACTTTTCACAGGTTCATCACTTGTTCTGCAGGAAGGGTATGTGCTGGACATAACCGAAGTCGACCTAAATGGGAATAAAGTGTTCATCACACTTAAGAAAAATGGGATGCAGGTAGATAGTACCGTGGTCGCCTCTGGTCAGGATTACATTTACAAGGCAAGACTCGGCTCAACAGATGATATCCCTATTATAGCAGTACATCTGGATAACATATTCAGAGGAACTGAAAGCAATGCCGTGTTCGTAAAAGGTATCTTTCAGGTATCTGACAGCTATACATCTGTTAACGGGGGCGATAAATATGGAAGAATGACAGTTGATATAGTAGCCCCTGAAAGGATCACAATGTCAAATCCCAATGTCATAAATCTGAATGCAGGCAGGACCATAGATATAATGGGAAAGCTAAAATTTGTTGTTGCTGATGATAAAATGTTGCGTTTTGCTCCTGTGGTCGACATGACAGAGCCGGGAACATATGAATTGCGTGGTACAGTTGCTAATGGAACCTTTAACTGGACCTCACTGAACTTTGAAGGATTCTACTACAACATAGATGAAGGCATAGGTACCGAGTCGCTGGAGGTCAAAGCTCTCAGTGGCAGGACAATAGGCGCTGAAAATCTCGTGTATTCCACAGAAGCTCAGCAGGTAAGCTTTGATCATTCGGCCTGGGGACAGTTCGAAGTGATAGGGTTCCTTGCACAAAAATATTTTGCAGGTTACCCGGACAATGAGTTCACCAAGGCTGTCAGTATAGTTTCCCAAGGACAGCTTTCTAAGGTGCTGATAGATAACGATGATAAGAAATCAGTATATCCAGGATCGGCATTGGTGCTGGAAGAAGGATATGTCCTTGAAGTGGTCGAAGTTGATCTTAATGGCGATAAAGTGCGTGTTTCACTTAAAAAGAACGGAGAAGAAGTAGACAGTTCCATTCTTGGGTCCAACAAAGATTATGTGTACATTACCGAAATGGGTTCCTCTGATGATGTACCTCAGATAGCCGTTCACTTCAACGAGATCTTTAGGGGACGTGAATTAGATGCCATTTTTATACAGGGTATTTTCCAGATATCTGAGGACTATATTACCCTTGAGGGTTCGGACAGGTTTGGTAGAATGGAAGTTGCCAGTATCTCAGAGGACAGTATCGTTCTGAAGAACAGGAATTCGGTCTCACTCACCAAGGATAATGTGATCAGTCTTATGGGAGATATTTCCATTAAGGTGGCAGATTCAGATGCATTGAGATATTATCCATTTGTAATGGCAACAACGCCTTCATCCAAGCAATTGTCCCTGGAGATGCCTGATACCATCACAACTGGAACCTCAGTGCGTGTAAAGGTAACTTCTCAGGGAGCAGCTGTAGAAGATGCTGTTGTGAAGTTTAACAATGTGCAGAAAGGGACGACATCCAACGAAGGTATGCTATCTGTTATATTGAGCGATACCGGCACTTTCAAAGTGACCGCAGAAAAGGATGGTTATGTTACAGGTACTCTGAACATTGATGTGATTTCTGCAGAAGATGCTACAAAGAAGCTTGACATAGAGGTCATCCCTGAAACTATGTTTGCTGGGGATGTAATATCTATCTCTGTAAAGAAGGCGATAGGCAGAGAACCTGTGGGAGGGGCTGAACTTTACTATGATGGCAGCGCCATAGGCGCCACTTCTGCAAAGGGTATTCTTTCATACACGCCAAAAGATGCAGGTATACACAAAATAAGAGTTGAAGCAAATGGATTCCTTCCTGCGGAACTGACATTTGAGGTCGAAGCTGCAGAAAACATGTTCAGATATTCTGACCTTGTGATCGATCCGGCTATAGCTGAACAGGGTAAACCTGTGGCTGTCAGTGTGAAAGTTGTCAATGCTGGTACTTCTGCAGGAGAGATCAATGTGGAGCTTTTAGTGAACGGCAATGTAACAAGCTCACAAAAAGTCTCCCTTGCAGCTGGTGAAGAAAAGACTGTAGAATTTACTGCAAAAGGAGACCAGCCTGGTACGATCGATGTGCAGATAGGTGATCAGAAGGGCTCATTTGACGTAACTGCAAAGACCCCGTTTTTGGGAATGGTTGCAGCAATGGTCATAGTGATGATGGCCGCTGCATTCAGGGGTCGCAGAAAAGGATAGGCTTGTGAGTGAGGAGAGTATCCTCATTTCTCTTTCTTTTTATTGACATTTTATCTATTGTTTCCAAGTCCTTTTCTGCATCCAATTTCGTTAGTTCATCTGTGAGCTCACCACTATCTCTTGATAAGTATCAATCTCAGGCTGATGAAGACAGAGCAGCATATACGTTCCAGATGCCTGTTGTTACAAAGTCTACAGCCAATGCTGCAAGGAAAAGGCCCATTATCCTGGTAAATACAAGCATTCCGGTATAGCCTATATACTTATAGATGCTCCGGGAGAACAGGAATATCATCAGGCACACTAAAAATATGATCAGTATGCCAAATATCACCAGGAACTTCTGTATCATGGAATCAGTGCTTCCCATGAGCACGATCACGGTCGTGATAGCCCCCGGACCTGTCAACAGAGGCAGAGCAATAGGGAATATCCAGATATCAGAACGGTCCTGTGATTCACTGATCTCGCTCTTAGTGATACTTTCCCTGGATACTTTTGCGAACATCATGTCCAATGCTACATGGAACAACAATATGCCACCGGCAATGCGTAGTGAATCGACATTTATCCCAAAAAGGTCCAGCATCATCTTGCCGGTAATGGCAAAGAACAGAGCTATAATACAAGCAAGGAACACGGCTCTTTTTGCAAGGATGTTCTTTTCCTCATAGGTCATACGGCTGGTAAGGGATATAAAAGTGACAACCCCACTGATGGGATTCACTATAACGAAGATGGATATGAGCGTATATGTGAGAAAGGCCAGGTCGTCCATTTTAGATCTGCGTTGAGGAGTTATTGCTCAGACTGAAATCCACAGTACGAATTTTCATTACAGATTACCTCAAACGCATAAAAGCTTTATTCTAACAAAAGGAAGGATAAGAGCTGAGTATAATTATTTTTCTTTTGAAAGGGCTTCTTTTACTATTTTCAGTGCACAGAGGTCCCCGCACATCGAGCAGGTATCACTGCTGATCACGCGGCTTTCTCTGATAGTGCGCGCACGTTCACCATCAATGGCCAGCCTGTACTGCTCTTCCCAATCGAATCTATGACGTGCGTGAGACATCCTGTCGTCCATTGCACGTGCTCTTTCTTTTTGCCCTTCTTTTGTAATATCTGCAGCATGTGCTGCGATTTTTGTCACGATGACCCCTTCCCTTATGTCATCTACCGTTGGAAGTGCCAGATGTTCCGAAGGTGTGGTCATGCACAGGAAATCTGCACCATACATGCCTGCAAGAGTACCACCTATAGCACCTGTTATGTGATCATACCCGGGAGCTATATCCGTTACCAGGGGACCCAGAAGATAAACAGGGGCATCATGACACAGGCTTTTCATGGTCTTCACACATGTCCCTATCTCATTTACTGGTACATGTCCCGGGCCTTCCACAAAGGATTGCACGTTCGCAGTACGTGCCCTTTGCACAAGCTCTCCCAAGGTGACGATCTCGGTGAACATTGCACCATCGGATGCATCATGGATACATCCCGGTCTCATACCATCCCCGAGGCTTACAGCCATATCATGCTCATAGGCTATTTCAAGCAAATAGTCGTACTCAGTGTAGAACGGATTATCTTCCTGATTATGCAACATCCATGCAAGAGTGAACGCACCACCACGGCTGACAACTTCAGTGATCCTCCCTCCTTTTTTGATCCATTCAAGAGAATTGAGGTTCACTCCTGCATGCACTGTAACAAAATCCACTCCATCTTTTGCATGTTTCCTTACAGCATTGAACATATCATCGGATGTCATATCCACAACTGCTTTTCTGGATGCTGCTGCCTGATATATGGGAACGGAACCTATGGTGATATGCACAGCTTTCATGATCATGGACCGAACACTATCCAGATCCCCGCCTGTGGAAAGGTCCATGAGCGCATCAGCGCCGAACTTTTCTGCAATGCGAGCCTTCTCGATCTCTTCCTGCACATTGATGTAGTCTCTGGAAGTTCCGATATTCGTATTGACCTTTGTGCTCATATATCTGCCAATACCTATTGGTATTGATTCCCTTGCAGGGTTATCAGGTATGACAATGATGCCTTTTGCTATGCAGGAACACATAAGGTCAGGATCGATACCTTCTTTTTTAGCTACTTCCAGTATCTGGGGAGTTATTAGCCCTTTTTTTGCATCTTCCATGAGTGTCATTGCTACTCTCGTATGGAAACGAATATAAAAATCTTTTGCTGAAGCTGTGAGTGTTATCTTGTGAGAATATGTCATTATGATGAGCAGTATCATATACTTAAGAATAGATATTTTTATATACATAACTACTAACTACTAATTAGCTGCGTGAAAAATAGCGCAGTAAGGTCGCGGTGGTACAATGACCTATAGTGTTAAAAAGTATTCATTAGCTTGCGGTCTGGATATTTATGGATTCCTCAAGGACATAAGGTTTGTTCTGTTGTTCTATGTGATAGGGGACCTGTTGACCACCATATATGCTATACAGACCGGTCTTGCACAGGAAGGTAATCCGGTCGTATCTGCATTCGCTTCCATGAATGGTATCTATAGCATCGTGTTGTTCAAGGTCTTTTTCATAATAGCACTGTTGGGAAGTCATGTTTATATCATGCGTTCCTCTGCAGGAAGAAAACAGGGCCAGATCTTTGCATGGAATGCCCTCAGACATACCATTGCAATAATGGGGATCATAATAATACTCAATAACTTGCTTGTGATGGTAGGTTTTGTCAGTCCCGTCTATCTGGTGCTCAGCTATGCCACCAGTCTTTTAGTTTAAGGCTGGCACCTTATATTTTTCTCCAATAATCTTGGGTAAAGTTATGTAATGGCAATTCTAATGTATCACCCAAGATTCTGACCAGGTGCGATATATCATGACCGTTGTTGTATTTACCGAAAAGAACAAAGCTGCTTCACAGATAGCCAACATCCTCAGTGGAGGCAAGCCTGACAGAAAGCTTGTCGAAGGGGTGCCTGTCTATGTATTCCGCAGGGATGGTAAAGACTGGCAGGTAATGGGTCTTTCCGGTCATATCATGGGTTATGATTTTCCACAGGAGCTCAATGACTGGCGATCAGTGGACCCAGCTAAATTGATAGATACACAACCCATCAAGACAGTCACAAAAAAACCGTTTGCAGATGCCATTATGTCTCTTGCCAGGGAAGCTGATGGGATAATACTTGCCTGCGATTTTGACAGAGAGGGCGAGAATATAGGTTTTGAAGCAAAGGAACTTGCATCCAGGGTGTCCCGTGCTCCTGTAAAAAGAGCAAGGTTCTCTTCTTTGTCAGCATCAGAGATAACTAGAGCCTTCGATAATCCCTTGGAACCTGATACAGCCATGGCAATGTCTGCGGATGCCCGCCAGATCCTCGATCTTAAGATGGGAGCTGCTTTTACCCGGTATCTGACCCTGGCCGTAAGAGAAAGAGCGCGTACCAAGAACATTCTCTCCATAGGACCCTGCCAGACACCTACATGCGGCTTTGTATATGAAAGAGAGAAGGCCATTAAAGACTTCACTCCGGAGGATTTCTGGAAGATCGAAGCACTTTTCCATGCAGGGGGCATGGACTTCAAAGGAGTGCACCGGGCAGGCAATATCAAGGATAAGGTAAAAGCAGCTGAAATATTCGAGCGTATACAAGCATGCAAGGCCGGACTGGTCATAAAAAAGAAGGTCATTGAAGTAAAGACGAATGCTCCATATCCTCTTAATACCACTGAGTTCCTCAAACGTGCATCCAGGTTCCTAAGCATCAGTCCGGAAGCTGCTCTTGAGATCGCTGAGCAACTATATCTGCACGGTTTTACAAGTTATCCAAGGACCGAGACCAATAAATATGCCGATGACTTTGATTTTAAATCAAAGGTCATAGCCTTCACATCCACTGGATACAGGGACCATGCACTTGCCATACTTTCTGCTGGTGATATTGCTGTGCGCAATGGTACAAAGGATGGACATGACCACCCGCCCATACATCCGATAAACGCAGTTGATGTAAAAGAAGTGGAAAAAGTTGTAAAGGTGGAAGGTGCAGGTAAGGTATATGACCTGATAACCAGGCATTTCCTTGCTAACCTCATGCCTGCGACCTTATTTGAAAAAACCCATATTGAGATCACAGTGGAGAAAGAGCTGTTCGACTCTTCAGGATCTGTAATGAAAAGTGAAGGATGGATGGCCGTATATCCCTTTGAGACAAAGAACGACAAACTCCTGCCTGATGTTCAGGTAGACGAAGAAGTTAAAGTGAAAAAACTGGAGAACATAGCTTCCAAAACCACCCCTCCAAAACACATTACTGAAGCAGAACTGCTGACCCTTATGGATAAGCATGGCATTGGTACTAAAGCAACAGCTCCTTCTCATATAGAAACTAACAAGAAGCGTGGTTATTTTGATACTAAAGGCAAGACCATAGTCATTCAGGAAACAGGTTTCAATCTTATGGATGCCCTGAGCACTTCCGTACCTCTTGTAGTGAAGCCTGAAATAAGGGCACATATAGAGACTCTCGTGCAGGAGGTTGAGGATGGTAGCAAGGAATTTGATGTTGCTGTTGCAGAGGGAACAGAGCTTATCAGGATGATGTATGCACAGCTTATTGGGAGCCGGGATTCCATCGTATCCCGGCTGGCAGGCTCCATCAATGATGATATTGCCATTGAGGACAAGAAGAACTACATTGGCAAATGTCCGGATTGCGGGCATGTGCTGCGCATAATAAGCACTGATAAAGGGCGCTTTGTGGGATGTACCGGGTATCCGCAATGCAGGAACACCCATCCTTTGCCCAGGGATGGTGCACTTTCTATACTGCGCTCAAAAGAATGCCCAAAGGGTGGAGTTGCTGTGATCAAGGTCGCGAACAAGTATTGCTGGGCAGTGGGTATAGGACCTTGCTTTGCGTGTGACAGGGTAAAAGAATGCTTTCCCCCTGAAGTGGCTGGACCATGTCCTGTATGTGACGGCGAAATGTGCCTTATCACTATAAAGGATTCGCGTTTTCTGGGTTGCAGCAAACGATGTGGGCGCACTCAGTCCCTGCCTCAGAAGGGAAGGCTTACGATACTTGAGCACAGGTGTGAGGTGTGCGGATGGAAAAAGGTCCGCATAAAGGAAAAGGATAAAGAAGCGATCGAGATGTGTGTAAACCGTAGCTGTGGGAAAACTTAAGGTAAAAAAGCCTTTCAAACCGATTTAATTCAAGTTTAAATCAATTATTCTTGATTAGTTATGTTACGAACAAATCTTTAAATATAAGGAGTACCTACTTATAATTTAGAGATGAAGGGCAGAACAGGAAGATCTTCTACTAAAAAACTGGTGTCTAAATCCAAAATATACCCTTAAACCTCCTTAATTCCGGTTGTTTTCTTCATCTCTACCTCCATTGAGTTCCATAAAGCTCATCAAAGGCTATTTCATGAAGTTCTTTCCTTAATGATGTTGTTTTACTACCGGTGGGGTACCCTATGGCCAATGCTGCCATGAGCTCTAGTGATTTTGGCGTTCCTAAAATCAAATTCACTTGTTCTTTGTTATTTAGGATCTCTCCAAGCCAGACGGCCCCTAGTCCAAGTTCACAGCAGGCAAGTAACATGTTCTGTATAGCTGCACCTATGGACTGTACATCTTTTGTGCGATCATACATTGTGGGTGTATCAAGAAAAACAGTTATAATGACACTTGCACCCTTTACAATAGATGAGTAGCGCGTACAACCAGCTAGTTTTTCTATTGTATCCCTGTTCTGCACGACTATAAATTTCCAGGGCTGGTTGTTAAGACCAGATGGTGCCCAGCGTCCGGCTTCAAGTATCATTGTGATGTCTGTTCTTGCCACTGGCTTAGACGTATAATTGCGAATGCTTCTTCTTGATAGAATGGTCTCTATAGTTCCCTGCATTTATATCACTTCAAAAAAAAAGACGCGCCTTATTATAAAACACGTCTTATAACTCACCGATCAATCAATTTCTAGTTCTATGGATCTCACTTCTCATTAAGGCCACTGTTAAGCCAGGGCATCATTGCACGCAATCTGCGGCCTACCTCTTCCACAGGATGCTCCCTGTCCTGGCGCTCCATGGCTGTGAGCACTGGCCTATTGGCCTTGCCCTCAAGAACGAACTCCTTTGCAAATTGGCCGTTCTGGATACGCTCCAGAGCTTCATACATAGCTTCTCTGGACAGTTCATTTATGATCTTAGGCCCAACGGTCATTCCGCCGTATTCCGCGGTGTTGGATACGGAATACCACATTTTTTCCAGGCCACCTTCATGTATAAGGTCCACGATGAGCTTCAGTTCATGAGTAGTTTCGAAATATGCCATCTCTGGCTGATAACCGGCTTCAACTAGAACCTCAAAGGATGTTTTGATCAGTGAAGCCACTCCACCACACAGATCTACCTGCTCTCCGAACAGATCGGTTTCCGTTTCCTCACGGAAGGTTGTCTCAAATACTCCGGCCCGTGTGCAACCTACACCTTTTGCATGTGCCAAAGCTAACTGTTTTGCCATACCTGTAGCATCCTGATGGACTGCAATAAGACCAGGAACGCCATGGCCTTCTTTATACGTTCTGCGTACCAGATGCCCCGGACTTTTGGGTGCTACCATGTACACATCGATATCTTCCCTGGGCACGATCTGGTTATAGTGGATGTTAAAACCATGAGAGAAGACGATGGCATTTCCGGGTTCGAGTCCGGGTTCTATCTCATCATAGTATACCTGGGACTGTGTTTCGTCCGGCAGAAGGATCTGAATGATATCAGCTGCTTTGGCCGCTTCTTTTACGGTCATGACCTTAAGCCCATCCTCTTCGGCCTGTTGCCATCGTTTACTGCCTTTACGCAGACCTATTATCACCTCAATTCCTGAATCATGCAGGTTCTGGGCCTGGGCATGACCCTGGCTGCCATATCCCATCACTGCTATCTTCTTGTCTCTCAGAATGCTGAGATCCGCATCTGTGTCATAATACATGTTCACTGCCATTTGAATTACTTCCTTGTTCTAACTTATATGCTCTTAGGGCCTCTGCGCAGGGCAATTTTACCTGTACGCACCATTTCCTTGATACCGAAGGGCTTAAGTAACTGCTCTATTGCCTTGATCTTGTTCTCATCACCTGTTATCTCTATGACCATAGACTTGCTGGCAACATCGATGATCTTTGCCCTGAAGATATCTGCTATCTGCATGATCTCAGAGCGGTTCTTCACATCAGCATTGACCTTAATAAGTACAAGTTCCCTTTCCACGGTATCCTCGGTACCAAGATCTGTTACCCTGATAACATCGATCAGCTTATTTAGTTGTTTAGTGACCTGTTCCAGGACAAGGTCATCACCGCGTACTACAATGGTCATACGGGATATTGTGGGGTCCTCAGTGATCCCTACAGCAAGACTGTCTATGTTATATCCTCGGCGGGCAAACAAGCCAGCGACCCGTGAAAGTACACCGTACCTGTTCTCCACAAGAACTGCAAGTGTATGTTTCATGCTTTCCTCTCCAGGTCCAGTATCTCGTTTATAGCCGCCCCTGCCGGTACCATGGGTGATACGTTCTCTTCACACTCTATCCAGAAATCTATCAGGGTAGGTCTTCCGGAAGCTATTGCCTGCTCTATGGCGGGCCTGACCTCTGAAGGCTGTTTTACACGCAGTCCGAGTGCACCGTAGGCTTCTGCAAGCTTTACGAAATCAACACTGTCCCTTATACATGTGTAAGAATATCTTTTATCGAAGAAAAGCTCCTGCCATTGCCTGACCATGCCAAGATAACCATTATTGAATATGGCGATTATCACAGGGATATTCTCCTGTACAACGGTTGCTAGCTCCTGCGAACTCATCTGGAACGAACCATCACCAGAAATATCAAAGACGACCCTGTCAGGCTTTGCTATTTTGGCTCCTATCGCTGCAGGGAACCCGAACCCCATTGTACCGAGACCCCCGGACGATATAAATGTACGGGGTTCACTGAACCTAAAGTATTGGGCAGCCCACATCTGATGCTGGCCAACCTCGGTAACAATGATCGCATCCTTGCATGCATCATGGATCTGTTCTATGATATACTGAGGTTTGATATTTTCCTTGCCGCCAACATAATAGAGAGGATATGATCTTTTCCAGTGTGCTATCTTTTCAAGCCAGTCATCAGTGGGAGCCTTGTCCACATATTTGAGCAGATCTTCAAGAACCCTTTTGGCATTACCTACTATAGGTATGTCCACATGTACGTTCTTTGATATCTCTGCCGGGTCTACATCTATATGTATGATCTTGGCATTGGTTGCAAAGGATTTTATCTTACCTGTGACCCTGTCATCGAACCTTGCACCAACAGCGATGATCAGATCTGATTCTTGTATCGCATAGTTGGCATATTTGGTGCCATGCATCCCCAGCATTCCTAAGAACAATGGATGGCCCACTGGAAATGTACCCATTCCGGTAAGTGTCGTGGTGACCGGAGCCTGCACTTTTTCGGCAAATGCCTGCAGAAGCCCACTGGCATTTGCACTGATCACTCCACCCCCTGCATAGATCACAGGTTTGGAGGATCTTTTTATCTCTTCGGCAGCTTTTTTTATTTGCTGGATGTTGCCTTCATAAGTGGGATTATAACTGCGCAGCTTCACTGTTTCAGGATAGTGGAAATCTATCATTTCAGTGGTCATGTCCTTGGGAATATCTATGAGCACAGGACCCGGTCTGCCAGTGGATGCAATATGGAAAGCCTCCTTCATGATCCGTGGAATATCGTTAGCATCCTGTATAAGATAATTATGCTTTGTTATGGGCATGGTTATGCCTGTGATGTTAGCTTCCTGAAAAGCATCGTTCCCTATCATGGACAGGGGTACTTGGCCGGTCAGAGCTACAATTGGTATGGAGTCCATATAAGCAGTAGCTATGCCCGTGACCAGGTTCGTTGCTCCAGGGCCGGATGTGGCTAAGCATACGCCTACCTTACCCGTTGCCCTTGCGTACCCATCTGCTGCATGAGCAGCCGATTGTTCATGGCGCACGAGCACATGACGTATCTTTGAGTCGTACAATGCGTCATAGATAGGAAGCACCTGCCCCCCTGGATATCCAAATATCGTATCTACGCCTTCCCTATGCAAACATTCGATGATGGCTCTTGCACCTGTCATCTTCTCTGTTCGTCCTGTCATTCGATCACTCTGCTGGTCATGAATTACTGTTTTAGATGTATGTCTATGTTCGTAAATTTTATTTTATTTTATTTTATTTTATTAGATGGTTCTGTCTGTATCAAACGGTTGATACCATTGAGCATCGCTTCCACTGAAGCCATGATGATGTCAGTACGCGTACCTCTGGATGTGATCATCCTGCCGTCCTTTGAAAGCTTTACCAGTACTTCCACAAGAGCATCAGTACCTCCTGTAATGGCATCCACATGGTATTCCTCAAGCTGGATGTCACCTACTCCGGCAACTGCTTTCTTTATACATTGAATGGTCGCGTCCACAGGCCCATACCCTATCCCTGCCTGGATGACCTCCTCACCATCAACCTTCAGCTTGACAGAAGCTGTAGGCGTGACCCTGTTCCCCGATACTACAGTAAAATCCTCAAGTTTTACCCTGGAATTACAATGGATGTTCAGTACTGTCTCGGCAATGGACTGAAGATCAGCATCCGTAACATGTTTTCCGAAGTCACCCAGCTCCTTTACTCTTTTGAGGATCTCGTTAAGATGTGAATCCTGAACATCATATCCCATCTCCTTTATGGCAAGAGATACTGAGCTTTTGCCTGCATGCTTACCCATTATGATCTTACGCTCACGCCCAAGCATTTCTGGCCTTATCGGCTCGTACGTGGACGTGTCTGCCAAAAGACCATGTACATGGATGCCTGCCTCATGGGCAAAAGCGTTAGCTCCTACAAGGGATTTATTAGGGGCCACGGGTATACCTGTAAGGCTGCTTACCAGCCTTGAAGCCTTGAAGAGTTCTGTTGTTTTGATACCTGTATTATATTTGTACAGCCATTCGAGGATCATTACAACTTCTTCCAGGGATGTATTACCTGCCCTTTCCCCTATACCGTTAATGGTAACATGAGCTTCGCCTGCACCTGCTCTAAGTGCAGCTACCGTATTTGCGGTGCCCAGACCGAAATCATCGTGACAGTGTATGCTTACAGGTATCTTTAAGGATGCTGACAGGTCCCTGAATATAGCCTCTGTCTTTTCGGGTACCAGCATACCCACAGTATCGCAGAAACAAAGTCTTTCGGCACCTGCTTCGATACCTGCCTGGTATATGGATTTAAGGAACCCCATATCTGCCCTGGAAGCATCCTCTCCGCTAAGTTCTACTATAAGCCCATGATCTCTGGCATACTCTGTGGTCTCGATGGCCATCTGCATTACAGTTTCCCTATCTTTCTTGAGCTTGACACTGATGTGTAGATCAGATACAGGAGCTACGAGATGAATTGAGTCCACATCGCATGCAAGCGCATGATCTATGTCAGACTGCATGATCCTGCAATAGCTGCAGATATCTGCGTTTAGACCTTCAGCAGCAATTGCACGGATGGCTTCCCTTTCACCTTCGGAGGTGATGGCTGATCCGGCCTCGATAATATGTACTCCAAGCTCGTCCAGTTTGCGGGCAATGGCAAGTTTGTCCTCATTAGTAAGTGCCACACCTGGTGTTTGTTCACCGTCTCGCAGAGTTGTGTCCAAAAAGCGGATGTTTTCCAATAATAAGCCCCTCACAGGTATTAGTCTGCCAGCCATAGCTAACAGCACCTACATCGATATCTCTATACTATATATGTATATCGATGTATCTATCACGATTGTTCACAGAATAATAAAGTAATGGTAGTGGTAGTAGTAGAAGAAGAAGAAAAATCATGCCCAATATAATGGGCATCAGAAATATTTATCAATTGTCTCAATGGAACTTACAAGCAGGTCCACACATGCTTTCACATCAACTGTGTCCACTACTTCCACAGGAGAATGGATGTAACGGGTAACTACACTTATGACACTGGAAGGTATACCTGTCTTTGTAAGGTGTATGGCAGTGGCATCCGTGGTACCGCCATCTCCCACCTCAAGCTGGTATGGAATATGCTTAAGATCTGCGGTTTCTGTCAGCCATTTGAGTACCTTGGGTGAGGCAATAAGGCCGCGTCCGGAGGCATCAGCCACGGTAATGACACCACCTTTACCCTGCTCTACTGCAGCATCTTTTTTATCGATGCCTGGATGATCTCCTGATATGGTCGTGTCCACAGCAAGGGCTATATCCGGGTCCAGGCTGAAGGCAGATGTTCGGGCACCTTTGAGGCCAACCTCTTCCTGTACGGTCCCTACAGCATACACGGTCGCTTTTATGTTCTTGTCCGCAAGTTGTCGCATAACTTCCAGGAGTATGGCACAGCCTGCACGGTTATCAAAGGCCTTACCTGTTATCTTGCCATTTGCAAGGGCAACTACTTCCCTGTCCATGGAAACAGGCGTTCCTATGCCTATACCCATCTTTTCGGCATCTTCGCGGCTTGTGGCGCCCACATCGATGAACATGTCCTCGGATTTCACAGGCCTTTTCCTATCCTCTTCTTTCATTACATGAGGTGGTTTGGACCCGATGACCCCTGGGACCGGTCCATGCTTGGTATGGACCATAACTCTCTGACTGTGCAGTGTGGGATCGAACCAGCCGCCTATCTTCACGAACTTCAGGAAGCCCTTATCGTCAATATACTGCACCATCAGACCGATCTCATCCATGTGAGTGGCGATCATGATCGATGGTCCGCTACCTTTTCTGGTGCCAATGAGATTACCCATCTTGTCCGTGGTCAGCTCGTCCACATAAGGCTTAAGTCCTGCTTCCATAATGGCACGGATGCTATCTTCATGGCCTGAAATGCCATGTGCATTGGATAATCTCTTTAAAGAGTCGATCAGTTGCTCCATGTATAACCTCTTTTTTGAAATTGATGAAAGATAGTAGGAATTGCTGGTATAAATATAGATGTATAATAGAAGCATAAATATAAAAGAGTTCATCTTATTGATCCAAACCCTTTCAATATTTATTTGGTTTTTATGCCTTCTTGCACAAGGATTTGAATTTGGAGTGGAACATCACGTAACTCAGGTTTCAATAGTTCAAATGCTCTATGTACGGTTGTTCGTGGTCATTTTCTATATATCAGGATCCACTGGTTTCTGGCTACAAACATATAGGAAAAGGACGTATCGGTTATTATTATTATTATTATTATTATTATTATTATTATTATTATTATTTATAAAAAAATATTATAAAATTTTATATGAACTGAGTTACTGAATGATCAAAAATGAAAAAAGCAAAGGGTAGCTATGATCATGGTATAACAAACACCATTGCGGCCACTACTGTAGTCCATTTACCGTCTTTATCACCTTTTGCACACTGGCAAATGTGAAGGGAATCAAATATATGACCGCTTGCTTTGTAAACCTGTTCTCTTTCGTGCCATGCAGACTCAACGTTAAACTCAATACCTAGTGTTGTTGCTAGCATGGTTGCAGCAAGATCTTCTGCATATTCTCCTGCGGTGACCTCATCTTCTCCGAAGGAATGGTGCTCTGAAATATATCCATATTGTTCCTTTGCAGCTACCGGTATGGCAGTACCTATTGCAGCTGCCATCAGACGATGAGGTTCGTTCGTCTGGTTCCTTGCAAGAACACAATGAACAATAGCTCCCGGTTTTAGTTCAGGGAGACATTCTTCCTTATTCACGATCTCACAATTAGGGGGCAATATGCTTGAAACAGTTACAAGGTTATGCTTCTCTATACCTGCATCCCTTAAAGCCAGTTCAAAAGATGCGAGCTTGTCTTTGTGGACACCAGCGCCTTTGACCATGAAAGCTTTTGTTGGTATCATATTCTTTTCAAATGCAACCTAATATATAAAGCTTATCTATACTAGTCATGTGCATGCTATCCTTGAACTATTTACTTTTAAGATTCTATGATAATTGTACTATTTGCCCATTTCTGGAAAATCTTCATAAAAACATATCCCTTATCTTTCATTTTGAATCCCAGATCCTTATGGGTTTACCACATAATGCTATAAGGACAAAAAAATAATGCATGTGCTACAGAGTACTTAAATGGAACCCACTTAGCCTGTAATTCTTACCTCGATGCAGACATTGAACTGGTGAGGTGAATAAGAACGTACAATGCGAGTAGAAACGGTATCAGTACTAAATCCGGCCCTGTGTGCGGCAGCTTCGATGTGACCCAAAGAAGCGGAGTACAGGTCATCCTCTGGTGTGATATCGTAGTAGTGGATCACAGTTCCTGGTTTTGCGATCATCATAGAAGCATCCAGGAATCCCTGGGCAGTATGGGGCAGGTTCATGATGATATGGTCCGCTATCCTGGCATATTTTCTGACCTCTTCCTTAGCATCCCCTTCGATGGTCTCTACATTGCTCACTGCATTAAGAGCGGTGTTGTATCTCAGGAACTTAACAGCTTCCGGGTTCTTGTCAATGGCCATCACACGGCATGAAGGCCGGTTCTTCGCAATAAGAATGCTAAAAGGTCCAACACCTGCAAACATGTCTACGACCACTTCACCATCTTTTATTTGTTCCAGTATCCTGGAGCGTTCCGTGGCAAGGCGTGGGGTGAAATACGCTTTCTCCATGTCAATAGCATATCTGCATCCATGCTCTTTGTGGATCGTCTGTGTTGTATTTTCTCCATTAATGAATATGAACCTCCGGGTGCGGAATTCTCCCTCCACAGGTGACAGTGCCGCCAGCACGGTCTTGATATGCGGGTTCACCTGCAGCAATGCATTTGCTGTTCTCTCTATGTCTGTTTCCTCAGGTCCCAGCAGAGCTATACTGCCGATCATTTCATATTTAGGTATGTAGCCTAATATATGTTCCAAAGTAGCTTGTTTTTCGTGCAACATGAACTCATGTTCAATGACCTGTGCATTTTCAAGTGGTATGTCCGTGAGGTCCGCATCAGGGATAAGTGGAATGTATATGTATCGCTCATCTGAGGCGATACGTACTGTTGTATCCAGTGATCCTTTTTCCATAAGGGCTTTCCGGACATGCTCACCCTTTTTTTTGTCCACCTGAACACATTGTTTCTTCATAGCAGTACCCCTAGGGCAAACCACGAGCCGAAGAAAATAAGAAATATTCCACATAATAGAAGGATGCTCTCATATATCCTTGAAGACATTAGTTGCTTACCTTTGCTAAAGGATATAGATACTATACTGAACCAGCTTAGGTCCGCCATCCAATGGCCAAAGAGAAATAATACGGCTGCCAGCAGGCTGATCTCAAGGCCTTTGAGAACAAGAGCACTACCTGCTGCAAACCACCATATCCAGAAATAAGGATTCGATATAGATGTTATGATGCCCGCAATCACAGGATTTGCAGAGATGTAATTGATATTTCCCTTTATCGAGAGCACCGCGTTTCGTGCATCTTTTATGGTCAATGCTCCAAAAAGGACCAGCACTAAGCCTCCAATAAGTGATACTGCAGATATTACCCTCTCGCTTCCAAAAGAGGGCATGCCAAGGATGATCAGAATGCAAATGACAAGTTCCAGCAGCGCATGGCCCAGTACCACCTTCGGTCCTGATGTCCAGCCTGTCTTCATGGAACCATCTATCGTGGCGAATAACATCGGTCCCGGTACAAGAGCGCCGGACATACCGATTGCAAAACCTATGGTAAGCATCTCTAAAAGTTCTAACATTATCCAATGCGCCTATATACTGTGAGCGTAAAAAGGAAAAGAAAGGTAAAAACCTTTCCATAGGCAAGTGTTCTTAGAGAATGATCTCTATATCCAGTTCTTCGGCCAGCTCTTTGTATCTATTGCGGATAGTGACCTCGGTAACGCCTGCTACATCTGCTACCTCTCTTTGGGTCCTTCTCTCACCACAAAGGATAGATGCTATATAGATGGCAGCTGCAGCCACTCCTGTTGGTCCGCGGCCACTGGTAAGCTCCTTCTCGGAAGCCTGCCGCAGGATCTCTACTCCTTTAGACTGTACCTCGCCTTTTAGATTAAGTCCTGAGCAGAACCTTGGGACATAATCGATGGGTGAAGTAGGCATTAATTTCAGGGAAAGTTCTCTGGAAATGAACCTATAGGTCCTACCGATCTCCTTTCTACTTACTCTAGAAACCTCTCCGATCTCGTCCAGTGTTCTTGGCACACTGCACTGACGACATGCTGCATATAAAGCCGCAGCAGCCACACCTTCAATACTCCTTCCACGGATTAGGTTCTTATCAACTGCTTTTCTGTACACGACAGCAGCTGTTTCACGTACCGTTCTTGGAAGACCAAGAGCTGATGCCATTCTGTCAAGTTCTGATAATGCAAAGGCCAGGTTCCTTTCCGTAGCGTTGCTTACGCGTATTCTGCGCTGCCACTTCCTCAATCTATAAAGCTGTGCCCTGTTCTTGGAGGATATTGATTTTCCGTAAGAGTCACGGTTTCTCCAGTCGATCATTGTGGATAGACCCTTATCATGTATCGTGTATGTCATGGGTGCACCTACACGGGAACGTTTCATCCTCTGATCGTGATCGAAAGCACGCCACTCCGGACCTTCGTCAACGAACTCCGCATCTACTACCAGGCCACAATCAGAACATACAAGCTCAGCTCTTTCATAGTCTTGTACAAGATTGCGACTACCACACTCAGGACACTGTACCTTTGCACTTTCAACTTCAGTGTTCTGTTCTTTCTCTTTACGTGCTTTTATCATAGCACGTATTTTTTCTCTTTCAGAAGTGTCTGAATACCGTACCCTTTCGACTTCGACCATTTTATTCACCTTGAAGATACATACAGACGAACTTGAATGTGATTAATGTGAATTCGACAATGATCCGGCATTAGGTTTTTATATGTTCCAATCATTGAACGTATATACGTTCATTTAAATAACGCCGAACTTCCTGAGCATTACCCCGGCTGTCAAGTTTCACAATATAGTATGGATTTTCCACCGGGCCAAAATAGCTGGTGATTTTTCCAATCCTCTTGACAGTTTTGTCCATCACAAAAGAATTCATACGTGGCTTATCCCCTTTGGGTCTCTTATCATCCCCTCGAATGATCAAAGTTGCATCCCCCAAAGCGTGAAGCACTGTTCCAAGTCTTTTCATATCCCTCGTTATCTATATATTTTTTTCTCTCAGTTGATAGAATGCAACTATGTTGTATAAATATCTTTCGCACTGTTTAAATATAGATCAATGGTCTCAGACATTTTAATAAGAAATATGCCGTGATCTGTACCGCGTCAATAATTTATGCAAGGCCCATAGAGCAGCTCATACTCTGTTTTAGAACTGCCGGAAAATTTAAATTCCCTATGAAATGAAGAAGCCTGTTCCAATCACTTATCGGTATTGCATACATTAAACTTGCTTAAAGTTAGGTTTTATCAATATCTTTTAAAAAACTCAACCATCTACGTATCTCTTCAGTGCGTTGGGCCGAAAATAGCTCATGGAAATTCTTCTCTTTTTCCTTTGAAACACCCTCTTTGATCTCTCTCAGGTCCATTATAGCACGCAACAAACCCGCTGTTTCATCAGACAGTTTTTTTGCTTCTTCCAGGGTCATTTCTTTAGTTTTCAGATCAAGCTCATATATCTTTTCCTCATCTTTTAGTAATGCAATATACTTTTCAATTTCCTGCTTTTCACTATCAGATATATATTCCCTATTGATGAGGGACCATATTCTGTCATGTAATTTATATTCTTTACCTTTGATCATCACAACATGCGGTATTTTTTCCCCCACCCAGAAAAGACGAGTGTGTAATTCTGCAAGTAATTGTTTCCTTTCTTTTTCGGTTATCAGCCTATCGCTTTTTTCTGTGTCTATGCTATTATCCATGATCATACCTCATTTATAGTATGAATTGACAGAATATTATTTAAAGCCAAAGAGGCTTTCTCATATACTTTCTTTTTAGAACTGAGGACATGGCAGTGTACCTATTTTGCTATTATAGTATTATGATATTCCTGTAACTTATTAGAATTTTGGATAACTAGGAAGTTGCAAGACCATGTGTGATGTGTGATGTAAAAACAAAGCTTTATTTGTATTGGCAGGTGCAATGAAAGTCGGATATAGAGAGATACTGGGAGCAAGGATAATAGATAGAGAAAATGCAATGTTCTGGAAAGATATCTTTACTGACATTTAAAAGAGAGGACCAAAAGAAGCAGAGCTTATCCTCTAAAATGGACACAAAGGTATCCAGAAAGCAGTAACAACATCATCTCAGGGATCTAGTAACAGATGTGTCATGTATATTAAATGAGAGTTGTATTGAATTCCATTTCAAAGAATTTTTCGTTCTATATACAAGATGGGGACAATAGTTTCATTATTGCTGAATACAATTAGGACAGAACAGGTGATGATTTTGCAGAAAATGTTTAAGCTCTTATTAATGATGTTGCTGGTTACAGGCGCAGTATTAATTTCTGGATGTATGGACAAGACCATAGAGCAGACTGTGGGAGAGAGAGTGAACCAGACGAAAGAAACAGTAGGACAGAATATGAACCAGACTGTAAGCAAAGCCGTGAACCAGACGAAAGAAGCTGCAGGGCAAGCTATAAATCAGACTGTAAGCAAGGCTGTGAACCAGTCAAAAGAAGCTGCAGGGCAAGCTATAAATCAGACTGTAAGCAAGGCTGTGAACCAGACGAAAGAGGCGGTGGGAAGCGTTGCAAACCAGACCATTGATCAAACAAAGGTAGTTGTATCAGAGAATCTGAACCAGACAGTTACACAGATGGTCAATAAAACAAAAGAGGCTGCGAACCATACCTGACCATTTCTTTAATCAGGCTGAAAGGTGGCAAGCTACAGGTTTCAATGAGATCTTTATTTTATTCACATCATTAATTAAATTAAGTTCTACCATTTATGTAATATGAAGAGAGAAAGTTTATCGAAAATTCCATAAGTAAAAAAGATGTTATCTGAATGATATGATCTGATAGCTCAGAACGATCATTCAGGCGTTTAATAAATTGCCAGCTTCAAGACAACGAATGGTGCAATACATCTTGTCACGTGCACACCTGCGCAGAACATACATCTTACGACCACACTTTTGACATGTTACAGCAACATACTTCATAGCGTTTTTCTCCTTTTTTTCAATAGGTATAGGAAGCGAACACACTTTTATCATTGAGGGTCTTGGAAGTCCCATGACCCTATAGTAGGTTCACCTCTTTTTCATTGTACTTATTACATACCTTTGTAAATCACGTATATTAATATTTCTATATTAATATGTATATTAATTATAATGATGATGAGATAAATTCACCATGTAATAAAAAGTCATATGGGGACAGATACCCGATATGTCCATTAGTTGATAAAAATAAGTTTTTAACGAACTATCTTTGAAATATCCATCTCAAGTATATCTTCAGCGCCAAGTGCCTTGAGCCTTGGTATGAGCAGATTGACCTCGTTCTTACTGGCAACGGTCTCTACTGCATAGTAATCGGACTTGTAGAGCTGGGATACTGTAGGCCGTTTCATAGATGGAAGGAAATCTATGATCGCCTCTAGCCTATCACCTGGTACGTTCATACTAAGTAGTACCTTTCCCCGTGCTTCGATGACAGAGAGCAGCAATGTCTTTATTTCCTCTATCTCTCGTCTTTTCAAAGGGTCCTGCCAACTTTCCTTGTTGGCTATAAGCTTTGTAGAGGATTCCATGATCAGATCAATGATCTTCAATCCATTTCTACGCAAGGTTGAACCTGTTTCAGTGAGATCGACCACCACGTCCATAAGGTCAGGTACCTTTGCTTCAGTAGCACCATAGGAAAAATGGATCTCCACAGGGATGTTAAGGTCATCAAAGAACTTCTTTGTCATTTTCGGATATTCGGTAGAGACCCTGCTGCCCGGTTTAATGTCCTTTGCGCACTGGATATCGCTTTCCTGGGGAACTGCTATAACGATCTTAACGTTCCCTGAACCCTGTTTGCTATATGGCAGATCAGCAACCTCCACAACATCAGAATTTGATTCCGTTACCCAGTCAAGCCCCGAAATTCCCAAATCAAAGTATCCGTCATGCACGTATCGGGGGATCTCCTGCGGGCGCAGGATCTTGATCTTTTTTATCCGGTGATCATTGATGGCAGGATTGTATTGTCTGTCCGTCTTTTTTATTTCAAGGTCTGCCTGCTTAAAGAGCAAAAGGGTCTGTTCTTCCAGGCTGCCTTTTGGAATAGCTATTTCGATCAATGTAACAACCTTTCCATATGTTTGGTTTTTGGCATAGTATGGGATGCAATTATTATCCGAGATATAAAGCACATTCGATTGGGTCGCGAACAAGTTCCTGACAAAAATTATATCGTGAATGTAGCAAGTTCACCCTGCACTCATCTTTACTGGTGTTTTGATGCTGTACAAGGAATGAAAATAATGGCTCTTATGAACTGAAAGGTCTCTTTGCATTAGTTCTTTCTTTAGTATTTACTTCCGCGAGGGTCAAAGCACAGTTAACTGCAGCTCTGTTTACCTTTGTATTATAAAATGCGACTTTGTTACTTAAACCTTAATTACTATTAACTCCTATTTTCCTATAGAAGTATTATGGCCAAACTACAGATCATGAGATGCAGAGACCTTGGTTTCAATGATGATTTTATTGTTATAGAGCAAGATCGTGAAGTTGCAAAACAGAAGATGATGGAACACATATTGCAAAAGCATAAACAAGAGTTTGAGATCCTGTCTGAAATGCACCAGGAAGAGATACGCGCAAAAATGGATTTTCTGCTGACACGAGGCTGTGGTTGTGGTGTCAAAGAGCTCTGAGCTCGTTTGGTTCAATAAATGAACCTTTCTTATCTTAATGGCACTAAGCAGTCTACAACAACGGTATCGGCCATGATCAGAACGGAGTTAGGACGTGGTGCCAGAACATTGTGGTCATTGATAACAGAAGCGATATCAATCCTATTATTAAGGGTCCAATGTATCTCATTTCCACAAAAGGTTCATATTTTATTTCTCAATTCTTTTGGTCTTATTTCATTACATTTATATCTGATGCAGATTTCTATCTATTGGAGAGAGGAAGGGCGGCCTCCGGGTCAACGATCTGAGGAAAGTCTCCCCACCATCTGAGCACACGAACACCTGTGAAGGGTGTCTGGTGAGAGCCAGGGCTCTGGCACAGAAACGATACCACACCATACCAATGCAATGATACTGAGAAGGTTGAGGTCGTATGGACCGTGGATGGAACGGCGAATCCTCGTGGGTGCAAGTCAGAAGTAGGGATAAGCGGTGTTCAGACCGCGCCCGAAGTTAACGACGCTTAGCCGAATGCCGCAGCTGCAAACGCTACCAGCTATCTCTTTAGTGCCATGTGCTATCGGGATCCTTGCAGTAACAGAAGGGAGCTTACTCTCCTCACTCCTTTTCATTCCTCATTATGCTGCCAGCTACTTTGAGCAGTGTCACAGGTATTCGAGTGATGCATTTCTTCATGTATTTTCTATAATTCAGAACTCCCTTTCCTGTAAGCACATACATCTTAAAGAGCTCAGGGTCCTTACTAAACAAATAGAATATTTTCTCTATATGTTTATGGAATGCATTTCCAAATTTGAAAGCTACATATAGATCATTGTTAAACAGTGCATTACATCTCTCTTTGTAAGTTGAAAGGTCGGTGCCATGATAGATCGCTTCAGCTGCAACCTCACCTGCCACTAAACCACTCTCAACTGCATAGTATATGCCCTCGCCCAGAAAGGGGTCCACAAAACCCGCAGCATCTCCCACAAGGAGTACCTTTTCTGAGTATGTCTTTCTGCTAATACCTCCCACAGGTATTCTGTGTATGAACTTCTTAGTGATATGTGCAGCAAGATCCACTCCCCTTTCCCTTGAAATGAAGTAAATGAAATCCTCAAAGGTTTGCATAGGTTTAATGGTTATCGGTTTCCACAGGCCTATACCAATGGACATTATATTCCCTTTTGGGAATATCCAGCCATATCCCCTGCTTTTGAGGAAATAAGCCTCTATCAGTTCTTTGTCAAGTACACATTTCTCTGCATCTTCCTGGGTTAGTTCGATCTCAGTTTCAATGCATATCCCATAGCCTTCAGGTTCCCATTTTTTTCTCAGACCTGTCTCCCTGGCAACAGTGCTGTTAACCCCATCAGCTCCGATAATTAGCTTTGCGGTATATTCTCCTTTTGAAGTTATGACATGGACATGTTCATCCGTTACATTTATTGAGATGGCTTTCTCACCGGTATTTATATTAGCGCCTTTGTCTTGAGCCTGCTTTAAAAGAAAATGGTCCAAAGAGCTGCGAAAAACAAGTACTGATGCTGGTTCATCGAGCTTGCATGACAACTTGCGCATTGCAGGGGAATATACCGTCGCTCCATAACACTTGTATTGGGGCCGGACCTCATCGATAGGGCCAATGATCTGTAATGCTTTACAGGAAACTGCGCCGCCACAAGCTTTGTAGCGTGGGACTGTCTCTTTTTCCAGAAGGAGCACCTTCAGCCCTTTTTCAGCACATGTCCGTGCAGCCATTGCACCCCCTGGTCCTCCACCGACAACTATGACATCATGATCCATCCTCTTCACCTGTTCATTAACCCTGTGATGCGTTCAGGCGTGAAATAAAACATATAAGAAACTCTTTCAATATATGTATTTTTCTGCAGGTCACCAGATACTGTTATATATGATTTTGTAAAAATCCAGTAAGGGCTTACCCTATAAGGTAACATGAGAATCTGATACCATCACTTCACAATATAGTCTCAAGTAATTATCTATCAAATAATTATCTAAATTCTGTTGTGAATGGTCAGATATCTAAGAATAAAAACCCGAAGTATATCTTTCGGCTTCATTTATCCGTGTTGTTCATTTAGGGCTAATTTTATTGTTTTGTCTATTCTCATCGCTGATCACAATACCATCTTCAAGTGTGATTACCCTGCTAACGTACTCAACATGCCATGGTTCATGTGTGACCATAATAATTGTCTGTCCATATTTTTCATTGAGCTCTTTGAACACATCCAGTACTTGTTTGGAGTTGTTGGTATCCAGGTTTGCACATGGCTCATCAGCAAACATAATATCGGGTTTTTTTGCAATTGCTCTTGCAATAGCAACCCTTTGCTTTTCTCCGCCAGACAGTTCGCCAGGAACTCTATCATGTTTTTCTTTCAGACCAACTTTATCCAGTGCTTCAAGGGCGGTTATATATGATTCCTTTTTTGACTTACCTTCCATCATAGAGAGCACATACACATTCTCTGCAGCACTCATCTCATTGATGAGTGCATAATCCTGGAAGACATAGCCAACCTGTGTCAGCCTGTAAAAGCTCCTTTCTGCTTCAGGCAGACTTGAAACCTCTAGCCCCCGGATAGTATAAATCCCGTCTGTTGCATCATCCAACAAAGCCAGTATCCTCAACAAAGTGGTTTTTCCACTACCTGATGCCCCCATGATAGCCACAAACTCACTTTTCGTAATTTCAAAAGAAACCCCATTAAGGGCCCTGACAGCAGTTTCTCCGATCCCATAATATCTTTTCAGATCTTTTACTACAATCATGTTCACTGACCCCATATGGCTTTGAGTATGCTTTCTCTTGATACGCTCCAGGCAGGCAGGATCCCGGCTATCACTGACAGCGTAAGCATGGTAACTATGCTTTGAACGAGCAGTACATGATCAATGACCGGGCTTATTTCTATGGTTTCATAGAAAACCACTGGATTTGCCTGAAAATAGAGCATAAGTGTAAAGTAGAGTATCAACCCTGCAAAAATTCCCAATAAAACATAGAAAGTGCTAAGGAATGCATAGGATACAACTATAGATCTTGGGGTGATACCTACCGCCTTTAGTATCCCTATCTCTTTTTTCCTGTTCATCACATTGATATAGGTAATTATAAGGACAAGTGCTGCACCTACGATCAAGCTCACTATCTTGGACATAATGTCTATAGCACCCATGCTTTGCATGGCCTGCCTTATAAGGGATTCTGACTTATCCGCCCATGTAAATATCTGCTCATTCACTCCAGCCTCCCTGATCTTGTCCCGGACCCGTGTTTCTGTTCCTTGATCGGTGACCCTTACAACTACACTGGTAGCTTCTTTACCTTCAAGTCCATACACATCTTCGATCTCCTTGTAATGGACCAGAGCATTAAGGTCAACGATCTCAAATGTTCCTTCCATGATGCCTTTGACCTTATAGTTCCTTTTTACTCCATTGCTGTAGGTTACATCAACAAAGGACCCTGGCCTTACTTCACCCAGATTGTCATATATCTCTGATCCGTGGCCTGTTCCTGCTATTATGGCCCCGATGATTATTTCGTCCCGGGAAAGATCACTTAAAAAGTTCCCTTCACTGACAATATATGGATACCGAGAGACATCATATTCTTCTGTGGGAAGCATGCCAGTTATCATTACACCCACGACCTTCTGTTTATGGTTAATGGATGCTCCCACATCCAATCTTTTTGTTGCAGCTCTTACACCTTCTACAGCCCGAACCTTCTTCAAAACGTTATCTGCATTGTTGATATAGGCATTACCATCGGTTGGCTCAATGACAATATCCCCGTACGGGTAATCCTGAATGAACCCGGTGAACATACCTAAAAGTCCCCCTATCATTGAAGGAAGGAATACTAAATTCAAAAAAATGAGGGAAAGGACAAAAACAATGAACGTCAGTGTCTTTTTGTTACCTCTTTTTATACTGCAATATGCAATGAGAGCACCCACCCGAATATCATTGATCATGTTCTGCCCTCATTGTTTCTTATTATTAGTAGAATTACCTCCACCTTCCATCAACTGCCTGATCACCGCATCTTTTGATCTTATCGTTCTGTAATTATAATAGATAAGACCGCCAATGATTACCAAAATGATCAGTATAAGCAGAACTGTGCCTGCTCCACTATCTTTTTTCAGAACAATAAGATTGATCTGAGTTTCAATTTGTTCTTCACCAAAATCATCAATATATGTTATTGTTACAGGGATCTGATATTCTCCTGTTTTATCGGCCACAAATGTAATTACTGCCGGCCCATCCTCCTTTGTATCAAGGGTCCCTATAAAAGATTCTTTCAATCCTTTGAACGGGTGATCAGCATATACTTTTATTGAATTTATTGTCCTCTCACCGGAGTTCTCAATTCTCATGGTCAGTTCTACAGTATCGTCTGCGCGGGGAAGAACAGGATCGACCTTTACAGATGCAAGGTTCAGACTTCCCTTTTTGTCAAGCACATTTATCTTAATATTGTGTTCATCTTTCTGGATACCATAATCATCCTCATAGTTCATGATGACCGGAACTTCAAAGGTTCCTGATCTGTTGGCCTTGAACTTGAACAATGCGACTTGACTTCTATTTGAACCAAGAGTTCCAAGAGTAATATTTTTTATTCCTTTGAACCCATGATCCAAACTAACATCTATTGATCTTGCTTTTGCTTTACCAAAGTTCTCTATACTTAATCTGAGATCAACTGTATCCCCTTCGTAGATATATTCAGGTTTGGTCGTGACAGAAGAGATCCTTGGTTCTGCGTGTTCCCCCCTCACTATTATTTCAACTTCATAATATGTTGTCCTTTTTACAGCCTCATTTCCATACGTCAATTTCATTTTTATGATATGAGGACCGGGTTTGGCATCAGGGGTTGTTCTCATATGGTATCTTAACTGCCTTTCACTGTTACTGTAAACAAATCTGGGAAAATGGGCGACCAGACCTTCCGTAACTATTATGTCCGGGGGGATGCTGATTATTTCAAAAGTGATATTTTCAGGTATTTGAGTGCCACAGTTCTCAAGACCTATCCCCACAGTGAACTCCTCATCAATACCAACTGAACTGGGACTTATGTCCTCTATCACCGCTCTTAGATACTCATCACCGGAACCTGCTTCAGCAGTGCTACTTCCTAGTGAACCGATTACAAGAACTAATAAAAAGAGGAATGTTATTCTCGAACAATGATTCATTCTTTATCCGACCAGTCCAAATGTTCTATATAAATATAGTAACAATATACCTATATGTTATACTATATTTTTTAATATAAGTATCCTATGTGAGAAAATGAGGCGATGTTATATAAAACAGTATTATTTCGGCTCTATAGAGAACCTCATTGATCATACAGTTTTCCATGATATGGATATTTTCAAATGTGCTTCTATACATTGGTCATGTTTGCGGGATTAAACTGAATGATAGTGATTTTACAATCATTTCTACAGATATAAAATGTGTTTGTTCCACTCTTGTCTACTGAACATTGTATGTCATTCAATGAACACAATAAAAGGCAGGTGAGCCCAGATTTTCGAGTTCAATTAAAACTACAAGAAGAGTAAAAGTAGAATTTACAATCAGGGAATTGGACTGAAAAGATAAAGCCTCGGACGGGATTTGAACCCGCGGCCTCGTCCTTACCAAGGACGCGCTATACCCCTAAGCCACCGAGGCACACAGAATCAGTAGGGTATCCCCCTAATATACAGAATCTGTTAATAAGGTTTCGGTTGGATGCGGCTTTTTCCGGCTGGCTGACAGCATCGACGCAGAGCGGTTATAAAAGCCAGCGGTCATCGATGGGGAACCGCTCGTTGATCCACATGAGCACACTATTGTGATGTACTATCTTGTAAGAGCGGGAGAGCACAGAGCCTGCACCGAAAAGAGATCCCTGGTCATGAAGCTTTATATCCTCGAAGTCCCGGCGGGTTTCGATGTTATGGTCACGCAGTATTCGGCCAATGGGTATATCAGCTTTCATCATATCACACTTCACTCCAGGAGGCATCTTCTCAATAGCCGAGAGGGAACGGGCATACACGTAGGGCACCTTTCCAGCAGTAAGGGTAACCACACGGTCATTGATATCGGCACCTATCTCCACATGGAACATCCGTGCCATCCACTCGTTTGCAGGGATGATGTGTTGGTATTCCGTCACCACTGTTGTTGGATGGCCGGTCATTATCTCCAGCAAGAACGTCACTGACCCGTCAGTACCGGCGCAGACCCGCAGGCAGGTAGGGATACAAAAACCCTTCAGTTTTTCAAGGAATTCACTGTCCATATAAATTGGTCTACCGATGTTCCAGGACGCTTACTTGGATACTTCCTCTTTAGCCTTCTTCAGGCGCTCCTTTGCAGTATATCCGGTAGCTTTGTAAAGGAAATCCCTGTATCTCTTGTTCGTTTCCAGGATCGTTTCATCATCTTTGACCGTTGTATCGGATTCAGTTTCTACTGCCATTTTCTTGCCCTGTATCCATACTGTAAGTTTCTTGAAGATACCATAGGATACTACGAGCTTATCTCCGCTCTTCGCTATTTCGGTGGGGAAGCTCTCGGTCAGGCAATCATGGATCCTTTCAAGATCAGGCTTATATCCGCGTTTCAAAGTGTATTCCTGCATTGTCTATCATCTTCTTAATTGCCGGTAAAAACATAAACATTCCGGTATTTCCAGTGTTGTCCTTATATCCGTTGTTTTCGAGGGATGGTAATAAAAAATCCTTTGCAACTCTGGGCCCATTCATCCTGCCCCTCACACCCAGAATCATCACTTCTGTTTTATCCCAAAAGATATTTTCCAAGCTCTTCCACCTTTCTCAGGAAGGTATATGTTTCCCGTGGCCTGGGAACTGTCTGTTGAATTCCATCTTGCTCATGATAATCTGTCTTAGCTCTGATAGATTTGTCAACGTATTTTGTGATCCCTTATAGGGACACATATAGGAACAAGGCACGTGCCCTGTATAAAAATTCTGCCAACGTTTACCATAACTAAGATATGTATGTAATTATAAACCCTTCTAAAGAAAAACGTGATATTGAGGATCACACAGGAGTGATGGATAATGGTAAAGATGACACAAGAAATAATGGACACTATAGCAAAGCAAAACCCTGTACCTGTAGCCACCTCAAGCGCAAATGGAACACCCAATGTTGCCTTGGTTGGCTTCTTAAAGGTATTGGACCCTGAGACCATTCTCATATCGAATAATTTCTTCAACAAGACCGAGGAGAACCTCGATCACAACCCAAAGATCGCATTTGTGGTACATGATAGCTATACCAGGAAATGCTTTCAGATAAAGGGTAGTGTAATAGTGATCACTGATGGTAAGATCTACGATGAGATGAAGCATTGGGTAGACTCAGCTAAGCCCAACATGCCCAAGAAGGCAGCTGTCATAGTACATGTAGAAGAGGTCTACGATTCTATGCCAGGTCCGCATGCAGGCGCAAAGATCCTGTGACCTTCTACGCAACCAGAAGGTCCGAGCTCACTTATTCGTTTGAGGATGGGAACGGCAGGTAGGTAAGCCTGTTGGATTTTGTCATGCTATGTTTTGCCCAGTGCAGAGAAGTTCTGGGTTGATAGCATGGCTGAACACAGAGTGACCACAAATTCTAAGGGGTTTTGTGGTCACTTATGAATAATATCTTGTAATATTTTTGTAGCCTTTTATGCTCACACCTCTTTTTCTCCCGGTTAGGGATAGACAAATAATGATAACAAAAAACATTGCTGGATCAGGATCACTGTTGATAGAGCTAGGATAAAGTTCAATTGAACAAAGGCTCTGAGAATGTTAGAGGGAAAAAAAGGTTAGAAAAAAAACACAGATCGAGAATAAACGTCACTTGAAATTTATGGTGACATACAAAACAAAGGTTTAAGCGGAACTTTCTATAACACACCAATCAACTATATTAATAAAAACATATTAATAGTAATATGAAAATTTACAAATGGTGTGATATATGGGACGTTATTCAATAGAACAATTCGTGGAGAGCACTGGACAGAAAGGTCTTGGACAAGGTACTTTCGAGCTGGAGCGTGACCGTCTGCTTGAAGTTAATCTCGATGGCAGGGTCTGGACCAAGAGAGGGTCCATGGTTGCCTATAATGGGAATATCAGATTCACAAGGGAAGGGGTACTGGAACATGGTATTGGAAAACTTGTAAAGAAAGCTGTAACAGGAGAAGGATTTAACCTTACTAAGGCAGAAGGGAAAGGCAAGCTATATCTGGCAGATACTGGAAAAAAAGTGATAATACTTGAACTGGACGGGCAGTCCATTTCTGTTAATGGTAATGATGTGCTTGCTTTTGAAGAAACTATCCAGTGGGACATCAAAATGATGAAAAGGATAGCAGGGTTCATGTCAGGTGGCCTTTTTAATGTACTGCTCAAAGGGAAAGGTATGGTTGCCATCACTACACATTACGATCCGCTTACACTGCAGGTTACAAAGGACAGAACTGTGTTCACAGACCCTAATGCCACTGTCGCATGGTCAGGTAACCTGCAACCCGACCTGCGCACAGACATATCTCTGAAGACACTGGTTGGCAGGTCAAGCGGAGAAAGCTTCCAGATGGCTTTCACAGGCGAAGGTTTTGTAGTAATACAACCTTATGAAGAAGTTTACTTATCCACTTCGCAATCGTAAGATCAACCCCTAGTGATACAGTCGTAATCAATGTTGGCTCTGATCATCTCCGGGATGGAACCCCACATCCCTATATACTTTCCCTGTATCACTACCGCCCCTTTTATACCAGCAATATTTTTCACAACATCAAAGGCCTTTTCCACCGCCTCCATTCCTACATATGTTGCATTTCCCAGTGCTGTGGCTGCAGCATCGGCCAAAGAAACGTCATCCGAGAAAACTATAGCGGCATCTGCCATCCCAAAACTAATGGATGGACCTACAGTACCTGAAGAAGTACATATCCCTGTGATATGCTTATGAACTGGTATACGGAAGGCCAGGTCCTTAACAGGGGAAGTGCCTGCATAGGCACCTATGATAACAGGCCTGTCGTTGATCAGTGCAATATCCCCTCCATTATCAATAATGGCAAAAGTAGCCCCCTCATCCACCATAGATTCCACTGCCATTGCTGCAATCGTACCTGCAACAGCGCTCATAGGACCGATACCCATGGAATTACCTGCAAAGATCATCCTTTTCACAACCTCCGGTACATTTTCCTGAATATCATAAGGCTCCAGAGTTGACATAAAAAATGGATCAAATGCAATGAACCTTTCCAGAACCGCACGATTGTGACGGATAGATTGTTTTGCCTTTGAGATGTGTGACCTCTTGTCTGCTACAATGGTCACGATTGTTTCCTTAAGCTGAAAACGTTCTCTCATTTCTGATCTTAAGAGGCCCCGCTCATTTGGATTCATACATTAGGGAAAGCGCATCATGCGGACACATTTCTATGCATGTGCCACACTGGATACATTTTGTATTATCCACTATTAGATTCCATTCTATATCCATGGAAAATACCTTTGTCGGACATACTGATATACAAGCGCCGCATTCCACACATTCTTCCTCGTCCCAGTTAATGGGAGTATCGAGTTTAAGTACTTTAGCTCCTCTTAAGACCAGAGCATTCTTGATTTTACTGTATTCTGTATCCTTTATATCGACAATGATCTCGCCTGCCGCTGAATCGAAATGTGCCTGTGCGATATTAAGAAGAACACCTGTCTCCAGTATAGCCTCAGCCAATATAGGTTTGGTAACAATGTCCTGATCTATGACGATCCTTATCTTCATTTCAGTCCCTCCTGGCAAAAAGCATACTGATGTCATCGCTGGTAATAATGCCTATGACATGGTTTTGCCCATCCACCACAGGCATTGCCGAAACTCTATACTGCTCAAGCCTTCTGGCTGCAAGGGTAACCTGCTCACTATCCATGGCGGTAACCACCTTTTTGGTCATGATATTCTCCACAAGATCGAATGTATTCTGTGCAACAGCTTTAGATATATCCCATGCTGTCACTATGCCAACCAGGGTATTGTTTTCTGTAACTACGGGCAAATGGGTGAAAGAAACATCCATGATCTTTTTAGCAGCTTCATACACACTGGCATTTTTATGGATAGTGATCACGTTCTTGGTCATGATGTTTTTTACCATGGGTGTTCCCCTTGTTTGTTTCATTGGTTTGGAAATGGTATCCAAAGGTAATCTCTCTGCAGGTTGTGATAAGAAGAACTCTCCATGAGCGATCCAGTCTTTCAAGATACCGGCTACCTGTCTGGAACGCTTGAAACTTGAAAGTGAAGAAGTTACAACTTCGCATCCTTTGATATCAATGGAACCAGATCGCAGCTCTTCATATGTTACCTGTCTGACAACAGGCCGGTCGCGACTGGGTACCCCATAGTCCAGAACTTTGGTAATTATGTCAGCATCAGAGACTGCAGTGGCTTGTGCGATCTTTTCATCAAGCACAGGTATGGGGATTCCCATTCCCACGTACAGAGATGTGCCATATCCTGTGAAAGTGGAGGCATTTATGAATTCCTGGTCCATCTCTTTAAGATCACCTTGGATCATCAATGTACCAAAACCGTTCGTTGAGGAGTGTTGAGTACCCTGGCCTACTATATACCCCTGTGCCCCTCCAAGGAAGATACGCGTGCCTGTGCCAATGGTCCTGTATTCTGGATCGTTGGAAAGGGGCGATAACACTCCTGCACCTGAATATGTCACATTTCCAAAATTAGGCATCAATAAGCCCATATAGGTGTACAGTTTCTGAGAAGTACTGTTGGTAGCTGCATTATATCTTTGATATGCATTGCGGGGATTAAGCATAATTGCCTGGTTCAGGTCATCTATGTCAATGGTCGTGTCAAGGACCTTCCTGGGGTAGCAATCCGTTCCGGGAGAAGTAGCATGTACCTCAATTGCATTGCCTTTGATAAGGTCTTCTATCACATGGGCTCCGCCATATTCCATTCCAAGCGTCTCGGACACCTGAGTGGCACCAATATAGGCATCCACTGCCGCCACACCAGTGTATGCTTCAACATCATTGAGCCATATTCTCTGCATTTTTATAGGAGGTTCTGAGTGGCCAAAGTTAAGGAAAACACCTGAGGAACACATGGCACCAAAAGTACCTGTCGTTACTACATCTACTTCCTTAGCGGCTCCTTGTGCACCAAGCTCTGCCACGATCCCGACCATTTCTTCCGCAGTCACTACACTGACGCTTCCATCTTTGATCCTCTCATTGATCTCATTGATAGATTTGCTGACCATGATATCTACCTTTATACTTCGAACATAATTAGTTAGAACAACTATATATTACATACGGTAATTAATATTATTGTATATTATGCATGATACGCATTAATCTTCATTGATATGTCAACTTCATTACTGCTCTAAGCAATATGGGCAGGGAATAAATATCAACATCCATGCTCATCTCTGCAATGGATAAACCTTACCCTTCTGTACACGATGTTCTTATTGGTTGCACAGCTGATTTGAGTAAAATGTTCATGTTTTTATCCCGCTTCTACTTCTTAATCATTTGTGTTAGTGAAATCAGTGAATGATGTTTTAGAGCGTATTGAACTCCCAAGAACCATGCTTGAAAAAGAGTGTGAATTGTGCATAAGATTATTAAAGGTAGGGTACTTCTTCCCATACAATTCCAGGTGATAATATTGATAAGGGTCTTAGCAACAGGGACTTTTGATCTATTACATCCAGGGCATCTTACATACCTGAGAGAATGCAAAGCATTGGGAGACGAGCTATATGTTATCGTTGCAAGGGATTCTATGATCAGGCACAAGCCTAAACCAGTGATACCTGAAGATCAGAGAGTAGAGATGATCAATGCCCTCAGGATGGTAGATAAAGCTATTCTTGGAAGCGAAGAAGACATTTTTGTGCCTATCATGGAAATAAAACCTGATATCATTGCTTTGGGTTATGATCAGTACTTTGACGAAAACAAACTTAAGAACGAGCTGAATAAAAGGGGATCTTGCGCCCGTATTGTAAGAATAGAAAAAGTGGAACGCTGTGTTCTGTGCAGCAGCGCAAAGATCGTTAAGAAAATATTAGATAAATGTAGCTGAGTCTCATCCAAGAATAGAGCCGATCCGTTCCAGCCCTTCATAGATGCGTTGCTGGGACGTTGCATAGGACAGTCTTATGAAATCGTTCCCACTATGGCCGAAAGATGAACCCTGTGTCACTGATACATGCGCCTCGTTGAGAAGCTGGTCTGTTATCTGGTCACCATCCCCAAATTCACTCACATCTGCAAATACATAAAAAGCACCATCTGGTTTATGGCATCGAAGACCAATTGAGTTCAAGCCGTTCACAAGGATGTCCCTTCTTACATGGAACTCCTTTACCATATCATGCACAGGCTTCTGGGTTCCCTCCAAGGCGGCCACTCCTCCAAACTGAACAAAGGTTGTGGCGCAGCTCACTGAATTTGACTGTATTTTAAGAAGATCGTTAAAAATATCCGATGCGGCAGATGCATATCCGATCCGCCATCCTGTCATGGCATAAGCCTTGGAAAAGCCATTCACAGTAATGGTGCGATCCTGCATCCCATCCAAAGAACCGATGCTTACATGTTCTTTTTCATAGATTATCTTTTCATATATCTCATCTGAGAGCACGATCAGATCATGATCAATGGCATGATCGGCAATGGACCGAAGGGTCTTTTTACCGTACACGCCTCCAGTGGGATTGCAAGGACTGTTTACTACGACCATCTTTGTTTTGTCAGTGATATATTCACCAATATCACACGGTTCAAAGCCGTTATCCGGATCCGTAGGTACCCATACAGGTTCCGCTCCTGCGAAGTGGACACATGCTTCGTAGGAGACCCAGGCAGGATCAAAAAGAATGGCTTCCTCTCCATCTCCAAGCACTGACATCATTGCAGAGAATATGGCCTGTTTTGCTCCGGGGGTAACGAGTACATTCGATGCCTTTGTCTCCAGACCATTTTCAGATCTGAGCTTCTTGGCTATAGCTTCCCTCAGTTCAGGGATACCAGCTGCAGGACTATAATGCGTTTCCCCCCTGTACATTGCATCGGCGGCGGCATCACATATATGTTTGGGAGTATCGAAATCTGGCTCTCCAAGATTAAAATTAATAACATCGATCCCCTGTTTCAGCATCTCACTGGCCCTGTTGGCAGCTTTGATAGTAGCAGATTCCTGCATCCTTGCAAGTCTTGTGGAAACCATAGTCAGCCCTCGGATAATTTGTATTGTTCAAAGGCGTCTTACTAATTTGACAGCAGCTTCTACGGCACGTTTTGCATAATCGACACGTTCATGTGCTTCAAGTCTTGACATACCCGGACCGGCTATTCCAAGAGTGACCGGTTTTTCATATTCCAGAGAAAGGTCCGTTATCTTTCGCGCAGCATGTTGGACAACGATCTCATCGTGCCTGGTAGCTCCTTCTATTACCGAACCAATGGTTACAATAGCGTCTATGTCCTCCCTCTTACAAAGCTTCTTTATAGCTAGAGGCATATCATATACACCGGGAACCAATATTTTTTCCTGTACCGTGGCTCCCAGGAACTTAGCATGTTCCTCACCCAGTAATTCCATCTGATAGGTAAGGTCCCTGTTGAATTCTGCAATGACAAATCCAAGATTTATGGTCATCTGATATTCACCTTTACTTGTGTTAACAATGTATATAATTTGATTGATTGCATTTTTTTACATACGTGCAGGTCCAACATCTTCAAAACCCTGTCTTTGACCTGTTCCTGCCTCCTTTATCAGCGCTTCAGGTCTGAACAGCAGTTTAACTGCATTGACAGCATGTTCCCTGGACCTCTGCTCCATGAGAAATGCAAGCTCTCTTTCATCCTTTGCCTCGTCCTCGTGAACGAACACTTCGATGATATGAGTGTTTGTCATTAGCTGTGCTTGTATAAGGCCCGTAGAGGCCTGGTTAGCACACATCTTGTCCTTTTCCATTTTCCCGGGCATACCCAAGGCAATGACAAGATCACATGGCTCTTTACGGTCCTCTATAAGTCTTTTGGCTGCCACAGGCAGGTCTTTGATGCCCGGCACGGTAACCCTTTTGATCTTTACTGAGACGTGCTTCTTTACTTCGTCAATAGCTGCACTTCCCATATCAAAACGTGAAAATGTTGTATCAACGATGCCTAACGTAACCATAAGTATCCTCTTCAGAGTGTGTCCAGTACACTGCTTGCAGCTTTGATACCCGGTCCTACGCTGTGAACAATACCCCGCTTCTTGAGCACTATCTCAAGCTCTGTGATCGTAAGCAGGATATCTTTTGGCTGAACATTGCCCATATTTCCTATTCTGAAGATCTTTCCGCTGAGTCTGTCCTGGCCGCCCGCGATTACAATACCCCTTTCCTGCATATCTTTCTTGATATCATTACCAGTGACGCCTTCGGGTGCCTTCATAGCACTTACAGTATTGGAACAATGACTGTGTTCATTGATGTCTGGCAACATCTCGATCCCCATTGCTTCCATAGCCGCTCTTACCGCAGCAGCTTCTGTGCAGTGACGTTTAATTCTGGCTTCCATCCCCTCTTCTTTTACTATATGCAAGGCTTCCTGCAGTGCATAGAAAAGAGGTATGGCAGGGGTATATGGAGTTTCTCTCAGGGTCTTCTCACTGCTTTTCTTGTAAGCTTTCAGGTCCAGATAATAAGGCATACGTTCCATATCTTCCATGGATTCGAATGCTTTCTTGCTCACAGATATGGCCGATAGTCCCGGAGGTGCGGCCAGGCATTTTTGTGAACCTGTCAAAGCTATGTCCACACCCCATTCGTCAACATTGACAAGGTCACCTCCTAATGATGTAATACCATCCATTATAAAAAGTGCACCATATTTTTTTGTGAGTTTCCCAACCTCTTTTGCAGGGTTAAGCATTCCTGTAGAAGTTTCGTTATGGACCAGTGTAACTGCCTTTGCCCCTTCTTCCAGTTTCTCTTCCAGTTGTCCAAGATCTACAGGACCACCCCATTCATATTCAAGAGGCTCTACCTTTCCATACCTTTTTGCAATGTTCTTGAACCTTTCACCGAACTTACCATTCTCAAGAGCTATAATACGGTCATCAGGGTTTGTAATGCACCCCACAGCAGCTTCCATGGCTGCAGTGCCTGACCCACTTAAAATAAAAATATCGTTCCTGGTATTGAAAACCTCGGCCAATATTTGCCTGCAGTCATCATATATGTCTGAAAAAGCATTACTCCTGTGATTGATCATAGGTTTTGACATCGCCCTAAGTACCCGTGGTGCAACTGGCACAGGCCCTGGCATCATAAGCAAAGTATCTTCTAAGTTCATATATATCGCCTGAAATCTTGGATGAAAGGATCGTGCTGTAAGATATGCTTTTCTATTTTTGAGGACTTGACCTGTTTAATGTAGACCTTATATATAATGAATGTGGACATCTTCATCCGCGCAATAATTTCATTAGATCATGTTTTGTAACAACACCTGCGATCTGCCCTCTTTCCAGAACGATCACAGCCGGTGTGGTTTCAAGAAGATGGGAAACCAATTTGATGTGGGTCCCGGGTGAGACAACAGGAAAAGTATCTCCCATTAGATCTCGTATTTTCATCTTTGAAACTTCCAGAGCTTTTTTCTCTGCCATGGAACGGACAATGGTCTCCTCTGAGATGCTCCCTATAGGTACTCCATTTTCCACTACAGGGATCTGGGAGATATCATTTTCTTCCATGATCCTAACAGCAGCATCCACTGGCTCCTCAGCACTGATAGAGATAACATTAGTGTTCATAAGGTTCCTTGCCATCACATGTCTTTCTATCTCGCTCTTATCGAATGCATCGAAAATACGCCTAAGAGTAGAAAGACGCGGGTCAACATCACCTGCTTCGATACGAGCTATAAGTGGCTGGCTGACACCTGCACGCTTTGCCAATTCGCTCTGAGTAAGCCCGAGTTCGTTCCTTTTCTGCCGGATACTTTCTGGAGTAGGAAGATGCATGATTATTACTCATGGTAATTATGCTATTTATATGTGGCCACATCCGACAAAAAAAGAAAAAAAATTACTGGTTATATTCAGTTACCTGACCCGTTTCATCTATTATGGTCATTTTACCATCTTTCATGGTCATTTCGCTCTGAACTGTACCATCCGCATAATAGCTCTTCCAGCTGAATGTCTCACTATTTTCAGAGAACATGTATTCTACTCTGGCGATCTCATCGTCAGGATTGTTGGACGTGTATTCCATTATACACATTTGTATGCCATCGACCTCTCTGACGCCAGTATAGACCATGGAGATTTCCTCCCCTGTTGTTGGATTGGATGTTTTCCAGGAAGTACCTACAGGACACCATTTGTCCTGACCCTTTGAATCTGTAGTTATCTTAACAATTTGTCCATCATCCGTTTCGATGGTGGTAGTATCCTTGTCTCCACAGCCGGAAACAGCTACAGCTGTTAACAATATCGCAACGATTAGCCATTTTATGTTCATATTGATCCCCAGTTGAGTCTTGGCTTATATGATTTAAAATTATCGATAGGATTTTACACAGCAGTTCCATTTTACGTATACCATACCATCAATCCGGCAACATACAATCCATATAACACTACCATAAAGACACCTTCCCAGCGGTCAAGGCGTTTTTTTGTCACGCCGAAAAAGAGCAGCAAGAACATGAATATCAACATAGCCGGAAAATCATAACTGATAGACTGTCCCAGGATCTCCAGGCTTGTTATCTGAGCACATACACCCAGTATTAGGGTGATATCCATGGTGTTCGCTCCGATGATATTGCCAATGGAAAGGTCCTGGTGACCCTTCATAGTTGAAGAGATAGCGGTTATGAACTCCGGCAAAGATGTACCAAAAGCCACCAGGGTAAGACTGATGATCATTTCAGGGATCCCTACCATGCGGGCAAGCTCGATTCCCGAATCTACCATTATCCTGCTTCCGATCACAACCAGGATGGCCCCTATGAGAAAATACGCAATATCCCTGCGCATTTCATTCAATGGCACTCTTTCTACTTTTTCAGGCCCATTGAAAATAGCACGCTGTAGCTTGTAGTTGTAATAAAGGAACCCAACAAATATTATCAGCAATATGATACCATCTGTCTTTGAGATGTGCTGGTCCAGGCTGACCACAATAAGGGTTATGCCTGCAAGTGCCATGAAAAAGCCTTTACGTAAAAAACTTTCAACGTCTACTGAAGCGGCCTTCATCGCAAGGACAGATCCCAGAATTAAACCAATGTTACAGGTCACCGAACCAACTGCATTTCCCACCGTCATATCAGTATGGCCTATGAATGCTGCAGTGGCAGAAACAGCAAATTCGGGAGATGTTGTGGCAAAACTTACGATAGTGGCACCAACTATCACTTTAGGTATCCCGCTTTTTTCTGATATCGAAACAGCTGATTCCACGAACCAATCAGCTCCTTTTGTTATCATCAGTAAACTGACAATGAAGAGTGATACTGTAATGAGGATCATGTGCGGATACGATATGCTCACATTAGATTTAAAATAAAAGGTAATCTCAAATTTAATTTTAAATTAAGTCAAATAGCACTTGATCTGCGATCAATGCCCAAGTCCAAGAGATGCTACGGCAATAATGATAATTATACCAAGACCCACCATGCGGGCAGAGTGCTTGATAGGACTTTGTTTTGCAAGTTTTCCAGAATACAGTCCAAGGATAGAAAGCACAGTAATGCTCAATATAATGGATATTGTCAGCATATGCTCATCCAGTATCACAAATGGCAAAATAGGGACCATTGAACCCAGAAAACTAGCACCTCCGTGAAAAATGGAATCACTCCATATCTTCCGTTTTGTCTGCTTTTCAATAGTTGTGCATGCCAAGCTTCTAAGCAGGGGCTTTTCAAGCTCTGCAAGTTTTCCATATTCAACAGCACTTTCGGCAAGGTATGATCCTATTCCATTGGTAAGAGAAAGTGCCATAGCCCCTCCAAATGCAGCATTGATGATTATAGAAGGATCATTAGCAACATGAGATGTCCCTATAACTACGCCCAATACCGCCAGTATCCCGTCGATGCTGCCCAGTATGATATATCTTCCATGTTCTATTTTAAGTTTCATTACTATCAGGTTCTGACAATACTACGATAAACATTATTCTCAGCTGCCTTTTAATATAAAGAGCTTTTCAGTCATATGATGCTTACCTGGACAATAGGCTTATTTTGGATGTATCCGATTATAATACAGCCTTATGCAGGAAATGATCATGAAAGTCGATCCACAATGCTCATATTGTCTGCTTTCAACTGTCCACTATGAGTCAAAACTATCTACTGATAATGAAATGCTTATAGACAAGGTCATGCAGGAATGTATTCGGGTACTTAATGAAACATATGCTCCAGGAGTTCCGGCAGCATCTGTTTCTACTCCGATACACAGGAGGGCTTATGAGCTGCTCAATGACAGCGACCCTTACAGGGATCTGAAAAAAGTGTGCAACAGGACAGCTGAAAAGGTTTTTCCCATTGCGAGGTCCATGGTCTATGATGGTGGTCCTTCGGACAATGAACTGTTCAGACGGGCGGTGCTTGCAGCCGTGATCGGTAACTTCTTTGATTTCGCAGTAATGGGGCTTGAGGTTCCCGTCAGCTTTTTCGATGAGACCTTCAGACAGCATTTTACCAGAGGTCTGGATGTCGATGATACTTCCAGGATGCTTGGCATGCTGGACAATGTAGTCTATGTAGCAGACAATTGTGGCGAAATATTGCTTGACACCCTTGTCTTTGATATAATAAAAGAACTGGGGGGACATGTGACTCTCGTGGTGAGGGGAAAACCTATACTTAATGACGTTACAATGAAGGATGTAATAGAGCTGGGGATCGATGGAAAGGTTGACAGGGTCCTGACCACAGGTTCCGGCTCAATAGGTGTGGACATGGAACAGGCTCCACAGGAGCTTCTTGATGCTTTCAGGGATGCGTCTTTAATAATCAGTAAAGGAATGGCGAACTATGAAACCCTCACAGAGCATCAGCTGGGACCAATAGCGTATCTGCTTAAAGCCAAATGCAGACCTGTTGCAAGACATATAGGAGTGGATGTGGGTCATTCTGTGGCACAGCTATTTGAACAATGATAAGGTGAACATTATGTGTGAATTGGACGTGATACTTCTTAAAGATAGTAACAGGCAGCTTTTAATGGAATCTGTTACAAAGGTACTTGTGGATGGGGATTCTATAGAACTGATAGGCATACTTGGCGACAGAACAACATTAGAAGGCTCTATTAAATTAATAGACTTCTCTAAAGGGGAAATTGTTATACTCAGCAAATAACACTACTAATGGGGGTAATGGATATATTTATTAAGTGCCCTATTATATTTCGATCCTTATTTGGATGGACCGTTTGGGGAATATGAACAGAAATAGAAGAGGTTAGATCAATGTCAAAAGTAAAAGTAGCGATCAATGGTTTTGGGACGATAGGTAAGCGTGTTGCAGATGCCGTACAAATGCAGAAGGATATGGAAATAGTCGGTGTCTCTAAAACTAAACCCAATTTTGAGGCATTCACTGCCCTGAATAAAGGTTATTCCATCTATGCACCCATCGATAAGATAAAAGATATGGAAAAGGGTGGAATAAATACTTCAGGTTCCATAGAGGATATGGTACAGGTTGCAGATATAGTAGTTGACTGTACTCCCGGAGGAATGGGTGAAAAGAACAAGGCCTTATATGAGAAAGCAGGTGTCAAAGCCATCTGGCAGGGAGGTGAAGAGCATGAGCTTGCAGGCTTTTCTTTCAATGCAACTGCCAATTACGAAGAAGCGCTGGGACTAGACTTTGCACGGGTAGTTTCCTGCAACACCACAGGACTTTGCAGAGTAATATATCCGCTTGATCAGGAATTTGGAATAAAGAAGGTACGCGTAACATTGATCCGTAGAGCTGCCGATCCCAATGATGTCAAGAAAGGACCCATAAATGCCATTGTCCCAAGTCCTATCAAGCTGCCTTCACACCACGGACCAGATGTGAAATCTGTGATCCCTCACATAAACATCACCTCTACGGCTATCGTGACTTCCACAACCCTGATGCACTTGCACAGCCTCAATATAGAAATGAACAACCAATGTACCACTGATGATGTGGTAGATCTTTTCGCTGCTCAGTCCCGCATAAGGTTTGTAGGTCAGGGAATAACCTCAACTGCTGAAATAATGGAACTTGGAAAAGATCTCGATCGCCCACGTGGTGATATGTGGGAGAACTGCATATGGGACAAATCCATAACAGTGGATGAGGGAGAACTATACTTCTTCCAGGCCATTCATCAAGAATCGGATGTGATCCCGGAGAACGTGGATGCTATCAGGGCAATGATGGAACTTGAAAGCAATGGTGCAAGGTCCATAGAGAAGACGAACAAGGCAATAGGTCTTTAAGACCCACTTTTTATGCATGTGGACAGAGAGCTGTTGGAACTCTGCGAAAGGGTTTCTGCAGCCTCATACAAAGCCATAAAGAACCTTGTGGGTACTCCCGAAGCATACACTACTCTGTACATGGGTGCTGACGGCACTCCCACAAAGCTCATTGATGACGTATCTGAAAGTGCGATCATCCAAGAACTGCAAAACGAGGATCGTTCCATACGTGTGATTAGTGAGGAATGTGGAGAAAGGATATTCGGTTGCGATCCCGAAATTACTTTGGTCATTGACCCCCTTGATGGAACCCATAATGCCGCAACAGGGATCCCGTTCTATAGTATTTCTATAGCTATTGCCAGCCCCTGCTTTTCCGGGATCAATTTTGGATATGTTAAAGACTTTGTCACTGGTGATGTGTACTGTGCGGAACGTGGCAAAGGGGCGTACCTGAACGGACACAGGATCCATCCATCAGATAAAACGGACCTTATGGACCATTGTATCAGCGTCTATGGTTTTCACCCACATGTGACCGAGATGACCGATCTTTGTCAGGCAGTGCGCAGGATCCGCATCCTTGGCTGTGTTTCCCTTGAGCTGTGCTATGTCGCTTGCGGAAAACTGGATGCGTTCGTGGATGTAAGAGGTTCTTTACGCCTTACGGATGTTGCTGCAGGAAAACTCATCCTGGAGGAAGCAGGAGGCATCGTCAGTGATGAAAAGGGTCGCAGGCTGTTGCTTCTGGATAATGTTGTGAATTGTGTATATATGGTGGCAACGAATAACGTGTCACATCAGAAGATCCTTGATATTGCCGGGAGATGATGGGATAATAAAGAAGATAGGGATCATATCAAGATATGACAGGCATGATGCTCTTGAGATGGTGGAAAAAATAATTGTCCGTTTCAGGGAGGAAGTTGACATATTACTTTCTCCCAGAACTGCTGAACATTTGGAAAATAAATATGCCTGCATGCCAATAGATTCTATGCGGGATGCAGGTGTGGAGCTTATCATCTCGATCGGCGGGGACGGGACAGTACTGCGCACCATTTCCAAAATGGATGATCCCCTGCCATTACTTGCTATTAACATGGGCACACTGGGTTTTCTGGTAGATGTGAAACCTGAGGAAGCCATAGAGGTCATCGAAAATGCATTGAATGGATTTACATACACAGAACGTTCCAGACTTGCTGTACAACTTAACGATGATTATCTTCCATGTGCTACGAACGAGCTGGTGCTGATCACTTCTAGGCCTGCAAAGATACTCTCGTTCAGTGTATGTGTAGATGAATCACAGATCGATGAAATGCGTGCAGATGGAGTAGTAATAGCAACCCCAACAGGCTCAACGGCCTATGCGATGAGCGCAGGTGGACCTATAATCGATCCGAGGGTGGATGCAACGCTGATAGTACCTCTTGCTCCGTTTAAGCTCTCAGCAAGACCGTGGGTTGTACCTGGCAGCAGTAAGATAAGGCTTACAATGACAATGCCTGAGAAAGAGGCCGTGATCGTACTGGACGGGCAGCATACTTATCATATCCATGAGCATGATGTGATTACACTTACAAGGGCCCGGAATCCGGCACGTCTTATAAAAATGCCTATAAATGGCTTCTACGAAAAAGTCAAGAACAAGCTTACCTGATATTTTATCAAAGGGCAGTAAGTACCAGTTATTATGATCCTAATAATATCGATCGATTGAGAAAATTATATTTAATATCCTCACACATTTGCAGTTACAAAAAGCTTAAGACCATTTTAAAAGTGATAGACACATGGTACTAACAAAAGATTATTCACGCAATGAATTGATGCATTTCCTTGGTCTGGCGCCCCTGGACATAGAGATCTGCGATGTGACGCTACGCGATGGAGAACAAACTCCTGGTGTGGTGTTTACGAGAGAGGAGAAAACAGATATCGCAACTGAGCTTGATGCTATCGGTGTTGAGATAATAGAATCCGGGTTTCCCGTGGTCTCACAGGCCGAAAAGGAAATTGTAAAAGAGATCGCTAACATGGGCCTCAATTCAAAGACATGTTGCCTTGCACGCTCCAAAGTGAGCGATGTGGAAGCAGCTGTTGAATGTGATGTGGACTTTGTAAGTATCTTCATAGCCATGTCAGAACTTCATCTCAAATATAAATACCATAAAAGCTATGAGGAGATGTTCGGACTTGCCATGGAAGCCGTACAATATGCAAAGGATCATGGACTTGGAGTACGGTTCGCTGCTGAGGACGGGAGCAGAACAGACATAGGGACACTGAAACGTGCGTTCCTTGCTGCTGAGGAATACAAGGTGGACTATGTAAGTATTGCAGATACGATAGGCATTCTTAATCCCAGCACTACATATTACCTTGTGAAAGAAATAAAAAATGTTGTGAAAACTCCTGTTTGTATACATTGCCATAACGATATTGGTATGGCCACGGCCAATACGCTGGCAGCTGCAGAGGCAGGTGCCAAACAATTACATACCACTGTGAATGGTATTGGTGAGAGAGCAGGTAATGCTCCATTGGAAGAAATACTTGTGGCCCTAAGGGTCCAATATGATATTGACAGATACGATACCAGAAAGCTCATAGGCCTTTCAAAGAAAGTGGAAAGATATTCTGGCATTAAGCCCGGGGTTACAAAAGCAGTTATAGGAGAGCATGCATTCTCTCATGAATCTGGTATTCATGTATGTGCCATACTGGAAGAACCAAGGACATATGAACTGTTTAGTCCGGAGATGGTAGGTGGTCAGCGTCGCCTGATAGTTGGCAAGCACACCGGGATAAAAGCGCTTAAAGGCATTGTGAGAAGTATGGGGCATGAACTTAACCATGGAGAACTATGCGCACTTATCGAAAAGGTAAAGAACAGTGCAGAAACAAAATATGGTATTTCCAGTAAAAGGCTTGAAGAAATGATCGGCGAGGTCAAGGGATCTGACCTGTGATTTATTCAGATAGGATTTCTGTAGTATGTTGCACCTTTTCAGGAGTGCTTGTATATAGATCATCATCATCATAGAAATTCATTTGATCATTTTCAAGTATGATGACATAATCTGCAGAATTCCTGAGAGCCGCAGAGAATCCCGGTTCCACCCCAAAAAGAATGGTTTCTTTTCCATTCTCATTTGCCTTACTTAAAAGTGGTTTGAAGTCAGCATCCCTGGTAACAAGGGCCAGGGTATCGATGGTAGGATTAAAAACGAGTTCCATTCCTTCTACCGCAAGACGTACATCAACATCACTTGAGCATATGATCGGCTCGAAACCATTGTTCTCAATAGCCTCCACGAGTTTATCAGAAGCATACTGGTTGAGAAAGACCCTGCCTACCTTCACATTACCATACTCTTTCAGCACATCCCTTATCTCTTCGAGATTTACGTTAAATTCTTTACGAAGAACATTGGGCCCATCCACCAGAAGACCTATCCGGCGCCTACCTACTTCTTTCTTTGTGCTGAGATATCTAACAATGGAATTTAATCCGTTCTTTACGTTCTGCATATTGTCCTCACATTATATCCTCACATTATAGAGATATATGTATAGATTTCATTCGTTTATACTAAACTGTGTAATTGATATTATACTTCAATTGACTTTTATAGTTTTGTGCAGGCTACTGATGTTTTTGACAAAAACGGTCATACAGATCACTTTAAAAATTTGTCCATAGATGTGCCTGTTACATTCAATTTCTTTGCCTTCGGTTCCACGAGCTGAAAATAGTTGACCATCCATTGATCCTGTTTTTTGCGGGTATAAACTATCTCTCCTCCATTTTCAGCAAGCTGGTCTAGAATCTCTTTGAACTGGGTAAGCTCCATCTCAGAAAGCTCTATGAAACTTATACCCTCGAATAACCAGTTGTATACCTCAAGGAGAACCACTTCACGCACTCTTTTAAGGCCCTTTGTCCCCGCAAAATCCTGTTTATAAACTGTTCTTTTCAGTTCAGGGGACCAGCCTGCGAAAACTTCACGCATATCTATAAAAGTAATAGGTACAACTTCACCTTCAAGAGGTCTTGGATAACTCGTCCTTAAGTGGCTCTGGATCTCCAGGTCACCACCTTCGATAATAACTATTATATGCACTATTATATATTCTCATAGTCTTTTTTATGCGGAAGCCCATGAACAAGCCTACTAAAATACCGCTCAGATGTGCAGTATGGGCTACCATATCGTTCGATCCCATCAGCGCAAAGTCCAGTAGTGCAAAGAGGAGCAATGCATATTTTATTTGCATGGGCACGAAATAAACGTAAACCCTCAGGTCAGGGGCAAGCACTGTAAGAGTGGCAAAAACACCCAGAATGGCACCACTTGCTCCCACCACAGAAGAGTAAGGGTTTGAAGCCGTTAGGGAATAGCCTATAGCGGCCACGACACCTGAAATAAAGTAGACTTCCAGAAATCTGCTATTACCAATGCGATTCTCCAGTTCGCGTCCGAAGAAGAACAGCACAAGCATATTGAAGAACAGGTGACCAAAATCCACATGCAGGAACATGTGGGTCACAATCGTCCAAGGTTGTGTGAATATGAACGCAGGTGTGAGTTTAAAGAGATTGAAATATCTGATCCCCAGAAAAATATTCCCAATAAAGAACGATACCAAACAAATATAGATGATAGCCATTGAAGGACTATTTTTCATTGAGCTCATTGTACTACCTAAAATATTTTTAACCATGCTCTTTGCCGCTCTTTTGGTCGTGTTGCGGACCATATCTTTGAATACATCATCAGGCACCTGGTTATTTAAACCGCCTGTGTATCTCGAATGACGCTGGGCAAAATCCAGTCCAGGGCATGCATGTTGTTCCGGTAATCTGTGGGCTGCACAGAAATCCTTTCCACAATATCTGCACCTGAAAGGTAACAGTTCTCTTTTACCGCATATCCAGCAACTGTCATCTGCGTTCGTCATCTGCATCCATCGCAAAATTGTTCTCTATCAAAATTGTTCTTTATGTATCTATAGACACCTAAAATAAAACTGTTTCTGAAAGAAATATTCCGCTGATCAAGAAGAACCATGATATTTGCGGAAACTTTATATGATACTATTGCCAATATAAATCAGATCCACTGAAATTATCTTTTTTTTAACAACGTTCATTTGATTAGATCATACGTAGTTATGTCATAATCAATCGTGACAAATAGGGGAATGTTTTTATATGCGCTTGCGCATTATGATGCAGTTAAATACTCGTATAAAAGTATTACGGTCGTGTTTACTTGTAACACCTATTGTTACGAATGTGTCTATAAGTATAACAGTGGGACAAAAGGAGGGCCAAACACATGACTAAAATATCAACAGGCAAGTTCTCCCTTGAGGATCTGGAGAACGTTCAGATCACGATCAACAACATAGTTGGTGCCATCGAAATAAAAGCTGAAGAGGAAGGTATTGAAACTGGACCTACACCAAAACCCGGTGTTTCCGGCCTAAGGGACTGGGACTATAAATTGCTGTCCCGCTATCAGCCAATATACACTCCTGTTTGTGATCAGTGTTGTTACTGCACATATGGCAAGTGTGATCTTGGTGGGAACAAAGAAGGAGCATGCGGTATAGATCTGGCTGCACAGCAGTCAAGAGAGTTCCTTTTGAGGGTCATCACCGGTGCAGCAGCGCACTCAGCTCATGGACGTCACCTGCTGCATCATCTGATAGGATTGCATGGTAGGGATCATCCTATTGATGTAGGACCTTCAAATCTGTTTGCTCCAAACACTCAGCTGGTCACAGGCATTGTGCCAAGAACTCTGGGCGACCTGGAAGAGGTCGTTGCATATGTTGAGGAACAACTGATGCAGCTTCTTTCTACGATCCACGCCGGTCAGGAAGGTTCAGCTCTTGATTTTGAATCCAAGGCACTGCACGGTGGGATGCTTGACCATGTGGGCATGGAAGTTTCTGATATTGCCCAGATATCATGTCTTGGTATGCCCAAATCCGATCCTGAGGCCCCTCTTGCAGAAATAGGGATGGGGTGTATAGATTCTACAAAACCTGTATTGCTGGTCATAGGACATAATGTTGCAGGTGTAACCTATATTATGGACTATATGGAAGAGCAGGGACTTAACGATAAGATAGAGTTTGCAGGACTGTGCTGTACAGCTATCGACATGACACGTTACAAGACAGATGACCGTAGTCTTCCACGAGCCAAAGTGATAGGTTCCATGGCAAAAGAACTTAAGATGATACGTTCTGCTGCTCCGGATGTTATTGTTGTGGACGAGCAATGTGTCAGACCTGATGTTCTTGATGAGGCAAAGAAGCTGTTCATACCAGTGATCACAACCAACGAAAAGATCATGTATGGTTTGCCCAACAGGTCAAACGATAGTGCTGACCAGATAATCGATGACCTTTCCAGTGGGAAGGAACCTGGGGCCCTTATATTGGACTTCGATCTACTTGGAGAAGTAGCTCCCCGTCTTGCTATGAAAATGGCACCCATAAGAGATGCAAAAGGTATCAAGTCACTGCCTTCTGATGAAGAACTGAAAAAACTGACCTCTGCATGTGTACAGTGCGGTGCCTGTGAACTGGTATGCCCTAACAACCTGCCTATAATGAACGCTATGGTAGCAGCTGCTGAGGGAGATATCACCTTATTTGAGTACCTCCATGACCATTGCATAGCTTGCGGACGTTGTGACCCGGTATGTCCAAAGGATATTCCGATCCTCAATGTGATCGAGAAGGCTGCACAAAAAGTTATCCGTGAGGAGAAGGGCAAGATGCGTGCCGGAAGGGGACAGATCAGTGATCCTGAGATCCGTGAGGAAGGTGTCAACCTTGTAATGGGCACTACACCGGGTATCGTGGCAATGGTCGGATGCTCCAACTATCCCGAAGGTACCAAGGACCTGTACACTGTAGCAAACGAGATGCTACAGAGAAATTACATAGTTGTAATGTCAGGATGTTCTGCCATGGACCTGGGCATGTACAAGGACGAGGAAGGTCAGACCCTCTATGAGAAATATCCGGCCAAGTTCCTGGCAGGCAATCTCATAAACGTAGGCTCCTGTGTTTCCAACTCACATATAACAGGTACTGCCATTAAGGTAGCTGCCATATTCGCCCAGAGGAATATCACAGGTAACTTTGAGGAAATAGCGGATTATATCATGAACCGTATCGGTGCAGTAGGTGTGGCGTGGGGTGCGTATTCCCAGAAGGCTGCGGCCATTGGTACGGGATGTAACAGGCTAGGGATCCCAGTCATAGTGGGACCACATGGTTCCAAATACAGACGAGCACTGATAGGTAAACCCTACAACGAAGAGGACTGGAAGGTCTATGATGCTCGTAACGGAGAAGAAATGCCCATTCCAGCCTCACCGGAGTTCCTGCTTACAACCGCAGAGACAATGGAGGAGCTCATGCCCATGATCGCTAAGAACTGTATCAGGCCAAGTGACAACAATATGGGACGTATGATCAAGCTTACCCATTATATCGAACTGAGCCAGAAATACCTGGGTCATTTGCCTGAGGACTGGTATAAGTTCGTAAGGACAGAGACCGATCTTCCTCTTGCGAAGCGTGAGGAACTGCTGAAGATACTGGAACAGGAACATGGATGGCAGATCGACTGGAAGAAAAAGAAGATCATTTCTGGTCCGACCATGAAGCTCGATGTGTCTGCACAGCCTACAAATGTCAAAAGGCTCTGTAAGGAAGGTGTGTGTTGATGGTGGACACTACAAAGAACACGACGATATATACTACCTGGGGATCCAGAAGTGCAAAGCCGGTGCAGCCTTTAGTGGCTGCAAAACTTATTTCCAAAGCCAAGAGACCACTTTTAGTAATAGGTGCGGATGCCTTGGATAGTGGTTTGATCCCCAAGGCCATAGCACTTGGTAAAAAGGGTGTGCAGATAGCTGCAACCGGTCATTCCATGCAGGGTTTAAAAGGTCACGATGTAAATGCAAAGTATATCAATATCCATTTCCTTGCTACTTATCTATGTGACAAGGACTGGAAGGGATTAGATGGACAGGGGTCCTACGATCTGGTGATCTTCCTCGGGCACAAAAAATACTATGTGAACCAGGTACTGTCAGGTCTCAAGAACTTCACTAACATAAGAACACTGGCTATAGACAGACATTATTTGCAAAATGCAGATATGTCTTTCGGTAACCTGAAAACCGAAGACCATATGGCAGCACTTGATGAGCTCATATCTAACCTTTAAATCATGATCAAGAAATCGCGGAGAAATTAAAATGGCAGATGAATTCCCTTTTGAGATATCCCCTATGTTCGAAGGAGAAAGGATCAGAAAAGACAATATGTATGTTGAACTTGCTGGCCCGAAATCCATTGGTTTTGAACTGGTAAGGGCAGCGGATATGAACGATGTGGAAGATGGCAAGTTCACACTTATCGGTCCTGACCTTGCAGACATGGCTGAAGGTTCCAGGTATCCTATAGCTATGATCTACAAGATAGCAGGTGAACTGGTGGAAACAGACCTGGAATCCATTGTAGAAAGAAGGAATCATGAGTTCCAGAACTATATCCAGGGCCTTATGCACCTTAATCAGAGAGACGATATATGGTTAAGGGTGAGCAAGGAAGCCATAAAAAAAGGTCTAACTTCCTTTGAACAGATCGCAAAGGCCATTATGATGCTATTCAGGAACGAACTTTCTTTCATTGAGAAAGTAGAAACCGTGTATATCACAGATCAAGCCGAGATCGAAAGAGAAATAGAGAATGCCAGAGCCGTCTATAAGGCAAGGGACGAAAGGACAAAAGGTCTCCATGATGAAGATGTGGACACCTTCTATGGCTGTACCCTGTGTCAGTCCTTTGCTCCGACAAATGTCTGTGTCATCACGCCTGACAGAATATCTCTGTGTGGGGCCATCAACTGGTTCGACGGAAGGGCAGCAGCTAAGGTGGACCCGGAAGGTCCGCAGTTCGCCATAGAAAAAGGAGAACTGCTGGATGAGGCATCAGGTGAGTATTCCGGTGTGAACGAACATGCAAAGCGTTTATCAAGTGGCGAATACGACAGGCTCAAATTGCATTCTTTCTTTGAATATCCTCACACATCATGCGGCTGCTTCGAGGTAGTAGGTTTCTATATACCTGAAGTTGACGGTATTGGCTGGGTGGACAGGGACTTTGCAGGAACTGCACCCAACGGGCTCCAGTTCTCCACCATGGCAGGACAGACAGGTGGAGGTAAACAGGTCGTGGGTTTCCTGGGGATCGGCGTTAATTATTTCCGTTCACCGAAGTTTATCAGGGCTGATGGTGGATGGGAACGTGTCGTATGGATGCCAAACATGCTGAAACAGAAAGTGCTGGACAGCATTCCTGATGAGCTAAAGGATAAGGTAGCAACTGACGAAGAAGTAAAAGATGTTGAAGATTTGAAGAAGTTCCTAAAAGAGAAAGATCATCCTGTGGTCAAGAGATGGGTGGTCGAAGAGGAAGAGGCTCCTGCAGAAGAGGAAGTAGTAGCTAGCCAACCCCCTCAGGCACAGTACCAGCAGCCCATGCAATATATCCCGCAGCAGATGCCAGCAGGCTTTATGCCTTCAATACCAATGATGGGTGGCTCAGACACCAGTGGTGTGAAGATAGTGCTTAAGAACGCAAAAGTGACAGTAGATAAGATAATCATAAAGAAGATCGAATAATAGAGGCCTATTGTGACCAGAATAATAGCAGTGACCGGGAAAGGAGGTACTGGCAAGACAGCCATTACCACCTTGCTCATACGGCACCTCATCAGAAGTAACAAAGTAGTTCTAGCAGTAGATGCTGACCCTGATACAAATCTTCCGGAAACGCTGGGATGTGAGGTGCACAGGACAATTGGTGATGTGAAAGAGTTCATGTATGAAGAGCGTGACAATCTTCCTCCCGATATCAACAAGCAGTCCATTCTGGAATCCAAGCTATACGAAGTGCTGGAGGAAATGTCCGGATATGACCTGCTGGTCATGGGCAGGCCCGAGGGTTCCGGATGTTATTGTTATGTCAATAACCTGCTGCGGGGTATAATGAACAAACTCGTAGGCAACTATGATGTCCTTATAATCGATACTGAAGCCGGACTTGAACATTTCAGCAGGAAGATATTCAAACAGGTGGATGATCTTATTGTAGTAACAGACGGGTCCCGCAGAGGAATGGGAACTGCTGAGCGTATCCGTGAATTGGTTGGAAAACTGAATACCGATGTGAACCATATATACGTGATCGCTAACAAGGTCACTGACAGTACACGTGAAACGATCGTGAAGAATGCTACAGAAATGGGACTGGAGCTTATAGGTATGGTCCCAATGGATGAAATGATAGTAGAAAGGGACCTTACAGGACAGTCGCTTATGGAACTTCCAGACGACTCACCTGCCGTCAAGGAAGTAGAGAATATCTCCCGGAAATTAAATTTATGATGCTCTCTTGATTTATGGTGGAATACATATGACAAAGAAGACCAAACTAACTGATATCACCAACCTGTTCAAGGATTTTGATATAGAAGCCCTGGAAGGTGTGACCATCGAGGGTGATATCGAATTAAATATAACTGGCGGTGGAGGGCTTAACCCTGCACTGGCCTATGCACTGGGACAGGAGATCTCACATATCTCCCTGCACATGGCCAACATAGGCAGGATACTGGGATACCCCGTGGACCAGTTGTTCTCCCAGGCTTTGGGAATGGGGACTGCAGGTGCCCTTTCGCCTGTGGGCGAGATGGCTGCAACAAAGGCCAGAGTGCAGGAACTTCTGGCTGCAAAGTTCGAAGTGGCCTCAGCAACGAACTGGAACAACCCTATACAGGAAGTGACCCTGGGTGCCACATCCTCAAATGGCGGCTCTAGGAAGAACACTATTACCCTGGGAGGGGAAAATGCCCTGCCATATTACTTTGATGCTGAAATGCCTCACCGCAACTACGTCACCATGGATGTATTCGATATGCCCATTGGTATGGCCAAGGCGGTGAAATCCAACTATGATGATGTCATGAACGATCCAGCAGAGTGGGCAAAAAAAGTCGTCAAGAAATTTAATGCTGATATGGTGACCATACACCTGATATCTACCGATCCTCTTATCAAGGATACTTCTGCCCGTGATGCAGCCAAAGTAGTTGAAGATGTGTTGCAGGCTGTGGACGTGCCTATAGTTATTGGTGGTTCAGGCAACCCACAGAAGGATCCTGAAGTGCTGGAGAAAGCTGCAGAGGCTGCTGCAGGTGAGCGTGTACTTCTCGCTTCCGCAAGTCTGAACCTGGACTATGAGAGAATAGCCAAGGCAGCTATAAACAACGGACATGTGGTACTTTCCTGGACCCAGCTTGAGATCAATGCTCAGAAAGAGCTTAACAGAAAACTCATGAAGCAGTGTAATGTCCCAAGGGACAGTATCATAATGGATCCGACCACTGCAGCTCTTGGTTATGGTCTGGATTATGCTTACAGTAACATGGAACGTATAAGGCTCGCAGGTCTGATGGGCGATGATGAACTGACGTTCCCGATGTCCTCAGGCACCACCAACGCATGGGGTGCTCGCGAGGCATGGATGGTTTCATCACCACAGACGCAGGACTCTGAATGGGGCCCCAGAGAATATCGTGGTCCCATATGGGAGATCATCACCGGCCTGGCGTTGTCCCTTGCAGGCAATGATATGTTCATGATGATGCACCCTGCTTCTGTGCAGGTGCTCAAGGAGATCACCCAGACCCTTTATGGTTCAATTGAATCGAAAACAGTTGACATTACCAATTGGATAGGAGCAGAGGTGTGAAACATGAAGATCAACAGTCCGCTTGAAGCATATAAATATCTGCCGGGTACTAACTGTGGCAAGTGCGGTGAACAAACATGTATGGCCTTTGCTGCACGTCTGATCGACCGATCCAAGAAGCTCACAGATTGCACACCTATGCTTGAAGAGAAGTTCAGCAAAAAACTCAGGGAACTGCATGTACTTCTCGCCCCAGAGGTCCGTGAAGTGGTGGTTGGTGTGGGTGAAAAGGCGGTGAAGATTGGTGGAGACGATGTGTTGTACCGTCACAGACTTACTTTCTTCAATCCCACTGCATTTGCTTATGATGTCTGGGACACCATGCCCGAAAATGAACTTACAGAGAGGGTCAGGAAGATCCAGGACTTTAAGAAGTTCTATGTAGGTGACTTCCTTAAACTGGACATGGTAGCTGTCAGGTGCATTTCCAATGACCCTAAAAAGTTTGCAGATGCTGTAAAAAAAGTTATTGAAACCACTGATATGCCCCTTATTCTCTGCTCCTTCGATCCAGAAGTGCTGAGGGCTGGTCTTGATGTGGCAAAGGATAAAAATCCACTCCTATACGCTGCAAACAAGGATAACTGGCAGCAAGTGGCAGACATTGCAATTGAATACGATGTACCTGTTACACTGTTCTCACCTGATGATCTGGACACGCTCAAATCCCTTGCAATGACCTTTGCAAGTATGGGCACTGAGAAACTTGTTCTGGATCCTGGCACGTTCCCTGCAGGCAAGGACCTGAAGAAGACCTTCACCAATTTCCTGAAGATCAGAAGGGCTGGCGTTGAAGGGGATAAGGATATTGCCTATCCTATAATGGCAGTCCCTCTAACCGCGTGGATGGTGCATGATGACGCTGTCAGTGCCTCATATTGGGAAACGGTTATTGCATCCATATTCACTATAAAGTATGGCGATGTAATGATAATGCATAGCATCGAGCCATATGCTCTGCTTCCACAGTTACACATCAGGGATACGATCTATACTGATCCCAGAAAGCCTGTGAGCGTACAGCCCGCTATGTATAAGATAGGTAATCCGGACAGGGATTCACCTGTGCTGGTCACGACCAACTTTGCCCTCACCTACTATACAGTGGAGAGCGATCTTGCTTCCAGCAAGATAGATTGCTACCTCTGGGCGATAGATACCGATGGTATTGGTGTGGAGGCTGCAGTGGCCGGTGGTCAGCTCACGGCAGCAAAGATCAAGAAAGGCATAGAGGACTCAGGTTTCAATCTTAAGAACGATACAACCCACAATACCATAGTCCTTCCGGGACTTGCAGCACGTCTGCAAGGTGATGTGGAGGATGAGACAGGATCAAGGGTAATGATCGGACCAGCTGATTCCGGTAGGCTTCCGGGCTGGATGGAAAAGAACTGGCCTCCGAAAGCAGAGTAAAAACAAATCAAAATACGGTGTCCGCTATTTGCGGACCCCATGATCAATTTTTTCAACAGGGCCAGAACCTGTTATTGTATATATTAATAAAAGAGGGCTGGTTTTTATCTCATACGGCCTTCGTAATCCTTACTTTGATTTCAATACATCAGGGGCATACAAGCAAAAGATGTTCACTTCAATGAACTGCAGAAAGCGATCCTCAAAATAAAACTGCAGCAAAGTACAGTCAATCATGGACCGTTGAAGGAAGAAGGTAGGAACTGTATGAGATATTTCGTATTCAAAATGCTCGTTGAAGTAGAGCAATACAGGGAATATGTAGCCATTAAGGAAGCGAAAATGAATAGAAACATATGTGGACCTGCCTGTTCAAGAACGATCAAATTTTTCTTTCCTAAGTGGATAGGTATTATCCTAGAAGATTTCGATAATGTATTATAGTACTTCTTTGTTGTTTTAATTGGTTTTATCATGTCAGACATAGTTCGCCGCAAAAACAGTATCGAATTAACAAAAAACTGTAAGCACTGTGTCATTCTCGGAAATGTTGAGGACATAGCAGATGAATATGTATTAAAGCTTGCAGAGTGGGCCACATCTCTATGGAATTATGAAAAGATCAAAATGTGGAAAAAATCAGATACATTGGCACCTGGCTATTATATAAGGAAGAATGAGAAAGGAGCATACAAAGTGCACGTGCTTGATGAAAGCATGATGAAGGACCTTTTTGATGGCGCACGGAAAGACAGTCCTGCAAGACTAAAGGACTGGGAGAAGAAAAAGCTTGTTGCCTATGTGGACTGGTATGTTGATGATATCTGTTAATAGACAGACCGCGTGATCAACCCCATGTGAAACGGTCTAATTTATCAAAGATGTGTGGAAAATATACAATGAGAACTCTCTGCAAGCTTTGTCTGATCATTAATGTGGTCATAAATAGTATAGTACAAAGTGTGTTTTTGAGAGAAACTGAAGAAGGAGGCAGTATATGAGCAAAGTGTTCTTTAGATCTGCTGCAGATATCGGGCCGACAAATACACAGGTGGATCAGATAAAGGAGCTTTTCAGAAAAATAACCGTAATTGATGAAGGTGATCTTGTGGCTATCAAGGTCCATCCCGGAGAGTATGGGAATACCACATATGTGCGCCCGGTCATAGTCAGAACTGTGGTGGACCTTGTAAAAGAAGCTGGGGGGATACCGTTCATAACAGATACCACTGTCCTTTACAGCGGAAAACGTTTCAATGGCGCTGACATGCTCTGGACAGCAGCTGTGAACGGCTTCACGTTCGGTAGCATGAACGCCCCGTTCATCCCTGCAGATGGTCTGATTGGAGATGACAGTGTAAAGGTACCCATTGGAGGAAAATATATAGACGAGATCACAGTGGCTTCTGCCATTGCAAAAGCTGATGCTATGATCATGATCTCACATTGTAAAGGTCATCCAACATCTGGTTTTGGTGGCGCTGTCAAGAATCTGGGTATGGGATGTCTGGATAAGGAAGGCAAAGCAAAAGTGCATTCTCCCGGAATGCCGGAAATTGATACAGATACTTGCATAGGATGTGGAAGATGCGTCAGGGCATGTCCGTGGAATGCTATATACCTGGAAAACGGCAAAGCATTTGTTGATAAGAGCGTATGTATGGGTGAGTTATCATGTATGGGGTCATGCAGTTTTGACTCTATAATGACACAAGAGGACTACACCACCGAAACACAGGTCCGCTTAGGGGAAGCTGCTTTAGGACCAGTCAAGCTTCTGCCCGAAAAGATAGGATATATCAACTGGATATTTGATCTGACCCCTGGATGTGATTGCTTTAATTTCTCTGCTCCCGTCTTTGCAGGAAATGTGGGTATACTTGCTTCAATGGACCCTGTTGCTATTGACAAGGCAAGTCTCGATCTGATCAATAAAAAAATAGAGGAAGAGGGCTGTATACACTCCATTGAGGATGTATGGGGTATTGATCCGATGATACATCTGGAACATGCTGCAAAGATAGGAGCTGGCAGCCTGGGATATTCCTTAGAGGGACTTGGTTAATCCTATGTTTTAATACGCCATGGTCTTAAGATAAGATCATCTTTTTTATTTCGCTAGCGTCTCACTTTTGTTAACAACTTCATACAAATAACACATGTTTTACGAAACTTATATTTGTGTCCAGCAGATACTTACTAAGTACCAAACATGGGGAGATGTAATATGAAGACACTCGTTACCTATATGAGTCAGACCGGAAACACAAAGAAGATAGCTGAAGCCATTTATGGCGAAATTGAAGGGGAAAAGGCGATCAAACCCATATCTGAGGTCAAGGACCTTGAAGGATATGCTCTTACTTTCATTGGTTTTCCTATAATGCAGTTCGATATTCCGCCAATGGTTAAGGATTTTTTATCAACCAGTACTAAAGGTAAGAAGATCGCAATATTCATGACACATGCTGTTCCTGAAGGGGTAGAAGCCATTCATTCGTGGACCGGTTCCTACGAACAGGCTGCAGCTGATGCGACTATCCTCGGTGCATTTGATTGTCAGGGTGAGCTTGCTCAGCCTATTATTGACAGGCTGTTAAAGGCCGATGATCCGCAGATGAAAGCCTTTGGTGAGATGGGTCCATCAACAAAAGGACAACCTGATGAGTCTAGGGTAAATAAAGCAAAGGCATTTGCTAAGGAGATACAGGCAAAGGCCTGACATCATGATAGAATGGAGCTTTTTTCAAGGCTCCTTTTTTTAAATACCAGGCCGACCCAATGTTCAAAAAATATATTACAGGGCTCGGTCAAGAAAAATGTTCGTCTTTCCTGATCATACTAAGGATTTAATATCATGGGCAAGGCTAATGTGTCAACACTTACCCATAACATTGAAAAACGACTCTTTTGTTAATGATAGCTTTAAACGTTCATTGACCAGATCAATGAAGATCAGCAGGTATCGGGGAGGCACACAGTTGAGGCTCTCATCTCCATTTTTTGTAAGCGATAGCAAATACTGTAAATCTTCGGTACTAAGTTTTTCCAGCCTTTTTCTGAAATCATGTTCATCTGAAGCAAAATGATTGGCAAGAGGCGGGAGGATAGATCTGTATGAAGCACCTGAGCCTGCGCAATCCAAACCTTTACACTCAGGAGCTAACAACTTTAACAGATCAATATCTTTTTGTGATAGGTCTCTGGGCATTTTGTGTCTTCCTTTACATCTTTAAACTGCAAGCTTACTATGCTATGCTATGCTATTGATCTTATTTATCTCTATATATCATATTTTTGGTAATATATTTTTCAGCTAGTATATTACAAGGTCCGAATCCATCATTAAAAACAATTATATATTGGTAAAATAATGGGGGTAGGCATGGACCCCTTCATCTCAATCACTCTGGCGGTATTCCTACCATTCTTGCTGGCGGCTGCAGTACCAGCAGTAGAGAAGTTGATAAAGCACAAGGTTGGCTGGTTTGCTTCGTTTGTTGCTTTAGTTAGTTTTTTGCTGGTTGTCAGTCTAATTCCCCTTGTAATGCATGGTGAACATTTCCAAGCATCTGTGGAATGGATCCCCTCTGTGGGTGTTGAATACAGCATATATGTGGATGGTCTGAGCATTTTGTTCGGGATCATTATCACAGGTATAGGCATAATAATCATGTCCTATTCTAATGGGTACATGGGGCATAAAGAAGATCTTCCCAGGTATTACCAATGGCTTCTCCTGTTCATGGGCTCCATGCTGGGAATGGTATTTGCTGCCAATACGATCATGCTCTTTATTTTCTGGGAGCTCACCAGTATCACTTCTTTCATGCTCATAGGTTACTGGAGGAACAGACCTGAATCAGTTTATGGAGCCACTAAATCTCTGCTGGTGACAGCAGCAGGTGGGCTTTTCATGCTTGCTGGTTTCATCGTACTGCGCTCTATCACGGGCACTTTCGATATACCTACCATCCTGCAGAACGAAATGCTCATACAAGCAGTTCGAGGTCATGAACTGTTCCTAGCAGCCCTTATACTGATATTCATAGGAGCTGCATCAAAATCCGCTCAGGGTCCTTTCTATATATGGCTTCCCAATGCAATGGAAGCACCCACTCCAGTAAGTGCATTTCTGCACTCTGCCACCATGGTAAAAGCTGGAATATACCTCGTTGCCAGGGTCCATCCCATATTCTCGGGCACAGATGCCTGGTTCATATTGATCAGTGGAACTGGGATCATCACAATGCTTGTGGCAGGTTTCCTGGCTTTTAGACAAATCGATATAAAAGCCCTGCTTGCGTACTCAACGGTCAGCCAGCTGGCATATATAATGACGATGTACGGCTATGCTACATATCAGGAACCGGGAATTGGAGTTGCGGCAGCAACCTTCCATCTGCTTAACCATGCAACGTTCAAAGCATGTCTTTTCCTTGTCGCTGGCATCGTAGCACATGAAGCCGCTACCCGTGATATTACACGGCTAGGTGGTCTGCGGCACGAAATGCCTATCACGTTCATTATTGCAACAATAGGTGCCCTTTCCATGGCTGGAGTGCCTCCACTTAATGGTTTTTTGAGCAAGGAAATGTTCTATGAATCATCCCTTGAGATGGGGCATGCACTGGGAAGTCCTTTTACCTTTATCATTCCGGCACTGGCTGTGGCAGGTGGTGTATTCACATTTGCCTATTCCATTAAGTTCATAGCTGCTATTTTCCTGGGCAAACGCCCTGAAAAGGGTTTACCTTCACATATCCATGATCCTTCTTTTGTTATGATCATCCCTGCAGCTTTCCTTGCAGGACTGATCATACTGTTCGGACTTGTGCCCTCCATAGCTGTGCAAAACCTTGTCGAACCTACAGCTTCTTCGATAATGATGGAAACACAACATCTTCATGTAAAGCTCTGGCATGGATTGACAGGGTCTCTGGTAATGACCTTGATCACATTCCTGCTGGGTATTGCAGTATATACACGTTATGACTCTATAGCTAAGTGGCAGAACAGCTTTAACCGGAAGTATCCTTTCATCAGTATTAATTATATATACGATGGCCTGGTGAACAATGCAAAAGACACTCTAAAAGGATTTTCATCTTTCATGCAGCCAGGTCCTGTCAGGAGATATGTCCTTGCACTTCTTTTTTTAACGATCGTATTATTCGCTGTGCCTTTCCTGAAACTTTCGGCAGGTTTTATACCAACACTGAACTTCGATGTGGCACCATATGAGCTTCTGGTTTTCTTCTTTATGATAATAGCTGCTCTGGGAGCAGCAATGTTGCCAAAATATCTGCCGGCAGTGATATCCCTCTCAGCTCTTGGGTATCTGGTTGGCTTACTTTTCATATACCTGTCAGCCCCGGACCTTGCACTTACTCAGGTACTTGTGGAAACCCTTTCCACGATAATTTTCCTGCTCGCTATTGTGAGGATCCCTCAGACCTTTAAAGAGCGCATTACTCCTTCCCTGTTCATGAGAGATGCTCTGATAGCAGTATCCGTAGCTTCCATGGTATTCATATTGTTAATAAATGCAACTCAGGGAATTATCCCTCCCTTTGAGTCGCTTTCTTACTACTTCATAGAAAAGACCTTGCCTCTTGCAGGCGGTCACAATATTGTGAACGTGGTCATTGTAGATTTCAGAGGATATGATACCTTAGGTGAGATATCTGTGATGTGCCTTGCAGCACTTGGGGTCTATAATCTGATACACAGCAGAGGTGAGAGCGAATGACCACTGTTATCACCAAGATGATCACCAGGATATGCCTGCCACTGGTGATATTGTTTTCCATATCCCTGTTGCTTGCCGGACATAACAATCCAGGGGGAGGCTTTATTGGAGGTGTGATGTTCGCTTCAATAGTAGCCTTGTCCTATGTGGTGTATGGTCTTGAAGAGATCAAAAAATCATTCAGTCCAGATTGGGGCAAATGGTTCGGTTTTGGATTGGTTCTGGCAGCATGTACAGGTTTTGCAGCTCTGCCTTTTGGTCATAATTTCTTTAGAAGCGCAGTGGAGATCTTGGACATTCCCCTGATAGGGGAGATCGAGATGGTCTCTGCTGCTTTATTTGATATAGGTGTGTATTTTGTGGTCATAGGTTCTTTGCTTAGTATATTCCAGATGGTTGGTGAGGACAAATGAATAACACATTACTATCCCTTGTAATAGCTATACTGTTCGGGATAGGTACTTTCCTGATCCTGCGCAGGGACATTGTTAGGGTGATCATAGGTTTGAGTATAATATCCCATGCTGTGAACCTGCTGATAGTATCAGCGGGTGCTTTCAGTGGTAAAGATGTACCAATAATTACTCATAATGAAGTAGTTCCCACAAACACGATTTTCAGTGACTCCCTTAAGAATGGTGTTCTTGCTCCGTTATTGAACGGAACCGAACCCACACATTTCGTGGATCCGCTGGTGCAGGCCCTGGTATTGACAGCCATTGTCATCAGCCTTGCAACCACGGCAATGATCATTATACTTGCCTATCGCATCCATGAAGAGTATGGTACTACTGATATACAAAAGCTAAAGAGGTTGTGGGGATGAGCTCGTTAAACCATCATTATCCTATCTTGCTGATAGCAATACCCATACTTGTTGCAGCTTTGACCATAATGTTACGCTCAAGACCAAAGCTGCAAACAGGCTTAAGTGTCCTTGCCTCCTTTTCAGTTGTATTGATAAGTTCCTTGTTACTGATGAAGGTATGGAATTCAGGAATACAGGTATATGAGGTAGGAGAGTGGGGTAAATATGGTATCATACTTGTAGCAGATCTGCTTAGTGCAAGTATTGTGGTGCTAAGCTCAGGTGTTTCCTTCCTTTCGCTCATATATTCCTTGGACTATATCAAAAAGCGTTCATTATCCACATATCATCCTTTGTTTAATCTGCTTGTAGCGGGTTTGCATGGTTCCTTCCTCACGGGAGATATATTCAATCTCTTCGTTTTTTTTGAAGTGCTCTTACTTTCATCATGTGGTTTGGTAGTGGCGCTTGAAAAGGATGGGATTACAAAAAGCTCGGACAAGCTGGAAGCAACTTTCAAATACCTCATTTTAAATATACTGGGTGCAGCTCTTATGCTGATAGCCGTTGCATCCCTATATGCAACAACAGGCACCCTTAACATGGCTGACATATCAGTGAAGCTCAGTGCCATGCAGGCTGCAGGAACTCTTCCCTGGCATGTGTTTGCCATCGGTCTTCTGTTCATAGTTGTATTTGGTAACAAGGCAGCCATATTCCCGTTGCATTACTGGCTTCCTGATGTACACCCCACAGCGCCTTCTCCCATTAGTGCCATGCTTAGTGGTGTACTTATAAAGGTAGGTGTTTATGGTATGCTCAGGATCTTCTTCTTCGTATTCAGGGACGTGCTGGGCATGTTTCAGCCCATTATAATCATACTGGCATTGTTCACCATTGGGATAGGTGCTGCATCGGCTGTCGCTCAGACAGATGTGAAAAGACTGCTTGCGTATTCCAGTGTGAGCCAGATAGGCTATGTATTCCTTGGTATTGGTTTTGGGAGCCTGGGAGCTATTGCAGCATCCCTTGTATACATGTTCAACCATGCGATTGCAAAATCACTATTGTTCCTTACATCAGGTGGTATCATACATCATGCAGGAACACGTGACATGAACAAGATGGGGGGGATGGTGAACAGTTCTCCTTTCATGGCCGTTGCCTTCCTTATAGGTGCCATGTCCATAGCAGGACTGCCTCCGATGGGTGGCTTCATTTCGAAGTTCGTTCTCTTTGATGCCGGTATCATAGGAAAATATTATACGGAAATAGCTATTGCTCTTCTGTTTGCTATATTTTCTATGTTCTACATGTTCAGAGCATGGTTGCTTATGTTCTGGGGTGAAAAAAGAGATGTGAAAGCATATGGAGAATATTCGGAACATGGTTCTTCACCCCTGGTCTATTTGCCCATCGTTTTTCTGGCCTTTATGGTACTGGCCTTAGGTGTGTACTCTGAACCATTGCTTTCCCTGGCTCAGGCAACTGCAGCACAAATACTTGATCCGCAGGCTTACATAGAGGCCGTTCTGACAAGGGTGGTAAGATGATACGCTATATTCCTCTGGCAGCTATATTTGGAATTATATGGTGCTTTGTACATGGTACGTTCAGCTTGGTCAGTTTTATATTTGGTCTTCTCATCGGCCTGCTGGCCATAAGACCATTCAGGTTCCTTTATAGGCCAGAAATGAACTTCAGGCTGTTCTCTCCTCCAAACCGTATAGTTTCAATTATAAGATATTTCATGGTGCTTATAAAAGAGATCATCAAGGCCAACATTGCGGTGGCCAAGATAGTAACAAAACCAAAGATAAATATAAGTCCCGGGATCATTGCTGTTCCCATCAGATGCAAGACCGATCTGAGTATTACGGGGATCGCGAACACCATTACCCTTACCCCGGGCACCATCACGGTAGATATATCAGATGACCATTCAACGCTCTATGTGCATTGTATCGATGCTTCTGATCCTGCAGCAATATGCGCATCTATACGTGATGATCTTGAGAAATATGTATTGGAGGCTTTCGAATGATTAGTTTACTGGATTTTTCGCTGATATTCATGGTCCTGGCATTCATACCATGTATGTATCGTATCATCAAGGGACCCACTGTCCCTGACAGAGTGGTGGCCGTGGATGCCATGACAACCGTGATCATAGTGATGCTCGGAGCATATTCATACGATAAAGGTTCTGTTTTCTTCATGGATGTAGCACTGGTGTTGGCAGTGATATCTTTCGTGGGTACTGTGACCATTTCAAAATACCTTGATGAAGGGGTGGTGTTGTGAGCGGAATAAGCGTGTTCATTAATATGATCATGAATATCCTGAGCGATATAGTGCTGTTGATAGGTCTGATCTTCGTATTCCTTGGCATGTTAGGCCTTATACGCTTACCGGATGTGTACAACCGTTTACATACAACTGCCAAGATAGGTACACTTGGAGCCTTCGGTGTGATGTTGAGCATTCTCATGAGAGCAGGTTTTGCACCTATAGGCATCAAAGCCATTGCTGTGGGTCTGTTCTTACTGCTTACTGCTCCAATAGCAGCTCATATGATCACAAGGGCAGCTCACAGGCACGGAGTAGGTCTGTGTAAAGAGTCCATAATAGATGAGTACGGAGAAGCACGCGAAAGGTGAAAAAAACACCTTCTTACTTTTATTAGTTCCAGGTTATTTACCCCTCAACGAGCCGCACAACAACAATATAGCAATATTAATGTAATATGACTGAACGTAATCCAACAACAATAAACAACCCCCTAATTATTATGTGAGCGGGTTGGGGAGTGGGGGTTAGTGTGGGAGTGGGGTTAAAAATGTTGTACCCGCTCACTGGATTTCCATATGAATTAATGTTATATATACTTTCTCTTTATTAAAAGAGATTATAGTTTTTACTATTGTACTTTGTGCGTCAAAACTAAAGAACGGTTTCCTGTATCCTACTTAAAAATATCCTATTCCCGATGTTATGTGATACTTATTTGATAGATGTCCGTAGTTATTATCTTTCTCCAATGGTCTTTTGAAAATACCTGGCAGTTATGAACATCGAAGCGGAATTAGTCCAATGTTCCTGTTCTCTTCATACAGCTCCTGAGGGTCCTTGGTATTCTAAGGACACGTAGATGTTCCCAATTCTTAGCTTACAGATGATGGTTTTATTATTTTGACAGGTATTCCTTGCATATACGTCTCTGTTATAGCAACTGCTAATATCTTTCAGCTTTAGAATATCTTTCAAAGAGAAGATTCACAATGACCCTTTAAAAGGTATAGGGATGAATTATCCCCCATAGAGAGAATTTCATAAGGATTTCTTCAGCTATAATTGTAACTAGCGTTTAGCAACAATCCTGCTCAGTTTTTCTGTTGCCGACACCTAGTACAACAATTTTTGTTTCCATTGGCGTTTTCCATCCCGCTGGAACGATCTCTTCTTTATTGACGTCTATTCGGATGTGATCAGATCCAAGCCCAGCATCTTCCATATAATTGCGGACAGTGTTTTCTCCAAGGCTGATGGCATAATCCAGCGCCTCCTGATAATCATGGAAATTACTTTTCCCATGTTCGGAAAATACAAGGAATTCCCAATCAGGAGCAGCCATTGATGCTGGTCTTATCAACACCTCGAATCTTCGGATACCTTTTGCAGCCAGTGCACCGGCAGCGTTCCCTACGCTGGAATGTTCCGGAAGTATTATTTCCGCATCCAGTATATCCGTCATGCTCTCCACAAAAGCAGCTGTAGGTCCGCCAATCAATACAACAGGAACCTCTATCTTGAACTTTGTAGGTGATCGGATATCAAATATCTTTCTTATTTCCTTTTTATCCACTCCTTCAAGGAAGAATGATGTAAGATCGCATGCCATGTTCTTTGCAAATTCCGTCTTAATATGTCTCGAAAATTCATACCTGTCCATGTCCACCAATGGACCGAGCAGATCGGCACCCGTATTAGCAGCTTCGACATTCCTTTCCGTGTAATCTCCAAGTACATGCAAGGCGTCCGTGAGCGTGAAGCCAATAGGTTGCAAGAGCCTTTTTTGAATAAGGCTGTCCAGAACACTACTGGCAGGATATTTGTTGATCCGGTTGAAGACCTCTGTGATCGAAGTGGGATGTTTTTTCACGGCATCAAGTATCTTTTTTTCCTCTTCACTGACATTCATTACCTCATAATCTGTCCTCAGGAAGAACTTTGTTGGCTGATAGTTGATACCTAATTGCATTTTAGTGGGCATTGGATTTATTCTGAGCTGCTCAAGGAAATCAGGGTAAAGCTCAGCGGCCCTGCACAGGGGAATAACCCTTCTGGGGCCTATGTTAATATTTTTACCTTTCACCCATACATGGCTGTCACCCCCCATTGCAGATGTTTCCATCCTTAATGCCTTAACCCTGGTCTTCCATCCCCCTACAACGGCACCGGAATCGCTCATATTGGGAACACCATTATAGATAACTGAAATATCTGTGCTTGTGCCTCCCACATCTATAACGGCACATGTGTCCTTTTTGATTAGGAACGAAGCTCCTACAAGACTTCCCGCTGGTCCTGAAAAGATGGACTCGATCGGTTTTTTGAGTGCGCTCTGTATGCCTATGACAGACCCGTCACATTTTAGCATGAAGACCTTTGCATTTATCCCTCTTGATGATATTTCCGTTTCAACGTTCTTCATGAACCTTTCGGTCACAGGTATCAATTGTGCGTTAAGGACGGCTGTAACTGCCCTTTCAAAAGCTCCAAGGTCCTGGGACAGTTCATAGCTGCAGACCACAGGAAGACCTGTGAGTTCCATGATAAGGTCCTTGGCCATAAGTTCATGTTCATTGTTCCGGATACTGAAATAAGAGGATATTGCAAAAGCTGAAACCTTGTTTTTTACTTCCATGGCAAATTCTCTGATGGAATCAAGGTCCAAACTGTTAGTTTCAATACCATTGTGATCATGACCGCCGCGTATCTGTATAAAATGCTCTGTTGGAAGCTCTTGCCTGATATCGTAGTTCCCAATAAGTATCATAGCAACTGGAAAACCAGTACCTTCCAGTATACTGTTTGTGGAAAGTGTTGTGGATACTGATACAATTTTAACGTTTTTGAGGTGTGCAGGGTCCAGACCGTCCATCGCCCGCTTGATCCCATCCAGCGGGTCTGGATAACTTGTCAGCGCTTTGCTCGTCTGGACTATCATATTATCTTCGTCTCTTAAAAGAACAGCATCAGTATAAGTCCCTCCTGCATCTATACCAAGACTATAGCTCATTATTACAAACTCCTTATCTGTTATGTAGTATGTGCCAGAATCTTGTATAAACATGCTATATATATTCTATGGTCTTTCAGTTCACGGCGTTAATTTAAAACAGCATCAGCATAAGTATATATTTTAAACATTAATACAATTTTATTATATAATATGGTATTAATGGATATTACTTTTATCGAGGCGATAAAACATACTTTCAGAAAAAATTGATCCCAAATCAGTTTTTAAAACGCCGATAACTTCTAGTTATAGTAATTTACAATATACTCTTCATGGAACATCCTGACGACCAGCAGGAAATAGGATAGTAGAAGCGGCCCCACTATAAGGCCAATGAGGCCGAAAAGATTAACACCTATGATAATTCCCAACAGAGATATCATGGGATGGATAGAACCAAGTTGTTTCTGGACGAATGGTCTTATGAAATTGTCTATGGTGCTTATGAATATCCCAGTGAGCAGGATCCCGGCAGCAACAAAGTAATCATGTTGTAGCAGCTGGATAATGGCTGCAGGGAACCATACGAAGGTTGCACCCACCAGAGGGAGAAAAGATAGGACCGCTGCCACCGCACCCCAGAGTACCGCACCTTGTATACCCAGGAGAAGAAAAGCGATCGTAAGTATCCCTCCCTGTATTATGGCAACGATAAGGGATGAAACAAGAGTTGTCTTAACAACAACTCTGAACTCATCCAGTAATTTATCAGAATTCTTTCTGTTAAAAGGAATGGCTGAATAAAGGCTCTTAGCAAAATCTGAATCTTCTCCTGTCAGCAGGTAGTATAAAAGGAAGAACATTATAGTGAATTCAATAGCACGCTGCCCCAGGCTTTGCACTGCGCTAAACAATACCCCACTACCATAATTAGCAATAGTGGAAACAAGTTCCATGAACTTTGTCTTTAGGTCCAGGTTCACTGGCAGCCGTTCAAGATGCAGCTCCTCCAGAAAAACACGCAAAGATTCAGCATACATAGGAAGAGAGCCTGCATATTCCAAGGCATTTTGTAATTCCATTGCTATAATTGAGATGAGGAAATACATAGGCACCAATATAAGAAGAAAGGATATGGCAATGGACAAAAGAGCTGAAAGACTTTTTGGTAAACGCCCCCTTCTGATCATAAACTGATATACAGGACGCAGCAGGACATACAGGATAAAAGCTCCCAGAAATGCATTGATGTATGGCAATAAGGCATGCACCAGCACAACAGCAAGCACAGCCAATAGCAAAAGTGCCATGATCATTTTTATGGGGCGCTCCATAGAGGACATAATGCATGATTAGTATAAAATAGTAACAGCTGGCCTGAAACAATTCCACTGGAATGTTCACAGTGATAAAATAAAAGGAGTAAATCCCTGAGCTTTCCCTGAGTGCAGCTCATGGGATATTTTCTTCAGTTTCCAACACTTTCATAGTGATCTTCATGATAGAATCCGGGTTTAGTGAAATGGAGTCAATGCCTTCCTTTACAAGGAACTCCGCAAATTCCGGATAGTCACTGGGTGCCTGGCCACATAGTCCGCTGTGTTTTCCATTATGTTTAGCTCCCTGTATGGCCATTGAAACTATTTTCATGACCCCTGGATCCCTTTCGTCAAAGGAGGAAGCAAGGATCTCAGAATCCCTATCGACTCCCAACGTAAGCTGGGTAAGGTCATTGGAGCCTATGGAAAAGCCATCGAAATACTTGCTAAACTCGTCCACGAGCAGGATATTGTTAGGTATCTCACACATTACATAGACCTGCAAGCCATTATCTCCCCTCTTAAGCCCGTTCTTCTCCATCTCTGCGATAACCTGCTTTGCTTCTTCCACCCGCCGGCAGAAGGGGATCATCAGGATAAGGTTAGTAAGACCCATTATATCCCTTACTGTTCTCATGGCCTGGCATTCCAATGCAAAGCCTTCTCGATATCTGTCATCATAGTATCGGGAAGCTCCCCTGAACCCTAGCATGGGATTACTTTCCTCAATCTCGAAATATTTACCACCCAGAAGGCTTGCATATTCGTTTGACTTGAAATCGCTCATGCGCACCACTACTGGTTTTGGATAGAAGGCTGCAGCTATGGTACCCACTCCCTGTGCCAGCTTTTCAACAAAGTAATAGGACATGCTGTCATAGCCCCTGGTCAGCTGCCTGATGAGAGAAAGAGTATTTTCATCTTTTACTTTTTCAGGATGCACCAGAGCCATGGGGTGTACCTTGATATAGCTCGTGATTATGAACTCCAGCCGGGCAAGTCCAATCCCGTCGTTGGGGATCATGGAAAGGGAAAAAGCTTCTTCCGGATTGCCAAGGTTCATCATTATTGCAGTCCTGGGGCGCTTGAGACCTTTCAGGTCAATGGTTTCAACATGGAAAGGCAGGATACCTGCGTACACCCGGCCTACATCTCCCTCAGCACAGCTTACAGTTGCTTCTGTACCGTTGATCAGATGTTCGGTAGCATCCTCGGCACCCACCACTGCAGGGATGCCCAACTCCCGGCTCACAATGGCTGCATGGCACGTCCTGCCCCCTTTGTTAGTGACGATAGCAGCAGCTGTCTTCATGATCGGTTCCCAGTCGGGAGTAGTGGTATCGGCTACCAGGACCTCGCCTGGAACGAACTGGGACAACTGAGAGATGTCAGTAATGACGCGGGCTTTGCCTGCAGCTATCTTGCCTCCCACGCTCCTGCCTTCCACAAGTACCTGACCGCGCTCGTCCAGATAATAGGTTTCCAGGACATCATGTGATCTGTGGGCTTGTACTGTTTCAGGTCTGGCCTGTACTATGAAGAGCTCACCTGTTATGCCATCTTTGGCCCATTCTATATCCATGGGCACGGGTTTGCCTGCCTTGTGGGAATAATAGTCCTCTATGGTGACTGCATATCTGGCCAGGGACAATATTTCCTCATCATTTATGCAATATCTGCGCCTATCGGATTCGGGAACTTCCACGTTACGGGTCTGGACCTTGGAATCCCCATGACCGTATATCATCTTTATATCCTTACTGCCCAGCTTTTTCTGGACGATGGGTCTGTAGCCTGCTTTAAGAGTAGGTTTGAAGACATAGAACTCATCAGGGTTAACAGCCCCCTGCACGACATTCTCACCCAGGCCATAAGCACCTGTGATGAAAACCACATCATTAAAGCCGCTCTCTGTATCAAGGGTGAAGATAACACCACTGGAAGCAATGTCCGAGCGTACCATCTTCATGATACCAATGGAAAGCCCTACCTTGAAATGATCGAAATCGTTCGTGACACGGTATGATATGGCGCGGTCTGTGAAAAGGGAAGCAAAACAGCGAATGCAAGCAGTCCTCAGGGCCGGATAGCCATGCACGTTGAGATATGTTTCCTGCTGGCCGGCGAAGGAAGCAGTTGGAAGGTCCTCGGCAGTGGCAGAACTGCGGACCGCTACATCGGTGTCAGGACCATATTCCTGGCAGAGCTTATCATAGGCCGTTTTGATCTCTGCCCACAGATCATCAGGGATACCTGCCTCAAGGATGATGTCCCTTGCTTTTCTGCCTCGTGTGGCCAGGTCCTTTACATTGCTCACATCAAGACCAGCTATGGTATCTTTGAGCTCATCGAGCACATCGGCAGCTTGCAGCATATACCAGTAAGCATCTGCAGTGATGGCAAAACCATTGGGTATTTTAATGCCTGCATTTTGCAGCTCTCTGTACATCTCCCCTATGGAAGCGTTCTTCCCTCCCACCTCAGGTATATCTTCGATCCTTATTTCCTCGAACCAGCGAATGTATCTTGCAGTCGGTGTTGTAGCCATGAGATCCCCCTATTTATTTATCATTATACCTTCATGTTAATAGGCTGCTATCTGCGATAAATATTTATTCCTTAATTTTAACATAGGGTTCTAGGGACCAAATATGAGCCTTATGTGCAGCTAATGATGATGTTAGTGTTACATTTATACTACAGTTTATCTGCACTTCTGCGTGTGATCACAGATGGACGTATACCTTTGGCTTTTAGGTGTACTTGTCGGCCCATGGTAAAGCACGCTGATAAGCTATCCAAACGTAATAAAATTTCATAGTAGTGGTCTAATGAGTTCAGAACTTGATGATAAAAAAATATTGATGGTGGTCGCTCAGGAAAACTTCAGAGATGAAGAGTATTTAGAACCCAGGGACATCCTGGAAGATGCGGGGGTAAGCATTACAGTTGCAAGCAACAGTACAAAAGAGGCTCATGGGGCACTTGGTGCAAAGATAAAGCCTGACATCAGTATCAAGGATGCCATAATGGCCGAGTTCGACGGGATTGTTATCGTCGGCGGCGGTGGTTCCAGGGAATATCTCTGGCCTAATATGGATTTGCAAAGGCTGGTAAAGGATGCGTTCGATCAGGATAAGCTCGTAACTGCTATTTGTATCTCACCTGTGGTCCTTGCCAGGGCAAAGGTACTGGAGGACAGGGACTGTACGGTGTTCAAGGACAAGGAATCCATTGCAGAGCTTGAGAAGTACGGTGGCCTGTACATAGACAAGGATGTAGTGGTGGACGGAAACATAATCACTGCAAGGGATCCGCAGGCTGCTGAGAAGTTCGGACATGCGATCGTGGAACAGCTCGCAGAAGAAAATTGAACATGATCTGATGTAATCTTTTTTGATCACAGTTCATTCACTTCTTTTGCTTTAATTTTCTACTTTTTATTCTTTATACGTTCCGCAGATGTTCAGTTTTTTTGTTCAATTGTTCTCTGTCCTTTTTTGAACTGCACACCACACATTATCAATTAATATAGAGATACTAATTATTTTCAATATAGTTATTTTCAATATTTCCTGGCATTCGGGAAAGGTCAGATATAAGAAGCAATATGTGAAGTTCTCAGATAGGGACACTGAAGGGACCTCATATATGTGAACGAACCGTTCCAAACATGTCACAGACTTTGATTACATTTTTTATACATCTACCTGCATCAGGTCTTCTGCAATATGCACTTCTCCTGGGAAGACGGTGCGGATGTGGTCTATGGATTCCTGCTCGTGTCCCCGCATGTGCGGGTACAGATGGGTCAGGTAAAGCCTGTCCACGTGCAGGGAATGCTGTGAGATATGGGCTGCGAGCATGTCAGGGGTGGTGTGATTATCCACTTCGTATCCCAGGGGAAAGGAGCATTCGTATACCAGGACATGTGCTCCCTGAGCGAGCTCTGTAAGGCTGTCACAGGGTTCTGTGTCACCAGTGTACACAGCGACCCGGCCTGCCCGCTCCACCTTGTAACCAATAGTAGTTACACTATGGCATCCGTGTGCGGTGCTTATGGTACAGTCCGCTACGCTTAGCACAGTTCCGCCTGTAAGCTCGGTTATCTGAACCTGTAGCTTGTCTTTAAGATATGGGTAAAGTGTCATGAGCTTATTGAACCATTCCACTGTGCCTGCAGGACCGTAGATATGCGCCTGTGCAAGCCCTACCAGCCAGTTGGCCTTGATAAGCCCCAGCACATCGGACACATGGTCCAGGTGCAGATGTGTCAGAAAAATGGTATCTATGTTCCGATGATCATAACCGCTCTCATATATCCGTTGCAGCACCCCACAACCGCAGTCAAAGAGCAAGGGTTTTTTCCTGCCGTTCGCCTCTGCCTCCATGATCAGTCCCGACTGTGCCCTTGCCTGCGGGATACCTGTGCCTGTGCCTAAGAACGTGAGTTTCATAAGTAGAAGAATAAGGCTTAAGTAACTTAACTTTAATTATGAGATGATTTACCGGAACAAATCCGATACAATCCTGTTCTTCATGCGAGGGTTGCCCAGCTGGTCAAAGGCGCCAGACTTAAGATCTGGTATCGAAGGATTTCGTGGGTTCGAATCCCATCCCTCGCATGTGGTTTTTGCAATAATGTCATATTAATTGATAATTCTCATTTTTAGACCCAAATTATGATTTTAGCAGATAAATTTTAGTAAATACTTTATATTAACATCTATATCCTATTCTGTAGAGAACTTGTTGGGTTAAAAGCGTCTGAATTTTTCAAGGCTAATATAATGGTTCTTATAACTTCATTAAACTGATTACGATCTGAATAATGGAAGGCATTGATCATGAGTGATATTGAGAAGCAATTATGGAAAGCCGCAGACAAGCTTCGGAAAAACATTGATGCTGCTGAGTATAAACATATAGTTCTGGGTTTGATATTTCTGAGATACATTTCAGATGCCTTTGATGAACTGTATGAAAAACTTAAACTGGGAGAAGGAGAATATGCCGGTGCGGACCCTGAGGACAGGGATGAGTACAAAGCGGAGAATGTCTTTTTTGTACCTGCGGCTGCCCGCTGGTCATATTTGCAGGCATCGGCCAGAAAACCTGAGATTGGCAAAACTGTTGATAATGCCATGGATGCCATCGAAAAGGAGAATCCTTTACTTAAAGGGGTTTTACCCAAGGTATATGCCCGGGGTAATCTTGACCCTGCAAGTCTTGGCGGTCTGATCGATCTGGTAAGCAATATCGCTCTTGGGGAAGCCAAGAACAGAAGTGCTGATGTTCTGGGTCATGTTTTTGAGTATTTCCTTGGTGAATTTGCCCTTGCTGAAGGAAAAAAGGGTGGACAGTTCTACACTCCGAGAAGTGTTGTTGAGTTGCTGGTAGAGATGCTGGAGCCTTACAATGGCCGGGTATTTGACCCGTGCTGCGGTTCCGGTGGCATGTTCGTGCAGTCGGAGAAGTTCGTTGCTGATCACCAGGGAAAAATAAATGATATATCGATCTATGGGCAGGAGAGCAATCAGACAACATGGCGGCTGGCGAAGATGAACCTTGCCATCAGAAGTATTGACAGTTCCCAGGTAAAATGGAACAGTGAAGGTTCTTTCCTCAATGATGCTCATAAAGACCTGAAGGCGGATTATGTCATAGCCAATCCGCCGTTCAATGACAGCGACTGGAGCGGTGATCTGCTGCGTAAGGATGGCAGGTGGAAGTATGGTGTTCCGCCGGCCGGGAATGCTAACTATGCTTGGATACAGCATTTTATCTATCATCTGGGTCCGAGCGGTCAGGCCGGTTTTGTCCTGGCCAAGGGGTCCCTGACATCCAGGTCATCTGGTGAGGGGGATATACGAAAAGAGCTCGTGGAAGCGCATCTGGTAGATTGTATAGTGAACCTTCCGCCAAAGCTGTTCCTGAACACCCAGATCCCGGCAAGCCTCTGGTTCCTGAGCAGGGACAAGGCCAATGGCAAGTACAGGAACAGGACGGATGAGATCCTGTTCATCGATGCACGGAACATGGGACATCTGATAAACCGCAGGACCCGCGAGTTCTCATCTGAGGACATACAGAAGATCGCGGGCACCTACCATAACTGGCGTAACCCGGAAGGTAATTACGAGGACGTGAAGGGATTCTGTAATTCCGCATCTATCGCACGTGTGCGTGAACTGGATTATGTGCTGACGCCCGGACGCTATGTGGGACTGCCGGACGATGAGGATGATTTTGATTTCAATGAGCGCTTCACTGCCCTGAAGGCCGAGTTCGAGGAGCAGCTGAAAGAGGAAGAGAGGCTGAACCTGCTGATCGCCGAGAACTTATCGAAAATTAAAATGGAGAGGGAAAATGGAATTTAACCCGGATGAGCCATATAATGAGTTGCCGGAGATATTACCTGACGAGAAGTACTGGCATCTGTTAAGTGTTTATGAACAGGCCAACAAAGCAAACAGGGCATTGGCGGAACTGAAGGGCAGGCTCTCAGCGATCCCGAATCCTGAGATATTCATTAATACTTTGAGTTTACAGGAGGCGAAGGACAGTTCATCCATAGAGAATGTTTTCACAACCAATGACAAACTGTTCAAAGCCTTCACTCTCAATTCAACGGCGGACCCGCATACAAAAGAGGTTTTGAGATATGGGAAGGCACTGGTAGACGGATTTAGGGTTATAAAATCCGGAAATGCGATTTCTGTCGAACTTATGGAGCTTATTTACAGGAATATAAAGGAAGAAAATGACGGCATACGTGATTTTCCCGTTTATATCGGAAATGAGTACAGGAGCATTTACACACCTCCGTGCTGCAGGGATGTGATTTTAGACAAACTAAATAATTGGGTATTGGTCGCCACCCCTAAATCGGATCATATCGACCCGCTTATTAAAATGGCAATCCTGCACTATCAGTTTGAAGCTATACATCCGTTCAAGGACGGTAATGGGAGAACAGGGAGGGTAATTAATGTGTTACTCCTCTCTGTATATGATCTGCTGGATGATCCTGTTCTGTACCTGTCGAAATATATCAATGAAAAGAAGAATGATTATTACAGGCTTTTACTGGACGTTACCAAAAACAACAACTGGGAAGGATGGATTCTCTTTATGCTTACAGCTATAGAAGAGACTTCAAAATACACCCTTGATAAAGTATTGACCATTATTGGTTTGTTCAATGATACGAAAGAAAAGATGCAGGATGAAGTTCCTGATATTTACAGCTTTGAATTGCTTGAGATCTTGTTCATGCAGGTGTATTGCAAATATGCCTTCCTTGTTGAAAGGGGGATTGCATCTAGAAACACCGCAAGCAAATACCTGAACCAACTGGTGAATATCGGTATACTTGAAAAGGAGAAGGTAGGGAATGAGTTTATCTTCAAAAATAAGGGGCTGTATGAAATATTTAGGAAATGACAAATGTATATGGGTAAAAGAGAAGATGAGCGTTTGCCGGAAAGAATGCACAGGTTCTGTGCATATATGCGAAGAGTGCACAAATATGCAGGACTTATGTGCACACCCTGGTTTGAATGCACAGGTGTTGTGCAGACCGGACCTCGTATGCACAATGAATAGATCTAATTGTGCAGATCATCAATGGTCCAGAGGTTGAAGCTGATATGAGTGGAAGCGAAATTAATGATGAATTCCTGGAGCAGTTCTGTTTTCAACTGACCGCTGGGGAATATGGGCGTTTAAGGTCACAAATTGTGGCCTTAGATTCTGCAGGGGAATTCGATTATCCAAGGTCGCAGAATGTGACCACAGAACACATTTTTCAAAAAGGATTCCTGACCTTCTCAAAAATTGATTTCAGCGCGGCTGCGATGCTCATAAGGCCGGAGGGGATGAAGTGACGGGGGAGTGGAAGGAAAAATCTCTTTTAAAGTTAGCAATTGTTTATAAAGAAAGTTGGAAAGTTGGTGATGAAAAATGTCCATATATTGGTTTGGAACACATTGAAGAAGGCAAATTAAGACTAAATGGAATTGGTCATTCTGATATTGTTACAAGTAACAAGTATCGTTTCCGTGAAAACAACTTTCTTTTCGGAAAATTGCGCCCTTATTTTCGAAAAGTTGTACTACCTCGATTTAGTGGAATCTGTTCTACAGATATTTGGGTTATAGGTGCTCGTAATGGGACTGATTTAACATTTTTATTTTATTTGTTTGCAAATCCAGAATTTATTAATTTGGCTTATTCTAGTTCCTCTGGCACAAAAATGCCAAGGGCTGACTGGAGTTTCATGAAAAATACAAAATGGCTTGTTCCATCAGATATCGAAGAACAGCGCGCCATCGCCTCTGTGCTTTCCAGCCTCGACGACAAGATCGACCTGCTCCACCGCCAGAACAAGACCCTAGAAGCGATGGCGGAAACCCTGTTCAGGCAGTGGTTCGTGGAGGAGGCGGATGAGGAGTGGGAAGAAAAGTCGTTATCAAGTATAGCTGATTTTTTAAATGGATTGGCTTGTCAAAAATATCCACCTCTAAATGAAATAAATAAATTACCTGTCTTGAAAATCAAAGAGCTGCGTAATGGTATTTCACAAGACTCTGACTATGCTACAACAAAAGTCAAACCCGAATATCTCGTAGAAAATGGAGATGTTATTTTTTCTTGGTCGGCTTCATTAATGGTTAAAATATGGGATGGTGAAAAGTGTATTTTGAATCAACATCTATTCAAAGTTACTTCAGAGGATTATCCAAAATGGTTTTACTATCAATGGTGTAAATATCATTTAGAAGAATTTGTTTCTATTTCACTAAGCCATGCCACTACTATGGGGCACATCAAAAGAGGAGATTTAGATGTGGCAATGGTTCTAGTTCCATCAAATAATGAACTGAAAGAAATGACAAAATCAATGGCTCCTCTCATGGAAAAACTGATTATAAATAATAAACAAATCTGCACCCTCGAAAAAATGCGGGATATGCTGCTGCCCAAATTGATGAGTGGGGAAGTGAGGGTGGAATGTGAGGATGTGGGATAGTGATAGTACATCTTTTCAAACTTTTCTTGACACTAAACTCATTATTACTTTCTTTGCTGGTATTTCTCATTAAAGAAGAGGTTGTCCTAAACCCGTTGCATCCTTACCTTTCAAATTTGCCAGCCTTAATTTCTTACCTATTGTATTTTGGATTTATTTATCTACTTACACGGGAAAGCATTTATCGTACTAACTTCTTAGACACAGATACAATAGATAAGTTGTCAATATCTGTCATTGAACCTGCCAATGATGCATTCTTGCCGAGTTATTTAGGTTATTTTTTTGTCGCTTTGAGTGCACCGAACATAGAAGTATTTCTTTATGTTTTTGGAATAATCTGCATTTTTATTTATCATTCCAGAATATCGTATTTTAATCCCATCTTTTTACTGATTGGATTTAATTTTTATTATATAAAAACTAATAACAATACTAAAATATTAGTAATAACAAAAAAACAACTTAAAGAGCCAAAAAATGCGGAATTTGAGAATTTAAAGCGTATCAATAATTATACATTTATGGATATGGGAAGGCAGGTACTATGAACCATTTATTAGCAAAAATAATCGGTAGAAATGGTACAATCTTGAAAGTCATGTCTGATGAAAGAGATTTATTTGATTTACCTGACTTATCAGATACTCATACATACACAACATCGTATACGCTTGAAGATGATGAATGGTATAAGTTGGACAATTTTTTAAGCCGTAATTATGAGAATGATTTGATTGGGATGCCATTTGATAGCACTCGTTATAACCAAATAACCAGACAACAATACTCTAAAATTAATTATTTATGCAGTAAACAAGGAGATTTTTTTCTGTTTCAGAAAATGTCTTCAACTCGATTATTGAATAAAAAATTGTTAGATATTTCAGGCGCACCGAGACTTGAAATTAATAAATCAATCATTATTCTCAATAGTTATGTCGATGCGGCTTATAATATAAACGACGATATTCTTTATTTTAAGAATATTGCCAGAATCAAATCAATGTTCGGAGGTATTGAGGAACTTTACCGGGAAGCTACTCAAGCTGAAGTAGATGCTTTTTTTAATTACAATTTTATTTCTCTGGCTGGAACATTTACTAGTGACAATGTGAAAACAGCTAATCGAAAACGTATAGCAATAGCAATTGATATATTAAACCAATTCACGGAAGATGACGAAAGACAGATTTTCCAATATATTCGTTCTTATTGTGAAGATGTTCCGGTTAACGGCGAAGCTTTTGTTGTCAGCACAGAGAATCATTTAAAAAAGATATTATACGGTATCGAGCAGAGATACTATACAACTCCGCTAGGCAATGAAAAAAGACTTGCCAATTCTACGTTGACACTAAATAGCAGCTAATTGAAAACATAAATGAGATATTTGTAAACATGTCCACACCAGCAACCAACCATGCGGAATCAGAAACCCATGAATAAAAATTACCTTTCCAGCAACCCGTCAGATTTCATCCTCTACACCTCAAATGACGGGAACGTAAAAGTGGAAGTCACATTACAGGATGAAACTATATGGCTGACTCAGAAATCCATCGGTGAGCTGTTCGGGAGATCAAAAGCAACGATTAGCGAGCATATTAAAAAAATATATGCGGAAGGAGAATTACAGATGTATCCAGCTGTTCGGGATTTCTGAACATTTCAGGTGGAAGGATCGGGTCTGGGGAATATCAGGTGCTATAGGATGAGAACGTCACATATGGATTTGGAGGTCAAGGCTGGTGCATAAAAGGGGATGAACATGGCTGCAACTAAGATCACCGAGTCCGAAATAGAAAGGTTTGCCATCGAGCTTCTGGAGCATCAGGGATACCAGTATGTATATGCTCCTGACATTGCCCCGGACAGCGACACTCCCGAGCGGGAAAGGTTCGAGGATGTGCTGCTTTTGGAACGTCTGCGCACAGCCGTGGACCGGATAAATCCCAACATTCCGGCAGGTGCAAGGGAAGACGCCATCAGGCAGGTCCGGCGCCTGAACTCTCCCGAACTCATATCCAACAACGAGACATTCCACAGGATGCTTACCCAGGGCATAAACGTAAGCTACCAAAAGAACGGAAATGACAGAGGCGACCTTGTCTGGCTCATTGATTTTAAGGATCCTGAAAACAACGAGTTCCTTGTTACTAACCAGTTTACCGTCATTGAGAACAACACGAACAAACGCCCTGATATCATTCTTTTTGTAAACGGTCTGCCTTTGGTAGTTATCGAGCTCAAGAACCCGGCAGACGAGAACGCAACCATAAGATCTGCATTCAGACAGCTCCAAACCTATAAGCAAACCATCCCATCCCTATTTGCATACAATGGTCTTATGGTCATTTCCGACGGGCTGGAAGCCAGATCAGGATCCCTCTCCGCCGGGTTCACCCGGTTCATGGCATGGAAAAGCTCAGATGGCAGGGTCAAAGCATCTCCGCTCATCGGACAACTCGAAACACTAATTAAAGGGATGCTTGACAAAACCACTCTCCTGGACATTCTCCGGCATTTCATTGTATTCGAAAGATCAAAAAAAGAAGACCTTAAGACCGGTATTGTCACCATCATGACCGTGAAGAAGCTCGCATCATACCATCAATACTATGCGGTCAACCGGGCTATTGTATCAACGCTCAGGGCATCGGGTTATGTTGAAAAGGAGAAGCAGGATTGGGATATTTTAGGGATACAGCATGAAAGCCCTGAAAGCTATGGTCTTCCAGGAGTGAAAAAACAACCCATAGGAGACCGGAAAGGCGGTGTAATCTGGCACACCCAGGGAAGCGGCAAATCCCTTTCCATGGTATTCTATGCAGGGAAGATCGTACTCACAATGGATAACCCCACCATAGTGGTTATCACCGACAGGAACGATCTCGATGACCAGCTTTTTGATACCTTTGCAGCCTCAAAGCAGCTCCTGGGACAGGAACCAGTACAGGCCGAGAACAGGAACCACTTAAAAGAGCTTCTGAACGTCTCATCAGGAGGCATCGTATTTACCACTATCCAGAAGTTCCAGCCAGAAGAAGGCAACGTCTACCCCCAACTCTCGGACCGGAAAAACATCATTGTAATAGCCGATGAAGCACACAGGACACAATACGGCTTCAAGGCAAAACATGTTGATGTGAGGGATGATAAAGGAAATGTGACAGGCAAAAAGATCGTGTATGGTTTTGCGAAATACACACGCGATGCCCTGCCTAATGCAACCTTCCTCGGATTTACCGGTACGCCCATTGAAAAAACAGACGTGAACACGCCTGCGGTCTTTGGGAATTATGTAGATATCTATGACATCTCTCAATCTGTTGACGACGGCGCCACGGTAAAGATATATTATGAAAGCAGGCTGGCAAAGGTCTCTCTTAGCAGTGAAGGAAAAAAACTTGTCACTGAACTGGATGAAGAACTGGATAAAGAAGACCTTGCAGAGACCCAGAAGGTCAAAACGAAATGGACCCAGCTGGAAGCTCTGATAGGCAGCAAGGCACGGATAAAGCAGATAGCGCAGGATATTATAACCCACTTTGGGCAACGTCAGGAAGTGTTCGAAGGCAAAGGTATGATCGTCACAATGTCACGAAGAATAGCTGCCGACCTGTATGAGGAGATGATCAGAATAAAGCCTCAGTGGCATAGCGACGATCTCCGCAAAGGTACCATTAAGGTCGTGATGACCTCCGCGTCCTCCGATGGTCCTAAAATATCGAAACATCACACTACAAAAGACCAAAGAAGGATTTTAGCAGAGCGTATGAAAGACCCGGAAGACGAACTGCAACTGGTGATCGTCCGGGATATGTGGCTTACAGGATTTGATGTTCCGTGCCTTCATACCATGTATATCGACAAACCGATGAAAGGCCACACCCTCATGCAGGCCATCGCACGGGTAAACCGTGTCTATAAAGACAAGCCCGGCAGCCTGATCGTCGATTATCTGGGAATAGCCTCCGACCTCAAGGCAGCCTTGTCCTTTTACTCAGACAGCGGAGGGAAAGGCGATCCTGCCGTAATTCAGGAAGAAGCGGTCCAGCTGATGCTTGAGAAATTGGAGATCGTATCCCAGATGTTTTACGGATTTACCTTTGATGATTACTTTGAAGCGGATACTTCAAGAAAATTATCGATCATACTTGAAGCAGAAGAACACATCCTGGGTCTGGAGAACGGTAAAAAGAGATACATTGATGCAGTAACTGCGTTATCGAAGGCATTTTCCCTTGCTATTCCCCACGAACAGGCAATGGATGTAAAGGATGAGATCTCATTCTATCAGGCAGTAAAAGCCAGACTTGTCAAATTTGACAGTACCGGTATCAGTAAAACCGATGAGGAAATAGAGACTGCCATCAGACAGGTCATTGACAAGGCCCTTGTTACTGAACAGGTGATAGATGTCTTTGATGCAGCTGGAATTAAAAAACCGGATATTTCCATATTATCAGAGGATTTCCTTGCAGAAGTTATGAATATGGAACACAAAAATCTGGCCCTGGAAGTCCTGAAAAAGTTGCTCAATGATGAAATCAGAGCCCGCACAAAGAGAAACCTTGTTCAGAGCAGATCCTTAATGGAAATGCTGGAAAGTTCCATCGTCAGATATCATAACAAGGTCTTAACTGCGGCTGAGGTCATTGAAGAACTGATCAATCTCAGTAAAGAGATAAAACGGATGGATAAAGAGCCCCATGAAATGGGCTTATCTGAATTTGAATTTGCTTTTTACACGGCAATTGCGGATAATGAGAGTGCCAGGGAAGTAATGCAAAAAGAGCAATTACGGGAGTTAGCCGTTGTTTTGTTTGAAAAGGTAAAACAAAACGCATCCATCGACTGGACAATTAAAGAGAGCGCCAGGGCAAGATTAAAAGTAATTGTAAAAAGGACCCTGCGGCAATATGGTTATCCACCTGATATGCAGGCACTGGCTACGGAAACCGTGCTCAAGCAGGCGGAATTGATCGCAGATGAAATAACAATGGGTGTTTGTAGTTAAACATCCAATGTTTTGTGGCTTATGAATGAATGAGCAATAAAATTCAATAAAATTCAATAATCATGACAATAATATAAGTTTCATAAGTTTCGAACAAACGGTTCACAACTATATTTGTTCATCAAAGCTTAGTTTCGCAAGAAAATAGATTGAAAAGTTCTACATAATAAGTTAGAAAAGCTAGGTAATTAACTATAATATCGCTGAGCTGAAAAAAAACAAACATGTGCTATAAAGGGATGGGAGGCCACATGGCCATAGACCGAACTGCCCTTTTTCTGATCTCCCATCCCTTACACAACGATATTTGTGTGCAATACAATTATCAGATGCCCAGTTTACTGCGATTGCTCTCGATATGTTCCATCATTGCATCTACGGCCTTTACTGCATCAGTTTCCACATTCATTACTCCTCCCGTGACATCTTTACAGTCCTGGGTGAGCAATTTCACAAGCCTCGGGGCACCTGTCACAGTAGGCACGGGATTGACATGCGTGTGCAGTCCAAGTGCCAGAGCGTACACCGCATCAACGGTAGCTTTCTGTTCCATATATTCAGGTGCTGTTGCCACTACTGGCAGGTCAGGGAAAGGTACATCGCCTAATGCCGATGAAATAGTACCAAGCAGATCTGCCAATCTTCCAGTATCGGTACATGTACCAAAGCTGAGTACCGGAGGAATGCTAAGCTGTTCACACAGTCCTTTGAGCCCAGGGCCTGCAAGTTCCATTGCATCAGGGCTGCACAGACCACCAACCTGCATGGCAGCATTGCCGCATCCCATAGAAAGTACCAGCACATCTCGTGCAATAAGTTCCTTTGCAATATTCAGACTATGACAGTCCTGTCCCGAATCCCTCAGGGTCGTACAGGATACAAGGCCTGCAACACCCCTTATAGTTCCGCTCTTTATGGCATCCAGTAATGGCTCTATGCTACCTCCAAGAGCTTCTGTAATGCTCTCTGCTGAGAACCCCACTACAGACTCAGTGATAGGAAGGCCAGTTACAGGTGTTACGGTCTTCCTGCGTTCGCTGAAATTATCTATGGCCATCTGCAATAACTGAGCTGCCTGTTCATGTGCCTTCTCAGGTACGTAATCTATTCTTTCTTCAACGCCCTCCAAAGAAACAAGATCGCTCACAGGCACGATCTTAAAATGATATTTTTCAGCGTATATTGGATCAATAGGCATTGAGCAGTTCATATCAGCCACGAACACATCCACACAGCCGCTGGCTAACACCGCCTCCTGCATGATCCAGTTGCCTGTGAACCCAAAGAACACATCGTCCATTTCCCATCTCTGTATCATTTCCTGACCTGTCTCAATATTGGCAATTATGCGCAATCCCTTTGCGCCAACCGCCCGGGCTTTGTCCTGCCATGCCTGTTCTCTGGCAAGTTGTACCATGGCAAATCCCAAAAACGGCTCATGACCATTGGGAAGCACGTTCACATAGTCAGGATCAAGTACTCCCAGGTCCACTCTCATCAGATGCGGTCGCGGTAAACCGAATAGGATGTCCTGGCAAAACTCATTGACTATCTGGCTCTGATAACCCATGGCAACTCCCAAACGCATGGCTTTGAGTGCAAGGCTCACATAGTTCCCATCCACGTTCGTGAGGGATGAGCTCGTTGTCCTCATGATCTCACTGTGGATACCGTTGGGGAATATATCCAGTTTTTTCCATGCTTCCTTACGCTCCTCAGGTGCAAGTATCTCTACTATCTTGCTGGCATTACCGTATTCTCCCCTGAAGTCCGCTTCCACGAAGTCGCATAATCTCAAAGCCACCTCACTATCTGTACCTGATGTATCAACACCAAGCCTTGCAGCAAAGGTTCTGAGTTTCTCAGGTTCCTTTATCTCAAAAGGCGTCTTACCAAGAGCAGTGGCCCTGAGCGTCTTAATGGTCTGCTCTGTATGATATTGGTAGGTTGAAGCTCCCAGTACATTACGTAAGAGCATCATACGCATTGCCATACCGTCAGCAGTGATACCGCAAACACCTCTTTTATCAGTCTCGGCATTAGCTCTGCAGGGTCCATTGGAACACAGGTCGCAGCGTACACCTCCCTGACAGAACGTACAGCGCCTGTCGGGATTTCCACCCATGCCTTGTGCCTCATACCTGTCCCAGATATTGGTTATACCATCCTCTTTGATCCTTGCGTATACTTTCTTTACTGAATCATGATAGGATATCCTATTCTCTTCCATTTTATTCCTTCCTTATGCTGATATTCACTTGTTCCATGTTACGGCCACGATTAGTAGGACCATTGGCCTGAACACGAGACTATGATTGATCCTTTAAGATATTATATCTACTTAAATTCGATAGTGATATTGCCTACACCTTTAGCAAGGGACTTGGATATATATCCTGCTTCCAGTTTGCATACATGCAGAACGGCAATCGGAACAAGGCATGTATCACAACATGGGGCTTCTTTCGCTTTTTCAAGTACGTAGTTATCTTTTACACCAAATATTCCATCAAGGGGAACTTCCATGTGAGATAGGTTCTTAACGACATTACATGGAGTGTCAATTTCGATTATGACTTTATTTCCGTCGATCATCCCTTTTATTTCGTGAACATAGCCACAGATCCTTGAATTTACGGTCACATCTGTCATTTAATAGCTCCTTTCCTTTAAAGTTCCTGGCATGTTTGATATTTCAGGCAGCCAGCGCAACCTGTATTGGTAATAAAAATAAACTCCACTGTTATTTCCAAGATAGTTCCTATTAAAATAGTATCCAATGATTTGGTCCATTCCTCCTATTGGTTCAGAACAACTCTCATCTACAGTAGAGTATCCTATTGATATTAAATGTTAATCTAACTGGTATATATAGGAAGAAGTTTCCAACATGATATCACTAAAATTAGATGAGCAGGGTAATTTTGTTGTAAGGTCCATAACCCTATGTCTTAGTAGGGTGTTAGAGATTTATGTTCTTTAGTTCAAGTCCTAATTAGATGATCGCTAAATATGTTAAACGGAAGATTCATATCTTACATCTGCTAAATTTATCATTGTTCTACATGTAAAACAAGTAAAAGATCAGAGATGAATGGATGCAGCCACATACAAAAAGGGTACTTCTCCTAAGCATATCCTTGGTGTTTTTCATATTCATTACAAATATTGTCCCAAACCTTAGCCTTCATGTTTTGCCCACTGTATATTATGGCTGGATCGTTCTGTTTCTCTTCTTTTTGTTATTGCTCATAGTTCTGAAAATGGGATCGATGAGCTCTTTAGATAGCAGACTGTCTGGTAATTTTCATGGATCAAAAAATATAAAAGACAATTTAAAACATGTGACCCGCATACTAGCTAAGCATACTATATGGAAATGTCTTTCCGTGAATGGAGCTACTGTCCTTAAGAATGTGCAGAGCTGTCCTTTTGAGAGCAGTGGAACACAACCTAATATAGATGCTATTAAAAGAACTGAGAAGGAGATAGTGCATTCTGATCACAAGTTCAGGACCTTGTTCCATAACGCTAATGATCTGATCTTCATTCAGGATATGGATATGATCATCCTGGAAGTGAACGAAGCTGCTTCTAAAGCTCTGGGATACAGCAGGGAAAGAATGGTTGGTACTAAGCTGCTTACTATCACCTCTGAAGAGTTACTCTCTAAAGAACGAGAAATGCAAAATGAATTGTTCATAAACGGATGCTCTATTTATGAAACATCCTATATATGTAATGACGGAGCCATATTGCCTGTTGAAATCAGTAATCGTATTATATATTATGAAAATCACCAGGCTATCCTCAGCATTGCGAAGGATATCAGCCGGCGTAAAAGAGCTGAATCTGCATTAACTCGGTCTGAGAACAAGTTTCGTTACATCTTTGACAACGTGAATGATGAAATATTCATGCATGATATGGACCTCAATTTACTGGAAGTTAACCAGGTTGCCTGCAAAAGGCTTGGCTATACAAAAGAAGAACTGCTTAAATTAAGGCCCGAAGATATCGAAACATCTGATCATTCCCCTCTTATAAAGTCAAGAATGACAGCCATAAATCTTTTCCGTCATGGCATATTTGAATCGGAGCACCTGCGCAGAGATGGTACCACATACCCTGTGGAACTTAGCAGCAGTATCGTGGAACTTGATGGAAAGAGGCGTATACTTACCATTGTAAGGGACATTACAGAGAGAAAAGAAGCAGAGGCAGCTGTTCGTAAGCATGAGATTGAAAAAGAGATAATACTTGATGGTATGGAAGAACAGGTTGTTTACCACGATCATGAGATGAGGATACTGTGGGCTAATAAGGCCGCTTGTAGCTTTTTAAATAATGAGCGTAGTATGATCATAGGTAAGCTATGTAATGAGATCTGGCCCGTCGGGGTAGATAACACAGATAATTGCACCATCATGTTGGCTAACATCCAGGGGACCTCCATGGAAGTCGAAAGGACGACCCCGGATGGCAGGATATGGAGTGTGAAAGGTTATCCTTTGAAAGGACCCTGCGGTAATATAAATGGTGGTATTGTAATAACGCTTGATATCACTGAACGAAAAAAGTTTCAGGAGCAAATGCAAAAATTTAACCGTGAACTGCTATGGATGAACGAGGAACTTAAATCTGTGGACAGGATAAAAAATGAGTTCCTGGCAAATCTGGGACATGAACTTAAGACACCTCTTAGTTCAGTTATAGGGTATAGTGAACTGCTGGACTCTTTAAGCCTGGGGGAACTGAACGATGTGCAGAAAAAAGCATCTGAGTCTATATACAGGAATGCAGAAAGATTGCGCAGTTTAATAGACTCCCTGCTTTATCTGAGCTATGTGAACTCAGGAAAGATAGAGTACAATTTTGAGATCATGCATATTAGTAGTGCTATAGACGAGGCGCTTGCCAAGATCTCAAGGAAATTGGATGATAAAGGCATTACGGTAGATAAAAATATCTCACATGAGATCCCTTTTATGCGGGCTGAACCTGAAAAGATCCAGGAGTTGCTTCGTAACATACTAGATAATGCCATCAAGTTCTCACATGAAGGTGGAAAGATATGTATAGCTGCTTATTCTGAGGAAAAGGACATTGTCAAAATTGAGATCTCTGATCATGGTATAGGGATATGTGATGATCATTTGAACAGCCTCTTTACACTTTTTCACCAGATAGATAGTTCTACAAGCCGCAGATATGGTGGTACGGGGATCGGTCTGTATATCTGCAAGAACATTATAACGGCACACAATGGCTCTATATGGATCTCCAGTAAAGAAGGTGAAGGTACGACAGTGCATATATCCCTCCCTTTAAAAAGAGAAAGTATTGAGAGAAAAGAGTATATAAATCCTACTGACAATTAAGGGCACATATGCTATACTTTTTTATAGCATAAAATATCCTTTACTTCATATTATCGAAATCAGGCATTGTCACTATTATGATAGTTGCCTAGTTGGAGAGTTTATTTGAGCTGGACGAACACTGGAATTGCATTGTTTCTCTTCTACTGGATGCTTGTATCGCATCTGAGCAAGAAAGGTATCCTTGAAAGATATAATATTACAAGTTATGGTCCCCTTTTGATGATCAGGACCACAAGAGGGCTTCAGCTACTTGACAAGCTGGCAGTACCTAAGAAGGCTTGGAGAATATTTGCTGACATCGGCATTCGCCTGATGTTCATAGGTATGTTCGCCATGCTGCTCATTGTAATAGTTTCAGATATCTCTATGCTATCATCACTGGGCGACAATACAATGCCGGAACCTAATAAGTTCAATGAGGCACGCAATATATTCCTTATACCTGGTGTCAATGAGTTCATACCCTTTACATGGGGCTTGATCGCTCTTATTGTTACCTTGGTGGTGCATGAGTTCTCTCACGCCATTCTGTGCAGAGTAGAAAACATCCGCGTCAAGTCAATGGGCATATTGCTTGCACTTGTACCCGTAGGTGGGTTTGCAGAACCTGATGAGAATGAACTATTTGGTACAGAAGTAACTGCAAAAGAAGATGAGCAATCGGTTGGAACAGTAAGCTCGAAGCCTGCCACACGACAGCAAAGGGCACGCATTCTTGCAGCAGGTGTCATGGCTAACTTCGTTGTTGCGCTTCTCGCATTTACTCTGTTCTTCGGTCCGGTACTTGGTTCCATCGCACCTATTAGTAATGTGATGATAATGGATGTGCAGGATGAGGTTTTTGCAGTCGGGCTGGAACCCCAGATGATCATTACCCAGATCAATGACAAACCAGTTGACAATATAATGGGGATGATCGAATATCTTGACGCTTTCCCGGAAGGTGAAACGGTCAGGTTACATGCTTCAAAGGATAAGGTTACATCTGTGTATGATATAAAGGTCGGGTCAGTTGAAAATGACACAAGGGGCGTTCTTATACAGGATATAGTAGCTGCATCTCCTGCGGAGACTGCTGGGTTGCAGAAAGGTATGAGAATAATGGAGATGGACGGTGTTCCTATGAGAAATGTCTATAGCTTCCGATCTTTTATGAACTCCACATCTGCAGGCCAGCCTGTAACATTAGTGCTTGCTACTAATTCATCCGGCACCTTTGAACTAACACTTCAGCTTGCAGCACATCCTGGAGAGGAAGAAAAAAAGGGTTTTTTAGGAGTATTTACAAGCCAGGACGAAAATGTGGACACTCGTCTTGGTATCACGGTGGGGGAATTTCCTGCAACGGCCTATCTCTCTTTGCTTCAGGATATTCCTGGGATGCTGAAAGGAATAGCTGGCTGGTTGATCCTTTTGGGTTTGCCGATCGTTGGTTTTGCCGGGGAGGGTTTTCCCGGGTTCAGTGGAATGCTTGCTAACTTCTATACGCCTGTCGGATGGGCTGAACCCTTGGGAATTGGTGTATTTTGGATAGCCAACTCCCTCCTATGGATCGGCTGGCTCAATTTCTATGTGGCTCTCTTTAACTGTCTACCTGCAGTGCCTCTTGACGGTGGGCACATATTCAAAGATTATATAAAAGCATTTATTTACAGGCTGACCAGGAATGAAGAACGGTCACTTCGTCTTTCTGCGGCTGTTACTGCCACCTTTGCAGTACTGATACTCATGTCCTTTTTATTTATGATATTTGGACCTTACTTAGTACATGGTTTCTGAGAACAGGTATGATTAGGTATAATGATGTATGAAGCACATACATCTCAGTAGCGTTGGTGGTGCTAAACTCTAATATTTTTTGCCTAGATGGTAAAATAATTTGAGTAATTTGTGATTTACCCGATGAAATGCAGGGGACGGATATTTCAAGAAACAGCATCTGAAAAACTAAGGTGATGATATCATGGAGTTTCTGGTATTTGCAGTAATAATATTTTTTTTGTCTATGCTGTTCTCCATGATAGGTCTTGGAGGTGCCATAGTCTACGTACCGGTCTTCTATTGGTCAGGGATCGATTTGCTCAGTGCTATACCTATGGGCTTGCTGCTGAATACCGTAACGTCTGCATCTGCAGCCGTGACATACCTGCGTAAAAAGCTTGTAGAGCTGCGCGTAGCCATACCGTTCCTAGCAGTATCTATGATAGCAGCACCTGTGGGTGCTTATTGCGCGCATTTGGTACCTATACATATGCTTCTTGGTATATTCAGTATCATTATGGTACTTGTAGGAATAGGGATGCTCAAACCTGAAAATGGGATTTCGATTGGTGACCATGCTTTTTCCTTTCCCCTTATTATGGCGAGCGGGTTTGTAGTAGGATTTCTTGGAGGACTATTGGGTATCGGGGGTGGTTCTCTTATCATGCCATTGTTGTTGTATTTTGGATACACTGTAAAGAGGTCCGCTGCCACTTCCGGACTTATTGTATTGTTCACTTCACTTGCTGGCCTTATAGGTCATCTTGGTCCATGGCAGCCGGACATGCAGCTCGTAACTTATATCACGATTGCAGCTCTTTTGGGTGCACAGGTAGGTTCTTATCTTATGCATACCAGAATGCAGCCGGAAACTTTGAGGAAAATGGTTGGTGTGGTGTTGTGCAGTATGGCCTTGAGAATGGCAGCGGGCCTGTTCGGAATTCTTTCTGATGGAAACATTTAAGAATCTGATCGTAATCAAAGTTCCATAGTGGGCTCGTAGGGTAGCCAGGATATCCTAATGGGCTTCGAAACCCATGGTGAAGATACCCATTGACTCGTGTTCGAATCGCGGCGGGCCCGTCCTTTTCAGTAAAAAAGCAAGAGATTTGCGCAAATATTATATCGGTGATACGCAGCCTGATGTGGCGGAATCATCTCCAATCCTGTGAGGCTTGGTGAACAACTTAAAGTAAACGGAAGCAGGCAATAAATTTCACCTGCTTGAAAACTTGTTTTACGCTGTCTTCAGATTGAAGCACCGGGTGGCGGTCTGCAGTCTTTCGGCCATACCTGCAAGCTCTTTTGCAGAAACATAAAGCTGATCCATGGACTTTGCCTGTTTGTGGACTGCAGCTGCAGCCTGCTGAGTGCCGACTGCAGATTGTTCCGAGATTGTAGAGACATGTTCCATAGAGGCGGTCACTTCTTGGATGGTGGCGGCCTGTTCCTGAGCAGCCTGAGCAATTCCTTTCGCCATGCTTGCCACTTTGCCTCCACCTTCAACTATGTTTTTTACAGCTTCCATTGTCTTATTGAGTGCCTTTGCACCATCTGCCACACTGCCAGTACCTTTCTCAACTGATTCAACAGCCTGGCGTGTGCCAGTCTGTATGTCCTTGATAAGCACTGATATTTGTCTGGTTGCATCGCTGGAATCCTCAGCCAGTTTGCGCACTTCATCAGCTACTACTGAAAAACCCCTCCCATGTTCACCCGCTCTTGCAGCTTCGATGGCAGCATTAAGAGCAAGCAGGTTCGTCTGATCTGCTATTTCTGTGATCATAGTGACTATTTCGTTTATCTGGCTTGATTTTGTGTCAAGTTGCCTGATAACGGCCGCAGAGTCGGACGAGGTTCCTTTTATTGCATCCATCTGTACAAGCAGGTTCTTTGACCGCTCACCTACTTCCTGTATAAGGTTACTGGCATGGGTGGCTGTTTCTGCGGCTTTCTCCGCGTTGTTTGCTATATCCTGAACATTTGATGTCATATTTCCCATGGCATTTGCGATCTCAGTATTCTTCGTGGATTGAGACATTGCACCACCGGCTATTTGGGACACTGTATCAGCTAGCTGGGTCGTAGTAACTGTCATTTGTTCGGCAGAAGCTGAAATATGTTCGGCAGTCATTGCAACCCACGCTGCACTTTGTTGTACTTCACCTACCAGCTGGGTCAGGTTGTTGCCTATGTTAGATGCCATCACACGTATGGATTCTGCAAGTTCTCCCAGTTCATCCGAAGAACTGTAACTTACATCGACATTGAAATCGTTATCAGCCATCTTTTTAGTACACTCAACAATTTCTTTCAGGGGATGCGTCATCCTTGAAATAAGAACGAAAGTTATAATTGTCATGATGAGAATAGCCGTGGCAAACCCTACAATGATCGTATTACGCAATTCAATAGCATTTGCAAGCATCTCATCCATGGGTGCCGCCAGCACAAGGGCGAAATCTGCGGTATCTATGGGTTCGTAGAACATAACTGTATCCTTGCCAGTTGCCGGATCGATGAGTTGTATGTTCCCGCCTTTACCCACACTTATGTCCTTTGCCATCTGCTCCATCTGGGGAACACCCAGGCCTTGAAGGTTTTTTATACCTATCCATTCTTTGTTCACAGGATGTGAAAGGAACACACCTGTATTGGATGTGACAAAAGCATATCCTGTATCAAAGATGTGTACCTTGTCCATTTCGCTGTCGATGTAGTTCAGGATTACATCAATGCCTGCTATGCCCACAAATTTTTCATCCTTCAATATAGGCGATACATAGCTTATCATAAGTGCATCATCTTCGGTATAAGGCTCCAGAACAGCATCTGCTAGCGTATTTCTTGGGGTAGCATAGTAATCGTATGCAAGATCTTCTCCATATTCATAAACATCTTCTGACAGCACCGGCACGCCGTCCTTCCTGTGCCAATATGGGCTGAATCTCCCTGTGCTGTCATGGCCTGCTTCCCCAATATAATCAGCATCATTTCCGCTGAAGCCATTTGGCTCATAAATCACAAATGAACCATAGATATCCGGGTTGTTCAGCATAGAACGCTCAAGCATATCCAATACTTCTGAAGTGTCAGCTGATCCATATCCGGACATAGCTGTAGCAAAAGTCTTTGCTACGGACAGATCAGATTGCATATCTGCATCGAATCCATTGGCATAGCTTCTGGCCATCTGAGTGGCTTCGGCATAAGCCATATCCTTTTCGTGTTCAGTAACAGTATCAACTACGTATGCTGCCGAGATGCCGAATACAAAAAACAGACCAACAGCAATGAATATAGCCATTTTTACTTTTAATGACTGGTATAATTTCATACGATTTTTCTCCAATTAAATAAATATAATTATATATTTAATTAAATATATAATTATTTGTTGAACCAAGCAACCCCATGTATACAGTTTTATTTGCAGAGAGGCAATTCTCTTAAGTAATATATGGCTCCAAAAGTATCATTTTTCACAAAAGCAAACAATAAAGGGTGGACCTGAACCTCTTCTTCAAGGGCCCGCTTAAAAGCGGCAGCAAAATCCGGGTCTATTTTCTCATGCGCTGTGAAACATTGTGCTTCCTGCCGGAAAACCAATATAATCATCATAGCTCTATCTCCAGCTTGCACGGCCTTTATGAGTTCTTCAACATGCCTTCTTCCGCGTATCGTGGGAGCATCGGGGAACATCGCCATTCCATTTTCGGCAAAAGTGCATCCTTTTACCTCGATCCATGTTCTGTGCCCTGCACTCTCAAGCAGATAATCCAGCCTGCTTTCCCCTAAAACCTGCTCAGGAAGGATCTTCTCTATATTTGCTAGTCTCTCTATTATATTATTATCCAGCACCCACATAGAGATCTGCCTGTGATATCCGGAATGAGTAAGAACGAAGTCATTTCCGGCTTTGCCAGCTATGATGTCCCATTCCGTTTTCCTGTTCTTTCCACTGGCTTTTCTCAGAAGCAATCTGTTTCCAGGGTACAATATATCCGTAAGCCTCCCTGGATCATGAATATGTACTTTTTCACATTTTGGGCCGAAAGGAGTGGCAATGTCCACTATTGCCAAAAACCTGTTGGGTCTGCAAACCAGGGTACCCTCTGCATCAAGGGGAATGTCAAGCACATGTCTTGGAACCTGTATCGTGTCCATTTCTCTCATTGATTCTTCTTTTGTGTATGGAGAACAGACCTCCTGTACACATCTTTGCTGGTGTTACAGACATACTTGCAAATCTGTATTATCTGAGATCTTGTCTATGGGTCCCTTCAGTATAGCCTCTGGGAACATATTTATGTTAGGTATCTCTGCATTTCCTAGCTATACTTTGATCACTATGACCCCATTTTTTACATTTTCAAGTGATAGGAGCGGTCTTTCCTATGTATAAGATGTGTACACATCCCGTACTCCCATACCTTTATCATAGCTGCAAGGGCTGATCCTTGAGCATGGTCCGTGATATCTTGTAACAAGTGTGTAATAGTGAACCATGTCCTTTACTACGTGGTCAAGGAAAATAGAGTGCCTATATAAAGAAATCTCCTTCCGTTATTCATGACTTTGGGAACATGAGCCGTTTTACGGTCCGCTCAAGGGATACAGTACACCCAACCAAATGGTCCCCTTCCATGCAAAATTGAAGCACTGGTAACGGATTAAATGTAAAGCTCAGTTCTTGTTCTTCTTTTTTTCCATTATTTTCCTGAACGCTTCACTGCCCGCGATCTCTCCCATTGTGTAAAACATCCGGACCTCAGTTCCGAAGTTGCCTATGATATCTTCCATGCGCCGGAAGCTTTCTTTGATATTTTCCGGGGCCGTTCCATGATCATCGGATGTAGTTGTTTCAAAATATGCAGCAACTATACCATCTATCATACCTTTCGGATGCCATTCGTGTGGGTTTTTTGGAAGAGTGCCCGTGGACTCCTGGTACAGAGCAAGTGCATCAGTTGATCTTCCTTCTCCAAACAGGCACAGGAGCATGCCTGACATTGCCTGCAGGTCTGCTGCATTGTTATCCCTCAGTTCGCGGTAGATCAAAGCGGCATCTTCAAAACTTCCATTTATGACAAGTATCATACCCTTTGCATGGAGCACCTGTGGATCAGTGGGAGATATCTTCAGGGCCTTATCCAGGTATGTGAGCGCTTCCTCATTCCTGCCTACAAGTTCCATGATCATACCCATTTGCATTGATCGTGTCTTCTTATCATCCACTTGCAGCAATACAGCTTCAGCAAAACCGATGCCTCTTTCAGTGAGCCCTTGCTCATGATACGCAGCGATCACCTGTACCATCATTTCCAAAGATGGTTCTTTTTTGAATTCTTCCTTCAGGCTTTCTACTTTATCAGAGATGTTGTGCTTATTGTCCATAAAGTATCTACCAGTAATACTTGTGTATGACAGGAACTAAAACCTTTCTAATTGCTTGAAAGGATCAGCTTTTCCAGATATGCAAATAGCGCAGGATGATCATGCAGCACAATGTCGGCTGCACTCAATCTGGATGGAGGCACATATGTAGGTACACCTACACAGAAAAGCCCTGCCCTTTTAGCTGATTCCACGCCCATGGGTGCGTTTTCCACTACTATGCATTCATCCTTTTCCATGCCGAGCAGTTCCACTGCCTTGAGATATGGGTCAGGAAAGGGCTTACCATAGTGGACATCCTCTCCACATACAATGGTGTCAAAAACACCTGGAAAGAAATTATTCATGATATCTGTTACTGTATATCTGTCAGAGCCTGTGACCACTGCAAGTGAAAAATGCTGCTTGAGGTCTCTGAGACATCCAGACATACCATCAAAAGGAGTAATGGATGCGTTGGCATTGAAGAACTCCACTTTTTTGCACTTTATCTCCTCATATAAGTGGGGTTGGACCACTTTACCTGCTTTTTCAAAAAGCCACTGTATACCAAGTATGTGGTTCGCACCTTCTATCTCATAGATATCTTCCCTGGATACTTCAGCACCTATTTCTCTTGAAACCGCTATCCAGGCATCGGCATGAGAAGGCATGGAATCCACCAACACTCCATCCATATCAAATATTATGGACCTGACCATGATAACAGATCCAGTTTCAATACGGATAAAGCTTGTGTTTGGAAATATCCCTTAATACCATTAATTATAAACCATAATCCTCCATTCCTTATTATAACAACGAATAGAATGTGGGATCGTTCCAATGTTTACAAAGTGTAGTTTATTCGAGGAGTTACCTGTTGAGAAGTATCTCATTGAGAAGGAGCCATATTATGTACCTGTAGGAAATGAAGTTGACATTTTCATGTCAGCTTATCGGAACAAATTACCCGTCAACCTTAAAGGACCGACTGGTTGTGGAAAGACCCGTTTCATGGAATACATGGCCTATATACTAAAGCGTCCTTTGATAACTGTGGCCTGTCATGAGGATCTGACAGCCACTGATCTTATAGGAAGGTTCCTGATAAAAGGGGAATCTGTGGAATGGAGCGATGGCCCTCTTACAAAAGCTGTTAAACACGGTGCCATATGCTACCTTGACGAAGTTGTGGAAGCGCGCAAGGATACGATCGTTGTCATACACCCTCTTACAGACAACCGGCGCATCATGCCCATTGACAAGCTGGGAGTGATCCTGAAGGCGCCTTCTGAGTTCATGCTCAGCATTTCCTATAATCCTGGTTATCAAAGCATAATAAAAGACCTCAAACAAAGTACACGCCAAAGGTTCGTGGCTTTAGATTTCGAGTACCCTCCTACAGAGCTTGAAATAAAGATCGTTGCACATGAAAGTGGAGTAAATGAAAAAATGGCTCGCTATCTTGTGGATATCGGCCATCGCATCCGAAACTTTAAACAACACGGTCTTGAAGAAGGTGTAAGTACTCGTCTGCTTATCTATGCAGGTAAGCTCATAATGGACGGCATTGACGCAAAGGAAGCATGTCGCATAGCTATGGTCAGACCTATAACCGATAACACTGATCTGCAAAAAAGCATCGATGAGATCATCTCCACTATCATGGAGTGAGCGAGGGAATGGAAGAAGCAGGCGGAAGCCCTCTTTCTCCGGAAGAACTTACTGACATTGTCAGATCATATTATCCTAATCTTGACCCGGATGATTTATCCTATGTAGTGGAACATCTCAAGGAGATATCTGTCCAGGATCTGAAGTTCATCTTGAGCTCAGGAAAATTTACATCAGGTAAAGGTCGCAGAGTAATTAGATCTTATCTGAAGGCAGCACCTCAGGTGTACCGTTCGCTTCCTCAAGATGGCTTTAGAGAATGGCTAATGCTTGCACAAAAGGCATCATTCTTGAGCATTTCGTGTATCGAAGGCTTCTTTGATGCATCGGGTACTATCATTGAAAAAGGTGGGCTGCCTCTTTTGCACCGGTGGACAGAAATGGGAATATCCATAGCAGGTCGGGACAAGGGGCTTGCCATATCTTATTTTGCCAATACTTCTAAAGTTGTGTCATCTCGGCCTTTTGAGCAGTTTGAAGAATTGGTATCTATTGGAAGCAATTTCTCAGGCTCCAATATAAGAGTATCTGAGGCTTATTTTAAACACCTTGCAGACCTTTTATCTCTGCTGTCCGCTGATGAATTCCGCAAATTTGTTGATATTATCGAAAATATCAGGGAGAAGGACTGGAGGACCGTAGTAGAGATCATAAACAGCTCCGGAAAAACTTTCACTCACATTGAACCGCATCGAAGGCATTTGATCCTCAATGCGCTCAATCCCATTCTCAGGTTCGGTGCGCCTCTAACTCTTGCGCTGTTCAACCGTTCACCTCTTGCAATGGCTGACCTGGGTGACAACGATCTTAACAAGTGGTTCTCTGTGACAGAGAAGATCGCTGAGTTCAATATCGATATGGCTATATCCTTTGTGAACAGAAGTCCGAAGCTTCTTGGTTCTACGGATATTGGAGAATTGATAGAATGGGCAGACAGAGGCATAGCTCTTGTATCCAGAGACAGGCACGCTGCAAAAGCATTCATAGATCATGGTTTCAAGGGGCTTGAAAGCCATGTTCGGACCACTACCCGGGAACAAAGGGCATTTATATTAGATGTGGGATCTGAGCTAGCTCTGGTAAATCCCGAATGCGTAGAGAATTATTTCAGATATGCCCCTGATGTGCTGCATCTCTTCACCTATCAGAATTTCAGGGACTGGCTGGCCATTGGAAAAGAGATCGCAAAGAAAAGTTCCCATCTTGGTGCAGGTTATTGCAGGCACTCGGCTGTTGCCTTTAAACAGGTCCCACCTGCTTATCACGGAGAAATATTCTCCACAGCCCGTATGCTGCTGGAAGTAGATTGGCTGCTTGCAGGTGTTTTCTTTGAAAGCCTGCCGGAAGTGGTGGAAAGGATCGACCCGGCAGAGATCAGGAAATGGGCAGGCACCGGCCTGAAGGTATACGAAAACGATAAAAAGATAGCTGTGGATTATTTTGCCTTTTCTCCGTCCCTGCTGGCAGATCTGGATGTAAGGGAACTTGAAGAGTGGGCCTTCAAAGGGATAAGCGTTTTTGAAGAAAGTCCGATCAGGGGGAGACCTTACTTCTCCCTTAAATCCAAAAGTTCCACGGATACCATCGAAGAGCTCAAAGGCGGAGTAGCCCTGAAAAAGGTGGCGAATGTTCTGAAATTCTATGCTGTCGGCCTTTCAGGTGTGGACTTCAGCATCCGGTCGAAACATGTTCTTCCTTTGGCGGAAGGTCTCGATTTTCTGAACCCCATTATTGCAGGTAATGTCATCTACCTTGAACCCAAGATCAAAAAATATATTGATTTTGAAGATAATTTCAATATATATAAGCTGAGCGTGATGCATGAAGTGGGGCATGTGCAGTTCAGCACCACAGAAATATCCACGCAAGCTGCATATTCTTTACTGAAAAAAATGGGATTTGAGTTTAGCAGCGCTATGGAAACAGTGAGTATAACAAGCCTTTTTTCTGCATTTCAAGATCATCTTCTAGCCATCGATCTCATGGGTATCATAGAAGATGCAAGAATTGAATACATGATATTCGCTTCCTACAGAGGACTGAGGGATAGTTTCAAAAAGATCAGGGCTCAGCTTTTACAGGCAAGGCCTATTCCGGAACCTGGGCTGGAAAGGTTCATGGAAGCACTGATGTGGCTTTCTGCAGATAATGAACCGGTATTCAGCATGGACGCAAAAATGAGGCAGACCATAGACATTTGCAGGGCTCTGCTCCATAAAGTACTCCATCCGAATTCCTCTACTCTGGATTCCATGGAAGTGGCATTTGAGATATATGATCTGCTTCAGGAGCTGTATGGTCCTCTGGCTGATCGGCAATACACTCCAATTAAAAATCTTGAATACAGGGGTGTGGGTATTTCTGCTCTGACAGAGGAAGAACCTGCTTCTACTGACCCTTACGAGCACATGCTTGCGAGGTTCGTACCGCAATGTGAGGAAAGCAGGGAAGAGGAGAAAAAAGAAGAAAAACCGGATGAGATGTTCCAGGAACAAAGTTACGCTATTCCCAATAACTGGAATGTGCGCGGGAGTTTCAGATACGATGAATGGGACACTGTGATCAATGATTACAAGTCCGGCTGGTGTGTGGTTAAAGAAATAGAGCCCGCAGGTGACTCGGGAGAATACTTTGAAGATGCAATAAAGCGATACAGTAATGAGATCGCACTCATCAGGCGCATTTTCAGCACAATGAAACCTGAATCTTTCCACAAGTTAAAAGGACAGACAGATGGCACTGAGATCGATATCGATGCGTTCATAGAAGCCCTCATGCAGAGAAGATGTGGTGCGGATCAGGATGATCGTTTTTATGTGCGGTGGGATAAGAGAGAAAGGGATGTGGCTACGCTTTTCCTCGTAGATGTCAGTGCTTCCACCTCCAAAAAACTGGACACAGGCGGCCAGAGCATTATAGATGTGGAAAAAGACTCTTTGATCATAATGAGCCAGGCACTGGAAAGTATTGGAGACAAATATGCTATTTACGCTTTCTCCGGCCATACCCGCAATGATGTGGAGTATTACATAATAAAGGAGTTCAATGAGAATTTTTCGGATACCGTGGCCAACAGGATCAGCCTGCTGGAACCAGTGGCTAACACTCGCCTTGGGCCCGTGATCAGGCATTCCATTGCAAAGCTGGAACAGGTGCAGGCAACTACTAAGATGATAGTGCTCCTTTCAGATGGAGAACCCTATGATACCTGTCATGGAGAAGGAGCATACGAAGGACGCTTGGCAGAAGAGGATACAAGGGTAGCCATCCAGGAAGGCAATGCCAGGAACATACATTTCTTCTGTATAACAGTAGATAAAGATCCTGGGAATTATCTTGATACCATCTTCTCAAATGTAGGTTACACGATAATAGACGATGCGCAGGTGCTTCCTGCAAGGCTTCCGTCATTGTACAAGAAACTTACGACATGAACTTGCGTAACTTATCCAAATAATATTGCTATAGGAATGAATGTCAGGAGCGGGTCAGGAAAACCTATTTGAGAATGCATCCCTCTTATTGTATGCTTGATCATCCGATATCTCTTTTTCCATCAGCTGAACCAGGCAAATTACATTGTTGTATGCTTTTGAAGCTTCCTGTAAACTGAAAGTTGCTGCAAAGGTGTGCAATAGTTTTAGAGTATCGAGGAGTTCTGAGGATTCTATGAGAACCATGGAACTATCACCATTAGTATTGTAAATTTGGGATTATCCTGTTTCTGCCAGCCTATAGCGATCCACGGAAGGAGGAGGATAGGCCATACCCTCCTTTTACAATGGATATAGGCACCCAGCAAAGATGTCTTCTGAACAGTCCAATGACATTGTAATATATAACAAAACCTTGCATTAATGCACAATACCCATGATACTTTTCAGCTCACATGAGTATTTTAATACTTAAATGTAATTTTGCAATGATGTATGAACACCATGTTTAGCAATGAGATCCTTTAAAGATCATAACAGAGAGAGAAAACATCAGATCAGTTTTTAAATTTAGATATACTTTAATAATATATAAGTCATATAATCCGCTATTAAAATATACAATTTAAAAGAGGTACCTTATGATCGGTTATCTGGCAGGGACACTTACAACTCTTGCTTTTGCACCTCAGCTTCTGAAAGCTTTGAAGACAAAGTCCACAAAAGACATCTCGTTATTGATGCTTTTGTGTTCTACGACAGGTATGACATTATGGTTGTACCATGGGTTACTGATCAAAGATATGGCTTTGGTATTGGCGAATTCTGTTTCAGTGGCTCTGGCTTCAACATTGCTCGCGTACAAACTGAAGAAGGACCATTTTGAATTGAACAGGGATATTTCAGCGGTCAATGATACAATTGAAGTATAGAAGGAGCTTTAAAAAAATTTAAAAATGAAGTGAATATACAAACAATGTATATCGCTTCCACAAAGATCAATAGACGTGTTTAATATCTCTTTGGTGGTCTGTGCTTCTGGTAGCACTCCCTGCAGTATACAGGTCTGTCACCGGATGGCACGAAAGGTACTTCGGTTTCCTGTCCACAGTCAGCACATGTTGCTTTATGCATTTCTCTCGGACCACTGGATCTAAATCCGCCACTTCCGCCGGACCTGAATCCACCGCCTCCGCCTCTTGGACCGCCACTTCCGCCGGACCTGAATCCACCGCCTCCGCCTCTTGGACCGCCACTTCCGCCGGACCTAAATCCGCCACTTCCGCCTCTTCTATCGTTGTTCATATTTTATATCCTTTGCTGTTTTATTATATTGGTGTGTCTCAACATTGAGACTGAGAATTTGAGCATGATCTAGCCAATCGGCTTTTAACCTCTAGTTCTGCAAAACCCACACACTTGCGGATAGCATACTGTATCTATTACAATACCTTTTAAAAAGGTATCAGGAACAGCTTCAGTTGAGACCGAATAATTTACTTTGATCAATACAACCCATTCTCTGCATTCAGTCAATTAACCTAAAAGAAGCAAACAGAAACGGTATTATCCTTTTCTTTACTCGCCAACTAAGCTAACTGCATTTGTCATACTGGTATTGTAAATATATATACTTTTTGTTTTTCTAAAAAAATAGCTTCAGTCTGTATACGGTTTATTCATCTGCTCGATCATCTATTATTTGTAGTTCCTGCTCTTCACCTTTGGCATTAAAACATGCCCAGCTTTGAAGGTCATAAGGGTATCCTGCTATAATATGATAATTACCTGTCCTTCCGAACATTTGGAGATCAGCACTGGATGGTTTTATAGATCCTCCGGGATGGCTATGCACGGACCCTACAGTAGAAATATTTGGCATCATGTACAGTCGCAGCAAAGCACTGCTTTTTCCGGATTCTGTTCCGGGTAAGATCAGCACATCGATGATAATACCATCTTCTGCCTGAAGCAAGCCAGCGAACTCATTAGGATAAGATGATCTACTGACCTCTAAAATAAATCTGAGAGTATCTCTGGAAATGCCTTTTATTTTCCTCATGAAAAAGGATGAATAGCTAAATGTATATATTTATTAGGGTAAAGATCAAGCATTCAGTATGGTGATCATGGATCCCAAAAAGCTCCAGTCATAAAGTCCCACAAGGATATTGTTCGCTGTAAGGACAATTCCAAGTATGGTCACTGAAGATTTTAACCCTTCTTTTAAATAAGGTGCGATCTCGTGCCTGCAATTGTTCAGTACGTAGAAATTGATCACAAGCAAAGCTACAAATAATAATTTAAGAAGCAACAAGCTATAGATTCCATTATCTGAGATAAAGGTACTAAGAAGTATGTTGCCTTCCTGTCTGCCAGGCAAAGCATATACTGTGCTCAGCCAATCACCTATTACATAGAATAGAACAATTATGCGTATTTCCCAGAGAATACTTCTAAGAGAAAAGCCAGTGTATGCCGTTTTATACCACCAGTTACACCTAAGGTGACCTTAATTAAATACTTTTCTATATTATGTTCTGTTAAATAGTATAAAAAAATAGATATGTATGTAGAAGTGTTGATCAAATGAAAAGGAGGATAGGAGAAAATTAACGTGTAAGTTTTATGATACCAAGGGAAGTCAGATTACCCCGTGATAGTTGAACAATGAATAGTATGCAAAGGTTGATATGGTCATTGTTATCAGCACTATGATGAACTGCATCATTTCTGTTTCGTTTCCGTACTTTTCTATCATGATTGATCATGACCTTAAAGAAAGCAATCATATATAAATCTGCCCCTTAAATATCATGATTAATAATTTTCATTATTTTTCATGTGATATCTCTTCATTAGGCATCATGGCAAGCAAGATATCTGATCCATAATCAGTAGATTTTTAACCCATCCACAATATTTGGAGATAGCTTGAAATGAAGGGGTGTTCAAAATGCAGAGAAGAATTGCACCATTAATGGGACTATTGTCCAGGGACAGGTTTGCAGCCCATTGTAATATAGAATTGCTTGAGGTAGGTCCCGGATATGCAAAAGCTCGCATGTTCATAGCAGATGAGCACCTTAATGCCTTTGGCACTGTCCACGGTGGAGCGATCTTCACCCTTGCAGATCTGGTCTTCGGTAGCGCCTCAAATGCTCATGGAAGGATCGCAGTAGCAATAAATTGTTCCATAGCTTTCGTGAAAGCTGCAAGAAAAGGATATTTGATCGCAGAGGCAAAAGAAGTATCGATAGGTTACAAATTGGCAACCTATATAGTCACTGTAACAGATGAGGAGGATGAGGTAATAGCAACCTTCCAAGGTACAGTATATAGAAAAAAGGAAGCGATAGAAGGAATGGTAGCCTAAGGCCAACAACGGAAAAGTAAAGATGCTTCTGACATGATAGTATTTATGGGACCCCTTTAATTGTCCTTATATCAGATCTCTGGGTTGCTTCTGTTCAGGAAGCACCGGCAGAGGCATGGTATTTATAAGTATGGGACTGTCTACTTCTTTTGCGCGTTCAAGTAGCAACTCCTTGCCTTTTTGGGTCACTGCGAACAGTGGCACTGCTGTGCCCACCTGCGCAATTGGTTTTACGAGGCTTCGTAGATTCCTGGACGCACACGCTGTTACAATATCAGTGTATTTTAACAGCTCAACAACACTTTCTTTTGTGAGGGCCGTGGTATGGGCAGCTATTATAAAAACATCTATATCATGCGTTTTCTCAAGTTCCCTTATCCTTGAAGCTGTCAATTCATCTATCACAGAAACGGCTATCTTTCTGTGGCCCATTTGTGCGGCCCTTTCCACTCCTTTTACCGGATCGATGCTTGCATGCTGCGGATCAAGAACAGTACCTTTTCTTTGTTCAATACCTGCTATGACCTCAGGGATAGGTTCAGTTTCCACAAGGCCCGATATCCTTGCTCCCATTCCCTGTACAAGTCTTGGGTTAGCAGTAATAACGGTCCCTGCCCCATCACATACAGTTACAGTGGCATCTAACAAACCCCTGTTAAGACCTGACATCATCACTTCAGAAGCACCGAACCCCACGAACACATCCATCTCGAGCTTTCTTTTTGGGGTGAACAGACCAAAATCCCGGATACGGAATTCCATGTTCTTCCGAACCTCTTCTGAGTCTATCTCTTTGATACCCCTGGCCTTTTCAAAGAGAGGGCACCATTCTATCTGTGGTTCACCTACTTCTATAACCTTACCATCTTTTACCACTACCCTTGCCATTCCAAGGATCTCCATTACATGTGCCATTATTACATCACCTTACTTACAACCCCTGCCGGCCAGCGAAACGAAGAAGATCAAAGAGCGTTCCGTCTGTCAATGACCTTTTTTGACTTTCCCTCAGTACGGGGTATAGAGCCTTTCTCAGCTAATTCCACATTAGTGCGTATGTTCAGAACGCTTTGCAGTTCGTTTTCCACATGTTTTTGTAGTGCAGCCAGATCACGTATCTCACCTGTAAAAACGTTATCAGTGATCTCCACTTTCACAGTGATCTCATCAAGCATTTTCTTATTTCTGTCCAGTATGACCTGGAAATGTTCTGTGATCCCGGGGATCTTCACTATGACATCTTCTATCTGTGATGGGAAGACATTGACCCCCCTTATTATGAGCATATCATCAGCTCTGCCTAACAATCTTGAGATACGCACTGAAGTGCGGCCACATGCACACTCACTTTCCAGCAAACGGGCAATATCGCCTGTCCTGTATCGTATAATAGGAAGTGCCTCCTTGGTAAGGGATGTTAGCACCAGTTCTCCTTTTTCTCCCTCGGCCACTTGCTCATTATCCTGGTCAAGCACCTCTACAAAGAAATGATCGCTCCAGAGGTGCAAACCATCCTGTTCCTGACATTCGAAGGCCACACCCGGACCCATGAGCTCAGAAAGTCCATAGGAATCATATGCCTTGATGTTGAGTGTGTTCTCAAGCTGTTTTCGGGTGTTCGATGACCATGGTTCCGCACCGAAACATCCTACACGCAGGGATAATTTATCAACTATGTCCATGTCCCTTGCAGTCTCAGCAAGATAAAGGGCATAAGAGGGTGTACAATGCAGAGCTGTTACTCCAAAATCTATCATCATCTCAAGCTGACGTACAGTGCTGCCAGTACCACTGGGAACCGTCATGGCACCTATCTTTTCAGCTCCGTAGTGGAACCCAAGCCCACCTGTAAAAAGGCCATAGTTAACCGCATTCTGGAACACATCATCCTTTCCAAGGCCTACCATGGTCAGATTGCGTGCCAGGAGATCTGACCATGCATCCAGATCATTCCTTGTGTATCCCACAACAGTTGGTTTACCGCTTGTACCAGAAGAAGCATGGATACGCACTATATCTTTTTTAGGCACGGCAAATAGGCTGAAAGGATAGTTATCCCTCAGGTCCGTCTTACGGGTAAAAGGAAGGCGCCTCAGATCATCCAGAGATCTGATATCTTCAGGTCTGATGCCTGCTTCTTTGAAGCTGTGGTTATAGAAAGGAACATTATTATAAGTTGCAGCCACTGTCTTCTTTAACCTAGTGAGCTGTAATCCCTTGAGTTCTTTATGACCCATGGTCTCATATTTTGGCTGCCAGTATTTCATGTAACTGTCTCCTAAATGTTCGTTCATCATGGTTTTTCATACTTATATCATTTACTATATTTCCATTTGCTGTGATCTAAAATAATACTCGGCAGACCTTTGTTTATTGGAACGGAAGCAATTTTAGCATGTCCTGTTGCACTATGTACACATGGTTTCAGAATATGTACAGATTCTCATTTTTTATGCCATAATACTTACATGCGTGTACATAGCAGTATTATACTGAAATTAAATATAATAATGGGATAATATGTGCCTTTATGAAAAACGGTTGTTTAGGTTCATCTTTCTTTTTTTCATAGTATTGTCCATAGCTTTCATTTCTCCGGTCTCCTGTGGCTGGAACCAGACCATTACGGATATAGATGTCACATATGAGGTTTCATCTGACGGAAAGAGCGTGCATGTGCTCAGGCAGGTCGCGTTCGAAAATAAGGACAAAGATACCAGGTTCTGGAGAGGCTATTACTCAAGCTTCAATTATTACGTTCCTCAAAACGCAAAGAACATCTATGCCTATGAAAAAATAAGCGGCGATGTGCTTAGCTGGGATCAGATGTCCGGGGGATACCACACCTTCAACCTGAATAAAAAGATATGGTATGGTGATACGTATGTATTTTACATTGAATATGATCTTCCATGCAATAGTAACACTGCAGTATTCAGCATAGTGGAATCTGGTAACAGGACGAGGGTTATACTAAGAACACCTCAATCCTATGAGATCGATATTGAAAGAAAGGATTACCATATTCTTGAACATGGGGGGATCACTGAACTTGTTTTCCCCCGAGGAGCTATCTGGAAGAATCCCTGCCAGGTAACATGTGTGAACCATACGGACATGCAGGAGATAAAGGATGTTGCCCACCTCAATGAAAGAGATGTGGGGATAACTGTCAGGTTCTGGGAGGGAGAAGATGCCTGGGGAAAGCGTGTTCTGCATACAACGATGCAAAGCCTTCAGATACTTGAAAATGTCACTGGGTTTTCATACCCTGCTCATTATAATGTTACTATAGTCCAGGCAAGTGCTGAAGATACTCAAGGTTATGGGGGTTATAATCAGGGAAATAAAGGTATATATCTTCTTCATACTTCCAGCGATGCAATACTTATACATGAACTTGCTCACTATTGGACGCGTGAATGTCGTTTTTCACACATCTGGATGGATGAAGGGCATGCAGACCTATACACATATCTCGTTCTGGCACAAACTAATCCCGATATCGCTAAAAAAAGAAAAGACAGGTCTTTGGAAGCTTACGAAAGATTGGAAAGAAAATATGATATCTCACTTTCTACATGGAACACTGCCGATAATTTCAATTCAACCAACGGGGAGGAAATCCTGTTCGGTTACAGTAAAGCTTTCGCTGTGATTTATTTGATCTACGAGGACCTCGGATCAGATACAATGAAAAATGGTTGGCAGCGTTTAAGTGAATTTGGCCGGAACGTTGATGAACAATATTTCATCCAGGTCATGGAAGAAATATCTGGTAAGGATATTGGATATATTGAAGAATACCTGTGATAGTAATGGAAGTATAAAGGATGGGTCCTGATGATATGGTCTCAAAGGAACAGGACCTTCCATCCATATCCATACAACATCTACTGACCTGCTTTGGTGACCCATGGAAAATTTCGCTGATCATATTTTCTGCACCTTGGATATTTTTAAATACACTCCTATACACTGGTTGTATCTGCAGAATTAAACTGAATGACAGTGATCCCATTAGAATTTCTACAGAGCTGCTTTTTGATACCAAATTTCATAAATTACCCCTGAATTCATTCTGAAATTCACAAATATGTTCGATTTAAGGAATTTCATTCATTCATTCATTCACTTTTTGTTCTTAAGCTTTTCAAGCAAAGAAGACACTCTTTCTTTGGCCTGCTCTGTTCCCTGAATGTCCTTTATAATATCGATGTTCAGGATATCTCCCTCTTTGCTTCCTTCAGGTAATAAAGAAATATGAATGCTGATCTTAGTGGTCTCTTCAGGTCTGACAAGTAATACAGCCGTCTCATTCTCTATCCTATCCAGAGTGACTTTAATGTTCATGTTCATCCCCTCAATGAGTCTATAAGATATCCTTCATTGTCATAGAGAAAGGCAGTGTCACCATCATTGTTCCAGATAGGTTTTCCACTACCCCAAAACAGCTCTGTTTCGGTATTGGGTCCATCAGCAGTGTAAAGAGTAACTGTTGCACCTGCTTCCAGCCGGAATGAAGGGAAAGTATACGTGTGTTTATCGCCTTCGTCCTTGATCTGCCAACCCGTGAGGTCCACAGAAGAAGAACCTAAATTCTTGATCATCACAAACTCTTCTTTAAGGCTTAGATCACTGATCTTTATCCCTTCGTCTGGGGTGCTTGTTTCAGCCGGTGCAGCTATCGTATTGTCTGAAGCAGATATGGTCATTGGGTCATTAGTGGTTACTTCACTTTGAGCTCTGGTTTTATTGTAACCGGTATTTCTCGTGGTCACTGTGTAGGCGGAACCGTCTGTTGTAATGGTGATCGTACCATCAAGGTCTGTTCTGTAGACCGTGGACATACTTTGTAACCTTTGCAATATTTCAGCATGCGGATGCCCATAGTTGTTATCTGCTCCGACTTCTATAATGCTGATCTCCGGACTGACTGCTTTGATAAAGTTTTGTCCAGAACCTGAAATACTTGCATGGTGGCCTACTTTGAGAATATCTGCATCTACATCATAGCCAGCAGCCATAATGCTTGATTCTGCCTCAAGTCCAGCATCTCCCATGAGCAGGAACGATACATCTCCATCAGTGATCTTAAGAACCACAGAGTTTTCGTTTATATCGTTAGATCGTTCTTTTCCTGGGTTAAGCACTTGGATATCTATTCCTTGAGCAAGGTCAATGCTCTCCCCTCTTTGTACTACATGGAAGGGAATGTCCTTTGTATCGATCGCTATCAACATGTTCTCATACGTTTGTGAAGTGTGCGGATACCCGGAGTCTATGAACTGACCTACCGGATATTGGTCAATTATTGTAAGCAATCCTCCTATATGATCTGCATGCGGATGTGTTGCAACCACATAGTCCAGGGAGGATATCCCCAGTTCCATGAGAAAAGCTGAAACCCTGGAGCCCATATTACTTTCACCGGCATCGACCAACATGCTCTTTCCATCGTATTCAACTAGAATGGAATCCCCCTGACCAACATCTATAAAGTGGACCGTCAGGTTATCACTTCGAGGATATTCTAATGATGATGGTTGTTCAGGTATAGAGTATTGCCTTTTAGATGCGTCTTCCTTTACAGGATCGTCCTCTGGTATTTCTTTCACAGGACCAGAAGTTTGTTGCACGATCGTGCTTACAGGCTCTTGCTGCTGCTCAACAGATTTTGTCTGGTGATCGAACGATTGTTCTAAGGCCCCAAAAAATACAAATACAGCAAAAATGATCAATGTCCATTTTAATATTTTATTCATATTTTTCCATCCAATAGAGATAATAAAAATGAATGTATATCTAACATATACTTTTCTAAATTGTTTCTGGCCAATTTGAAAGGTGCACTTCAAGTGGAGCTTTTGGGCCTGGAAGATCCGGATGAAACCGGAATGCATGCCAGTTATGGTATGTACTGCTTGATCATGCACTAAATGAATGTATGAAAAAAGTCACTTTATCCAGGAGGTGATGCTTTTTGCAGGATAGGTGTACATATGATTATTTTTACGCTAAGCTGAGAAATGTATTGTGTAGGAGTTATATTAATAAAAATTGAGCAATATAAATAAACTAAGCAAAAACAGAAACATCATTAAAAACTGCTTTAGTATTTGAAACAAGAGAAGTTCCTATGTTTTTCTATATTTAATTTTTATAATAATCGATCAGATCCCTTCTTCCTTCCTGTTCATAAACCAGTCTATCAGATGTCCCGATATGCTGCCTTTTCCTGGAAGGTTTGGTATCTCATCTCTACTGAACCAGGCAGCATCAATTATCTCTTTTCCATCAGCACATATTTCTCCTTCTGCATATTCTGCAATAAAGCCTATCATCAAGGAGTTGGGAAAAGGCCAAGGCTGGCTTGCAAAGTATCGTATGTTCTTGACCTTAAGCCCAACTTCTTCCTTCACCTCTCTTCTTACGGCATGTTCTAATGTTTCTCCGGGTTCCACAAAACCTGCGATGACACTATAAATGCTAGACATAAAATGTGCAGAACGGGCCAAAAGAACCTTATCTTCTTTGATCACCAGCACTATTATTGCAGGTGATAAGCGAGGATATATGAGAAGATCACATTCAGGGCACTTTTTACCCCTATCTTCAAGGGTTTCTGTAAGAATTCCACATCGCCCACAAAACCTGCTCGTCAGTTCAAAATCAACGAGCTGTACTGCTCTTCCGGCAAGGGCTAGCATTTTGTCATCTATTTTTCCTATAAGGTCTCTGAGGAACACTGGTTGCATTCCATAAGGTACATCCTTATGTGATTCAAGTCCTATGGCATAAAATAATTTCTTACCAAGTGATCCTACATATTGTACAATCCTTTTTGTCTTTATGTCTTTAATATCATTATGAAGGATTGTCTGAGTACCTGGTAAGCTCAAAGGGTCTATGACCACCTTCCTGTTATATATATATAAGTAACAGGAAGGCCTGTTTTTAAGGTCAGCAGGTAAAGGATATGTAAAATCAAGATCATCATTGGAAAAAGGCATTCTTTGGAGCATACAATGATGATGACCATATTATCAATTTAATTTATTGGTAATGAGAACAAATAAAAAAAAGTAAAAGTGGAAGTCAATAAAGGTTATCCAATCTTGTCAAAGACCTGTTTTCCTTTTTCGTTTTTCTCCTTTTTTGACCATTGGATATCCTAATCTGGAAACTATCAAAGAAACCACAAGTCCAATCCCTACATAGGAAAGTATGCTCTTCTTTTGTACTTCGAACTCAAGCTTTTCAGTTCCCACATGAGCTTCATAAATGCCTTCCTGGGGGGACATGTAAGTGAAGTTCAAAAAGGTACTTTCTCCTATTTCCAGGGCAACTGTCCGGATATCAACAACCGATCCATTGATCTTTAGTTCCACTTCTTCTTTCCCGGGTGCAGTACCCGTGTTAGTTACCTCTACTGAAAGGCTCACATTTTCTTTTTTCACAGGATCGATGGGCATGATATGCAGTCCAGAATATATGAAATTAGGTTCACGGACGATAACATCTATGTTATATTCTGCAGGAAGAAAACCATCTGGAACTGTTTTTATCTTATGGATCCCAGGATCTTTTATGACATATTCCAATTTTCCATCGTCGGATGTATTACCTATGAACTTTCCGTCATATAGTAATCGTATCCCGGACACTGGCTCTTCATTAAGGGATTTAACTGTATAAAATGTGACCTTGTCCCCTTCATATACTCTATCAGCAGACATCTTGATGCTGATTTTTCTAGTTTCATCATCTTTTGCAATGCTCTCTATTTCTTTTGATGCTGATATAAAACCATCCTTACTAGCACTGATCTCAAACTTTCCAGCGCCTGATGCTGTATATTTGATGATCCCCTTCTCTGAAGTAGTGCCAATATTTTCTTTGTTTATATGGACAACAGCATTTTCTACGCCTCCTCCTCGTGAAGAAACTCCTATACTGATAGTTTCGCCTTCTATGATCGTTTTAGGAACATCAATGTCCAGTGATTCGAGGGGAGTTGTATTTTTCTCTATGAACGGATAGTATCTTAGATCATTGGAATCTGCTACATGGAACTGTATGTTTCCTATGATGGCTATTGATTTACCTCTTGGAAGGAAGATGTCAGCTGTGTTTTTCATGGTGATGCCATTGGCAGAAACATCAGTGATCTCCATTATTCCATACTTTGCTTTGTTATCTATAGTTATATATTCCTGGGAAATCTGGAATATCCCTTTAATAAAAACAGCATTGGTCTCAACTCCTTTAAAAATATCTTCTATGTGTACAACTATCAGGGGTACATCTTCGATACTGCCGATATTTGACCTATAAACATAATCTCCATTTGAAGCTACTATGCCATTATCAATAATGCTGCCATTTTTGTAAAGAGAAACAAATACACTGCTTCCCTCAGCATTTATTTCTTTTATTTTCAATTCATAGCCTTCTTCTAATAGAAGTGAAGACCCTGAATATACTCTTTTCTTCTCTTCGCTATCTATCAGCACTTTGGCAAGTTCACCATTTGAAACAAGACTGATTCCATCTGAAAATCCATTTTTAGGATAGCCTGCAAAGTATTTATCTGCAAGGAACCCTAAGATCTTGAATTTGCCCCAGTGCTCATGTTCAAACCTCACTTCTTCAGGTTTGCTTTTATATTGAAGTTTGTCTTTCTCTATGGTTCTGCCGTTTATTCCTTCGACTGTAAGCGATTCTGAGCCAATGCCTTCATCAATGTTATAGTAGAATCCTTCAAAGTTCATAGGTGTCCATTCAAATCTCCCTTCTGCCACTGTGCCTCTAAGGACATAATTTCCAGGTTCGGATATTTCTATAAACGGCGAAAATCTAAGTGTGTCATTGTTAGCTATCATCAATTTGAGCTTTCCCATGACCTCAACGACCTTTCCTTTTGAAAGAGTTATCTCCTCCCGGTTCTTCATAGTTATTTTCTCAGGGGATATGGAGGTGATCTCCATTTTTCCATATGCATCACCTGAATTGATGCTTGAGAGCTCATCAGATATCTGAAATACACCACTTATGAATACTGCGTTTGTCTCTGTTCCTTTAAAGATATTGTCCAGATGTACCGCGATGATGGCTACTTCCTCATTTAAGCCTAGGTCTTTCTTATAGGTATAGTCGCCATTAGGTCCCACAAGGTCTGTTCCTATGAGTTCCCCATTCTTGCTCAGTTCGATGAGCACCTTTTTTCCATCTTTATCCACTTCTTTTATTTCTAGTTCATATCCTTCTTCCAGCAGAAATGAGGAACCAGCGTAAAGAGATTTCCTTTCATTATCATCGATCAATATCCTTAAAAGTTTTTCATCGGACATAAGATTAATATCATTGTTGAATCTGCTGCCTGAATATCCTGCAAAATATCTTTCGGTCATAAAAATAATTGATTGGTATTTCCCCCAACCCTGATATTTGAAATCAGTAGTTACTGGTCTTGTTTCATAGGTCATATTACCAGGACTGATTGTTCTCTTATTGGTAGTGCTAAGATTTACCGTAAGAAGTTCAGTTCCTTCTTCTGTGTCTGCATTATAGTAAAAGCCAGAGAAACTTTGAGGCGTCCACGTATATTCAATACTTGAATTTAGATTAGCATCCCAAATCTTATTCCCTGTTGAATTTGAAGGAATTGCACCTGCTGGGTTGCTTAACACTATCAGGCAGAATAAAGCTCCGCATATGATAAACTTTTGAAACTCACGCAACTGTGACCATCTCCTAAAGAACCATTCAAAGCAGCGAGCTGATCATTGATCCTATCGTTTTTACTTAGAATGGGCATTCATCCTCAGTATAATATATGATATAATTATATATTAATATTTGTTTATAACAATGCGTCAAAAAAATTATTCTTTGGATATATTTTTTCTGATAAAAGCTTTTATTTTTTTATTTGTGTAATTTTTTTAGATCTTCTACAGCAATAGGATTATATATAATACAGTATTATCTGCGCCATCAGTTTATATTCCGTTAGGATATGCAGTCCACCCCTTCAAGGGGAGTGCCGGCAAATATACCGGGACTACAGGATACAACGTATCCCTAAGGAGGACATAAATTATGGCAGATGAAGATATAAGACATCTAGTCCGTATCATGAATACTGACCTCAAAGGTGAGATGCCTGTTGAGTATGCATTGACCGGTATTCCTGGTATAGGAAGGCGAACCTCAAGGATCCTTGTGAAAAGCACTGGTATCGACCCAATGGCGGTAATTGGCTATCTCCCGGATGAGGATATTGCAAAGCTTGATCAGGCTATCAGCGGTTTTGAACAGTCCATGCCTTCATGGATGTTGAACAGACAGAAAGATCTTGCAACAGGGGAGAACAAACATCTTCTCGGACAGAATATCCTGCTTACATTGAGGGAAGATCTGAACACTCTTAAAAAGATCAGGTGCTATCGTGGTATACGGCATGAACGTGGTCTTAAGGTAAGGGGCCAGAGAACAAAGTCCACTGGTAGGCGTGGCAGTACCATTGGTGTAAGCAAGAAGAAATGATAGGGTGATCTTATGGTATATCCAGGGAAAAAGAGAAAAAGCTATGATACGCCTAAGCATCCATGGCAGGCAGCCAGAATGGCTGAAGAGGTCGAGCTTATCAAGACCTATGGACTTCGTAACAAAAGAGAATTATGGAAGGCGCAAAGCACGCTCAGGCGGTTTAGGGCGGACGCCCGCAGACTTTTGGCAGAGTCCGGAGAAACAGGACAAATGTTTGGTCATTACAAGCTAGAAGCAGAACAGATCCTTGAAAGGCTTACCAGTTATTCTATATTGAAAGCTGATTCAAATATCGATGATATACTTGGACTTAAGACCAGTGCCCTTCTTGAGCGCAGGCTGCAGACCCAGGTCCACAGGCTCGGACTCGCCCGTACTCCAAAGCAGGCACGTCAATTCATTACTCACGGCCATATTGCCATCGATGGTCAAAAAGTTACAGTGCCTGGAATGATGATCACTAAGAAGCAGGAAATGCTTATCGATTATTATGGTGCTTCTCCTCTGCTTGCTGAAACCCATCCGGAAAGACCTGCACAAGTAGCTAAATCCATTGCAGAGAATGATTAAGGAGGTATAGAATATGGCAAATGGAACATGGGGTGTTGCTCATATCAAGAGCTCATTCAATAACACTATCATCACTATCACTGACATGACTGGTGCTGAAACGATTGCAAAATCCTCTGGCGGGATGGTTGTAAAGGCAGCGCGCGATGAAAGCTCTCCTTATACAGCAATGCAAATGGCAAGTCAGCTCGCTGATGTGCTCAAAGATAAGAACATTGAAGGTGTGCACATAAAAGTGCGTGCTCCTGGTGGTAACAAGCATAGGAGCCCGGGTCCTGGTGCCCAGGCCGCTATCAGGGCCTTTGCGAGGGCAGGTATTAAAATTGGAAGGATAGAAGATGTAACACCTGTACCTCATGATGGTACTCGCCCAAAGGGTGGAAGGCGTGTATGATCTTTGGATGAAGGAAACAAGCATATGACAATGGAAGTAGACATACTGGAGCTTTCCGATAGGTCTGCAAAGTTCGTATTATCAAACACGACCACTGCATTCGCAAATGGTATACGCAGGGCTGCTCTGGCAGATGTACCTACGCTCGCTATCACAGAGATAAATATCTATAACAATACGTCGGTTTTGTATGATGAACAGCTTGGCCTACGCTTAGCACTTATCCCTCTTACTTCGAACATGGAGGATTTTATTCCTAAAGAGGAGTGTAATTGTGGTGACTTTTGCCCGGCATGTCAGGTCTCTCTAACTCTCAGTGCAGAAGGTCCTGGAATGGTTTATTCTCAGGACCTTGTGTCCTCTGATGATAAGGTGCAGCCTGCTGACCCAAATATCCCGATCGCAGATCTTCGGGAAGGACAGAAGATAGTCCTTGAAGCGATAGCCCAAATGGGATATGGTAACAAACATTCCAGATGGCAGGCAGGCGTAGCATGCGGTTATAAGAACATGCCAATAGTTGAGTTCAGTGGATGTGACCAATGTGGTAAATGTGTAACCGAATGCCCTGTTAATATCATAAAGATAGGCACTAACAGTGCTGAGATCTCTACAGAGGATATGCTCAAATGCACTCTTTGCAGGCTCTGCGTAGGAATTTGTGAAATTGATGCCATAGATGTTAAGGTTGATGAGCATTCTTTCATCTTCACGGTGGAATCTGATGGCTCTTATAGCACAAAGGAATTGATCCTGAATGCAGGTAGTGTCATCAAAGATAAGGCTACAAGCCTCTCCGAGATCCTATCTACGCTCTAAACCAATAGATTAATATAGGAGGTTGCTATCTCCTATATTGTTCTTTTCCACATGCGGGGGTTGCCCAGCCCGGTCAAAGGCGCTAGGTTGAGGGCCTAGTCTCGTAGGAGTTCGTGGGTTCGAATCCCATCCCCCGCATCTTTCATATCTATTTGCTAAAGTACTTAGGTAACAGGTACGAGCTGGTAAATCATTTATTAATGCTTGTATCATAAAGCTTATTTTCAAATCTTACCTTTGTATTTCTTTGCAATAGGAAGAAAGCCCATGTTGTTATGATAGAATATACTCCCGCATGGGACAGCTCAATAAAAAAGTATCTGGTTCAAACAACACGTATTCTGTTAACAGGATAGCTATGGGGCATTTCAGCATCCCTTTTTTCTAAAGTCCTGAGAAAAATAGCATTTCTCTTCAATATTGCCAGTTCCTTTTCTATGAGGCGCTCCTGGTATATGCGTATGGAGCGCAGAAAATCGATCTTTCTGAACTCTGGCCAAAACGGAGCACAAAAATATGTGGCGCATTCATTACCACATGTCTGCCAGGGAAGGAAATTAGATACTCTCTCATCACCGCCAGTACGGATAATAAGATCAACATTGGGAACAGGATCTCCTGCAACAGGATAGAGATGATCAGCAATGGTACTCTCTGTTATATCTTCAGGGTCCAGTTGTCCTTCATCGATCTTTTCTGCGATTTTGCGTACTGCCTGGATGATGTCCTGCCGGCCACCATAGGCAATAGCTATGTTAAGATAAAACTGATCGTAGTTTGCTGTGCACCTCTCTGCCTCTTTGATGGAACATCGCAAACCAGAAGGAAGTTTTTGTAGGTCCCCGATGGCTCTAATGTTGATTTTTCTTTTATGTGTACGCTCATCCTGGCAGAGTTCATCGAATTTAAGACCAATAAGTTCGAACAGTTTTTGTTTTTCATCTGCAGACCTGTTAAAGTTCTCTGTGGAAAATGCATAGACCGTAAGTTGTTTGACGCCTACTTCATAGGACCACTCGATCACTTTCTCAGTTACACTGGCACCTCTCACATGTCCATAATTGGCTAATTTGCCAACCCTGTTAGCATATCTGCGGTTCCCATCCATGATAACTGCAATATGCTCAGGCACATCCGATCGTGCAACTTCTTTAAAAAGAAGATGCTCGTATGCACGATACACCACATCGCTTATGTGTTTGAATATGAGAATCCCTGCCTAAGTTTTTCCGCCATTCTGTAGCACATCAGATCATAGAAATATTTTATGTCCATTATATAAAAAGGATCCTTTGAGGTGTTTCAATAATCTTTTTTAATAGTTCTCAAGTACTGAACGAACAACATTTCTGTAATCATCTTTGAGAAGATATATGTTATGATCTCCAGTCACATCGATACTGAGGATACCAAGTCGTGTGTTCATTAAACCGACCATAGCAGAAACTCCCCTGTAGCTTACACTGAAATCAGTTTTTTTCAGGTACCCGTACACATCACCGGTTGTGAACTTGTCGCCTTCAAGAAAAAGCCTTAATACCACTTTACGAATGCCGGTATCATCTCTGCTGAGATATTTAATGAGCCTCTCCCTAACGCGGTCCTCTATCGTTTCCAGTACAAACACCTCGTTTTTTTTATATGCTATTTAAGGTTATAAAGTTATTGTGATTTATATAAATTAAAATGATATTGGTAGACAAGGAAGTACGTATATCATTCTTGCATATATAATTTGGGTTTTAGAGCGGGACCTTTTCTACGATCATCCCACCGGGAAATGGATATCTTTCAACAATACACATCTCTTCTACGTCCACTGCTATATCCTTTTTGATCTCTTCAAGTATCCAGGCAGCAATATATACCTCTTCTTTATCCACCTGGAACAACTCTTCAGGAACGCCTGATGATAACAACAACTCAGCCACATGCCGTGCAGACTTTTTTGCACTATTGCATATTATTATACCATAGATAAGGGTTCCATCTTCGGTTATCTCATCAAACTCCCTGGCCGTTCTTTCAGCTATGCGCAACAGCCTTCTTCTAAGCTGTACAGCGTCTTTATATCGGGAAGTGCATAAATGTCCTTTCTCAGTGGTCTGTAAGACCCTTATACCGGTCTTATATGAGCCATCTACAGCATTTGAGATCTCGTCCCGCAGTCTATAGCCTCTGAGCTTCATTGCTTGAGAATTCGTATCTGAGAACTCGAGCTCGTTCAGGTTGAGGAAGCAACCTACTTCATTTGCCATCCTGGCCACTTCTTGTGCCCCTTCTATGGCCGGGATCTCCAGACCTGCCTCCATTCCTATACTTATAGCTTTTCTTATGGAACTTGCGTAACATCCCATATTACTGTTCCAGATATCTGCAGGTGGGTGGAACCTTATCTCATCAAGACCGACAGCTGCAAGTTGTCCCAGTATATTTTCATCCAAGGACAGAGCAGTATAGAGATGAATATGGTGCTCTTTTCCGAATTCCGATTTGAGCACTTTGATATATCTGAACACTTTCTCTGGTTCAAGCAAAGGCTCACCACCGGTAATTCCTGTGCCAAGTGCTCCCATCTGTTTTGCTTCTTCTACTATATCCATATCCGAGCTGACCATTCTTTCATTTGCAAATGTAATGCTTTTTTTCCTTTCATCAGAGATTGGACAATAAAAGCAGTTCTTTCCACAAATACCAGTAATGAAAAGTACCATTTTTGCTCCTTCCTGGCATAATTTACAGCCTTTGGAAAGATATATGTAACAGGAACCTGCCTCCCCCTTAGCTATGTTCAGCATAATGGCGTAACCATAGATCTTATCATATATATCTATCTTATTGTTTTGTTCATTTACCTTAAAACACCTTTATCTCTTTGTCCTTCCGTGATGTTGAGCAAAGGATACATAGTAGTTTGGGATTGCAAAGAATATGGGAGTACAGGACCGTTTGTCCGATCCCTGCTCTTAAAAGAACAACTGATGACAGGCCAAAGATCTACAACGATCTTGTAACGGATGCACATCATGTGTGTTCAGTGCTGTTCCAACAGAGCTTTGGTCCATATGGAACAGTGTTGCGTCAGATCTGCAAATACCGTTACGTTCTTTCTTAAATGAAGCCCCGGAATATTATCCTTGAAGCAATCGCCGATACAGAGAACATAATTACTGAAATTGGCAGTGCTCTGGAGAGTTCATACATCATCTGATTTCTATCACCACCATACTCGATGGCATTTGAGAATCTTACAAGGATCATTGTGATAAGTATAAGGTATATGCCTATTGACAGCATGAACATGTTTGGACCTATGGAAAGCTCCAGGTTCTCGGGCGAGATGTCCGCAGGTCCTGGGATCACATTCTGGGGCAGTTTAGATATACTATGCGCTACGTTCTGAAGGATCTTTGCGATCACTTCGGAAAGTGCAATTGTCACACCTGCTATAAGCGGAGCAAAGATACATGCAGTGGACTTCATCGTAGATGTCATGTCATACAGTGATTCCTTTATACGCCTTTCAACTTCCTGTAGGTCCTTCATATGATCGGCTAACTTCACTATGGCCACACCAGCAGCTTCATGGCTTTTATGCACACTTTCTAGGAACAGTTTCATGGTCGTGTTTATTCTTTCAGAATACACATTTTTGAATGCACCATACTCATCATCGAATATAGCACTCTGCAGATCACATCTCATGCATGAGATGTTCACAGCAGTTTTTTCAAAAGGTTCACTTATGAAAGATCCTTTCATGTTAGCAGCAGTGTGTATAAAAGCCTCTTCGGCAGACCTGCCTTCAGATATCCTTCTCCCCAGGATGAACAATGCATCTGAAAACTCGTCTTCCATGGCGATTATCTTGTCCCTTATCCGCTTATACGGACCGTATGCAGCATTAAGATACAATGAGAACATAATGCTTATACCAACTAATATCAGCAGTGCATTAGGTATCATTCCATCAAGCACAGCTGTTGAAATGATCCCATAAGGATTTCCGACATACATCAATATGTATCCTAAACCACACACAGCACTTCCGGTCATTAATGCCATAGTGAGGTCCTTTTTCTTTCTTGATGGCATCCCTTCCAGTTCAGGATGTGTTTCCAAGATTTTCTGAGGTGTGAATGCTGCTGGCCTTTGCATAAGCACATATTCTGCATACATAAATGTGACCAAAGGTAATAGCATATCATATGTCAGTATAAGACTAGTACTTGTGATGTGTATCCCAACAACTGCCATTGCAGGCAGCAACGCAACCAGTGCGAGAGGTATAAGGATGAATATAGAATACAGTACATACGTAGGAAGTTTTAGTTTTGCAGCATAGCTTGCCATAAGGTTGCGAGTTCCTTCCAGTATGATATCCAATGATCGGTTCAACGTAAAAGTGCGCTGTGCCGGATCGTTTTCGCTCATGGAGCTCCTGATAAGGTGCAACGACCTTTTGAAATGTTCGCTGTTCTTACCCCACATTTCCGAGAACTGGATTACAGCATCATCCATGCCGGCATATACTCGTAAATGGAGGTTCCATAGCATTTTCCTCAGATCCCTGGCAAGAGGCCTGTTCGAGTTCTCTGCGGCAAAATGTATGGCCTTTTCCATGTTAGGCACCATCTTCATTGACATTACGACATAGCTCATTACTTCAGGCATGTCTCCTAATGATGTTATTCCCATGTATCTGGCATGTATCTTCACATACTCACTAAGATACCACAATACTGCTACAGGCAGGACCAGGGTTATAGTGACGATCAATATAAGTATGCCAGACGAAAATGTAGTGAACCTGAACAATAATGCGTCCGTCAACAGGAGTATAAAGAACAGACTGGCAGATCCTATATAGGAAAAAAATGTTGTTTCATAAGGTTCCAGATCAAACCCTGTATAAACAAGGGCATTCCTATATTCCAGACTTACTGCTTTTTCGCTTCTCTTCTTGAAATCCTCACGATCTGTTATATACCTGGAGAAATACTGCCATGTGAGATCACATCCCCTGGAGTACCAGTTATTATTATGCATCATTGTCACCCTGTACTTCCTGGGCCAATGAATTTGGGTACAATATTTTGTCTTTTGTTGCAGCAGACAGTTTTTCATTTTTTATCGCTACGATCTGTTCCAACCATGCACACCATCTGTCATATACGCGCTGCATATCTGGTTTTCCAGAGATTTCTTTTTCCTTTTCCATGAACATCCAGAACATGTTATTAGAAGCAGCTACCATTTCAGCCTCAACGAACGTTGGGTCTGTTCTACCATGTTCTGCCATTTTAAGTTTCATACTTGCGCGGATACGAATGTTCTTTGAAGCTTCGTCCACGGATATTCCCCATTTTCTTGCAATTTTTCTGATCAATGCAGACTGCCCTCTATCAAGCAGGTCTGTTGGTACCAGTGAATTGACCGAGGCATCAAAAGCAAGGATCTCAGAGAAGACACTGTATGTGTTATCAGGGTCCCATACATCGTTCACTTCAGCTATCTGTATCACTTTACGTTTTGTTGCCATACTGCCTGCTATGCGGGTATTGGAACATACTATTACAGCGTCCGTAGCCCTGAAAGAAGCAGGAGGCACTCCCAGGGTATGTACTATTCTCTCATAGACGGCATTTGTGGATGCACCATGTATGGTCCCGATAACAGAATTTCCCGCTGTACCCACCTGCATCGCTTCATACAACATTGCGACTTCCGGCCCTCTCACTTCACCTATTACCAAAGATGAACTGCCAAGCCGCAGGGATGCGCGCAGAGCTGTGGCCGGACCTATCTCAACACTGGACCTTACAATAGAGGACTGAGCGTTGAGGCCCTGTGCTTTCCATCCAAGTCTCTGTAGTTGCTCAAGAGGTATTTCTGGTGTGTCCTCTATGGTCAGTATCCTGTACCTCTGAGGCATTTCCATAAGCATGGCACATAACAGGGATGTTTTTCCGGCTCCTACGCCCCCGGCGATCAGTACAGATGCATGTCCATCCATCATGAAGCTGAGCAGACCAGCTGTAAGGGGAGTGATAGCACCGGTATTGATCAGTTTAGGCAGTGTCCAGGGAGCCTTTGAATGTTTTCGAAACGCATAGGCCATTCCTTTTGCACTCAATGGGTCCCCTATAACGGAAACACGTACTCCGTACTCCTGAAGCGCCATTTCCAGGACAGGTGTCGCTTCTCCAAAAGGTCTTCCACTTATCGTCCTGAACCTGGAGACCATGGAATCCATTTCTTCCTGGGACAGAAATATATTGGTGGTACATTCTTCCCCGTTCATCACCACATGTACAGGATTGTGGTCAGCAGGAGCATTTACATATATATCGGTCACCCTTCCATCGGACAGCAGATCTTCCAGGATCCCAAGCCCTGTTGTGTATTTTGCCAGCAGGTCAGAATACATGTCCAGCTGGGACGGTGACAGAACCATTCTTTTATCCCTTGCCTCCTCACGCAGTAACCCCTTACAAAGCCTACGGAAATATTCCCTTGAAAGGGCTGTGTCTGCAAATATCATATTTTCTGGTCTATGTTTGATCATACGTTCCCGGACGCGATCAATGAGCAGAAGCTCCTCAGGCTGCATATTATATTCAGCAGGGTTTACAACGTAGAGCTTTTCAGGTTTGTCTGTAAATTCATAGATAGATATGGGTAATTTTCTTCCATCCTCTCTCTGCACATCATAGCATTCAATGAAAATAGTATTCGTTGGAGCTTCTGTATAAATACGGGATGTGGAGAACAAAGGCCGTACGTATGGCTGAAGATTTTTCTCATGATCAAAAGTCCCGTCTGGTTCATAAGAAAGGTCGTGTACGAGGGGGTGCATCCTTCCGGCCATATCACATATTGTTTCCCGAAAGTTCCCTATGCATATATCGCACTCCGGATGTTTTGTCTTTTCAGATTCATATGTCAGTTGTCTGATAATTCCTTCAGCATTGCTATAAGCTTTAAATGGTGATTCCTTTGCTGAATTTATAATCTTTTTCAGATCTTCATTTCTGTTCTTTTTGCAGGTATCCTTTGAACTGTATGTGCAATTGAAGGAAACCGTTTCCATGTTCTCATATGTGTGTAAATGATCTTCCAGACGGGCAAGTGAATAGATTTTCTGAAGGATCTCCCCCTCGTATTCCCTGTCATAAAGATTTGATATTACAAGCCTTTCTGCAATTGCTTCTTTTAATAAAATATTATATATATTTGATCTGCAGTTGGGGCTATTTAATGTAGAATCCCCATCACAGTCAGAACATTCAATAATTATGGAACTTGTATCCCTGGTTTTCTTTACCCTATATGTGCATTCTTTTTTTTCTATTTCTTTTTTCTGATGGGTTATAGAAGATATCAGCTGCTTGATATCTATCGATGGACATTTGTTTTCAGAAGCATGGAATAGTCCTAGGGCTTGTTTCACTCTGTTATTTGCTTTTGTCCCAGTTATCATGGGCGGGAAGTGCAATTTGCGACTCATTAATACACATCTTTAGTATATTTATTTTCACGTATTATCAGTATTTACATACAAAAGCTTTTCTATGAGTTAAGAGGGTCTTTAACTGTAAAATATTTTAAATGATATGTGCATTAAATGCAACCCTACATGCAAGATTATTTATTCTATGAATTTTATATAATAGCTCATGAAGCTTATTGTGATGATACCAGCCTATAATGAAGAAAAAACCATCCAAAAAGTGATCAAAGAGATACCCCGAAAAATTGAGGGTATAGATAAAGTAGAAGTCCTTGTCATTAACGATGGGTCCACAGACTCCACTGTGAAAGCCTCCTTAGAAGCAGGTGCAGATCATATTGTTTCTCAAAAGGAGAATCGTGGGCTTGCGTTAACTTTCCGCAAAGGGCTTGAAGTATGTCTGGAAAAAGGTGCAGATATAATTGTGAACACTGATGCAGATTTCCAATATAACCAAAATCAAATCCCAGATCTCATAGCTCCTATTCTTCAAGGCAAAGCTGATATCGTATTAGGTTCCAGGTTCAGAGGACATATTGAATACATGCCTCCCCAGAAAAGGATTGGAAATATTCTGGCAACCCGTGTGACACGCATGGCTTCCGGATACCCTGTGACCGATGCTCAAACGGGTTTCAGGGCTTTCACAAGAGATGCTGCACTAAGGATGAACATCCTGGCTGATTATACTTATGTTCAGGAAACGATCATGCAGGCTGTTAACCACAACCTTACATTGGTAGAGATCCCAATTGAATTCAGAAAAAGAGACGGTCATTCAAGACTTATGTCGGGAGTATTCCATTATGCCCAGCGTGCTACCGCTGTGATATTGCGCACCTATCGTGATTATGAGCCGATGAAGGTCTTTGCTTCCATAGGCTTTGTGTTCTTGGTCGTTGCTGCTCTATCCGGAGCAACAGTATTAGTGCAATTCGTAAGAACCGGAGTTGTGACCCCAAATGTCCCGTACGCAATACTTACGACCATGCTTTGCTTGACCGGTCTGCAGATACTTGTGTTCGGTCTGATAGCAGACATGTTGAAATATCAGAGGATACGTGAAGAAGAAATATTATACAGGTTAAAAAAAATAGAGATGGAATAATTATAATTTAGATATATGAAAGGATATTAGAACGATCCAGTATGAATATAATTATACTAACATCATCTTTCCCTAGGAACAAAGATGATTATAAGGCCCGGTGGATACTGGAACTAGGACAAGAGCTTATGAAGGATGGTTTAATCCCATCTATTTTATGCCCTCATGTGAAAGGATCTAAAGCTTATGAAACAATAGATGGTATTGAGATCTATAGGTTCAGGTATGCACCTGAACGATATGAATCACTTGGTTATGGTAATTTCCTGCCTCATGAGAGATCCTGTTCTGTTATTGGTGTTTTACTTCAGTATCTGATCAATTCTCTTTTAATGATAAGTTTTTTATTCTTTATGTTCTTAAATCTCCATAAACTAACAAAGAAGAAGAAAGCTAAGCTCATTTTTTCTAACTGGGCATTCCCTGCTGGTCTTGTTTCTGCGATATACCGTCAGATATCAGGTATCCCTTCTGTTCTGAAGGTATATGGCACAGATCTGGTATTTCTTAAAAGGTTCAGATTAAGACCACTGGCTAAATACATTCTTAATAAACATGATGTAACAGTAGCTATCAGTGAATACACTAAAGCTTGTGCTTTGGCCTTTGATGTAGATCCTGACAGAGTATCAGTACTTCCGGTTGGAAGTAATTATCCTATAAAGTATTGTCCGGCATTACTGGAAGACCTAAAACAAAAATGGTGCCTGTCGGACAGACCCACAATATTCACTGTACATAGGTTGATACCACTTAAAGGAACATCATTTTTGATCAAGGCGATGAGTAGGATCGCATCTATTCATCCTGATGCCTTGCTGGTCATAGGGGGGGAAGGTCCGGAGCGGCATATGCTGGAATCCCTTGTCAAAAGCTATCATCTTGAACACAATGTGTTATTTACAGGTCCGCTCCCGAACGAAGAACTCCCTTTATTGTATGAAGCATGCGATGTATATGTGATACCTTCTATTACTGATAAATGGGGAAACGCTGAAGGTCTGGGTATGCCTGCTCTAGAGGCAATGAGCTATGGAAAGCCAGTTGTAGGATTTGATTCAGGTGGTCCGGGTCTGACCATAACGGACGGGTCTAATGGGTTCAAGGTTCCGGAAAAAGACTGGGAGGCTATGGCCGACAGGATAATACTTTTGCTTTCGGATCCCGTTTTAAGGACCAAGGTAGGTGCCAACGGCAGGTCCATGTTCGATAAATATCGCTGGGCTAATGTCTCTCGCCTTTATATGGAGGTGCTTTATACTGCAGCTAAAGGATGAAATCATCACTTCCAGATTTGAATATCAGTTCGTTGTCCTTTCACTGTGGTTCGTATGTATCGCATGGACCGCTAATTTGCTGGCCATGCTCTCCCTTTTTTACAAGCCTATACTCTTAGTGGCACTACTATTGATAACAACGGTCTTTGTTTTTTATTTTCACACATACCGTGCTCATAGTGGTATGTCCAAACAGAATATCATCGCACTTTTATTCATTTTGTTCTTTTCCATCTTTACTTCTCTGTACTTCCATGATACGTTCTATGGAGGCCGGGACCCAGGCATCTATTCAACCAATGCTATTTATCTGTCAGAGCACCATACATTGTTCATAGACTCTGCTGTGAATGAACTCATACCACATTATCTCTCCCCGAACAATTATATCATGGCAAACGATGGAAAACTTATTTCCCAGTTCCATTTCGGGTATATTTCCTGGGTAGCGATCTATTACAGTCTTTTCGGTATACAAGGTATACAATTCAGCAATCTTCTTCCTTTGTTCATAGGGCTTGTAAGTATCTATCTGATCGGAAAAGAAATAAGGAATCCATATGCTGGTCTGGGTGCAGTTCTGACTTTTTCAGCTACATATCCTTTGATCTGGTTCTCAAGACAGACCGTGACCGAGATATTCTTCATGGCCCTTTTCTGGTTTGGCGTATTATGCTGCATGTATCTGCTGCAGCACAAACGGAATATCTACTATGTTTCATCGATGCTGGCTTTTGGAATGCTACCCTTTGTACGTATCGAAGGTTTGATACTCTTTAGTTTCTATTTTCTGTTTTTATTATACGACCTGTCATCTGAGCGCTTTGGGCCAGCGAACCAGAGGATGACGAATACTATCGGCTTAGATCATTTTTCTAATATCAGAAAAAAAGATATATCATATTTCCTGAACAGATACTTCCGTGTAATCTTTTGGTCCATATTTTTTTTAATTTCAGTATTGCTACTTTATTATTACTTTTTTATGCAGACAAGATACCTTGGGGTCATAGATGCTGTCCTGAACCATTTTTCAGGTGATATTGTCCCATCTCCAGCAGGAACGCCAGCGATTAACAGAACAGCTATAAGATATCACTTTCCTGAGTTCGTGTACATGGCATTATCTGAATATAACCTTCAGTTACCCATGGTCTCTATTTTCTTGGTCTTCATAATATCTGTGACCCAAAGGGACATCAGTTCAAAAAAACAACTTCTTGTGATCTTCTTTATGCTTCCTGGCTTCCTTTACCTTCTTTCTCCCTTCATCACCTTGGACCAGCCCTGGTTCCTCAGGAGGTATGTAGCTACAACCATACCAGGAGCCTTTTTACTTATGTCTGTTCTGATATATGATCTGTCAAAAAAGAAAAACGTGTACATGTGCCTCATGTCCCTGGTCCTGATACTGAATATTTATACCGCCTATCCCATTTTGTTCTTTTCTGAAAATGATGGGATGATAGCAAATGTAGGGAACATTGCTGATCGTGTTGGTCCCAATGACCTGGTACTTGTGGACAGGTATGCGACAGGTCCATACAAAATGGCAGATCCTCTTTTCTTTGTGTACTCAAAGCCAGCTCTCTGGTGGGATGCTGACTCGGTTAAAGATCTCAAAGATGATCTTAATGTTTCAAGTTTTGATACCATATATATACTTACAAATGAAGCCACATCTCTGGATAAATATTTCAATCCTGTAGAACTAGAACTTTTTTATGCTCAGACTATCACTTTGGAACAGCTGGAGGTTACAGTGGACCTGAACCATTATCCTCATAAGGAAAAGGATGTCTATGATATGGAATATTCCATAGCTCGCAGGCTTATGAAAAGGCCTGCAAATATAGTGACCAAGGACATTGAACTGCAATTGTATAAGGTCACTGATAGTTCTAATATGTTCATGTGACCGTTTAGAAGGTGATTTATACGACCATAGGTATGATCAACACTGCCCAGCCCTTTACTGGTATAGGGAATTACGCATTTTCCTTATTTGAAGCTATTAAAGATCAGGTGGATATAGATCACGTGTTCTTTGACACCAGAGAGTTCACTCTGCGTGAACTTACCAAATCAAAAGACATAGCTGCCGCAAGAAAGATACCATTTGTTGATAATAATCCATTTTTTTATTACCGGATGCAAGGCCACATCCCAAAATACGACATATATCATCTTACCAATCAGAACATCTCTTTTTTTAAGGTAACATCTAAAATAATAACCTGTCATGATATCATCCATGAGATGTATCCGGCAAGTAAGATACATCTGATGATGGGCAAATTGATGTATAAGGGCCTTAAAGATGCAGACCACATCATCACTGACTCTGATGCCACTGCAAGTGACCTGCAGCGTAAATACGCAATCCCAAAAGAGAACATGACCACCATCTATCTTGGTATTGATCCTGAACTGTTCAGACCCCACAGGGATGTTACTTCTATATGGTCAAAATATGGCCTTGAAAAAGATAAGGAATATATCCTGCATATTAGCTCAGAACAGCCACGGAAAAATGTGGAAGGTATCATTAAGGCATTCTACAGGTTGAAAAAACAATCCGGAAGAAAGGATCTTGTTCTTTTGAAGGCAGGGGAACCACAATATGCACATGACAGACGAAATATCAAGTCTCTGATAACTTCCCTTGACCTGGAAAAAGATGTGCGATTCCTGGGAAGGGTCCCGAACGAAGATCTTGCCATGCTGTATTGCATTGCGAAGATGTTCGTATTCCCTTCCTTCTATGAGGGTTTCGGTCTTCCTGTCTTAGAGGCTATGGCATGCGGATGCCCGGTGATCACATCTAATGTATCCTCCCTACCTGAAGTTGCAGGTGATGCATGCATTACCGTAGACCCAAACGACCATCAGAGAATGGCCAGTTACATGCTTCAATTGCTTCAGGATGATGTGCTCAGGTCCTCCCTTATCCATAAGGGTATATGCAGGGCCGCACAATTCTCATGGGAAAGATGTGCAAAACAAACAGCACAAGTTTACACGCACGTTCTTGAAACCCTTTGATATCAAAGCCCCTCTTGCTTCCAGAATCTCCTTCCAACCAAATCGATCAAACAAGTGATAACTATGAAGATCAACATTATATTGATATTCAGATGAGGGCTTATTGAACCTCTCCATATTTCTTCTATGATCAGCAGAACCATAAAAACAGCAAATAATGTCAGGCATAAGCGACGGTTAGATTTCATCAGGCTTCTGTATTTTTCACTGTTCCGGATCTTTCCTGTCCTATCTCCAGCAAAATTTCTCCTGTTCGCATATGTCAGAAGGACAGCTATACAGACAATGGATACAAATAGTATTATATAAATTGGCACATTAGAGCTGATAGCCTTTGAAGACAACTTTTCCACAGTTCCAGTGTCCTGGTCCATATCTTCTGTATTGCTCTCCTCAGATATCGATCTGAGTATGAAGGATATGGTTTCAGGTCCCTTGCTATATCCTTTTGAGGTGTTCGGCAGACCCAGGATGCAGAATGTACCAGGGTCTTTTAAGTTCACACTAAACATGGTGTGTTCTTCATGCTCTCCAATCTTACTGGGAGCAACATATGACCATTTCCCGTTTTTGAGGTAACCAATGTAAACATCTTCAGGCCCCAGTCCCCTGTTATTGAACCATTGTTCTTCTATCTGGAATTCTATGTATATAGTACCAGGGTCATCTGGATAAAGTCTTAGGTCGTATATACTATGGATATCCCCTTCTATATTATCTTCACAATTCGGTAATTTTTTTAATATTTTTAATAAAAAAGAAAAGTTAGTAACATCTTTGTTATAATATATATTTAACCCATTAAAGGTGGTGTTATCAATCGTTATTGGTATCTCTTTCATTGGCTCTGTAAATGAGAGGCTGGTGCCATACTGCACCTTAATGTTCAAATTATCTACTTCATCGGGCACATCTTTCTTGCTGATCAATATCTTATCATCGTTCTCGGTTTCCAAGGTCAGATATCCCCTAAGAATGGGCGTATGTCTGCCGTTCTCAAGCAGGATCTCACTGTTCTCTTCAAGTGTTACTTTTATATCCTGAAGACCATCACCATTGATATCGGTGATCTCTACTTTAGATCCATCTCTGAACGTATCATGGTCCCTTATTATAATGGCATGGCCACTGATCATATTTATATTAAGCAGCGCACTGGAGCCATTGATGCCTTGTACAATCTCCTTGCATCGAATGTTCACCAATGGGACCTCGTTACCCATTATAACTTCTTTATATGTTGTTGTCCCATTCTCTCTGACCTCAAGATCTGACAGGGCCTTTCCTTCTCTATAAAGGGAGAAACCGACCTTATGTGTATCTGGGTCTAACGTATGTATTTCTAAGGTCATCCCATCTCCCAGCTCTATTTTTTCGATGGACCCGACCCTTATATCCTTATCAAGCACTATTCTGGAGAGGACGATCGATGAATTATCTGCTTCCAGTACGCAGTAGGGTTCACCAAGGTATGCAATGGTCCTATCCAAGGGGCTTTCAATATCGTTATTATAATGTTGCAGGCTTCCATATACTATCTCGTCCTCACTCAGTACATTGTCATCCCCGGGATCGATCTTCAGGAACTCCCAGCTTCTTTTACCAGTAACATCAAAATAAAACATACCCGGTGATGTCCAGGTGTTCAATTCATTATCATAATTCGAGAGATCAAAATATATATGATCGGTCGTGTTCCTGTAAGGATAGAACACAATTTGCTCTTTTTGTATTGGAACTATAAAATAATCCACTTTTAGTTCCTGACCCTTGCTAATGGTATCGTACAAGGGGACAATGGTAAACTTTTCTTTACTGAGGAAGGCTTCATCACTGTATGCAAAAAATGCATCTGATTCGATCTTAATATCGCCCTTTGGCAGTTCTATCTTATATGGGGAAGCTGATGCAGGTAACCTGATATTTACCCATTTGTTCTTTGTATCCAGCTTTGTACTATAGGTTCGATCACTTCCCTTTACGTTTATCTCTTGCAGGCCTTCATCGTGCAAGGTCATAAATCTTAATGAGATCCTTTTATTGGATGCCACATACAGTTCTCCGGGTGAAAGAATGAACATCTTCCCATCAAAGACCAGCTTATCTTGTGCACTGCGCAGTTCATCTATTATGACATCATCGTTAGATATGAGCTCTATACGGTAGATGCCGTCCTGCAGTCCAGATACTTCCAGCACACCTGTCTGAACATCTCCTGCTATGCGGGTTGCTGCACTGCGTCCATCGTCAGGTATAGTGATGGACCCAACAACTTTTCCAGAGGGAGAATATGCGATTACATCTAGTTCATCTTCTCCCTCATACCAGTTAAGGTCATGTTTTGAAACAAAAAGGCTAAGGGTATCATTGTGAACATATGTGTATATCTCATGTTTTCCTCTTAGTGACATAGAGCTTATTGTTCCTGCAGAAGTATTGGTGGTGATCTTCCCCATTCCATTGAACTTCACATAAGGAGCTATGGAAAAAATAAGGTCCGGGGAGGGATCGTTCAACACTGCTTGAAGGTCTGCTGCATTGTTGTGTTTGTATGAATATATTCTATATTCATCATCAGAGGTCAATGGAACAGAAGCATCGAACCTGTCCAATAAATGATTATAGCCAACCCCGGTCCTCAGGCATATGTAACCATTAAGAAGCGGGATCTCTGATAAAGGAGCTAATGTAAATGTATGACCCGGCTTGAGACGCACAACGATGTCTTCGTTCCCATCCCAGTCAATATCCTCTAGGTTTATTACATAATCCTCATATAGGTCTTGACCATCGCTCAATACCATTATTTTCCTTATGGAGATATCTGTCAGCGTGATCTCTTCGTTCCCATTCTTATATAAGGGATCATCTGCAATAAAAGTGAATAGGACTGAATTTTTTATTTCACATGCCTGTGAATAGTTGTAAACACTATTTTTTTTAATACTAAAAGTATCCAAGATACCCTTGTCACTTATGAGCACAAAAGTGGCCTTTTCCTCTATACTCGATATCCCTGTACATTTTAGAGCATACCCGTCTGAAAGGCCGATCGTTTCATGGACCTTTATTTTAATGTCCTGTCCTTTCCACAGCTCTGTGGATAGAACAGCAGTATCATGGACACTCTCCATCAGGTATGTATTACCCAGAAAATCGATCCTATCTCCTTCCCGGGTCCCGGCATAATAAAAATGATCAGTGTCTATAGTAGTACCGTTAGAGATATCAACTGAAAGTATCTCATTTTCAAGCAATAGGGAAGGTGCGTCAGCACCTGTTATTGTGTACCCATTTTCATTATACCTTACATAAGAAAGTGGTCCACTGACCTCTGAAGCTGTGGCAGGGACAAGGACCGCGATCAATAAAATAAAGTATAAGTATCTTTTACACACGTGACCACTACTCTAATATTATTCTTATCCAGTCCACAGGAATCTCTATCTGGGAGGGATCAGTCGGATGTTCTATATTTGTAGAGAAATCGAGCACATTGTTCCTTATATAAAGGTCATCGATATTCCACTCCGTTTCAGCTATAACCCATCCATTCTCAGATATTACAGATCGGTTATTCATGATCACATAGTCAACATTGTTCTTCTTTAGCCAGTCAAAGTTATTCTCCAGAGGTATGACATTGCATTTCATTGGTTCGAAATATGAGCCTTCTGTAAACGAAAAATACATATGTGATGCTATCTTCAGGTCTCCTGCAGGAACATTAATTCCCTGCAGGTTTGATGAAGGTACTATTTTCGCATATTGTGCGACAGCGATCCTATCGATCGTTACATTGGAGGTTGTGTTCCCATTGTTGATTTCTATTTCCTGAAGACCTTCTTTGTGTAAGGTCATAAGGCTTACAGATCGTTCTTCTTCGGTCCAGGTGAATAGCTTCGTTGGGGTGTATACGAACAAATTGTTCTCTGCGATCAACTTACTGCTTGACACCTGTAATTTCTTGATCAATGTATCATCATTGGCGTCCACTATTATTTTGTATGTGCCCGCGTCCAGCCCGGTGGCTCTAACATGGGATGTCTGGGTTTTTCCCAATCCACGGTGATCGGTCGCATCACCATCATCAGGAATTAGCAGAGAAGCTACCGTTTCTCCTGTACCGGAAACGATCTCCATTTTCAGATCATCGGTCCCATTGTACCAGTTAAGGTCTTGTTTTTCAATATCCACTGAGATCTCATTTCCATCGACAAATGTCAGGAACGTATGCCTTCCCCTTAGTGTTGTGTTAACGGTCGTGTTCAGTGCTGTGATCTCATCTTTCTGAAGTTTGTCAGTGCCAGGGAACAAACTGACCGAAGGATGGATGGCCAGTGTATTTTTAGCATCCAGTTTTGAAAAAAAATCCTTTAGATCGGAATATGTGGGATCATTGTCATTTAAGGAATAAACAGAGATATTATTGTCAGTGTAAATAGTGTCATATTCCTCTTCTAGCTGTCTTTGAAAGGGATCGTAAAGCAGGTTCCATTTATAGTTCCATTGAGGAGCACTATGTGCACCTACTTTGAACACATATCCTTTTGCAAGCTCATCCTTAAAACGTATCTGGACCCTTACTGTTGAAGCATTCCTTATCCCAGGTTCCTCTAGCTGGAAATATACGAACCGGCTGGTAAAGTTCCTGAAATTTATCTTCTTATCTCCAAATCTATCATTAAAAGCTTCTGATATCCTGTCTTCTGGACCAGTGAGCCTGGTACCCCTTAGCATATCATTTCGGGATCCCACATCTATCAGATACGAACCATCTTTCTCCTGCATATTTATGGATTGAAGGTTCATTATTAACAAGTAAGAGAACAGGATCAATGGGATCAGCAGATGGATTTTATTATAGTTCATATAATGCTCCATCAGATTATCTTTACGTTAGCTGAGACCTCATGGATTTCAGATGTTCCCTCTTTGTACATGCATAATGTTGCAATGTGATCACCTCTGTTCATCATGGATGAATCAATGCTGACGATAATCTCTTTTTTCTGATCATCTGTAAATAGGTCTGCTGTCCCTGATCCATATCCATAATGATATGGTGACTTCATCCTGACCGTTATTTCTGAAAGACCATCGTGGTCCTCTTTTCCATCGAACAGAAAATCAACCTTTGTAGCTCCATCTATTTTTAGTGAGAAAACCCATTCTTCCATCTTTTCAGATGTAAGGCCTTCATCCACTATCAAAGTGAACGTGATGATGTCCCCCTTCTGGTAAGTATCTGAAAGTCCCTCTATCTTCAGTTCCTCTGCACCGGCCATACTGACCAATAGCACTATCAAGAGGAGTATAGCTGTAAGGATAGAACTATACAGATTATGTTTGTTATGGATCCCCTTCAGAATCGTATCCCCTCGTATAATTATATTATTAATTGCTTATAAATATATGATTGGAACTATACTATTTAAATATAATGCTAAAACAATTAAAAACAACATGCTCATAGTCAATAACATTGCTATGTGACAAAATATGCTACAATTAAAAGCTTAATTTTTCCTTAAGCTCATATTCCTGTATCGCCTGAAAACAATAAGGGATAATGCCACTGCGATCAGCAAAAGGACCACGTACACAGAATTCGTAAGGTCTATTCTCATCCCTGCAAGGTTGTGCAGATAGAAAAGGCTCAGAGGTACCATGGTCAGTGAAAGTCCCAGTGCAAGGGCGATCCTTTCTAACAGATCTATTTCTTTGCTCTCAAAGAGCGCGTACGTCCATGTTAGTCCTGGTAAAAAGAACACGAACAGTGAACCCATAAGCATTTGGACCATCATTTATCCCTTCTCATATTTCTCTTTTTTTCTTTCCTGTTCGGTCCGATCAAATCCCTGAGATCAAGGTCATAGAATGTCAACGCAACTGTTAGCAGAAGCATACCTGACAGGATGGATACTTCACTAACGATGCTTGTGGCACGGGATAGTTTATAACCGACCATAAAAACCCCGATAATAGCGACCGTTAGGGCCAGAATAAGGTCCATGCTCATGAACCTATGTTCGTTCTCATTCTCTTCTTTATAGAACAGGATGTCGATCAGGCCTGAAATTATTGTTATATAGACTATATACTTCACATCAATATATGCTGAGACAGTATATACCCAGAGATTCTCCATCAGGAACAACAAAAGCATTGTTACAAAGAGCGTTGAGAATACACTGTGGTTAAAAGATAATATTTGCCGGTGCTCTTCTAGTAACCTCTTGGAAGGTTCAAACACGTCTTTTCTCCTTTTGGATTTGTCATTCTGCCTATAGATCATATAAGTAATAGCCATTAATGATACTATGGTTACAATAGCAAAAGTTGTAGTACCTGATATATGTAAATTATTGTTGTCTATGTTCTTTTCCAGAGATTGTTCTTGCCTGGATGCTCCGGTATCCTGGAAGGTGTTGTTTACTTTCTTCCCTACTATTGCAATAGTAGATGAGTTCCTGATCTCTGATCCTATATTGACATCGCCATTATTTTTTGTAGAGATCTCCGCATGTGATCTTTCCCAGCCTATAGTATCATATCTCAAAACAGCCAGGGACGATCTGTCTATTTCCTGATCATCAAGCCATTTATTGCTGACCTTAAAATGGATTTTACCCTCAATGATGTTGTCAGGAACGATCGATATATTATATATTCTGTATGTTTCGTATGTATCAGTTATATTGTGCAAAGGACCTGGACTGAGTTGCCGGACAACTAAATATGCAGACTGTATCTCATCTTCAAATGTGAGTTCCAAATTTTCAATGCCCATTTTTGTGAACTGGACCGAGGCATTTCTGGAAGGGTATGCCCATGAAATGAAAAGTTCTTCCTGTTCTTCCACAGTTCCCGGCCCTGATGTCCATTGTGATGATCTTTGCAAGGTATTATTCTGTATGAGCTTTACTTTTTGTTTAGTATCCATTTCAAAAGCTGCAAAATCTCCTAATATGGGAGTTTTCCTATTCTCTTTCAAGTATAATGACCTTCCTTTTTGGAGCCTGATCTCAATGTCGATATTGTCATCATCGTTCACATCTTTCAGATAAAGTACAAATTCATCTGCTATATTTTGTCCATTTTCTAGGACCAGGTAGTCTTTCACATTTCTAAAAGTAAGATCCGTAAGCTTTACAGTATCCTGTTGTGCCGACCTGACATATGAATCGATCCGTGATGATAACATTGTCACTTCTTTGCCATCAATAGAAGTATTGTAGTAAATGTAAGTCCCCTTTTTTCCGATGAGGTCATGTACCTTGATCCCATCTTTCATAAGTGAAATTAAAACTTGCCCGCCTTTAATGTCTATGCCGTTGAGCATCAATGAATATCCAGCACCCAGTTTATAGCTATCTGGATTAGAAAGTGTTGTTGTTACTCCATTTGCGGTCCTTTTACCCAAAATGGCTTTTTCATCATCTATATACAAAACACAATAGGGCTCTCCAAGAAGGGCTATATCTCTGCCAGTAATGTCTTGCCGATCATTTAAGGTAATTATCTGAAGCGATGTGTAGGAAAAGTTATCCTCACTTATGTTCAGACCTGCAGTTGTGTCCAGGCTTATGTATTCATATGTGTGGTACTTGTCAAAGTCGAAATAGAACATTCCTGGTGACATGAAAGTATCCACACGATCAAGGGTCCAGGGTGAGGGCGATGACTCCTCTTTGTATTCAGATGCGACCTCTTTATAAACATAAAATCCTTTTTGTTTCTTTGATGCTGGTACTACTATATAATCAACATCATTTTTTTGTATCCAGTCATCGTCTCGCTGCAAGTTGAGCACTTCACATGCATTAGGATCGAACAAAGACCCTTCAGAGAAAGCCAGATATCCATTTGTATTTATTATCATATTTCCTTTAGGTATATGGACAGTATATGGCGTATCTGAATAAGGCAGGTTCACAGAAAAACATGTGGCAGTTGCATTTATATTGATTGTCCGGTTAAAATCAGGTCCCAATATTGATATTGTCTGAAGACCTGCATTATGATATGTTTTAAAGCACATATCCATGCTATGTTTTGAGGTCGCGAGGAGTTCACCAGGAGAAATTAGGTAAACACTATCCTTTGCAACAAGTTTACCGCTTGATATATCCAATGTACTGATATATAGGTCATTTCCCGCAACCAAATCTATCCTGTAGCTACCAGGCTCAACATCATCTATACGGATCGATGCAGTTTGCTCAGCCCCGATCACTTTACTGCTGTCAGTGTCCCCGTCATCAGCAAGTTCCATTGATGTGATCACATTTCCTTCCATTGAACAGATGTTAACTTTTAGTTCATCTGCTCCGGCATAACTGTTCATATCCTTTTTCCCTATTGAAAGCGTAATGCCCTGGGCTGGGATATACGTATAGAAGGAATGTGCCCCCCGGAGCAGATACTGCATTCTGAGTTCCGGAGCATCTTCCTGAAAATAAGGTGTTGTGTTGATCGTTACCCTTGGACCAACTGCAATTGTTGATGCTGGGGGGTTTTGAAGGAAACTGTTAACATTTCCAATATCTTCATACCCGCTAGTTCCGAATATTTTATACTGTTTGTTCTGTGCAAGCAGATCATACTTCTCCAACCCTTCATAAAAACTATCATAAAACGTACCGGTCTTTATGAAAAAGCTATTTCCAAATATAGGTATTACAGTATTGCTATTAAGGTCAAGACTTCTTCCTTCTCTGATCTCTCCTACTATGTCGATGTCCCCGTCACCATCCACATCTTTAAGCTTTATTACGAACACTCCATCAGGCGAATATCCATCCTTCAAGACTGTCATGTCCCATAGTTTTGCATCACTTATCCTGAAGGCTTTATTTGCATCCCCATTATCAAAGAACCCCATAAATGATCCGGAAAAGAGTACAATTTTGTTCCCTGCATATTCGGTCGTAAAATTGACCTGAGAACCTAGGTCCATAACCTGCTTGTCTATGGTCTCCCCATCTTTTCTTAATAACAGACTGATCTGATCCTTCTCTTTTGAGTGATCACTGACAAGCACTGAATATCCCCGGCTCAAAGCCTTAGGTCTTCCTTCTATGATGGTCAGCCCATCTTTTTCCCATATCTTTTGTTTAAGTATGGCCACATCGTCTATACTTTCTATAAAATATTCTGACCCAAGATAAGGAACGGTTTTGCCGTTGTTTATTCCCACGTATTTGAAATGTTTTGGTCCTATATTGTAACCATCCGATGTATCGATCTTTAGGATCTCCCCGGTTTTTAGCAGGGAAGGGGCATCAATGCCGCTTATATTGTATGAGAATCCATTAAAGTAGGCTGGAAATACCGGTCCTCTGATCTCTTCTGCCATTGTTGTTCCGGCAAGTGCACACAGGATGAATATCATTATAATGATCTTTTTCCTCATCTGTGCCTCCATTATTCAAAACTGATCTCAACCCAGTCAACAGGGATCTTCTCGTTCCTGTTTACAAGATGCTCGGCATTCAATACAATGTTCAGAGTATTCTCAACAACATAAAGTTCGTCAAGGTCCCACATTGCCTTTGCAATGGTCCATCCATCAGCATCACGCTCAGCGCCAAGATCTCTAATAACTATATAGTCCACTTTCTCTTTTTCTATCTGGTCCGGGTAATCGTTCAAATGAACCACTTTACACCTGAGGGGTTCAAAATAAGAGTCTTCGGTGAATGAGAAAAAAGCCGATGAGGATACTTTAAGGTTCCCAGCTGGACAAGCAATGTCATAAATATTTGTTGATGGCTGGACCAATACTCTGGTCTTGATGTTCTTCTCTTTGATGGGCACTGTAGTATTCAGGACCTTCACATCCTGAAGCCCTGACCGGTAATATGTGATCAGATCCAGATAGCCTCCTTCCAGATGACGCGTGTATAGTCTACAGGGCGAAACAGCAAAGACAGTATCCTTCACCACAAAGCTTCCTGATGTGATATTTATATCACGGATCGTAAGGTCATCTGAAGATTCAAGTACTATCTTATACACGCCTTTTTTCATATTGGGAAGACTGATCGTGGTCGCCTGTGTAGGTCCTTTTGCTGAACTGTTAGTTATGTCTCCGTCGTCTGGTATCGATGAGTTGGCAATGACGATATCATTCTGATCATATAACGTTATTTTAAGTTCATCTTCTCCATTGTAGAGATTAAGATCTTGCTTTTTAAGACTGAGCTCAAAAGGTCCATCATCTGCAAATGTATAAAATATATGGTCTCCTCTGAGTGTGTTGTCCGTAAAAACGTTATTTCTTTCAGAGTCCACTAGATCAGGGAATATATTTATGTTAGTTTTTCCTTCAGTAGCAATAACTGAATTTTCAGGCGGGTTACTGAAAAATTCATGCACATCCACTTTAGTGGAATTTACTGGTATGGTGGAATAAACAAAATATTCGGTATCATTACTGATCTTAAAGAATGAGGAATCAACTTTGGAATGAATTGGATTGTATACAGTTCTCCATTCATAGCTCCATTCGGTGCTGTTCCTGCAGCCTATTTTAAAATTGTACCCCACAGGGAACTTATCTTTGAACCGGACTTTGATCTTGACCCTGGAATGATCATTAATAGAGGGATTAGTTACCTGAAGATATATCAGACTACTATTAAGCTCGCGATATGTCACATTTGTTCCATTTGCAGAACATAGCATCCTTTCGGACACCCTTTCCATGGGTCCTGTCAGCTTTGCACTGCCTTGGGTATCATTCAGTCCGCCGATATCTATAAAATATGATCTATCATCCTCTTTTAAAAATTCAAAGCTAACGATATTGAGATATAGCACATACGCTATCAACATTAAAGGTAGTATCATCAGTAATTTAGTGTATTTCATCGAACAGATCCGGCATATCTATAAATCTTACCTTTGTTTTCCCTTATTAATTGGAATTCCTTGCTGGAATATTTGTCCAGTTCGGTACCTAACATATTTATCGAATCATATATATAAATTTCATCCTTATACTTCGAGACAAATTGTACTGTCAGCTGTGGATCAGATGTACTGAGGAACTCAGCCCATTCTGCTTGAGTATAAACATCCCATTGGAAAAGCCCTGGGGCTATCACAGGGTGCTTCCCCCATCCAAGAACCCAGGGTGCATCATAAACGGTCGTAAGGATGTGGCCGTTTGGACCGATGTTGGTGGCCATCCACTCAATATCGCGAAGATCCCTATCAGAAATGAACCTGTTGTTTTCTGTCATTTGTCCGTATACCAGTGCACTTCCATTGATCACTATTAGTAAAAGGATGAGATTCCTATAGGTTTGGAGCTCTTTTCTCTTTTTGGTAAGTATGGTTTCGATACAGCCTCCAGCCAATATGATCAGGAAGATATCAAGGGTTGCAAGATACCTTCTGAAAAAAACTATTTTGAGTATGATCATTATGCCAGTGACCAATGTGAAATAAAAAACCTGTTCTCTCCTTTTATTCAAAGACATTTTCATGAACCCCAGTAGCCCGAATGCTATATAGGGCAGTGATAAATATGTATATTTTGAAAATGTTAAAAAGGTTCCACCCTGGATGCTCGCTTCACCGCTTAAGTTGTTTAGAACAACGTCTGCCAGACCATTAAGCATAGAGATCCCCAGTTCCATTCTCTGTACCCAGAAAGGTAACATCAGTACAGCAGCTATGATAAATGTGAAATATATTTTCCTGTCTCTTGTTTCAAGTAACCAGAACAGCAGGACTATAGATATAAGTAGAAAATGTGGCCGATGGTATATGCTTAAAGCTGCATAGATCACGGCTGCAACCACATACTTTTCTTTTTGGAGAAGAAGTATGGAGATCAATATAAGGAATATTCCAATTATGTTCTTCAGGTATGAGTATTCAAAAAGCATATATTGGGTTGCTGATAGCAGATATATAGTTACAGAGATGAGCGCGCCTCTCTGACCAGAGATATTCTCTGACACAGCGAACAGTGGAAAAACCATAAGCCCGCATACAAGAGGAATAAATATCATTATGGTCTCAGTGGACCTAAGGCCAGCAACCACATACAGCACATCACCTAATAAGAATATTCCCTGGGGGAACATTTCTTTGAACCATTCTGGTAAATCCCTCTCTGGTATATACGGAAGACTTGTAATATATGTATCAAAGCCATATTTGTACAGACCAGGATCATATCCTGGTGGTATATTCATAAAAAAATATTGGTAATAGCGAATAAAAAAAGATAGTATAGCTACAGATATAAGTGATATCCATAAGACCTCTGAACGAACTCTGCTTTTTTGTTTTTGGTCATCCGGTCCAATCATATAAGGAATGCCAAGCAGCAGAAGGACCGGTATGAACACTTCCATTCTCAGCATATGCATATCTGTGAGGATATTGAACAATAGTATTATCATTGATACTAATGTGAGTTTTATAAATGTATCTTCAAAGATTTCAGGCACATATCTCATGCTCTACTGTGTCCTCATGTGAATTCTATAGTTAAAAAAGCAGGCAAGTTTTATAAATTATCGCAACATTTGCACATCTATCACCAAATAACTTCAGATCATATTTAAGATCACAGTTTTCAGATCTATAATACGGTATATTAAGGGTAAAAATGAAACAGAGTTTAAAGCATGGAACTATCTATCTCATAGCAGCCCAGGTCTCTTTTGTCCTTTCCGGATATGCTACCCATATCGGATTAGGCAGATTCCTGGGACCGTCTGATTATGGAATATATGCAGTTGTCATCTCTCTTATGACAATGGTGAATCTGATCCTTTCAACAGGCATTCCCCAGGCAGTTTCAAAATATGTTGCACATGGAGAAGGGAATGAACTTTATGTTAAAAGAACTGCACAAAAATTACAGTTTTCCTTTAGTTTGATCCTGTTCATCCTTTATTATTCCCTTGCTGATCAGTTAGCTATCATGCTGAATGATCCAGGCATGGCCCCATATCTTAGACTTTCTTCCCTCATTGTTCCAGCATATGCACTACAAGCCCTGTATGTAGGTTATTTCAATGGTTTAAAGGAGTATGGTAAGCAGTCCTTAATGGTCATTCTCTATTCTACTTTTAAAGTAGTGCTGATACTTGGTCTTGCATTAACCCCGTTTGCACTTTATGGAGCTATAACCGGTTTTATAATATCCTCGGTAGCTGTTCTGTTCCTTGGGTTCTATTTTGTTCATTCGGCTGATAAGAGATTGCGTGTATCGAACAATGAACACTGCATGATATCTGCAAAAACTCTCCTGGGTTTTGCAACTCCCATTGTGTTCTATTCAGTGGCTACGAACCTGATAATGAGCTTTGATCTTTTCTTTGTTAAGGCATACCTGACAGATGTGGATGCGGGTATCTACTCTGCTGTTTCTACCATCTCAAAAGTACCTTTTTATATTATTGCTGGTATCTATGGGGCTCTGTTCCCTGCCATTTCCAGTATGTCAGCACACAATGACAGGTCGCAGATAACCCTGCAGATAATAAGGTCTGTCAAATATTCCATGCTCATTCTTGTCCCTTCAACTCTGTTCATAGTACTCTTCTCAAGACAAGTTCTTAGTTTCTTATTTTCGCATCAATATTCCGCAGGTTCTACTGCACTGGGTGTGCTGACAATAGGCATGGGTTTCTTCGGTTTGTTTTCTTTGTTCACTACTGTTATCAATGGAAGCGGACAACCACGTGTTTCAATGTTGATGAGCTTGTTCGTCCTTATACTTGATATTGTCCTCAATCAATTGTTCATACCCTTGTATGGGGTGGTTGGTGCTGCTATGGCCACATGCACGGCTTGTCTGCTGGGGCTTGTTGTTTCATTCATATACGTTTATAGAAAATACAATCATTCAAAGGAAGTATCATGTTTTCATGCACTATGATCAAATCTGGGATACGCAAGACCCTGGAAGAGATGTATGTATACACATTTCTTTTTCTGGCGAATTCATTTCCAGATATGAGCGTATGCTCTATAATAAGAACTTTATTTGTCAGACCTGTGGCAAACATTGGAAACAATACGCGCATCAGAAAGAACATTTATATCAATTCGTTCAGGAAGCTTTCCCTAGGAAGGAATTGTTTTATAAACCGTGGTGTGCAGTTCGATTGTTCTGGTCGTGTATCTATCGGGGACAATTGTTCTATAGGTTTTAATGTGCTGGTGACCACAAGTACCCATCTGGAAAAGGACCGTGTAGGTGAAGATGGGCATACTGTCATTGGCGAGGATGTGATTATTGGTAATGGTGTATGGATAGGTGCCAATTCAACTATATTGCCCGGCACAGAGATAGGGGACAATTGCATTATAGCTGCAGGTGCTGTAGTTAAAGGTAAACTTGATATGTCTGGTGTATATGCAGGAGTGCCTGCAAAATATATCCGGGATACCCTCGGTATCGCAGAAAAAAGGATATGATCGCACATTAACTTATTTTATCTATTTTCCAGATCATTTTGTTCTTTGTGACAGGTGTCATCCTGTATCTGTTATTTTTCTCTAAATGCTGGAAGAGCTCTGTAGCTTCCTGTGTAACGTATACCGGGATACCATCAGAGATCATTTTATCTATGAGTGGTATGAGATCTTTCTCCATATTTGCAGGGGTATACCAATATGCCATATCTGGCTGTGCCCTGAGCTCTTCTTCGGTCCTGTACACAGCTACCTGGCGGTCGAGCATAAAGACCTTATCAAAGGCCCGAGTGAAGATAACAGCATTTTGGGGTGTGACATCGACCGTTTCCCTGTTGAGATCACTCCAGCTACTTAACCTGTCCTTTGCCCTTATCAGATTATTATCACTTTCGAATATCATAGCCGTAGAGGTAAGCAGAATAAGCAACAAGAATAAAGCAACGATCCGTGAATGGTCTTGTTTCTTAAAAAAATTAACCAAAAATACAGAGGCAAATATACTCAGTATTGCATAATTGATCAGGAAATAACGTGCCATGGAAGAGTCTATAGATACGTTCTCAAATCCCCATGTCTCACCTCTGAACCCATATAATCCAAAGAACAGCAGGAACAAAATAATAAAAAACAGTGTAAAGAAACGTTGCATTTTGTCCTTTGAAGAATATATGGATATGACCCCAAAGCAGGCAAGAACGAAAAGAAGAGGTGGGTAACTTATTATGTAGTCCATGAAAGAGCTACCGTAGAACCCTATGTTGTTCATAAGATATCCAAACTGGTATCCGATCCCTCCTCCTCCTGTATTGATGTCCACGGTCTGTGCATTAAGGGATGAGCTGGAAGCTGTCCATAATATGCGCAGCACTAAAAAGATGCTGACAAATATTACCGTCTCTTTCAGTTGTATCTTTTTGGTAAAGCCCCATCTTACAGCAAGAAGACCAATTAATATCGATGCGAATATCACTATCTCTGAGGTTCGCGTAAAAACAGCATAAAGACAGAACAGACCGGAACAGCCAATATACGTGATCTTTTCGGTTTGAACACCTTTGTGAAAACAATAGAGGGCAATGATCGAAAAGGTCACTGCAGGAATATTGCTGTAGTACATGTTAGAAAAGAACACATATGAAGGATTCAATCCCCAAAGCAGTGCTGCTATTATTGCGGTTCTCTCATCAAATATGTTCCTTACGAGCAGATATAGGAACAATACACCTATACATCCTGTCAGGGCCACTGTGTGATCTATAAGCCCATATAATCTTGCCGTGGCAAGCAACATCTGAAAACCAGCATACGGCCCAATGTAATTATTATCACCGATATCGATGGAGTTTCTTGGCCGGAAATAACTGACATTGTATCTCTCGTTCATTTCAGAATGCCATATCAATGATGAATCCTCTGCAATGAGCTTTGAGAATATAAGGGCCAGGTTCTCGTCCGGACTATCAGCTATTCTGTAGCTGACCTCGCTGTTGACGTAGGTATAGTAGTTGAACAGCAAGGCCAGAAGCAGGACCGTCGCAAGTGTCGATAAGTTCCCTTTAGGTTTCATGTGTTCTTCAGACAAGCCATTTTCTCTACTAATATATCGACTATCTCCTTGGAAGGACTCTTAAGAGCATTGATATCCACATCGAACACATAGTTACTATAGTTCTGCAGGAAATCATCTATTATAGTGGTTTCATATTTTGAAAGGCATACATTAGGGTAGCCGTTCTGTTCCATGAACCCTCTCATTAATAGGCAGGGCCTGCTAAGGAAGTAAGATTCAAGTTGTGGTGCTCCTCCGTCATTGACTATATATTTACTGTTCTTTATCAGATTGATATTAGTTACATAGTCCTGGAGAGGTATCATCTGAAGGTTCTCATATCCTTTAAGCTTTTCAAGCATATCGGTTTTCATAAGTTTGTTCTTTAAAGGCTCGTGCATGATCATCAGCACCCTTTCGTTCCTGGCTATCTTTTCGACCGTGGATATGATGATGTTCAATCTTTCCTTTGAATAAAGGTTCTCAACCCTGTGCACGTTGACGAGCACATATCCGGGTTCAGGTTCGAAGGTGACCTTATGGGAGTTAGCAATGGCAAAACGTATTGCATCGATCACAGTGTTGTATCCCAGATTGACTATCTCTCCTTTAACTCCCTGTTTTATGACATTGTTATATGATTCTTCAGAAGAAGTAAATAAATAGTCTGCCATCCAGTCTATCATCCTTCTGGACAGTTCTTCCGGGAACGGATTGAAAATATTATGCGTCCTTTCTCCGGATTCGATGTGTGCGATCTTAGCTCGGTGCAACTTGCTCAGAACAGCACCAAAGGAAGCGGGTATAGGATCGCCATGTATCAGGCAAATATCGTTCTTTTTTGGCAGGCCATCCTGTGAAAAGGAGCTCAGTGTCACCTTTGAGAGCCAGAGGACCATGTCCAGGACATTGGCAACATCTTTGTTATTATTATTAAGTACAATATCGGGATGTTTCAGGCCAAAAACCTCTATGATATCGTACAGTATTTTTGTATGTTGAGCCGCATTGATGAAATTATAGTCTATTCCTCTTCTATCCATTTCTAGCATAATGGGCGCCATTTTTATAAGCTGGCCCTTTGTGCCTACAATTATGTGAAATACATTCTCGTCCATGTTCTCACTTCTTCCATTTTTATCTACATGGCACTTCCCTCAAAATGCCATGTGAACTTTAAGAATGGTGCACTACCATCCTTATATGAAATGTACAATAAATGAAAGATGAAACTGGTTCAGCGTTTCCTGTTAACAGGTCCAAGCCTCTCCAGATCCGCTTCCACCATCATTTTGACAAGCTCTTTAAAGCGTACTTTTGGTTCCCAGCCAAGCACTCTCTTTGCTTTGGATGAGTCACCCAATAATAGCTGTACCTCTGCAGGCCTCACGAACTTTGGGTCCACGACCACATATTTTTTCCAGTCCAGGCCAACTATGGAAAATGCTTCCTGCACGAACTCTTCAACTGAATGGGTTTCCCCAGTGGCGATAACATAGTCATCGGGCTTTTCCTGTTGAAGCATACGCCACATAGCATCGACATAATCCCCTGCAAATCCCCAGTCCCTTTTTGCATCAAGGTTCCCAAGGTGCAGTTCTGATTCCAGGCCATGGTATATCCGTGCCACACCATCAGTGATCTTGCGGGTCACAAACTCAATGCCTCTGCGAGGAGATTCATGATTGAACAATATTCCATTGCTGATATGCATGCCATAACTTTCCCTGTAATTGACGCATGCCCAGTATGCATATACTTTAGCAACCCCATAGGGACTTCTGGGATAGAACTTCGTGCTCTCTTTCTGCGGTGTTTCCTGGACCTTGCCGAACATTTCGCTGGATGATGCCTGATAAATCCTTGCATCGGGTACAACATGTCTTACAGCTTCCAATACTCTCACTGCTCCCAGGCCGGTCACATCTCCAGTATGGACAGGCTGATTCCATGAAGTCCCTACAAAGGACTGTGCAGCAAGATTATATACTTCATCAGGTTGTGCAATGCGCATTGCTTCGCTCAGGGAAGACTGGTCGGTAAGATCTCCCTGCAGTAGTTCTATATTATTCAGTATATGATCTATCCTGGATGTATTAGGCGTACTGAGCCTTCTTACGAGCCCATATACGTTGTAACCTTTATTATATAGTAACTCTGCAAGATAAGAACCATCCTGTCCAGTAATTCCGGTTATTAATGCATTCTTTGCCATTATCATAGCTCCGTATCAGAAAAGCTGTAAAATGTAAGAACTATCTCTTTATCCCTCAAATTAGACATTTCTAAATTAGAATGAAATTATATAAACGTTGGTATTTTTATAAAACACTTTCACTATCCTTGCGTCAACATAAATACTAGTGAATTACACATCATATATGATGTCCAAGAATCCAATGGGTGTATTTAGCGTTTCAATGCTCAATGAAACCATAAGGTCTCTGCTGGTCAATGATCCCAGGCTGCGGGAAGTATGGGTGCGCGGTGAGATATCCAATCTAAAGAAGCATAGCTCAGGGCATTATTATTTCACTTTGAAGGACCCAAGGAGCCAGATAAGCTGTGTCAGCTTCAGGCAGACGAACCGTATCCTGAAGTTCGATCCTGAGGACTCCATGTCGGTCATACTATATGGTTCTGTGGACGTGTACACTGTCAGAGGCCAATATCAGCTGAAAGTTCTGGACATGCGCCCGGACGGTATAGGTGAAATGTTCAGGATATTTGAACAGCTCAAAAAGAAACTGGAAGCGGATGGTCTGTTCGAACAGAGGCGCAAAAGACCTATACCCAGGTTTCCTGCCAAGGTCGGTATCTCAACTTCTCCCACTGGGGCTGCGATCCATGATATTATCAATGTGCTGAACAGAAGGTATCCGGTACATATACTCCTGGCTCCCTGTCTAGTGCAGGGGGATGCGGCTGCACAAAGCATTGCTGATTCGATACAGCTTCTGAACAAAGCGAACGTGGATGTTATAATAGTTGGCAGAGGCGGAGGTTCACTGGAGGACCTGTGGGCCTTTAATGAAGAGGTCGTAGCAAGGGCTATTTTCAACTCAAGGGTACCTGTGGTATCTGCAGTGGGCCACGAAACCGACTATACTATTGCTGATTTTACTGCTGACCTGAGGGCTCCGACACCTTCTGCTGCTGCAGAGCTCGTGGTCCCTGATAAGATGGACCTTAAAAGGTTCATAGATTCCATGCTCCAGAGGCTTGAACAGGCTGCAACTTATAAAATAGCGGACCTTAGTTTCAGGTTAAATCGTCTGTATGGTTCCCTGGAGCCGGACAAGCTTCGGGAGATCATCGATCAGCGCTACCAAAGGGTCGATGAGCTGGTCGCATCAATGGAAAAGGATGCCAATTATCACCTCAGGTCCAGGGAAATGCTGCTAAAAGCATTGGCAGGCCGCATGAACGCAGTGAGCCCCCTCAATACCCTGGAAAGAGGGTATTGTATAGCAATGTCCAATGAAAGCGTTATCAGGAGCGTCGCTGCTGTATCGATAGGCTCCAGGCTTGATGTAAGGGTCACTGACGGCAACATAGTTTGTGATATCAAGGAAAAGGTAGAGATAGATCATGGTACGCAGAAAAAAGAAGATGGATGATATTCCGAATGAAGACCACACTGAAGAAGGCATAGGTGAAAGCCTAAGTTTTGAAACCGCTCTTGAACAGCTGGAAGAGCTTGTGGAAAAGCTGGAAAAGGGGAACCTGACCCTCGATGAGAGCCTTGAGACCTTTGAGCAGGGCATGAAGTTCGCACGTGTGTGCAGCCAGAAACTTTCAATGGCTGAAAGAAAGATCGAACAGCTGGTCCTGGAAAATGGGGAGTTGAGGACGAAGTCTTTCAGTGATGGATAACACTTTTGTCAAGTATTTATTTTAACAATCATATATTTTCATATTATGAAATTAAATGAATTATTTTTGTGGGGTATTGTTAATGTTGGTGTGGTCATCTGCATTAATAGGGCTAAGCATCTGTCATTGGTATATGCATCAAAGTAACTGAGACATAAGAGCATCAGTACAACTGTGTAATATCTATTTTCAAGTGTTGTTGGTATCGATATAGAGAGGAAAAAGATTGAAGACATAAATCTGTTTAATTAAAAGGTTGGAGGTGGACTGACTTCGAGGAGAAGACTGCCATTAATGCCCTTCCGGACAACTCCATTTGTAACCTCCATTTGTTACTAAAGGGTAACTACCTTTTCTCTATCTCTTAAAATTATACGACTAAGCAAGGCTACCAAACCAAGACACAATCGTAAACAAGATAGAGATAGTTAAATTAAATTTGTCATAGACAGCCCAATTATGTGGTGTTCCTCTTATTCAGTCCAATTTGAGATTGCAAGTTAATATCTGTTTAACTTGCTTAAAAGCATTGTGGAAGGTGGCTGCAATATGCAGCCTTCCTCTTTTACCTACTCATGCTCTGTATAACACAAGAATAGTTAACAGACTAGCTACTATACTGAGTAGGTATGCTGCAATCTCAAATTTATTGACACTTTTCATGTCTCATCCTCCTTATATGTTTGTCATCTTCTTCTGCAGAAGCAATGAACACCACATTCACAGTTCTACTAAGAAGATGCAAAAAGTACATAACTGGAATACGTATAAATCTATGGAAGTGAAGTGAAAGTATTTGCAGAGTTTTGTCATGCGGTACAATGGGATAAATGGTCTGAAAATCAAAATATTTATATTTGTTCTCCCTATTTTTATTTATAATGGTGAAGAAAGCTCGAAAAAGTATCGTTGAACATTTCTCCCCTACAATAATTTACAGGGAAGATCTAGAAGATATTTATGATACTTTATGTGAGTCATCAAAAGATGTTAGTATAGAAGCTGATGGGCATAGTTTCAATAACCTTGATGAACTTTTCTTGCACAAAAAAAACATAATAAATGAATTAAAGATGAAGATTCACAATCCTTATGTTTCTATAGATTTTAAAAAACAAAGAACTTGGCTTTACATTGACAACAATACAAATGAACAATTTGGTGCATACCAAAAAATCAAGTCTGTAATTAAAAAGCGCAGAAATTGGGTTCATTGGATATTCAGTAAATTATATTTTGGATTCTCCATCATGTTAATAGCTATGATAGTTACTAATTTATATAATAAATACACTCAAAATTTACTGTTGTTAGGAGCAACTGTCATACTAAATACAGTTGCTCTAATTTGGATACTATATTGGTTCTTAATTATTTCTAAAGAACACACCCAAATCGTTCTTGCGTATCGAAAAGATAAGGAACTATTCTTTTTAAAACGTAAAAAAGATGAACTTATCCTCTTAGCAATTAGTATTCTTGCATCTGCTATTATAGCATACATATTTCAAAATTAATCTACTCCATAAAAAGAACTTATAGGCAGTGTGCCTTGACCTTTCCCATAGGCACGGCCCAAGGCTTCAGTATTCAATCTTACAACTTCATAGATATTTGTATATTTTCTAAATTTTTTGATGGAAGTTGTTTGTTAATTAACTCAAAAAGCTTGGTACTTCTGCCAACCTTGGCACTGAAGGCTAATAAATACCCTTCGAGCCGACTAATCCAGCTCTGACAACATTCGTTCCTCTTCGAAATATCTCTTTGTAAGCAGGAACGTACTCGATAGTATCAGTACGCTTAAAAATACTGCTATTATGCCGCTTTCGGCAGTGAAGTCCTGCCATGAGTGCACCGATGTCCACATGCCGCTTCTGGTAACAAAGGCCGCAAATATGACCAGAACGAAAGAGGCTATTGCAAGCAGGGGTGCAACAAACCCATATTCTCCGTGCCTGTAGCGCAGCTGGGCATGCAGATATGCCGTTGAGGTTATCCATGGAATGAGCGATGAAGTTTCCACAGGGTCCCAGCTCCAGTACCATGCTCCCCATCCCAGTACTTCATAGGCCCAGAAACCTCCAAGTCCTATACCCAGCGTGAGGAACAGCCAAGCTATCCTCATCCAGCTAGTAGCGATGGGTTCCCATCTTTTATCATGTGTCAGCAAATTGCCAATTGCAGCCGCAAAAGGTATAGTGAAAGCAGCATACCCAAGGAACAGTATGGGTGGATGCACTGCCATCCACGGGTTACGCAGCAGGGGATTCATACCCTGACCATAAGGGACATCGTACATCTGCACGAACGGGTCCCAGTTAGTGATCCCAACACCACCATTGGGAAGCACATGATACGCTGAGAACGGGTTCTTCAATACCAGCAGTGCCAGGAGCACGCAGGCAATGGACAGTGATATGAGGCGTGTGCTCTGCATCAATATAGTATCTGAAAGCCCCATTCTGTGGGTACGTTCTACTGCCACAACCATTGCCATTATGGAGACAACCCACAGTAACATGGACCCTTCCTGACCTGCCCACAAAGCCGACAGCCTGTAATACCATTCAAGATCAGTGCTGGAATGCTCGAACACGTATGAATATGAAGCATTGACAGTGTAGAGGTGGTACATCAGCAGCAGCATCGAGGATCCCGCGAGTACCAGGCATGCTATTTCCAGTTTACGCGAAAGAGTGGTAACAGAGGTGCTGTTCTTTCTACATCCCATATACCCTGAAAGCACAGCCCCTATGGCTGTCACAAGGGACAACCAGATCAGGACCATCCCATGGTTCACGTGTCTTCTCTCCTGTTCTTTCCAGACCGAAGTTTCCTGATCTCCTGTTCCATTATTTCTTCGTACCGTTTTTCAAAGAAACTTATATCCTTTTCTCTTCCAGATGACCGTAACATTACAATGTTCTCATGGGGGTTGCGATGTTCCACGATAAGTAAAGCAATGATACCCAGAGCCATTATATATATACCCCCCCAGAGAAGGTTTATGAAAGGAACGACCCGAACGTACATATCGACCTCTCCCTTCCCTTCGTCAAGGGCTCTGGGAGCGATGAACAGTTCTTCCATCAGACCCCTGTGGATATATGTCGTGGTGTAGGTCTGTCCCCATTTGAAGTCTGTTATATATTCCACACTGCCGCTCCTGGTGTATCTGTTCTGCTTATATATGTCAAAATCTATCCGGGTGATATAGGAAGATGCTTGATGTGCCTGATAAGGTTCCCCTTCGAACCGTGATGCCATTGAAGTGATCTTCATACTATAGTCCTGCGAATTCCCGGCTCCCATTTTACCTGTCTCATATACTGCCGAACCCTCGATCTTCATATTGGAGCTAAGCACTACTCCTAACAAGATGCATAATATTCCAAGATGGATCAATTGAGCAGAAAATCCCCTGTATCTTCCATACCCTTTCTTGTCCCTGACCGTGAGCCATATTTTATAGGTCGTGGCGATCAAAGCCGGTACCACGAGGGCTATAGCCATATCAACAGCTATGTTCGAAAAGGGAGATATGGCCACAACAGACACTACAAATAACAAGAACACAGCGGTCACCATAGATACACTGCGGGGTCTGACGGAACTGACCAGTAAGCATATTGTAAGTATCACGGTCAGCAATATGGTAGGCAGTGCAGTTCTGGGATTAAAGTAATCAGAACCCAGGGAGATCTCTGTGCCACTGAGGACCCTGACAAGAAGAGGTGTCACCATGCCGGTCATCACTATCATTGCAAGCAGGATGAATACTATCACAGCGGCAAATATAGTGTTTTTAGATGTGAAGAGGCTCTCCTTTCCTGTCATTGCTGATCTCCCATTGTGAACCTGCATGTATGCTCATCTCATATATATAGAACATAATTGATCTCCATAGGTTGCAGTAGCTTTTTATCGTAGTAGCATTATCGTATGAATGCATCAAATTATATACTTCTAATGCCACACTTTCGGTATCTTAAATATAGATAATGCCTATCTCTGAGGAGCATAGACAAACGTGACCGGGTTGGTAGCACGATAGAAACAGTGACCATAGCTATCTGGCTGATGTTGCCTGCTTATATTCCTAATTCAATGGCAGCTGTATTCGGGGGAGGACGTCCCATCGATGGTGGCAGGACCCTAAAGGATGGCAGGCGGATCCTGGGTGATGGCAAGACCTACAGGGGTCTGTTCGCCGGCATAGCGTGCGGTGTACTTCTGGGCTTGCTTCAAATGGCCTTGCTGATTCCTTTATCAGAACTGCTGCGCATTTCCCTCCCTTCCTTTTCAGATAATGGGTCTTCAACATTGGTGATCCTTCTATCCCTTGCCTCAGGTTCTCTTTTTGGGGATATGTTCAAGAGTTTCTTCAAGCGCAGGTTTGGAATGAAGAGAGGTGCTTCATTGCCGCTTGTAGACCAGCTTGATTTTGTGGTGGGTGCGTGGGTATTCACATATCTGGCAATCCCTGGATGGTTCACAACATATTTTACCTGGGATATTATGATCACTGTGTTGATCATAACTCCGTTGCTCCATCTCACAACAAACATTATTGGTTACATTATTGGGGTAAAGAAAGAGCCTTGGTGATCGGCTCCATTTATCTACATATCATGGTGATCCGGATGAATATAGAAAATGACGAAAAATCTCTTATCATATCCGCCCTCAAAAAATGCGGGGCTGTGAAATTTGGTGATTTTACCCTTGCTTCAGGCAAGAATAGCAAATACTATATCGATATTAAAAAAGCCAGTACCGATCCAGCCACTCTTGCAGTGATAGCAGAACAGGCCTCTTCCTTGATACTCAATGAAAAAGCAGATATGGTGGGTGGTGTGGCCTTGGGCGGTGTCCCTCTTGCAACAGCGGTTTCACTTAGATCTGGTCTTCCTCTTCTGATCGTCCGTAAGGAAGAAAAGGGATATGGTACAGGGGGTCGTTTTATAGGTGATCTCAAGAAAGGAACACATGTTATCCTTATAGAAGATGTGACCACCAGTGGCGGCTCGGTAAAGGGTGTGATCGAAGCTATTCGCGGGACTGGGGGCTTTGTGGATGTTGTTATCACTGTGGTGGATAGAGAGGAAGGTGCACAGCAGAACCTTGAGGCACTGGGTGTGAAGCTCATTCCTCTTGTGACTACCAGTGATCTTATCCAATGAGAGATAGAACAAATAAGTAAATTATTTATCTGAATATGAGAAAGAAGGCGTAGTATTTATTGTCACCTATCTTGACCTTGGTCCATAGGGCCTGTTGCTGAGTAGGTATCAACTGTGTTCAATAAGAAGATCATGTAACGATTGATAATTTCATTTCAATGTTTAAAATAATTTTTAATTGATGAGGTCTTATAAATGAATGTTCTAGTTGTCGGTGGCGGAGGAAGGGAACATGCAATTACAGCTACTATTGCGCAAAGCAGAAAGGATCCTGTTATTTTCGCTGTGATGGCGAAAAAGAATCCCGGCATTTCCCGGCTTTGTCAGGATTTCCTCTTGGAAAAGGAAACCGATGTAAAGAAGATCGTTGCTTATGCAGCTGCTAAAAACATTGATCTTGCCTTCATAGGGCCAGAGGCTCCTCTTGCAGCCGGGCTTGCAGATGCCTTGGAAGATATCGGTGTTGGGGTAGTTGGTCCCAGAAAGGCCGTTTCCAAGATCGAGTTCGATAAAGCGTGGGCACGCAGCTTCATGAGAAAGCATGGGATCGGGGGTTGTCCTGTGTTCGAGATCTTTACTGAACAAGGACCTATGTTCGATTTCATTGCAAAGCTGGGCGATGTGGCTATAAAGCCCTCAGGTCTTACAGGAGGTAAAGGCGTAAAGGTCATGGGTGACCAGCTCCCCTCTGTCAAAGATGCCCAGCAATATGCCGCTCAGATCCTGGGATCAGGTAGTGTGGTGGTAGAGGAGAAGCTTGTAGGTGAGGAGTTCACATTACAGGCTTTTGTCGATGGTGAACATTTGGCGTTCTCGCCTTCAGTTCAGGACCATAAGAGGGCCTTTGAGAACGATCTGGGTCCGAATACAGGGGGGATGGGCTCTTATACTGATGCAGGTGAGCTTTTGCCGTTTTTACGTGCAGAAGATGTGCAGCAGGCAAAAGATATCATGCAACACACAGTAACGGGGCTCTATATGGAGACCGGTGTAAAATACAAAGGTGTGCTATATGGACAGTTCATGGTCACAAGGAATGGTCTGCGTGTAATAGAGTTCAATGCCAGGTTCGGGGACCCGGAGGCCATGAACGTGCTGCCTCTTCTGGAAACAGATATAGTGGATGTCATGTCTGCTGTGGTGGGTGGTACCCTTGACAGGCTTACAGTGAAGTTCAGTAAGAAAGCGACCGTGTGCAAGTACGCAGTGCCTGCAGGATACCCTGACAATCCTTCGAAGGACAAAGAGGTATCTGTAGGGGATGTAGGGGATGCGCTGGTATTCTATGCAAGTGTGTATGAAGAGAACGGTAGGATATATACCACAGGTTCACGGGCAATAGCGGTCGTTGGTATTGATGTTTCGATCCCAAAGGCAGAGAAAAAAGCTCAGGATGCGCTTGATAATATTATCGGGGACCTGCATTCAAGAAGGGATATAGGTACCATGTCGTTGGTCCAGAAACGTATCGATCATATGAACGAGATCAGGGGTTAGATCATGACCTCTCAAAATAATGAACATGGGTTGATTGTATGAAGCATTTCATTTCCTTTGCAGACCTCACTCATGATGAGGTCATGGAACTGCTTGACACGGCAGAGGTTCTGAAAGAAAAGCGTGCTCGTGGGAAGCTCACAGACCTGCTGAAGAATAGAAGTCTGGCAATGTTTTTCGAAAAATCATCCACACGTACCAGGGTCTCCTTTGAGGTTTCCATGTCCGATCTGGGAGGACAATCCATTTTTCTCTCTTCCAAGGACCTGCAGATCGGGCGCGGAGAAACTATCGCTGATACAGCTGTTGTCCTTTCCAGATATGTGCACTGCATTGCAGCAAGGGTGAACGAGCATAGTACGCTCCTTGAAATAGCTGCCCATTCATCAGTACCTGTAATAAATGCCCTTTCGGATGTGGAGCATCCATGTCAGATCCTTTCTGATCTGCTTACCATCAGAGAATATAAAAACCATTTCAAAGGGTTGAAGTATGTTTGGGTGGGTGATGGCAATAATGTATGCAATTCAGCCATTCTGGGTTGTGCCATTGTGGGCATGCAGATGGTAGTGGCCTGCCCGCCAGGTTATGAGCCTAATGCCAAGATCATCGAGCAGGCCCGGGAGCTTGGAGGGGATATCACCATCATGAGCGATCCATTTGAGGCTGTAAAGGGGGCGGATGTGTTATACACCGATGTATGGATCTCCATGGGCGATGAGCACGAGATCGATAAACGTCTCAATGATCTGAAAGCCTACCAGATAGATCCAAAGCTGTTGTCCTTTGCTAAAAGTGATGCTATAGTCATGCATTGCATGCCGGCTCACAGAGGGCAGGAGATCACTGCAGAGGTGATGGATGGTCCGCAGTCTGTGGTATATGACCAGGCAGAGAACCGTTTGCATGCACAGAAAGCCCTGCTCATGAAACTGATCGATTGATCGGTCTTGCTGTGCCCACAGACCTTTTTTTAAGGGTCTGCAACCGAAAAGGCATATATACCATTAGTACAACTATACGCTAACTTCAATGCGGGGGTTGCCCAGCCCGGTCAAAGGCGCTAGATTCAGAGTCTAGTCTCGTAGGAGTTCGTGGGTTCGAATCCCATCCCCCGCATCGGGTATTTTTTTAAACTTCCAGTGTGCGTGCTCATATATCCAATATGTTCTGCTCATGCACTGATCGTGTTTCATCTTTCATATATTTATGAGCCATCATCTCCCAGTTCTGTCGGTTTTTGAGAATAAGGGTCAATGACGGTGGTCAGCGTACTCAAAATATAAGTAATAAAGCCTGTAATTTACTGCTGTCTTCCAGTTCTTTATGACATTGCTGGTCAGTGATAGAATGATAAAGAAAATAAATGATCATGGACCGTCCGTTGAAAATACAGTTCCTGCTTCTCACGCTACTGAAAAGCAGATCGTCCTTATGAGCGCGATACTTGCAGGGTTCATCACTCCGTTCGATGGTTCGGCAGTAAATATCGCATTGCCTACAATGGGCGCGGAATTCCATATGAACGCGATCTCGCTCTCGTGGGTGACGACCGCATATCTTCTCTCATCAGCGATGTTCCTTGTTCCCTTCGGGAAGATCGCTGATATATATGGAAGAAAGAAAGTTTTCCTATATGGGATAGCGGTGTTCAGTCTTGCATCCCTGTCAATGACAATGGTCGGCTCTGCAGAGATGCTCATCGTGGGCAGGGTGTTACAGGGTTTGGGAAGTGCTATGATCTTTGGGACTGGGATCGCTATGATCACTTCCGTCTATCCTCCGGGAGAACGTGGAAAGGCATTGGGTATCTATGTCACTGCGGTTTACATAGGGCTCTCCACTGGTCCGTTCCTTGGTGGTATAATGACACAGTACCTTGGGTGGAGGAGTATCTTTTTGGTGAACGTTCCTATAGGTCTTGCAACGATCCTCCTCATTCTCTGGAAACTCAAAGGCGAGTGGGCAGAATGCAGGGAGGACAGGTTTGATCTGAAGGGGTCCATGATCTACGGGGCGGCGGTCGTCTCACTTATGTATGGTTTCTCTGTCCTTCCGGACATAAAAGGGGTCTCTCTTATAATAACAGGGATCATCGGTACGATCATCTTTATCTTATATGAGATGCGGATACCTTCGCCGGTCCTTGATATAAGCCTTATGACAAAGAACCGCGTCTTTGCACTTTCTAATCTTTCTGCTCTCATCAATTATAGCGCGACCTATGCAGTGACATTCCTTCTGAGCCTTGATCTGCAGTACACCAAGGGTTTCACGCCAGAGCATGCCGGATTTATCCTGATGGCACAGCCTGTCTTTCAGGCCATGGTCTCTCCTCTTGCCGGGAAGATGTCCGACAGCATCGAGCCCCGTCTTATCGCATCCGCGGGAATGGCCCTTACAGCGATAGGTCTCTTTTTTCTGATCTTCCTGTCGGAAACGACATCCATCTGGTATATGGTTGCAATTCTCGTGGTGCTTGGTATCGGTTTTGGTCTCTTCTCCTCTCCGAACACGAACGTTATCATGAGCTCAGTAGATAGGAGGTTCTATGGTGTGGCGTCCGGGATGAACGGGACCATGCGGCTGCTTGGACAGATGTTCTCAATGGGTGTTGCCATGATGGTCTTTGCGGTCGTTGTCGGACCTGTGGAAATAACCCCTGAGTACTATCCCCAGTTCCTCACAAGCCTCCATTATGTATTTATGCTGTTCACTGTCTTTTGTATCGTGGGCGTCTTCGCATCTTTTGTCCGGGGAAGGACCATCCCCCCGGAACGATCCTATCCTACCGGAAGCTGTCAGAATACAGAGCGATAACGGGCGCACTAAGGGATATGACCATATCCTGTTTTTGCGGATCTTTGTTTCAACTATTAAATCTTAGTGTTAAAAATATCTAGATGTAATAGTTACCATATCTGAAAACAGATATTTATCTATAGAAAAATAAGAACATACCAGAGGTATGGGAGGATTTACAGCAAAATTGGGATGCTACCTTTTGATCATATTGAAACGTGCCTTATAGAGAGAAAAAACATATTTTGAACGTGGTCATGTTTCAAATATTTGTTTTCATCCTTAAGATTTTGTTCCAATATTTAGAATTATATAAAATAAAAAAAGTACACATATATGCATATTTAAGTGTTCATAGAGTTTATATCAATGACCACATGTTTAGTAATGGATATGAAGAACATGGTCTTTAAAAAACATGATACCTTTGGCTATGTAGAAAACCTCGTTGATCACGTGTTTTTCTATGTTCTGTATGTTTTCGAATGTGTTCTTTCCTATACATTGACCGTATCTATGTAATTGAACTGAACTATAGTGGTTTTACAATCGTTTCTACAGAGCCAAAAGGTGACCAAATGAAATATAAGGGATTATTATTTACAGCCTTTTTGCTTTTGATCTTTTTTGCTATAGGCGATAACGACGATAGCGGTGAGATGGTTTACGTCTCACCGTATCCAGTTCAAACCATTGATGAATTTTTAGGTTCAAGTATTGAGCCTGATGCAGATTATATTATAGGATCCAATGGTAATTATTTATGTAATTCGTCAATGCAGGAAATGACATATTACAATAACCCAGAGGCTACAGATGTTTCCTATGATGATCTAAAACAGTTTTTATTATCAGATAAAACAGATAGGAATATCTATACTCCGGGGTCTTATGTATGTATTGATTATGCTAAAGAGCTTCATGATAATGCAGAACGTCAAGGGATAAGGTCCGCAATAGTATCTGTAGATCTAAAGCAAAGTAACGGATCAATAGATCACCATGCTTTAAACGCATTCAATACAACAGATAGGGGTATGGTATATATAGATACAACCGGACATATAAATTCACCTGGCATAGATACCATTGTTTATGACTTTGGTATCGGTAAACAATACATACCAAAAACAGTATTTAATTCCAGATATGTACATTTTTCCATGGGTGAGATTGTAGATTATGATGTTATATGGTGACAGTAATAACATATTTTAAAAACAGCTCTGTAGAAAATCTCACTGACCATACAATTTTTTATGCCCTGTATATTTTCAAATGTGCTCCTATACATTTGTCACATTTGTGGAATTAAACTGAACGATGAGGTTTTATAAACGTGCCTATAGAGCCAAAGCTATGTCCAGAATGCAATGCTAAGCCCCATATCAATAATCTTCTTAGAAATGAACTCGTGATCATAAGCACTGCTCATATCTGCATGACCATAGTATCCCTAGTATGCCTGCACCTTTTCGATACATACAGCTATTAAAAAGATCAGCTGTTTATCTGTCAACCTTTTTATATTGAAAGTTCCCTCACTTCAAAGTGCTTTTAGCTACAGGTCTGGAAAGAAGATGAACGCGACAGAAAGTGGAAAGGTGTGCAGAATACCAGAGATACTGGCCCCAGCAGGTGATACAGAGGAGAGGCAGTTTCATCAGGACTTTTCTTTAAGGGTATATGATCTATTTTAACTTGAAGCTGAGATGATCTCTGTTTTTGAGAAGCTCGTTCTATAATGTCTTTTGAAATTATAATGACGTTGTAATTTTTGATGCCATATTAAATTAAATTCAATTTATGTTATATAGAATGAGTATTATATAACAGGCCACTGGTTGTGAAAAGATCTCAATCAGGACAAATAAGCGGGTTGGGAGGGGAGAATTTCCCACGAAGTGATTGGAGATATCTGAAAATAGTATCTATTTTCACTGTAGAAGAGACGCTTAAAGAAGGTAAAGTTGAACGGGTGGAAAAACAAGACCTCTGTGCGGGAAAGATAAAAAGAAGGGCGGAGTGTTTCCGTCCTTCTATCTTTCTGTTAAGTAGTTAAAATGACTACTATGATCTTTATAAGGAGGTATCAAAGATGGGAGCTTTGAAAAAATGTCCTGAATGCCATACTGAATTCCAGGAGGCACAAAACGATATACAGGTCTGTAAAGTTTGCGGATACTGGACAATAACAGGTACTGCGAGAATTGAATCAATTATGATATATGAGTGAGGGAAAAAAATGAATCCAGTTTTGAAAAACATGTGTATCAAGTGTAAGGCCACGTTGAAAAAACAAACATTGGGCTTGAATGTCCTGTATTACTGTCCGCATTGTGGTACTATGACCACTACAAATATAATATGAAATGTTTCATTCCATTTTTTAATGGATCTTGTTCACAAATCGGCTTAGAAATCGTCTCTTTTCGAGAAGCAAATGAAATCTAAATTTTCAAATAATGTGTCTGTATATATCGGTCTAAAAATGATGTTTCAGGCTAATGATACTGAT
>MPPA01000007.1 GCA_001896725.1 Methanococcoides sp. EBM-47 | reverse complement strand
TTGCTGAAAGTGTGATACGGACCATCTCACCTTCAGTTACGGTCTGTGCTGGGATTGAAGCCAATACTGGAGCTCTGTTTGGATTAACGGGTATATTTGGATCAGTGATAGTCAAGGTTGCAGTTACTGGCTCTGACCATTTCTTGGCATTGTCTTGGACACGGAAAGTAATACTATGTGTACCCACAGCAATATGTGAAGTACTAAAACCTGCTTTTGTGCTTACTATATTACCATCTATTGTCCAGAGGTAAGCTTTTATTGTACCATCTTTATCAGTTCCACTTCCTCTGAAGGTTACAGAACTGCCTTTAGGTGCAGGATTTGGAGTGATCGAATCAATGATTGCAATAGGTGCAACATTTGTTACTGGTGCTTTTGAATTTTTAGCACTTGCACTTGTTGCACTGATGTAAGTTTCAGATGAAAATCCAGAAGTACTTGAATTTGCTTTTGAGCTTAATTTTTTATCTAATGTTTGTAGAGTATTTTCTGGTCCATCTTCAATAGTCCCAGTTCTTACACAAGTTACTTGACCGTCTTCATGGATGCTGTTTCCTTTGAGGAGTTGCTCAGCAGACCCCACACAACCTAAGTATAGAATGAACATTGTTGCCAAAATTAATACTATTTTTTTCATTGTACCACCGCTCTTTTACTAACCCCGTAATGCATCAACATCATTATAAAGACTCATTTCAAAAATTTTCTCACACTTTTTTTGACAAAACAAAAAACATGCAACATCTAACCCATTGAAAACCATATTAAGCATTTCATGCATACTTACCTGTATAGTTCTGATATAGGTTTATAATATATTTTGAAATGTTTTATTATTGTGTATTTGTGCATATTTGACTATTGTATTTGATAGATTTATTTGCTATTTATATCTTACTATTTAATTTTAGCTCTGTAGAAATGCTAATGGGATCACTATCATTCAGTTTAATTCTGCAGATGCAACCAATGTATAGGAGCACATTTAAAAATATTCAAGATGCAGAAAACTGTATGATCAATGAGGTTTTCTACATAGTCCAAACTTATAGTATTTATATTTTTGGTATGGGTTATGATAATGATAGTGATAATATTATGACAATAGGTGATGATTATATAAAAAAATATATATAATAGCACAACATACGAGTAATGTGTACATAGAAAACTATAAATAATGGCACATTAATGATACTATTGAGGAGTTAGTAAGGTAAAGATATTACGGGTACTCTTGAAGTGGATTAATGCAGTTAAGTTAGCTATTATTACTCTTTGTGAGTGATAGTTGTGCACAATTAGCAGTTTTACCATTACTGAGTAATCGTAAATATAAAACGAAGTTTTAAACAACTGATTTACAACAGGGATGGGTTACATGTGTAGATTAAACTTTTTTTCTATAGCCTTTTTGGTGGTATTTGTCAGTATAAATTTGACCGCTTCACACACCATAAATGGATCAGCTAAAACTATTGATTTTACTATCGATTCCCCAAACGGTACTCAAATAGACATAAAGCTGTCAGAGTATTACAATATCCCAGTAGCAACCGGTAGCAATGGGACTTATTGGTATGTGGCACAATCCTGGCATGCATCTGAGAAAATAGCAGATCTTTCAACTGACATCCAGAGATATGAATATCCTACATCTGATTATGGTCCTTTCAGTAACAGCAAAATTCCAATGAAAATAAGCCCTCTGTTAATATTGATATTCATGGGAATGGCATACTATGTTTCAAAAAAAATTGTATAGAGGTTTGCATGAGCACATACACAAGAAAAATAATTGTTTTAATGATGTTAAGTTTTATCATTCTAACTTATTTTAATAATATTTTTTTTTCAGAATTAACTGCACAATACGTAGTATCCATTTTAAGTTACTTCATTGGGGTAGTCCCGATCATTGCAGGAAACATAATATTCATAAATATAAATGATAACATAGTTCCAATTTTTATATCCTTTGAATGTACAGGTTTTATGTTCATTTCAATTTATACATTGATGATGTTCATGATGCCAGCCATCAGCTTACAACATAGATTAATATCTCTTCTATTAGTGCCAGTTATCTACCTTGCAAACATTGCAAGAATCGCCTTTAGTGTGATCTTAGGGATTTACACAGATGTACCTATGATGGTTTATTTTCATGATACGGTAGGCCAAGTGTTCCTATTGATTTTTACGGTACTGATACTACTAATTTATCTGAATATTTTTGGATATATCAAATTAAGGAGGGTTTTGTGAGTATGGCAACTTTGATAAGTTTAGCTCTTACTATTTTTGTGTATCTAATTACATTCGAATCATTTATGTATTTCATTTGTTCTGTACGGCACTACACTAATTCATCTTATAAAAAATATGAAGGTGATGACTTTGTTTCGATTATTGTACCCTGTTATAACGAAGAACTTACCTTAATAAATTGTATAAAAAGTATGGTAACCCAGACATACAATAAATATGAAATAATAATAGTTGATGACGGAAGTACAGATGGGACTCTTGATGTTGCAAAATCTTTACTCCATTACAAAAATGTGGTTGTATTAACAAAACCAAATGCTGGAAAAGCCAGTGCTTTAAATTTTGGAATTAAGCATTGCAGAGGAAATATTGTAGTGTGTGTAGATGCAGATTCAATATTTTTAAGCGATACGTTATTAAAATTGCTGGAACCATTTTCAGATTCTAAAGTTGCTGCAGTTTCCGGTAATGTGAAAGTAGCAAATAGAGAAAATGTTTTAGGAAAAAATCAGGCACTTGAATATATTCTAGGATTAAATTTGCACCGGAGAATGTTTACAGTTCTAAACTGCGTGCCAGTAATACCTGGTGCCATCGGTGCATTTAGAAAAGATGTGGTCCTAGAAGTAGGGGGCTATTCATTAGATACACTAGTAGAAGACATGGATTTAACTATGGCAATCAGTAAACTGGGATATAAAATTGAGTTTGTGGGAGAAGCAATTGCGTATACAGAGGCGCCTGAGAGTTATAAAGATTTTTGTAAACAAAGATACAGGTGGACTTATGGCACATTTGAAGTTATAAACAAATATAAGAGTATTTTATTTAATTATAAATCTGGCAAAGAATTGGGGGTAGTGGGCTTACCGTACATAATATTTTCGACTTTTATTAATATTCTTATCACATTAGCTATACTTTACCTGGTAATTAATCTGATTTTTTATGGAAATTCATCTAACTTAATGCCTTTATTTTTTACAATGTTTGTTCTACAAAATATTTTAATTTTATATACTATTCATATAGATCGAGAAGATCTAAAATTATTATTTTATTGGCCATTTCAGGTCGTAATATATAGACAAATTATCTATTTCATCACAATAAAAGCGTTAATAAATTACATGAGAGGTAAAAAGACTTCATGGAATAAATTAGATAGGCTGGGTAAGAACATGCTCAAATCCACGTGATCTGTAAATAAATTAATTCTGCCAATTATTTATAACAATTAACAAGTATTTATTGCAGATTTGAATAACGTTGTCAAAAATAAGGAGATATAAACACATGCAGAAAAAGAGGATTTTTTTAACAACTATTGTCATTTTGTCTTTTTTTTTGTCTTTTTTTCTATCCGGAGCTTGAGCATTCAGTGAGTGCAGAAGTTATATCCTTCAATCCAGCATCTGGAACATATTATCCTGAAGAGGCAGTCATATCTTCTCTAAATTTCAAGAATACTGGTACAGAGAATTGGACTTTCTGGGTGGGATATAGTGTTCAAGACAGTGCTGGAGAGTGGTATGATATACCTCCTCATTCGGTCACATTAGCTCCGGGAGAGACATCCGACACACAGAGTAAAACCTGGCAAGTTCCATCAGATACATTATTAACAACAGGTAACTTCAAAGCAGCAATGACTGTATGGAAAACCAAACCCGAGGATGCAGCTGCTATTAGGTTAACAAATGCTGAAAAGGATAATTCATTCCAAATTTTTCATTTTGTTGATGATTTCACTTCTTTTGACATAAATCAATGGTCAAAATCTTCTTTCAAGATGGAGCGTAGCTTTTTTGATCCAACTAATGTTGATGTAAAAGATGGAAACCTGAGAATTAAACTGCCAGCCAATACACTCAACGGTGGAGAGATTGAATCCAAAAGCCTTTATAAGTATGGTACATACCGTGCAAGAATGAAGCTTCCAAACGCACCATCATCAATAACAGGTTTCTTTTTGTACATG
>MPPA01000011.1 GCA_001896725.1 Methanococcoides sp. EBM-47 | reverse complement strand
TGTGAACTCTGCTGATTAGTTGCACTCAAACCCCCAAAAACCCCAATCCTCTTCGAATAAAGCCCGATTTCATAACGAATTCCGGGAATTTTTTGTTGCATTTCGACTCGTGTTCCTGTACAATATTGAGTGTAACCGGTAAACTCATTCAGGAGGCGGCATGTATCACGATTTCACCATCGGAATCCCTGATGTCAAGGGCAAGATCACCGTCAAGAAGAAGGGCGGTTCCTCTTTCGTGCTGTTCGAGTATGAACGCGTCTATGATCCGGCCCGCAAGTTCAACATCCCCAAGCGGGCGATCATCGGCAAGGTCAGTGAAGAGGACGATTCCCGGATGTACCCGAATGAAAACTACCAGACCCACTTTCCTGCTGCAATCCTTCCCGAGGAGAGAAACCAGGCCTGCAGGAGCTGTTGCCTGAGGATCGGGGCCTATCTGGTAATCGACAAGGTCGCCCAGGAATACGGGCTCGCCCGCATGCTCGAGAAACATCTCGGGAAGGACAGCGGCCTGCTTCTCGACCTGGTGTGCTACTCCATCATCAGCGAGGACAATGCGGCGCAATACTATCCCGACTTCGCTTTCTCTCATCCCCTGTTTTCCGATGGCATGATGATCTACAGCGATTCGAAGGTCGCCAGGCTGCTGGGCTCCATCACAAAGGACCATACCATCGGCTTCCTTGACAGCTGGAATGAAAAACGGGACCACAGGCAGCGCCTGTACATCTCCTACGACTCGACCAACAAGAACTGCCAGGCGGGGGACGTCGACTTCGTGGAGTTCGGCAAGGCGAAGGACGACAAGGGATTGCCTGTTTTCAATCTTGCCATCGCCTTCGACAAGACCAACCAGGTCCCCCTGTTCTACGAGGAGTACCCGGGCTCGATCAATGATGTCTCCCAGTTCGGTTTTCTCGTGGACAAGGTGATCGAGTACGGGTACAGGAGAATGGGCTTCATCCTGGACAGGGGCTATTTCAGCAAGGACAACATCCGGTACATGGATGAGAACGGGTACAGCTTCATCATCATGGTCAAGGGCATGAAGGATCTCGTGTCGGCCCTGGTCGCCAGCAGGATCCACACGTTCGAGACCTCCCGCGAATGCGTCATCCACACCTACAGGGTCTACGGGACCACGGTCGAGGCCCGATTGTATGCCGATGACACCAAGGACCGTTATTTCCACATCTACTACAACCCCGCACTTCAGGCGGCCGAACGGGAACAGCTGGAACTGAAAATTGAAGGCTACAAGAAATTCTTCCGGCGTCTCGAAGGTCAGGAGATCTCCTTCAGCAGGAACATCACCCATTACTTCGACATCTACTACGGAAAGGGCGGCAGATTCCTCTACGCACGGGAGAAAGCTTCCGTTGTTGAATCAGAACTGGCCCTGTGCGGCTACTTCTGCATCGTCACTTCCGAGAAGATGAGTGCCGAAGAGGCGCTCACCCTGTACAAGGGAAGAGATGCTTCGGAGAAACTATTCAGCTCAGACAAGACCTTCCTGGGAGGAAGAAGCATGCGGGTCCAGTCCCAGAACGCCCTCTCCGCCAAGATCTTCATCGAGTTTGTCGCCCTCATCATACGCAACAGGATCTACACCCTCCTGAAGGAGGAACTGTTCAGGATCGAGACCAGGCCGAACTACATGACGGTTCCCCAGGCCGTCAGGGAACTCGAGAAGATCGAGATGGTCAGGCGGAACAATGGTACATACCGCCTTGATCATGCAGTGACCAAGAGGCAGAAAACCATTCTCAGTGCCTTCGGCCTGGATGAGGAATATGTGAGATTCAAGGCAACCGAGATCGGCAGGCTGCTTTCTGATGGCATGTCTCTGATGGACTCCGGCAAAAACGAAGGAGATGATGAAGATGGCGAGAACGAAGAATATATCTTCAATTGAAGCACAGATCACAAAAGCTCAGGAAGACCTGGTGAAGGCGAAAGCGAAATACGATGCCGTGGCCGGCAATCTGGAGAAGCTCATGGTGCAGAAAAAGGAGCACCAGGCCCGGCAGATAATGGAAGCATTCATCAAAAGCGGCAAGAGTTTCCAGGAGATCATGAACTTCCTGAACGCAGGGTGAAACTGGCCA
>MPPA01000042.1 GCA_001896725.1 Methanococcoides sp. EBM-47 | reverse complement strand
CCAAATATTTCCCCTTCATCTATCTCAAAGGAAATATCATTTACCGCGCAAACTTCTCCAAACATCTTTTTAAGATTCGTGACAGTTATGATTGGCATCCTGTTTTCCGCCTTCTTTTTTACTGCTGCCGTGGCAGAAAAACCGAACCTTCTCAGAACACTCCTGCCCGGTTTTTTGCATATGGCATTGTTGTTTTTCGTTGTGATTGCAGTCTTCTTTTTCTTTAAAATTGCAGGGCTTGCGCTGGATGTCCGCTAATTCTTCAATTTTTGATGCAAGCTTATATAGAACATCTCGATTTACATCATAGTGCATATAATAGCCTCGCCTTTCGCCTTCAAGCAGGCCTGCCTCTTTTAACACTTTTAAATGCTGAGATACAGCAGCTTCCGAAATCCCCAGTTCCTCAGCCAAAGTTCTCACGCAGTAATTATGCTCTAATAAAATCTCAATAATTTTAAATCTCGTATCATCGCCCAAAGCTTTAAGCACAGCTAATACATCCATAAACTACCACCTTCCATTTTAATTAAATATTTACTTAATTCAATTGTAGCACGGTTTTTGATTAAGTCAATGCTTAATTAGTTTAGGAGCTTAATATCAAGCACGGGGGTACCACCCAGCATATCCACTCCTTCAAAAATCAGCCTGTTGTCTTCTTTTTTAATAAACCGGACAATAGACATTCCGATGCTGTCTGGACGATCGGCAGATCTTGCTGACAAAATAAAGGTACAAATAAAAAATAAGGGAATTAAGTCTTCCCTTATTTTTTATCATCTCCCAGATACTTTTTATGAACTAATAACATCTCATTCGTAATATCTCTTAACAGTTCTGTCGACATCATTTGGTCTTCGGCATGCATCAATAAAAGAGATAACTCTATTGGCTCTTGGGTTTCCTGCTGCAGCAACTTTGCATGTATTTCATGGGCTTTTAATAGGCTTTCGTCTGCATTTTCAATAAGTTTTTCTGCCGCTTTAAAGTCTTCATCCCTGGCAGCTTTTAAAGCTTTAAACAGAAATGATTTCGCATCTCCAACATTACTTATTATTTGAAAATTTAATAATTCCATACCTTCCATATATACACCGTCTTTCTATATCTGTTGTAAATTATTCTTTTAATTTTAAAGGAGCTGTTCTTGTCTTCATGTAATTATTCATCCATTCTTCTGTAGCAACTTGATAAATCGTTTTATTGTTTTCAACTGAGCACGTATAAACAGTTGGAGGCAATTTTTCGGTAGCTACTACAAAAGAGAACCCTTCAATATTTGTAGCAGCGCCAAACTCTCCTTTATTGTTGAGGCAAACTACTGATATATCTCCCGCCTTTTGTCTTCTGCTTATAAGCAGATTAGTAAGTTCGAAGACGGCCTTATCTGCCGCCTCTTGAGGAGTATAGCCCTCCTTCATCAACCTGACTATTTCATAAGAGATACAGCCTTTCATTATATCTTCTCCCAGGCCTGTGGCAGTGGCCCCTCCTATCCTGCTGTCTACATAGAAACCCGAGCCTGATAAAGGAGAATCCCCCACCCTTCCTCTTTTCTTCATAAAAAGGCCGCTTGTAGATGTGCCGCTGGCCATAGAATTATCTAAATCAAGAGCAACCATTCCTACAGTGTCGTGGCCGTCGTAGGGGCTCAGTCCTTTATCTATCGTTTCTTTTAATCTGTTTTTATAATGAATAACGGCTCTTTCGGTAAGCATGTTCATCCTTTCGAATCCATTTTTATGAGCATATTCCTCTGCGCCGTATCCTACCAAAAATGAATTAAATCTTTCTTCGCTTAACTTTCTGGCTATACTAATGGGATTCTTAAAATCTTTTATCGCCGCAACAGCCCCGATAGACAGGCTGTCGCCATCCATATATGCTGCATCGAGTTCAACTTCTCCGTTTTCATTGGGCAGACCGCCATATCCAACAGATTTATAGTAAGGGAAATCTTCTACCATCTTTATAGCTGTTTCAATGGCATCTCCTGAACTTCCTCCGCCGGAAAGCAGCTTTGCTGAT
>MPPA01000019.1 GCA_001896725.1 Methanococcoides sp. EBM-47 | reverse complement strand
ATCTGCCAACCGGCATATTTTCTCAAATGTATCTCTGACAAATCCCAACTCTCGTGCTTGTCGTCCTAATACCATACGATCATATTGCATCATAATCTGTCACTCCTTTTGCAATAAGCTTAAGCACATCAGCAGGTGCGTAGATGTTCCAATCCTTGTGGAATACAAAGTCCTTCAATCGGTTGTACAGATAAGACTTCACCCCCGACATGAGGATATACGGCGACACCAAGGTCGGGACCCTGTTCAAGGAGGGCGTCAGGCGCGACGATGTGATCGCCTTCACCGAATGGTGGAACGACTCGAGGGGCCACCGACGTCAGCGAGAGCATGCCGCTGTTCTACGAGGACTATTGCGGGTCCATAGCCGACGTCTCCCAGTTCGAGCAGATGGTCGAGAAGGCCCAGGCCCTGGGGTACCGGAGCATAGGCTTCATCCTCGACAGGGGGTATTTCAGCAGGGCGAACCTGGAGGACCTTGACAGGAGGAAATACAATTTCCTGATCATGGCCAAGGGCCGCAGGAACCTGGTCTCGTCGCTGGTGCTGGGAGTCAAGGGCAGCTTCGAGGACAAGAGCGCGAACACGATCTGGGAGTACGAGGTCAACGGCACCACGGCCGAGGCGAAGCTGTACAGCGAAGACAGGAGGACCCGATATTTCCACATCTACTACTCGGCGCAGAACCATGCGGCCGAGAGGAGCTTGTTCGAGACCTGCATCAAGAAGATGGCAGGGGTTCTGGACAGGCTGCTGGGAAGGAAATGCGACAAGCTCAACCTCAAGACCTACGAGAAGTTCTTCGACCTCACGTTCTCCGACGACAGGGACAGGGTCCTGCTGGCGTGTTCCAAGAACAACAAGGCCATAGACGATTACATCGGCTACTGCGGCTACTTCTGCCTCATCAGCTCCGAGAAAATGACCGCACGGGAGGCCCTGCTTCTTTACAAGTCAAGGGATTACTCGGAGAAGCTGTTCAGCGCCGACAAGACGTTCACCGGAAGCTGGGCCGAGAGGATCCAGAGCGTGGAGGCCCTGAGGTCGAAGATCTTCATCGAGTTCATCGCCCTGATCCTGCGAAGCCGCCTGCACCATGCCGTCAACGGGCACATCGTGGCGACGGGAAGAAGGCCCAACTACATGAACGTCGTATCGGTCCTGGGCGAGCTGGAGAAGATCGAGCTGATACGGATCGGCGACGGCGTCTACCATCTCGACCATGCCATCACGGCACGGCAGAGGGACATCCTGTCGGTCTTCGCCCTCGGCGTCGACGACATCAAGGAGCGGTGCAGGGCCTTGTCCAGGACCCTGGCGGCGATGGACAACAGGCATGCTGAAGGCGGCAGCCCGGAAAGCGATGTCCGTGATGATTCCGCCGTAGAGACCGAGGAGGAGGTTTGACATGGCCAGGCCGAGGAAGCAGGAGACGATTGAGAAGAAGGTACTGGATGCCGAGACCCGCGTCGCAACCCTGAGGAAAGAGTACGACGAAGCTCTTTCACAGCTGAAGCTAAGGATAATGGAGTTCATCAACAGGGTGTGACGCTTGATCCAGCGAACATAGGACGGGCTATATATCCTGGATGGGTGTATAGCCCATATTTCGGTGAAGCAAGCTAGTACATCATTTTTTAAGTAACTGTTATTATAAAGTCATAATGAAACAGTTACTTTAAAAGATTAATGATGAAAATGTTAGTATATTGGTTGAATTT
>MPPA01000006.1 GCA_001896725.1 Methanococcoides sp. EBM-47 | reverse complement strand
TCTTGAATGGAACGGTAAGGGGTTCATACGCAAAGAGAAGGAATTCGTCCGTCTTTTGGGTCCGCAGGATCGAAAGCTGAAGGAACTAGAAGATACCCACGAGCTCATAGATGTGCTGCACAAGACTCTTCTTCTCTGGGAATCTAGCAAGCGCGATGAACTGGTGCAGCTGCTCTCCGATTCGGGCTTTGGAAAGAACGACGCCTTTTACAGGGTAGCCCAGGCGATAAGCGAGACGCTTCCAAATGAAAACAAGGAGAAGAAGCTGCTCGATGGATTCCTGGCGGGCAGAGAGCGAATAAGAGAGGATTCAATAAAGAAGCACGAGAAAGATAGCGAAGAGCAAGGGAGGTTGTTCTGATGAAGCCCTTTCACACAGTTGCTATTCCTCACGAAGATATAAAGAGCGGCGCTCTGGAGATGAGCGTCTTCGCAGCGGATCTCTGGAGCGCTAGCAGAGGTACGGGCCCGCAGGAATACTCGAATCCCGACGTTTTCTTCAGGAAGACTTATGAGACGGACGGGCTGAAGGAGCTGCTGGAAACCGTCCAGAAAAGGCTGGAGGGAAGAGGAGGGGACTCCGTTCTTCAAGTCCAGACACCGTTCGGTGGTGGTAAGACCCACTCCATGATCGCTCTGTATCATAAGGCGGGCGAATGGAACGCGAAGAGAGTCGTTCTCGTTGGTACCGTTTTGGACGGCGAAAAGACTCTCTGGGGAGAGATAGAGCGCCAGCTGACGGGAGAGATAAAGTACCTTACGGGGATGGTTTCTCCGGGAAGAGAGGCTTTGAACAAAGTCCTGACTGCAAACGCCCCGGTTCTTATCCTCATGGATGAGCTCATGGAATACATGACAAAGGCCTCCGGTGTGAAAGTTGAGGACACTACTCTTGCGGAACAGACTCTAGCCTTCATGCAGGAACTGTCGGAAGAGGCTTCATCCATTTCCGGTGTATGTGCACTGGTAACGCTTCAGTCAAGCTTCATAGAACAGTCCTCCGAGGCTGCTGAGAGACTGCTGTCAAAACTGAAAAAGACTCTGGGCAGAAAAGAGAAGGTCTACGCCCCCGTGAAGGACAGCGAAGTGACAAAGATAATTCGAAAGAGACTGTTCTCGAATATAAACGAAAGAGCCGCGGAAGAGATCGTCTCCAATCTGGTGGATTATTTCGCAAACCAGTCTATACTCCCCGCCGGCATAGAAAAGAGCGATTACAGGAACCGCTTCCTGGAC
>MPPA01000046.1 GCA_001896725.1 Methanococcoides sp. EBM-47 | reverse complement strand
TGAGTGTTTTCCTCAGCTGCAGCAATGCTATGGTCGATATGATGTCGGAGAGTATTTTCCCCCTGACCGTGAGGTCAGACCATTTGGATAGGGGAAGGAGATTCAAATACTCCTTGCTGGTCTTGAACACCGTCTCAATGCGTGTCCTGCCGAAGTAATCGTCAAGCTTTGCATCGGGTTCCTTCATCTCGGTGGATAGAAGAATGAAAAAGCCGAATCGTACCGAGGTCCAGTTCTTCTCCTCGTCGGTCAGCTTCTGGTATTCATCCTCATGCTTGAGGCGGTAGCCCCTGCACCCTTCCAATGCATTGTCCCTGTCCACATACACATATGCATGCATCTTGAAACCGAACACCTCGGTCTCGAAACGCCTGCCGAAATAGGTATGGCCCTCCCGTATGAACTCATGCTTGGCATTGTCCATCAGTTTCTTTGCCTGGTGATAGAGCGTCTTGTATGGGTAGCCGTTCTTTGCAGGCATGCGCACGGTCATGGTCTTGCCCTCCTCATTGCCGCAGTGGAAGGCCCCAATCGTCTCCCTGCCGGCATACCCTGCATCAAGGACGAAATCGTCGATGCGGATGTCGAGGGTCTCGGCCACATCCTCCATGGTCGATTGGAGGGTGCTCAGGTCCAGGACGTTGCCCGGGATGATGGAGAACCATACGGGGAAACCCGTCTTCCCATCCAAGACGAGCACAAGCCTCGTCTGGATGGAGGTGCTCTGCATCCCATGGCTGCAAAGCGCATTGAAAGGATTGTCCCGGATGGTGTTGGGAAGGGGGGTGGAGTCAACATAGCAACCATTGCCGAACTCAGGGTCTTTCTTTCGCATATGGGTGACGAACGCCTTGAAGAAGGCAACCTTGCTTGCGTCTTCACCCATCATGGAGAAGTATGCCGTGTCGCTGCCGAGGGAGCCCGAGGGAATGTCATCGAAAAGATAGGAGGCGAAGGACTTGCCGATGAAGTCGTCGCAAGAGACCCTGGACCCATCCTTCAGGACCGAGTGAAGCAGATGCGAAAGCACCCGCTCATACTCCCTGTCTTGTGGAAAAGCGGTGCGCAGAACCCTGAGCAGCCCTGATTTTTCACAAAACCGGAGAAAGAGGTAGACATCACCGAAAACGGTATGGATCTCAGGCTCTGCAAAGAGATCGAGGCCCCTGACCCGGGGATCGTCCTTTCCGATGCTCTCAAAGACATCGGATACGGAATCATAGGCCACAAGCCCCCTGGTGGGGGATAGGAACACGCCTCTTTTCCCTGTGGCATCAAGAGATATCACCTTTCC
>MPPA01000022.1 GCA_001896725.1 Methanococcoides sp. EBM-47 | reverse complement strand
GAGCAGAAGCTTGGAAAGCACATCTGGCTGACCGTTAACAGGGACATATTCCTGTGCAAGGAAGCCCATCTTTGGATACCTGTTATTAGCTACCCAGCCTTCGAACTCATATCCGACGTTCTGTATAGTGGTAGTATAAACAAGACCGTTCTCCTGGATGGTCCTTGGGTTGGCAACATGAGCACCGTCTATGTAGATGCTCTCGGATCCAACATCATTGTCGATATCATAATAGAATCCTGCGAACTCTTTGTAATCAAAGCTCACCGGTAATGCTGTAGTTATTGTATTACCGCTGTAAACAGGGCTTCTTACCTCCACAGTGTTTACAGAGGTTGCTGCACTTGCAGCTGATACGAATACTGCCATCAGCATAAGTGTAGCAATTGTTACTGCTGCGAATTTATTCATTATTTTCCTCCGTTAGTTTATATGTCTAAGAGTGAGGATCATTGGATCAGAACGCTTATGCGCCCTCAGACCTTCAATCTCATGAGGAACATCATGTTCGCCCATCGACGAAGTTCTCATCATCACCCTCTTAATCCCGTCATATTGGATTACAAAAGCTTATTAGATAATTTCCCTTTTAAATCTTTTGTGGTCTCAAAGAGATTATTTTTCACGTAGCAATGACAAGTATCGATGTATTTAACGGGAAATGTCGAAATCTATCTCATATGACTTCTAAAAGAACGACATGCTAGAAAGTGCATTTAATGGATTGTCGAATAAATTAAAATGTAATTTATATGATACCTCATATGCATATAATATGAACAATTGCCTCAATACATTTATATCTTCTCAGATATATTATAAATACCAAAGATTGATACAAAACGAGGCGGAACACAAGATGTTTAATGGCGCTATATCTGAAGAGATTAAGATGGAAGAAGGTCCCAACAGGGTGAAAACCGGCATCCCTGGCTTTGATGAGCTCTGTGGTGGAGGACTCATTAGAGACAGAACATATCTGGTCTCTGGAACATCTGGAGCCGGAAAAACTAATTTTTCCATCCAATTTATCTATAATGGCATTACCAAATACGGAGAGAACGGGATCATAGTAGCGACAGAGGAAAGACCAGAGCAAATAAGAGAGAATGTATTAAAGTTTGGGTGGGATCTTGAAGAATTGGAAGAAGAGAACAAGCTTGCTATCATAGATGCCTGTTCTACAAAGATCGGCATACCATCACAAGAGAAATATGTGGATATCCGACCTTTCGATATTCGTTCTCTGATGGACCAGATAATTACTACCCAGGAAGAAATAGATGCGCAAAGGGCACTTGTAGACTCAACGACATCTATAAGCTTCTACCTGCAAGACCATGCAAAGATCCGTGTAGAGTTGCTCAAGCTTAGTACCACCTTGGAAGTGATCGGGCTTACTTCCATGATGACCTGTGAAATAATTGATGAATCAAGTCCTTCAAGGTTCGGAGTTGAGAACTTCGTTACCGATGGAACTATCGTATTATATTATAAAAGGCATGAGAACGTTCGCATGCGCAGCCTGGAAATATATAAGATGCGTGGATCGGACCACAGTAAAAAGATACATCCCTATGAGATCACACCAGGCGGTTTTGTGATCCATCCACATGAAGAAGTCTATTCGATGTTCTGAAGTTAAATGTCAGGATAAGTCTCTTCATTGCCACACTCAACACACTTATAGATAACCAATTGTCTTCCGAAATTGTCCTGTCTTTTAATGGCAGGATACCTCCATCTGTTCATTTTTCCTTCACATAGTGAGCATCTGTAAATCATTGTATCACCTAAGATTATGTTACAGGTCAACATAAAATATTATTCTTTTTATATTTAATTCTAACCTGGTCCAGAAGGTGAAAGTAGTTTAACTACACAAGGTCCAATATTAAAATTTCACCATTCTGAACATCACTCTCTGTAACATCGATCTTTTTTGAAGACCTGCTCTTGTCTCCAATGACGGTATATGGCAAAATAGCATATGTTGAAGAAGTATCCCCCTGGGTTGAGTAAGCTAAGGCCAGATTATAAATACCTTCCTCATCAGCAACTGCAGAATTGTAATAATCAAATTGTCTACCTCTGTTACTAATAAGGGTGGTTGCACCATAAACGGTCTCCCCTGGTTGAGCCTTTCCCCTTATTGTCACCCCTTGAACATGCTCAAAGATCTTGACATATTTGACTTCAGGGTCCTTGGTAACAGTAGTATTGGATTCATATAATAACCGATAATGTCCAGATCCACTACCATCATAAACATGAAGCTTGACAAGCATTGAATTTTTGAACTTCTCGTTCTCTACCTTCCTTGTCATAGTAGATGAGCCTTCAATAATGGTTTCCTCATCAAAGAAGCTACTATAATCCTCGCCTGCAAGTTTAGCAATGCTGAAGAATTTACCCTTGACCATTGAGATATCAGTAGCTATGTACCTTACGTTCCGCTCATCAAGTATGTTTGATGCTTCTGTTTCGTTCTGGGATAGGAAAAATGCAGCTGTTTCCTGTATAGCAGGTTGAAAGTTATTGGTGACCACTGGTCTCTGAGATCTGTAAATGATCCAATTACCAAAGTCCCACCAGCTTAATATCCCATACTCAGGAGTTTGCTGTGGATCATCATAATAAGAGGTCTTAGGAGTACTGTCCTTCATCCAGTCCAACGTTTCCTGCCAGTCAGAAGGCATAACAGATGGATTTGATACTACAGCCGTAGATATTAAAAATCCTGGCAGTAACAGCATTCCAAATACCAACATCAACGGCATCTTATTAGGCCTTGTCTGCACTTTTTTGGGCTTTCCCACATGCTCTTTGACCGCCTCTGGTAGCAACCATGAATGCATTTGCCCCATTAAATAACCTGAAAGAACTGCCACATTGATGGATAATAGATACATAAAACGCCTTTGTTGCAGGGCCAGGAAAAAGATAATGGCCGACCATATAACGAAAAAGGCCATATCCGGATTTTTTGATGGTTTCTCCTTTTGTAAGATCAGCAGAATAGATGCAAATGCAAACAGGAAGAATAAACCAAAACCACTCCAAACAGAACTTAAAGTGAAATTTCCGTACTGATCCCAAAACAGGGGTAAAGCCTCACTAATAGTACTAAGGATGTCATCAAATCCTAATAAATAGCCAATACCTGAAAAAATGTTTGATGAGAAGGCTGGTGCCAATGACTTGGTACCAAAGATCATGATGACGATAAGGAAAATAATGGCAAACAAGTAATGCCACCATTTACCTTTATTACCTATAATATACGCTGCTATCCAGCATATTAGGGTAAAACCAAGCATTGACAATAGGTATAGCACATGGAACCAGGAAATAAAAGCTGCACTCAGCTCATATCCTTCTCTTAACATGATCACCACAAAAGGTATAGTAAATATAAGGGCAGCCAGGTACATTATACATGAACTGACCAAAAGATACCCTGAGTTCCTTTTGGATTTAATATCAAGGGCAAATTGCACTGGTACATATAATGCAAAAAGGCCTATGAATATAGGCGAACCCGTCCAGGTGAGTACGGAAACAGCAAGTGTGATACCCGCTCCAATAGCAAAAACTACTGAAGGAGAGACAATGAATTCCATTGGACCATTTTTTGTTAATTTTCCCCAGACATCAGAATCTGCACCTCTTTTAAGTGATAAAATAAACAATGCAAAAGCCGTAGTCGACAACAAAACCTCAGCAACGTGATGATCCGTGGCTCCGAACATGGATACCATAAGATGGATGGGCATTACTGCAAACACAACTATACTGTACAGACCCACCCTGTGGCCGAAAAGAGTTGAAGCTACAAAATACAAAGGTACCATGGAGAGTGTTCCAACAACAACTGGGAAAAGTGCTGCAACCAGTTCAATTGTACTAATATCTGGATTACCCAATCCAACTATCAAAGCCACTAAAGATATTAGCATATCGTATAAAGGGGGCCAGCTAATATCGAATCCCAATGGATAGTTGATGTATGAATCAAACAGGATATGTTCCGGAAAATGTTGGGTAGTATAGAGAATACTTCGCATGTGATAGTAAGAATCATAACTTACAAAAGTCACCCTACCATCCGATAAGAGAAAAGATAATGGGAACAAACGTATAAGCGCTGCAAAAAACATAACTGACAATATTTTAGCCCTGACAGAGAGAGAATCGATCCTACTCATACTTTCATTCCTTTGGTTCACTTTGATTGATCATTGATACTTATATATTTCATGGAGCCAGCATTGTCCTCATTTTCTGGAGCATTACAGATACATCAAATTCCTTAGACCTTTTAATACAGGCTTCGCGATAATGATGAGGGTTCAAAGACACTTCTTTGACAGCCTTCACAATAGAAGGTACATCCGGTTCCACCAAAAAACCTGTCACCCCATCTAATATAGTTTCAAGGTAGCCCCCTTCCTTTACTGCAACCGTTGGTTTTCCTGCTGCCATAGCTTCTACAGGGGTCATCCCAAAATCTTCATCAAGAGCTGTTGTAATATGCCCTTTACAGGTCGCATATAATTCAAGTAGTTTTTCCTCTGAGACACTGCCTATTAAAGTTACATTTTCTGGGACCCTTGCAATCAGTTTGGTTGCATATCCCGATGCGTGGTCCCCCGATGCGTAACCTCCCACAATGACCAGTTTTTGGTCCGGCATTTCCCTGAAAGCATCTATCTGCAGTTCTATTCTCTTTTCAGGATACAGTCTGTTCACAGATAGCCAGAAATCCCCATACCCTTTAAATTCGAACCTTGATGTATCGATCGGCGGATATACAATAACCGAATCCCTGCCAAAGTACTTTTGTATCCGTTTTTGGGTATTCATGGAATTTGTGACTATACTAGATACATAAGTAAGATAATGTTCCGAGATTTTACTGTGCATGTGTACCCAAGCTACAAATGGTAATGATACAAATAAAGATTGTTTTTTACGATAGACATCATAAAGGTCATAAAAAGCTCTGGTTGGGGTATGACAATAGTAAATATTTGACTTGTGTTTTTTTGCTGCAAAAAATGCCCAGTTTCCTGAAAAGATAAAAAAATCATAGTTTTTAGAAAAATCGCATGCTGCAAACTTAAAAGAGGCACTTATCTGTTTTAGAGGCGGTATTTTCAAAGTTTTTCCAAGACTTATGATATTTATGTTCTCAAAACCCATTTTAATTACTGAGTCCATATCTACATCTGTGGTAATTACATCTGCACCTAGACCTTTTGCAAGTGTCAGGACCAGTTTTTCCCCCCCACCTATCGTTCCGATGTAATCATGAAATATAGCAATTTTCATTCGATGCCCCATAAATGTTTTTCCAATTTAGACAAGGCCACATTCCAATCATAACCTTTAGATTTCTGAAAAGCAGCCTTTGACATATTTTCACGACATTGAGTATCCTTTATGATCTTTTCTACAGCCTGTGCGATCTCCTTCTCTTCTAAAGTTACAACAAACCCATCGAGTCCATCTTCAACTAACCCTTGTGCTGCATTGTATTTCTCATTTACCGTTATTACAGGTATCCCAGATGCAAATGCCTCCAATACAACCATCCCGAAACCCTCCCTAGAAGAAGGAAGTACAAAGACCTTTGAAGATTTTATTTTTCCAATAAGGGAACCATAATCCTGAAAATCTTCAAACTCAACGTTTGTGTGAATTCCTATTCTTTTTGAGAGATCAACAAGTTCTGTTTTCTCTGGACCGTCACCCACAATACAACAAATGATATCAGGATGATCTGGTTTTAAAAGGGACAGGGATCTCAGTAGAAGATCGACATTTTTTTCCTTAATAAGCCTTCCAGCAAAAATTACATCATATGCTCTGCAATTCATTCCTTCAGAGAGGACTACATCTTCTGCCCATATCTTGGATATTGCTTTGAGATCAATACCATTTGGAACAACAAAGATCTTGTCCTCAGAAACTCCCAGCTCTTTAAGCCTTTGCTCAGTCCAGTCAGAAACTGCAATATTGGTTCCAGATATTTTTGATACTGCCTTTTCGATCACTTTCCCAAAAAAGCCTGCTTTACCCATGTAATGGTACCAGTAATCACCCCAGACTTCGTGCCATGTGAATACCACATGGCCTTTGTTTAAAAAAGAAACAAGTTTTACTGTAAAACATGAAAAATAAGGAAATACACTTACATCAATAAGATCGAATTTTTCACGCCTTAGATGTGGGAACAGTTTTATGGAATATGCTAATGCTGCACTTATGGACCTTCTTCCTTCCACATACAGTTCCCTTGATTTGCAGACACCGTGCAGGAACATGCCATCATGTTCGATGATATCTGCCCCTTCCCACCATTTAATACCAAAGAGGTGCACTTCATGACCTTTTGCGACAAGACGAATACCCAGCTCATGTATTCTTTTTTCAGCACCACCTTTCACCCACGGATAAACTGCATCATAAACAAAGGCAATTCTCATAATGTCACCTATCGGTGTCCACTCCGAGCATAAGCACACTCAGGAATATGGCTGTAAAGATCATTTGCAAACCTATGGAACCAAATACCATGGCAAATACCGCAGTTTGTACCTGATAAAGAGAACCGTATCCTGAAATAACCCATGAAAAAACTATTTTCAGGCCAATGAATATGCCTGCAAGCAAAAAGATCATACCTGCAAACAATTCCACTTCAAGTGAATGATAATCCATGATCTTTTTTATAAAAGAACTTTCCTTTACATACAATCCATTTATATATCCATAGGCGCCCAGGTAAAGCCCGGTTGCAAAAAGCTGACTACCGATCACTGTCAGCATACTTGCCAATATGAACGAATGAAGTCTGGTTTCAGCCACGTTGCCCATACGTGGCAAGGTGAACAACAGAGATACCCCTACTAAAAAAACAAACGTACCTGGCAGCAGCAGAAAAAAAACTGGGCGGTAGAGCATCATAAACCTAATATGTCTCCAGCCATCATGTAAGGACCTGAGCTTAGAAGGGGAATCTCTTACATCATATGAGATCGGAACTTCCTTTATACGCAGACCTTTATCTGCTGCTTCTATCACCATCTCTGAGGCTAACTCCATACCATGACTTTTAAGGTTCATTTTTTCAAGGGCTTCCCGTGTAAAAGCCCGCATTCCGCAATGGGCATCTGAAATACTGGTGCCAAAAAGAACGTTTAACATCCACGTGAGAAAAGGATTGCCTATATATTGGTGTAACCATGGCATGGCCCCTTTTTTTATGTTGCCTTTTAGCCTGCTGCCAATTACAAAGTCGGCCTCTCCGTTCATAAGGATATCGAAGAACATAGGTAATTCATTGAGATCATAAGTGTTATCCGCATCTGCTATGGCTATATAGTCCCCTGTGGCGCGCGCAAGCCCTTTAAGATATGCGTTTCCATAACCTTTTACTGAGGGGATCACCACAGCACCCATAGACCTAGCTATTTCTGCAGTTCTATCCGTAGAGTTGTCCACAACAATGATCTCACCTTCTACACCCCTTGTCTCAAAAAAGGACATTGCCTTCATTATGCATGTCCTTATTGTGGATTCCTCGTTCATGGAGGGCATTACAATGGAAACCATTGGCATGCATTCCCATATTACTTACCATTACATATATTTATCATGTCACTTAATGACAAGTAGATCTTTCATACAACTGCCTTTTATTTTGAACTATGAAAATATTAAGAGAACATACGGATTAACTTATTTCTATTTGCGTACATAATTGAACTAAAAGAGCCTGCATTTGGTACCCAAAGGATTGACAAGACCATCGGTACTCAGAGATGCCTCCTGAAAATATATTTTTCCTGGGTGAACTTCATTGATGATCGGACCCGTGTTCATCCTATAAATTGTAATAAAGGATAACATTACGTATATAGAAAAAATATATGTCATATTGAGAATCAATGGCATTTAGTGCTGGTTTGGTCCAGCTGAACATGCAATCACATAAAAGGTATCAAAATAAGATCTGATATCCTGTTGTAAAAACAAAAGTTAGAGTTAGATGTTCTGTATCGCACGTTCTACAGCTATGCCCAGTTCTGTCAATCTATAATTATCTCCCTGCTTTTCCAGGAGTTCTTTTTCTACCAATTCTTCAATGATCCTGTCAACAGATGGACGAAAAACATGCATGGTCTTTGCTATTCGCTCCGCATCCATCTCTTTTTTTGATCCAAGAAGAGACATTAGCTTCGTTCTATTATTATTACCAGTAACAAATCCTATAAGTTCTTCCATTGTTCAACCCCATTTCTTATTTTTAACACTATAGGTTTAGTACATTTACTCTTATGTATATGTTCTGATTTAAACTGTTCCTATCAAAATGCCAAGAAAGGAATAGATTTATTAGTACATACACATTATTAATCCCTGGCAGGCTAGTCCGGATAGTCCGGCGTCATCTATAACCCGAAATCGCCGATACGCGGGGGACGAAGCCAATGGAAGAAGTCTGGATCATCCTCAAACCTGTGGTTTCAACTGAGAAACTCCGTCCTGCTTGGACGATGTTGATTTAAGGGCTTGTTGGAGAGCATGTCCTTATATCTTGATCGTGGGGACCAGTTCAGGCCCGGAAGGGAGCAGACCGACCATGAACGACCGTCGCTTGCAGGGCTGCGGAGTGGAGACGAGACCGCAGATCACTTGTGTATGTGAATGACAGCGACCTGAGGTGTGCCTGCCACTTTATGGAAAAGCATTAAATATGTAGATGACATTAGGAACGGAAGTCGGGAAAATCATTTATTTTTCATGACGAGATAGCCAAGCCCGGTATGGCGCAGGATTGCTAATCCTGTGGTGCCACGCACTTCGGGGGTTCGAATCCCCCTCTCGTCGTTTAATTTCAGGATATGCACCTATCGTTATTGGATATGAGAACATGGCAGAAAAAAAAGTCATTCTTCCTATGGTCCAAAATGAAAAGAAAACAATATCTGACAACACTAATACAGGATGCAATGGATGTGGTTCAAAGAGTTGTAAAGGGGGAGGAATGGGCATTTACCCTGGATCAGAAAAAGAGATAGTGTATAGAAATGTGTTCTTATATACTATCATGGGCCTTATAATATTCATTACTGCCTATTTGATCATACATTTGTTAAACCAGTTCATCAGCTAAAGGCTCTGGCAGCATTGCAGGACGATAGATATAACGCTTGATATTTCCGCATTTAAGACAGGTGATTGCCATATATCTCCCTTTGAGGCGTATCCTGCAATTATTGCCAGGGACAAGATAACTTCCACATTTTTTACAATATCGTACCTTTAACTCCCTGGGAAGTCTTACAAGATACCGCATTCCAACCTTTCTTGCAAGTGAAACATATGCATCGCTCCTGGCCGAGTTGGAGCTATGTTCAGCATCCGCTAATTCAAAGAGCCTTTGAATACGTTCCATAGCCACATCCTTTACGATGTTCTTATTCTTTTTATAATGGGACATATCATACATTTAGAAATCTTCTGGAAACAATACTTTCACATGTGGGGCTTTTATCGATACGTTGTCTTTGAAAGCCTGAGCATTAGCAGTCATATTAACGTAAGGAATATCCCCACATTTAAAGAATAGAGGAATAACCGTTTGGGGCGAGATCATGGCCACAGCTTCTGTAGCTTGTTCTGTATCCATAGTACAGTCACTGATAGGAAGAATAACTATATCTGCTGAAATTGCCTGCATTTCAGGGATCAGATCTGTAAAACCTGCATAATAAACCCTTTTACCACCAATAGTTATCACATATCCAACACCCACTTCTGTGGGGTCAGAAGTATCCGGTTTATAAGATGGCACTACCTCTATCGAGATACCTTTGATACAAAGATCATCCACCAAGTGATCGCCCGCCTCCACACGCCGCGCATCGCCCCTGAACTGAAGGGTTACATTTTCTGGCAACAGCGTGGTAGTGTTGCTATCCCTTACAATACGTATGGAGTCCGGATCAAAGCTTCGGGGATGCTCACTGGTAAGAAGAATGATATCTGCCATATCTTCAAGAGGAAAGTTGTTTGATAAACCATGAGGATCCAAATATATAGTTACATTTTCTCCACGAAGCCTGAAACAAGCATCCCCGAGCCAAGTAATCTCTATACCATCTATGATCATGCTATTCACATTCATACCTTCAGCATTAATTAATGACAATGATGTTTTACTGCCTATTAATATGTCGCCTGACATACCAGAAATACTGCTGTACCGATCAATATTTACTCCAATATTTTACTCAATGAACATCTTTGGCCACTGCAAATGTTAAATATAGACTAAGAATAAAAAACTGCTTATGTTGTTTTGAAAGTCAGAACGGGAGATAATATATTTAAGTGGATATTGATTTATTTGTGTTAGACAAATGTATATATACAAAACTAATTTCTATATATCTTGGAATCACACTCAAATGAGGGATACTCATAGAGATCAGAAAAGTGCAACAAACCGGTGGCTCAACCTATATAGTTTCATTGCCAAAACAATGGGCAAATAAAGTGGGAATAAAGACCGGCAGCCGTCTCTCACTTTCACCACAGCCGGATGGTAAGCTCGTGATAGACCCTATCCAGGAGAGCCCACCAATAAGAAAGACACAGCTTGATGTCACTGATCGCATGGGCGAGGTCCTGATAAGAGATATCATAGCAGCCTATCTCGTAGGTGCAGATATATTAGAGATAAAGTCAGAGAGAATACTTGCTGAGCAGAAGAATATCATAAGAGAGATGTGCTATAAACTGATCGGACCAGAAATAATAGAAGAAACTGGAAAAAAGGTCATTATAAAGGATCTTCTCAATCCTAAAGAGATATCAATTAAAAAAAGTGTAAGAAGGATGTTCCTATTATCAAACACTATGCAAAAAGATGCTATCAGGGCACTTAAGACAAATGACAAAGATCTGGCACTTGATGTCATCCAGAGAGATGATGATGTCGACAGATTATTCCTTCTGACATCAAAACAATTCCGTGCGGTTCTCAAGGGTACCAAGCTTCCAGACACGTCGGAAACATCAATAGACGAGTACCATGACCTTCGTATGGCTGCAGGCCCGCTTGAGCGTATCGCAGACCATGCGCAGAAGATCGCTAATATGGCCATACATATGGATTATACGATACCGGTTAATATAATGGAAATGATAGAAAGAGCTAGCGAGGCAAACTGTCAGATAGTTGAAGATGCAGTAGAATCCTTGTACAACCATGATGCTGAACTTGCAAATGAAGTTATAGAAAGAGAACGTGCCCTCAAACCAAAAATAAATAGACTTGATCCGTACATTTTAAAGATAGAACCCCACGAAGCAATAGTAGCATTGGGTATTGTAATGGACAGTATAGAAAGGACTGGAGATTATGGAGCTAACATTGCTGAGATAGCTATTAATTCGGCAATGTCGGCCACACATGGATAAAAAACATAAAAGAGAAAAAGAAGTATACGTAGCTATATTATAAATCAAAGGATTATTATAGAAAAATAACATTTCACGTTCCATAAGCTGGATCTTTAGGAGGGAATAAATGGGCATAATTACATCATTCAAGCAGAATTTCTCTGATTTTCTAAAAAAGCTTTTTAGAAAAAAGAACGCACGCATAGGTATCTATGGTCCGCCTAATGCAGGCAAGACCACACTTGCAAACCGTATCCTACGCGACTGGACAGGTGATGCAATGGGATCTGTCTCTCATATAGCACACGAAACCCGTCGTGCAAGACGGCGCGAAGGTGTGACAATTAAAGCAAACGGACATTCTATAACCCTCGACATAATAGACACACCAGGCCTTGCTACAAAAATAGATTTTCATGAGTTTATGGAACATGGAATGGAAGAGAGCGAAGCAAAGAGGAGAGCAAAAGAAGCAACTGAAGGGGTCATTGAAGCTGTCAAATGGCTTGATAACCTTGATGGAGTGATACTGGTGATGGATGCTACGGAAGACCCATACACGCAGGTTAACGTCACTGTCATAGGCAACATGGAAGCAAGAAAGCTACCTCTTTTAATAGCTGCCAATAAGATAGACCTTCCTGAATCGTCGCCTTCTACTATAAGAGATGCGTTTCCTCAGCACCCTATGGTAGCTATATCAGCGCTTGAAGGAAAGAACATAGATACGCTATACGAAGAAATCGCAAAAAGGTTTGGGTGATGAAAATGCAAGGAATCCAGATGGACCTCATATCCGAAGAAAAACTTGCTGAAATGGCTCCTGTTGAAAAGGTAAGATTCATTATCGATGAGGTTAGGAGCGGCAAAATCCTTGTCCTGGAAAAAGGTCTTACACCCGAAGAAGAGGCAAGCCTTATAGAGATGACTATGACCCTGATCGATCCTGACGGGTTCTCAGGGATAGAGATGGAGAGCTATCCCTCAAAAGATGATACATCAATAATTGGAAAGTTACTTAAGAAACACACTGTTCGCACAAGGCTTACAGTGGTGGGACCTGCAGACCAGCTCAAAACCCTGAAAAAAGATAGAAATATGATAAGTGCGCTCCTATCAACTCATAAATGAGATATGTGAGATACCATGCATAAACTGTGAGTAAGATGGAACCTGCTGACAATATTGGATTAACGATATCACCTACTCAATACCTTTGTACCATGGAAATGGGCAGAGATGACGTTAATGTAGTGTGTAGCCATGGAAAAATATCAGTATGGTTTGGCAGAACCGTGCCTGCAACATTAATATGGAAGGTTCTCACCTGCATATCCAATGTAGACAAGTTAGCAGTTCATGAAAAGGAAATAACTTGCTGCTTTGATGATATCACCCTTTACGAAGGATACGGGTTTGTACTGATATCTTATGCTAAATTTGAAGGGGGTTATAGGGCAACATTTAATGTACCCTTCTTAAACAATAAAGCCCTTATATATTTGGCGGATTCCATATTTAAAGAACTTAAAGAAAAAAATGTGCTCATTGATATATATTGGACGGGTGGTTATGCAAATATTATAAGATTGCATCGGGAATTGAGCATCATCGAACAATGGAAATTGAAAAATATAACCTATAAGGATGAGAGCAGAGGTACATCGGATTTCTAAATGCAAAGGTAGTGAGAAAATGGTACAAAAAGAAGTAGAAGTAACCGAATGCAAGTATTTAATATCATCAATGGAGCTTATGGTAAAACACCTTCAGAAAGTAATTGCTGAACTCGATCGTCAGAGTATCATAGAAATGCTTGAGCACATTATTAATGCGCGGGCAGTATTTGTTATGGGGGCTGGAAGGTCTGGACTTGTTGGAAGAGCTTTTGCCATGAGGCTGATGCACCTGGGATTCACAGCTTATGTAGTAGGAGAGTCAACAACACCCGCTGTGACAAAGGAAGATGCAGTAGTTGCTATATCCGGCTCTGGACAGACACGTTCTGTGGCAAACCTGGGAATGATCACAAAAGAGATAGGTGCTAAACTTATAACCATCACTTCTAATGAAGATTCTGGATTAGGGAAAATATCCAACACTGTTGTAAAAATTGCGGGAAAATCAAAGGAAGATGCAGGCGAATATGTTGAGAGACACCTTAGAGGAGAGTACGCATATCTTACACCACTTGGTACATCTTTTGAGACATCCGCAACTGTTTTTCTTGATGGGGTAATAGCAGAACTGATCTACATCACAGGTGCTTCTGAGGAGGATATTAAATCAAGGCACAATAAATTGGAATAAAGGGTGCATAAGGTATGTCCGGGTCAAAGTTTGCTGATAGGGTCCTCAATATGAACATATCGGGGATCAGGAAAATGTTCGAAGCTGCAGGTTCAGATGCAGTGAATCTTGGACTTGGGCAACCTGATTTTGATACGCCGCAACACATCAAACAAGCTGCTATCGATGCCATAAACTCAGGATTCACCGCATATACAGCTAGTCCTGGAATAATAGAGCTTCGAGAAGAACTGAGCAGGAAATTTAAAAGGGATAATTCTTTTGACATTGACCCTTCGCAGATCATTATCACTTCTGGAGCCTCAGAAGCACTTGAGCTCGCCATTGCCTCTCTTGTGAACCCGGGTGATGAGGTCATGATAGCAAATCCGGGGTTTGTTTCCTATAATTCTTTGGTCAGCATGATGGGAGGCAAAGTATCCAGTATCCCCTTGGACGATGAACTTACCATTCGCCCTGAAACGATAATGGAAGAACTTAGCTCGAAAACAAAGGCAATGATAATCAATTCTCCTGCTAACCCCACTGGTGCTGTACAAAGCAAGAAGGATATGAGGGCCTTTGCAGAGATAGCAGATGATGAAAATATTACTATCATCTCTGATGAAGTTTATGAGCATTTCATCTACGAAGGAGAACACGTTAGCCCTGCCCAATTTACAGATAATGTGATAACTATAAATTCTGTTTCCAAAACCTATGCCATGACCGGGTGGAGAATAGGATACGTAGCGGCTAAGGATGAATATACGGAACAGATGCTCAAAGTTCACCAGTACGTGCAGGCATGTGCAAATTCCATTGCACAGAAAGCAGCTTTTGCAGCCATATCTGGGCCCCAGGATTCTGTGGTCCTTATGAGAGATGAGTTCCTAAGACGTAGAAATGTATTGATGGACGGGCTGAGGTCCATGGGGCTTAAATGCGTGGTTCCAAAAGGAGCTTTTTATGCATTCCCTGAAGTGGATGATCCTACTAAAGTAGCTAGTGATCTCATATCCAATGGAGTGATTGTGGTACCAGGCACGGCTTTTGGAGAAATGGGAGATGGGCATATAAGGATATCCTATGCATCTTCCATGCCAAACATTCAGAAAGCATTGAAAATAATGGAAAATGTGATCGCTCAAGTTTGAACACCGATACTATCATCCTTTTTTCCTGCGACCATTTCCACAAGAACAGATAACACTTCTTCAATGCCTTCCCCGGTAGCCATGGACATACATATGTCCGTAAGACCCAGGTCCTGGGAATAGGGAAGATCGGATTTACTGAATACAACAAGTATAGGCACATCGAACTGACCTCTGACTTCCTGCAATAGGTTCTTTTGCTCTTCAATGGTATAACCACAGCTCTCACTTGCATCAATAAGGAAAAGCACCACCGCATCCAGATATTTTAAAGCAGTGATGGCCTGCAGTTCAATATCATTCCTCTTGGACATTGGCCTGTCCAGAAGACCGGGTGTATCAACAACCTGATATCTTTGACCGGCTATAGAAAAGTGTCCAATTGATATCCCTTTAGTAGTAAAGGGATAAGGTGCAACCTCGGGAGTTGCTTTCGTTGCTGCTGTTACAAAACTGGACTTACCGGTATTGGGATACCCCGCTACAACAATCGTTGGTTCTTCATGAACATCCGGAAGTTTGCGCAGGATATTACGGGCTTCGTTCAGGAATAAAAGGTCTTTATCTATGGAACCCATCAATGACCCTATGCGTCCAAAACATTGTTTACGCAAGTTCTCTGGTGTTGGGCTACCACGCATCTTACCTAAATATTCTCTGGTGAGATCATGTATCTTTTCGCTTGTCCATGCCACTCTAGAAAGGGAAGTACGCAATCTGTCTACACCTATAAGTATGTCCGTTAATTCATAATAGAAATCAGGCAGCTCATCAAAGTTTGGGAATTTTTTGCTGATATTGGCCAAATTATCGGTCAATATATTAGCTGAAGTTAACAGCATAGACTCCTGTGACTCAAGGAAGCTTGCCCTACTACTTGATTTCTTCCCAGATGCAGCCCTTACACCCCTTTTGAAAGCTTTATCTAAGAGTTCATCAGAAGTGCGGATAGTAGGAATCTTTTCGAATATCATTGTTTCTTTACCTGCATGAAGTTCAAGGTATATGACGTATATATTTGTTGTTCTGTGGAGAGAATATAAATAACACTGATAAAAAATACTCAATTATATATGTATAGGTGGAGTACTATATTTTAGTATATAAGAGGTGAATGGTGATCATATGGAGCTCACACCTATTCAAAAAGACATACTTATTGCTTTGATCAATCTTCAGAGAGAAAAGGACCGTGCTGTAAAAGGTGAAGAAATTGCAGAAATAATCAACAGGAACCCAGGTACGGTCAGAAACCAGATGCAATCCTTAAAGGTACTTGGACTTGTGGAAGGAGTACCTGGTCCAAAAGGCGGTTATAAAGCAACAGGAGAGGCTTACGAGGCATTAAATGTCACTATGATGGAAAATGAAGCGATAGTTCCCATCTACAGAAATGGAGAAGTGGTAGAAGGAGCAACTGTGGCAGAGATCAATTTTACCACCGTACGTCACCCAGACCTTTGCCATGGAATGATAAAGGTACTTGGCAACATAAGGACTTTTGAGCAGGGAGACCTTGTACAGATGGGGCCAACTCCTGTCAATAGGCTCATAGTAAGGGGAGAGATAGTGGGCAGGGACGATACCGAGAACACACTTGTGTTCTCAATAAACGAGATGATATCCCTGCCTAAAAAGCCCGTGAGATATTATTCCAGTAAAAACTTCATCGCAGTTAACTTGAACGTCAGTATAAGAGATGCTGCTGCAATGCTCTCTCAGAACAATATACATGGTGCTCCCGTAGAAGACAATGGGAATATAGTAGGAGTAATTACCTTTAAAGATATTGGGCAAGCTCTTGCAAAGGGAAGCATAGATGCAAAAGTTAAAGACATAATGGCAGTGGACCTGATAACTATTGACTCAGAGGCTTCCTTGATAGATGCTGTCAAATTGTTCAATGCTTATGCAGTTGGATTCATTATAGTGACCTATGGTGGAGTTCCAAAAAGTGTACTGTCAAAGACAGATGTATTGCATGAACTTGCAGTGTACTGATATAGATAGTATATAAAGAAAAAGGATTTATAAAAGTTGTAAAGAGAATCATTTTCTTCTTTGTCTCATTTCCTGGGTAATGTCCTCCAGGGAAATATCAAGTGCAGCAAACATAACCAACAAGTGGAATATCAGATCGGAGGATTCAGATACGATCTGGCCTTTTTCTTTTTCTTTAACTGCTAGAATTGTTTCAATTGTCTCCTCTCCGATCTTCTCGAGTATCTTGTTGATGCCTTTCCTATGGCTAAGCAAGGAACAGACATAGGACCCTTCTATAGGATTCGACTTGCGATCGTAGATAACATCATAAACTTCATTTAATATAGATAGATCAGTATTGGACATAGTTCACCTCTGCTCAAAGAGTACAAAACGAATGCAATGAAGTGGTCTTCATGTAAAGACCTTTCCCTGTTGATCAAAAATAGAATAAATAGAATTTAATGTGAAGACGTTGGAATGCATCCATCCAATATGACGGGTATTGGTAGAACCAACGTCTTATTCAATTTATCACTGAAGAAATGTATTTATCTCTTTTGGTCCCAGTATCTCAGATCTTCCTTGGATCAGTTATTTCACCGGTAAGAGCTGATGCAGCAGCAGTTGCTGGAGAACTAAGATAGACAAACGAAGCCGGGCTTCCTTCCCTGCCCTTGAAGTTGCGGTTGGATGTTGCAAGCCCTACTTCACCATCCCCTAACAATCCAAAAGAGCCACCCATACATGGACCACAGCATGGGGCTTCCACAATGGCTCCTGCCTCCATGAACTGCTCTACATAACCAGCTTTGAGAACCTTCAGATATTCTGTTCTGGAAGCGGGAATGATAAGTAATCTGACACCCTTGGCAACAGGCTCATCTCCCATCATCTTTGCTACTATCTCAATATCCTCAAACCTGCCATTGGTGCAAGAGCCTACAAATATCTGATCAAGTTTTATGCCTTCCACTTCTGTAACAGGCTTCACATTGTCAACATTGTGCGGACAGGCTACCTGTGGTTCGAGTTTGGAAACATCATATTTTCTGATCCCGATATATTTTGCACCTTCGTCGGGTTTCCAGTATGGATCAAATTTATAATCAGAAATGCGTTCCTCAAGGTAAGCGGCGGTAATTTCATCCGCTTCGATCATACCAGCCTTGCCACCCATCTCTATGGCCATATTTGAAATGGTCATTCTCTCAGGTACTGACATATTGTGGATGGTCGGTCCTGCATACTCTGCAGCCTGATAACGTGCTCCTTCTACACCCACATCCCCAATAAGGTGCAATATAAGATCTTTAGAGTAGACCATTTTTGGCAACTTACCTTCCACTTCGAACCTGATGGTCTCAGGTACCTTGAACCACAGCTTACCTGTGGCAAAGACAGCTGCCATGTCCGTTGAGCCTATACCGGTCGAAAATGCACCAATTGCACCATATGCACATGTATGGGAATCTGAACCTACTACAAGATCTCCAGGCCTGACATGTCCTTTTTCAGGCATGACCTGATGGCATATACCTTCATATATATCATAGTTCAATATGCCTTGCTCCTGGGAGAACCTCCGAAGTTTTATATGGTTTGCTGCAGCATTTAGAGAATCTGCCGGCACCTGATGATCAAAAATGATCACTATCTTGCTTGGGTCCCACACTTTTTTCTCTTGTTTGTTTGCCATGATCTCATAAAAGCCATCTATTGCAAGAGGGCCAGTGATGTCATGGGTCATTGCACAGTCAATATCTGCAAGTACAAATTCCCCTGCCTTCACAGCTTTTCCTGATGCTTTAGAGAAGATCTTCTCAGCAATAGTCATTGGATAGTTGATATTCTCAGACATGGTGACCAACATTCTAATTTTTAATTAACTTATAAAGTGATATGTACATACATATGCATATGTAATTGTATATACACAAGGATCACATACGCTCACATCTGCGATGGGCCCCTTCACTATCATGCACTATATAGAATACGTGCCCCTTTTTGAACCTTTCCAGAGAAAAGCCAACGTTTGCTCCCAATGGCTCAAAATGTTCATAGTGCTGATATACCAGAATACTCTCTTTTAGTTCGCATATATATCTATCTAGTACCAGCCTTGAAAGTGCAAGACTGCCAGCGTAGGATATATCCGATCCCAGTCCCTTACAGTCCGAGATATGAAGCATACAGTCCTCCAAAAAAAAAGGATATGTCTGACATAGGGCAGGACGATGATCATAGATAGAACACCTGAAGGATGGACCTACAGCTTCAAGAAAAATACAATCACCATTTTTTTTACGCCTGAGCATCCAGCCAAAGCTGTGAATATTTCCTTTACTATCAGTGAATGGGATCATATCTGATGGGTCAGAGATCCCTTTTAGAACATTCTCGACTTCAATGGGGATAAAAGGCAATGAAAACTCTGTAGCATATAGACCAGTATGTTCAGATATGCGCAAAATATCCTGTTGCAGAAGCATTACACGGTTATCACCATGATGATCTCTGCAACAATTCCCACATTGAGTGCATGAGAAGCCTGTTTTTCTTAGTATTGAAGCTATATCCCCAACTTTCAGTTCGAGTGCTCGATATAGTTCTTTCCTGGTACCTTGGATGAGAAGGTCTTTGTATTGCTCTGAAACTGGCATTGAGATCCTTAATTCTAATATATGCTCTTACACATTAATTATACCTGGTATTGAATGAAAATCAGGAAGATGAAGACTTTTATATTTTATTAAATTTGTATGGCCACCGATACCATCCTTGATACATGCTTTGCTGATTGAGTAATACACCCTAGGTTCTTGAGAATATTTCACATGCACATTCGACAAATTTCTTTGAAATAAGCATTCTCTTTGTTTTGATATTTAGGTGCAGATGGCGGGTTATATCAATTACTTATGGTTCCTAAGCAATTGCTTGGAGAAGACTGAAAAAGTGTAAGGGACGTTTTGAAATAGACGCATTAGGAGATTTCAATAAATCTGAAGTAAGATTTCTATATAACCTATTTGTTAATCTTCATATATTTTTTTAGTATACATTACTAAAAACACAGTCCTCCCTATGCAGAATGAAAGAAATGCCATCCAAAGTCCATTGTTATTGTAATCCAAAGTTAACATGAAAACTGCAAGGAACAATATTAAAGCCATTATTGTTGAATTTCTTATATATTTTGTTGCCCCCATTCCTGAAAAAATACCATAATACGTAAGAGCAAAACCGCCAAACAGAGGATATAAACTTAGCCATAAACTATATTCTCCTGCCACTGCTATAACTTCGTTAACATTGGTAAACACAGCGATAAAGTACTCATTAAAAGAAACATATAGTAACGTTAATGCTGCAATTAGACCTATTGTACACTTATTTGTAACACTGATAACAGATTTCAGCAAAATAGAATTATTTGTTCCTTTTGCTCTGCCGCTATAGATACTGGATGCGTTAGCAATTCCATCAAACATGTATGCCATGATTCCCTGGATTTGCAATAGAATTCCATTCGCCGACAGGATAACAATACCCAATGCAGCACTTCTCGAAGTAAATATATTGATCTGTATTAAAAGACATGCGGTTCTGATTATCAGATCCAAATTGTTTGAAAGCATTTGATTGATACCATTTCTTTCAAATATAGTAGCTAAATCCACTCTTTCAAATGCGCCATATTTCACTATGAAGTATGTTCCAATTAGAGTTGACACTAATATTGATATTAAGGTTGCAATTGCAACCCCCTGTATGTTAAGTTTAAAGACTAGTACAAAAAACAGATCAAGAAATATATTAAGAATATTGCCTGTAACTTGCATTATAAGTACTTCTTTTATCCTGCTTTTACCCATCAGGAAACCCAGAAGCACATAGTTGATCAATACCAGTGGAGCTCCAAATATGAGTATATCAAAGTACATTTTTGCATAGGTTTCTGCACCGTTATCAGAAGCGTAGACATCCATTGCTAGTTCAAATATTCCATCTCTTAACAGGATGAACAGCAGGCCAAAGCTGACTGCTATAATCAAGGGTCTTATTATTACAATAGTATTATCCTTATTTGTAGTAGATTGAGCAGCAAATCCTGTTGTATTAACTCTGAAAAATCCGAACAACCAATAAAGTGTATTGAAAATAACCGCTCCTAAGGTGATTCCTGCAATATATCCAACATTTGACAAGTGACCTACAACTGCAGTATCCACTGCACTAAGAAGTGGTTGTGTAATAGTTGCTATTATAAAGGGTATTGCTACGGCAAGATAATCTTTTATTTTCAATATACTATTTTCCAAATGTTATCCCCTATGATTTTTTACACTTTTAGAAATTCGGATGAAATCGGTCCAGATGTCCAAATAAAGCACCTTCAACAGTGTTAGAGGACTTCGACAAACCTTCATTTTCAATCGATTGCTTATATATCTTTAGAAGATATTTTTCAAATACTACAAATTTTGTAAAAATTTTGTTGATATAACAATTTTCTAATAAACTACAGCTCTTCTTTCTGCTGTGCTTGAATTGTAAATATAGAACCAATAAGATCTTTTGTATAAGGATGAGAAGGACATTGGAAATTGCCTTTATTCAACACATCTACAACTTCTCCATTTAACATCACATATATTCTATCACAAATATTTTCTGCCAAAACAAGATTGTGAGTTATGAATATAATAGTGAAACCTCTTTTTTTTTGCAATTCCATTATTAAATTCACTATTTCTTGCTGTATGGAAACATCAAGCGATGAAGTGCATTCATCAAAAACCATAAGTTTAGGTTTTAGCCCAATGGCACGCGCTATGACTACTCTTTGAAGTTCCCCACCACTTAACTCCGAGGGATATTTCTTCATGTATGCCTCATCCAGTCTTACAGCAGCAAGTAACTTTTTAGCATAGTGTTTAGCACTTTCTTTATCCATAAGTTTAAAATTAAGACTTGGCTCTATCATATAGCGCCCAACTGTCATTTTAGGGCTAAAGGTCCCAAGAGGACTCTGAAACACCATTTGAAAGTTTTTATAATATTCTTTACGTTCTTTGTTATTTAAATCTGTTATATTGACGTTGTTGAACATAACTGTACCTGATGTACTTTTCACAATAGAAGCTATAACATTTGCAAATGTACTTTTCCCACAGCCACTTTCACCAACTATACCTACAATTTCTCCATCTTCTGCATATATGTTGACATTCTTTAAAGCATGAAAGCGATTACCTGCACCATCCACAAAGACCTTACAGAGATCTTTTGTTTCCAGAATGATCATTAATGCAATCCCCCAAGTAAAGGTATTGCACCAATTAACAATTTTGTGTAGTCATCTTTAGGGTCTGTCACAACATCATTTGGTTTACCCATCTCAACGATTTTCCCGTTTTTCATTACAATAATCCTGTCAGCAATATGAGCAGCTATGCCTATATCGTGTGTGACCACAATGAAACTGGTTCCTTCTGTGTCCCTAAGCTTCATCATTTCTTCAACTATTACTCTACTAATTGAAACGTCGAGCGCGCTTGTCGGTTCATCTGCTAATATAATCTTTGGATGAAGTGCCATAGCCATTGCAATGTAAACCCTTTGCAACATGCCTCCACTTAATTCAAATGGATAGCTTTTCATAATTCTATCGGGATTAGGTAAATTCATTTTCAAAATAGTCGATCTTATTAATTCGTTTGCCTCTGATTTACTTATATATTTGTGATTCATTATTGTTTCTACGAATTGGGTAGATATTATTTTTATAGAGTTGAGATAAGTTCCTGGATTTTGAAAAATTATTGCAATATCTTTACCCCGAAGATTTCGTAATTCCTTTTTGTTTAATTTTTTAATACTTTTTTTAAACAATGTTATATTTCCACATTCAATTGTTCCACTATCTGGTAAAATACCCAGTATAGCCTTGAGTAATGTAGTTTTTCCGCTTCCACTTTCTCCTACGATACCAAGGATTTCGCCCTGCTCAAGATCTATATTTATATTGCTCAGTATCCCTTTTCCACCATAGCTCACAGTTAGATCACTGACTTCAAGAATTTTAGACATTTACATCACTCCAATGAATAAAAGGAAAAAGAAAAGGAAAGTTCCTTTCCTATATTTCAAGCATCTACCAGTCTTACTCTATCATCAACATAGTATACTTCGGAAATGAAACGTTCCACCCCTTCGACCTTTTTGCTGGTAACAATGTTGCCCTCCTGATAATAAATAAAGAGGGAAGCTACATCTTCCATCACAAGCTCAGTAGCTTTAAGTCCTAGCGCATCCCTGTCATTTTTATTTAATGTTGAGTTCAGTTCTGAATTGATAGCATCAAGTGTGGCATTGCTATATTTTCCATAATTGCCGGCAGCATTTGTAATATATCCAGATTCGATGAAATACTGGCAATCACCGGTTGGAGCAGGTGTCCATCTTTCCCAAAGCATGTCAAAATTACCGCTGCTTGCCAAATCGGCATAGTTCTCCATTTGGGATACTTTCATCCCGATGCCTATTTCTTTATATTGTTGCTGCATTGCAATCCCTATATTATTTGCATCAGCACCATGATTTGTCCTAGAAATATATTCAAGAACTATATTTTTACCATTGCATTCTCTAACACCATCACCATCTGTATCCAGATATCCTAATTCGTCCAATAATTCATTGGCTTTTCTAGGATTATATTGATAATAATCCTCACCTTTATATCCGAAAGATAATAATTCGTTAATTGGTCCTTTTGCCGGTGTACCGTCTACTAGCTTAAAAGCGTAGGTTTCCTTATCCATTCCATAGCTCAAAGCCTGCCTGAAGGCTAATTCTTTCATATATGGCTTTTCAAAGTTAAGTCTCAGTAAAAATACTCTTAGATTTGGTCCTTTCTGAACTATAAAATCCTCATTGTCTTCGAATAATTCTAATTCGTGCTTACTAAGCTGGGTCGCAAGATCTATCTCCTTGGCCTGAAGTGCCATTGCGCGTGCACTGGCATCCTGTATATATTTGACATTGACAACATCTACATTAGTGTTCCCTAACCAGTGTCCTTTGTGTTTGCTCAGGACCATGCCCTTATCAGCATTAAATTCTTCAATTTTGAAGGTACCTGTACAGATTGGTTTATACTTGAAATCTTCTTCATCTGCTTCAGAGACATCCACGATGATAAAGACAGTATCTGCAAGTTTATTAAGCAGAGTTCCACTTGGTTCACTTGTCTTTATTATAAGGTTTTGTCCGTCTGCAGTTATACTTTCCACAGGAAATTTCACATCAAACCTGTCTGTTTTTTCCAAGGCTCTTTCTATAGAAGCTTTACAGGCAGTTGCATCTACAGAATTTCCATTGTGAAATGTGACCCCATCCCTGATATGAAAAACTGTTGTATATTCATCAACAATCTCATAACTGTCAGCAATAGACGGTCTTAAAATCATATTTTCATCCATCTGGACAAGATTTTCACCAATACCACATCTTGTTAAGGTCCATCCGTTCCATCCGTTTATTGGATCAACATCGTTGTCCAGCCAGAAAATTGCCATATTCAGCACATTTTCATCGCTAGAGTCGCTATTGTTTAAAACACATCCTGAAATACCAACAGAAAATATTACCAGTACTATTAAAAAATACTTCATTTTCGCCCTCCTAGATATATTGTATAATATATAGAAATCTTCATGCTTGCTCTCTACTAAGTATTTCACGTACTCCATCACCAAGCAAATTGAACACTGCAACCGTTATAAAAATCGCAAGTCCTGGGTAGGTGAGAAGCCATGGTGCTGTCTGAAAATAACTACGCCCTTCGTTGAGCATATTTCCCCACTCAGGTGTCGGTGGCTGAACCCCTAAACCTAAAAATGACATACTTGAAATTGCAAGCAACATCCCACTTATGTCCAGTACCAACTGGACTATTAGTGCAGTGGCAATATTAGGCAAAATATAGTGTGTAATCAGCTTCAAGTCACTAGCTCCGGCCATCCTTGCTGCACTTACATAGATATTTCCCTTGGCCTTCATAACAGAAACCCGGGTCAACCTTGCATATTTTGTCCACCAGACAAGAGACAGACCAATTATCATATTGGATACACTGCTACCCATAACTCCTACGATGGCAATAACAAGGACAATATCGGGAAAAGCCAGTACTATATCAGCAAGTCTCATTAGGATATCATCTACTATTCCACCTTTCATTCCTGATACTATACCTATGGTGACACCACTAACAAAAACAAGGCTTAGAAGTGCAAATGTAATGCTCAGAGAAACATTTGCACCATAAAGTATTCTGGATAGGATGCATCTTCCAACCTGATCAGTACCTAACGGATACTCATCATTAGGTTCAGCAAGGACACTTTTGAAATCTGTTTTGTAAGGGTCATTTGGAGCAATAAAAGGTGCAATCAATGAAATTAATACAATACTTGCTGCCAGTGCGGTCGTTATGATTACAGTTAAGTGCTTACTCATTATGTTTGCAACCTCCGAATATGTTGACCCTTGGATCAATTAACTGCGTTATAACATCTACAATAAAATTCATTCCGACATAAATGAAGGCCATAAGCAGAACGTATGCCTGCAGCAGCACGTAATCTCTTTGATTTATTGCATCTAGGGCCATGGACCCCAACCCTGGCCATGAAAATATTACTTCTACAATTGCTGTTCCACCTAAAAGGAAAGCAATTGTCATGCCAAAAAGAGTTATAATATTGATAAGCGTATTTGGTATTACATGACTCCAAATAATCCGGAATTCCTTAATTCCTCTAGTCCTTGCCCCTAAGACATAATTACATCCAAGCTCATCCAGCACTTCTGCTCTTATTTGCATGGTATACCTTCCGATAAGGGGAATGGCAAGTGTAAGGGCTGGCAGCACAATACTACTTGCATGGTCACTGTCTGTTATTTTGAATAATTGTAGCTGAACAACAAAATAATACATCAGAATGAGCCCTAACCAGAAGCTGGGGATTGAGATACTTAGCATCGATAGTATCTTTATGATATGGTCTATGACTCTGTTCTTGCACATAGCAGCAATAACACCAAGAGCAAACGAAACAACAAATAAGATGACAATGGAAAAGCATGCTAAATATACTGTTTTTTCTATCTTTTGCGGTAATATTTCGGATACATTTGTTCTCAGACTATAAGAATATCCCAAATCTCCTCTAGCTATACCTGTTAACCATCTGCCGTATTGTATTAAAAGTGGATCATTCAGGCCCATTTCCTCTCTTGCCTGTTCTATCATTTCTTTTGTAGGAACTACATCTCTTGAAAAATACATCATTTCGGCAGGATCACTTGGTGCTATGAATGTAATTGCAAACGTCAAGAAAGTTGCTCCTAACATTACGATAATCAAATGAATAGATCTTATCAACAGAAATTTTCTCATGTTTTTGCTGATTAGTGCCTTTACCATATATTTTAGTAAAATCAATAATACATATATACTTTACTTTTATAAATATTTTCTTAATAAATTATATATGATATTGTTAGATTTATATATTATACTTAAAAGCCATTTAATGAGGTCCAAATACCTTTACTCTAATTATATAACACCAGAGGCTTTGTATAATAGATCCGATTTAAACAATGTATGTAACAGCCTTGCAGGAATGCTCGTAAAATCACTGTCATTCGGTTTAATTCCGCAAATACGATCAATGTATAGAAATACATTTGAAAATATTCAAGATATAGAAAACTGTATGATTCACGCGGCTTTCTATGGGATGGTTTTATTTAGCTATATTTATATTTTAGTAGAACGTGATACTGGAGAAAGTAGGTTTATCAAAACTCTTTACGAAAATTATAATTATTTAGCTAAGCTTAGAGAAGAGACTTTCTATAGAGCCTCTCTAACCTTCTCATCCAGTTCCTGAGAAATCCTTGATACTTTGGAAGTAGATGTGTTCTTATTCCTAGCTAAGAGATGATATGCTTTATTCTTCTAATATGCACCCTTTGTAGCCTTCTGCTATTATTCGTTTCGTATTTTCTGCACCTGACTGCTATAATGCCTCAAATCCCATAGCCTGGCTCAAGAATCAGTTTGTGAGTGTTCTTACAACATCTTCACTATCGACAAAATAATTTTCTAACAAGTTATATAGATTCATGTTCCTATACCTTCCTAGCTATTCTAAACTCTACTAAAATATAGGAGAATTTACAGCAAAATAGATACGCTGCCTATCCTTTCATACAAGTATGAAATGATTGCAGCTGCATGTTCATACCTATTCATACAAAAACATACTACATTTGGAATGAAAGGTATGCGTATGAATATGTGTGAAAAAGTAAGAAATATATCAACTGACAATTCCATACATACATGGCAGATATGATTTAAACAGTAAGACTTGAGTAACAATAAATGATTACAGCGGGCAATGATAAAACAGTGAAAAGAAGGTGAAATAAAAAAGAACTAACTTTCAACTGATCAGTTCTTGTTCGATTCTTCCACGCCTACCGCATTAAGGAACCTTTTAACAACAGATTCGTTCACAAGTTTAAGCAAAGTCTGCCTGTCCTTTGCAACACTGAACACACCCAACGGGATCTGTGCGGCTGCAGCATTGGAATGACCTCCAGCTGAACCTTCACCAAATGCTTTTTTCATGACATCTCCCAGATTCACACGTATATCGTTGCTTCTACCTGAAACAAAGATCGTGTCCTCTGACACACCAAAGACGAGAGTGGTCGATATCCCTTCGAGATTTAGCAGATAGTCTGCTGCCTGAGGCAATGTATCTCTATCCCTGATACTCCCAACGTTCGAAATGAGATAGCCGCTATATACCTGCCTATTTATAATAGCCTCACCCAATACATCAAGAGTTTCTGTGGACATAGAAGGACGCTCAAGCTGATCAAGAATGTGATGCTCTGACAGAGGATACAGATACGATGCTGCAGAAAGATCGGAAGAATCTGTATTCCTTTTAAAGTCCAGAGTATCGGTCCGAATACCGTATAGCAAAGCGGTTGCAAGTTTTTTATCAATGTCAATATTTAGTTCCTGAAGATATTTTGTAAGAATTGTTGCCGAAGCACCCACGTTCGGGCGTATATCTATGAACTCTGCATCTATATGCGCATCGTCAACCTGATGATGGTCAAAGATAGCACCTATACGGGTACCTGGCTGCAGACTATTATTTGACCCCGGAACTGCACAGTCTACAAGAGCTATTTTATCATAAGTTGAGATATCACGTTCTTCCATCTTGAAAAGATCTATATCTAACAAATTCACAAACGCTTTGTTCTCCTGATGACCTATCTCCCCACTATAAAGGATGTCTGAAGCTACATCAAAGCTTTTAGCAATCTCCTGAAGAGCAAGAGCGCCTGAGATAGAATCAGGGTCCGGATTATTGTGCACGACTATTGCCAAGGTCTTACCTCTCAACCCATTGAACCACTGGACAAGTCTGTTCCCTCTTAACATAGACTCTGCTCTTTCCAAAGACCTTGCAAGGGATTTTGCTACAACTTTGGGAGGAATGATCACAAGATCGGCACCAATTGTTTCCATTTCTTGCATGTCGATGTAATCTGATGCCCGTGCTACGCAATAAACATCTGGTGAAACTTTTTTCCTTATATTCTCCAGCGCAGCTTTATTAGCCAGCGGATCAGAACTTAGGACCATTATAGCCGCCAGGTTCTTTGTGTTGATCTTTTCCAAAACCTCCGGATCGCTGATGTCACCTACAATAGCATCATAAGCTTCTTCTCTCAAGGTTTCAACCTTTTGAGGGTCCTTATCTACAACAAATATTTCTTTATCGCGTTCTTTGAGCTCTTTAATAAGAGCGAAACCTAAACTACCGCTGCCCAGGACCAGATAAAGAGGTTTTATCTTAGACTTGTCCATGGCATTCGTCTCTTTGGTGCTGGCGTTAATAGAACGACCTCCATAATCTTCACCCCAATAAAACCATGATCTTTGATCAATTATTGGGTTCAGGGAATATCAATGAATAAATAGAATGTAAAACAATGGATTAAAAGATAACTATGGATCCTATTACCTGGGAAGAAATGAAAGCTATTGATATAAATTGCTCCCAGCTTGGCCTTTTACCCATCCAGCTCATGGAGAACGCAGGCTCTGCAGTATCAAAAGCGATAAGTGATCGTTTCTCTGGAGGAAAAGTATTGTTCATTGCAGGCAGAGGGAACAACGGGGGAGATGCTTTTGTGGCCGCACGCCACCTTTGCCAGCTCCCACATTTCCAGATCGATGTCGTACTTTTGGGAAATGCAGCCTCCATACGTACTGAAGAATCAAAGAAGAACTTTCTCCTGCTTAGATATTGTGACATCAGCAGTATAAACGAAATAACATATCCCGGAGATGAGAGGCTATCCAGATCGATAAATAATGCCGATATCATAGTTGACGGAATGCTTGGAACTGGTGCGAAAGGTGATATCAAAGAACCAGAAGCTTCGGCAATAGAACTTATAAATTCATCTGGAAAGTTTGTGATATCGATCGACGTGCCTTCTGGAACAATGGACACAAATAGCGAAGCTCCGAAATGTGTCAAAGCAGATCTGACAATTACTTTCCATAAAATGAAAGAAGAATTGAACAAGCTCCCAGCATCCCATTACACTGGTGAATTAAAGGTGGAAGGCATAGGTGTTTGTTCTCATGCTGAAAGATTTACAGGTATAGGGAACCTGAGAAACCTAAGTATAAGGACACCTGATTCCCATAAGGGACAAGCAGGCAGAATACTCATAATAGGAGGAGGAGCTTACTCGGGAGCACCGGCCCTGGCCGCCCTCGCAGCTCTCAGAACAGGAGCTGATATCGTAACAGTAGCGGCCCCGTCCAATGTGGCCAGCACCATTGCATCGTTTTCTCCAGATCTCATTGTACGTTGTCTATCAGGCCAAAGACTGTGCAGTGATGATCTGCCCCTGATAACAAAACTCGTTTGTCAGCATGACGTAATTGTTATGGGGATGGGGCTTGGGAATGAAGAAGGAGTGGAGAGAACTGTGCGCAAAATAATCCCTTTGTGCAAAAAACTAGTGCTTGACGCAGATGCATTACTTGCTGTTGAAGGGACTAAATATACTACCTCTAAAATAGTGATCACCCCCCATGCCAAAGAATTTTCAAGGATAAGAAAAGTTGAAACTGCATCGGACATGAACAAGAGGATAGAAGAAGTAATAACTTTTTCTAAGGAAAATGATCTAGTTACTCTTCTCAAAGGAAAAGTGGATATTATTTCCGATGGGAGGAAAGTCATGCTCAACAGAACTGGTAATGCAGGAATGAGCGTGGGTGGCACAGGAGATGTGCTTGCAGGGATCACAGGCGCACTTTTAGCCGTGAACTCACCAATGAAAGCTGCTACCTGTGCAGCTTTTATAAATGGAACTGCAGGAGACCTTGCATTCAAAGATAAAGGATACGGATTACTAGCTACCGATGTGATCGAAAGGATAACTGATGTGATGAGGAAGTGAGCTTATGACAAAAGATGGGACCAGGAATATCAGCGTTGATATTGAGAGAAAAAATGTCAGAATAATGATCACTCATGAGAAAGATGAGGAAATACTCAAATTGACTATCAATGAAACTAAGGACCTTATAAAAAAGCTAGAGAATGCAATTGAGGACTATCAGCAAAGGCAAAACCTGCGCATAGATTGAATTGATGGTGGTTCCTTTGGAGAGAAAATTAAGTCATCTGAAAGATGACAGAGCCATAATGGTAGATATCAGCAGCAAAGATATTGTTGATAGACGTGCAACAGCAGTCGGTAAGATACTGCTCTCAGAACGAACTATAAAAAAGATCCAAAATGGAAAGATAGAAAAGGGCAATGTATTAGCAACTGCCAGGACAGCGGCTATACTTAGTGTAAAGAGAACTGCTGAACTGATACCGATGTGCCATCAGATACCTATAACGAGTGTCGATGTGAGCTTTTCATTCCAAGAGGGATCAATAGTTGCTACCGTAGAGGTCGGGTCCGTTGGGAGAACTGGGGTAGAAATGGAGGCACTCACTGGTGTTTCCATTGCACTCCTGACGGTGTGGGACATGGTCAAATCCATGGAAAAAGATGCTACAGGCAATTACCCTAACACATTCATAAAAGACATAAGGGTGCTTGAAAAGATAAAGGGTACCAAAACTAATTAACATAAGACATAGTAGTGTAGAAAAATCACATATAAGATCAAGTAAACAATTTCATGAGGTACCTAAATTGAAAATAATAGGAGGACCGGCATCACAGGCACTTGCTACCCGTGTGGCAAGAGAAATGAACATTGAACCAACTCTTTGTGAGTTTAACCGTTTTCCTGATGGAGAGATCTATACCCGTATAATGGAAGAGCCTATGGATGAGGTGACCATTATACAAAGCACTGCAACAGATTCTGACCTCATGACATTGCTGCTTATGATAGATGCCTGTGAAGATGCACAGGTGGTAAATGTGGTTATTCCCTATATGGGATATGCACGCCAGGACAAGAAATTCAAATCGGGAGAACCGATCAGTGCACGAGCTATAGCTAGGAGCATATCTGCTGACAGAATATTTACTGTAAATATCCACAAGCCAAGTATATTAGATTATTTCAATTCTGATGCTTTTGATCTTGATGCCTCAGATACCATTGGAAAATATATAAGTTCCCTTCATCTGAATGATCCATTGATCGTAGCTCCGGATGCAGGCGCTATGAACCTGGCAGAGAACATTGCAAATAAAATGGACATTCAGTATGATCATCTTGAAAAGACCAGGCTCTCTGGAGATACTGTGGTCATCAAAACAAAGAATATGGATGTCTGTGGCAGGGATATTGTCCTGGTGGATGATATGATCGCTACAGGCGGTACAATGGCAGAATCTATAAAGCTTCTCAAGAACCAAGGGGCAAGCAATGTTTATCTTACATGTGTGCATCCCGTGCTGGCAAAGAATGCAGTGTTGCGTCTTTTTAATGCAGGTGTGCGTGATATTATAGCTACGGACACACTGGAAAAAGCACAGAGTTCGGTGAGTGTTGCACCCCTTATTGCTAGTTCCATAAAGAATTTCTAACCTAAATAATCATCAATGACAATTATAGGATATAGAATTTTGGAGATGAACATTCCCTGTTACCTTCAGAAACAGAAAAAAATAACCTCAAAGAGATATATAGAACACTTCTGAAAGAGCTCGGACCCCAGAAATGGTGGCCTGCGGAAACACCTTTTGAAGTAATAGTAGGAGCTTTTTTAACACAACGGACAAAATGGTCTAATGTAGAAAGGGCCATATACAACCTTAAGCAGGCAGGATTGCTTGAACCATATGATCTTGCCAGAGCAGATATCATCGAGCTGGAAGAAAAGATAAGATGTTGTGGATTCTATCGACAAAAAGCTGCCAGGCTGAGAAATGTATCACAGTTCCTGATAAAGAACGATATTAACGAACTGTTCGATCTTCCCACTGATCAGTTACGTAAAGTTTTGCTATCCCTGGATGGTGTTGGTAATGAAACTGCAGATAGTATCCTATTATATGCTGCCCGTAAACCTAAATTTGTTATAGATGCATATACTATGCGCATTATGGCCTGCATAGGGGTGGAAGGCAATTATAGGAAGTTACAAGAACTATTTGAAAGTGTACTCCCGCCGGATGTCAACATGTTCAAAGAGTACCACGCACTTATCGTTGAGTATGGGAAATCATATTGTGGAAAAAAACGCTGTAAAGAATGTATACTGATAATGGACCACAGGAAAGGGGCTATACATGGATAAAAGCAAGTATGAGGAGGTATACGAATTGTTGGAGGATATAAGGGACATAGGACCTGTGGCCAAAGCTTTCGATATCCATCCAGGTATTGTATATACGATATTTTCCCAAAAGACCGTTTTCAAAGTTAAATCAAATTTCAGCAATCTGAAAAGAAATGGACCTGCACAGCTGGAACAATGGAACAGAGGGAAAACGATACTCGATATGGCTAAAACTAAGAAGGTACCTGCTACATTGATGGCATCTCTCATACTAAAAGAACTGGGCATACCTAAAAAAATAGCTTTTAATTCCCCAGCCAGAATTCAAAACAGACGTTTAAGACAAGAAATTATGGAGGCTCTTGATAAAGATCATTTTTTTTCTCCACATGCACACAATATACAGCTGGAAAAAGGCAAGCTTGGCGAGGAGGTAATCTTCCGATGGCTAAAGGCACATAAAATAGATTTCCTGACCGAGGATCAGTTAAGAGAAAAGAATATGACCAAGACCCCGGACTTCCTGCTTTCTGAACCTATAATGATCGATGGCAAGAAAATATTCTGGATAGAAAGTAAGGCAATGTTCGGAGATGAGAAAGAACATAAACACTATACGAAAAAACAGTTTTCCCATTACGAACAGATGTCTGGTCATGGATTGATAGTATATTGGTATGGGTTCCTGGACACGCTTGAAAGCAATGGCCATATAATAAAGTGCCATCAGTTCTTTAAAGGGTTTGAAAATGAGGTTAACGAGCTTCTGAATTTTGGAGTTCACCAGTGAACACAAGCACGGCCTGAGTAGCATTTGCATCCATTTCACTATCTTCTGGATAATCTCCTTCATCATAAAGGACCGGAGCAAATGCAATGGCACCATGGGTGCCCAGCATCTCAATGAGAGAGGCAAGTTCATCACCTGCTGGATCCCTCATCCGATACAGCATGAATATATCCCTCATAACTGAAAGGCTGTTCCTTTCTCCTTTAGGTGTGATACGAGTCATTGAGAAAAGGAGCATATAATACTAATTAACTCTTTCGATTCGTAACTGTGCGAACATTTTGTATGCAAAGAAACCAAAGACAATCTCGCAATCTCTGTGTAACGTTCACCCTTAATGTCACAATAAATACAAGGTTCTCATTACACCACAGCTCTAAAATAATAGTATATAAATTTACAATGCATCATTATTATGAACTTGGTGAACTAGTATGACAGAAATAACGCATTGGGCAGATGTCATGGCAGAGGAGATCCTTGAAAGCGGAAAAAAGCACCTTGTTGCAACCGGTATCACTCCCTCTGGGCACATACACATCGGGAACATGAGAGAAGTGGTCACTGCAGATGCAGTTTACCGTGCTCTGATGGATCGGGGAGCAGATGCAGAAATAATCTATGTTGCAGATACATATGATCCTCTGAGGAAAGTATATCCTTTCCTGGACGAAAGCTTTGTATCTCATGTAGGAAAACCTATTTCAGAAATCCCTTGCCCATGCGGTGAATGTACGAGCTATGCCGAACATTTTCTAAAACCATTCTACAAAGCTTTGGATCGTTTAGGCATCCATCCTAAGATATACCGGGCTGATGAGATGTACAAACAAGGGATGTACGTGGAAAGCATTAAAACGGCTCTCCTCAACAGGGACAAGATCGCACACATCCTACAAGGGCACACCGGAAAAGATGTTACAGCCGAATGGAACCCATTTAATCCAATCTGTAACAAATGTGGTCGGCTTACAACCACTAAAGTCACTGGATTTGATATTGAAGCAGAGACAGTTAATTATATTTGCTCATGCGGAGATTGCGGAACAGTATCAATGAAAGGAGGGGGAAAACTTACATGGCGGGTAGACTGGCCTGCCCGCTGGAGCGTGCTGGGAGTTACAGTCGAACCTTTTGGGAAGGACCATGCTTCCAAAGGTGGATCATACGATACAGGCAAGGCCATAAGTGAAGAGATATATGGATACAAAGCACCATATCCGGTAGTATATGAATGGATCATGCTAGGTACAAAAGGTGCAATGTCATCCTCAAGTGGAGTGGTAGTATCAATATCAGATATGTTGGAAGTCCTTCCACCTGAAATATTAAGATACTTGATCATAAGAACGAAACCTGAGAAGCATATTCGTTTTGACCCAGCTCTGCCCCTGCTCAACCTGGTAGATGAATATGAAAAGCTGAGTGCTGATACTGATAGGTCCGGCTATGATAAGCGGCTGAAAGAACTATCACATGCGGCAGGTATCTGCCATACGGACATTCCATTCCGACACATGACCACTATTTATCAGGTTGCTCATGGCGATCTTGGCAGAGTGATGAAGATAGTGGAGAGATCAGGATATAGCACAAAAAATGAGAAATGCATCCTGGAACTTGCAGAGAATGTTGGAAAATGGCTTGATATGTATGCTCCTGATATGGTGAAATTCAGTGTAAAAGAGGAGGTTCCTGTGCAGGCTGCAATCTTGAACAATACCCAGAGGGCTTTCCTCCTGGCATTATCTGAGGAAATAGATACTGCAAAGGAATTGAGCGGAGAGGATTACCACAGTCTTGTCTATTCTTCCCGGGACAAGAGTTCTTCTCTTAATGCCAGGATGGCACGTATAATGGGAATCGATACCGATGAGCTGGAAGTAAGAACCACTGAGATGTTCAAAGCCATTTATCTGGCCGTGCTGGGCCAGCAATCAGGTCCAAAAGCAGGATGGTTCCTTTCATCCATGGAAAAGGATTTCCTTGCAAAGAGATTCAAAGAAGCTGCTAGTTACAGGCCATAATGAATTGATAGAGAAAGACGACATTCTTGCATGGGAAAATGAGTACAGGCATTTACAATGGGGCTGTGCCGGCTCTATATCCCATATAACAGAAATGCTTCCTCCCGGAAGCAAGATACTGGACATTGGGTGCGGATGTGGAAGATATCTTTTTCCACTTTCTGCCCATTACAGCATAACAGGTATGGATATTTCATCCAGGGCCTTGCGCAGAGCAAGGGACTACCTGGAAAAACAGAAAAGAGAAGCATATTTTGCTACTGCAAGTCTTACACACTTGCCCTTGAAGACAGAAACCTTTGATGCTGTGGTCTGTCTGGGAGTATTGCAGCATCTCACCGAAGCAGGTAGATATGCTGCAGTCAGTGAAATAAGAAGAGTTTTAAAACGTAATGGATTGGTATTCCTGGAGGTCTTTGGTTCCCAGGATATGAGATACGGAGGGAGGGAAGTAGAAGGATCTAGTTTTATGCGCCAGAATGGGATCCTTTACCACTACTTTACTTCCGAAGAAATAAGGAAACTTTTCAAAGGGTCCGAATTCCTAGAACTCAAAGATGAACAGATGGAAAAAAGATATAGGGGAAAGAAATATATCCGGCATATGATCCGTGCTGTTATACGCTATGATCAAAAGAAGATACCTGTATAGTGCAACAAGATGACAAGGATGGCACCAACGACACCTGCAATGGCACAGGTAAGGACCACAACCCATGAGTAGGCTATTCCCAGCCCGAGAACAATGTTAGCTATAACAAGGACCAGCAATCCCATAATAGCATTGACCACCATGTTCTTTACAGTCTTTAGAACTTGGTAAAGCATATATGCAATTATTATTGCAGCCAGAACAGTTATGATCTCTGTAGCCATGTTTTAATATATAGCAGAATAAATATTTAACTATTATCCCTACATTTCTGCCTGCTGCAAGATAAGAAAGGTCATCACTGGAATGTTCCTTTGGACTGCGTTCCGTGCCTCATAGATCCCATGGGCCTGAAAAGAAGATCTTCATAATACACCTCTGAAATAGTGCCCTTTTGTGTATCTATCAGATATGTCCCTGCAGGAAAGGTGTGAGGTCCTTTGTTCGGAAATCGATTGATGTATACGGTTTTTGTATGAGGCTACTACCAACCGAACTTTCTGGGCATCCATATATCTTGCTTCTATCCTAAATCTGAACACACCTGCTTTGATAAAGCTGGAAATATCATCCAGCAGACATAGTTCCCTGGAATTGAAAATATGGGTCCTGCAGTGTTCATCCATAAGCAGTGGAAATTCAAAACCTTTCTCATCCTTGATCAAAAACTTACCATCTCTGCAGGGTATACAGCATGTATCGTTTTCCCCACCTAGCAGACTTCCAACGATACAATTCTCTATAACCATGAGCTTGGGATTTCCATGTACCATACATTCCACAGTTCCATATGTGCCTAGGGATGAAACTTGCTCCAATGTAAGTTCAGGAGATAAGGACACTGCTTCTGCACCTGCTCTGTGATAAAATAAAACCGATCTGTTGTTGAAAACGTTGAGGTTGTGGTCTATAATAAAATTGTGTCCTAACTGTTGAACCTCCCTTAGAACACCGAGATTGCCAACAAGCACCCCACAAAAACCAATTTTCAGTGCCTCTTGGATAAGTGAATTCAGTTCATCCAATTCTTTATCCCATACGATAGATGGTGTTGTAAGATATATCCTGCAACCGGCCACAACTGCAATATCATATGCTTCTTTTAATGTGGCTTTTGTATAGCTGCGGAAGTTCTCATCTCCGAAATAAATAAGATCGGCACCTTCATCTGCTGCACACAATAAGTTATCCAGGGTATTCACACTGACGGATAACAAAGGCTTTCCTGTTTTTTCCCCACGATAAGGAGGAGATGAAAGAGTAAAATTTTTAAACGTGCGTTTCCATTTTTTGATCCTTACCTTTTCCATTTCCTGAACGGCACTGTTCCGGAGATTGTTCAGCTCCTTCACAGGAACAAAAATATCAAGGTCTGACCGGACTTCCAGCGAAGCGGGATAGAAAACAGTATTTCCAAGCTTTAAGAGCTGTTTTTTAATATTTATCTCAGTTGTTGGATTTTTTTGAGATGCCTGCACAATATATCCTGAAATCACTTTCACTATATTGTTATCGCTATCTTCTAAACATATTTTCAGATTTTTGCCCTTTACAGCGGTAAGTTCAATCCTCACAGACACTCTGCGCGCAGGCTTTTGAGAATTGAATGACCTTTCCATAGACCTGAAAAGTGAGATATCTGAGGTTCTGTACACCTGTGTACCTGCAGATATGGGATTGGAAAGAAACAGATCTACCACCATGCCTTTACCGGCAGAGGTGATCGATTTACCTTTGTAGAACATATCAGTTACATTCTCACCCATCCCTTTATATGAAAAACCAATTCCATCCCCAATATTTAAAGGACCTGATAATTTTAGGCTTACATAGCCTCTTCCTGAACGACCGCTTACAGTGGTGCCCACCAAAACCCCTCGGTTATAAGGCACATCGTGGTCCATTAGCTCAAGACGCGGATCCCCTGAAAGATATGCATGGGTAAAACCCCTGTTAAAAAGTTGTTCAAGTGTTCTTGATTCATCCTCAGATACAAAATAACCTGCAGGATCTGTTGCATATCGGTCCAGAAGCGATCTATAGATATTCACCACACCTGCTACATATTCAGGGCGTTTCATCCTTCCTTCGATCTTAAGGGATGAAACACCTGCTTCAATAATTTGGGGTAGGATCTCAGCGGTATTAAGGTCCTTTGGGCTTAGCAGGAAATTTCCCTTGACATTGACCTCTTCTCCATTCTTCTTCAGGACATACTGTTTGCGACAGGGCTGTGCACAGTATCCTCTGTTACCGCTTCTTCCACCTACCATACTGCTGAACAGACATTGTCCGGAGTAACAGATACATAGAGCACCATGGATGAATATCTCAAGTTCTGTTTGTGTACGATTACGGATAGAGCGGATGGCCCCAAGTGAAAGTTCCCTTGCAAGCACGATCCTTTTCACACCCATACCTTCGAGCAAACGCACACTTTCAGTGTTATGTACTGTCATCTGAGTACTTGCATGTACAGAAAGTTCCGGAAGAAATTCACGTAAAAATGAAAGCAAACCGATATCCTGCACTATCACAGCATCTGCTCCATATGCAGCAATGGTCTGCAAAGTTTCGGCTGCCTCAGCAAATTCTGCATCTTTTATAAGAGTGTTCACTGTAACATATACCCTCACACCCCTGAGGTGAGCATAATCAATGGCCTGCTCCAGCTCATCTACAGAAAAATTAGAAGCATAAGCTCTGGCACTGAGCTTCTTAACACCCAGGTATACAGCGTCTGCACCGTTTTCCACAGCTGCCTTAAGAGATAGCATATCACCGGCAGGGGCCAAAAGTTCAGGGACATGGGACATGAGAATTTGATAGGAATGCAATTCCCTAATAGCTCTCTTGCAATAAGGTGAGCTGATCATTCTTTTGGTACGAGTTCCTGCATAACCTCGGCCATTACACGATGTCTTATAAGATATTCCTGTACTTTTTCAGAGGCTCTGCGAAGGGAGTATGTATCTTCTGTCCAGGGAATCTCCATTGGGTATTTTACTTCCATTAACATAAGACCATATGATGGAGCTGGTTCTAATCCTTCTTCATACGACTCTGGTTCAAGCATTTGTTTAAGCCATGCCTCGTCCCTTATACGGCTTCCTACCATTGTAAGAGCGGTCACCATTTTCCTCACCATGTTCCAAAGGAAACTGTTTGCCTCTACATCGATCTTTGTAAGTGCTCCGCTCACTCTGACGTCTATTCTTTTCACTTCCCGGACTGTGCCTTTATCCTCATCCTTGTTGCAAAAGTTCGAAAAATCATGTTCTCCAACCAATATCTTTGAAGCAGACCTTATCATGGATATATCATAATGCTCTCCACTTATGATATATCTATATACTCGGCTGCTTGCATCTCTTCTTGGGTCAAAGTCGTTTGGAACTTCTGCATGTGCCCATGCCCATATGGAATTAGGTAATTTAGAATTAATGACCCTTGGAATCGAAAGGTTAAGCTTATCAGTATTGAAAGCTACCACTTGCCCTCTTGAATGCACACCTGCATCTGTTCTGCCTGAGCTCTGGAAAGATGCTTTTTTTGGATCGTCCATTATCCCCAGCTCGTTCAAAGCGTTAAAGAGCTCTCCTTCAATGGTAGCAACATCCGGCTGTATCTGAGACCCATGATAGCCTGTTCCTACATATGCGATCTTAAGTGCAACCCTCATCAATCTCACTAATTCTCATAGCACCTTATTTCTATAATATATTTCCCTCACCAACATAAATAATATTGCAAATAGGCACCCAAAAAAGAACCACACACTTATATGCGCCAGAAGATCGGGCGGGATAAGACCAGGGCTTGTACCTGTGATCAATGTGGTGTCTTCTACCGGTGGATATGACGTAGGCATGATAGTTAAGTTAGGGTCTGTAATGTTCGATCCCGTAGTGTTCAGATATGTTGTCAGGCTTTCAGTGGGTACCATCGAAGTAGTATTGATAATATCATCAGAAATCATGAAAGCAGCTTCTGAGCTATCATTGGATATCATGGTCGCCAGCATAGGAGATGCTTCATCTACAAGATTTACCTGAACTGCTGTTCTAGAAGCCTGATCGAGGCTTTCAGCGGCAAGTTCACCATATCTTCCGGATTTCATGGCAGTTCCTTCAGGAGTTACAGAATAAAAGTTCACAGAAGGAGAAAGCCCCACCCGGTGAGTAAGGAATTCTATACCAGTAGCTGCAAATACCGCACCTATGAAAAGACCTAAGTATTTTCTCAACATCCCCATAATAGATGATCTATCAACGTTCTTTGTACCCGGAACCACCACAATGAGTTTTTGTACAGGCTCATATATTTTGATCTCACGACCTTTCTGGCTCCATTTTGTCTCTTTTACCTTAATAAGGTCAGCTTCTATAAGACTATCAAGATTGTATTTGATAGTGGTGAGAGGGAGACCCATCTTTTCAGACAAGGCAGTTGCAGACATGGGCTTATCTGCTAGCACCTCCAGCATCTTGAGAGCTTTCTCGTTAGTGAGAGCCTGAGTTACCTTTTTCGAATCCTCATTAAGAGGCAAGACCAATAATTTATCAGAATTATTGCCTTCATCTTCGATCTCTTGCATGTTTAACTATTAACCACTGCGAGCTTCATAACTTTTCTGTAAGCTTCAAAATAATTCGTAGCTATGGATTGATTCCGCAAACTTAAAAAATGGGTAGAACAATATAATGTAACTTTTTGGGGCACAACAATGATAAAAAAAGACCAAATCATGAGAATCGTTGAAACATATGATCTGGACAAACTTGCAATTGCAACCGTATGTTCTCATTCAAGCCTTCAGATATTTGATGGTGCAAGGAAGGAAGGTTTCAAAACTATTGGTATCTGTGTCAAGAGACCTCCTAAATTTTATGATGCATTTCCTAGAGCAAAGCCTGACGATTTCATAGTGGTAGATAACTACCAAGCCATTCCATTGATAGCAGAACAGCTTGTACAGAAGAATGCCATCGTTGTGCCACATGGATCTTTTGTGGAATATCTTGGCACTGAGAAATTCATTGAACTGCAAGTACCTACCTTTGGCAACCGGAATGTACTTGAGTGGGAATCAGACAGGAACAAAGAAAGAGAATGGCTGGAAGGTGCTGGTATCCACATGCCTAAATTAGTGAAACCAGAAGAGATAAATGGACCTGTAATGGTAAAATATTATGGAGCTAAAGGAGGACGTGGGTTTTTCGTTGCCAAGAACTATCAGGAATTTCTTGAGAATATCGAAAAGACTCAGAAATACAGCATCCAAGAATTCATTGTGGGTACAAGGTACTACCTTCATTTTTTCTATTCGCCCCTGAAGACAGAAGGATACACCCTAAGCACCGGTGTGCTGGAAATGCTAAGCATGGACAGGCGCGTGGAATCTAATGCCGATGAAATATTCAGGCTGGGTTCTCCCCGGGAACTGGAAGATGCGGGAATTCATCCCACATACGTTGTCACAGGAAACGTGCCCCTTGTTGCAAGGGAATCGTTGCTCCCACTGATATTTGAACTTGGTGAAAAAGTGGTCGAGCAGTCACTTAAACTGTTTGGTGGTATGATAGGCCCCTTCTGTCTTGAAACAGTATTCACAGACAAACTTGAGATCAAAGTTTTTGAGATCTCTGCCCGCATAGTTGCAGGTACAAATCTTTATCCAGCGGGATCTCCTTACTCGGACTTCATTGAACCGGGACTCTCAACTGGAAAGAGGATCGCCCAGGAAATTTACCTTGCAAGAAAGCTAAAGCAACTGGATAAGATTTTATCTTGAGGGAACATATTGCATATTGTTCATATTAAAAAGGACGATGTGCATGATACCTTCTTTTGAAAGACATGACTATGATGTGATCATAATAGGAGCAGGACCTGCAGGGATGTTTGCTGCAAAGGAACTTGCACTTCACCAATTGCAGATTTTAGTTATAGATATGGGAAGCGATGTCAAGGATAGACATTGCTCCCTGGAACCCGAAATCAAATGTGCACACTGTTCACCATGTGACATTATGTGTGGCATAGGTGGTGCTGGCACCTATTCTGATGGTACCTTGAATCTCAGACCTGATATTGGCGGTAACCTATCCTTATTCACAGATGATGAAACTGCAGCTTGGAAACTTGTGGAAGAGGTAGATAATGTTTTTTTAGAATATGGTACAACGACCAAAGTATCCATGCCAGATGAACAGGAAGTTGAGATATTACAGCGCCGTGCGGCTTCAGTAGGTGCCAAGTTCATAGAGATAAGACAGAGGCACATAGGTTCAGATAATGCAAAAGAAGTTATTTCACGATTCAAACGCGACCTTGACAATAAGGGTGTACGTTTTATGTTAAGGACAAGAGTTACAGATCTGATGATCGAGGGGTACAGATGTAAAGGCGTGATACTTGAAGATGGGAAAAGTCTTACCTCTGATAATGTATTACTTTGTCCTGGAAGGATAGGCTGTGAGTGGGTAAATGAACTGGTAACGGAACATTCAATAAATGCGAGCTACGGTGGTGTAGACATTGGAGTGAGAGTGGAAGTTCCTGCAATAATAATGGACCCGGTCACTCGCATAAATCATGATCCAAAATTCCATATCCACACTCTCAAATATGATGATCTTGTGAGGACATTCTGTACAAATGAGCATGGATTTGTCGTGAAGGAAAATTACGACGGTTTCATTGCGACAAATGGTCATTCAATGCACACTGTGACCTCGGATAACACGAACTTCGCTTTTCTGGTACACGTGGAACTGACACATCCAATGGAGAATACGATCAAGTACGCAAAATCAGTAGCAAAACTAGCCACCACCATTGGTGGTGGAAAGCCTGTATTACAAAGAATGGGAGATTTGCGCAGGGGCCGGCGTTCAACTGAAGCAAGGATTGCAAAGAACTCAATAAAAAATACTCTGAAAGATGTTACACCCGGAGATATTTCCATGGCACTGCCTCACAGAATAGTTATGGATATCATAGAAGGGTTGGACACTCTCAATATGATCATTCCCGGCGTGAATTCTGACCCTACGCTCCTCTATGCGCCCGAGATAAAACTTTATGCCATGGAGGTATCTGTGGACAAGGACATGCAAACAAGCATAAAGGGTCTTTTTGCTGCCGGAGACGGTACTGGTCTTTCCAGAGATCTTGTTAACTCTGCAGCCACAGGAATACTTGCAGCCAGAGGCATACTTAGGATACGTTCTACTTTAACTTGAACATATAAAAGTTGAGGAATCTCCCATAATTTGGGTGAATTACGGGGAATAGTATCACATTGAACCAATAGATCCATTAGACAGAATGAATCGATAGAAGTGATTCTTTATTTACAGGAGATTCCTCTAAATCAATTTATTATTTTACAATTTATACTTTTTGTTTTGATTCTGTGACCTTGTCATTTATTATAGAACCTGACATGTCTTGACCATTTGACTTGAAGGACATTATTTTGCTTTAAATGATTGGCAACTGAGATATCAGATGGAAATAAATATATATGTTGCATATTTTTCCCATATATGAATTCCATCTCTGATACTTTTGCAGCGGGTGTTACTAAAAAACGCTATGTTATTGGTAGAAGAAATGATGAGGAACTGGGTCTTCTTAACCTTGGGAGATATCTGGCATTGGACGGTTCAGCCGCTTCTTATGTAGGATTGGATGCTCTTGGACCCCACTGTATCTTGATCTGTGGTAAAAGAGGATATGGAAAATCCTATACTATGGGAACCCTAGTAGAAGAACTGTCCTTGCTTCCTGAAACAATAAGGGATAACATTGCTTCCCTTGTGATCGATACTATGGGTATCTTCTGGACAATGAAAAAAGCTAATAAGATACATGAAACCTTATTAAAACAGTGGTCTTTGGTCCCAAAGGGGATGAATATTAAAGTGTTCGTACCCTCCGGAAATATAAAAAGGTATGATGAACAACAAATAGATGCCATTCCATTTTCTGTCCCCATCTCCTCGATGGATGGCTACTCATGGTGTCAGCTTTTCAGTATAGATGAAGTGTCCCCTTTAGGAGTACTTCTTATCAGAATAATTGCAGAGCTTCGATCTGCATATGAAAGTTTTTCATTTGAAGATATAATGGATATGGTAATGGATGATGAAAGAGCTGACAATTTAACAAAAAGTGCTGCTGAGAACTATATCAGAACTGCATCTTCGTGGGGTGTTTTCACAAAAGAAGGCGTCCATGTGGAAGATCTTGTGCTTAGGGGATGCACAACAGTGCTGGATGTCAGTACCCTTAGGGACCTGAACGTAAGGGCTGCTGTAGTCGGACATATCAGTAAGGAGATATATTATCAGCGCCTTGAGGCCCGCAGGTCAGAAGAGCGCATGGCTATGGGATATCAACAAGATAACAGAGGTATGCCTATGGTATGGATGTTCATCGATGAAGCGCATCTTTTTGTACCCACGCAAAGCAAGACACTTGCTTCAGGTGTACTTACCAATGAATGGCTAAGACAGGGAAGGCAACCGGGACTTTCACTTATTCTTGCGACCCAACGCCCTTCAGCTCTGGACCCTGAGGTCACTTCACAATCAGATATACTCATATGCCATCGTCTTACAGCTGCTGAAGATATCAATGCTCTTGAATCTTTCAGACCAAGCTACATGAAAGAAAATATCGGGGATTCCATCCGAAAAATGGGAATGGAGCAGGGAGTAGCGTTTATACTTGATGATACTACCGAGGCAGCTCATATAATTAGGATGCGCCCACGGCTTAGCTGGCATGGTGGCAATGAGCCTAATGCGCTGCATGTAACCACGAAAAGATGAAATAAATATGGCACTTATAAAATGTATATACTGTTGAGTGCTATACATTAGTATTATTTAGGAGAATTGTATTCATTGATTGATGTTAGTTGCCGGACACCTGACAGGATGACCGTCATTAATATTATAATTTGTCTACATTATAGTTTGTCTGGCTGTGATAAAATGAAAGGAAAAGTTTGGAAATTTGGCGATGATATTGATACCGATGCGGTGATCCCGGGCAGGTATCTTATAATGAACACACCCGAAGAACTTGCTATGCATGCTTTTGAAGGAGTGAGACCTGAATTCCCAAAGATGGTAAAAGAGAATGACATGATTGTTGCCGGAAGCAATTTTGGATGCGGGTCTTCAAGGGAACATGCGCCTTTGGCGTTAAAAGGAACAAAGATAAGCTGTGTTATAGCAAAATCATTTGCCCGCATTTTTTTCAGAAATGCCATCAACATAGGAGTTCCACTTTTGGAATGCCCTGATACGGACAAAATAGATGATGGGGATATCCTTGAAGTAGATCTTAGTACGGGTATAATTCAGAACATTTCAAAGGATGAGAAGTATCATGCCATCCCACTACCTGATTTCGTGAGAGGGATAGTGGATTCCGGTGGATTGATAGAGTATGCCAAAAAGATGGTCAGTTAAATACAAAGACAAACATCATTTCAGAAGGGAAGAATATGACACAATACAAGATTCCAGTTATACCCGGCGATGGTATTGGACCAGAGATAATTGCTGAAGGTAAGAAAGTTATAAACACTGCAGGCGAAAGATTTGGGTTCGATGTTGAATGGGTGGAATTTCCCCATGGAGCGGATCATTACCTTGAAACAGGAGAATTGATCTCTCAAGATACACTCAAAGAGCTTTCCAATTATCCTGTGATATACCTTGGTTCTATAGGAGATCCAAGGGTTGCTCCTGGAATCCTGGAAAAAGGGATCCTTTTGGCAGCAAGGTTCTATTTTGACCAGTATGTGAACCTCAGGCCCATTAAGTTGCTGGATGGAGTGTGGACACCTCTAAAAGACAAGACCCCAAAGGACATAGATTTCACAGTGGTAAGAGAGAACACTGAAGATTTCTATATAGGCATAGGTGGAAAAGCTAAAAAGGGAGTCAGCAAGAATCTGCTTGAGGTTGAAAGGGAACTTTATTCCGCTAAGTTCGGCCTTGATATTGAAACGGACAGCGATGAGATCGCTTACCAGATAGGGATGATCTCAAAGGAAGGGACCCGTAGGGTCATAAAATATGCTTTTGATCTCGCTATGAAAAGAAAGAAGCATGTATCCTCGGTAGATAAGGCAAACGTACTGTCAGACATATATGGGTTCTGGAGGCATGAATTCAAGGATATAGCTTCAGGTTATCCAGAAATAACTACCGACTTCAACTATGTAGATGCGATTACCATGTGGTTTGTCAAAAACCCGGAATGGTTCGATGTGGTCGTTACTCCGAACATGTTCGGTGACATAATAACGGACCTTGGTGCAATGCTACAGGGCGGCATGGGACTCGCCCCTGGAGGTAATATTAATCCCGAAGGTACGAGTATGTTCGAGCCAATACATGGTTCTGCACCAAAGTATAAAGGACAGAACAAGGTAAACCCTATAGCTACGATCTGGGCAGGGTCCCTTATGCTGGAACAGCTTGGAGAAAATGATGCGGCAAATGCAATTGTTGCTGCTATTGAAAAGAACATTCTTGACAATAAAATAAAGACCTACGACATGGGCGGTACATCAACCACGTCCGATGTTGGTAGCGATATCGCAAGAATAGTTTCTTCTATGTAAGGTCCAATACCTGCTCAATTGCAGGTATTGACAGATTTTTTTCTTTTGTTTATTGTGGTGGTAGGACTAATATAAAAAAACCTCATTATTATGACAATTAGTATATACTATCATATAGAAATCTATATAAGGGATATTATTCTTTTTTTAAATAGAGCTTAGAGCCAAACATAAGCCGCATATGATCAAACTTGTTTAAAACGAAGGAAGCGACCGTCATGAACAAAACTATAATGGATCTGGAAAGGAATCTTAATACTCTCCATGAAATGTTCAAAAAGTACGCTCAAGTATCCCAGCAATACCAGAAACAAATATCAGATTCAGACATTAGTGAGGAAAGGAAGGCAGAGTTGCTGGAAAAACTGAAGACCGAGAACGAGAAGGTACACAAGGCAAAGATGCAGATACAGCAATTGGAAATGAACCTGGAAGCATTGAAGGGATCAAGAGCTAAAGCAAAATCTGTTGCGTCTGTGGAAACTGGGAAGAAGGCAGAAGATACAGCTTATCTTATAGCATATACCTGAACATATGTTCCTTCCCTAATGCGACCATTAACGATGAAACATCCTTGGGTGTAACACGCCTCATACTGGAGAACTTGTGGCCTCTGAGGCCACTTCCAAAACAAAACACAGAAACTTATCCTACTATCTTATCCTACTATTCGTGTACCAAGAGGAATTTTTTTCGAAGGCATAGAGCCCATGTTTTCCTGCATAATGACATCTGCCACCTTCATAGGATCTGCCCCATGCATAACAATAGTCTTGATATTAGAGCGCTCTATGATCTTGACTGCCAGAAGGTCCACAGGTGATTGAGAACCAGCCTTCATCTCTGTAGAGATCACTATTTTTACAAGTTCCTTGGGGGTAAGGGTCTCGTACTTTATTGCATTAGGGTCCTTCTTTGGATCAGCTGAATACACTCCATCAACGGATGTCGCAATGACAATAAGATCAGCTTTAATATATTCAGCAACTATGGCAGTTACAGCATCCGTCGTCTGCCCGGGGATCACACCCCCCATAACAACGATCTTACCTGAAGAAAGTGCCCTCTGAGCTTCTTTATAATCAAGAGGAGGTACTGGATATGCATCCTCTCCAAGCGCAGTTATAAGTAGCTGTGCATTCAAACGAGTAATAGAGATGCCGATATAATCAGACTCAGCTTCGTTCGCTCCCAGGTTTCGTGCCGTTCTGATATAGTCTCTGGCAGCAACGCCTCCTCCTACAACAACTATGAGCTTATGTTCTTTAGACAGTTCCTTGAGCATGCCAGCGTAGGCAAGAAAACCTTCTGTACTAAGGTCCTTTGCAAGAATGGACCCACCAACTGATAATGCAATTAGCATGATGATCTTGAGGTTTTAAGTCATTCATGCTTCATATAAATAACTAGTAATCCAATGATGATCATTGTCCAAAGACCCGTAAAACCGGGTATTAATGTGCTTAAAGATAATGGAGGACGCTTTTTGCCCATCTGTTCACTATACAGAACATCACCATTTAAAAGACCGCTAACGGTTACCATGTCCCCAACTTTAAGATCAGTAGACCCGTAGTAAGATACACGAAGGTTTTGATCAGTGTCCAGACTTGAGATATCAACAACATATGCCCCCATCGTCGATCTGATCCCTGTGAGATTGCCCGTCACAGTAATATATTTTCCATTATAGTTTGATGCATTGGAAATAATGGCACTTATGTCCACCTCGCCCATCTCTACTATGGGATAGTGCAGAACATAATTAGGGTAAAAGATACTAGTTCCAATTGGATCATAAAGAAACTGTCCTGTGAGCTTGACACCATCACCTACATTAAAACCAGTGAACTGCTGAAGATTGGTATGGTCCACTTTTAGTTCATAGCTGCCTTGGCTAATGGTGATGAGATGCTTATCTATCGCAGAGATATTTCCCACAACACTTACCTTACGGTAAGCCATCGTACTATCATAGACCGTTGGATTTTCAACGATATCCGATAGGGGAACTAGTTCAAGTTCAAAAATAGTATTTAAATCTGAAGCCGCTGCGCCTGATAATACTCCAAACGACAGAAAAAAAGCAAATAGGGATGTAAGCAGGCGGTGCACCATATTCACTCAGTACCTTTTTTATGTTATCAGAGTTTGCCCTGTCTGTGCAGAAGCTCAGCATTAAGTACACTGGCACCAGCTGCTCCACGAATAGTGTTATGACCCATCAGAACATAACGTATGCCTTCTCTTATGCGTCCTACACTGATACTCATTCCATTGCCCATGTTGCGATCAAGGCGGGGTTGCGGCCTGTCGGCCTCATCCCTTACTATGATCACTTTTTCAGGCTCTGTGGGCAGATCACCTAAATTAGGATTGAAATTGAGGAATTCCTGTCTAACCTGCGAGGGAGTTGGATCGTCCTTCATGGTGATCCATACTATTTCAGTGTGGCCGTCCATAACAGGTACTCTGTTACAAGCAGCACTCAGTTTGAAACTGGCATTCACTACCTCTGAACCGTTAAACTCACCCAGGAGTTTGAGAGGTTCGGTTTCCAATTTCTCCTCTTCACTTCCTATATAGGGTATTACGTTATCAAGGATAGCCATTGATGACACTCCTTCATACCCTGCACCGGATATGGCCTGCATTGTGGCTACATTCACACTCTGAATGCCGAATTTCATGAGAGGTTTCAGTGTAGTTACCAGCATGGTCGTAGAGCAGTTAGGATTGGTAATTATATATCCATCCCATCCCCTCTTATCCTGCTGAACTTCTATAAGTCCAAGGTGATCTGCATTGACCTCCGGGACCACGAGAGGAACATCTTTATCCATACGATGGGCAGAGGCATTGCTTGCCACAACAAAACCCTCTTTTGCGAAATCTGTTTCCACGCTTTTTGCAAGACTTGAAGGCAGTGCAGAAAAAACAATATCTGCATCGACCTTAGAAGGATCCACAGGCACAATTTCCATATCTGAAACTTCATCCGGAAGTTTAACATCCAGCCTCCAGTTAGCTGCATTCTTGTACTTTTTCCCAGCACTCCTTTCTGAAGCAGCAAGGGAAGTGATCTCAAACCATGGATGATCGGCAAGTGCTTGTATAAACCTCTGTCCGACAGCTCCTGTAGCACCCAATATTCCGGCTCTGATTGGCTCTGCCATATTGTATAACCTCAAAGAAAAGAAAAAGATCAGAAAAACAGTAAAGATTTATCAATACCTTATTCCATTGATACAGCGCTGGTCGGGCACACATCAACACATGCACCGCAGTCCAGGCATTCATCAGCATCGACTACTGCAATGTTGTCACCATTCAATGAGATCGCCTCTGAAGGACACTCGTCAATACATGCTCCACAGCCTACGCATTCATTAGCATTGATTATTGCAACCATATTTTAACTCTCCATGCTTGTATTACAATAATTGCTATTTATATAGCAACTATCGAATATACGATAAGCCAACTCAGATAAAAACCTATCGTTATTCGGATGGTATCCAAGGAAACTTAAGGAGAGGTTCCTGAAATACATTTTGAGCATCAGCATCGATATTATATAAGCGAAACATCAATTTTATGACTGCTTACAATAAGCCACGTCTGAAGCCTTTTGGCAGACACACTTGATGAATTAGAATTGATTATATCAAAACCATTTTCCTCAAGATATCTGGACCACTGCTTGGAATAGGGGCTGTTAATTTCTATATTGACATCCACTTTCTCTGAAGATCTTATCAGATCGCTTGAATTGTGTTCCATGTTTATGCTTGCTATCCCGTTCCCACTGGTTGAACGGCGGCCCTGGACGCTTATGACGCCTATGGTTGTCATGTTTTCGTCATTGACCGTACCCGTATAGATAGATGGCTTAGATACCATGATTGATCCAGATGGATGTTGTTTCATCCACAGCCCGCCATTTTCATAGGTCAGTATGTTCTCGTTCTTGATAAATTCGATATTTCCTGTGTCATACTTTTTAATATCATTAGTGTAAGTACCGTTATACTTGATCTCTATTGAGGAACTGTCATCAATGGACAAAGTTGAAGAATGCAACTTGATCTTCATTGTCTTTACAGGTACCTGTTCAAATGCAACCCTTTTCATATCACTTTGCAAAACAAAGAAACTCTGCTGAGCATTCTCAAATACACTGGATTCAATATGTTCTTGCAGGATAGGGAATCCTAATATATAGATCATGCTCATCGACAATATCACGATGGAGAACATCAATATAAATCCCACTGTCTCTGAGACGGCAGCATCACTTCTATTTTCTTGAGTCATAGCTTATCCTGTGATTAATATCACTGCTTGAAACCGTACCATTGATAAGAATTGTAGTCGCTATACCACTTATTGTAACACTTGTTTCCTTACCCGAGGAAGATCTCATTTCAAATATCTGATCTGTACTGGCAGGAGTGGCATCAATGGTGTAAGGGTCACCGCCTACTTGAGAAGGTATCATGTAATCAGACTCGATCACACCGTTTTCCGGAAGGACAAGATACATATCCGTAACTAGAGTGCTCAGCATGTTACCAATATCACTGAACTCGTTCTGGACCACTGTTTCTTTTGGCCCTTTCACCAGCATATCACCAAAACTCATGTACAACAGAACAAAAAGGGTTAAGAATAACATTGAGAACATGATATATTCCAGGGTAATAGAGACAGCATTCTCATTTCTGAACAGATTTTTCATGCCCTCACCTCAATGATCTCTGGTTCAGAAGAATAATACGTCATACCGTTGTTATATGTTATATTGACCCATACAGTACTGATATTCAAATTATTATTTGTAATTGATCCATTGTCAATAGGACTTGAAAGAGTGACCTCTTCTCCATGGCCTGCATATAGCGTTGCCATCTGCTCTGCATAGTCCTTAAAAAGGAGATGATAATTTTCCTCTATGCTCTTGTTATTGCTCTGGTTAAGCTCAATAGCAAGTTCTGTAATGTACACACAGCTTTCCCTTGTCTGTGATGTGATGTCCCTGATCTGGTGTTTAGGGAACTCCAGCACTGCATTAGATGAATGATAACCTGAGATCATCGTCTGATTTACCAGCATCGCAAGAGCTACCAGTGAAAAGCAAAGCACAAAACCTGAAAGAATGATCAGTTGTCCTGAAGTATTATCTGTTAAATCTGCCATACTGTGAGCCTCACCTCCACCATCTGAAGTCCAGATGCAAGTGACCAATTCCCATTAGCTGCAGCAACTGTATGATTAGTGAGCATAATGGTCCTGCGTGCGACTGCCGCATCTTCTGTAGGATGACCGTGCAGAATGGTATTATTAGTGATAAGGTTGCCATTTTGTACATAGGATATGTCTACATTGTACAATAATCCCTGTAGCAATGTAGAAAGTTCACTATCTAAAAGAGGTAAAGTACTTTCGCCCATTGTAGCATCTTCCATATTCCAACCTGAAACACATTCTGTAAGATTGGCAGCTATTGCATAAGATGGAGCAACGTCCATTAAAGTGAGAGCATCATATGCCATTTGCTCAAGTTGGACATCAAGCATCATCTCATTTTGAGGGGTCATTACCGTAGAACTTTGAGTGATGAATAGAATTGTCATTGTTATGAGTAAAGCTGCTCCAAGTCCCTCTAATGTCTGGAGTTGAGCTTTATCATCCATTACCACACCTCCACTACGAGCAAAGCAGGTTCGTATCTCTTTTCAATGTTGTCATTATAGCTTGAAAAATGAGATGAACCTGAGAAAGATATGTCTTCAAAAGTAAGTTTCAATTGATAAGATGTGTTCGAAGAGATAAGACTACTATTAAGGTCTATCATTAAGCTATCATTATCCAGTATCCCATCAGGGCTCACATATGGATCAAAGTTCCCATAAAGTGATCTTTTCTGTATAGTATAATTTCCAGATTGAAGTAAGATTGAATCATCCAGGCTAGCACTGGTGAATGCAGCATTGGGGCCTGAGGTATTGAAATTGGTTATCTGTATGGTAATATTCTCTGTCACTGGCCCGATAATGCTGATATTTGCTATATTTTCATTTCCTGCATACCTATTAAGATATCTGCCATCAAAAACAGAAATATTACCTGTTTCAAGCAACACTATCCTTGTCATCTTTGCCATGTTCTGGCCCAGACCTAATGAACCGCCTATGACCATGGTAGAATTGTTTAGTATCACTGGCTGCCCATCGCGTAAAAATGAGATGTTATATCCATAGTTCATTTGTTTACCATTGATACTATCAAAAAGCCCAAGCTTACGTATAAATTCATTTTCATTTGATCTACTTAGTTCTTTGAACTGGATCAGTTTATCTTTTGAGATCATATTTGGGGTTTCTGTTAGCCTGGATTTGATATCATCATCCATTGCCAGCCCTATACGTTGCACATTTTCGGTGTGGTACTCCCAGGAAGTATCATTTTCACTGTTATTTGACCACCATCCGGGGTCTTCTGCAAGGATGCAGGATGTACGATATGCAGCATAGCCAAGCTTATCCTCTCCAGCTGAACCGGAGAGAAAAATACTAGGAACGAACTGAACTGTAAAACCTACAGCAATGAGCACCAATGAAACCCCTAACAGGAAGTCCATGGCAATCTGACCTCTATCATCCATTAGATTTATTATGTAATTTCTTTTATAAAAATATTGTGACTTAAATACTAATGGAGTTTTACTCAACGTTATTGCAAATGTACCCAGATTTATTAAAAATGTTTATATTATAATGAAATGTTTTGAAAAAATGGTACAGAAACCCTTAAATCGATCCCGTCCTTTAACCAGATGGAATAAGGTGGAATAATGAAAAAAGCTATCATCGAGACCGAGAAAGGCAATATTGTTCTGGAATTGTTCGAAAAGGATGCTCCTAAAACTGTGGCAAATTTTGAAAAACTTGCAAAGCAGGGATTTTATGATGGATTGACATTCCACAGAGTGATCCCTAACTTCGTTATCCAGGGAGGATGTCCAAAAGGAGATGGTACAGGTGGTCCTGGTTATACCATTAAATGCGAAACAAAAGGCAATCCCCGCAAACATGGCAAAGGGGCCCTTTCCATGGCACATGCTGGTAAGGACACAGGTGGAAGCCAGTTCTTTATCACCCACTCGCCCCAACCTCATCTTGATGGAGTTCATACAGTATTTGGTCAGGTCATTGAGGGTATGGATGTCGTCAACAAAATAAAACCAAAAGATGTTATGAAAAAGGTCATGGTCTTTGATGAATGAGATGCTATCTCATTCCTGTTATATTTTATTCTTTTCTTTCTGTGTTCTACAAGATCAATTCTGCGGGGCAGCGCTTTTCATTAATGCTGTCATTGAGAATGCTAAGGTAGAAGGGCCTCTATCAAAACCTTTATTTATGTGTCTTCTCAAATATGAGCTTCATCTCAAATATGAGATTGGACTTTTATCATGTATGCTGTAGAGCCTTTAAAAAGACTAGCACTTCTTGGTGCTATCAAAAAGCATATCAAAATATCTTCTGCTGAGTTTGCACAGTATACCGCCACAAGTTCCAAGACCACAGCAAGGTTGCTAAAGCAGCTCGAAGATGACAAGTTCATAGAACGTCAACTTGTTCGGGGCGGACAAATGATCACGCTCACGTGCAGTGGTATAGAACTATTGCGTAAGGAATACACTGAATATCAGCATATTTTCTCTCCGGATAATGCTAATATCGAACTACAGGGCAAGGTCATAGCGGGCCTGGGAGAAGGACAATATTACATCTCACAACATGGATATATGTCACAGTTCTCTGAAAAACTGGGTTTTCAGCCTTTTCCGGGAACCTTGAATATAACACTAGATGAGGCTAGTATTGCAATGCGGCAACCAATGGAATTCACAGAACCAATCATAATAGAGGGTTTCAACGATGGGGAACGAACCTTTGGTGCAGGGAAGTGCTATCCAATAAGAATAAATGGAATAAAGAGCGCAGTCATTATACCGGAAAGAACACACTATCCAGCCAATCTGCTGGAGATAATAGCTCCTGTAAACCTCCGGGAAAAACTTCATTTAGAAAATGGGGACGAAGTGAAAGTTGTAGTAGAAAAAAAAGACAAATGTGAGGTACAAAATGACAGGCATGCAAGGATACAGCAATAACATATTAAAGGCGATAGATGCCATAAGACAAGGTAAGATGTTCCTGCTTTTTGATACAGAGGGCAGGGAAGCTGAAACTGACCTTACGATCCTTGCTCAGGCAGTGAGGCCAGAGGACGTGAAACGCATGCGTAAGGACGGAGGAGGCTTGATATGTGTAGCCTTGGACCCAGTGGCATGTGAAGAACTGGACCTGCCTTTTTTAGCCGAAGTGATGCGTGCCGCACATGAGTGTAGCAGTACCCTTGGAGTTACTGTGGAAAAGAGGGGAGACCTTCGATACGACTCACGTTCTTCTTTTTCTATCTGGGTGAACCACAGAGATACTCGCACAGGTATTCCAGACAATGACAGGGCTATTACAATAAAGAAACTAGGAGATATTGTAGAAAATGTTCTTGCCGGAAAAAAAGTAAACTTTGGTTCTGAATTCCGTACTCCTGGTCATGTGGCAACCCTAAGAGCAGCAAAAGGGCTGCTAAAAGAGAGGCAGGGACAGACCGAACTATCAATTGCCCTTGCCAAGATAGCCAATGTCACACCAGCTATGGTGGTGTGTGAGATGCTGGATGACAACATGGGCAGGGCCTTGTCAAAAGAGGATGCGAAAACCTATGCTGAAAAGCACGGAATGATATTCATTGAAGGCTCTGAGGTCATAGAAGCATACAATATCTGGACCACAGCCACATCTTTCCCATCGGAAAAAGAGATATACTACAATGTACATTAGTGTATGCCTATCCCTAAAGGGGCCGTAGGGTAGCCTGGACCATCCTACTAGACTGGGGGTCTAGTGACTGGAGTTCGAATCTCCACGGCCCCATTGACCACGTTGTATAGTTATAGGTTCGTTACCATTCACTTGTTTTGTTCCGGTGTTGACCTGGGAATACAAATAAAGGTCCAGAAAAGATGCAAGGCTAGGATACAATATGTATTGGCATGAAAATAGCAGCATCCATACATTCAGCATCGATATCCTCTACATTCATAGAAGTAGAATGCTCAAAATATGCTGATACAATTGCTTTATTAATTATCAGAGAATAATGATACAGGATAGAACATATATCATTATGGGGGACCTATTCTGTCGGACATGACTTTAAAGCAGCGTTTCATTGCTTCTCTTGAAAGGAAAGATGTTGATAAAGTGCCAGTCTGTTCTGTAACACAGACAGGAATTGTAGAGCTCATGGAAATGACAGGTGCGAAATGGCCTGATGCACATTATGACCCTGAGAAGATGGCAACCCTAGCTATTGCAGCACACGAGGTAATAGGACTTGAAGCAGTAAGATACCCTTTTTGCAACACAGTGATGCCTGAGACCCTTGGTTGTACCATTAAAGAGGGAACCCTGGATGCTCAGCCACAAATAATCGATTTCCCATGCAAGGAAAAGAAGGATGTTGCCAGCATGTCAGTACCTGATGATCTGCTTGAGAGCAGAAGGATAAAGACGATCCTACAGGCTACTGATATTGTAAAAAGCAGGCTCTCAGATGACGTTCCTGTAATTGCTGGTATATTGGGCCCTGCTGCTATTGCCTGTTGTCTGTGTGGTGTGAACAACTATCTGATGTGGTGCATCACTGCGCCTGAAGTTCTCGAAGAACTACTGGTACTGGGTACCAGTGCTTGCACAAGATATGCGAATGCCCTATTTGACAGAGGAGTGGACGCGGTGGTGATAATAGATTCAGAGGCAGGTCCTGATCTGTTTCCCCCTCCGCTGTTCGAACCCATGATATTGCCTCATTACAGGTCTATCATAGAGGACCTCAAAGGACATACGATCCTTCATCTTTGCGGAGATGCTACAGAGATCCTGGACAAGATGGCAGATTCTGGTTTTGAAGGACTGAGCATAGAGGAGAAAGTGAATCTTGCCTATGCAAACCAGGTAGTCGCAGGTAGAGCTTGCCTTATAGGTAATGTATCTCCTGTCTTTACATTGCTGGAAAAAACACCTGAAGAGATCAAAAAAGAAGCAAAACAATGCATTGAGAATGGAGTTGGCATACTTGCCCCTGGTTGTGGGATTGCTCCGCATACTCCCATTGAGAAGATCAGGGCATTTGTGGCTGCCAGAGATGAATACTATGGTTTGGAATAGAAAGGTAAATAGATTATCTGCATACGTATAAAGGAAGGTGATAAAATGTTCTGCTACCAATGTGAAGAAACAATGAACGGAAAAAGCTGTACAAAAAATGGGGTTTGTGGTAAGAAAGGGGAAGTTGCAGATCTCCAGGACGATCTCATCTATGTACTTAAGAGCATTGCATTCTATAATCAGAAAGCAAGGAAGGCTGGCATTTCTGATAAGAGCACTGATGAGTTCATGCTCGATGCCCTTTTCTCAACAATAACGAATACAGATTTCAGAGCAAGCGGGATACAGGACCGTATCATCAAAGGGCTCAAGCTCCAAGGTGAGATCAGACAAAAACTTCTGGATAGCAACCTGCTCGATGAAAAAGACCTGCCTGAGATTGCAACTTTGGGCCCTGAAAACCTTAAAGATAGGAACACAAGTATACTTGCAACAGAGGACGAAGATGTTAGATCATTGAGAGAACTGTTGATCTATGGTATCAAAGGAATTGCGGCATATGCATATCATGCAATGGTACTTGGGCATACCAATAAAACAGTTAATTCGTTTATCGAGGAAGCCCTTGTGGCAACCACGGATGATAGCTTAACTAATGAGAGGCTCATCTCACTGGTCTTGAAATGTGGGGAGAAGGGTTTTGATGTGATGGCGGAACTTGACAGGGCAAATACCGCAGCATTCGGAAATCCTGAACCTACCTCGGTCAATATTGGAACAAGGAACAGGCCTGGCATCCTCATCAGCGGACATGACCTGATGGACTTGAAACAATTATTGGACCAAACTGAGGGAACGGGGGTGGACGTATATACCCATGGAGAGATGTTACCTGCAAATTCATATCCTGTATTTAAGGAGTATGAACACCTGATAGGCAACTATGGCGGATCATGGTGGCGCCAGCAGCAAGAATTCGAGAGCTTCAACGGTCCGATATTGATGACGACCAATTGTATAGTTCCTCCAAAAGAGACCTACATTGACAGGTTGTACACTACAGGTCCCGTAGGATATGATGGTGTTGCACACATTGTGGACAAGGATGGTAAGAAGGACTTCTCGTCCATCATCGAACAAGCAAAGCAGTGCAAACCTCCGGTGCAACTGGAAGAGGGTACTATTATGACAGGCTTTGCTTACAATTCCGTACTATCTAACGCGGAAAAGATCGTTAATGCTGTTAAAGCAGGCAAGATAAAGAAGTTCATAGTTATGGCCGGATGTGACGGGCGCCACAAGGAGAGACAGTATTATACAGATTTTGCAAAGGCATTGCCGAAGGATACTGTCATACTCACAGCAGGATGTGCAAAATATCGTTATAATAAACTGGACCTTGGAGATATTGACGGTATCCCAAGAGTACTGGACGCTGGGCAATGCAATGATTCATTTTCATTGATCGTCATTGCACAAGGTCTCATGTCCAGACTTGGGTTCATCGATGTTAATGATGCACCGATCTCGTACAATATTGCATGGTACGAGCAAAAAGCAGTTCTTGTGTTGCTTACTCTCCTGAGGCTTGAGATACGTAATATTACTCTTGGTCCAAAGCTGCCGGCTTTTGTCTCACCGAACGTACTCAAAGTCCTGGTAGAGAAATTTAATATGGCGCCGAACAGCACTGTAGAAGAGGACATGCAAAGGCTCTTACAATGAACTTGGGAAAGGAACAAAAGGTCATTCGATATTGGACATGCTGTGGGCAAAGCACACAAAACTGAATGACCTATATGTTTTGATATTACCTCTGAAAGAGGGAAATGGTCTTTGAAACAATGCCCATGAAAGAAGATAGAATATTTTTTGAAGGTTTTGTTCCTTCAGCTCTTATCCGAGCCTTCTTAGTTTCTTTTTTTCCTAAGTACCATGTAAAGATCTCTGAATAAACTATCATACCAACGAGTGCCGACCAGACGAAAAACAAGACATGATAGTTGTTGATAGGTACATTTCCTCCGGCAAGCACTACATGCCTGAAAGATAGGAAAGACAATGCCGTATCCGGCATAATGAAGATACATGTGAGTGGCAACAATAAAAGGGCAAGTATAGCAACTGCTGATGATATGTACACCATGAGCAAAATAGCCAGTAATGTTAGCAGCGTGAACATGATCAGTGAGATAACGGAATATGCAATGTTCATGGTATCCCCATAGCATATTTGGCACAAATGATAAACATATAATATTAATATATTAATAAGATATCACATATATACTTTTCTTATTAAAAGAAATATCACTATAGGGATCACTGTTACAATGCAAAAAATCCCTATAAAAGAAGACACAAGGAAACTTGCAGCCTGCAGATCTGTAAGTTCACTTGTTTGTGGTCCATTTACCACAGATGGTACACCAAAAGCCTCAGGATCATCAGATACAACTTCCTTACCAATGTACATTTCTACCTGCTCTGAGTAAATGGTTATTTCTTTCAACTGCTTATCAGTATACTTTACCTCTAATTCCGGCAGCACATAATCCCCAGCCTCTGAGAACACTATATCGTAGCTCTGCAGAGATGTTTCTCCCGGGGCAAGTTTAGCAGACCAGTCTAAAATGCCGTTGACAAGATCAGCACCTATGGGAACCTTGTCATGCATGATCACCTCTACTTCCTGGTCACCAACATTTGACACCTGTAAGATAACAGTAATATATTCCCCTTTCATTGCATACTCGGTATTAACGATCTTATCTGCTACTACAAAGGAACCGTTAACCATTAGCTCCGGGGAGGCGGATGTTACCTCATATACATCATCATTGCTTTCCCAGATAGCAACGGCATTTCCTAAAGTGAAATTACCAGTAATGCGTGGACTAACAATATAAGTGATCTCATCAGTAGCATGAGGAGCTACCTGCAGTTTCCACTCAAGCTTTTTTGTATCCTGCAACACGAAAGAATCGGGTACGCTATCGGCTACTGTCAATGCTACAGGTAGATCGTTCATGTTCTTTATCTTAAGGCTGACCCTCACTTGTTCGTGGGTTGCAACAATAGTTTTTCCGTAAAGAGCGTTATCCCCTCTGATCTCTTTAGTTATATGAATATAGGGCCCTACAAAGAAATCTTGTGTATCCGTTGCGTAATATGTGTTGCCTGAATGGTCTTCACCCGATATTTCTGTTGTGACAAATATTGATCGGCCTCTTGCTGCCACTGGAATATCAAGACCCATGGTTAATGCTACTGTTTGTAATGGTGCAAGAGTTCCCAGTGATAGTGCCTGTTTGTTAAATATACCTTCACTCGCCCTATTTTCTACTTTGACCTTTCTTAGAGGTAAAGTGCCATTATTAGTTACCCGAAGCATGCACGAAATATCTTCATCTGCTTCAAAGATATCACTGGAGGGTGATAAAGAGACCTCGATATCTGGTTTCCCTGGCCTGTATGTTTCAATGAATGCTTTTGATCGGTCTTTGTCGATGTAAACCAGCCTGACCATAAGTTCATTATTATATTTTTTGTAATCATGTAAAGTAAAAACGTTCTCATGCTTCCCTGATGGGGAAGTAACTGAAATATTTACCTCTTTACTGGAAAGATCTGCCAAGGATATGGCATATGCTCCATCTGATATCATATCCCCCTTTGATAAAGAGATCTTGGGCGTTGACAGCACCCATACTTTCTCAAATTCATGCCCATACAGAACAATAGAGATCTTGCCCGAAGATATTCCATTTACCTTGATCTTAAGGTCATTGTCATATACCCTCTGAGCGTTTGGACCAGCATCCATATAATACACTTTTTTGAAGTCATCGTTCTTATACACAAGGATCACAGCCGATGACTCTACAGCTTCCTGATCAAGTCTATAGACCTTCACAGTATATCGCTCAATTGTAGCCTTTTCCCCTGGACCCAGCTCAAAACTCCCTTTATGCACCCAGATCTCCTCATGCTGAAAATCATATGCACTGCAGGGAATGATAGAGAACAACAGTATAATGAAAATAAAAAAAATATGTAGGTTTCTTTTCATATCAGACCTTCATATGTTCTTTTTCTACGATACTGGCCAGAGCCCATAACAACAGAACAGCAAGGCATGTGTATCCTGCAATCCATGTAAAAGCTTCCATATATCCTATGCTGTCAAGCGCAAGCCTGGAAACAAGGTTAAGGGGTGAATTGGTATATAGATAAGATGACATGAACAGAAGTATAAGTACAAGTGAATAGAACAACTGGGATGTTCCCCTTTCCTTGCACAAGACAGCTATAATACTGCCTGCAATAACAAGTGTTAAGGAAACAATGACCACTATTAAGAGGATCCCAGTAAAGTTATTGATCCGTATGCCATTAAGCCCCAGCAATAACATCCAAGCCAAAGATTGTACAGGTGAGATGGCAGTTGCGACCAACGTTTTTCCGTAAATCACATCTAACAAAGATACAGGAGAAACAAGCAGCAATTCCAGTGTTTTGCGTTCAAATTCTTCGGTGATCATATCAATAACAAGTCCACCTGATATGAAAGCAGGGGTGAACATCAGCAATGGTAAAAGGGCCACGTAGATAAATTCCAGCTTGCTGGAAGATGTACCTTGATCCCATCTCATGATCTGGATGTCAAGGGGTGTGTAACCCTCAAGTCTTGCAGTTCTTATGGTCCTGACACTTTGTTCAAATTTCTCAAGTGGTTTTTTCAGCTGCAGTGAAACAATGGTCGCTTTCAGTTCGGACCTTGGGATATATATATCCAGATTGATCAGACCAGTTCCTTCGGCCATTTCATTAGGTATGTTCATTATAGCATCTATTTTCCGCTCATAGAAATCACTATACGCTTCTCCGAAATCATCATATTTGATCGGTTCCAGATCACTTATTTTCATCAGTTTGAAGAGCTCCCCGTCGGTATCCCCAATAACCCCTATCTTTGATTCCTTCATTTGCATACCTTGCAACGCCATGGGATCATAGAAGGATGTAAGCCCTACAACAAGGAAGGCAGAGAAGGAAGCAATGAACAACTGAACAAGCAATGAGAGAATGAACGTCTTTTCAAGTAGTAATCCGCTGTACTCCTTTCTGGCAATGGTCATGACCTTTTTCGGATACACTTTGTTCTTATCCAAAAAAAAGCCCCCTTAGCAGGTAAGTATTGTATATGGCATGTACCCCTGTTGCAGCTAATAGGAAAAATGCATAATATCGGGGACCTGTAAAGTACACACCCAGGGATGTGATCATGGCAGTGACCAAATGTAATAACAAAGGTATCAGGAGCAATGTGCCCATGGTCATCACTGATCCGAATGCCGAGGAAGCAATAGGTGCAAGGGTTATCACAGATACGAGTTTCTCCCCAAAGAAAAAACCACCACCTGAAAGCAATGCAAGCAATACTGCAGTTTTCAGGTTGACGGGTTTTAATCCTCTTTTCATGATGGTGTATATACCTACGGATTTTGCAATTTCTTCCACAAGAGCCGATAGTATTATCATCACAATAATTGAGTAAGGAAGAGGAAGATTGAAGAGCATCACTATCAGCATTAGCTGCGCCATGTAAACGAAAGGGATAGAGACAATGCTAAGAGTAAATACAGAACCCAAAGGTGCTCCAAGGAACAGTTCCATACAATCCAGGGTCTTTTCTTTCATGGTTTTCTGGCTGAAGAGATCTTCTTCCCGAAAGATTGCCGTACCAAAGCCATAGATGCTCAATGCAACAAGATAAAAAGGTAATGTAGAGAAGATATACTTTCCAAAACTTATGCTTCCCTCTTCGATCAAGTTAACTATGAGAGTCATTGGAGAAATAGAGCTCACTGAATGTATATTTGCAAACATGGCAGGAAAGAGCAGATATCCTGAAACGATCACAGAGAAGAATACCATGGCGAATGTCAGTTCCTTGAAGCTGCGAGAAAATATGGCTGCAATGAAAGACAATGAGAAGAACAGGAGAAGAACAGGAAATATCACTCCTATCATCTCTATGGATGTTCGCAGTTCATGGATATTAGAGGGTTTTTCAATATAAAGGGAAATAACTGACAGTAGGACCATGGTGACAAGCACATATGGGATACTTTTTCCAAGTATGATGTCCCTGCTCTTAAGAGGAGCCGTAAGCAACAACTCACATCTGCGGTTGACCCTCTCTTCCAATATACTGGAAGAATAGAATTGGGAAACAAAGTAGATAGGAAAGATGAATAAGAAAGAGTAAAGTATTGCCGTGAAAGGTATGGGTGGCATAAAATAAGAAGGAGTGGCAATGGTCTGTCTATTAAATAATGTTTTAGAGTTACTATTATCCAGATCTTCTAGTTCTTCCGGAGAAAAAATATGAGAAGTTTGTCCGGTTGCGGCTGTGCTCTCTTTATAATTTCCTATACTGCCTGTATTTTCATACCCAGCATCCGAAACCTGACCATCTTTCTGGGTAGCAGTCCCCAGTATCTGAAAACTCTCAGGTCTGTCAAGGTCATGGATCGTGACCCATACAGGATGACTGTTGTTAATATCGTTATACGATGCAAGGACAGTTTCTCTGTGAGCAATGAAAACCTTTTCAAGTGCATCAGCAGCTGAAACTGACTTTTTTGTACCTGAGAGGTATACACGGTCCTCTACGATCGTTAGGTCCGCATCTTTGCCATCATCAGTTAATATATAGAACCTTGCGTCGCCTTCTATGATATTGTTCAGTTCCTGGGAGGTGGAAAAAACACTGTATATCTTTTGGTCTAGGTTCATACCTGTAAAAGACACTGCAAATGATACTATAGTAAGTAGCACTAATGTGAAAAGGACTGCCAGTACAAACCTGCGGCTGAACTTCATTCCTGATCTGAGGAATTCCCATTTAGCGATTGTATACCAGCCTGACATCAAATAATATATAATGTTTTTATTATATTAATCTATATGGAACCTGCTTGCTACCCATATATTGTATTGACCATTGAACGCTATTGGATCCGGAATCTTAAATAAATATATATATATATATAAATTGAAATATTATTCTTTATTGCACATGATAGAAGTAAATGGATTGAGAAAGGAATATGGTAACTTTGCTGCAGTGGAGCGGCTAGATTTTAATGTTGATAAGGGTGAGATATTTGGTATAGTAGGTCCCAATGGTGCAGGAAAGACAACTACTCTAAAAATGCTTAGCGGTCTGGTGCGTCCTACAGCAGGCAGTATACGGATAAATGATATAGATATATCAGCGGATCCTGTAAGGATTAAATCATTCCTCGGATTTTTGCCTGAAGAATCTTCTCTCTACGAAAGCATGTATGTCGAAGATTACTTACTCTTCTTCGGAGAACTATATGGCATTAAAAAGCACACCATCAGACAAAGGACAAAAACTCTTCTTAACGATCTTTCGCTTAATGCCGCCGGCAGACGTATAGGCGATCTTTCAAAGGGTATGCGCCGTAAGGTTGCTATCGCAAGGTCCCTCATCAATGATCCTCAACTGATCATCTACGATGAACCTGGTTCCGGGCTTGACCCCATGACCTCCAGATTCATAACTGAATATATAAGATCTCTTAAAGAAAAAGGCAAGACCATTATTTTCAGTGCGCATAACCTGTACCAGATGGAAAGCCTTTGTGACCGGATCCTCATAATCAAAGATGGAAAGCAAGTTACACTTGGTTCTGTCGCACAGATAAGGGAGGATCATTCGAAAGTCCTCTACAGGCTGGAGTTCATGCTGGAAGATGTTGCAGGCATATGTATCGAAAACATGGAACGTCTGGAGGACAGGTTCGTGCTTGCCACTACAGACATGAATGCTATCAATGAGATCACAGGACATATAGCTGCAAACGGAGGCAGGATAATAGAAATGAATACCATCGAGCCCTCGCTTGAAGAAGTATTTCTCGAGCTTATGGGTACAGACCTGAATCGTAGCGATAGTTGATATACCTGGAAGCCGCAAAAAAGACTTGTTCAGCCCCCTTCTGCTGGACAGACCCCACACTTTTTTTACCATTGGACCACATATGATCGGTAAGTTAGTTCTTGAAGAAACTAAAAAGATCATAATATAGCTTTTTTTCATTCCCGCATCCTTTTTTAGCTTAAATATACCTTCAACTGATCTTTCATATGAGGACTTATGTACTTCATAGTCTGGAGAGCTGAATTACTCCCCATATTGATCTTCATCATATTTTATAGTTCATATTTTAAAAGGGCTATGAATATCGCAGCGGCACTTTTATTAGTTGCTTATGCAATTATTGCATACGCAACAAACGGGAAACCACAGAGATGGAGAAACTAAGAAAACATGAATCTATTGGCAGAGATATATCCCATCTGTTCAGGTCCATCCGCAACTTCATGGGACGACAGCTCGAGCCTTATGGGATAAGTGATGCACAATTCCCGTTCCTTATGCTTTTACTGTATGAGGATGGTATTAGCCAGGAAAAACTCGCAACATCTCTAAAATGCGACCGGGCAACCAGTGCAAGGGCCATTGCCAAGCTGGAATATGCAGGATATGTGTACAGAGTTATAGATCCTGATAACAGAAGGGCATACAAGGTATTTTTAACGGAACAGGGAATAGAGATGGAACATATATTATTGGCTGTTTCAAAAGACATGAACGATATTCTGCTGGAGGATTTCACTGAGGAGGAAAAACTGGCTTTCAGAAACATGATCCAAAGAGCAGGGACAAATATTTCAAAACGGAACCAGACAAGGAAGAACACAGATGAATGAAAACCCTGCTACAGGCGAGAGCTACAAAACCGACCATGTGACCTCAGGGATGAAAACCCTAACGGGCGATCCCAAAAAGGCAATCTTAAAATTGGGTATGCCAATGATGCTGGCCATGTCGGTGCAGACAGTTTATAACCTGGTGGATACTTTCTGGGTTTCGGGCTTAGGCGCTGATGCTCTCGCAGCAATAGGTTTTGTGTTCCCGTTCTTCACAAGCATGATCGCACTATCCACAGGTCTTGGCCTTGGAGGAGGGTCGGCCATATCCAGAAAACTGGGCGCTGGAGACAAAAAAGCCGCTGATAATGTTGCAGTCCATAGCATGGTCCTTATGCTGGTGCTCACATTGCTTGTGAGTGTACCTTTGTTCATATTTGCAAGACCTATCTTTGAAGCTGCAGGAGCAGGTAAGACGATAGATCTTTCCATGGACTATGGACGTATAGTATTTGCCGGTGGTATCCTCATATTCTTCATTAATGTAGCAAGTGCTATATTGCGCAGCGAAGGCGATGCTAAACGTGCTATGTATGCAATGATATTTGGGGCAGTTCTGAACATTGCCTTAGATCCATTGTTCATTTACACTTTTGGATTAGGTATAAAGGGAGCAGCATGGGCAACTGTGCTCTCACTAGGCATAACGGCAATTATGATCTCCAAGTGGCTGTTCCTGAACAACGATACTTACGTTTCTTTCAAGTTCCGTGGTTTCAGGCCGGATATGGATATCATTAAGGAAATATCAAAGGTTGGCCTGCCATCAGCTATGCAGCAATTATCTATGGCCTTTACAATGGTCATTATGAACCTGGTGATCATTGCAGTGAACAATACAGATGGTGTTGCTGTCTATGCTGTGGGATGGCGCGTGGTGATGATCGCAATAGCACCACTGGTAGGAATTGGAACTGCAGTGATGACCGTATCAGGTTTTATGTATGGCGGACATGAGTACAAAAAACTAATGTCGGTACTCCTTTATGCAATAAAAGTGGGAGTGATCATCGAAACTGGAATTGCTATATTTACCTTCTTTACGGCACCTTATATTGCTGCTGCTTTCACACAGGCTGAATCGGCCGCTCATATAACTGAGGACATAACTGCCTTCCTGAAGATAGTATTCCTTTTCTACCCTACAACTGCCATGGGGTTGTTATCAACATCATTGTTCCAGGGTACTGGTAAAGGTACAAGCTCTTTAATTGCTACAATTATCAGGTCCCTTATTCTCATACCATTATTTGCCTTCCTGTTCTCCTATTACCTAGGGATGGGACTTACAGGTGTCTGGTGGGGACTGGTATTTGGAAATGTGCTGGGATCCCTCATGAATTTCGGCTGGGTATCTATATATGTTCGCAAACTACAGGCACATATCCCTGAAAAACAAGCTGCTGCTCATGGGGAATTTTGAATACAACACCTTAATATATTTCGTTTCTTTCTTTCTTTTTTTCTTTCTTTTCATTCTTTTTGCTTTTTTTACTTACCTCAATTAATCTTCTAACTTTTTTAAACTGTGTTTTTTTTAAATTGTGTAGTCATTTCATCTTTTCACATATATCCTTTCAGTTCCTCATTCATGTTATTGGATTCCCTTAATATTTTAAGCCTGCATGCATTATCTATTTATAGTGAGTGACCACAACTTTTATACAGGCTCATTTTGCTGCACAGATATATGGTTGTGTTTGCAGGATCAGTAAAAGATGAAATTTTATTTTATAAGGTAGATACTCATGTACAATACATGCTCTCCTGACAAAAAATGCTCAGAAACACTTGATGATGAGAGAGAAACTACCCAAGTGCTATTGGAACTTCCGGCCGGAGAAAGAATATATAGGCAGAATTGTTCCATAGTTGTGAAACTCCCTGCAGGCAGGCGTACGCTTACAACTTCATGGATGAACGGAGGATATCGTGAGAATCTGCAATGCATTATCAATAACCAGATATCCCGTGAAGTTCAGAAGGGAGAGACAAAAGAAGAAAACATATTTGATTATCTCTCCCAAGTTGCTTCAAAATTAGGCTTTGATCCCTTAAAAAGCACTATCATGCTGACTGCTGCGAACATGATGAACGTTGCTATAGTAAGCAAAGACTTCAGGGGTCTTGAAGTTACTGCAATCGTAACTGGCGGTGTGGAGATCAATGGGGGAAGAGCAGGCGATCCAGCTTCATACTACCAAGAGAACGGGAGTCATCTCCCTTTAAATGGGACTATCAATATCATTATTGTAATAAATGCAGACCTTCCGGAATATTCAATGTCCCGTGTCATCATGACTGCTACCGAAGCAAAGGCTGCAGCTCTACAGGAATTAATGGTCCAAAGTAGATATTCCGAAGGTATAGCCACAGGTTCAGGTACGGATATGATAGCTGTGGTCAGTGAGATGAATAGCCCTTTGAAGCTTACAGACGCAGGAAAGCATTCCAAACTAGGTGAGCTTATAGGAAGGTGTGTGATCGAAGCTACCAAGAAAGCACTTGAGAAGCAATCAGAACTTACTCCTATTTCCCAGCGCAATATGCTGTTAAGGCTTGAAAGGTTCGGGGTTGATGAAGCATATTATTGGAACATGGCTTCACGCATGGCAGGCGAGAACCGAAAAATGCGTTTTCTTAATGATCTGAGAGAATTAGCTGTTAACCCATTGTTGGTTGCAGCCACATCTGCGATCACACATATCGTTGATGAGGTCTCCTGGGGCCTGCTGCCTGAAATTTCAGCTCGGAAGGCGGCTTTTGCGCTGATCAGGCAGCTTCCTTGCATATTGCAAAACAACCAAAGGCCACCTGAGAACTTGTTGAACGATCATGACAGTATTATAGATAATCTGGTCTACATGACAGCTTGGATGGTTAAAAATGGTATCACAGGAGAAAAATGATCCTTTTCCATTTTGGACACTATAGATGCATACATAATGAAGGGTTTTGACACCGTTAATTTAATGAATTACAGACCAACATGTCACTATGCAGGTAAAAGATACTCTTAAAGTCTTGAGCATGGAACACCATTGTTCATAATGGACCTGTACCTTGAAATTGGTAGTTACTGCCTGTGATCACAAATCTCCGCAAACATCTGCTCTATCAGATCCCAATGCCCTTGATGCCGCTGCATCAGCTCTGAAATTCATCTCCCTTGGGATCCATTCAACCTTTACAGAGCGGAACTTGGACAAGAGCAACTTTGCTTCCTCATTCAATGGCTTCAGGTTATCCTTGTTCACCTTCCATGAACCTACCACTTGATTTATGACCAAACTGCTGTCACCTTGCACTAGAATCTCTGTCCATCCAAGTGCAAGTGCCTGTTTCAGACCTTCTATGAGTGCAGAGTACTCAGCTTCATTGTTTGTTCCTGTACCATCGAGCTTGCGGGATATCTCCTTAAGAACATGATCATCTTCAAGGAGAATAACACCAATGCCTCTTATGCCTGGATTTGGAACAGAACCTCCGTCAAATTGGATGATTTTCATAGAAATAATAACCTCTTGTTATAAGTTAATAGATTGACCATTTAAGTATTAATATGGTGATTTTGGAAAGGTATAAGAACCCAAGAAAAGGTGACAAAAGGTCAACATTATGAATGTTGGTTTCATCTGTCTATATCCTTTCTGCCCATATATATGAAATATTGATCTTTAAGATCATCTATCTGTTCAAGCTGGCAACGCATCTGAAATATCTTAGGGCATGAAAAACAGCCAAAGAAACATCCAACTGATCCTTTTACCGATAATATAGAGGCTCTTAGAGGTCTTTAGAGGCGTTATCTCCTTAACTTGTAATAGATGCACTTACCATGAGCTAAATCACAAAATTGTAATGCTAAGAGTTTTTATTTGATGAGTGCGAGATTTAATATTAATATGAAAAGCAATTTCAAAAATAAACTGTTAATTCCTAATAAATATTTAATCCTGGTTGCAGGTGTTGTATGGATGTTTGCCGGACTAATGGTACTAAAAGCCGGATTTCCAATTTTTATAGACCAAAGGAGCTTTATTTTTAGTATACTATTGGCCTCTTTTGTTTTTTTAATATTTTATTTTTTTATCTTCTCTAAATTAGTTGAAAAACATACTGTAAGAATAAAAATGGATAGTAGAGAGAAAATGTTTATTATGGAGTTTTTTGATAAAAAATCATACATAATTATGGTAGTAATGATATTATGTGGAATAGCTATTCGAAGGTTTAGTCTTATACCAGCTTTTTTCATAGGATTCCTTTATGTTGGTATTGGTCTAGCATTGTTCTCATGTGGAGTAAAGTTTGTATCTAAATTCAAGGAGCCGTTTTTATGAGGGTAGAATAATAATAACAATTATTTTGAAAAACTGTCAAATATCCATGAACGCCTTAATGTGGTTTTTAAGGACTATTAGATATTGCATATTTCGTTCTATACTGGAAAAAATGTGTGAGAAAAGTTTTGAAACAGGTTCAACATCCAGTACTACTTTCTAAATGTATGACAGTCCTCAGCGATCTTCGCACATTACATATAATACAGATTAAACCCATATTTCTTTTTCGAGAGTATATCAATAATTGAATTCCTCGGTGGTTTTATTAAAGAATTAATGAACTTTTCCCTTCATGATTGCGATCTATCACTATTTGAACATGACTGGAACAAAGTGGGATCTTTCCTGCATACTCATGGGCTGGATGGTGTGGAGCTCTTTATCGATCACACTCCTCTTCCTGATTTTCCTTGTGGGATTGTCAAAGGAGTGCATTTGCCTTACTGGATGGGAAAACATCGTGCATGGGTGGATGAAAGCGCTTTTCATGAGGATATGGATGAGAACGAGAGATTTTTCTTATTTGGAGGGCGTGATCGTCAGGACATGATCACAAATTTCATAAACGCGCTTGAGAACGCTGCTTCAATAAATGCTGAATATGGAGTTTTCCATGTTGCTTATGTAGAGCCGCACCATGTATTTACACGGAATTTCGAAGTGTCTGATATAGAAGTTATGGATTCCACTGCAGAGTTTTTAAATAGTTCAGTAGCCCTCCTTTCAGGAAGGGAGCCACCAGTTAAGCTCTTTTTTGAGAATCTTTGGTGGCCTGGCCTTAACCTGCTGGATACTGCTGCAACAATGCATTTTGTAGACTCGCTCGAATTCGAGAATTGGGCTTTTACACTTGATACAGGCCATTTGATGAATGCCATAATGAACTGTACCGATGAAAGGCATGCAATTGATTCAGTGCTTGAAGTGCTGGAAAGATATCCAGAGGATATCATTGGCAGAATGGAAGGGATGCACTTCCATTGCAGTCTTTCAGGTGATTATCAGATGCAAGTAGCAAAAAGTGGCGTACCTGCTGGTTATCATGAACTTCCTTTCCATGAACGGCTTGTCGCTGTCATGGAACATATATCAAAAATAGATCAGCACATGCCGTTTACCGATGAAAGGTGTAAGGAGATAGTAGACTTTGTAAAACCAAGGTTCCTTACTCATGAATTTGAAACTAATAGCCTGCCTGAACTGGACCGGAAACTTAGAACACAGATACAGGCATTGTGTAGGGAAAGAGAGTAAAAATATGCTATATGATTCATTGTATACTTCTATACACTAATATTAATAGTACGTTTATTAACTATTTAACTTGAATATGGTCTTTAGTGAGAATATTAAAGGGGAATCTTTTATATATGTATAAAAGATATTTTTGATATATATGAGCACATTTGATAACAATGACCCCCAAGATCTCGACAACATTGAACGTCTTAAAGTATTCAGCGCTTTGGGCAGCGATACACGCTTGAAGATGGTTGAAAAGCTATGTGAGCGTGAAATGCATATCTCCGAACTGGCAAGAGAACTTGATATATCTGTTCCGGTTGCAGCAAAACATGCTACCATCCTCGAAGACGCTCAATTGATAGAGCGGAAAGTATATGGAAAAACCCATGTATTGAAATTAAATAACAAGAACATCATTTCTGCGCTGGACGTACTTGCACCAACTAGAACCATAGAAGTAGCCAAGGGCACAACCCTGCTGGAAGCTTTAAAAAAGGTAGCTGTAGTAGAGGTACGGCATGATGATGATTTTGAAAATGTTGTGTCCACCAATGGTGAAGACGGTTTCTTTGTGTATGAAGTCGACGGTAAACTCCCTGATAAGACAGTTAAGAACTGTATATTTGAAAAGGATGCTATTGTCGAATGGAAGAAACTGGAAGCCGTTACTAAATTGAAGATATATATTAAAGTAAAGGATGAAGAATGATCATTACTCTGACATTGAAAGACCATACTTCCGATCAGTATAATACTTTCACAACACTTGCATTCCTGTTTTATATTCATTCACCAGTCACTTCATTGTGAACTATGTGAAAACTCCCGGTGAAGCCCATAAAACCCTCACAGAGCGAATGCATTATCTGGCCTCAGGTACTAAATATGATAGTTGTAACCAGAGTGCCGTATGTCATGCTTTTGCTCCTGATGGCAGATGTATCCAGCTTTACAAGACATTGCTCACTAATTATTGCTCAGGTGAGTGTACCTACTGCCCAAATAGGTGCGCAAGGGATACACCTCGAGTATCACTGTCTCCTGATGAAATCGTAAAGATCGTATGGTCATTCTACAGGAGAAATGCTGTAGAAGGCTTATTCCTTTCCTCTGGTGTAATAGGGGATGCTGAAAATACTTCCGAGAAGCAGCTTGAAGTGGCTAGAAAACTGCGTGCTCAGGGTTTCCAGGGATACATACATATGAGGCTCATGCCTGGGACACCAAAGTACCTGCTGGAAGAGATAGCTGATGTGGCAAACAAGTTCGGGGTCAATGCAGAGACGATCAATAGTATCGATTATTCAGAAGTATGTCCAAATTTTGATTATAACAAGGATGTACTCCAGCGTCTGAAATGGACAAAGGAGCTAATAATAGAAAAAAGGAAAGAGGCTGGCTACGGAGGGCATGTCATAGGTTCAAATGACACCCAGTTCATTGTAGGTGCTATTGTTGAGCCTGATAGGGATATAATACAAACCGTAGGCAAGTTCATGGACAAATACGATCTAAGAAGACCTTATTTCATGAGCTTTGATCCAGTGCCTGAAACGCCTCTAGAACATAATGATCCTTCACCTCAATGGCGAGAGGTAAGGCTTTATCAGATATCTTACCTGCTCAAGGACTATGGGCTGAAGGCAAAGGACCTTGATGAGATCTATACTGACACAGGTTTCCTGAAAGACCAAGACCCCAAGGTTCTGCTTGCCCAATGTAATCCGGAGATGTTCCCTATAGATATCAACAATGCAAGTTTACAGGAGTTGCTACTGGTCCCTGGGATCGGCCCAGTGAGCGCAAGTCGGATAATACAAGCCAGACCTTTTAACTGCGAGCAGGACCTTGCTCGCATGGGCGTGTCAATTACAAGGGCAAGACCTTATATCAAGATAAAAGGACGTTACCAGACAAATCTTTCTGTATTCATGGAGGTATGTTCCTGATAATAGGCTTCAGGACAAATGTGGAAGGGGTGTTGCTTGCCTGCCTGAAACTGAGACAGTTGCCAGATGCGCACCTTGTATATGCCAAAGATCTGGAAGAACTTAGAAGAAAGATCGATTTTGCAGGAGTGAAAAGGGATTTAGAACATGTTGGCTTTGAACCTGTGGCAATAGCACATCTGGCAGAAAAGGCATTTGGTAAACATTGGTATCACCATGTAAATCATTCCTGCAGGAAAGAACCTGACCTGATACATTACATCGATCTCGTACTAAGGCATGCAAAATGTGAGCCTTCAGAACTTGTTAGAAATTTGAGCTCATCTGAGAGCGTAACTTCTCTTTATTCAGGAAAAACCCAGCTGCAAAGGAAATGTTACCGTTATATGCGAGAGGTAAGACTTTCCTATCACAGACTTTGCATGTTCGCAAGACCTTCTTTTGTAAGGGGGATACTTACAGCCGAGATCAAACCGGAACATCGGGTAGAAGACATGTTCTGCAGATGGCTGGCGAAGAAGAACCCAGACCTTCCTGTTGCTGTGGTGCATGGAGATAAAGCATGGATCGGCAACGGGAATTTTATTGGTCTTGACAGGTTTATGGTCGTTACTTCTTCATTCTTAGGTGATCTGACGACCGTGAAAAAATCTGATGATGTGGAGGATTTGTGGGACGTTTACTATGATTCCCAGATGATAGACAGTCGAAGAAACAAAAAGCAGGCTAAGAAATTTCAGCCCTGGTCTGCTTCTTCTGCCAGTGGCATGTCTATGAAGGACAGATACAAGGTGGAACGGGGGATATCTCCCTGTAAACTGGGAGATTTCTTTGAAATGTAAGTACGTGAGAGCATGAAACACAATGACAGTATACGTTCCTTGAACGATATTCCCCGTATAGGGGAAAAAATGGCCAGACGTTTCATAGAATACTTCGGCACCGAACAAAATGCCCTCGAAGCAATCCTTAGCGGTGATGTAGCAAGCATATCTTGTGTGGAGGGTGTAGGTCAGAGATACGCGATTTCTCTAGTGCAGGAAATAAATTCAAAGATAGAAGGTGTCAGAGCACAGGACTTCCTTAAAACAAGAGAGGCCATGGATATCTATGAAAGATTGCTGGATATAATCAAGCCCTTTGCGCATACAGGTTATGCCAAAGAGAAGATACATACCTTTTTCCCTTATCCGGCATCCAGAAGGGATAGGATAGAATCTATACAGAGTTCTGTGGCACAATATATCGAACACGCTGACAGGCTCATGGGAAATGAGAGATTATTATGTTTACTGGGTTATGTGAGGCCACTTAATACTAAATTGAAACCTGTGAAGGTAAGGGACAGGGTAATATTGACCTCTGATCCCAAGAGACTTGAAAAAATAAAAAAACGGTTTGGAGAATATCTGGATGTACATCTTGTGAGTTCCCTCACCGATGTCGTGGATTCTGCAAGAGGATATACCCATGTCATAGCTGCAGATGACAGCCTATTCTCCTGTGAGCTACCTGAAGATGTTGAGATAGAAATAATTGCTGAGCTGGAAACCTGTGATGGCTGGAAAATAGTTCCCGAAAATGAGATATTTCAGGCATCAAGGGATCTATGTGTTATAGACAGTTCCCTTCAGATCACTCGTATGATAAGAACTGCAGGTATGACCTTCCTGCATGAGGTGGACGATGCGATCCTGGACAAACTTGAAAGAACTGTTTGTATGATAGATGAGAATGGTGATGTGCGTGCAGGTACAGATCCTGAGATAGATCGCCTTACATTAATACTTGATAGGATCGATACCATAATTGCAAATGTAAATACCTTTGTGAACCAGGAGCTTGAAAATGCTCTCAGGGAGAGCCAATTGGTCCTTAGTGGGCATGATATGCTGAGGATGATACGCGACAGCGGTGAACTAAAGTCAATGCTTGGGGGCCAATTGCGACATAATTATGTTTCAGTTATCGAAAAAGCCAGAAAGCACATTTGTACAGCTCTCCCCCTCCAAAAGAAAGAGATACTTTTCCTGGATGACATATTTCCTCAAAGTATCACCTATCCGGTGGAAGCTGATAGAACACAGATCACTAATATGAAACAGTATGTAAAAGAGAGGATAGAAAAAAGAAAGATAGAACATAAGAGGCAGGTAGCGTGCTCTCTGACGGATCTGCGTGAGTGCATTCGGAAAATGGTGAAAAATGTACTGGATTTTGATGTTGGTTTTACAATCGGATGTTTTGCTTCTGAGTATGCTCTTTCTCTTCCCAGGATCATAGAAGGAACCGGATTAGGTTTCAAAGATGCGGAGAACCTCTTTCTCAGATCGAGACATGGCACAGTGGTGCCAATAGATTACGCTGTTGGTACAACATCCTTTAGTCCGAAAGGAGATACGAGCAGGATAGTGCTCCTAAGTGGTGTTAATTCCGGTGGTAAGACGTCACTTCTGGAATTACTGGCGCAATGCATCATCCTTACCCATATGGGCTTTCCTGTACCAGCCTCTGATATAGAGATTGGACTGACCGAGGGACTTTATTACTTTGCAAAGTCCAAAGGAACTCTAGATGCAGGTGCATTTGAAACGACGTTAATTGATTTTTCAGTGGTTGCCGATGGCTCAGAGAAGATAGTGCTTGTGGATGAGCTGGAATCCATAACAGAACCAGGGGCTTCCGCACGGATTATCTCAGGTATACTGGAAATGCTTTCAGAGAATGAAAATAGTCTAGCTGTATTCGTGTCACATCTGTCTGGACTCATTATGGAAAATATGCAAAGCGATGTGAGGGTCGATGGCATAGAGGCAAATGGCCTGGACTGTGACCTTAATCTGATCGTAGATCGTACTCCACGTTACAATTATGTGGCAAGGAGCACACCCGAACTGATAGTAGAAAGACTCCTGCGCAGAACTAACGGTAACGAGCAGATCTTTTATGAGAGGCTGAAAAGTAAATTCTGAGGTGAAAATAAAAAATGACCTCAGAGCACTCCTTTTGTGCTCTTGATACCTTCACCCTCCACTACTACGGCTCTGCGCATGGCATATGCAAAAGCTTTGAACAGTGCCTCGATCTTATGATGATCATTGTCCCCGTATACGCTGGCATGCATATTGATCCTGGCATTGTTCACCACTGATTCGAAAAAATGCGTTACCATTTGCGTACTGAAATCCCCTACCTTCGGAAAGATAAAAGCAGCATCCAATCTTAGATAACTGCGCCCTCCTATATCAAGGGACACTGAAGCGAGGGCTTCGTCCATAGGAATCCTTGCTTCTCCAAAACGGGCTATACCTGCACAATTTCCTAATGCCTGTGCTATTGCCTGCCCCAATACGATCCCTGTATCCTCAATGAGATGATGATCATCTACAATGAGGTCCCCTTCGGCTTTGATCACAAGATCGAAGTTCCCGTGTTTTGAGAACGCGTGCAGCATGTGATCAAAAAAACCTATACCTGTGGAAATATCGGAAATACCGCTCCCGTCCAGGCTAAGCTCCATCCGTATATCTGTTTCCTTGGTCTTGCGGGAGATAGTTGCTTTTCTCATAAGCTTCACACCAAGCAAATGTACATGTCTAAACTATATAAGCCCATATCAGTTAGTTCTGCTGCTCTTTCAGAATATCAAGAGCTTCCAGGTAAGTGAATTTGCCTGTATACAATGCGCTGCCTACAACCACTCCACACGCGCCAGTTGCCCGCATAGTGAGTATATCCTGAAGTGTAGTGATGCCTCCTGAGGCTAGGACAGGTATGCCCACGGCTTTCACCAGTTCGGCTGTGGGTCCTGGATCAACCCCTTTCATGAGCCCTTCGGTATCGATGTTAGTGAATAACAGAGTGCCTGCACCCAGCTTTTCGAACTTTCTTCCCAACGTTACTGCGGTGAATTCAGAGATCGTTTTCCATCCATCTATGGCTACTTTTCCGTTCTTTGAATCCAGAGCAACATTGATGTGTTCACTTCCAAACTCATCTGCAAGCCTTTTGACAAGTTCCGGTTCACGCAGTGCTGCTGTGCTCAGTATGACCCTGTCTGCTCCAAGCTTGAGGAGATGTGCAGCATCCTCAAATGAGCGGATACCTCCTCCTATCTGGATGGTCACATCTCTTTTTTTACCTGCGCTCACTATTTTTTCGATCACAGGTGCATTGACCCTTCTTCCATCCAATGCTCCGTCGAGGTCGATAAGATGCAATGTCTTTGCTCCCTGTGCTACCCACTCCAGTGCAACAGCCACAGGGTCATCCAGTGAGACCATTTCACTTCCTGGAGCCCCCTGTACCAGCTGGACACATTTTCCCCCTCTTATGTCCACCGCAGGAATGACTTCGAATCCCATACTATCATCTCACGGCATAAGCCTTTCAATGGGCACCACAAGTATATCCTTTGCCCCTACGGCTTTCAGCTTGTTCACTGTGGAAAAGATGAGATCAGCATCTATCACAGCATGTACTGCAAGGATCGAATGCGAGGCTTCGACCTTCATTACAGTAGGACCTGCAAGACCTGGAAGTACCTGCTTGACAGCTTCAAGACATGACTCGGGTACATTCATCATAAGATATCGTTTGCCTTTTGCCCTGAGCACACTTTCAATGGAGGTGCTTATCTGCTCTATCTTGGGGTTGTTTTCACTGGTCTTTTTGTTGGCGATAAGATAAACAGAAGAGGTGAATACTTTATCGATCATTTTCAGATGATTAGTTGCAAGTGTGGTCCCAGAGCTTGAGATATCTACTATGGCATCTGCAATTCCAACATGAGGCGTAAGCTCACAGGCACCACTGACCTTAATGATCGTGACATTGATGTTCAGGTTCTTGAAATACCTTGATGTGATATTAGGGAACTCTGTAGCTATCTTTTTTCCTTCCAAGCTCTGAGGTGTATTATACTGTGAGTCTTCGGGGACGGCAAGCACAAGATTCGTTCTTCCAAAATCCATATCAAGTAACATTTCTACTCGTGCTCCTGTCTCATCTATCAGATCAAGACCTGTCACACCTACATCCGCAGCTCCATTCTGCACATATTCAGGGATATCCGAAGCTCTTGCAAAAAGAATGGTGATACCAGGATCATTTGTTTTGGCGAAAAGCTTCCTGGTACCACCTTCAAGTACTGGCAGGCCTGCTTCCTTTAGCAGATCAACGGTTGGATTGTGGAGTCGTCCTTTATTGGGTATTGCAATGCGTATCATTGTTCCTACTTCCAGCTGCATTCTCCTTGGGTTATCACTGACCTGAGGAACACCTTCCTTAGATATAAGTCTTCATATGCTTCTAAGATATAAGTTGTCTTGCATGATCTCTGAAATTGGCATATGATCTGTCCATCAGACACTGTATTTCTGCCATTTGTCCCTACAACCTAATTATTACCAGAAGTAATGACAAATGTGGTTAGTATTAAATATGACTATGCATTAGTTATTATACAAATTCCCATAGAAATATAAAAATGTATTAATAGAGGGATTTGTCTACTTTAAAGAGGATTAGAATGATCAGGAACATCAAGGTCGAACCTTTGACGGAAACCCCTGTCAACAGACAGCAGATCGAACTTGTTGAGAGAAAGGGTATTGGGCACCCAGACAGCATTTCAGATGGTCTCTCTGAGGCAGTGAGCCGTGCTTTATGCGCTGAGTACATTAAAAAGTGTGGAGCTGTACTGCACCACAATACTGATGAGATACAAATAGTCGCGGGTCGTTCATGCCCGGCATTCGGTGGCGGAGAGGTCATACAACCCATATACGCTTTGCTTGTAGGCAGAGCGACAAAAGAGTTCGAAGGTGCAGAGATTCCCACTGATGCTGTAGCACTTTCAGCTGCCAGACAATATCTAAGAAAGCATATTGTGGATATGGACCTGGAAAAGGATATTATAATAGACTGTAAACTTGGTACAGGCTCTTCAGACCTGAGAGATGTGTTCAGAAAGAACAAAGTACCCTTTGCCAACGACACTTCCTTTGGTGTAGGTCATGCTCCGTTCTCAGAACTTGAGAACATTGTATATAATACTGAAAGGGAGATCATCAATAATCTGAAAAGAAAAATCCCTGGCATAGGCACGGATATCAAGGTCATGGGTATGAGAGATGGCGATGAGATCACCATCACTGTGGGCTGTGCCATGGTTGACAGGTATATTGATGATATGGACAGTTATATCAGCATCAAACAACAGGTAAACAGCCATGTCCACGACCTGGCACTGAAATACACTGACAGGAAGGTCAATACCTATGTTAACACTGCAGACAATTATGAACATGGGTCTGTGTTCCTGACCGTAACTGGTACTTCTGCGGAAATGGGTGATGACGGTTCTGTGGGCAGAGGTAATCGCTGTAATGGCCTGATCACTCCGAACAGACCCATGAGCATGGAAGCTACAAGCGGTAAGAACCCCATCAACCACATCGGTAAGCTCTACAACCTCCTTTCCACAAGGATAGCAAGGCAAATAGTTAAGGAAGTGCCTGATGTTGAAGACGTATACATAAGGATACTTTCACAGATAGGGCAGCCCATAGATCAGCCATTGGTGGCAAGCGCTCAGATCATTCCTAAGAAAGGAGCTCACTTCGAATTGATCAGATCCGAAGCTAACGCCATCATTGATGAAGGCCTTGCCAACGTAGCTGACATAACCGAGATGATCATAAAGGGCGAACTGGATACATTCTAATGTCCTTTTTGAAGAAGGGGCACTCACTCCTTCTTTTCCTCCATTTTCAATGATCTTTCAGGGGTGTTTTCCGAAAAGGCTAAGTAGTATGATGCGTATCAGTGTGATACCCGTGAGGTATGACCTCCTAGATCAATTGCGTTGTCCCGCCTTAACTCAGTGGTAGAGTGCGCGGCTGTAGTATGGTCATGTGACATCAGTCACACATTACCGCGCAGGCACCGCGATGCCCCCGGTTCGAGTCTGGGAGGCGGGACTTTATCCCTGACGAAAGGTTTAAATGTGAAAACTCCCTTTTAAGGTTGCTTTCAACATAGCGTCCGAATAGTGTAGTGGCCTATCATGAAGCCCTGTCGAGGCTTCGACCCGGGTTCGAATCCCGGTTCGGGCGTTATATTTTAACCTCAATACCTTGGTTTTATCAATTTTTTATAGATGGCTCTCTTACGGTATTTTATCTCTTATACTCTCAGGTCTTGATCCATTAGGTTGGGTATTGAGCTTCATTCTTAACTTATTTATACCAATAGATCATACGTTTTAAAGTTTCACGTTTCTTATTATTGGGGGACAAGGAGGCTTTAATGTGGATGATAGGACCGTTGAGAAGGATTTTCCGACAGATCTTGTTGAAAGAGCCATACGTCTGGCTTTAGTAGCATATAATGGGCGAACAAGAAAGGTTGATGGCCTACCATGCATTGTTCATCCTTTCATGGTGGCTTTGAAACTTTCAAAACATGGTTTTCCTGATCCCGTAATAGCTGCTGCTCTGACACATGATGTTCTTGAATACACCACATGCACTCCCGAGCAATTGAAAGCCGAACTTGGAAATGATGTATATGAGATCGTCATAGCTGTAACCCATGATGACAGACTTTCATGGGAAGAAAAGAAAAAGAAGTATGTGGAAACTGTTAGAAATGGCCCGGAAGGAGCAAAAGCCATAGCAATAGCCGATAAGATCCATAACATTGAAAAGCTCCTTGCTGCCTATACCGAACATGGACCTGATATATGGAAAAAAATCGATCTGGAAAAAGAACAAAAATCATGGTTTGAAAAAGAAGTGTTATGGATGCTCAGAGAAGCATGGGACCATCCTTTGATAGACGAATGCGAAAATATCGCGGAAATCTTGCTGGAGATCATGTGATGGATATACTTTCTTCTATTATATAAGTGGATTAATAGTCCTTTATTTTTTTATATCATATCCAGAAAACATCCAACACTCTCAGAGAAGATTGGTTCAAATACTTTTTTGCATTAAAAGGAATAAAAAAAACAGAAGAAGGGGTTAGCCCCTTCTCATTTTATAACTTAATTCCTTCTAACGAGGTATGCAACTGCAAGCAGACCTACGACTGCAAAGAGTGCTTCAAATCCTGGGGTCTTGGGTTCCTCAACCGATGGAGGAGTAACATTGTCAGTAACGTTGTTAGTAACATTGCTCTGCACATCGGGTGTTTCGATTACAGGTGGTTCAGGCATCTCTTCAGCCGTTATCACAAACGGAGAGAATCCGGGAGTTTGAGACTCATATATCACGTAATCAGCAGTGCTGCTTTCCATAGTAGTGGGTAAAACCTCCCATGCAGTTCCATTATACCTCTGAAGCTGCACGTTCTCCGGATCTACATTCATCTGCTGTATCCATGAAGTATTCACCTTGAACCTTATCTTTGAATCCTTTATGTTGGCAGGTGTAGCAAAACCTGTCTTTCCGACCCAGATATTGACATATTTATAAATGGATCCTTCAGGAGCGACGTTAGCCAGTTTTGATATGTTGTTCAGCACTTCTATGGTGGCAGTTGTTCCTCCCATGTTCTTCAGAGAATAGAAGCTGACCGACTGTATGGGATTTCCTTCCCTTGTGAACTGATAGGTCACATTGGCATTCATTCTAAGATATTGGGTATTTGCATCCTTCAATGCCAGATTTGTGAAATCCTCTACGGAAACCGAGGCACCTCCACTTCCACTACTGCTACCTCTGCTGCTACCTCCACCACCACCACCGGAAGATCTGGTTGTAAATTCCTTGCTCACTGCTATACCTGCGAGTCCATCACTGTTGTATGGGACAAGAGTATAAACATAGGTAGTACCGCTGCTCAAATCGTTGTCGACATAAGATGTTGACCCGCTCACGTTTTCAAGGATGGTATTGTCCCTGCTTATTTGTACCTGAGCAGTGTCATTAGAAGCTTCCCATATCACTGTAATTGAGTTTCTTGTAATATCTGTTCCAGAAACACTGTTTATCTTCGGAAGCGACATTGCAATAGCTGAGTCATTGACCATTGTGGAATTAATGTTCCCTGAAGTGTCTACTGTAAGGATACCGATCGTGTAGGTAGTGCCCTCAGAAAGATTCGTTGCATTATAGAAATTGATGCTGCTATCTGTTGTGTTTGCGACAAATTCACCGTCGAGATATACCATCACATGGCTAAAATCAGCATCAATGGGATTTGTCCAGGACCATCTGATCCAGTCTGCACCTGTAATTGTTGCGTTCAGACCTGATATTTGCGCCGGAGGGGTTGTATCGTCCGCACCTTCTACACTAAGGATGACAAGACCATTACCAAAATCTGCTACGTATACATAATTGTTGGCAACTGCAACATCATATGCATAACCAGCAGTAATATAACTACCTTCTTGAATTGGCTCTGCAGGATTAGTGGCATTAAAGATCACGATCCCCTGACTATCGTCTGCAACGTACACATAATTTCCAGAAATGACAAGGTCATGTGCATAACTTGTATTACCCCTGCCTGTGAACGTCGGGTTGGTCTGATCTGTTATATTGAGGACCACAAGACCATTACGTCCATCAGCTATGTAGGCATAATTGTCTTTTACTGTAACCCCATTTGCATGGGTTGTATTATAACTGCCAACAACTTCAACTGAGTCAGGGTTGGTGATATTCATGATCACAAGACCGCTAGAACCATCAGCTACATAGGCATAATTGTCTTTTACTGCAACCCCATTTGCACTGCTTGTAGTATTGCTTGTAGCAGTACTGTGACTGTCTATGAGAGTTGGATTGGAAGGATCCCCAATACCTATTATACTGAGACCACTGCTATTAGCCGCAACGTATGCATAATTTCCTGAGATGGCAACATCAAAAGCCTGATCAGATGTAGGACAGCTGCCTTTGCGAGTTGGCCTGGAAGGATCGGATATGTCTACTACGACAAGACCGCCTCTTCCATCGGCAATATACGCATGACCTCCTGAAACAGCAAGATCGTGTGCATAGCCGTCAGTGGCACAATTACCCGCACCGGTTGGTAAGGCTGGATCTGTTACGTTCACAACCATGAGACCCATTAAACCGTTAGCTACGTAAGCATAGTAGTCTGAAAGTACCACACCATTTGCAAACCCTGTGGTTGCATCAAAGGTGGCCACACTTGTTGGGCTGGATGGATTGGAAATATCCAAGACTGAAAGACCGCTTCTTCCATAAGCCACATAAGAGCGATTTCCTGACACATCAACACAAAAAGCCTCTGAAGATGCAATGTTGTGTGTTCCTGCTAAGACCGGCGATTCGGGATCTGTAACGTTTAGGATTATAAGACCATTGGTCCCATCGGCTATGTATGCATGATCTTCTGATAAGGTAACATCCCGTGCAAATCCTGCAGTATCATAGGTTTCTGTAATGGTCGGTGCGGCCGGAACCGTTATATTGAGGATCGCAAGTCCATTGGCACCATCAGCTATGTAGGCATAGTTTCCTGATACGGCAATACTTCTTGCTGAGCCGGAAGTTGAACAATTACCTATGATACTTGGTGTGCCCGGATTTGTTAGATCAAAGACCACAAGACCATTATCACCATCTGCTACGTACGCAAAACTGCCATTCACAGCAACATCATAGGCATAGCCGGATGTACCTATGGTGGACAAACTTTCCAGATCTGTCGGATCACTTATATCTACTGTGACCAAACCCCTGTACCCGCTGGCCATGTAGGCATAATTACCAGATACAGTAATACCTGATCCGAATATTGAACCAATAGTGCCTGAAATGGTTGATGCACCCGGGTCAGTGATGTCCACTGCCACCAGGCCACCCTGTCCATCTGCCACATATGCATGACCTCCGGATATGACGATATTGGTGACTATTGCAGGAGTTGTGACCCTTCCTACCTCTACAGGTCCAGGGGCTTCACTAACGTTCAGGTCCAGGATCAGTAAATCCTGCCCTTGTCCAACATATGCATAATCATCTTTTACCACAACCGTGGAGATGCTCCCCCCACGGTGACTAACGAAATCCTGCCCTGTGATAGCATTGGTTATACTGATGGTATCATAGGTATTTCCATTATACTGGCTAACAAGATCTACTTTAAGCTCTTCAGCTGCACTGATCCCTGAGATCAGCAGCATTAAAATTACTGCGGCTCCTAAATATATTGATCCACTTAACTTGAGTTGCACGTTATCACTCCAGTTTCAGTGGTCTCATCAGCAAATCCATTTCCAGGTATCCAGTCCAGTTGTGTTAATATAATTTTGAGGGTTCTGCTCTTTCTTTATAGAAGACAAAGAACTGCCACTATCCCCTACCAGAGGATGGATCCAAAATTTTCTGTAACGCATTTACACCTTTCTGAAAATGGTACGTTCGACCGCTTGAACGGAATTATGATTGCGGTCAGAAGTACAACAGGGATCTATACCTGTTTTTGCATGATCGGCACCACTTAAACTTTTAATACTCCGCTTCAGAAAGCGGAAGTATTCATATAAATAGATATGCATATTTTACAACCCAACCTCCAATGTTTAGAAAGAGTGGTACTAATAAAATAAAATACCATAAAAGATCTTGTGATTTAAGCCAGATCTGAACTTCCATTTCTGCGACTGAAAACAACATCTTTGTTCTTTATGTATTCCCTGCACGGTGGAAGCACAGGGGTTATACGATCTCAGTTCTGTTTTCTCTTCAGATATACATATCCTGCAGTGACTGTGCCTATTACAAGAATAGTGGCTATTGACAGCCATGTTTTAGATTTTTGATGCTTTTGATCTTGGTTTGTACCATCTGTCCGGACATGATCGCTTAATGAGCCTTCTGATATGATACCTGTATCCGTATCACGAATTATAGAAGCTGCAGCAAGTGCTTTCTCGGCAGTTATGGCGAATGATGAGAAACCAGGTACCTGAGACTCAAACAGTACATATTCCGTTGAATTATTTGCTATTCGAGTAGGTAATACTTCCCACGCAGTTCCGTTATATCGTTGCAGTCTTATGTATCCTGGACTAACACCCATTTGCTGGATCCAGGAACTGTTCACCTTGAACGTTACATGTGCATCTTCTATGTTAGATGCTGTTGCAAAACCCGCCTTGCCAACCCATATATTAACATATTTATAAATGGTTCCATCAGGAGTACTATTAACAAGTTTTGATATGTTGTTCAATACTTCGATAGTGGATGTGATCTGGCCGGAGTTCTTGAGGGAACATAAACTGATTGATAGTATCGGATTTCCTTCCTTTGAAAATACGTAGGTTGCATTTGAATCCATCCTAAGGAAAGCAGTTGCAACATCCCTTATTGCCAGATTTTCAAAGTCCTCAACTGAGGCTGCATTCCCAGTTCCACCGCTACTGCTTTTTTTGCTGCTGCTCCTACTGCTCCCCCCTTCACTGCTACCAGATTTGGTCCTCAGGTCCACACTTACTGCTCTGCCTTCCAGACCATACTGATCATAAGGGATTAGAGTATACGCATAAACACTACCACTGCTCAAATTGTTGTCTACATAACGTGTTGACCCAGTCACATTACCAAATGCCACACCATTCCTTTTTATTTGTACCCAGCTGGTGTCATCTGAGCTCTCCCATGCAAGTGTTATAGAAGTTTTTGTGATATTTGTTCCAGAGAGGTTTGAGATCTTTGGAAACTTCACTGTAGTGGCTGAGCCATTGACCCATATTGAATTAACATTGCCTGAATAATCCACTGTGCGAATACCGATGATGTGAACAACACCTTCGGAAAGTCCGGTTGCATTGTAGGAATTTACAGAACTATCAACAGTATTTGTAACAAATACCCCATCTATATATACCATCACATGACTAAAATCAGCGTCAGTGGGATTTATCCATGCCCATCTGATCCAATCCGAACCAGTACCATTTTCTCCCAGATCTGTTATAGATCCAGGCGGGATGGAATCTGCCGAAAGTGTGGTTGTTGCTGAAACGTTTACCCATGTAGGGTTAATGTTCCCTGAAGTGTCTACTGTCTTGATGCTTAATGTATGTGTGCTTCCTTCAATTAAGCCTGTTGAATTATAATATCCTTCCGATATGTTTGTGATAAAAGTCCCATCAAAGAATAACATCACATGACTAAAATCAATGTCGTTAGGGTTCGTCCATGCCCATTTGATCCAAGTAGGGCCTGCTTCAACCTCATCCAGAGCCGTTACAGGTGCAGGTGCTGTGGTATCAGGTACATTCGACCCATGATCCACTTGAAGTATGACAAGACCATTATTAAAATCAGCTACGTATACATAATTGCCTGATACTGCAACACCATACCCATAGCCAGCAGTATTGTAACTGCCTGCAAGTGTTGGAGCAGAGGGGTTAGTAACATTCAGGACCATAAGACCATTACGGTCATCTGCTATGTATGCGTGATTGCCCGATACGGCAATGTCCTGGGCAAAATAGGTGCCATAACTGCCTTTAAGTGTCAATGAAGCAGGATTGCTTACATCCAAAATCACAAGACCATTAGTACCATCTGCTATGTAAGCATAGTTATGAACTACAGAAATGCCATATGAGTGGCCAGCGGTATTATAACTGTTTTCAATCAGTGGTATGGCTGGATCGCTTATGTTGATCACTACAAGACCACTCTCACCATCAGCTACGTATGCATAACTACCTGAGACTACGACATTTTCAGCCTTACCAGGAGTGTCGCAACTGCTTTTATAAGCTGGTGCAGAAGGATTGGATATGTCTACTATGACAAGACCATTTTCTCCATCAGCTATGTATGCATAACTACCATTTACATCAACATCCCATGCACATCCAGCAGTATCGTATCTGCCTTTATAAGCTGGCGCAAATGGATCGGATATATCTACTATAACAAGACCATTGATATCATTGGCTACGTATGCATAACTACCGTTAACAGCAACATCACGTGCATATCCAGCAGTAATATAACGACCAGCACTGGTTGGAGAAGACCTGTCTGCAATATTTATTATCGAAAGACCCATGTAGCCATTTGCTACATAGGCATAATTGTCTGCTATGACAACACCAGATGCATAACCGGACATATCATATTTACCTGCAAAAGTTGGTGCTGCTGGATTCGTAATATTGACTATAGCAAGACCACTCCTGCCAAATGCTATATATGCACAATCGCCTGATACGGCAACATCATATGCATTGCCTGTAGTAGCACGATAGACCGCTGAACTGAAAACATTCGCTGGATCACTGATGTCCACTATCACAAGACCTCCGCCGTCACCATCAGCTACGTATGCATAACTGCCTGATACATTGACCCCTCTTGCAAGAACCTCAGTGTCATAGGTGTCGGAGAGGAACGGTGAGGAAGGATCAGTGATGTTTAATATTACAAGACCATTGGCACCATCGGCCACATATGTATGATCACCTGCTACTGCAACATCGTATGCGATCCCTGCAGTGTTATAAGCTCCTTTAATGCTTGGTGAGGATGGATCATCGATATCAATGACCACAAGGCCGTTAACACCATCTGCTACATAAGCATAACCGCCTGCTATGGCAACACTGAATGCCAACCCGGCAGTATTGTATACCCCTTCAAGCATTGGTGCCGTAGGATCACTGATATTCACAATTAAAAGACCGCTAGCGCCATCGGCTATGTATGCAAAATGTCCTTCCACAGCAACACCATATGCGAAACTGGAATCACAATTTCCTACGATCACTGGTAAGGCCGGATCTGAGATATCTACTATCACAAGTCCATTCTCACTATTGGCAATGTATGCATATTTCCCAGATGTAGCAATATTATTCACTAAAGATGGAGTGGTTACCCTTCCCACTTCAGATGGAACAGAAACATCACTGATATCGATCACCAGCATATCCTGTCCCTGCCCGAGGTATGCATAATTTCCAGCTACTGCAACATTCGAGATGCTCCCGCCAAAGTGACTGACAAGGTCCTGCCCCTGTATCGCAAAAGTATTTGTGATACCAGCATCATTGTAGTTATTTATATCAATTTGACTAACAAAGTTCACACTGAGCTCTTCAGCCGATACTATTCCTGTGGACATTATCACGCAAAGTAGTGTGACTCCAAGATAGATCGACCCATTTGATTTGAGTTGCATTTAGGTCACCTCAAACCTAGTGGTTTCACCAGCAGATTCTTCAAGCTCAGATTTTATGAACGTGTTACCGGAAAATATATCTTCTTTTTTTGTAAAAGAATGCACAAGGTTACCTCCTTCTCCATAGTACAGATTGGAAAAATTCCCAGAAAAACTCACAACTGGGATATCTAAAAATGGTTCATCTCTAAGCACAGCTATATTAGGCCCCCGCCAAGAAGATAGTATTATTAGGCCGCTTGCAAAAAGCATTAAGATGATCAAAAGTAAAACAAGAATTGATCTTCGTTTTTGCATGAGCAACACCACTTGGCCGGTTTTTAACACTTCTTTACCTAAAGGAAAATCCTATATAAACATATGTATACTATGCTGTATACTCATTATTATAATAATGCAACCGATCAACAAAAAACAATATAAATAAGATTTAAAGATATATCTATAACATATTAAATATGAAAAAATAAGTCACAATATAATATCACTAATAACCTTTTGTTGCCCGGATTTCGCATAATCCTTTATGAGTTCATTTAATAATAAATAAATAAATAAATAAATGGGGGAGCCAACTTTGCTTAGATTGTACAATAGCATGAGCCAGAACATAGAGATATTTGAATCTGCAGAGAATGGAAAAGTGAAGATGTTCACATGTGGTCCATCTATCTACCAATCAGCACATCTGGGAAATTATCGTACATTCCTTTTTGAGGATATCCTTTTACGGTACCTGGAGTTTACCGGATACGAAGTGGAAAGGACTCTCAATTTTACAGACATCGAAGATAAGGCCATAATTGAGTCAAACAAGAACTCAACAGATGTTTTCAGCCTGACAGACATGTATGCCACCAGGTTCTTCATGGACATTGCTGAGCTCAATATCAAAAAGCCCACATACAATCCCAAATCTTCCACTTCAGTTGATATGGCTGTGAAAATAATTGAAAGGCTACTGCAGGATGGACATGCTTACTGGTATAAAGGGAATGTGTACTTTGATATTCGTTCGTTTAAAGATTTTGGAAAGCTGAGCCATCTTAAAAGTTCTGACTGGCCAGCAAAGATAAGACGCTTTCATAAGGACACATATCCTGGCAATAACTGGAATATAGGTGATTTTATCCTATGGCATGGAAATCGGAATGAAGAAGGACTTTCCTGGGAATCGTCCCTGGGAAGAGGCAGGCCCGCATGGAACATACAGGATCCGGCAATGCTTTGTGATACACTTGGTCCTACTGTTGATATCTGGTGTGGCGGTGAAGACAATCTTGTGAGGCATCACGACTACAATATAGCAGTAATGGAGTCCGTTACTGGAAAAAGGCTTTCCCGTTACTGGTTGCATGGCGCTCATCTGCTAGTTGGAGGAAAGAAAATGTCTAAGAGCAGAGGTAATGTCATTTACCCGGTAGATCTGCTCTCTAAGGGTTATTCCGGAAGAGAGATACGTTTTTTCCTTATATATGGTCATTATAGGAAACGTTTGAACTTTACATACAAAGCAATGGAACAAAGGGCACAACATTTAAGGGACCTTCTGCTGGCCATAGATGAACTGAAGAGGTCATCACCTGATAAAAGCCTGGAAGATACTAAAGCCTCAGAAATAATAAAAGAAATGGTCCCTACATTTAAGAGCCACATGGACAATGACCTTGATGTGCTTTCTGCTTTTGAGAGCCTAGAAGATGCGATCTTGGAACTTGGTCATTTGCAGGACCAAGGAAAGATGGGAAAAAGGAACATTGAGGATCTTATGTCCTCTATTGCACAGATCAATGAAGTACTAAGGGTATTATGAGATTGGATGTCCCACAAACATTATTTAGAACACGCAGGTAGCAGTCCACATGATAATAACGATCATTCACCGACCAGTTTCCTGGTGATCTCTGCAACATGTTTTCCCTGAAAACGTACTATATCAAGTTCGTTCTTTGTAGGTGGCCTCCCAACACCATTGCCAACTACGGCAGATGCACCATAAGGCCCTCCCCCACTGACCTCATCCTGAACACTTATTCCTGGGTACGTATATGGTATTCCAACTATGACCATACCATGATGGAATAACACTGTGGAGAAACCCAGTATGGTAGACTCCTGTCCTCCGTGCTGGGTTGCTGCAGATGTAAATATGCTACCCACTTTGTTCACAAGCCCTCCCTTTGACCACAGACCTCCTGTTCTGTCTATGAATGCCTGCATCTGAGACGGGATCATTCCAAATCGAGTAGGAACGCCAAAAATTATACCATCTGCTTCTGCGAGCTTATCGACCGTTGCCACCGGTATATGGGCAAAAGATCTTTTTGCCTCGGTTGCCCCCATTTTTTCAAGTATCTCTTCTGTGAACGTTTCTTGTACCTGGAAGAGTTCCACTTCTGCTCCTTCCACCTCTCTTGCGCCTGCAGCTGCAGCTTCTGCCATTTGGTAGATGTGACCATACAAGCTGTAGAATATCACATTTATTTTCATATTATACACCATTTATCAAGCAAGAACCTTTCTTAGTGTTCTGATCAATTATAACTGACAGATTACATTATTAATGTCTTATTAATGAATTTTTGCTTCTTGTCTCCAGATTAGAAAAAATATTTCTTGGCACTGCAACATCTATACAGACATATTTAACGGATTATTAAAAATATGCTCATACCCGCTATATATTGAATACACAATATGTAGAAGTTTTCAATGATATAGATATATAAGAAAAGTAATAGATCCATCAAAATAGTAGAAAGCTAAAACAGCTGCAACCTAAATATTGATTTCACTTCGCATCTTGATAGATAAAACGAAGTGAGCTCATAATATTTAATTATTTTAACGTCCCGACCGAGATTTGAACTCGGGTCTAAGGCTCCGCAGGCCTCAAGGATATCCGCTACCCTATCGGGACAACTGGTTTCATGTCTAATGTATTATTTAGATAAAAGTTTGTTGGTGGATTATTCTCAAATGAGATCAATAATCTGTTATAATCAAAAAAAGTTAAATCCTGACAAGTGAATTGAATGAACTATGTCAATGACCATAGGACTTGCAGGAAAACCCAACTCAGGAAAATCTACCTTTTTTAAAGCTTCCACTCTTGCAGATGTGGAAATTGCCAATTATCCTTTTACCACCATCCATCCCAACAAAGGTGTTGCATACATAAGGGTAAAATGCCCTTGCGTGGAGAGAGATCACAGATGTGGCAACTGTGTGGATGGCATACGTTATGTGCCCATTGAGCTCATAGATGTGGCAGGTCTGGTGCCCGATGCACATATGGGCAAAGGTCTTGGGAATACTTTTCTTGACGATCTCAGGCAGGCTCAGGCCATCATACATGTAATAGACGCAGCAGGCTGTACAGATATAGAAGGAAATCCCGTAGATGTCGGATGTCATGATCCTGTTGAAGATGTACAGTTCCTCAACCATGAGATCACCATGTGGCTGGTGGGCATACTTAAACGTAATTGGCAGAAGTTGTCCCGCAAAATCCAAGGAGAGAACCTGAAGATAGAAAGGGTATTAGCGGAACAGCTGGCAGGTGCAGGAGTTGAGGAAGCACATGTAATTGAAGCCCTTCTGGTGACAAAGCTTGACCATAACATTACCAAATGGACCGACGAAGAAATGACCAAGCTGTGTGATAAGATAAGAATGATCAGTAAGCCTATGATAATTGCAGCCAACAAAGCAGATATTGCACCTGCTCAGAACTTAGAAAAACTGAAGGCCATAGGTGGGATCGTAGTGCCTACAAGCGCTGCTGCAGAACTTGCCCTTAGGTCTGCTTCAAAAGCAGGAGTAATCAAGTATGAACTAGGGGATAAAGATTTTTTTGTAGTTTCCAAAGATATCAGTCCTGCACAACAGAAAGCCCTTGAAAGCATTCGAAATTTTCTGCACAGGATGCACAACACAGGCATTCAGGAATGCATCAACAAAGCTGTATTCGAGTTGCTTGATCTGATCGTCGTATATCCTGTAGAGGACGAAGGTAAATGGACAGATAAACATGGAAAAATGCTGCCTGATGCATTCCTTATGAAAAGAGGGTCCAATGCCCATCAGCTTGCATACAAGGTACATTCGGACATAGGGGATAGGTTCCTTTATGCAGTGGATGCAAAGACAAAGATGAGGCTGGGAGAAAAACATGAGCTTGAAAATGGTTCAGTGGTAAAGATAGTCTCAACGGCAAAGTAAGAGAAAGGAAAAATGCAGAAAAAGCTGGAATATGAAATATAGGAGCATATTAAGTTCAGTGTATGAAAAGTATCTCCTCAGAGATCTTTCTCGCAACAATTATTCCATTCCTGAAAATCTCACCTTGGTAATGTCAGAGAGCGATCTGCTTCACGAGAAAGGAATGGAGAAATTGGGAACGTATATTACCTGGTGTCTGGAACTGAACATCAAGGTCATAAGTATATATGTGGATGTGCTGGATACTGAGGAGAAACTTCGGTCAGCTATGATGGCAAGTTTACTGGATTCCCTTAGCTTGCTAATGGAACAACTTCCTAAAGAGATAGGGTTTGAAATATATAATACTACAGGTGAGTCTGTTAAGACAAGAAGTAGTCCCAAACTTATGGTTTACATGGCGATAGACTTTGGAGGACGCAGTGAGATCACAAAAGCTGTAAGGACCGTACTTGAAGACGTGAAAATGAAAAGAATATCTCCAGAACAAATTGATGAAAAGACCATAGAATCTCATCTAATGTTGAAACATGAACCAGACCTTGTAATAAGGGCAGGAGGTAAACATCTGTCGGATTTCATGATATGGCAATCTGTATATTCAGAACTTTTCTTCACAGATGTTAACTGGATCGGTTTCAGAAAAATGGACCTTTTAAGAGTTCTTCGGGATTTCAGAAAAAGGCAGAGGCGATATGGAAAATGAGTTATATTTCCTTGAAACCATGTGCCCGATAGAATTTCTGGCCGCTTAGGTTCTTTTCCCTTGTCCTAAAGGCGATACATCATATCCACAACATTGGGCAATATCTATACAAGCCTTTAATAAAAGCAAGTCAAGCTCATATATTCGATGCTTCGGGTATGCTACCATGCTGAGCACGTGGATGGTTCATGAGCGCTCCTAATACAGTATATCCAAGTATCTTCCGCTATCATCATATACAATAAGATCAGCATTCCATTTATTCCTGAATGGTGAAGCTGACCATAGCGCTGGATATAAGAGCTTTTGTATGGCTACCATTCCTGAAACATCTTTCTCCTGAGATCTGAGTGTAAACTACATCTTTAACTTTTATAAGCAATACAGTATTTATAGGTAGTATCATAAGTGATCATAATGTACGGGGTGATCATATGTACCAAATGCAGGATGCATGCACAGATAATAGAAATTGGTACTTCCCGGACCACACGATGCCAGAGATGTGGTGCCAGGCTGGAGGTAAGAAAGCTGCAATTGATCAGTACCTCTGAAAACCTTGATGAGGCTGTCAAGTCCCGTACTTTAATGCAGGCAAAGGTACAAGCAAATGGACCTATACACATGGTCCATTCACAGAGCTTTCAGAATGTACCGCAGAGCAGTGATCCAGTGGGTGAACTTAATTTCATTGCACCACATAAGGGTCAGAAAGTTCGTAACAAAGACCTTTCAAAGATCATACTTGAACATATTTCAGCCAGAGGAGAACTTGGCCTAGACGAACTAGGTGAGAAATGTAAGTTACTGGATATTGATGAAAATGAGCTCGAGATAACAATTGCCAGACTACTGGAAGCCGGCGATATATATATTCCTATGAAAGGTAAGATAAAGAAGGTCTGATTTTACGACTTGTGCAGTATATTCTTAATTATACAAAAGCTTATTTAAAAAGAACACTTATATAAGATGTCCAAATGATGGACTTCTGAAGATACAGAACACTTTTGATTGGTTAGAACATGGCGGACAGAACACTTGATATAGTTGAGCTTTTGCTTACCACTCATATATTTAATAAATATTCGGAACTGGAGATCAGCGACCTTCCCAAAAACATAAGGAAGAATTACTGGAACCGAGAAAAAAGGACAGTTCCCAAACCCCTGTCTGTTTCTAATTCGGATATAGAAAAGCTCTTTGATATAAAGGAACCCAAGGGAGAAATAAGATCACTGCCTTTCGTAGACGTAGATGAACGTGATTTTCGCATTCGTCTAACTGCATTTGAGGTAGCTGCTGAATGGTTTGAAAAAAGGGAGGGAGCACTTGAAAAAATAGCACATAATCCCTGTCTTGCATATTACTATGAGAAAAAGAAGTTAGAAGGGGCAAATTATGCTGATGCCCGCAGCAAGATAAGACCCAAGGAAGTTGACAGGGAATGGATAGAGTCTCTAGTGAATGCCATCGCTGCTGAGGAAGGGGGTGATGACATGCTTAAACTTGTGCACATAAAGGCTCCTGAAGACATTGTCCAGCCATTGAGGGACCTGGTGCTCACAAAAGAACAGGAGGCTGAGGTGGAGAAGATCGTGAAGGCCATCCAATATAGAGAATATCTGAATAAAATTGGCCTGTACGACATCGGAAAGATCCTCATGGTGGGCCCACCTGGTACTGGCAAGACCAGTGTTGCAAGGGCAATGTCCGAACGCCTTGCAATACCTTTTGTAGAGGTGAAACTCTCTATGATCACTGACCAGTATCTTGGAGAAACTGCAAAGAACATAGATAGGGTGTTCGCCCTTGCAAAAAGACTTAATCCCTGCATCCTTTTCATTGACGAGTTTGACTTTGTTGCAAAGACAAGAACATCTGATGAACATGCAGCTTTGAAGAGAGCTGTCAATACCTTGCTCAAGGCCATCGATGATATAAGTCTCACAAGGGACGGAGTGTTGCTCATGGCAGCTACGAACCATCCAAGAATGCTGGATTCTGCAGCCTGGAGAAGATTTGATGAGATCATGAACTTCCCGTTGCCTGATGAAGAAATGAGGATACGTATCCTTGATATCATTACAAAGCCCATTCCTGGCAATTTTGATAACTCTGAGGTAGCATCCCTCACCGAAGGATACAGTGGGTCCGATCTAAGGATGATCATTCGAGAAAGTGTGCTCACCGCCCTTATCGAGGAAAGGACAGAGTTAACGCAACAGGATATGCTCAATGCAATTGATGTGTTCAATGAAAGGACCGTTATGAAAACAGATGAATATTCCGATCAGGTCTAATACATATGAAGATCACTCTTCTGGGAACAGGTGATGCTCCTGGCACCCCTGTAATAGGATGCACATGTCCAACCTGTACTGATGCCCATAACGGAGGACGCAGCAAGCGAACAAGATCCTCTATCCTCATTGAAACGGAAAAAGGCAAAGTGCTTGTGGATACGGGTCCAGACCTACGCTCTCAATTACTTGGCAGTGGTGTTCAATATATTGATGGTGTGATATGGACACATACACATTACGACCATTTTGCAGGTTTTGCTGAGTTTCATAGGGTCCAGTATAACGTAGATGTATATGGAATAAAAGAGACCCTTGATTACATATTGGAATATCTGCACTACATGCACCCCCGGCGCCATGAAGTGAGGATGTACACTCCTTTTTTTCTAATAGGCCTGGAATTCACACTTTTCGAAGTGGTGCACCCTCCAGCTAAAAGACCTGCTGGGGTAATAATAAAAGAAGGTAAGAAAAAAGTAGTTATCACAGGAGATACTCAACGCAACATATCCTCCAGAAGTCTTGAGGTCATGATATGTCCTGATATTCTCATCGCTGATGCAATAGTGCCTCCAACTATAGGAGTAAAAAAACATATGAATTCTGAAGAGGCACTGGACCTTGCAAGAGAAATTAGAGCAAAAAAGGTTGTTTTTACTCACCTGAGCCATTATTTTGCACCCCATGATGTGGCCTCCAAAGAACTGCCTCTGGGGTTCGATGGGATGGAAATAGACATATAGTCGTGCCCGGACCATTGAACTATGCCTGCGGCTTTTTTCCCTTCGCTCCGGCTTCGATCTCTTCGCGCAATTTTCTTAGTTTTCCTCTTTTTTTGAAATAATCTGCGATCACTACCAAAGCAAGAGAAAACAGTATCACTCCGGCAACAAGTAGATGTGCTGGTGCCGAATCTTTGTAGAACTTCACTGCTATGAGCTTTCTTGTACTGGGAGGTGTTTGGATTCCTGTCTTGAACAGGGCCTCGAACATGCCTACTACAGAGCTTTTCTCTGTGCCCATGTTATACCATACCAGGTTCATTCGCCCTTTGTCGTCATAATATATATCTTCGGGATCTGGTCTTGCCCTGCCTAGCAAAGGATTTCCTGTAGTGTGGTCTTTGGGAAGCACTACACGGACTACTGATGGCGCCTCAGAAATGTGAAGGAAATTCTGGCTGGTAGGCACAGCCATTGTATATGCTACATAACCTCTTATGGGTTCACTGAAGCTAAGATAAATATGTTTTTGACCTTTTATCACTTTTTTAGAGACCGTATAGTTAAAAGATGATACTTTTTGCTCTTTTGAATAGTTCTGAAAAACTTCAATAGAGGAACTAGTATGTATAGCAGGGTCAGCTATGACCACTATGTTTGACAATACATCATCATCTGTCGTTGTAATGCCTTCCGGGGGCATAATATCCAACAGTGACTCGTTATCGATCATATTTACGACTTTTACACTGGGAGTTGTAGAAAGATAAAAAGTGCTTGTCCTTGCAAAATTGCCATTGAGCTGGCTTCCATTAAGGAACACATCAAACTCGTACATCGAGGGGTCGGGTGACCCGGATACATTTTCTAATGGCACCAATTCTTCTATGCATCCTGATAGGAGAACTACTGCCAAAGAGCAGGCAATAAGCAGGATATATCTATTCATCGTATACCAAATATCATATTATTAATTCAATATATCGCTTTCAACAACTTATCATACGATCAGTTTTTTCTTCATGAGGTTCATGGACAGAACAAAAAAAAGAAATGATGCCATTAATATCCATAGCAGGCTTGAGATCAGGGACACTTCTAAAGAACCATAAGCAAGGGCCCGTATGATCCTCACTATATGAGTGAGTGGTAAGAAGGCAAAAGCAAAGTATTGTATGGCTTCCGGCAGTACTTTTAGAGGAAAAAATGTTCCGCTGAACAGGAACATTGGAGTAATGAACAACAGGGTCGGGTATTCAAGAACCGTAATATTTGGTGTCAATGCCGTAAAGCACATGCCTATGCAGGCAAAGAGCAAACCTGCCAAAAATGCAAAGGGAACGATTAGCAGAGCATATTTCAGATCTATCAGCCCAAAGGCGGCGATCACGGGTATCATTACTAAGGCATTTATAGCACTACGAGTAGCCCCCCAGAACAATTCACCAGCTATCACATCCTCAATGATCAGAGGAGTAGCTATAATGGCATCGAACGTCTTTTGATAATACATCCTTACATAAGAACTATAGGTACATTCAAAGAAAGAAGCGTACATCACAGACACTGCTATAAGGGCAGGGGCTATGAACTGTGCATAGGATACACCATCGATGTCATCGATGAATGCCCCTAATCCGAATCCCATTGCCAGCAGGTATAGTATGGGTTCAAGAAAGGGTGGAAGAAAATTAAGTTTAACGTTCTTCATGAAAACATCTTTGTTCCTTAGCCAGACCTTTAAGAGCCTTCTGTCAAGTTCCGGAATTTGGAAGTACTGCAAGTAGGACATGATTATTCCCTCAGTTTTCTGCCTGTTAATTTAAGGAACACGTCTTCAAGAGTGGCTTTCCTGGTGGTTATTTTATCCAGGGAGCATTCCATGTTGAGCTGGGAAGCAATATGCATTGGATCATTTGTATATATCATCATGGTATCTCCTATTATCTCATAGCTTAACCCACTTTTTTGAAGGCATCCCACAAGCTTGGGATTATTATCAACTTCCACCACACCAGTTCCAATGTGATCCTCTATTATCTGTTCAGGCTCACCCTCTACGACTATTTTCCCATAATCCATTACCACAAGCCTGTTACATAATTTTTCTGCTTCATCCAGATAATGCGTTGTAAGTACGATAGTAACACCTCTTTTTTTGAGAGACCGTAATTTCTCCCATATGAGGTGCCTGGCCTGAGGATCAAGGCCTACAGTAGGTTCATCAAGCATTATCAATCTAGGGTTGTTCAGAAGAGATCTTGCAAGCACAAGACGGCGTTTCATGCCTCCTGAAAGGAACTCAGACATGACGTTCTTCTTGTCCTGAAGTTGCACGAAGTCAAGAAGTTCTTCTATGCGTTTCTCTGCTTCTTTTGGAGGGATGTCAAAATACCGGGAATAGTTCCTGAGATTCTCATACACAGTAAAATCAGGGTCTAGGTTATTCTCCTGGGGAACGACACCCATATCTTTTTTGATTTCACGTGGATGCGCAGATACATCCATCCCAAAGACCTCAAGTATACCAGATGTTTTAGGTGAAATGCACTGGATCATTTTCATGGTGGTGGTCTTTCCTGCACCATTGGGACCAAGAAAGCCGAACATTTCCCCTTCTTCCACATAAAAACTTACATCATCAACTGCCGTGAATTCACCATATCTTTTGACAAGACCTTCTGCTTTGATAATATGATTTATGGTCACCACATTGATATAAGGTAAGAAATGGGTTCTTATGCTTTTCGATGGGTGCTCGTTTACGCAAGCTTTATGTCAGAAGCTTTCCCCCTTATTAGAGGGAGATAATATGGCACAACTACAGAACATAATACGGACTGCACAGGAAAAAAGGTCTTTTCAAAGCCTGCTTAAAGCTGCAGAGATACTGGGACTGATAGGGAAATACAGCAATACAGGCCCATTTACTGTGTTCGCACCTGTGGAATCGGCTTTTGAGATGATACCTGAAGAGGTGATAGAGGAAGCTTTCGCTGATATTCCATATTTGATGGGGATCATAGATTATCATATCGTTGAAGGCAAATACATGATGAAGGATCTCCAGAATATTGGTTCTCTCAGGACCATAGGTGGGAAAGAACTGAGGATTAAACATAATGGTGGCATTATGGTAGATACTGCCAGCATAACAGAACCGGATATTGAATGCAGCAATGGGGTCATCCATGCTATAAGCGAGATCCTGATTCCTTGAAGCCAATCAACTGAATATGTTCTTCAGGTCTTCTGTACAAAGTTTCACATCGAACTCTTTCAGCCTGAAGAATTTTTTTGCACGCAGATCGTTCTCTTCAAGTCGCAGGTCGCTTTCCACAAAACCTGCCTTTTCAAGGCGTTTGAGATGAAGGTCCACTACCTGCCTAGAGAGGTTCAGATCTTTGGCAAGCTCATAGATGTATCTCTCCTTTTCTGAAAGCAGGTACAATAATTGTATTCTTACCGGATGGGCGAGGGCCTCACCGATATGTACTATTTGTTCAAGTGATCGGGTCATCTGCAGACCAGCTCTAAGCCAGCTATTGTGCCGTTCTAATAGTGAAACAATATACGTAGTGCATTATAAAATTTATATCTCGTTAAGTTTGTTCCTTATTTCTTCCACGGCTTTTTTGATCTCTTCCACATCCTTTTCCACTTTCACCAGCCTCTCATTGTTACCTGAGCCAGCAAAATTGGACTTACTAAGTAGCATGACCACAACTCCTACGATCAGAAGTATGACCAATATCTGGATAAGGAAACCAAAGAGCCCGCCATACATACTACCGTAATATCCCATCATACCGTCAATTTCACCCCATATATGTGTTCTTAAAGAAGCTACTTTTTAATAATTGAACAGATAGCTTTCTTCGGATTTAAAGAGCACTTCATATTGTTAAAAATGGGTAATGGATTTAATATCTCCACATACCCATCATGCCATGGCCTCTGCCCATTCCCTGCCTGTATTGCCCGGGAGTATACTGTGAGGCGAAGAAGTCCGGAATAACTTCACCTGTATATACATCGATACGTCCTTGCCTGACAGTGCCATCTACAGTATAATAGACTACCCACCATCTGCCCATCTGGTAAATGTCATTTTCCGTTACATCGTCTGAGATCTGCTTCTTAGCTATCACAAGAGCTTCGTCTACGGTCTTTACTGTAAGTTCCTGACCTACATACGCCGCGCAGTAACCCGGACCATATCCATTGCCTCCTGTGCCCCAGTTGCAAAAAGCTCCAGCATAACCTGAAGCACGCTGCACAAGAGGAGTCTCGGCGCTTACCATGGCAGTTGCAGCCAACCCTGTCAGGAGCGCTATTGCAAGTATTGCTATTGTTTTGCGTCTCATATTAATACCTCTTTAAGTCAATTAAGATATATGTAGTGGTTATACTACATATAGTGTTTTTCTAAGAGATATACTTGTTGACAGGATTCACGCTTGCACATTGAAGCACCACAAAAAGGCAGTAAATAGTGCATTATAATAAAAAGTACTAATTTGTAATTCTCTTGGAAACGGAGGATTTCTATATAGCCCTTTTTTCACATGCATAAGTTCTCTGTTTCATTTCAATACAGCTTTATTTATTGAAACTGTATATTTAATAGAATGCTGCTGGAACGAATTGAAGAAAGCTTTGAAGGACCATCATGGTCAAATAGGATGTTTTTCTATTTTTGCCTATTTAGTTTCCTGCTTATAATATTCCTGTTAGTGTTCATCGGCTTTGCGGCAGTAAATTCCGATTTTGCAATCCCGAGTGGTCCAAATTATAACACCACTGAATTAAGAAACATGGGCTTCTTCGACAACGAACGCTACCTTATCAGTGCCCTTGTACAAAGTCTTGCAGCCACCATTGCACTCGTCATAACCCTGAGTCTCGTGGCAGTACAGCTTGCAGCCCAATCATATTCTGCAAGGGTCATCGATGTTTACAAAAACAACCCTGATATGTGGATACTGCTCAGCATCTACATTGTTGTAATTTTCTACGGGCTTGGGCTGCTAAAGGTAATAGATATTGGTGTTGCAGGCATCAACATGGAACTTGCTATTTTTGCAGTTTATTTTCTGGGATTCTTTGCTTTTGTGTGTTTGATACCTTATATCTTGAAGACATTGGATTTACTGAAGCCTTCGGTCTTAATAAAAATATCAGCAGAGAAAATAACCAAAGATAATGTGTTGAAGGCTCTAAATGACTATGAAATAGTAGATGAAATTGATCCAGTTCAGCCTATAATAGATATAATAAACAGTGCTCTAGGGAAAAATGACTATGAAACTATAAGAAACGGACTTAAAGTTATAACAAACTCTACAATTTCCATATTAGAAGAAGCCCATTTTGAGAGTGGAGAAGAAGACAAGTTTGCAAGATACATAATCGATGCTATACAAAATATTGCAATCTTTGCAATTAAAAAGGAGAATGAAAATTCGACTTTATCAGTAGTCATAAATCTTGGAACAATTGGAATAAAAGCAATAAAGCAAGAACTTGAAACTGCAACGCAGGAAACTGCAAAAGCATTAGGAAATGTGGGAACTAAAGCAGCAGAACAAAAGCAGGAAGCTGCAGCGCGAGAAGCTGTAAAAACATTAGGAAATATAGGAGCAGAAGCAATAGTACAAGAACTAAAAACTGCAACGCGGGAAGCTGCAAAAGCATTAGGAAATGTGGGAACTAAAGCAGCAGAACAAAAACAGGAAGTTACAATGCAGGAGGCTGCAAAAGCATTAGGAAATATAGGAACAGAAGCAATAGTACAAAATGATCCATATAGTGCTGAAGAAGCTGCAAAGGCACTGGAAAGTATTGGAACTAAAGCAGCAGAGAACGAACCTGAATATATTGCAAACGAGACTGTAGAGGAACTTAAAAAAATAGGAGAAAAAGCAGCAGAACAAAAGGTCAAAGAAGTTGCAGATCAAGCTGTAAGAGCACTAAAGAATGTGGGTAGAAAATCAGTTAATCAAGAGCTTCAATGGCTTGCAGTACAGACTGTAGAAGCACTAGGAAATGTGGGAATTAAGGCAGCGGAGCAAGAACTTAAAGGCGTTCCATTTAGTGCATTATTAGCACTAGAAATTATAGGAAAAAAAGCTGTTGAGAAAGAATTTGAATGGCTTGCAGTGGAAACTGCAATAGAATTGGGTAAAGTGGGAACAAAAGCAGCAGAGAAAGGATTTGACAGATTAGTTAGAGAAGCCAAAAGGATACTTAATGAATTGTGTAAAAAATTTAAAGAAAAGAAATGGAATTACGTAGAGATATTAAAAGCCCTTCAAAGTATAGATTTTGCAGAAGAATAGAGGATACCTAACTTCATCTTCCAAAAACATCTACTGCCACATGATTCTCATTATTCAAATCTATTTATCCTTCTGCAGAAACTCGAGCTCTACACCAAAATCACCTTCCTGCCTTTTAACATATTCTAAGAAACATTATTTTCTGAATTCGAAGTTCAAAGAAAAATCAATATCATCTGACTAATGTGACCTACTAAACCAAATAAACTACCTGTTATTTGGCCTACTAGACCAAATAGTAAAAAATCCAATCTTTACTGATGACACAAAAGATAGATGGTAGAAAAATATTTGTCAAACCCATCTGGAAATGGCTGCTTCAAAAATAGAGGTATAATCACCTCTTCGATCTGTTTTATTGCCTTTAATCCTCATCTTCCACGAACATCCGTGCCAGCACGCCCAGATGGTCCTCGTGGAAGGGATCGAGCTCTTTGCGTTGCAGCACCTCGAACTCCACGCCAAAATCGCTTTCCAGCTTTTTGACCTCGTCCTTGAATATCTTCTTGGGATTGGCTACGGTGTCGATACTGCGGGATTTGATGGAAAGCATCAAATGACCATCGTTCTCTAAGAAGTATTTGGAGTTATTAGCAGCTATCTCAGCCTGGTTGGGCTGGGCTACATCCTGGAAGATAACATCCACTGTTTCCACGATATGAGCATATGAACGGGGCTTGTTGGCATCTGCAAGGATGGGGATGATATTGGGACGCTGATCGCACAGCTTGATAAGGTCGCGCATGGTGCGCGGGGAGAACTCCACAGCATACACCAGGCCATCGGCCAGGATATCCGAGACGTGGCTTACGGTGGTGCCCGATGCAGCACCCAGGTACAGTACGTGGGAATCATATTCGATGGGAATGTCAAAGCCCTTGAGCACCATAGCACCCAGCTTGCTTCTGTGGGGGTCCCACTGGCGGTATTCCACACCATCCACGTCCATAAGCCTTTCGCCGTACACGCTATGGCCTGGATAGAGGTTACGTGTGGCCAGTATCTTCCTGTCGTCTGTGATCACTTCAAAGATACCGTCCGACAACTGCTCAATGCTCATGCAGATCTGCCTCCTGATCTGTTACCTATGCTTTTACCGCCTTTGTTCATGCCACCTTTTTTCTGGCCGCCGCGCTTTTTGACCGGCCTGCCGCCTGCCCTGCCCGGACCTGGCTGAGTGACCTTCGTGGACAGTTTCTTAGGCGGTTCTGGATGAGCCTTCCTGATGGCTTCTACTTTACGCTCAAGGTTTTCTCTTATAGAAGGATCATGCGCGCTGCCATAGACATCCATGCGTGCCGCCAGACTGATCTTAGATGCCAGTGCCCTGGCAACCTTACCCCTTTGCCACCAGGGTGAGCCCTTAATGAGCGGATGGTTGAAGATCACACCATGCTTTGGAGACGGAGCGCGGGACCTCAGATGTTTGAACAGAGCATTGCTCGCGCCGATGACCTGCACGGTGCTTGAAGGAAAAGCTGCAAGTTTTTCCAGTCCTCCGGCAAGGCTGATAAGCCGCGCACCCAGAGGTGCACCGGCTATATCTGTAACATTAGGAGCTACCGCACCCATATTATTCATAATGTACTGTTCAAGATTCTTTCTGGTATCATATATCCCGCACAGGCTGGTCGCAAAGTTACGTAAAAGGTCCTCATCCACTAGAGACAGTTCCGCACCCATGGAACTGCTGGCCTTAGCGAACATATTATGACCTTCTGGCACATTTTCACGGGAGCCGAACCTTGCCACGAACCTTGCCATGGGTTCTGCAGTAAGCTCAAGTTCCGGGAAATATATGCCATACCACTCAGTAAGTCTTTCAGAAAGTTCATTGGCTGCCTTATCAATGTCATCCATGGCCTCCACTGCCTGGATGATATGCTTGTCATCAGTATCTGTCATGGATATCTGGCGTTTTACCGTACTTATGCATACTTCCCGAAGCAGTACATCATATTCTTCCTCAAGATCAACAAAATCACAATCGAGTGCCAGTTCCCTCAGTTTTAGCCCATGCACGGGCAGGTATTCATCTCCCGCAGCAGTCAACATATGTTCAGCAAGAAGCTCAGGATCCTTTTTCAGCAGGCAGCATTCCTCAACTTCCCCATCTTCAGAAATTACCAGTGTGCCAAACCATGTAACAGCCTTCAAATCATTCCTCCAGAATAGAAGCACCGGTATTGTTAGCTCTGGTAATTATAACCTTGCCCCCAATGGTGCCGTCCAGAAAAGCCTGCGCATCTTCCCTTAAGTAAGATGCGTCCTCTGGATTGTCAGTGAACGCATATACAACAGGCCCAAAAGAGCTCATACCCGCTCCATAAGCACCACTGTCCTGTAAAAGCTCGATCAGGTCCCTGACGGCCTGATGTTGCAAGTGTATTTCCCTCTGCTTGAACCCCATGGTCTGTAAGCGATCTGTGGCCTTGCCAAAAGCCTCAATATCCTTTTCCATGATAGCAGGCATCATATTCATGAGCACTATGTGGGCTACTGCCTGTACCTCATGCAACGGGATAGGACATTCCTTCTCGAATATATCCACTTCCTGAGCATCGTGAGCTCCCATGTGCATGTCCTCGCTTGGTAAAGCCAGCACAATTTCCCAATCTGGAAAGTCCTCTCTGAAAAGCACGGGTCCTGGAGGTGTTTTACTTGCAGATGAAGGTGAGAATGAACCCTTCTCAGCGAACTTATGTCCACCATCAACTATGAAACCACCTTTTTCAAAGGATGCGACACCAATGCCTGATGTACCACCGCGCCCCACAGCAATGGCCATCTCCCGTACACTCAGTCCCAGTCCATACAGTCTGTTCACTGCAGCTGCGACAGAAAGCGCTGCCTGGGTCCCGGAACCACAGCCAACATGGGGAGGCATGTCTGCCTCTATGGTCACCCTTACACCCTGGCCTTCTGGCACCAAGGCCCGGACTGCTGCCTCCATACGCTGTGCAAGAAAAGATTGCCCTATTATCTCTATATCATCAGCGACCTCTGCTGAGATCAGTACATAGGGCTGATCAATGGATAAACCTACTCCACCATCCACTCTGCCAAGCTCGGCATTCATGTCTATAAGACCCATGTGAATTCTGGAAGGAGACTTTACTCTGATCATTCAGGTCTTAATCATCACTGCATATTATTAAACTTTGACACTTGAATGCCTATGCCATGTTTATCTGTAGGTACGCACCAATAACCATCCCGTTCTGAGCACGCCCCGGTCAAGTGCAAAACGGAGGAATATAAAGATGAATCTGTAAATACGCACCCTTACATCAGCTATCAGTTCTATGTCCAGCATTTTATCATCGAACCTGGGTTCCAGAAAATAGGAAAAGTTCTGCCGGTAATGACGCAATGACCCGAATATTCCAAAAAGAAAACCGCACAGAGCTCCTGTATCTGCTGGGTCAGGAAGCCCGAAAGTTACAGCGCATCTGCAACTCCTAAATCTAAGATTACACATTACGTCATTAATAAATCTTAAAAGAGGTTTTTTCACATCAAGAAATATCTTAACAAGATCCTTAATCTTCAGTTCTTTTTTCTTTTTTGTGCTTTTTGTTCCATCCGTGCTCTTTTCTTCAGGTACCGTTTCTCCATGCATTGCACTAATATGACCGGACTTTTCCATTTCTTCCTTCTTACCTGCATCTTTCCCTTTTTTTGGAGCAGAACTTTCTGCCCCAGATGGATAGAAGAACCTGGAATATGACAGAAACAGCCATTTGACCACTACTCTTCCGGAAATGTCCTGACCTTTTTTCTTCACATCCACTATCAGGTCTATAGCACAGAAAAGTGTGAGCAATGCCAGCAATATGACTATTAGCGCTGCTATCTGCACAACCTGCATTGCAGTGAACATAGTATGACCAGATCAAAGAAAGACTGCCAACGTACAGGACCAATAGTATGTTCTGTGACCCAGTGATTTATTGTACTTCTACCTCGATTACACCAGAACCTTTACTTTCATCAGTTGTGTCTGTACCATTGTTGTCTTTTCCCTTGTCCTTTTTTCTCTTCATGGTCTTGATCTTCTCGATCAGATCTGGAACTGATTCAAGAAGGACACCAATATCGGATTTTCCGGAAATTGACATCAATCGGGTTTCTTCATTAGATATGACTATAAAAGCCACAGGTTCTATTTTTGCGCCTGCTGCGCCACCACCACCAAAACCTTCTTCATTGTCTTTGCTTCTACCCTCTCCACCGCCCGTGCCAAAACCAAAGGATACCTTGGTCACAGGGATAATGGTCGTATCACCCACTGTTACAGCATCTCCGACCACTGTCTTGGTACTTACAAGTTTTTCAAGTTCTGTCGAAACTTCCTTCATCAGATCTTCAAGCCCCATTACTATACACTCCTATGAAATTTGAATGCTATATTTTATAATATATCTATTACCGGCCTCTAATATAAATTATCCTGAGATGTTCATTCTGAATTGTCCTGAAAGAAGTTCATCAATGAGAACTTCACCTTTTCCGGTTGAACATCCACAAACTCCTCCCTCTCATCAGGAGGAAAAATATCAAAAACAGCGAACTTCCCATATCGTTGACGCGAATCGGTGAGGAAGCGACCGTCAAGTAATATCCTTGCTCCGTAGTCCATAGGGGAACGCACTACCCTGCCCATGGCCTGTCTTATCTTACGGATCGTAGGTATTTGCACTGCATAATCCCATCCAGTTCCAAACCCGTAAGAATGATCATAAGCCGATTCCACAGCGTTCATCCTGTCATTGAGAGCCGGGTAACCAACACCAACGATTATAACAGTTCTGCCCCTGCCATCCCTGAAATCCACTCCCTCGCTCAATGTACCCCAGAGATATGAGAAAAGTACACCTTTTCCTCCTTTCTCTCCAAGTTCAAAAAAAGCTTCTCTCACTTCATGGGAGGAGACTCCAGCCTCATCCAGTAACGTGGGTACGTTCAGGTCATCGCTAAGTTTTAAATAGTACCTTCTCGCTTCAGCTGCACTCTGGAAAAAGATAATGACATTACCTCTGGAGCTCTCGATGGCACCTAACAATACCTGTTCTACGGCCTCCAGGGCGCGTGGGTCATCTCTGCTTCTCGCGAACAAAGGAGGGGCATCTACAGCTATGGTCAGACGCCTTTCCGGGGGAAATGATGTCACGTATGAAAGCTCGCATGTTTCCCGCTTTATGCCCAGCGTAGCCTTCACCATATCAAAGGGCCGTAGTGTGGCCGACATAAGAATGACAGAGAACACAGAATCAAAAAGTGGTTCTGTAACATTGCTGGGGATGCAGGTGAAAAGTTCCAGGCGCCCGTATATCTGATCGTTCGGGTCCCTGCGCACATTCATGATAGGGTAATAGCGATGATCATTGGACAAGACCAGATAGGAGGATAAGAAATCTGCAGCATACCGAATATGTGACCTTTTAAGAGTTTTGCTCAGACCCTTCTTATACTGCTCTTTATACTCATCGTCAAGTGTTTGCCCAAACTTACTTGCCTCAGAGAGTACATGCTGTATGGCAGCATCATCCTTAAAACCAAGGTCCAAGGTCTGCCTCATGAACCTAGCCCTTACCACGTCATTACGCTCATAGGGATCACTGATACGCATATCATACCAAAGCCTGCCTACTCTTTCCCTCTCACCGAACTTGAACCTGTTATTGTATGTTTCCCTTATGATGCCATTTAACATTTTGAACAGGTCGACCACACGGCTTTCAGGTATCAATTCCTGATTGGCTTCTATCTCTGCAATGGCTTTTTCAATTGTATGTTCAGTGATGGCCATGGATGAATGAGAACGTGCTGCAGATTCCAAGTTATGAGCTTCGTCAAAGATCACTATAATATCCTGCGGTTCCTTGTCCAGCCAGGTGAGCAATGTTGAAAATATCTCTCCGCTCAAAATATGATGAAAATTGCAAATAATGAGGTCTGCATACTTCAATTCCCTTTTCAGTAATTCATAGCCACACATACCTTTTTTTGTGGCATACTCATTAATCTCTTCAGGAGTGCGCACATCAGCAAAAAGCCACTGTCTGAATATTTCACTTTCAAAATGCAATACCTCGTAAAGGTCATTGCATGCCCTCTCTCTTAAACCACGGGCTTTTTGTTCACCTGTCTCTATTTCATTGGACAACGCATCTCTTAAAGCTATAAGCGCCGGATCCTTGGAACGTTTGTAGTTTTCAGATGCGGACTTAATTTCTTTTTTTTTCAGATCGAGTTCTTTCTCTAACTCTATCAACTCAAAAGTATTGTCCCTTTTGATCCGGCATTCCTCATAGTCTACTGCATGGGGACACATGGCAGCCTTGCCCTTTACTACCGCCACTTTGATATCATTTACCTGTTTTATCTCCCTTGTTTCATTGATGAACTGCACCATTTGCTGATGGACATTAGTTGCAATGATAACTATCTTCTGTAGTTGCTTACCCACATTGAGCGCTGGAGCAAGAGAACTGAGGGTCTTGCCAGTACCACACGCCCCCTCGAAAAGAATGATCTCTTTCCTTAGAAGTGCAGAATATATCTTTTCCATAGCATCCTGTTGGTTAGGATAACAGTGTTCCTTAGGAAAATAACGTAAATATCCTCTCTGTCCGCTCATCGCACTACCTTATACCTTTCTGTACTAATAATTTAGGTTAACTTTTCTTTGCAGCCATGACCTTTGCATCACATTTTGCGATCAGTCTGTTCGATGGGCTTTCTATGATTGTCACGATAATTTCAGTCCCTTTCTTTAGACCGAAGTTGTTTGACGTATTGGTGATACTTCCAACTTGCACATTTACAGTTGAATTGCGACCTCGCCCATCATCACCGTTCAGAACGATCACTTCACCTGCAGACCAATAACCATCTTCTATACAGGGGTTCCTTTTGGCATAATGTGCTTCTTTTCCCACAGAACATAGATCAAGGTATGTTACCTGCACCTCCCCGTTTACGATCCTTCCTCCATGTGCCACCACTCCTGTATAGCTGCTACCCTGCCCGGAAATAACTATCTTTATGTTTTCAAGAGGCAATGGATCACCTCCATTATGTACCAATGTTATGAAGTTATCCCTGTATCTTACCTCATTAGGTATGCCGCCTTCTATTAATTCTAGTTCCACTTTTGCTGTCAATCCTGTCTTTAAAGGGTTAGCTACTCCGGCAAGTGAAACAACCATTACCCCTATGAACAATACTGTAATAGCCAACATCAACAAAGTCCCTACAACAGGACTTATTCCCTGATCTGTGAACCGGACTTGCATAAAGTAGGGAAAAGATCGTTTTTGGCCCATACTTTGAATTACAGACGATTTACTATAAAAATCATTCTAAAATAATCAAACACTTGCAACGATCAACCCTTTAATAGTGATTGAATTAAAAATTAAAAATTGGGCTGAATGAAACAGCCTTTTAACAAAAAGTGGAACAATAGCTCACTTTACTTGATGCTGATCATCCCCTTTGGCCGGACAACAAGCACTTCCTCACACTCTTTTGTGTCATTTAAATCAGTAGAGTTGATCTTATGTGCATAAGCCTTAATATAAGCATTTCCTGCCGTGGCACTTGAGAAATTCAATGTTTCTGAACCAATTACCGTTATATTTATAGGATTCTGCTTATGATCAAAATAACCAAGGCTTGAGTATAGAGTAACATACGCAAAGCTATAGTTACCCGTGGTATCCTTTACTCTTAGTGTCAGCTTGGAAGGTTCGTTTATTAAAGTAACAGGCTTGTCAGTGGTCATCGTGAGGCTTCCTAGAGAATAAGACCATATTTCACCTGCATTACCCTTAACACTTGAGCCACCACTACTAGGGAGATATACTGTAACATTTGAGCCATCCAGGTCCACGTAACTTATATTAGATTGTGGCATGATGATAGGCAAATAACCAGAACCTGCAACATTCATCTGATACCATATACCCCATTTTTCACCTGGGTTCAGGTTTGGGAGTTGCCACGAAAGGACATACCTGTCATTGAGAGCTATGATTGATGGTTCAGCGTTACCTTTTCCCGGAGATCCGGGAACCACAAAAGAGCTCATATTACCTGTTGTACAGTTACTGCTTCCCGGAATATAGCTAGCCTTTCCTATGGCAGTAGGTGCGACATAATTGCGAGGTATCTGGATGTTCAATGAGGGACCCTGGGCAGAAAAATTAGTGATCTGTTCCGCAATACCCCTGAATATATCCTTCAGAACGCTGGAATTTGGTGCAAAATAATACTCTCCTCCAGTGATACGCGCAATTTCCGAAAGCATTGGGTCTACTTCAGATTCACTGTTACCAAATCCTACCGTATATATAACTGTATTGCGTTCCTTTGCCCGGTATGCTTCTCCCAGCAGGGAATGATAACCTGCATTGTCTATTCCATCAGTCATAATGACTATAGTAGAGTTACCTTCTACTGAGGAAAGCTCATTGTTAGCAACGAACAGGCCTTCATCAATTGCGGTCAATCCATCAGCTGTAATGGTATCTATGACATTGCTCAGATGGGCAAGGGAATCATTATTAAAAGTTGATTTTACGCTTGCATTCCACTGGCTCCATGAAAGCTGGTCACTTCCTCCAAAACCTTTCTGATAATTAAATGCTATATCAAAACATTCATAATTGCTGTTGTACGAGGTTTCAACTTCAGAGGTACTGCTCCATGAGGAATTTGTCCATTTCTGGATATTGATATCATTGTTACGGTCAGACGTCATAAGGAACATTTCATTTGATGCTGGATCAGGAGTTAACTGCACCCAATATGCTGTATCTCCGATATTGGATGCTTGTAACGCACGACGATCCCATGATGAGCCCGTCCATGTACGGTACTTCGGGACAGAAGTACTGTCTCCCCAGACAATCAGAGCTCTTCCACCGGACTGCTCAAAGGCAACATCCATTGATCTTCTCGCATTACTACCTGTATTGGACCCGATCGATTGCCGGGAAGACCATGAAGAGCCACTCCACGAGAAGGCATACACTGCATTGGAGCTATCCTGATAAGCAAGTATGAGATTATTAGAGCTCGGATCAGCTGCTAGTTTGAGCCAGTACGCATTGTTCACAGAATAGAGGTTCTGCTCACGTCCCCATGAACTGCCGCTCCAAATACGATATTTAATGTACCCCGAATCAGCCCATACGACCATTGCACGTCCGGTCCCCTGTTCATAGATCACATCGAAGCACTGATAATTTGAAGTTATTGCAGAACTTGTCAGGGATATAGCATTACCCCAGGAATTTCCATTCCATACCTGTGCACTCATATACTTTTTATCATCGAGAGTTACAAGTACCATCTCATCAGAGCTTGGATTTGATTCTAGTCTGATCCATGCAACATTACCTTTGTTTGAGTAGACATTACTGACCACAGGAGAATCAGAGCTCCATGAAAGGCCATTCCATTTAGTATACCGAGGAACTCGGCGGTTATTGTACCAATCTGTGAAAACAACAACTGCATTCCCTGAACTCTGCTCATATGATATATCAAAACTTTTTTCTTTATATGAGTTCAATCTGTTTACTAGCTTCGTGGTACTAGCCCACGACAAACCATTCCAGATCTGAACGTTCAGATTGTAATCATTGTCAGAGATAGCCATGATCATTTCAGGGCTTTTTGGATTTGATCTAAGTACCATATAAGCAGGAGTGTTACCAACATTAGTAACGGACTTTTCCGCAGACCATTGGGGAACACCCCATGTCCTGTACTTTATTCCCGAATTACGCCTGCTCCCATCATAATATGCAGCCATTACAGTATCCAGCGGCAAAGCTGAAACATCTATTGTAAACCTGGTATCTGTAAAAGAGCCAGCTCCCTTTACAATATCAATACGATATGTTTCTTCTGCCCTGAGCAAAGAAGAAACTTCACATGTGCCTGTCCCACTGGAAGAGCCCAGCAGATCCGTACCATCATAAAGATTAGCACTTATTGATGACGAATCACTCCATGATATATTGAAATTATATCTTGCAGTATCCGGGACTGTAAAGTATCCAGTCCAGGTACTATTATCATGAACATAACTTGTCTGGGTATTGGTAAGAACTATATTCTCATAGCTGTATAGAGCCAAGCCTGCCTTGTCACCTCTGTTCTCATCAAAGCTTGAAAGGAATGCATGTGATGACAACTTGGATGCGCTCTTCTTATCGATATATGTTGATATTGTGAAAGGTTGGGACCGGACGACCGATCCGCTGCTCACCTTTACCGTCCACGTACCAAATTCGACACTATTTCCTGTATCTTCTGAGTACAGGTACGAGATAGGCTCGATCCATATATATTCTGAAGCGCCACTGGGATAATAGCCGGTTGTATTATGACCTGAACCGTAAACTATACCCGAGGGGCTTGTAAGATAAAGATGCAGATCAGAAGCACTGTTGTCCCATTTTAACATTACTTTCAGATCATCTATAGTTTCATTTATTGTAAAAGTGTCCTCAAAAGTGCTTCTTCTTGGAATGGAACCTGAGAAACTGAAATCATATGGTGTGAAACCATCTTCACCATATTTGGCCTCAGAAACATCATAATCGCTCAGTTCCTGTGCAATTGAAGCATAAATTGCACCCAGGTTTGAACTGTCTGGCGTATAGTAATATTTACCTCCTGTTTCTGATGCAATGTGTCTTAACAAGGGTTCATCTACATCACCCAGACCAATCGTATATATAGTGATACCATTCTCATTTGCTATGGGAATTGAATCTTCTGGATCAGTGCCTCTGTTTGTTTCACCATCTGTGAGCACGATCATTACTTTTTTTGCTCCTGGGCGACCATTGTTCATAAGCAAATTATTTGCATCGTTCATGCCATTTCCCATTGCTGTCCAACCTTCTGCAACCATGGAATCTATCTTCCTATTAACAGAAATCTTGTTGTCATAAACATTAAGAGAGGTCATTCCGCAATCTACGGTGCTTGAGGTTGCAAAGGATACAATGCCAACCTTGGAATTTGACACCAGATTTCCCATGAATTCCTTTGCAGCAGCCTTAGCGTCAGCAATTGGTTTTCCGACCATACTTCCAGACCTGTCAATAACAAGCACCACATCAAGGGGTGTTCCTGCATAGTAGTCCGGGTCCATGCTACCAGAGCGGTCAAGGACAAGCATGGCGCTTGCAGCTGGTCTTGTGACCGGCAAGTCTCCTTCGATAGACACCACTGAAGTAACACTCACCACATCACCTGAGTTGAGGGATTCGGGTTCTACGGAAACTGTTGCACTAAGAAAAGGTACATCTTTGACCGTGATCGGAATGGATGCTGTAGCACTACCGGCAGTAGCAACAATTGTGGTATTCCCCGGAACATCACCACATACAAATTTCAAAGATGCCCTCCCTATCTCATTTGTTGTTACATTTATACTTGTAGCATTAATACCATTCATTGAGAGGCTCCCGATCGTGGCATTAGTTGTACTGATGGTGAGGTTTATGCCAGGCAATGTATGTCCCCATTGATCTATTGCGGTCGCTTTGATCGTGCTTTCATGGTTCCCGTTCAAACCCTGTGCAAGTAGAGTGTCATATGAAGAGTATACATCAAGACTTATGTTGGACCCTGCTATAAATTGCAACACCGTAGAGTTTGAGATATTAGTATGACCACTGGAGTTCCTATATGTAGCAGTGATACTGACATTTTCGATGTAAGGCGTGGGCCCGACCTGAATAGATGATTTCCCTTCTGAATTCAGAAGGCCTAATAAGGAATTACTACCATCGTAGAAGACAATCTGCTCCTTTATTGGGAATATATTTTGGTCTGGGATAATGGGATTAAGGAACTGGTCCACAACCTGACCAGTGAGCTTATATTTGTCTTCATTATTCGCATAGGCAATCGTTGGGGAATGAGTAAGGAAAAGGGAATCAGCCGAGTCTGCCAATCCTTTGATTACAAGTCTATAATTTATTGAAGAATTTGCCACAGCAATGTTGATAGTATTAGCACCTGCTCTTTTATCTGTTCTGAATACCGTATAAGCCAACCCATTGATCCCAGTAATATTGTACAGATTACTAAGGTTCAGAGAATTGTACTCTATATGACTGTTATGTGGAGTATGTTCAGGGGGTGTTGCATTGAACAGGACCTGGGAATTTGCTACAAAATTATTGTAATTATCATAAACCCGCACAATGATCTCTGAAGTAGTGTTAACAGTGCATTCCTCATTGTACCAGAAACCCATTCTGGATGGTGGAGCTGGCTCAACTTCAATGGTCCTTGAATTGCTAATTCCTTCGTATGATGCAGAAATATTGATATTGCCTGCAATAGTAGAATTGATCGACAAAACAACATTTTGATCAGTTGTTACCGAGTTTGCAAAAACCATATCGGCTACACTTCTATCCGTCAGATTATGGCTGGATGTTATATGTGTCAGAGTATAAGGTGCCCTTGTGATCCTATCTTCTTTTAGGATATGCCCAAAAACATCTTCAATTTTTACATCAATGGTTAGTTCAGCAGTATCATTGATATTACCAAATCGATCCAGCATGCTTATCCTAACAATTGTTACATTGCCTGCAGTTACCGGATCCTGAGGTCCAGCTATGGATATGCTATCAACTTTAAGAGGAGAGAAAGTTATGTCCGTGGTGTTGGATATGCTCCCAACGCTTGCATTGACTGTTGCAACTCCAGCCTCCGTTGTTGTGAGATACACATGGCCATATCCCGATGTGTTTGTCAATGCTGAGGATGAGCTCAAATATCCCATATTTGTAATGAAGTTCACAAGTGTATTGCTTAGAGGAGTGGAATTCTCTGTAACCCTGACCATCACACTCACATTGTCCCCTACACTGTTCTGGGAAGGCATAGAGTATATTTCTACATTCAATGCCATTGCTGACACACTTAATGAAAGAAGCATTAAGGACAGGATCAGAAATCTGGTTTGAGCTCTCATTGAAAAACCTCAGCTTATTCATGTTTTGGCAACATTGGATATTTTCAATTAAATATACTCAAATTTCATCATGAACACGTATATAAACAAAATGAACATTAGTTTATTATTTACAAGCTCATTATAAACGGATAAGATATCTCCATGCACAGACACTTCGTCTCTTAGGAACGGTCTTTTCAAAATACAAAAACACTATAATATATTATGACCTTCGCAGCCTGCAAGATCATGATGATCTTGACGGTTGTGGCCACCCATATGGAGCCAATCTTGAACTATTAACTGCAAAAATATAAACAGAGCGAGGTTGAAAGGATATTCCTTCTCCCCTGAATATAAGTATAGAAATGTAACATCCCCACTGCTTCGTTCCGGCATACAAAGACCGCATTTCGCAATATTAAAATGCTGTAGGCTCATAATATTATCAAGATGGACCGAGATATCAGAATAATCCATACTGCAGATACTCATATAGGATACCGGCAATACCACAGTGATATTCGCAGACAGGATTTCTTGCGTGCGTTTTCGACTGTCATCGATGATGCAATTAAAATGAAAGTAGATGCAGTAGTACATGCAGGTGACCTTTTTGACTCAAGGACCCCTTCTCTGGAAGATATACTAGATACAATGAAGCTGTTCTCCCAGCTCAAAGAAGCAGGCATTCCCCTTCTGGCCATTGTAGGCAACCATGAAAGTAAGCAGAGTACACAGTGGCTTGACCTTTTTGAAAGCATGGGACTTGCAATAAGATTAGGGGCTGTTCCGTATATGCTTGAGGATATAGCTTTTTTTGGGATAGATAGTGTTCCCAGGTCTAAGATACCACTCTTCGATTTTTCTATCTTTGAGGAGCCTCAAGATACTTCATACAATGTGCTTGTAATGCATCAGCTCATGAACCCTATTACCCCTGGTGAGTGGGATTGTGCTTCAGTGCTAGGATCTATGCCTTTCCATGTGGATTTGATGCTATTGGGGGATTATCACAAGTACGAAAAGATCACTGTAGGTGATACATGGGTCACATACTGTGGCAGCACTGAGCGCAATAGCTTTGCAGAAAAAGAGGAACGTTCGTATAACATAATTACGATCTCTGAAAATGGTATCGACATCGGTAGAAGGAATATACCTACCCGGGAATTTATCAGGATACCAGTTACGATCAATGACCCTGCAAAGATATACGAGGATATATTGTCTGCCGTAAAAGAACGGGACGTGGAAGAAAAAGTGGTGTTCATAGAAATAATCGGCGATGATGACAGTGTATCGATTTCCTATGCTGAGATAGAAGAGATGCTACTTTCACGTAATGTACTCGTTCCGAGGATAAGGGATTTGAGAAAAGTCACTGAAGACCTTCTTGGACGGTCTGTTCCCATTTCCTTCTATGATCCCGACGAAGCAATAAAAGAAGAGATCAAAAAAATGAACCTTTCAGAGGGAGGACTACTCATTGACGAGATAATCAGGGATCTGTCCCTTCCCAAAACAAAGGTCAGCGATGAAACGGAAAATCGTGTTAGTACTATTCTGGAGATAATGGACTTTTCAAAACCAATCCTACTGACATCTGCCCAAAATAAAACATCACTTCCTGTGTCCGGAACAGGTAAAGAGAGCACTCATTCACCATCTCCTGAAGTGAATAAAACAGAAACTGAAAAATCCAATATCACCTTTATCGAGGATAAGGTCCTTGAACCTGAAAATGAACCGGATATGGCTGTAGCTGAAACAGAGAATGAAAAACATGCGGATAAGAAACAAAAGGTACCTGCTCATGCAAAGCCAAAACAGTATAACCTGGGTGATTATCTTTGATGCTTAAATACCTGAAATTGAAGAACATACGTAGTTACGAAGACCTTGAAATCCATTTTAAGAATGGGGTTACTGTTATTTCGGGTATCAACGGCAGTGGTAAGTCCAGTCTGCTGGAAGCTTGCTTCACAGGTCTTTTTGGGAGCAGGACCCTCACAAAAGATTTCACTATCACTGATATTGTGCGCAAGGGAGCTACAAAGGCATCTGTTTTATTAGAATTTGAGCAGAATGGTAATGTTTATTCTATGGAACAAGTATTCCGCAATGATCCTGAGTCCGGGAGGGCCTCCAACACCCGTTCAGTATTGAAGGTCAATGGACAGATATTCACAGACCAGGCAAAGCGTACTTACGATAGCATTCTTTCGCTCCTTAGGATGGATGAAGAAGCTTTCAGGAACTGCGTGTATATAAGGCAGGGCGAGATAGATGTCCTTATAAACGCAAAACCTGCGGACAGACAAAGGATGATAGATGATCTTCTGCAGATAGGAAAGCTTGAAGATTACAGAGAGCGTGCCGGGAGTGCCAGGATAGGAGTTGGAAGGCATCAGCGGGATACAGAAAGGCACATAAAGGAAGTAAAAAACGAAATCTCAGAGATCGAAGGTAAGGGTCCTGTTGATAACTTGAATCGCCTGCTGACCGAGGCTTCACATCTTAAGGAACAACACACTACTGTCATTAAAAATAGGGATAAAGCAAGGTCATACATCGATGAGCTACGTTCAAAACTTGGAGAATATGAACAGCTCACACTCCAAAAAAAATCTACTGATGCCCAGATAAAGGAGCTCAATATCAAAAGAAAAGAAGCATTTGAGAGCATTAACAGCAGCACTTCTTCTATTCAGTCTCTACGTTCGCATATAAATGAGCTCAAACAAAGTGTTTCCAGTATCAAGGAACAAATGGGATGGCATGGAGAAGTGGAGCAAATGCTTGTGCATGCTGAAAAGCAGGAGCGTGTACAACAAAACGATCTGAACGATACCAAGCAAAAAAAAGCTTTGCACGAACAGAACATCGAAAATACAGATAGGACTTTACGGCAACTTCTTAGTCAGATACAGGATGTTAATGATTCTCTTGAAAATGGTCTGAAAAAGAAGGAAGATATAGCTGTACAAATTGAAAAATTACAAGTCTCACTTAAAGATGCGCAAGCGGAAAAATCAAACATGACAGGGGAAATAGAGTCACTTGGTTTTACCACTAAGAAATTATCAGGACTTGAAGACATAATAGAACTCGTACAAACTCAACAAAAAAGTTTGCATGGAGACAGAATGAAACTGCTCACCAAAGAAGAAGAGATCAGCAAGCGCATAAATAAAAGTAAACAACTTATAGATCAAGGTAAGTGTCCTACCTGTGGTCAGGACCTGCATGGTTCTGCAATGCATGAAACAATCCTATCTGATAAGGAACATTTGGCTTCTTTAAAGAATGAACTGGTTGCCATCAGTAAGAAAGAGGAAGAATTTGATCTGAAGATGGAACAGCTAAAGCAGATAAAAGCAGTTTCCAAAAGGATGGAGGATTGTGATGATCTTATCAGATCATCCAGCGAGACAATAGATATGTACCAAAAAAGGCTTCTGGACCATGTCTCAAGGATAGATGATGATAATAAGAGATTAAATGAAGCTGTTTCCCTTAAACAAAAAATGATGGCAGATGTTACACAACAGAAAGAACAGGAACAGTTGTTGCAGGAGGCAGTTTCCATATCCATTAAAAAGCATGCTGAAGCCCTGAAAAAGCTCGATCTTGCAAAAGAAGCACAACAGAAGTATATTAAGAGCGAATCTGAGAGAAAGGATATAGAGAAACTGGAAGAGCGGATACAAAGTGATCAGGAAAAGATAGGGCTACTGGACCAGCAGATCATAGATGGAAAGCAGCGATTATCCGAGATCGACAAAAAGATGGGGGGAATAGATGCAGGATCACTGAAATCTCTGTTGCAGCAGTATGAAGAAGCTCTCGGGAAGATCGAAAGCGAAAGCAGATATCTGGAAGAGAGAATGGCTGAAGCGATGAAGCAAATAGGAATGGTAGAAAAAGAAATAGAAAGGCTTTCCCGCCTGCAACAGGAGTTGTGCTCCCTTCAGTATAGATCAGATTTTCTTGGTGCAGTGTACAGGGATGCAGAAGAACTAGAAAGCATGTACATGCGTATCAGAGCTGAGCTTCGGGCCCGCAATGTAGGTGCTCTTGATGCTCTTATAAACGAGATATTTGGATTCATGTATTCCAACAACGCATATTCTCATGTGCAGCTCGATCCTGAATACAATCTAACAATCTTCGGTAAGGATGGCACTCCTTTGGAACCAAAGTTACTCAGTGGTGGAGAAAGAGCTATCTTCAATCTGGTATTGCGATGTGCTATCTATAGATTATTGTCCATGGCAATGAACGGAACTGCGAAGGGTTCACCCTTGCCTCCTTTGATAATGGATGAACCAACCGTATTCCTTGACAGGGGACATGTGCAACAGCTCATCCAACTCATAGACCGTATGAGAGATTTCGGTGTGGCCCAGATAATTATTGTTTCGCATGATGAGGCACTTATCGATTCTGCCGACCATTTGTTCCATGTGGAAAAAGATCCGATCACAAATACCTCCTCAATAACAGCGCTTTGAATGAAATATTTATGAGTATATTTATATAAAATGGACCATAAGTTATATTATACTTTTGTTATATAATTCGCACAGAGGAGATAGAATGGTCTTGCGAGGTATCACATGAATGGTGAGAATAGGAATTTCATCATTGAAAGACTTGAAAGGCAACTAAGGGATAAGGAAGCAGAGATAGATGAGCTCAAAAGGTCCCTCAGGGATTCAATACTAGCAGAACTTCGTAGTGAGTTCAAAAATGATCTTGATATCAATAATCGTCTTTCAAAAGCTGAGAACAGGATACAGGAACTGGCTAATAATCTCAATGGTATCATGGATGAATTGTTAGACCAAAAATCATTGATCCGCTCATTTAAAATATCGGCGCTTGAAAAGAAAGGACAGGATAGTCCAACATCGGTGCAACCTTCTGATACTGTTGATACAAGGGAAACAGCAGTAGCAAGGGAGGTAAGAATACCAAGGGATGAGAAAAAGAAGATGACCTCACATGAGGTTAGCAGACCTCCCCAGCCACCTGCAAAACCTCCATCCTTTTCGATAAGGCCCAATGATCTACCGCGAGTATCGGTCGGGCAGACCGCTTCAATGAACCAGCGCTTTTACATAAGGGATGCACAACCAGAGCCTGCTCCAATGAAAAAGCCTGAACCCGAGGAAAAAAGAACTGAATATATTATTGCAGATAGTGATAATGCACGTAGTTTCAGAAGGAAAGAGAAAAATATCCCTCAGGACCACAGTTGTGAATTCATTGTTGCCAAGGACAATGTTCCCAGAAAGAGATCAGAGACAGAATATGAAAGTGTAGAGACACGTGATGATGAAGATGCGGTCTTAACTATCACCCGTAGGAAATGACCACCTTTCAGAGAAAGGATTTAAACGCAGAGGATCCACGTGTACATAAAAGAAATAGAGTTCATTAACTTCAAGTCCTTCGGGAAAAAAGTGAAGATACCTTTCTATGATGATTTCACCACGATATCAGGCCCAAATGGCAGTGGTAAATCCAACATAATTGACGGTATACTTTTTGTGCTGGGACTTTCCAGTTCACGCACTCTTAGGGCTGAAAAGCTTACAGACCTTATTTATAATGGTGATAAGGCTAAAAAACCTGATTTTGCACAAGTAGCCATCAAATTCGATAACACGGATAGAGAGATGCCTGTAGATGCTGATGAAATTACCATTACTAGAAAAATAAGGGAAACTGATACGGGATATTACAGTTATTTCTACTTTAATGGCAAAGCTGTAAGCCTTACAGATGTGCATAATTATCTTGCAAAGGCGAGGGTGACACCTGAAGGTTACAATGTAGTGATGCAGGGTGACGTAACCCGCATAATCACCATGACCCCCGTTGAAAGGCGCAAGATCATCGATGAGATAGCAGGGGTTGCCGAGTTCGACAACAAAAAGGAAAGAGCTCTCAGTGAGCTTGAGATCGTAAGGGAGAGAGTGGAAAGAGTCGACATCATCCTTGAAGAAGTTGATGCACAGCTCAAAAAACTTAAAGGGGAAAGGGATCAGGCACTCAAATATCAGGCGTTGAAAGAAGAAAAAACGAAATTTGAAGGATTCATGCTTCTTGCAAGGCTCATGGATGCTAAGAAGGAGCTTGTATCAATCGATGCTGATATGGGATCATGCAGATCTTCCATTAAAGAGCTGGAAACTACTCTTGAAGAAAGACGTCAGCGGATGGAAGAACTTGAGAGATCACTTGAAGAGCTCACTCTCCGGATACAGCGGATGGGAGAAGATGAGCAGATCCAGATAAAGAAGGATATAGAATCTACACTTGGTGAGATCTCACGGTGTAAGGACAGTATAGAACTTGCAGACAGGGAACTGGAAGATGTGGATTCCAGAAGGATGAGGGCCTTTGTAGAGATAGATGAGATCAAAGGCAAGGTATCTGACCTGGATGCTAAAATAAATGAAGAAAAAGTACGTCTTGAAAGTATCAGGGCAGAGCATTCAGAAAAACAGACCCAGAGAATGATACTGCAGAGCCGGATATCCGATGTGGACGCAAAGTTCTCCAAGACCCGGGATGAACTTAGCCAGCTTAAGAACAGTCTCGAGAACACTAGAAATGAGAAGAACGAGCTTATGCGCCAGGAAGACAGGATACTTGATGCCTTGAGGCGCAAATCAGCTGAGGTAAGGGATATTGAGAGCGAGATGGAAGATGCCCGTTCAAAGGCTGCTTCTTCAGATAGTGATATAGGTTCTGTTAAATATGATATTGAGAAGCTCAATGAGAAAATAGATTCTCTCACAAAGGATATGGACGACCTTGAAAGTAACCGCTCCCAGCTCAAAGGAGTGATAAAAGATATCGAAGAATCGCTGCGTAAATACCAGGACGATTATGCCCGTATCGAGGCCAGAGTGAGGGCTGCAGAGGACCACAGCAAATATTCTAAAGCTGTGGACATGATAATTAATGAAAAAAAGCATCACGGACTTCCTGGAATATATGGCACCGTCGCAGAACTTGGAAGTGTAGACCAGAAGTATGCAACTGCTCTTGGCATAGCTGCAGGCGGGAAAATGCAGGCATTAGTAGTGGACACTGATGAAGATGCTGCCAGAGCGATAGATTTTCTTAAACGCAGACAGGCTGGCAGGGCTACATTCCTTCCTCTTAACAAAATGGAAGATCGAAGGCCTTACAAAGATCTCAGTGGCAGAAGTGGTGTTATAGGCTATGCGATAGACCTTGTGGACTTCGAACCAAAGTTCGAGTCTGTCTTCTGGTATATATTCAGAGATACCCTTGTGGTAGATACATTGCAGAACGCCCGCAGGCTTATGGGCGGTTTGAGAATGGTAACACTGGAAGGGGAGCTTATCGAGAAAAGTGGTGCTATGGTGGGTGGTTCAGTGCAGAGTTCCGGGCTATCCTTTGCCGCCTCAGAGAAGGACAAGCTCATAAAAGTAGCAGAGAAGATCACTGAATTTGATTCAAGACGTGGTGCAGCGATCAAAAAACTGGATACGCTGGAAAGCCATATTGCTGATGTTAACCGGGAAATGAATGAGCATGACAAAGAGATCGCCCGTAAAGAAATGCAGCTTGAGGAGATCGCCGGCAGAGGCGAGCGCCTGGCACAAGTGCTGGCAGCAAAGAATGCCGAACTTGAAGAGATCGAAGAGGTTCGCAAGCAACTGAGAACAGAAATGGGATCTGTAACTGTTCAGAAAAGAGAAAAAGATGAACAGGCCAGTTTATTTGAAGAGAGGATCTCTGAACTTGAAAGTGAACTTGCCGGATCTGAAGTTCCTGAGCTGAACAGGCAAGCAGAGAGCATTGATGAAGATCTGAGGCGCTTGGAAGGGCGTATCCGTGACGTTGAAGCACATATCAATGCCCTTAACCTTGACAATGAATATGCTACTGGCAGGATAGAAGATAACAGGGAGATCATAAGATCTCTGGATGAAAAGAAAATAAATCATAAACAACGTGTAGATGAGCTTGCGGCAAAGATCGAGGAGCTTGAAGTAGTGCTTACCCAAAAACAAGCCAGGGAATCAGAGCTTGTTGATATGTTAAAAGGCATGCAGCAGCAGCGTCTTGATATGCAAAACGAGTATGGCCTTTCCAGGAAACATTTTGAGTCCTCTAGGACAAGGTTCGAGGAAGGTAGCAGACAACTGATGGCTATGGAAGCCACTCAGGCGGCTCTTGTGGAACAGATAACAGAATTGACAGTAGAACTGGCACAAAGAGGTATCGAGGAAACAGATGATGTTCCTGGGTCTGAGACCGTGCGTACCAGGATATCCTCTATTGAGAAGGCAATGGAACGTCTGGAGCCTGTCAACATGAGGGCCATAGATGAGTTCAATGAAGTTGAGGCAAGACTGGAAGATCTCAGGTCAAGAAGGAACACTCTGTTCAATGAGAGGGAGCAGATCTTGGAAAGGATCAAGCAATATGAAGTACTCAAAAAAGGGGCTTTTATGGAAGCCTATAACGGAATAAATATTGCCTTCCACGAGATATTCAATGAGCTTTCAGATGGTAGTGGGGAGCTTGTGTTAGATGATCCTGAGGATCCTTTCAGCGGTGGACTTACTTTGAGGGCTCAACCAAAGGAAAAGACATTACAACGCCTTGAAGCTATGTCAGGCGGTGAAAAGAGCCTTACTGCATTATCATTTGTGTTCGCTATTCAGAAATACAGACCTGCACCATTCTACGCTTTTGATGAGATAGATATGTTCCTTGACGGGGCCAATGCTGCTAAAGTGGCTGAAAGAGTAAAAAAATCTGTGGGAAATGCCCAATTCATTGTTGTTTCTCTGAGAAAACCAATGATAGAAGCAGCTTCAAGAACCATAGGTGTTGCAATGCAGGAGAATGACATTACAAGCATAACAGGTGTGAAGTTCAGATGAGCAATATCATAGAGGAGTTTAAAACACCAACTGTAGTAGAACCTCTTTCTGAAAGCCGTTCTTTGCTGTCAGGGACTATAGACCCTGAATTCCTTGAGACACTGCGCTCTCTGGGAGTTGATGAGAACCTGCTTGAATTTTCTGACGATGTAATGAACGAACCCGTAGAGATATTGGTAAATCTCGCCAAAAATGGAGAAATTGATCCATGGGATATTGATATTGTTAGCGTCACCGACAAGTTCCTAGCACATATAGAAAACATACAGCTGATGGACCTGCGCATCTCAGGGAGAACACTGCTTTATGCTTCCATACTCTTACGCATGAAATCTAACTGGGTAGATATGGGCGAGCCAGAAGAAACCGATGCGTTCGAAGACAGTATGGACTTCTTTGAAGTTGATGATTATCCAGTGCCAAAGCTGCCTGTGAGAAGGATTGCCACAAGACCTGTGACACTACAAGAACTTATAGTTGAACTGAAAAAAGCTGAAAGGGTAGAACACAGAAAAAGGGAAAAAAAATTGATTCGCAAACTTGAAGAAAGGGTTGCTGTCACCACTGATGAGGTTCTGGGGATAGCCCATGAAGAAGATATTCTTGGGCGTGTTGCCAGACTTAACCATGTACTTGATTCTGTTTTTGAAGAACATGAATCTGTTGTGTTCTCTGAATTGATGGGCGAAGAAAGATCAGAGAACATAATGACCTATGTTTCCCTGCTTTTCCTTGCTACTGAGAAGAAAATATGGCTCCAGCAGAATGAGCTGTTCGGAGAACTGTTCATATATCCTTCATATATTTCTGATGATGATCCCAGTGAGGTTCTGGCAGGGAATGAATGAGAAGGAAACTATTGAAGCGGCACTCTTTGCTGCCGGTGGGACACTGGATGCCCAGACCCTAGGAAAGATCATAGGCAAACCTGCGAACAAAGCTGTTACAATAGTTGAAACATTAATGAAAGAATACTCAGAGAGAGGATCTGGCATAGAGATAATAGACCTGGGACAACGTTATGTAATGCAGGTAAAACCGATGCTTACAGACCTTGTAAGACCGGTAGCTCCTAAAGAGCTGAGCGCGCCCATGTTACGTACCCTTGCAATGATAGCATATCACCAGCCTGTGGTACAGTCTGATCTTGTGGACATGAGGGGCAACACTGTATATGACCATATAAGAGAACTGATAAATCGTGGTCTGATCGTGTCCGTGCCTTACGGCAGAACAAAAAAGCTGCAGACAACCCCACTTTTCGCTGATTACTTCGGATTGAGCTCAAATGATCCGGAAGCTATCAAGCAGAAGATTATTGAGCTTTCTCACCAGCAAAGTGGTGATAAAGGCCTCAATAAGTGGCTTGGGTACAAACTTGTAGCCTTCACACCTATGTACCAATCCTTGGCCATATTATGCGGCATTGAAGATTATAAGGTGATCAATGCCTATGACCCTACAGAAGAAGAAATAGAAGAACTTGCAGATGTTTCTAAGCTTGTGATATCTCGAGGATATCTGGAAAAGGTAAGCAGGTACTATGATGGAGAGATCATTGAGGTTAGTTCCACTACTTTCGATGACATTATTCAAGCAGTGGAAGCACTGGAAAACGTGGGGAATAAACAGAAAACAGAATTTACCCTGTCAAATCTGAGGGACCTCAAGGAAAAGTATGTGTCAAAAGCTCTTCTAATAGACAAGAAGGTTAAGCCAGCAACTGATATGATATCCAGGATCGTTAGTGATCTGAAACTAGGCGTATCTGCGGAAGGGGTTGTGATCGCTCCTGATTATGACCTAACGAGCAATGGTGTGCAAGTAGGTGAAGGAGCTGACATACTTGTCCCAACCCACGGAAGCGTGGAGACAGACCTTATCGAAAGGGTTTGCAGAAAATATGATGCTATCATAGATGGATTGAAAGCCCTGGAAAAAACATCTTCTGATTGATTTCAGTTATTTAATGGATTGAAGGCTTGCTTTATGGAACGTATGAGATATCATGTTACATAAACTTAATTTTTATTTTTTGCATCCGGTGAGTTTAAATACGTATATAAATATCAAGCTATTAGCTTATATAAGGAATATATGGATATAAAACCATGCTTGAATGCTGAGGATTTTCAATGACCGAATACAATATTAAGATCGAGAATGTGGTTGCCTCTACAAAACTTGCTGATGAGTTTGATCTAACAAAGATCGAGGCAGAATTCGAAGGTGCTGAATACAACAAACAGAAATTCCCTGGTCTAGTATACCGGGTCTCTGAACCCAAAGCTGCATTTCTGGTCTTTACTTCTGGAAAGGTTGTGTGTACCGGAGCAAAGAATGTGGATGATGTCCATACAGTAATAAGCAACATGGCGAAAAAGCTCAATGAGATCGGTATAAAGACCATAGAAGAGCCAGAGATCACCGTACAGAACATTGTAGCATCTGCTGATCTTCACGCTGTGCTTAACCTCAATGCAATAGCTATAGGTCTTGGCCTTGAGAACATAGAATATGAGCCTGAGCAATTTCCTGGACTTGTGTATCGTATCGATAAACCAAAAGTAGTTGTTCTTATTTTCAGCTCAGGGAAACTTGTAGTAACTGGCGGGAAAACACCAGAGAACTGTAGAGAAGGCGTTGAAGTAGTGAAACGACAGCTTGATAGCATGGGACTTCTCTAAAGGGTAGCATCTTGCAGGAAAAAGACGTCTGTATACTTATTCCCACACTTAACGAAGAAGCTACAGTAGCTCAGCTAGTAAAGGATTTCAGATCTGAAGGATTCTATAACATAATTGTTATAGACGGACATAGTACCGATAATACTCGGGAGCTTGCAAAAGCTGAAGGTGCCAACGTAGTTTTACAGAAGGGAAAAGGCAAAGGCCAAGCTGTCCAAGAGGCCTTTGAAACACTGGATAATGAATATATCGTGATGCTGGATGGAGATGGTACTTATCTTGCATCTGATGTGCATGCAATGCTGGCTCCATTGTTAGAAGGGCGTGCAGGGCATGTGATAGGTAACAGGATGAACAATTTCGAAAAAGGAGCATTCCCCGGTCTTAATCTAATGGGTAACAAGCTCATTAATCACTTGTTCAGCATGGCATACAGGCAACATCTCACAGATATATTGACCGGGTATCGGGCTTTCACCAGGGATGTCTACAAATCTTTTGCCCTGAAAGAAACAGGGTTTGAAGTTGAGTCTGAAATGACCATACAGAGCATTAAACTTGACCACACTATAGAGGTAGTGCCAATAACCTATCTTTCCCGTAAGTCTGATGCGGCAACCAAACTCAATCCCCTTAAAGATGGTTTCAGGATAGGTAAAACGATATACCTTTTAGCCAGGTTCCACAACCCTATGTTCTATTTTGGCATTATCGGAACCATTTTCATTCTTTCAGGTCTCGTAACAGGTACTTACGTGGTCGATCAGTGGTTCAAAGGTATCACACGTATACCCATGACCGTTCTTACAGCTTTGCTGATCATGTCTGGTTTTCAAATGTTCGTTTTAGGTATGCTAAGTGATCTTATGGTTTCCATGCATATGGAGATCATGCATGCACTGCGGCAAAGGGACAAATCGGACAGGAAATGAAATTCATTCAACGGACCACTCTATTCCAAACTGTCATTTTTACTTGATGATACATCAAATCAACTTGATTTACTTTTCCTATATTTCTGAATCTACTAAAATACCTTGAAATTATACAACATTAAAGAGCTAAAGCGCTTTATGAATACTGGATCACGGATCTGGGACCTTTCCATATATCTCTATTTATGTTTAAGTAAAGTCAACTTGAGTTAAACAAAAGTTAATTTTTTAAAAAGTCTTATATAAAAGCTGTACTTTGTAGGATGTAGTAACCATTGAGGTATCTATCATGACAATAGTAACAGATGCAAAGAATGGAAAGATCACAGAAGAGATGAAGATCGTAGCCGAGATCGAAGGCAAAGACCCTGAGTTCATAAGGAGAGGAATTGCTGCAGGCAGAATAGTAATCCCTATGACCCCATATAGAGATATCAAATTATGCGGTATTGGTGAAGGTCTAAGGACAAAGGTCAATGCTTCCATTGGCTCATCATCAGACATCATTGATGAGGAAGCAGAGGTCGCAAAGGCAAAGGCAGCAGAAAAAGCTGGTGCAGACACACTCATGGAATTAGGTACTGGTGGGGATTTCCTTAAAATAAGAAAGCAGGTATGCGATGCGATCTCGCTCTCCGTGGGTTCAGTGCCGCTCTATCAGGCATTCATAGAAGCTGCAAGAAGGGATGGTTCCATTGTCCACATGACCGAAGATGACCTGTGGCATGCTACCGAGGAACAGGCAAAGCTCGGTACCAACTTCATGGCCATTCATACTGGTATCAATAACATTGTCCTTGACAGGCTGAAAGCACACGGCAGATATGGTGGCCTCTGCTCCCGTGGTGGTGCGTTCATGAGCTCATGGATGTTGCACAACCAGAAAGAGAACCCTCTTTACGAGAACTTTGACTATCTCTGTGAGATCCTTAAAGAGCACGAGGTCACACTGTCCACAGGCAATGGAATGCGCGCAGGAGCAATACACGATGCGACGGACAGAGCTCAGATTCAGGAACTTATCATCAACTCTGAATGCGCACAGAAAGCACATGACAAATATGACCTGCAGGTCATTGTCGAAGGTCCGGGCCACGTACCATTGGACGAAGTAGATATGAACGTCAAGCTCATGAAGTCAATGAGCAATGGAAAGCCATTCTACATGCTCGGTCCTCTTGTATCTGACATAGGTGCAGGCCGGGATCACATCGTGACAGCCATCGGTGCGGCAACATCAGCAGCAGCAGGCTGTGACTTCCTTTGCTATGTAACCCCTGCAGAACACCTTGCGCTTCCAAACATTGAAGATGTGATCGAAGGTGTTAAAACATCAAGGATAGCGGCACATGTAGGTGACATGGTCAAGTACAAGGAAAGCCGTAACTGGGACCTTGAAATGGGCAGGGCTCGCAGAGACCTTGACTGGGAGAAGATGTACAGCCTCTGCCTTGACCCGGTGCTCGCAAGGGAAATAAGGAATAGCAGAGCACCAGAGGACACAGATGCATGCACAATGTGTGGAAACTATTGTGCCCTGAAAATAGTCAATAAGAACTATAACCTTGCAAAGTAATGCTCCTGGCATTACTTTCTTATTGTTACCATTATTAGTATAAATTGTATATAAATTAGATCCAGTTAATATGGCAGCTAAGTATTGCAGCCACTGAAATACATTAGCGAACACAGGACAAATCTTTTTTAAAGGCATTAGATTTATATAATTAAATAAATATATAGGACCTTAGAGGGTATCACAGTTGTATCTTCCTAATTAATATAATCATCATCAAATTCTGGGGAGGGCATCGATCTTCCCCGGGAAGATACCCTCGATCTTCCATTTATATGTTCTTTTAATATAATTCTAAAAATCAATAGTTTATTCGATCACACTATTTTTTCAATTGAGGGTTTTAAACCATAATTTTTGAAAACTTCTACTACTTCATCCGTCGGATCAGAACAGCGATAGAAAAGATGAGATCTGCACGCACAATCACTACATCCAAAACCATTAACAGGTTTTGATCGCAAGCTATTTGCGAAAGGACATTCAAGCTTTCTATGAGTAGATGCATATATGACGCATACCAGTTTGAAGTGCCCATCAAGATTTATATGGTCTACATGCCATCTTGCCTTTTTTCCTCCTTCCTTAGAAAGCGTCACATGCCTATACAATCTTTTCAGACCACCAGTACCTTGGGCAGAACCCACATAAATGTGATAACCTGCCTCAAAATTGACAGCATTGAGACTTCCAATCCTTAAGTTACATTGTTGGTTGCTGAAGATCAGACAATATACACCTTTGTCCTTAACTGGTCCGATCATACGCATACATGTGGATGCATAAAATTAAATCATTTACCGTAGAATCTATACTGATGATCATGACAAAAGACATACAAGAAGCAAAGGATGTAAAGGGCTTAAAGCCAAGATCTGTGATATATGCAAACCGGATCGATGAGGACTTCGGGGAAGCTCTTGCAGGATATTATAAATCTGTGTGGAAGGAGAGAGAAAATGGGCTGACCATGAAGCAAAAGCATATTTTGGTTTTTGCTATAGCATGCTCAAAGCTCAACATAGAGAGTGCACTTAAGATATTGGAAAGACTTAAAAAATTTGAGGCAACCTCAGAAGAGATAAAAGATGCCATGATGATCGCTGCCTGGACCGATGGCATACAGAATTTCACTGATTTCAGTCCAAAGATACTCAAAGAAATGGAAAGATTAGGTTTCTAAAACCTGTTCCTTTTTATTTTTATGTAGATAACATCTTCAACCCCAAAACAACTATGAGCACTAAATGGACAAGTAAAATAAGCGGAAAACCATATTTGAACTGTAGGTGATGTGTTTTATGTCTGAAGAATCTCATTCCTAACAAACCTCCCAGACTCCCACCTATAATTACCCACATGAATAACGTTTTTTCAGATATCCTAAATTCTTTATCCCTGGCCTTTTTTTTGTCCAGACCCATAAAAGTAAAGGAAATGGCATTAACGAATGCAATGTATGCCAACAAATAGTATTTTATAAAAACCTCAATTTGCATATTACAACATAAAGTACAGCAATATATTAAATTAGCATTGTGAACTAAAAAATGTAGAGGCTCTTTATTTCTAATTTCGTTAACAGAGCACTTGTGAACGGAGCTCTTTCATTTTATGTTCCATTGAGAAATAGAAGCTTGAGCTATATTTGAATATCAAAGATTAAAAAATAAATGGTAGGTAAGGGAGAAATAGCTAATAAAATTTTAAAATGCTATGATAAACAACTTTCAAGTCTCCCCACCTTTTAATACTCTTCAGTTATCATCACACTTTTCTTTCTGTTCTGTAATGTCCTGGATGACACCCAGATAATGGGTAACTACCCCTTCATCATTACGCTGGATGAACGTCTGCTCTTCAACCCACCTTTGATCCCCGGACTTTGTCCTTATCCTATACTCCTTGACGAAGACTTTACCACCTTCATGAGAAATATCAGAAAGTTCTGTCTGGACATCCAGAAGGTCCTCAGGATCGATTATATTTCCATAAAGAATATCTCCCGAGAGGAAATCCTCAATAGAATACCCGAAGTTGGTAATATTATCTGAAACGAATTCAACTGGCCAGAGTTCCATTTCATCCTCTGGACCTGCCTTCCAGAGGAAAGCGATCACAGGGCTATTGTTGACGATTGTTTCCAGGGCTCTTTTCCTTTCCAATAGCTCAGCCTGCTTCTCGAGCGCTACTTTGAGTTCCGTCTCTCTTTCTTTCCGCTCTGTGATATCCTGAACTATTACCTGCAAATGAGTTGCATTCCCGTCCTTAGCTCTCTGGATAAAGGTTTCCTGACTCACCCACAATGTTCTTCCATCCTTTGATACCACACGATAGTCCTGAGTATAATTATCACTATAACCCTCACACTTATCTGCAAGTGTGTCTTTGACGATCTCATAGTCCTCAGGATGTATCAGATCACTGTAAGAAATGCGACCAAGAACAAAATCTTCAGCTGAATAACCAAGTTTTGAAACATTGTCAGAAGCATATTCTGTTGGCAAGAACTCCTGTACCTTCCATAAAAATACCATGATAGAGCTATTGTTTATAGCATTTTCTAGTGATCTCTGCCTCCTCAGTGATTCCTCCAGAGCCATTTCTCTGTTCTTCTCTTCAGTTATATCAAGGATAGTACCTTGGTAATGGGTCACAATCCCTTCATCATCACGTTGAATGAAGGTCCGCTCTTTCACCCACCTATCTTCTCCGGATTTCGTTCTTACCCTATATTCCTTGACGAAGACTGCACCACCCGCATGGGATATTTCATGAAGCTCCCTCTCCACCTCGGGAAGATCATCAGGATGAACGATGTTAGCATAAAGAAGCTTTCCTGAAATAAAGTCCTCTACAGTATAGCCCAGAATACATATATTATCTGAAACATACTCTACTGGCCAATTTTCATCAGGGATGTTTTCTGCCTTCCAGAGAAAAGCAATTACTGGACCATTGTTTATAATATTTCTTAGTATCTCTTCTTTGCTTGATATATTAGTTCCCATATAATACCCCATAAAACTAAATATTTCTTATTATGCTATTTGTTTGTTAGTTTAAGTATTTCATCTTCTTGTTTATTAAGGCATTTGATGGTAAATACAGCTTTTTCATTGAAGCAACTCATAAAAAGTGTACAGTCGGTAAAGAAGACATATCATTAACATAAAAACATGCTTAGATATCAATGGTATATAGATAGGTAAAAAATCTCAGGGTATGATCCCCCATTGATCTAAGTTAAAAATTAAATGCTAATACTTGTGTGCTTTTATAGAAGGGGATACCATAACTAAGTGCAAGTAATGCAAGCTTGGGCCAAGTACTCCATTGATCTTTCCTTGATAACTTGGGCGTCTTGTCCCAAAGCAAGTTCATAGGGTCCAGGTTACTGACCATCACAATGGTCTTTATACTCTTCACTGTTATGGTCTGAGCTCTACCCTGTTGAGATGTGGATAAATCTTTCTTTGAGGGTGTGATTCATTGAAATTCTCCATAAAGGATCTATTCTATGATTTAAGGCTCAAATAGCCAGTTCATTATTTTTCATCGATTAAATTCTGTATCAAGGTCAATCCTTCCATTTGCAGGGTTTTCCTGTACTCTGTACTTTTGACATGATCTCTATATGCTTGAAACCCTCCCACAGACCGTGCACATTACAACCTACCAATGCAATTAGATCTGTGAACACTGACTTTGTACCACAGTCCCCACACACATTGACCCCATGTATGTTACATACTTCCAGTGCCTTCATGGCAACAACCTCTTCTGGAATAGTTACCGTAAACACCGCAACAGCGCTTGTGTCAGATAACGAAAACTTCACCTCTCCCAATTGTCTTCCGCGCATAGATAGTTTTATCCATTCGATGTAATGAGCTTGTTCCATTACGTGTGGAACTGTCACCTTCACAGTGAAAGGCTGTTCAGTGAGGACAAGTTCCGGTGCTTCGATAACAGGCACATGTTCCTTCTCTAGCCCTGTGAGATGAGCCGGGTCTGCAGCTTTGTTAATCTTTTTCTTATCAATCATTCGATCACCATTTTCCAGTCCAATTATTCATATAGTAAATAAAGTGCCAGCAGAGCTGGCATTAGAATTTATAATGTTTCACAGAGTGATACAATATAACCACAAAGAACACTATTATTACTCCAAGGGATGAAAAGTAGGATACCGGATCCCATACAAATTTCATGGCTCCGCTTTCTCCCCACCCTACAAGCACAGTTCCTTGCAAGACCACCGGTGTTACCACACAGGTAAAAGCAACTATGAAGATAAAGAGGATATCAAAGATCCTCATGAACACTCCTTTGTCACCTTCCTCTTTAACTGCTCCTGCCATCTTATACCTCCTTAATCGTAGTATTCAAATTCGAACATGTGCTTTTTGATGGATCTATATACACCCATACATCCCAATGTTTCTATTCCCAGCAACAGGGTTATGAACAGCGCATACAGTCCCAGAAGAGTGGATGGTATTGTGGCATTAGTTCCTATCGTTGACAATACATTGTATATCATGAACAGTTCAGAGAAATACAACAGTGCCAGCAGCAACACAATGACCCCAGCATCCTGATACAATTTACTGTGATATCTGTTATTATTGATATTTGACAACTTTATCCCTCCATATTAGCTCCTGTGAATTATCGGATTTGGCCATCCCATATCGCGTTCCCAGTCATGTTCACTCTCTATGCTCTTGTACCTCCAGTTAAAGTAGAAGTACGCTATTATGTAGAACACCAATCCAAAGATCAGATTGTAGCGGTATCCCCAATTGAGTGTTGACAATATTGTCATTGCCAGGCATATAGTAAAGTAAGCTATCCATGGTTGCAGGGGACCAATGAACGGACGTACCTTGCTTGAATGTTGTGGGAACATTTTCCTGAACCTTATCAGGGAGAATGGTATCATAACATAGGCAACCATTCCTGATGTAATTGAGAAGGTTATAACTTGGTCAAGAAAACCACTGAATGCAAAAGCAATAGCAATGGGCATTGTAAAGATCACAGCCCTATAAGGGGTGAAATACCTGGGATGTACAGCCGAGAACCAGGGTGTCAGGAAGTGGTCTCTGGACAATGCAAACCACGATCTTGAAGAGTCACACACACATCCGTTTGCACTAGCAAGACAGGTAAACAGCGTACCTATGGCCAAAAACACTACCAAGAAATACATACCACTTGCGGTTGCTGCCTCATACAGGGGGTATACAGATACGCCGAGCACTGATGCGGGTATAAGGCCAGAACATAAAAATAGCGTCATACTTGCCCCAATAAGCAGAGTGATCATACCTGCCTGTTGTCCCAGTGGAACTGCCCTTGAAGGATGCTTACATTCTTCTGCACACATTGCTGCGCCTTCTATTCCCAGATAGAACCAGGGACCGAACTGCAATGCAGCAAATATGCCCACGAGCCCATTGGGCATGGCACCTGATATCAGTTCTGCAGGGTTCCATGGTATGTTTCCAATTCCCAGAAGATTGAAGAAGAAGAACACGATTATAGCTATGAAAGCGGTCATAGTTAGTGCAAAATTAAGAGTAAGTGCAGCCACGACCCCGCGATAGTTAATAAATGTAAGGATAGATATCACAAGCAATGTTACGGGTAATACTTGTATCTCTGGGAAGATCGATTGGGCTATTGATGCTACGACAATTGAATCTGCAGCTTCCAGAGCAATATATTCCATGTACACTGCAAGACCAACTATGGCAGCTGCACCAGGTCCGATAAACAATCTTGCCCAGTCATAGGGTCCTCCTGCAAGTTTTGTAGCGGCTCCAAGCTCACTGGCACACAGCGCTACCATGACATACATAGTACCCGCCACAAGCAATGCAAACAGTGAACCAAGTATACCACCCTTAGCAACTGTAAAGTTCCACCCCATATATTCTCCAACAAGCACTATTCCAACTCCAAGAGCCCACACGTGATAAGGTCTCAACGTTTTTACAAGGGTGGGGGATTCTGAACTCATTTCTTCGACCATTGAGCAACCCTCCTTTTAAGATTTTTTTGATACCTTTACAGCATCTAGCAGCACCCAACCTATCAACAAGCAATCGATAAGATAAATTGAACCATTGATTAAGGTCCATGTATCCATTTTAATATGCCTCCGCTATTTTATATAATTAATAATTATCTTTGGTCAGTTAACCTCCTTAGAAAAAAAACCAGCGAAAGATCCGCTGGCTTGGTTTTGGAGGCTTAGAACACTAGTCCTAGTCCCTCGAGCTTCTTTCTTGCCCTTTCGTACACTTTCATGTATTCGTCTGTGGGCTCTATGGTCTTGACGTTATAGCACTCCTGGAATGTCTTTCCTGCAGGTGCTGATCCATAGTCGTTCTC
>MPPA01000037.1 GCA_001896725.1 Methanococcoides sp. EBM-47 | reverse complement strand
GAGAACGACTATGGATCAGCACCTGCAGGAAAGACATTCCAGGAGTGCTATAACGTCAAGACCATAGAGCCCACAGACGAATACATGAAAGTGTACGAAGGGGCAAGAAAGAAGCTCGAGGGACTAGGACTAGTGTTCTAAGCCTTAATCAGGGCAACAAGTCCTTTATAGTTGGTGGATAAGGACCACCAACTTATTTTTAGATAGTAGATATTAAAAAGTGAGTTTTTTCAACAGATTACTACTTAAGTTATAAAGCTTCTCCCGGGAAGTTACCCATTATCTCATAGGAGATTTTTCTATAGATAGATGTATACTCATCAGTGGGCTCAAGGCTATATTCCGATCTTATCCTATAGCATTTGTCAAAAGGTTTTCCTTCTGGTGGATTAGTAAGTCTTTTCTCATATTTTGAGTATATCTTCTCCACTAGACGATTGGCTTCAGATAATGATAAATGTGTGGCCATCTGTGCCATTTCTCCCATGAACCTTGATTCTAGGCCTGAAGAATGGTCAGAAACTCCACCACAGGCTCCCACGGGTCCTAGCAATATATCCCTGCCACATACAGTATCCCCTATGGCCTGGGCAGCAGTTTCATAGAACATCATATCAGTGGATATACCAGCAGCGTTCCAATAATATCTTGCAGTATAATAGTCCATATTCCTTGATATTGCAAGCGATGAAAGATTTGAAGCCCAAAGTATCTCTTTAGCAGATGAAGAACCAGTAGCTGCGTGTAAAGCTCCGGAACCATGTATGCTTGAATGTACAAGTACTTTTGACTGTAAAGTTTCAGCCACGTCCATTATTGCAAGTCCTTCAGCTGAACCTATACACGGTCCTCCAAGAACGGGCACTTGTCCAGAGATATAATGGTTTCCATGTTCTTGGTGGAAGATACATTTGGACAATGTTTCGTAATCTACTTTCAGATCATCCATGTAAACTTCCTGAGGATCATATCTTGAGTATAGTTCATCTGATGACACAAGCAAATATGATGTAGAGAGTGTAGGTGTACTGGGTCCCATCAATGTCAACCCTTCACGCCCACCGATCTTTGTAGCAAGCCTTTCAGTACGTGCAGCTTTTAGGACAGACAACATCTCCAATGGACTCTTTGGTCTTATATACTCTCCGCAGAACTGCTTCATTGCGCCACTATAGATTCCCTGAACGACATTTTCAAGTACTGCACTTAAATTTATATAAAGAAAATTTTCTTCGGAAACACTTCCCCCCATTGGTCCACCTATAATGATAGGAGGAATTGGTGACATAGGGTATCTGTGGTTAATAGTTATTTTTTCTTTCAGCCTGCCGATTTCCAGAGGATTAATTACATTGAGGGATTTCAGGATATCTTCTTCACCTATCTGGATCACTCTTTCTGTATTTTTGCAATACACTCCCACAGAATGTAGTAACTCTATGCCTGCCTCAAATGTCGCATCTGCAAGTTCAAGGTCATCAGGTACAAAACTTTTACCATCATATTTGATACCATATTTCAGAGCAAGCTCTTCAGATTTCTTGAATACATTCAAATCATGTTGCTTCTCAGTTTTGCTCTCACCTTCAATTGCGCTTTTGAGATACTTATACATGTTTTGCATGTCGACACCTGGACAAAGAGGATTTAATGGGTTTTAATATCATTTTAAAATAATTCAGTTCAAATCTGTTTCATGTAAATTTTAAGCAGATCCACTTTTAACATAACTTATTTTATTCTAGGTCTTATTCTTCTCTGTTCTTCATTCTAAAAAAATTAGCTGTTATTAGCTTTATAATCTTTTTGCAAAGCTTTTATTTCTTTTGCTATATATAATTTTGGTATACAACACCAAAAAAGATATATAATGGATACTCATACTGTCTTCATTACTAATGGAGAGGAGAATTTCAATGTCCAATTATACCCCTAAAGAAAGACTCGCCCGCATATTAAAAGGGCAGAGTGTAGATCGTATGGCAGCTATCTCTGTCACACAGACCGGTACCGTAGAACAAATGGAAGCTTGTGGTGCATTCTGGCCTGAGGCCAATGAAGACGCCCAGCTCATGGCAAAGTTAGGTGAGGCTGGCCATACTGTTGTAGGTTTTGAGGCTGTACGTGTACCCTTTGATATCACCGCTGAAGCTGAGTTCTTTGGTTGCAAAATTAAGGCAGGTACAAAGGAACAACAGCCTTCTGTGATCGGCCACGTAATCAAGAACATTGATGATATAGCTAAATTTGAAGGTTACAGCCTGGACCATGGAAGAATTGGTATTATTTGTGAGGCCATCAAGATCCTGGCAGACAAGTACGGCAAGGAACTGCCGGTCATTGGCAGCATGATAGGTCCTTTTTCCCTGGCACAGCATTTGAACGGTGACGACTGGTTCATGAATATCTTCACAGACGAGCAATTTGGCCTTAAGCTCGTTGAATTTGCCACAGAGTTCAATGTAGCTTATGCAAAGAAAATGGTCGAGAACGGTGCTGACACTATGGTCATAATAGATCCAACAGCAAGTGCTCAGCTCATAGGTGCTGAGTTCTATGAGAAGTTCGTGGTGCCATCTCATAAGAAGATAGTAGATGCCATGAACGAATTGAATGTGCCCACTGTGCTGCATATTTGTGGTGACACCACGGCCGGTCTTGCACTTATGGAATCAAGTGGTGTGAATGCTATCAGTGTTGATCAGAGCGTAGACCCTGCAACTGCAGTAAAGAGTGTAAAGACAGCAGTTATAGTTGGTAACCTGGACCCTGTGAACGTGCTCTGGAACAAGACTCCTGAGTTCATCAAAGAGAAGTCAAAAGAAGTCCTTGATGCAGGGGTCGCATTACTTGCGCCAGGCTGTGGTATTGTCAGCAAGACACCCACTGAGAACCTGCAAGCAATGGTTGAAATGGCAAAGGCACATAAATATTGAACATTTTATTTTGAACTTTGATTGATGGTCGACCATACCTTAATGATATGGTCCTCCATTTATCTTATTTTCATGGTGGGTTCACCAAATTATATATACCCAAAATCTCAACTGAACCACGAATGTCTTCTCAGGAACACAATTTCTCAGACCTTGCAGGCCTTCATTCTCTTCTCAAAAGACAAGGTTATAGCCTTGCAGGGAATCATGCTGCTGTGAAGACGTGCCTATGGCTTCGCAGGGCAATGAGAGAGGAAGGAAAATGCTACAAAGCTTCCTTCTACGGAATAGAATCCCACAGATGTCTTCAGATGACCCCGACCCTCATGTGCAACCAGAGATGCTTGCATTGTTGGCGTCCTGTAGAGGTGGATGCACCTGCACCTGATAAGTGGGATTCTCCATTGGAAATAGTGGGGTCATGTATAAACTCTCAGAGGAAGTTGATCTCAGGCTTTGGTAATATTGACCGCAGAGATTTATGGTCAGAAGGCAATGAACCAAAGCATGTGGCTATATCCCTGTCAGGTGAACCTACAATATATCCCTACCTAGCAGAACTGGTGGAAGAGTTCAAAATGCAGGGAATGACCACTTTTGTTGTCAGCAATGGTACTAACCCTGAAATGATGCAGCGCATAAAACCTTCGCAACTTTATATGAGCCTAGATGCACCTGATGAAGAAACCTATAATAACGTGTGCCGTCCCAGATCGACCAAATTGTGGAACAAATTAAAAGAGTCACTTGAAGTGTTGAGAGATAAAAACACACGGACAGTTATACGTATTACTCTGATAAAGGGAGTAAATATGTTCCATCCACAGGGTTATGCCGAGCTCATAAAAAAAGCTTCTCCGGACTATGTAGAGATAAAAGCATATATGCACTTAGGTTTTTCAAGGGGACGCCTGCCTAGGGAAGCAATGCCATCGCACGAGGAAGTTTTAGATTTTTCCAGGCAAATAGCGGATCATCTGGGTTATGCTGTTGCTGATGCTGTTGAGATCAGCAGGGTCGTATTACTTTCAAGAGATGGCTCTGTCTCTCTTCTTGAATAGCAGCTATGAATCTACTGAACTGGTAGCAATACCTGTCATAATCTATATTTATATCAAGATCTACATAATGGCAAATTATCAAATTTAATATTATCTCATCATTCAATCTCACAATGGAGCTTTAATACAATGACAGAACAATCTGCTCATAAGAAGTATGAATTCAAAAAGAAGCTGGAGGAACTCAGGGTCAAGAAAGGTCGTGGGACGGAGCTAATTTCTTTATATATCCCTCCTGATAAACAAATATCTGATATAACTTCCCAGCTCAAAGGAGAACATGGCCAGGCAGCAAATATTAAGTCTAAGATCACAAAGGACAATGTGCAAGGTGCTATAGAGTCCTTGCTTGCAAGGCTCAGGTATGTGGAAGTCCCGGAAAATGGTATTGTTTTCTTTACGGGTGCTGTTGACATCGGCGCTAATAAGACGAATATGGAAACCACTATTGTTGAACCCCCTCAGCCTATAGTGACATACAGATATCATTGTGACTCCAGTTTTTACCTTGAACCTCTCGAAGAAATGCTCAAGGATGCAAAGACCTTTGGGCTTTTGGTACTAGACAGACGTGAGGCAGCTGTTGGTCTCCTTGTGGGCAAACACATAGAAGCGAACAGGACCCTTACTTCCACTGTACCAGGAAAACAGAGGAAAGGCGGTCAGAGTGCTCATAGGTTCCAGCAGTTAAGGCTCATTGCTATACATGAGTTCTACAAACGTATAGGAGATGCTGCAACTGAAGTATTCATGACGGTAGATCCGAAGAACTTTGAAGGTATTCTCATAGGAGGACCCTCTCCTACCAAAGAAGAATTCGAATCAGGTGAGTTCCTGCACCATGAATTGCAGAAGAAGATACTTGGTCTTTTTGATGTTGCATATACTGATGAATCTGGTCTTCCGGAATTGGTTAACGCAGCAAGCGAGAAACTTTCAGATATCGACCTTATAGCAGAAAAGAAGCTTGTTCAGCGTTTTTTTGCGGAGCTGGTTTCCGATTCGGGCAAAGCTGCCTATGGAGAAGAATCTGTAAGGGCGAATCTCAACATAGGTGCAGTGGAAGTTCTTCTCATATCTGAGGACCTCAGAGCGGAAAGATTGACGGTCCGATGTCCAAATGGTGACCACGAGGAAAAACTGACAAAAGCCTTCAAACCCGGAGAGGATCATTATTCCCCTGGACCTTGCCCTGTTTGTGGTTATTCCATGGAGGTCGTAGAAAAAGTGGATATAGTAGACGAACTTTCTGAGATGGCAGATCAGATGAACACTCAGGTGGAATTCATTTCCACTGATTTTGATGAAGGTTCACAACTTATGAACGCATTTGGCGGTCTGGTTGCCATATTGAGGTTCAGCACAGGTATGTAAAAAGGTGTGTCCATGTATCTGGATTTCAGAAAACAGGTTGAAACTTTATTGAACGAGACCATTTCCCACCTTGGGATTGAAACTATAGACCTTGACCTTGAGCCATCCAAACATGCAGATCTGGCTTCAAAAGTAGCTTTCAGAATTGCATCAAGGGAAAAAAAGGACCCAAAGGAATTGGCGGGGGCAATAGTCAAAGCTGCCAATGTCAAGAAATTCCCCCTGATCGGCAAAATGAGTGCTATGGGTCCATATATTAACATAAACACTTCCAGAAACTATATCGAGGAAACAATCTCAAGAATAAGAAGTGAAGGCACATCATTTGGTGGTGGTTTTTGTGAAGGGCAGATACTTCTGGAACATACTTCTGCAAATCCCAATGGACCATTGCATGTAGGTCATATCAGGAACTCTGTTATTGGTGATACTCTGGTACGTATTCTCAGGAAGGCTGGGTATAATGTTGAGACCCATTACTATGTGAACGATATGGGTCGCCAGATAGCTATTGTTTCCTGGGCTCTTTCGCATTTTGAGTTCGATACATCAAAAAAATCAGATCATTCAATAGCAGATGTTTACATAGAGGCTAATGCTAAGCTTGGAGAAGAGCCTGAAAAAGTGATGGAAATCGATAAGCTCATGCAGCTTGTGGAAAAGGGAGATGAAGCTACAATAAAGAGCTTCAGTGAAGCTGTCTTGCTTGCACTTGATGGCATAAAAGAAACTCTTTCACGTATGAACATACGTCATGACAGTTTTCCCTATGAATCCACTTTTGTAAGGTCAGGTGCCGTTACAAGGATAATTGAAGAGATAAAAGCCACAGGTCGTACAAAGGTCGATAATGGGGCCCTTGTCCTGGATCTGGAAGATTATGGTTTTGATAAGGAACTGGTGGTGCAGCGTTCAGATGGTACTTCGTTATATATTACAAGGGACCTGGCATACCATGAGTGGAAAGGTGAAAGAGCTGACCGTGTGATCAATATTCTTGGAGCTGACCATAAGCTTATTTCAGGACAGTTAAAAGCCACTCTAGACCTTTTGGGAAAACCTGAACCAGAAGTGGTCATATTTGAATTCGTTTCTTTGCCTGAAGGTTCCATGAGTACTCGCAGAGGCAAATTCATTTCAGCAGATGAGTTATTAGATCAGGTGGAAGAACAGGCTTTTGTGGAAGTTGATATGCGCAGGCCGGAGATGCCCGAGGATTTCAAACAAAAGGTAGCTCATATGGTAGGTATTGGTGCTGTAAGGTATGACGTTATTCGTGTTTCACCGGAGAAATCTACGGTTTTCAATTGGAAAGAGGCTCTTGACTTTGAAAAACAAGGTGCACCGTTCATACAGTACTCACATGCCAGAGCATGCAGTATACTGAATAAAGCTCAGGAAGAAGGCATCTATAACGAGACTTTTGATATGGAGCCTTCACTACTTGTGGAGGATACTGAAGTAGAGCTGATAAAGAAAATGGCTGCCTTTGACAGTATCATAGAAGAGTGTGCAAGGGAGTTGAAACCACATACTTTGGCCATATATGCCCGGGAACTTGCAGAAGCCTTTAATCAGTTCTATCGTTTCGTACCGGTGATAAATATAGATGATGATAAGTTGAAAGCCACAAGGCTTGGACTTGTGGATTGTGCACGTATCGTATTGGCAATTTCGTTAGATACCTTGGGTATCGATGCACCGAAGTCTATGTGAAAGTTTTACAATGTATATGATACACTGTTCTCTTTCACTCTCTGCATAGCGACATTGAAAAGCAGCAGCATGTTTCCTTCTAGAAAATATATGTCACTACTGTTGCGATCTTTTTTTGACGCGAAAAGTACGGTGAATTCCAGATCTTTTTCTGCCGCTACCTGCACACTACGATAAGGATCTTCTGATGAAGCAGCCTCTACCCAGATAGTCCTTTCAAGATTTCCTACATCAAGGTACTTCTCAGTCCAGCTAATGAGGGCATCAGTATATTTTTTTGATAAGCCCATATGTTTGATCACACTAGAAGCATGCTCCTTGTTATCCATGCATATTGTAGCAGAGTATGCCACATTATCACCTCTGACCCGATAGATGATCTCATACCATCCTATCTGAAAACATATAATCTATATTTATTATATTACTTATATTTATAGAGCACCATGTTGAGCACGTAAACTATTTAATTTAGAAATATCAACCCTTCAATAATGGAATTTAGATACCAGATTTTTTCTCATATCACGAGACAACAGGAAAAATAATATGTCATTAACTGAACAAAGATCAGAAGGAGAATGGAAAAGGATCCTAACACCTCAACAATACCATGTGTTAAGAGAAAAGGGAACTGAACCTGCTTTTACTGGCAAGTACTATCTAAATAAAAAGAAAGGTGTCTATAGATGCGCTGCATGTGGGCAGGAACTTTTCGATTCAAACACAAAATTCGACTCAGGAACCGGATGGCCAAGTTTCTGGGCTCCGATATCTGAAGATAGGGTGCTCAGAAAAGTGGATAATAGTTATTCCATGCAAAGGATAGAAGTGCTTTGCAGCAAATGTGGCAGCCATCTTGGACATGTTTTTGATGATGGCCCTGCACCCACTGGCGAGCGATTTTGCATGAATTCCATATCCTTGGATTTTAAGGAAGGACCATGAGCGCATAATGCTTAAAACTACAGAAAAAAGCATTATCTTCTGACACGAACGCAGTGATGGTACTCTGTTCATTTCCTTCCTGAAAGCTGATAATAAAGTTTAAAGATCTGACCAAAATACAGTGGATGTTGCACTGGCAAGTGATATCTAATCGATTTATTTATCTCTATATCCACCAGACTTAGGTCCATAGAATTCATCTGGGAGATCATCAAAAGAGCCAGTTCTTGTAATTATTAGAAAAATTCAGTAATATAACTACAAATAAAGAACCATTTTTAGTTAACACTACCTATTTGATTATACTGTTCTTGCCAAGCTCGTGAAGCACTATGTTCCTGAGCTTAATGGCGTCTTCAAATGCGGGTTTTATATCCAAGGCCCTATTAAAAGCTTCTAGAGCTTCTTTGTACTTATTTTGTCTGAAAAGTATTTCTCCTTTGCAATACCATGCTTCTGAACTATCCATTTTGATATTTGAGGACGAGGTGAGCGGGATCCATGTAAATCGCGGAAACTGATAGCTCAGAGGCTGTGAATGTTCTATAGAACGCTCAAAAGCTTCAATTGCAGCATCATAATTCCCAAGCTCTCTTAGAACATTTCCTTTGTAATACCATGCCTCAGAGAACTCTTTCCGTTTGATCAGTACATTTTCAAGACAAACCAGAGCTTCTTCATATCTCTGAGACATATAAAGCATAAAGCCTTTCAGGAAAAGGCTTTCAGGAACCTCAGGATCTTTCTCCAGCATCTTCTCAATAAGTTTAAGTGAAATATCGTATCTGCCCATCATATAGTTTGCATAGCTTTTACAGGACAGGGCATTAAAAACACTTATTTTTGATCGTTTTGCAGCCTCAAGATCTCCCTGAGATATGAGTATATCTGTTTCTTTTTCCCATAGTTTTTCTGCTTCATCATAGGCATCTAAACAGTCCTCGAACATCTGCATCTTGAGGAAAATATACCCTCTGTTGTATGCCTGCAGTGCATCACCATGAATCTTTTTGATATCTTTCTTTAAAGAATTTTTAGCAAAGAATTTTTCAAAAAGTTCCATTTATCAGCCACCTCACTACGAACGAAAACAAAAATAATCCCCTTCTAACCTGAACCTATCATGTGTATGACATTCGGAGCAAAGACAATCCTTTTTTAATGATGGTTTGTGTTGATTTTTTCTAGCACAGAACATCATACCATTTCCCGGATATGTATTACATGTTGGGCAGAGACAACCTTTGGAATGATGATATGAGGTACATATACCAAAATATCTACCAAAGGTTTCTCTGCTCCTGTCAGTAAGTTCAGAGTACCTCATAGACCATTACCTCTAAAACTTACATCCTGTTCAACGCTTTATTTTCACTGAACGCTTTATTTTTAAGATTGAATGGTCCATTGTTTGCTCGGGGCAGATGACAACACAACGCCTACAGCTTGTACCCAGGCAATGCTGGCTGTCGATATTTACAAATCTCTTACTCTCTCTTTCAATGATTATCAGCGCATCTTCAGGACACTCTTTTTCACATTTATGGCAAAGGATACATTTTTCCACAGGTCCTTCAAGAGTGATCCCTATGTCTGTAACAATATCAAGACCATTCCTACCCACATCATCAATGTCCTTTGAAACACGTTTTTCGATGTTCACTTTTTCTAGGGCCTTGGGGAAGGGTTTAATATTATACATCTCAAGCATCTGATCATACACTTCAGTTGGCATTCCTTGCTGCCAGTAAGATAGTTCACAAACGTATATATCTTTGAATGTCTCACTTGTAGCCATCATAAGATGGTCTGCATGTATTTTCTTTGCTACAGAAATGACATCACACAACTTAATGATATCCAATGCTAACTTTCTTGCCAGTCCAATAGAAGTATTACCGAATTGCACAATGTTCTCTGAAAAACCTGGTACAGAGCCAATATGCCTTGCTTTTTCAGCATCTACATATGTTCCGGTGGCCCCAGACATGTAAACATATTTAAGGTCAGAATACTCAATGCCTGCTGCTGCTATGAGAGTCATATGAGCGGCTCGGATGGCGCCTATTGCCTTACCTATTTCTTCGACATCTTTGTCTGTGATTATAATACCGCTACCTAAAACTATTCTTCCCTGAGGAAGATGCGGCAACTTTTTGGTCAGACCTTCTTTGATAGCCAGCGCAATAGCAGAAATGACCCCTGTTCCTGTAATGCCTTTAACTTGTACACCTGAAGATTCAATGATCTCACCAGAAACTGGGTCAATAAGATCTCCTTTTACAGATTCCATCTTCTCATTTAGTACTATGAGCCGCCAGTTGTGACCTTCAAGATTTACATCACTTATGGCTCCGGGACCTGCCAGCATACCACAATTGATACCCTGGCCTTCAATGGCCGGGCCAGCAGCGGCACTCGCTGTGATTATCTTATCCCCTACCTTTAGTGCCATTTCAGCATTTGTTCCATAATCGGTTACCAGACAAGGCTCTTCCTGATTAATGAAATCAGTTTCCAGCATCATGGCAAGAGCATCAGCACCGATCTCATGTTTTATAGCGGGTGGTATCACTATCTCACAGTTGTCCATCTCATAGATACCTTTGAAGAGCTCATTAGCTGGGAACACGCGTGCATCCCTTTTGACATTATATACCCCTAATTTTTTTTGCTTTACCTCTCCAGCATATGCAAGGTCCAATATTTCACTGTTCTGTAAAAGGGACAATTGAATCGGGTTACCACAAACAGCTATCCTCTGGATACCAAGAGGATCAACATCGAACCTTTTTAGCACTTCTTTGATAGCTTCGATCATCAACCCATGGGCTACATCCTTTCCTGTGTTAATGGCAAAATCCAGATGGTCCATAACATTACCACCAGGTAGAGGATGACCCATAGTGATCACAGTTTTAATAGTTTCTCTAGATTTGACATCTATCAGCTGCGATCTGATACCGCTAGTCCCAAGGTCCAGTGCAATTACGTACATGAGTATTCCTTCAAAAAGTATTTACAGGCAAGTAAGGTTTGTTTTGAGGATAATGCATATATATATTTTGTGCTTCAAACTTTCAAGTGAAGAAATTCATAAGAATAGCTTATTTTATATTGTATTCAATAATTTTAAAACTTATATTGTTTTATATAATATATAATAACAAGCAAATTCTATTTATATTTTACCTTTACCAAGCAGATCATTCTGCGAACTTTAAGATAGTTGTCTTGAGAGTGCTGAGATCTACTACAGGCACCTGGGCAGGAGTAGGAACGACATTTACCCTTTTTTGAAATTCTGTTTGTGATTGCCATGTACCTGAATTGATCAATAGCACATTTTTATACCATTCCACACCCACTGTGTGAACATGACCACAATGCAATATATCTGGCACCTGGCCAATAACAAAATGGTCCTGCTTTTCAGGAGCTATAGACACCCTACTGCCATAAATAGGAGAAAGATGTCTCCTTTTCATCATTTCCACCATTGCTTTCGTGGGCTCCTGATAGGACACACCAGGTATAGAAGCGACCAGATCATCGATAGACCTGCCATGGTATATCATAAGCTTGATGCCGTCAAGATCGACCACCGAAGGATTACCCACAAATAATACATTTTCAGAAAAATCTGCCCGTATGTTTTCCGGCAGCATGGGCTGTGGCTCTGCTTGTCTCACAGCATCATGATTACCAGGAGATATTATTACTGTTATGTGCTTGGGTATCTCACTAAAATATTCTGCAGCTCTTTTATATTGTTCATATACATCCTGTATCTTTAATTCCATCTCCTGCCCGGGATAGATGCCCACTCCATCCACAAGGTCACCTGCCACAACAACATAGCGTATCTCTTTGGATAACTCGGCCATAACTTCATTGTCCGTATCACCTTTAAGGAAATCAATAAAACGATACCATTCTTCCTCTAGAAATGTAGAGCTGCCTATATGGACATCGGAAGTAAGAGCAGCTTTGCCATATGATCTTTTTCTTTCACCCAGAGAATTAGGTAGATCTGGAACAGTGATCTTTTTAGCTATAAGCAGTTTACCATCATTAGTAAGAGCACCGGTTATGCCTACGACTTCATCCAGTACAAAGCGGCTGGCAAGTTCAAATAGTTCTTTATCAGCCATTCGCACCAGGACCGAAATAGAACCTGTAGTATCTTCAAGTTCTATCATCTTATGACCGTTACTTGTATTCTTAATATCTGAAATCATGCCGATAATAGAGACATCGTTCATATCCTTAGCCATGCCTCCACGGAGCCTGCTATTTTTATTACGGTACTTGTTCAGACTCTCTATGGGTCTTGAATTTAATCTACCCCTTATCATCTCACTTAATCTGCTGTATCTATTCCTGAAAAACTGGACAAATTCCATATATTCTCCTACACATGTGGAATTATCCGTAATGTCCAGTAACACATTAACAGGATTATCAGAACAAGAACGATTAAGAGAGGAAAAAACAGGGGTCAATATTTTAGGAGTGGGATGATGGTCATTGGACTGACTTTCTTTTTCAGATGTTTTGCTATTTTCTTGAACATTGATTTCATTAATATGCCCATTAATGTGTTCAACATCCACCACTAGCACTGAGGGATCTATATTCTTCAGAATGCGATCTAAAAGGTTTTGAGGGCTACAATGACAACAGATCAATTCAACAGCATCTGGGCTTATTTGATATCCTTCTTCCAGGAAAACGGTAATGACTTCGATATGATTCATGGAGGATCAGATACAGCAATAGTGAAATAATTTGATCACAAGGTTCGATCTCCGGGCATCCCAGTGGAATAACGCACTCTATATGCTATGTTGTTATATAGTTGTAATGGAAAGGAAGAAATTATTGTATAATTCTTATCTAAAAGCATCCGGTGAAATAATGGACCTAAAGGAAAGCATCAAAACTTTTCGAGAAAGTGATGATTTTTACATCTCACTTATGAGGGATATAATATCTGTAGCTGTAGCTGTACTATTATTCTCAACCATTTCATACCTGATATTTGGAATGTGGACACCAATGGTCGCTGTAGAATCGGGCAGCATGGAACCACATATGAACATAGGCGATATAATTTTCATACAAAACATTGAAAGGACTTCAGTGATCACAAAAGCTGATGCTTCCAATGATCATCTATCATTTGGGGATAACGGAGATGTGATCTTATACAGACCTTATGGCAGGGAAGACGTAACTCCTGTGATCCACAGGTCAATGTATTTCGTGAAAGCAGGAGAAACTATGTGGAAGGGGGGACCACCAGCTCCCCATGACGGTTATATCACCAAAGGAGACAATGAACAAACCAATATGGTATATGATCAACAGGGACAAATAAGCTATCTCACACCAGTAAAAGAAGAGTGGATCATAGGGATCGCAAGGTATCGCATACCCTACATAGGGAAGATAAGGCTGATGTTGCCTTTCTGATATGACCTTTTATCAGAAAAGAACATCACAAATGCATCTGCGTAGTTATAACAGGTTTGAAATTCTCAAGTGGTTTCAGCCTGTAATCCTCAAAAAGAACACGCTGGGTACTGGAAACTGGAACACTCAAAACTATTTCTTTTGTTCTTCCATATCTACCCTTACTTACTACAATAGCATTAACAATACCAAGCATATCAAGTTCTGACATCAGATCGGTCACTCGCCTTTGCGTAAGGATGTCCATATCTGCATTTATGCAGAGCTGACGATAAACATTGTACACTTCTCCAGTAGTGACGTTCTTGTAACCATTATTTCTCAGGTTTATAACTGCGCAAAGCGCAAGTTTTGATTGGGTAGGAAGGGTCTTTACAACTTCTATAACACGATCGACCTCTATTTTATCCTGGGCCCGCCTGACATGTTCTTCCTGTACACGCGACTTCTTTTCGCGCTCAGCAAGTTCTCCTGCAACTCTTAAAAGATCCAATGCACGCCTTGCATCCCCATGTTCCTGAGCTGCAAAAGCTGCACATAAGGGAATAACAGTTTCTTCTAAAACACCACTTTTATAGGCTGTTTCCGCTCTTTCTACTAAGATATCACTGATCTGGTCCGCGTCATAAGGTGGAAAAATTATCTCTTCTTCTCCAAGGGAACTTTTTACCCGGGGATCTAAGAACTCAGTAAATTTAAGGTCATTTGAAACACCTATCATACTTACTTTTGCTTGATCGAGATCAGAATTTGCCCTAGAAAGATTATAAAGTACATCATCTCCTTTTTTAACAAGCTTATCTATTTCATCAAGGATAATGATAATAACCTGTTTTTTGGAATCCACAGCTTCCTTGAACTTAGCAAAGACCTGATCTGTAGGCCAGCCGGTCATTGGCACATCTTCTCCAAACTGCCTTGCCAGATTAGCAAGCAATCTGTATTGTGTATCTATGACTTCACAATTAACATAGACCACACTACATTGAACATTAAGCTGATCACCCATTCTTTCAAGTTCTCTGCCCACATGGCGGGAAGCAGCTGTTTTGCCAGTACCTGTCTTTCCATAAATAAGGATATTAGAAGGAGTATCACCCCTAAGAGCAGAAACCAATATTGTCGCAAGACTATTTATTTGCTCATCTCTATGCACTAAAGTATCGGGGGTATATGTGGGCCTTAAAACCTCCTTATTTTTAAATATAGGTTCAGTTGCAAGTAATTCCTGAAACAGGCCATCTAAAGCTTTATTTTGCATTTTGATCACCATCCTACCACTGAAGACATTGGACACAACCTGCAAATGTGAATTGACATACGATAGATATCATATATAACAAAATGCGCCAAAAGAAGAAGACGTAACCTCTTCTATGGCTCAGCACCTTGATCAGAAAGGAGATACATTGTAAGCAAGTGAATCCTTTATCTCGTCCTTTTCTTCCATTGGCTACATTGGAAATTAGGGTTATTAATGGTTATGGTGATTACCCCTTTGTTTCCATTGCAATTATTTATAAAAATGATGTCTTATTTGAAAATCACCATCATGTGAATTGATAAAAATTGGATTAACAAAAGCATATATTTAGTTGAACATTTCAAATGGAATTAAAAATTCTAAACCCCTTTATTTCCACTGGAAGATTTATAAAAGAGAGAGACCCTATTATTTCCACTGGAGTTCATGAAAAAAAAATTGGTGAACAATTTTAATATAATGAAAAAAAAAGCTTGTTCAACTTATGAACATTATACTATTTAAATCTTTCTTAAACCCTTCTATTTGTGGTAAGTTGATCATATTGAATGACCTTTTAAAATTTAAATTGTTCCAGTGGAAATCATGGGGTTCCTTTGTCCTAAAAATATTCTAAAAGGATTGTGAACATAATAGTTTTAAATATGCCCGTTATTTTAATAGCAAATGCAAGAACAGGGACAAAATTGGGAAGATGTTATGTCTTCTTTGATGCAAGCTAGGTCAAAAGACCTTCCTTATGAAAAAGTACTCAGTTCCATGTGTACTTATCCTCATCCAATTGCAGTTGAAGCATATAAGATGTTCATTGAATCTAATATGGGAGATTATGGCCTTTTTATGGGAACATATGAGCTTGAACAAGCGATCTTATCTATGCTTGGAGATCTATTGCATAATCCCCATCCGTACGGTTATCTTACAACAGGTGGAACTGAATCAAATATTCAAGCTGTGAGAGCTATGCGCAATGCTTGTAAATCTATTAATGACCCAAATATTATAGTACCTGCATCTGCACATTTTTCTTTTGACAAGATAGCTGATGTCCTAAAGATAGATGTACGTAAAGCCCGGATACTTTCTGATCTTGTTGTGGATACTAGTCATATGAGATCTCTTATAGATCAAAATACAGTTGGCCTTGTGGGCATTGCAGGTTCCACAGAGTTTGGTCAGGTAGATCCAATTTCTGAACTATCAAAAATTGCTATTGATAATCATATTTTTCTTCATGTGGATGCAGCTTTTGGAGGTTTCGTTCTCCCTTTTATCGGTCAGCATCCATCCTTTGATTTCTTACTCCCTGGTGTGAGCTCGATTGCAATAGACCCTCATAAAATGGGTATGAGTATCATTCCCTCAGGAGCTTTGCTTTTCAGAGAAGAAAAAATGATGCTCTCTTTGAAAGTAGATACTCCATATTTGACCATCAGTAACCAGTACACTCTTACTGGCACTCGTAGTGGAGCTTCAGTGGCAGGAACATACGCTGTAATGAAATTTTTAGGAAAGGAAGGTTATCGTTATATTGTCAATAGATGCATGGCGTTAACTTATCTGCTTATAGAAGAAGCTAAAAAGATCGATGTTCATCCTGTTATCGATCCAGTGATGAACATTGTGGCTTTGTCGGTATTAGATCCAAAAACGATCCGTAAGGAATTAGCCAATAAATTTGGTTGGCAAGTTTCCATAACAAAACAACCACCTTCTATAAGACTTGTTGTTATGCCTCACATGACAGAAGAAAATATAATAGCTTTTGTTCAGGACTTAAAAAAAGTCCTTGAACATTTAAAAACTTCTGCTAATGTATGATTTAAAAAAATTATAATGTCTGACGGGACCGGTAACATGTCTTGAGAAACTAACGGATTTAATATGCATCTTATGTATTTTAAAACCCAAGCCATGTTCCGGTTAAGCATTTTGAGGGGACGGATCAAACATTAGGAATTGATGATACCTGGTCTTGAAGCTTGTAAGACGTGTGTTCATCAATCCCTGCATACTATTGAGTAGTTCTTTATGAAATATAAAGAAAGGCCAAGCTGGGTGAAAGTATTAAATTAGCAACAAGCTAATAAGATAATAATAAATATGAATATATCAGACAAGGTTAACCATGAAAACATCATTTCAAATAGGAACACTTTTTGGTATACCCATCAAATTACATATTACTTTTTTGTTCATACTGCCTGTGTTCGCTCTGGTATTTGCTACAAATCCTGCCCCTTTTGGTTTTCAGGATTGTGCCACTCCATTTGTGAATTATATATTATCTTTTATAACTACTGTGCTTTTGTTTTTCTGTGTGCTTCTTCATGAGCTTGGTCATTCACTTGTAGCTCAGAGATATGGTGTGGAAATAAAAGACATAACTCTGATGCTTATTGGTGGTGTTTCATCCATGGAGGAGATACCCAGAAATCCTTCACAAGAGCTTAAAATGGCCTTTGCAGGCCCTTTTGTGAGCATTGTTATTGGTTTTTCTCTCTTCTTAGTTAACTTTCTCTTGGTTTCCCTGATACCTTCTTATGCATTAACAGCTATTTACATGATGTTTAATATCCTAGGCTCCATAAACATAGTGCTGGGTCTTTTTAATCTCCTGCCGGCATTTCCGATGGATGGCGGACGTGTTCTCAGAGCTTGGTATGCTAAAAGGATGAACTATGTGCAAGCTACACACTATGCTGCATCAGTGGGCAAGATCTTTGCTTTTCTAATGGGTATAGTGGGACTTTTTTATAACGCCTGGCTGATATTAATAGCTTTTTTCGTTTATATAGGAGCTTCTGAAGAAGACAAGTCTACAACAGTTACCGTTACCCTTGAGAAATATTCAGTCTCTGAGGTCATGAGCCGGGATGTCACATCAGTATCCCCATATATGAACATTGGTGATCTATTGCATTTTATGTTCGAGCACAAACATATGGGGTACCCTGTCATGGAAGGCAATCATTTAAAAGGTATTGTCACATTAAGTGACGTGCATAAAGTCCCTCCTCTTGAAAGAGCTGCACTGCAGGTAAGAGATATTATGACCACAACTGTTATCTCATTAACTGCGGACGCTAAAGCTTCAGAAGCCTTCAAATTGATGATGTCAAACAATGTGGGAAGAGTACTAGTTATAGATTCTAATGGTTCTGTGGTAGGTATTCTCTCCAGAACGGACCTCATGAGGGCAATGATGCTTTCTACTGAACAGTTATAAGATATAAATATAATATATATTTTAAAAATTTTAAACATAATGTATATTTGTCCTATTAAATCGTTTGTGAGGTATATTGTGAAAAGCTCAGTTGATGAAAAAGATAGAACTATTTCTGGTCCCTTCATCAGTGTCTCTTCTTCAGATCTATCGGTTTATGGTTCGAACTCTTCCAGCAATTCAGGTGTCGTTATAACTGACACATGTCCCCCTGAGAATCAACGGAGTTGTTATGATCTGTCATTTCCTTCTTCAGGGGATCATGGTCCAACAATTGAGCCTTCAAGGATCATCATAATTGGTACAGCCCACGTATCTGAGAAGAGTGTTGCAGAGGTCAATGCAGCTATAGAAAGAGAAAGACCTGATATTGTTGCTGTAGAGCTGTGCAAACCCCGCTATGATAGTCTTAAAGGCAAAAATACTGATACTGAGGTTCCTATCACGGAGGTCCTTAAGGGTGGCAAGATATACCAGTACATGATACATATGCTGCTGGCCCATGTACAGAAAAAGTTCGCTGATGAGATGGGTGTACAGCCAGGTGCTGAGATGATCAAGGCAATAGATGCTGCTGAAGCACATGGTGCCCGAATAGCGCTCATCGACAGGGATGTGCAGGTTACCTTACAGCGTTTCTGGAGTAAGATGGGCTTCATAGAAAAATTAAAAATGCTTGCTGGTCTGGCAGCAGCTGTGTTAGGCATTGGTGGTACCAAGGACATCGATATGGACACGATCACGAACCAGGACATAGTCACAATGCTGGTGGAAGAGTTCCGTGATACTTCTCCAAATGCTGTAAAAGTGCTAATCGATGAAAGGGATGCCTACATGGCATCGAATCTAATCAGGCTTGCTTCTGGGGGTGGAAAGAAGATCATTGCTGTAGTAGGTGCAGGTCACAGAGCTGGTATACAGAACTACCTGTTGCATCCGGCAACGATCCCGCGTTTGGAAATCGCTGAGGCTGTCCCGAAAAAAAGGTTCAGCTTTTTGAAACTTTTTGGCCTCATAATGCTGGCCATTCCTCTTGCAGCCTTCGCACTATTGTTGATTTCAGGTGTATCTCTGAAAACCCTTGGCATAGTTTTTATTTGGTGGTTTCTCATAACTGGTGGTTTAAGTGCCCTAGGAACTGCGCTGGCAAAGGGTCACCCCTATTCCATACTGACATCCTTTTTGGTGGCCTGGATGACCACTCTCAATCCAGCTGTAGCTGCAGGATGGTATGCAGGGATCAGAGAAGCGAAATATCGTAATCCTACCACAAAGGACCTGAAAGATCTCATGGAAGCCGAATCAGTGAAAGATATGATGAAGAATAATTTCTTCCGTGTCCTTCTTGTAACGTCGCTGGCCAATCTGGGAGCAATGGTAGGGAGCCTTGTAGGTGCTTATGTGATCCTACAGATACTGGGGATCGAGGCCAAGGATTTCCTTGGGTCTGCATTGCATGCAGGACTTGCAGTGTTGGGTCTCTGATATCTAAATATCAAAAAATAGAAAAGTTCAGCTTAGGCCTCAGAAGAGGTCATGAAGTCTGAACTGGTATTTTCCAAGCTTTCCATCATAGTTACCGGCAGTGATCTTCTTGACACCGGGAACTGTTACGGCTGCTTTGATACCAATGGCCATTGCTTTCTTTATAGCTTCCTCATTGAGACCATTGATCACGATCTCATACACTGATTTTACATCTGCCGGTATCTGAGTGTCAGGCACTTTGTCTCTGATGGTGGGACAGAACTTCTCATTGACTGTTGCCTTCATGAATTTTGCGTACTTGTTAGAACCTGATTTCGAACCGCTGGCAACTATGCCTCCAGGGAATGGAGTGATGGTACCTTCTATTTCCCTGATGGCATCCACAGCTACCTCTGCAGCAGTAAGTGCTGTCATCTGGCTGTCACCGAAGATGAAAAAATTACCGCCTGCAATGCCCGTTATAGCACCGATGTTCTCTTCGATCAGGAAGTCTCCTCCCATAAGTGGGATGCTGTGCATCTTGTGGTCTGCAAGTTGTTTTATAGTCTCCAGACCATCACCGAAAAATCTCTCTTTGGCACCGATATTAAACTGCTTCTCAGCATCAGGTAGCCCATTAAAAACAGCAGTTGTTGGAGCTGTGAGTATACATTGTCCAATCCTCTCCAACAGCTGTTGTTCCAATGCATCAAATTTGAAGGTGCAGATCTGGATATACACACCGGGTCTACCATCAGGTGTCTCTTCACAGGTTGCGAATCTTTCTATACCTGCTTCTGCAGGGCACATGATAACGGAAGTACCAAAGCCTGTTGCTTCAGTAGCTGCAATCTCTGCCCAGCGTTTTGTTGCTGCTGTGATCAATACTCTACCTATCTTGATAGGAAAGGCCTCTGCGAAAGTGTCCTCTATTTCAACGCCATTGATTTCCATAGTGATACCTTTTGAAATTTCTGAAAGATATATCCGGTACATGTGTCCAGACAATGGTTCCTGGTAACAGGAAACAGATACTGTAAGTATCTCTTAGTAGAATAAAGTTGCAGTACATATAATCTTCGAGTATGTAAAAGGTCTTCAAAACAATTATTGCTACTAATACTATTTGTCATAATGATCACTTCAGTCAATTGACAGCAATTTTGCATTGATGGCTACTATGATTGTGCTGAGGGACATAAGCACAGCCCCTACAGCAGGAGACAACAATATTCCTTGCTTGTAAAGTATACCCGCAGCAAGAGGTATTGCCACAATGTTATATCCTGTTGCCCAGAATAGGTTCTGCAGCATTTTTCTGTAAGTAGCTCGGGACAGCCCAACTATGGAAGCAACATCCTTCGGATTGCTTTTGACCAATATTATATCTGCGGTCTCCACTGCAATATCGGTGCCTGCACCAATGGCAATCCCTATATCTGCCTGGGCAAGCGCAGGCGCATCATTCACACCATCTCCTGTCATGGCAACCACAAAGCCTCTTGATTGTATCGCCTTTACCTTTGCAGCCTTTTCCAGCGGCAGTACCTCTGCAAAATACTCATCAAGTCCTATTTCATCTGCAACCCATTTTGCAACTTGTTCATTATCACCTGTAAGCATCATACACTTGATACCCATTTCTTTAAGGGTACCAATTGTTCCTTTTGACTCTGGCCTGATAATATCAGCAAGTGCGATGGCGCCTCTCACTTCTGTGCCTACTATCACAAAAACAACTGTCTTCCCTTGAGATACTAGTTTTTCTACGGTCTCATTTTCAATACTGAAGAGCTGCTGTTTCAAGTATCCAGGACTGACCACCTTCACTTCTTGTCCTTTAACAATTCCTTGGGCTCCCTTCCCGGGAATGGACAGAAAATCATCCACTTTGTATACATCATCTACAGATGATACTATACCTCTGGCGATCGGATGTTCGGAATTAGCTTCCACAGAAGCAGCATATCTTAACAGTTCTTTTTCACTCATTGTATTATCAAAATTAATGATATCTGTTATCCCAAACTTGCCTTCTGTCAGCGTACCGGTCTTATCGAAGATAATAGCATTCAGGTTACGTGCATTCTCGAAAGCCACTCTGTCCCTGATAAGAAGGCCTTTGCGGGCTGCCAGTGAGGAGGATATGGCAACGACCAGAGGAATTGCAAGACCAAGGGCATGAGGACATGTTATCACCATTACAGTGACCGCTCTTTCCAGAGAGAATGCAAAGTCCATATTCATCAACTGTGACCACACCAGCAACGTTATAGCTCCTCCTGTAAGGGAGATGATCGTAAGCCACTTGGCTGCCCTATCAGCAAGGTCCTGGGTATGGGATTTACTTTCCTGGGCTACCCTGACAAGTTCTACCACCTGGGAAAGAAAAGATTCAGTTCCTGTTTTCTTGACTTCGATCTTTATTGCTCCTTCGCCATTTATAGAACCTCCAATGACCTCATCACCTTTTACTTTCACAACGGGCTTTGATTCACCTGTGAGCATGGCTTCGTTAACGGAAGTATCACCTTCAACTACAGTTCCGTCAGCTGGGATCTTCTCACCTGGTCTTACAAGTAACTTATCACCAGCAACGATTTTCTCCAACGGCACATCGCTCACATTTCCTTGATCATCCACCCTATGGGCATCAGATGGCAGTAATCTGGCCAGCTCTTCCAGTGCTCTGGAAGCTCTCATCACAGAACGCATCTCAAGCCAGTGTCCAAGCAGCATGACATCGATAAGTGTTGCCAGTTCCCAGAATAAGACCATCCCCATCAGGCCAAAAACAACCAGGCTGCTATAAACATATGCCACTGTTATGGCTACAGCTATCAGGGTCATCATACCAGGAGCACGTAATACCATTTCTTGCTTGATGCCCACAAGAAAAGGCCAGCCGCCGTATAAGAATATAGCTGTGGAAAGCAGGAACAGTATATAAATATCACCTTTGAAGGAGGGTACTATTATCCCAAAAACTGCAAACAAGAACTCCTGGATAATGGGAGATAGTAAAAGTACAGGGATGGTGAGAATGGCAGAGACAAAGAACCGTTTTCTGAAATCCTGGACCATCATTTCATGGTGATCAGTATGCCCTGTGTGCATGTTCTTTGAGCCGTGTTCACTCAGATGGTTTTGATCCCCATATCCAATATGTTCATGTTCTTCAATATGTAATGGGTGTTCTTCCACTGACTTTTGTTCAGCATCATTATGGTGCATATGCTCATGCATTTGCATCTTATCATTTTCCATGTACTCTGCCCCCGTACGTTCCACTTTTTTATGGTCCTATTATCAGATATCCTATTTCCTTCAGTTGTTTTTAATGTGTCCCATTATGGTATACACAGACCTCTTAATATCTGTTCCACATCCATTAGTTATCAGATGATGTTCTTACATTCCTGTATCAATAGCTTGATGAGCCTAGGGACATCAGTATCTCCATTATTCCACTATGTTTTCTGTACCTGTTCCGTAAATCTGCTCTGGCATGGTGCTGGTCAATGGAAGATCCTATGAAGTTTTCTCTTAATAGATTTACCATTCTCTAACTTTCAGAAATACTCTAGCAGACTTTTTTGCCCAACATCCTGCTGCAGGTTACTTACCCTTATACCTATCCGCCTAAAGTCCATGTTGCTTTCATGAAGGAATTGCAACATTATCTCTCTTGCAGTCTCATGTAGTATATCTTTACCTGAAACCGCATGACTGAAAGTCCGGCTTTTAGTAGCCATCCTGAAGTTCGAGAAGATAACAGTCATAATAACAGTTCTGAAACTAACTTTTCTTGACTCGGCCTTTTTGATAACATCATCTGCTAGTTCATCCAGAAGAGCGAATATCATGTCATCGTTCCTGGTGTCTTCTTTCAGGGAAGCCATTCTGCCTATCTGGTCTGTAGCAGTCCTCTCAGTCACAGGTGATTCATCGATACCAGATGCTGCTTTTTTGAGCCATGTACCTCGTTTCTTACCAAATTCTGCAATGAGTTCCTGGGTATCACATGCTGCAAGCTGACCGATGGTTTCAATGCTCATTTTTTTGAGTTTCTCTCCAGTCACTTTCCCAATGCCCCAGAGCCTATTTACAGGCATATCATTTAAAAAGTCTCGCACTTCATCCGGCTTTACTATTGTCATGCCATCAGGTTTCCGGAAAGATGATGCCATCTTGGCTATCAGTTTATTAGGGCCAATACCCACGGAACATGTCAGTTTTTCATGTTCCAGCACATCATGTTTTACACGCATACCGATATATCGGGCCTTTTCGAAGTCCCTACCACAGTTCTGGGATATTTCCAAGAACGCCTCATCAATACTTATATTCTCAAAGTTTTCCTCACTATCTGCATGAGATCTAAGTATGTCCATGACACGCGCCGAAACATTTTCATAGAGTTCTTTGCGTACAGGAAGAAAAACAGCATCCGGTTTTAGGGACTTAGCCTGTTTACAGGGCATGGCTGAACGTATACCAGCTTCTCTAGCAATATAGTTGGATGTGCTCACTGCGCCTCCTTCTTCACCCCTGTTAGAGTACATGCACACCACAACAGCCTTATCTTTGAGGGAAGGGTCTTCACGTTCTTCTATGGCAGCATAGAAGTAGTCCATGTCCACATGTATTATCACACGTTCCATTATAGGAAAAAGGACGGGGTGGTTTTTATTATTAACCCGCTTGTTAAAGGATGGTATCTCTGAAGTCCACATAGAAAGTACTGAGATCCGGGAGTTTTTGTAATATATAATAGTTCTGAAGCTATGTGATATGCTTTAATGGAACAAATCCTAGATTATATTTAGAAAAATATATATTTCTTAAAAACTAATTTATTATTAAAATGGTAGTTTAGCATAAGGTTTGTATATTTTAATATCATATATATAATATTATACAAAAAAAGGGATCTGTAAGTTAAAATGTATTTTGTTCAGAAGATATTTATACTAATGCATAGTTAATAAAATCCTAAATGGATTGACATTGGTCATTGATCTTCAAAACAGAATTTGAGGTATGCTAATGGAAAACATAAAAACCAGTATAGTCAATTACCTAAAAGACAATTCTTTTATGGATAAGAACACTGAATTAGAAGACTCTGATTCTCTCACCCAGAGTGGGATTATAGATTCTATCGGTTTACTTGAATTATTGGATTACATAAGTGAAAAATATTCAATAGAAATTCCTGAAGACATGCTGATCCCTGAAAACCTGGATTCATTGCATGGATTAACTAATATGATAACCAGTCTTACAAAGTGAGATAATGAATATAGATGCATATCTTACAGAACACGCCAGAAAAACACCTCACCGGATTGCATTGGAAGAGGGAAATAATTCCATATCTTATGGAAACCTTGAAGCCAGTGTTAGTGATATTGCTGCATCAATAGGGGAATTCAGGCATTGTAGGTTTGCAATATTAGAAGAGATGGGAATCCAGTACATAAAAATGCTCATGGCTGTATATAGGTCGGATAATATTGCTATCCCCATGCCGATCGAAATGCCTAGGATCATTTTAGAAAAGATCCTCGATAACTCTCATATAAGGAACATTATAACTACAGAAGCTCAATATTCCAAGCTAGGAGAAAATTTTTTCAAACGTTTTGGGACCATTGTTATCGTTTCGGAAAACAAGCCGATCCAATTCATACGTAAGGAGCTCTCGATAGAATCAAATCATCCGGAACTTAAACTTGTATTGTATACTTCTGGCACGACCGGTATTCCAAAAGGTGTTATGCTAAGTGACAAAAACCTTACAACAAATGCAGCATCTATCATAGAGATACTTGGTCTTAACGCTGATGATAAGGCAGCAATGGTAATATCCCCACACCATGCTTTCGGAAACTCAATAATAAATTCCCATTTAATGGCCGGTGGATGCATTGCAATGGGAAATATGAAATTTATAGGTTCGGTATTCAGTCTGATAGAATCTGGAGTGACAGTATTTTATGGAGTGCCTAGTACATATCGCATACTACTGCGCTATCCAGACCGTTTCAAAAAAGCATTTTCCAATGTCAGGACCGCTGCGTCAGCAGGCGGTGGAATGACCAAACAGATCCTGAGAAATATAAAGGAACTCGTGCCTGGGATTGAGGTATTGCCAATGTACGGTCAAACCGAAGCTACAGCAAGACTTGCCTATGTGCCAAAGGAGGATGTAGAAGAGTTCATTGAAACGATAGGTAAACCAATTCCAGGCGTCACTTTGGATGTGTTTGCTTCTAAGGGACAGCCAGTTGGACCATATATCACAGCTGAACTGGTTGCTAAAGGCGATAATATACTATTGGGATATCTGGATGATGAAGCTGCTACTAAAAAGAAGATCATAGACGGGTGGATGTACACAGGAGACCTTGCACAGAAACTACCTAATGGGTACTTCAAATTAATGGGACGCAAGGACGACCTCCTCAAAATCGGCGACCATCTGGTGAATCCAAGAGAGATCGAAAAAACCATCGAGAACAATAATAAAGTTTCAGCGGTCTTTGTTGTACCAGTAGAACATGAACTTATGGGGACGGCAATAAGTCTCATGGTGATACCTGAACCGGAAACAGATATTGATACCCTGTTCAAGTTCTGCCGTAAAAACCTTCCAGCACACCTATACCCTAAAGAGATCCTTTTTATTGACCATCCTCCCTTAACTGAGAGTGGTAAGATTTCAAATCGATTGATCGTAGAGGAATATAAAAATGTCAAAAATCGTATGTAAAAAATGTATCCTGGATTCTGAGATGCCAGGTATAACTATCAATGAGGAAACAGGCCTCTGTCATTTTTGTGAAACATTCAAACCTCTTACAGCATCTGATAAGGAAAAATATCTTGCAGAAATGGAAGAGATCTTTGAGCAGGTAAAGGGCAGGGGTGAGTATGACGTTATATATGCACTATCTGGTGGAAAAGATTCATCATACACGTTATATAAGCTCAAAAAGGACTATCCATTCCTGAAAGTCTTGGCCGTTCTCTTCAACAATGGTTTTATATCTGACAACGCAATTGAAAATGCTAAGAAGATGTGTGAGATCACAGGTTCTGATTTTTATGAGCTCACAATGGATAGGCAGCAATTATGCAATGCTTGGAGAAAAGCTGCAGATTCTGTGGATGCATACCCTAAATTTGCTAAATACAGGGCAAGTGATATTTGCAATACCTGTATCAGTATCATCAAACAGAAGCTGATAGAATATGCTATTGCCAGGAATACCCCGGTCATAATATTTGCTTTCACGGCTGGACAAGCTCCTAATCCTATAATCAAGCTAAACTACAATTTCATCAAGTTATCAAGAAATCTTTTTGAAAAACAACTTGAAAAAATTGGTATTGATGACAAAGATGAAAGCTTTATGATGAAAAGATCGATCATTGAAAAGATGGACAAAGAAAATCCTCCTATGATCATCCATCCTTTATGCATGTGGGACTACAATGAGGACATGGTGCTGGAGACTATAACCAAAGTAGGATGGAAACCTCCAAAACTCAATGATAGCAACTCTACCAACTGCAGATTGAATTCCCTTGCCTGTTATAACCATTTGGAAAAATACGGGATACATCCTTATGCTTTTGACATAGCGGGGATCGTCAGGAACGGGGACATGTCCAGGGAGGCAGGATTGGAAAAACTTAATCAGGAACTGTCACAGCCCCTGGTAAATGAAGTTGCACAGGAACTGAAAGTAAAGGCAGGACCTTTGAAGAAGCTATGTTCTTGATCAGATGTCCCGTTTAATATAAGATCAATCTCTTGATTTTTTAACCTTTTGATGATAGAAGGAGAGGATTGCCATGCAGATAATGAACGAACTTACCAGAGATATTGATGAAGTTGCACTGACTCTCAGGCACTTTATAAAGGAAAAGATTGCTGGTTTTAAAAAGAAAGGTGCTGTCATAGGAGTTTCAGGTGGTGTTGATTCAGCTGTGATCCTTGCTCTATGTGTACAGGAACTTGGAGCTGAAAATGTATTTGGTTTGCTCCTACCTGAAAAAGAATCAGCTCCTTCAAGTACGGTCCTTGGTGAAGAAATATGTAAAAGCCTCGGAGTGGAATATGAAGAAGTTTCTATCTCTCCAATATTGGAAGCACTTGACATTTACAACAAGAAGGACCATATCATAAAAAGGACCTGTCCAGAATATGATCCCAATATCCATGAGACAGCTCTCGTGTTACCTGATTTTCTAAAAACGGGAGCTGTGAACGTTCCATATCTGAAGCTTTTCAAAAATGGTGAGGAAATTGCACAACACAGATTGAAAGCAAGCGATTATCTGGAAATAATCGGATTACAGGGTGTCAAGCAGCGCTCCAGGATGATCGTTCAGTATATGTATGCGGAAAAAAAGAACTACATAGTTTGTGGAGCAACCAATAAGACAGAACTGGCTCTCGGTCAGCTGGTAAAATATGGAGATGGGGGTGTGGATATTGAGCCTATGGCTGACTGCTATAAGACACAGGTCTATGCCCTGGCAAAATACCTCAATGTCAATGAAGAGATCATCAAAAGAGCTCCAAGTGCTGATACATGGAGTCATTATACATCTGATCAGGATTTTTACTGGCGCATGCCTATTGAGATCATGGACCAATTACTTTACGGCAAGGATCACAAGTTATCTCTCGAGATGATCGAAAAGAACACAGGTCTGGCCAGAGAAACCATAGAAAATGCATTGAAACATATAGAAAGAGTAGAAGCAGCTACAGAATACATAAGAACAGCTCCACCTACCTGTTTTATTAACAGATGAAATGTGAGATAAATGCTTGATGGTAAAGTTGTACTGATCACTGGAGCAAGCCGTGGTATAGGTAAAGCTATAGCTTTGCTTGCTGCAGAGAACCATGCACATGTGCTCATCAACTACAATAAGGATGAAAAGAGTGCAGCTGAACTTGTGGACATGCTGCATGAAAAAAGCCTCTCTGCTTCTATGATCAAGGCCGATGTCTCATCAGAAGATGAAGTAAAGGATATGTTCAGCTCGATCAAAGAAAAACACTCCAAGCTAGATGTGCTGGTGAACAACGCAGGGATAATGAGAAATAGTCTTCTTGCGCTTACGAACACTGAGCTTTTTGACCATACCATAGATGTCAATTTAAAGGGAACTTTCCTGTGCACCAGGTATGCTACTAACATAATGAGAAAGCAAAGATCAGGAAAGGTCATCAATATATCTTCAATTGTTGGTCTGCAGGGTAGTGAAGGCCAGACGGTCTATTCTGCAAGTAAGGCAGCTGTTATTGGATTTACACGATCAGCTGCAAAAGAACTTGGCAGATATGGGATTACGGTCAATGCTATCGCCCCGGGTCTTATAGATACTGACCTGATCAAAGATATGAAACCTGACATAAAGGATAAAATACTATCCAGCATTTCTCTTGGAAGGATTGGTACCCCGGAGGATGTAGCAAAAGTTGTGTTGTTCCTAAGCTCGGACCTTGCAAATTATGTAAGCGGGTCTGTTATTGCGGTGGATGGCTGCCAAACCTTGTGATAATTATCGACATCCATTATATAAAGGTAGAAATGAAAAAAGTTATGCTCCTTGCTTTGACAGCTGGCAAGGGTGCATATCTATATTTTCAGAGGACATTATTATGAATACTAAAGTATCTGTTGTTCAATGTACTGATTATTTAAAAGTCAAAGATGCTATCAAGGAAGCACTGGATCTCATTGGTGGCCTTGAGAGCATCGTATCCCCAGGTAGCCGTGTACTGTTAAAACCCAATGTACTTGCCATTAAACAGCCGGAGGCTGCAGTTAACACCCATCCTGCAATTGTTTCTGCAATGTGCCAGCTTGTTAAAGAAGTGGGTGGTATCCCTGTGGTAGGGGACGGGTCAGGAGTTACAAGTTCAGATTCAACTGCCACTGCAAAAGCACTTAAAGCATCTGGTATAGAAGAAGCTGCTTTTAATTGTGGTGCGGAACTGATCAATTTTGAAACATCCGGTTTTATTGAAGTTGATGTCCCAGGAGCAAAACAATTCCCACGATTGCATATAGCAAAAGCAGTGACTGAGGCTGATGTTATCATTTCACTTCCCAAGCTCAAGACCCATGAGCTCACTCTTTATACTGGAGCTGTCAAAAACCTTTTTGGCGCCATACCGCGAAAAGACAGAAAAGCTGCCCATTACCTGGAAGACCGTGATCTTTTTGGAGATGCAGTTGTGGATATCTATTCTTTTATCAGGCCCCATCTTGCGGTAATGGATGGTGTAATAGGAATGGAGGGTGATGGCCCATCAGCTGGTATCCCCATATCTGCAGGAGTGATCATGGCAAGTTATGATTGTGTGGCATTGGATCTGGTGGCATCGGAACTTATAGGGTTCGATCCCTTGCAGATACCTACTAATAAAGCAGCGCTTTCCAGAGGATTTGGTACTGAGAATCCTGAAATTGTAGGTGTACCATTAGAGAAAGTAAAGATCAAGTTCAAAATGCCAACAGGTGGGGTTCTTGCCCTTATGCCTCGCTTCCTGCGAAGAACACTCAGAAAGCACTTCACAGTAAAGCCTTTCATCAATACCTCTGTCTGCACTCTTTGTAAAGCATGTGTTTTGAACTGCTCAGTGGATGCTATTGATGAAAAGAACGGGTCACTAAAGATCAACGAAGAAAAGTGTATCCAATGTTATTGTTGCCGAGAACTTTGTCCAGTTCATGCCGTAGAAATTAAAAAATCACTACTTGTGAAGATCATGACCAGAGGGAAATAATAATAATAGTAGTAGTAAAATACAAGGAATAATTAAAGATCAGTGATCTAAAAATCTAAGATAATCTTGTCATATTTTATCATGTTGATCTGATCATATTAATATCCCTGAACTTGTTATTAAGATGTAACACTGGTTAATTTTCTTATTTCCTTAATGTATACTATGAAATCAACAAGACTCTGATTTAATTTCTTGTTTGGTTTCTAATTTTTCCTCAATTTTCTTTTCATCCCCAACATCCAGTTTTTTTACAACTTTAGCCGGAAAGCCCAAGGCAAGACTATTTGGAGAAATGTTACGACTGACTACAGATCCAATCCCTATTATGGAATTTTCTCCAATCTCCACTCCCTGAGTTATTATGCATCCTGGGTTTACAGAGACACCATGCCTGATAACTATTGGTTCTATGGTTCGTGGATATGCGTTTCTTGTTGTCAGACTGCCTCTTGAATGGGCGGATAATATGCAGCGGTCACCAATCTCAACAAAATCTTCTATTGTGATCATTTCCGGATGAAGTCTATCAAAAATCACATCATAACCGATGTACACATTCTTTCCAATATTGACTCCTCTCATTTTGTGGAATTTTGCTCTCCAGGAGGGGACTGGACAAGTTGATGCAAGCCGTTCTAAAAGCCATTTCCAAAAATACTTTATTCCAAATACAAGAACATTTTCACTATAATGCTCAGCAACTTCTTCAAAACAAATCTTATCTCTATCAGAAACCATTTCAGAACTCATTTTACGCCCACCTGATGAAAACCGCTCTCATATCTATATGAAGTATAATACCGATGTAATCGACATCATTACCTACAACACTTTCCCCAAAACAGTATAAATACCAGCCGCTCATCACTTTTCATATTGGAAACAAGATATCTATGGTATATAATTATTACTATATGTTGGCAAATGAAGCTTAAACAGTTACTTTTGTCTGGTTTTCATGCAGAAATCAATAATTCATCTTATTATATAATTTATTACATATAAATATATTATTGCTTAGACCATGGATCTAATAAATATACATAAAAGAAATAAAAAAGGTTGAGCGATATAATCTCGCTCGTAGTTGTTGTATTCCATCAGACAGTCACAGTTAACCTTGGTCTTTGTGCAGCATTTGCCTCCTCTGAGCTGTAGAACGCAATGTAATTTCCGCTCTCTGTCCTTGCCTTTAGGAAGAATCCTGTGTTC
>MPPA01000027.1 GCA_001896725.1 Methanococcoides sp. EBM-47 | reverse complement strand
CAAGCCTTCATTACTCATTTCAAGCAGTACATCTGAAAAACCGATTATTGAGTTAAGGGGTGTTCTAAGCTCATGGCTCATATTGGTAAGGAATTCGCTTTTTGATTTATTTGCAGCTTCTGCGTTCAATTTTGAATCCCTAAGATCTGTTATATCGACCCCATATTCTATAACACCCATTATGTCGTCATGATCATCCTTTATAGGTGCCATAAACATTTTAAAAGCCTTTCCAGTCCTTATCTCAAGTGCATCATCTGGGGATGTGTCATAAATTATTGTTTTTCCGGTTGAGGAAACTTCCCCTACCCTGCACTGAGGACATGGAGAAGAATTGCACATAAGTGCTTCATAACATTTTTTTCCAATAACATCATAAGTAAGATCACAACCTGCCATTCTCAGATTGGAATCAACATCATTCATGGCAATTATATTGTATTCAGTGTCTACAACTTTAAGTATCCCTGGAAGAACATTTATTATAGACTGGAGGAGTGCCTTGCTCTTTTTAAGATCCTGTTCTACCTTTTTGCGATCAGTAATATCTAATAAGACAAGAGTTAGACCGATTATATTTCCCTGGTTATCTTTCAGAGGACTGTATAGATCCTCATACCAACGCCGGTCAAGTGATGAATCACCGAATTGTTCTATCAAAGTGAACGTTTCACCTGCGAGTGCCCGATCATAATTTACCTTTGCTTTCTCTCTGTCCGAAGGATCTGTAATAAAATCCAGCATACTGGAGCCGATTTTTATCTTGCAGCCCCAAATCTGCTCCATGGTTAACTGGTGATTCTTGTTAAAAGCTAGATATCGGTACTCCCTGTCAAGTGAAAATATCACAACATCTTTTGGGCTTTCAATCATCCCCTGTAAAAGATCATGTGCCAGCCTATATTTCTCTTCACTTCGCTGCAGCCTCTTTTCAGCGCTTCTCTGTTCCACTATGCTCCATAGAGATTCTATGAGCAAAGTGAACTGAAGTATGTCATTCTCACTATAATCCGTTTCTTTGTTGGCCACACCCACAATAAAGACCAAGCGATCTTTTCTGAACACTGGTAATGTCATAAATCTGTAAAGATTGGTGTACCCCTCAGGATACTGCATTTCCTGATGGTCTGAAGCTTGCAAATCATTAATAACTATTGCTTTGTGCTGCCTTATAGATTCTTCCAGAAGAGCCTTATCCTCCAATTTAAGGATGGCCTGGAAGCTAAAGACCACATTTTCCTCCATTGTTCCCTTTAACCATTTATCAATGATGAGTTCCCCACTTTTTTCATTGTAAAAGCCAATATAGCCAACCTTGCTCTGCGTAAATTTGATCGTTTCATGAAGTGCAAAGTTAAAGAAATCATCTATAGAATCTGACTTATATTGAAAAATGGACACAAGACTTCTTAATCTCTCCCCTCTAAGCCGAAGCTCCCCCTCCGCTTCTTTTCTAGATGTAATGTCCAGGACCGTTCCTTGGTAATGAGTGATCACACCATCATCATTTCGTACTATAACTGTACGGTCGTTGACCCACTTGGTACTGCCATCTGCAGTAATAATCCGATATTCCTGGGAAAAATCATCTACCCCATTTTCAGAATATGTCTTTACTTCTAATGCAACTCTTTGCAGATCATCCTGATGGACAATGCTTTCAAAATTAAGTTCCCTTGAAAGGAAATCAATAGTAGAGTAACCGAACTGCGAAATGTTATCAGAAACATATTCAACCGGCCATCCATCTTCGGCTTTCCATAAAAAAAGGACTACGGGACTATGGGTCACTATTTCCTTTAGAAGTCTTTCATTAGCCCATTGGGGCTGACCTTTAAGATTTATTATACCTTTTCCAGCATAATTCATTAGAAACAACATCTACCCGAGTCTATATACCAATAATGTACCTAAAAGTACAAATATATTATCTGTTTACAAATATATATATATATATATATATGTGTGTGTGTGTGTATGTGTGTGTATGTTAAATATTATGCACAGTCCTTCCATATATCTTTACATCAAGTGAGTAACCTGTTACATCTCATACCGGACTAAAAGAAATGAATTGTTATGGCAAACAACACAAGTTTCTTATAGTCTCCTTCCATGCTATTAGATCCGGACATCTGCACCTTGGACAACTCATACTAGAATATAGGAGTTCATAGTATACTTCCTGTTAGTATTTCAACAACACCAGCAAAATAGGGAATCATATTGATCGATCCTTTCATATTTTCTGTGAATAAAAAGCTTGATCGCACTGAGTCCTTTTTCAGATCCCATTGAAATTAACCCTAGAAGCTTATCTATTTTCAACTTAAAAGAAAGAGGTTCTGTCTTCTTTTTACCTAAAAGCCTGCCACTGAATTTCATGCTCTTAACAAAAAACGTGATCTTTTTTTAAAATACTATAAATAGCACGGATTGGGATAACAGAACAGAGAGTTTTAAAAAAGAAGATCTCTGATCGATGATCAGAAGAATTTGGATGCAAGGGACGGTCTTATATCACAGCTTTCCAGGAACTCACAACCATTGCATAAAGGTGTCTGTTTTCTTTCCGGCAGAAAGCCTTCTTTGATCTTTTTAATATTGTTACACACTCCAAGTACCTGTCTTCTGTCGTTTGTTCTGATCTTTGATGGTCTTATACAACCTGATCTGGAATAAATGACTATACCATCATCAATAGGCTTGTTATGAACCTCCTGCACAAGTATAGAGAATGCGGCCAGATGAAGCCTGTCATCTGCCCATACCCCATATTCGGGACATTTTCCAGTCTTAATGATCACCGGGGCCGGTGAGCCCTTAAAGCTGGCCATGCCGGCAGGCATGCCAGAAACCTTTATTTTATGACCACATAGCAAAGGTTCCAGTTCCATGCCACACAGTGCCTTTACAAGCGGCATGTTGTGCATATCTGCCAATATCTTCCCTATATTACAGGAAATATCTTCGATGCATCCTTGTACATTACTAATGGCTTCTGATATCGTTGATGCTGAAACGCTTTCAAGTTCAGAGGCATATATAATGTTTAATTCAACACATATTTCGTTGAATACACTTTGTATTGTGTCTATTGTACTATCGGCTTTTGACGATAAATGTTCCAGCAACTGTGGATACCGCAAACCAAATTCTCTAAGAAATAGATGCTCAACATAAGAAACATCATCATTAGACCTTTTTTTCTGAGAACGTTTTAGATAATATACTTTTCGCGGACATTTGAGATACAGTGCTATGTCAGAGATGTTGGTATTTTGTTCACTATTATTGAGATACATACAGTTCTGTTAAGGGTCGTTTTAATATAAATATATGAATATGTTTTGAAAGATGGGAGTCATTTTTTCGTCAATCAACGACAGAGCATTCGTTAAATATATATAATTATGTCTCATTTAGAATATGAAATGGCTGATAATGCTTCTCGTGAGAATATACGCCAACATCTTGCCGAAAAAATGGCGGGAGAAATAACGCTTTCAGAGAAACCAGGGGAAGCTTTGAAGAAATGGAGGCTTAACTTTGAGATACCTCAAACAGATCTCTCAAGCTATCTGGGAGTATCCCCCTCTGTTATAAGTGACTATGAAAGCGGAAGAAGGAAATCTCCAGGTACGCTCATAGTAAGCAGAATTGTAGAGGCACTGCTGGAAATAGACTCACAGAATGGCGGACAGAAGATACATTCTTATGAAAGGATACTTTTCTCAGAGAACACTTCAAGAGCTGTCTACGCAACCTATGAATACACATTTCCCATGCAGCTTGCAAAGCTTGCAAGCTTGATAAATGCTGATTTCATTAACAAGGGCATAGAAAAACCACTTTACGGTTTCACGGTAGTTGACAGCAAGAAAGCTATTATCGAACTTTCTTCCCATGAGTTCCAGAAACTTTATGGTTGGAGTACTGAGAGAGCCATGATATTTACAAAGGTGACCACTGGAAAATCTCCCCTGGTAGCCATAAGAGTTACAAGCCTCAAACCCGGCGCTGTAGTTATACATGGACTTAGGGGCAATGAGGTTGATCCCATGGCAAAGAAGATAGCAGAGATAGACAGATTACCACTTTTGGCTACAACGATGGATATTGATCAGTTGATCGAAAATCTTAAAAAATATAGTCAGTACCACATAATGGAATGAATGAAATATTATATATAATACATCGGTGAAGGAAATGAGTGCAGGGATTGTCTCATACGGAGCATATGTTCCAAGATATAGGATCAAGGTGGACGAGATCGCCCGGGTTTGGGGTGACGACGCTAACAGCCTGAAATCAGGTCTGATGGTATATGAAAAATCAGTACCTGGTTTTGATGAGGATACGGTCACGATCGCGGTGGAAGCTGCAAGATATGCAGTAAAAAGATCTGGTATAGACACACAGAGGATAGGTGCTGTATATACCGGATCAGAGAGCCATCCCTATGCCGTCAAACCTACCAGTACCATAGTTGCAGAAGCAGTGGAAGCTACTCCTGTTCTAACAGCTGCAGATTATGAATTTGCCTGCAAGGCTGGAACTGCTGCAATGCAGAGTTGCATGGGATTGGTACAATCAGGAATGATCGACCTGGGCATGGCAATAGGAGCTGACGTTGCACAAGGGGCACCAGGGGATGCGCTGGAATATACGGCAGCTGCAGGGGGTGTGGCTTTCGTAATAGGCAACAAAGGATCTGAATTCATAGCGGTCATTGAGGATACATATTCCTTTACCACCGATACACCTGACTTCTGGAGAAGGGAAGGCATGCCATACCCTGAACACGGCGGACGTTTCACCGGCGAGCCCGGGTATTTTAAACACGTCACACATGCTGCAAAAGGACTCATGGATAAGATGGGAACAAGGCCAGAAGACTATAATTATGCAGTGTTCCATCAGCCAAATGGTAAATTTCCCTCCCGTGCAGCATCAATTCTTGGTTTCACTAAAGAACAGATCCAGCCCGGCCTGGTTGTGCCAAAGCTTGGAAATACATATTCAGGATCATGCATGATGGGAATCGCAGCTACACTGGACCAGGCAAAGCCCGGAGACAGGATCTTTGCAACCGCCTTCGGCTCGGGTGCTGGTGGAGATGCGTTCAGTTTTACTGTCACGGATAAGATAGAAGAGATACGTAATAAAGCACCGACTGTGGTGGAACTTTTGGCAGATCCTATATATGTGGATTATGCAACATACGCCAAGCACAAAGGTAAGATCAGGCTGGCATGAGGTGAAAAAGATGAGAGATGTAGCGATCATTGGTATTAAGACCACCAGGTTTGGAGAGAACTGGGATATCTCTCTGAGAGATACAATAACTGAAGCTGGTGTCGGTGCCCTGGAGGACGCGGGGGTCACTGGAGAAGAGATAGATGCCATCATAGTGGGCAATATGAGCGGTGGTCAGTTCATCGAGCAGGAACATATAGGAGCTCTCATAGCAGACTATGCCGGACTGGCAAAGGAACTACATGTACCAGCCACCAGAGTAGAAGCTGCATGCGCTTCCGGAGGATTGGCGCTAAGACAAGGGATCCATGCAGTTGCATCTGGACTTGAGGACATAGTGGTGGCCGCTGGCGTAGAGAAGATGACGGATATCTCCTCTTCAAGTGCATCCACTGCCCTTGCGGCTGCCGCTGACAGGGAATGGGAAGGCATAATGGGTGCGACATTTCCGGGGCTCTATGCTATGATAGCAAGGCTGCATATGCACAAGTATGGCACCACCAGCGAGCAACTCGCACAGGTGGCAGTAAAGAACCACGCTAACGGTGTCCATAATCCCATAGCACAGTATCATAACAAGATCAGTGTGGATGATGTGCTCAGATCGATCATGGTGGCTGATCCGTTGCATATATTTGATTGTTCACCCATTACCGATGGTGCGGCAGCGGTCATACTGGCACCTGCTGACATTGCCCATAAATATACGGACACACCTGTTTATGTAAAGGCCACAAGCCAGGCCAGTGATACTATCGCCCTCCATGACCGCAAGGATATCACGACCCTTGCAGCAACAGTAGAAGCAGGTAAAAGGGCTTTTAGAATGGCAAAGCTCACACCTGGCGATATAGACCTGGTGGAAGTACATGACTGCTTTACCATTGCAGAGATATGCGCTATAGAAGACCTTGGGTTTGTTAAGAAGGGAGAAGGAGGAAAATTCACCGAAGAGGGGAATACAGCCATAGATGGCAAAATACCGGTGAACACATCAGGTGGATTGAAATCTTGTGGTCATCCGGTAGGTGCCACAGGCATTAAACAGGCTGCGGAAATAGTTGAGCAGCTACGAGGAGATGCAGGAAAGCGGCAGGTTAACGGTGCTGAGATAGGTATGACACATAATGTCGGAGGCTCGGGCGCTACTGCTGTAGTACATATATTATCGAGGAACAGGTGATCACAATGTCAGTACCGAGATTCTGGAGAAAACAGGTGGCAAGGTATAACCTGATAGGCACTCACTGCACTAATTGTAAAACTTACTACTATCCGCCTCGTAGCATGTGCCCAAAATGCCGCCGTGATGGAAAAACTGAGAACTACAAGTTCAGTGGAAGGGGAGAAGTACTCACATATACTGTGATCCACACTGCTGCAGAAGGCTTTGAGAAACAAACCCCTTATGTGCTTGGCATCGTAAAGCTGGAAGAGGGACCAAGCCTTACCAGCCAGATAATAGCTGATCCTGGGACCATGAAGATAGGGATGAAGGTAAGACCTGTGTTCAGAAAGCTTGGAGAAAGCGGTGAAAAGGGTATGATATACTACGGAACCAAGTTCGTACCCGAATAATGATAGAGATAGAAGTTAAAGCCCGTGCAAGCCATATTTTCCTCCGTGAGAGGCTTGCAGCCATGGGCGCAAAACCAGAAGGTATCCAGGAACATCTGGATACCTACTATAACTCTCCTGTGAGGGACTTTTCTATTACTGATGAGGCATTGAGAATACGGTCCGTAAATGGTAGATCAGTGCTCACATACAAAGGAAAGAAAATTGACCCTGTTTCCAAGACACGCCCGGAGTTCGAGACCGAAGTAGATGGTGATAACGCGCGGAGTATCCTCATTGCCCTTGGTTTCATTGAATCCGGAACTGTCTATAAGAAAAGAGAGGTCTTCAGTTACCAGGATATGACCATTGCCCTTGACTCTGTAGAAGGGCTTGGAGAATTCATAGAAGTGGAAAAACAGGCCGACCATAACATTGATGATCACTGTGATGAAATATTCGCTTTCATTGAAAAATTGGATATACGTAAGGAAGACTCCATCAGAACCTCTTACCTCGAAATGGTGCTGGAAAATGAAAGAAAAAAAGGTTGATAGCAGGCGTAACAACATTTGCATGTGTAAATGCATTTAGTTTTTACAGGAACTGGCCCAACCATATTTTCATATTTTATCTTACGATCGATCCGGGTTTCATTTCTTTATCAGGGATCAGCAGAGACACACGTTCATCTGCATCAGCTGCTAATAACATGCCTTGGGACTCCACACCGCACAATTTTGCAGGCTGGAGATTGACAAGTACACTGACGACCTTACCAACAAGTTCTTCAGGCTGATAGTATTCTGCAAGACCTGCAACTATCTGTCTGGGCTTTGGTTCACCCACATCTACCATCAGCTTGAGCAGCTTTTTAGATTTTTTTATCTTTTCAGCTGTAAGGACCTTACCGACACGTACATCCACTTTAGAGAAATCCTCATAAGTGATCTGGTCTTTCGTAGGTATCGATGCGGGTTCTGTTTCCGGTATACCTGCTTCCTTTGCAAGGGCCTTACGTATCCTCTCATTGGAGATAATGGTCATTTCATCGATCTTGTCATCTTCGATCTTATCAAAGAGAATGCTGGGGTTAGAAAGTATTGTACCTGCCTCTACCGGCACAAGGGCTTCTTCATATCCTGCCTTATGTACATCTGAACCCATACCTATCTGCTTCCAGGCTATCTCCATCTTTTCAGGAAGAGTGGGTTCGAAAAGCAGGATCAGTGCCTTTGCGATCTGCATACAGTTCGCCAGCACCTCGGCACATGCTTCCCTGTTCTCCTTGATGAGCTTCCAGGGTTCATTGGACTGGAAATAGGAGTTACCAAAAGAAGCCAGCGCCATGGCGGTATCAATGGCTTTCTTGAACTCGAACTCCTCCATTGCAACTGTGACCTCATCAATGGTGACCTTTATCTTTTCCATGATCTCAGGTGATATCCTGCCTGCCGGGATCTCTCCAAAGTTCTTGAAATCGAACAAAAGGCTACGGTAAAGGAAGTTGCCCAATACTGCCACAAGTTCACTGTTGATCCGTTCCTGGAATACCTTCCATGAGAAGTTTACCTCCTTGGTATGGGATGTATAACTTATGAGATAATACCTGAGCAGATCGGCATGGAAACCGTGGTCAAGGTAATCTTCCTGTACCCATACAACATATCCCCGGCTTTTGGAGAATTTTTTGTCCTCGATCTTCACCATGCCTGAAGACACAACAGCCCATGGCTGGCTGTAATCAGCACCTTTGAGCATAGCAGGCCAGAAAATACAATGGTGGTAGATTATATCCCCTCCAATGAAATGGACAATGGGACAATCGCCCTTCCAGAACTTTTCCCAACTTTCGTTATTGGCCTTAGCCCATTGCTCTGTGAAAGCAATGTAACCGATGGGTGCATCCACCCACACATATACAACAAGATCATCATGGCCCGGAAATTTTATACCCCATTCCAGTGTCCTGGTGATGCACCAATCAGTAAGCTCCTGTTTGACCCAGCCAAGAGCATAGTTCCTGGCATTGGATGTACCTTCCAGGTGTTCCAGATGTTCTAACAGGAAATCCTTGAATTCAGAAAGTCTGAAGAAGAAATGCTCCTGTTCTTTATATTGTGCAGAGCCATGGCAAATGGTGCATGTGGGATCTTTCAGCTCCCCTGGCTCCAGATGCTTACCACAGCCTTGATCACATTCGTCCCCTCTTGCATTGTGGCCACATTGAGGACAGATACCTTCTACATACCTGTCAGGAAGGAAACGGTCACATGCAGGACAATAAGCGATCTCGATGACCTTTGGGTAAACATACCCTTTTTCTATAAGGCGGTTAACGATATCTAGCGTACGATCATGATTTTCAGGATCATCGGTTGTCCCAAAAGCATCGAACATGATACCTATGGACATGAACACTTCATAGAAATGCTTATGGTATATTTCCACCAGCTCTTTGGGAGTCATCTTCAACTCTTCTGCATTCACGACTATAGGCGTTCCATGTGTATCTGAACCACAAATGAAGGTCACTTCTTTACCGCGTTTTTTCAGTGATCTGACATATATATCGGCAGGAATGTACGTTCGCAGATGACCTACGTGGGCTTTGCCATTAGCGTAAGGAAGGCCGCATGTAACAAGTACAGGTTTATCTTCGGGTAATTTTGACATGTGTGATCTCCAAGATGATATGTGCAATATGTTAGGTCCTATATGGAATATATCCCTATGTGGGATGATTTACGTGATGAGGATAGAATACTATTATAAAATATATTACGCTTACTTTATGCCAAGATAAGTATTTCAATGTTCATGCACATTCTCTTGCCAAGAAGGAATAATCCAGATGAACCCTGAAGATTTGGCAAATAGCCCTAATACAGATCATGGGATAGAAAAACCATCCATGGAGAATAATTCCCATCTGCCGGAAAAAGAAGGACGGAGGGCATCCGTAAATGGAACTCCTGCCTATGAGCACAACGCCTCTGTGATCATGACACCTCGTAAAAGTAGATGGAAAATGTACTTGTTGCTGGTAGGATTTCTTATTATCCTCATTGGTGTAAGCCTTGCAGCCATTATGGGGAAGTTCGATGGTAATTTGTATCCCACTGGTGATAAGATAGCAGTGATCTACGTAGAAGGCACAATTGTTTCCGGTAGTATATACAATGGACTGGGATATGCCACCCCTGACGGAATAAATGAGAACATCCGTAAGGCTGTAGAGGATAAAAGTGTAAAAGCGATCTTATTAAGGGTAGATAGCCCTGGGGGCTCTTCAACTGCAGGTGAAGAGATCTATAAAGAAGTGAAAAGAGCTCATGATGAGGGTATGCCTATAGTGGTATCCATGGGCAATGTAGCTGCCAGTGCGGCATACCATATATCAGTACCTGCAGATGTGATAGTAGCAAACCCTTCCACAATGACCGGTAGCATAGGAGTGATATGGACATTTGAGAACATGTCTGCTCACTATGATCAAGAAGGAATAGAGTTCCATGTAGCTAAATCCGGAGAGTTCAAGGATATGGGTGGCTCATGGAGAGGCCTCTCTGATGAGGAAAAGGAATATGCTGACAGTGTAATAATGGAAGTGTACGATACTTTCATTACAAATGTTGCAGAAGGTCGTAATATGTCCGTAGGTGAGGTCAAGGATATTGCCGACGGCAGAATATACACTGGCAAAAAGGCTAAGGAACTGGGGCTGGTGGATGAACTTGGGAATTTCTATGATGCTATTGAGATCACCACGGAACTGGCTGGAATAGAAGGAAAACCTACTGTGGTGTATATGAACAAACCTTCTCTTTCAAGGCTATTGTTCGGCTCAGAATCCGAAACTTCTAATTTGTCTCTTGAAAAGGTATTGGAACGTTATGAGAAGAGTCCGTACGGACATTTTTCCTGAAGGAATTGGATGAACATCCTTATATTTATATACTGATCATCCTTAAAACAGAATAAAAAGAAGATGACTACTTTTGCTCAAGTTCCCTGCACTGCTCATGCCTGAAACAATCTACAACATGATCATTGACCATACCTACCGCCTGCATGAACGCATATATAATTATTGGACCAATGAAACTGAACCCTCTTCTTTTAAGGTCCTTACTTATCCTTTCTGCAATTTCGGTCTTTGTAGGGACCTCTGCTAGGGTCGTCCATGAGTTTTGCACTGGCCTATGGTCCACAAAACCCCATATATAAGTATCAAAAGAGCCGAATTCATCCCTCACTTTTTTAAATGCCTTGGCATTATTGATGGCAGAACGCACTTTAAGCTTGTTACGGATTATGCCTTCATTCTTAAGTAAGCCCTCTACTTTTGCTTCACCATAGGCTGCAACCTTATCATGGTCAAAATTATCAAATGCCTTCCTGTAATTATCTCTTTTTTTGAGGACCGTTTCCCAGCTTAAGCCTGCCTGTGCACCCTCCAGCACAAGGAATTCGAAGAGCGAGCGATCATCATGTATCGGTACACCCCATTCCTCATCATGGTATTTAAGAGCAAGATCACTGGAAGAAGCCCATTCACACCTGACCGGCATGAAGAGATACTGTGTAACTTTGTCGTATTATATCTTTCTGATAGGAAAAGGTATCCTTATTTATAGAAGGCTATGTAAAACATGGTCCTATAACGTGTATTGAGGAAATATGGAAAAACTGTAGGGATTTCAATAAGCCTGCATCTTTAACCGATCATTTATAAGTGGCATATAAGACAGGTCTCAAACATCAGAGTTTTCCAAAGCCCTCTAAAATGGTGCCACAACTGGGATCGTTACGTTGAATAATTTAGATGGAACTTTCAGCATGCTGTCAAGTGTGGCCTTGCTGAGATCCCCTCTCTGATATACTACTAAATATTAGCGCCTCCATAGCTATTCTTGTCTATGGTATTGATTCCAACATTAGATATTAGGTCAAAATGAAGGGAATTGAATGAGAACATCATCTGACATGTGGGTAAAAGAATACGATTCCTGGTACGATCGGCATATTAAGGTGTTCAGTTCCGAGCTAGCAGCTATCAGGGAATTATTTCATCCCGTGCAAACAGAACATAGAAGTATTGAGATAGGGGTGGGTACTGGCAGATTTGCACAGGCCCTGTGTATCGGTCATGGTGCAGATCCTTCCAAGGAGATGCTGGAATTAGCCAGAAAGAGAAATATCATTTGTGTGCAGGCAGTGGCTGAAAGCTTACCATTCAAAGAAAAGAGCTTTGATGTGATACTTATGGTCACCGTGGACTGTTTTTTGACGGACCTGCAGCAAGCATTCTCTGAAGTTCACAGGGTACTTAAAACAGGTGGCAAGCTAATACTAGGAATGATAGACAGGAACAGCGAGCTTGGAAAGGTGTATGAAAAAAAATATGAAAAAAGACAACATGAAAGAGGGTTTTACACATGTGCAAGGCTCCATTCAGTTGAAGATATATCTGAACGCATCCATAGATCCGGGTTTGTGGGGATAGATACAGTTCAGACACTTTTCAGACCACTGGAAATGATAGAAGATAGTGAACCTGTTAGAAATGGACATGGAGAAGGGGGATTTGTAGTGATCGCTGCAACAAAAGGAGAAATGGCAGAAGATAAGTGCTCAAAGACAAATATAATATCAAGGACTTGAACTTAGCAGCAAATTGTAAAAGGTGACTATGATATGCAAGAGATTGGCAAAAATTTCATGAAACTGACAAGATTCCAGTATCTTGAAAAAACACCACAGGCGACTGGATATCCGCAGCCCCCTTTACAAAAAGTTCTGGATGATGCAATAGAGATCATCAAACTACCAAAACCTGATACCATACATATCAAAGACATGCTCATAAGGCATGCTATAGAACGTCGTACCAGTGTACGCAGTTATTCTGATAGACCCCTTACCCTGAGCGAGCTTTCTTATCTGTTGTGGTGTACACAGGGAGTGAAAGAGACCATAAAGGATGTCGTGACCTTCAGGAATGTGCCTTCAGCGGGAGCCAGGCATGCACTTGAGACGTATCTGCTGATCAACAAGGTAGAGGGCCTTGAGCCTGGCCTATACAGATTCCTTGCTATAGGGCATAAACTACTGCAACTGGATATCAGGAACGATACGGCAAAAAAGATAACAAGAGCTTGTTTAGGACAGAATTTTGTAAAGGAGAGCGCAGTAACTTTCATCTGGACAGCAATGTCATACAGGATGAAATGGAGGTATGGTGAAAGAGGATATCGTTACCTTCACCTTGACGCGGGTCATGTATGCCAGAACTTATACCTTAGTGCAGAATCCATCGATTGCGGCGTTTGTGCCATTGGAGCTTTTCTGGACGATGATATGAACGAACTGCTGAACATAGACGGTGAACAGGAGTTCGTGATCTATATTGCCACTGTGGGTAAGAAATGAAGGATGAGAACAAAACCTGATCCCTAAAGAATTACAGGTCATTCCATAGATTGGTAAAAGAACTGCAAGGAACCTCAGAGAATTGGGTATTCGTTCCATGACAGATATGAGGGGAAAAAAACCTAAGAACTCTATCTGAGATTATGTGATAATACCGGGATGAAAATAGACAGGTGTATGCTCTATGTATTCAGATGCGCATATATTACGCATCGAACGAGGAGCATGACCCACAACTATTGAAATGGTGGAGCTGGAAAGATAATAAAATTCCTGCATTCACCACATATCAAGAAAACAAAACTACTTCAAATCCACCAGATCCAGCCCCAGGTATTCCTTGATGACTATATAGGCCATTGCTGGCGGGAATGCACCAACGTCAGTGATTATTAGATCGATGTATTCCGGTGGTGTAATATCAAAGGCAGGATTACGCACTTTTACATTTGGCATCTCTTTAAGCATATTTGGGTCTATGACCTCATCACTTGAACGATCCTCTATCTCCACCATCTGGCCCAGAATGGTATTAGGACTGAATTTATAGGTCTCGGCTGCGACCAGGACGTTCTTACGAGCTTCCCATGCAGCCAGCGCAAGCTGGGAAGTGCCAATTTTATTGACCAATGCACCGTTAACGGCTATGGAATCTGCACCTACGACCACAAGGTCCACATCTTTCATCGCCAACCTCACAGTCGAGTCCACAATGAGCGTGGTAGGAATACCTGCATCATCCAGTTCCCGGATGGTGATCAAACCCTGTTTACGGGGCCTGGACTCTGTGGCGATGACAGATATCTTCTTGCCTTGCTTAAAGGCAGTCTTTATGATGGCAATGGCTGCATGAGAATTGCAGTGGGTCATAATGACATCTCCATCACGGATGCGTCTGGCACCCACTCTGCCGATCTTCTCAAGAGCTTCGTTGGCACTTTTTATGAACTTCTCTGAATTGGAAACTATCTCAGCAATGGCTTCGTTGACATCTGGCGAAGAGTATCTCTTGGTCAGGGCGACAGCATTGGGCAAGGAAACGGCCGTTGGTCTTGTTTCCACAAGTATCCTTGCAGCTTCACTGATACTTTTCTTGAACTCTTCAGTGGAAAGTGAACTGAGAGTCCTTGCGTGGTCCCTAAGGGCTGCTGACGCTGCAACTGCTATCCTGCCTGCTCCCCGTATCTCCATGGTACGGATCTTTTCTGCGGTATCCATCAGGTCGTGCATGGTAAGAGGTTGTGGTTAATACATTTATAACTATTGGAAACCATGGTCTGTAAAAATCTTCATGTTATGACATCAGCTGAGAACTATACAGCCATAGAATGTACAAGGTCCAAGAAAATTTATAGGGTTTCATCATCTGTGAACCTGGCAATTCTAAAAGATGTGCACGGCGCCTGCAAAACGAATGGTTGATAAGCTTTGAAGACATATATGATATTGTGGGGAAATAATGCAATCCATTAGCTTGCAGCATTGTGGTGTTATCCATACCGCAGAACATCGGTAAGCTTGAATGGTACTGTTATGGACCCACTAGGGAATAAAAGGATTTAGGCCCCTGGAACAAATAGGACGATGGGTCGTGCGTGAATGTTGCAGGTGCTGAACACTTGAAGGGGTTGTGTTGGCACTAAGTGGGGATCACATAACATGACCCATCCTACTATTCCAAGAAATAATCTAATCCTATCTATAATCCTCATTACTTACATATCTAGTTTTTGATATGCCTTAAAGAGATTGATCCCCAGAACTGATCAGCAGTTATAGAGATCGATCTGATGCATACCGGACCATATCTTCTTTGGTCCATCAACTTTTTCAATTGATCTCGTAAAAAAGTCTTTGTTATGAGAGATCAGACACACATTTCAAAATGTAAGCCCAATAATGAACAACGAAAAAATATTATAACATACCATTAATGATACTGACGAAAACTGAAGTAATTTCTGGCATGATCCTTCAGTTCGTTATAAGAAATGCCTTATATCCAAAAGCGAACATGTGCCCTAAAAGATGGAACATGAGCCTAAGAGACATATTAAAGAACACACTTGCCGAAAGGGAACTGAAGATGTTGCCCGGAAGATTTGACGTAATTGGTGGTATAGCTGTTATATCCATCCCGAATGAGCTACATGCACACAAATATGAGATAGCACACAAGCTTATGGCTGGCCAGGGAGGAGTAAAAGCTGTCGTGAACAAGACCTCCAAGCTCTCAGGAGAACATAGAGTGGCATCCTTTGAACTGCTTGCAGGCAGCAGTACCAGAACAGTACACAAGGAGTTTGGATTTGCCTATGAGATCGATCTGAAAAAAGTGTTCTTTAATAGCAGATTGTCTTATGAAAGGCGCAGGATCATCGATATGGTACAGAAAGGAGAAAACGTCATAATACCTTTCTGCGGCGTTGGACCATTTGCAATACCATTGGCTGCAAAGGGTGCCCGGGTCATAGCATTGGAAAAGAATACTGAAGCATGTAGTCTACTTCGAAACAACGTTTTTAGGAACAGTGTCAGTGGAAGCTTTTCAGTGATATGTTCTGATGCCACATATATTCCATCAATGCTAAAATGTCGATTCCATAGAGCTATAATCCCCACTCCTTATGGCATGGACCAATTCCTTGCCATTGTATCAGAAGTTGTTGAACCCGAAGGGATGGTACATTTCTATACTTTCAAGAAAGAACATCAAATAGAAGGACTGATCGAAGATTATGAAAAGCTGGGACTTAAGGTACTCAACTGTCGCAGGTGTGGCAATATAGCACCTGGAGTAAGCAGATGGGTTTTCGATATGATCAAGGTCCAACGGGGGGATCATGGCAAATGAAAGACAATGGAAATGAACCGAGAATTACTATCATCTGCTCAAACGTTGACAAGGCGAGCCAGAACATCATGGAGCATATACTCAAAATGAGGGATTGGGACCCTGTGAATATTGGATACGGCGACTGTAAAGAGTTTGTATGTGCCTATTCATCCGAAGGTTTCTGGCTTGTGGAGATCGATGGGCATCACATATATCAGGATGGTATTGACCGTAAACTTGAGGCATGTGGATTGAAAACAAGGCTTATTGTAGTTGCCTCAAAACATAAGAGCAAAGAGGGGAATAGAGTGCTTACAGCCCATTTTACCGGGAACTGCGGAAATGCAGAGTTCGGAGGGCGCAGCAGAGAACTTTCCTATCCTGCACCTTTTGCCTTGAGGTCCATCTTGCTCAATATGAAAAAAATGGCTGTCAATACTGGCTATGAAGTTACCATGGAGTCCACACATCATGGACCAACCGATGTTCGGTTGCCCATGGTCTATACTGAGATCGGCAGTGCAGAAGAGCAATGGGAAGATCCGATAGCAGGAGAGATAGCTGCTAAGGCAATACTAGAGATGGAAGAAAATAAAGTACCAATTGCTGTTGGTTTTGGGGGAGGACACTATGCGAAGAGACAGTCTAAAATATTATTTGAGAACAATATAACATTCGGACATAATATTCCAAATCATCAGCTTGATGGTCTGGATATAGAACTTGTACAGCAGGCTATAGAAAGATCAAATGCTGATTTTGCATACTTTGACCGCAGAGCGATGTCATCAGCACATAAACAAAAGATCACAAGTATCATCAAAGAGCTTGGACTTCAATTGCTTAGGGAAAGCGAAATATTAGATATGCAGGGATTGCCCTGGCATATTTATTCCCACATGCTCAAGCTGGCAGAAAGATCATGTTCCGGCAGTCGCTTGAGGATCACATATGGGTTCAGGCAAATGATCAGTGATGCAACATGTTCAAACACTGAGGACATTGAGGTCTTTTTGATGGATGAAGGCATCTTCAGCGAAGCATTGTCGGCTGATAAAAATAAACTGATAGACGTACTTGAAATATCGAACCTGGCATACCTTGAAAAGGATAACGGGACATTGCCCGGTATAATGATATGCATGCGAGGCAAAGAAAAGGCTTCAACTGATATGCTTATAGATGAATGCATTAAAATACTAAAAGAGCATTATGAAATAAAATATATCCCGGAAGAGATGACACTATATATTACAGAGGAGAGGTTCGACCCAGAAATTGCCCGGGAGCTGGGAGTGCCTCCTGGTCCTATGTTCGCAGAACTGAAAAATGGGAACCCTGTAACTGCTAATGGCAGAATTGTAGAACCATTAATGGTTTATACAAAAACTACAAGAAGGATTACATTGGGAAATACCATTACTCTTTAAGTAAATAGCACGATTTACACTCGAGGGAGATGAAGAATGAGATCTATAGTAGAAGAGGCACTTGCAAGGTCCGAAGAGGAAGGACGCCTCCATACACGTATGCCTGAACCGAACGATATAAATGCAGAACTAGAAGAAATGCTCCGTGACCTGAGGACTGTGATCAAGGTCGTAGGCTGTGGTGGCGGAGGGTCCAATAGTACACAGAGGATGGCCAACGAGGGGATCAAAGGAGCTGAACTGGTAGCTATAAACACTGATGCACAACACCTTCTGAGGGTCAATGCCGATAAGAAGATACTGATAGGGAAGAAGAAGACAAGAGGGCTTGGTGCTGGCAGTCTTCCTCAGATAGGAGAGGAAGCGGCGCTGGAGAGTGTAGACGAGATAAGGGCTTTCGTAGATGGCAGTGATATGGTGTTCATAACCGCTGGCCTTGGCGGAGGTACCGGAACCGGTTCTGCCCCGATCGTTGCAGAAGCTGCGAGAGATGCAGGTGCTTTGACCATTGCTGTAGTAACCCTTCCTTTTGGAGTTGAAGGGCATGTAAGGCGTATGAACGCTGAAGCTGGCCTAGAAAGGCTCAGAGAGGTTGCAGATACTGTAATAGTAGTCCCAAATGATAAACTTCTGGAAGTGGTGCCCAGGCTTCCGCTACAGGCTGCTTTTAAGGTGTCTGATGAAGTGCTGATGAGGGCAGTGAAGGGAATTACTGAGCTTATCACAAAACCAGGACTTGTTAACCTTGACTTTGCTGACGTAAGGACCGTCATGCAGAATGGAGGTGTTGCAATGATCGGTCTTGGTGAGGCTGAAGGTGAGATGAAAGCTGTTGAAGCTGTGCAAAAAGCATTAAGAAGCCCATTACTGGATGTAGATATATCCGGTGCTACGTCGGCCCTTGTGAACGTGGTTGGTGGTCCTGATATGACCATTGCAGAAGCCGAAAGTGTCGTTCAGGAAGTATATAGCCGCATAGATCCCGATGCAAGGATCATATGGGGTGCACAGGTAGATGAGGAACTGGAAAATACAGTAAGGACGATGCTTGTTGTTACTGGTGTCAAGTCTCCTCAGATCTATGGTCAAGGCGGTACCAGGAACGTTACACGTAAATATGGAATTGATTTTGTAAAATGAATGGGACTCAGCAGGCAGTTTTTAAATCTGTCTGCTGAAATGATCGAAAAAAGATTTATAGATGATGTTGGAGATAGCCAATACGTTCTATAACATGATCAAAATATGACTACTTGTCGTTTTTGATCATATGTTCGAACATTAGAGATCATAAGGCTTAATGGTTGTGAAGACATTGGCAGGGAATAATATAGATTCAAGCAAATTAAATACCACAGTGGACTCTATAGGATCTATCATAAGAGCACACATAAGGGTTCTGAAACTAACGAAGAAGCCTTCGAGAGAAGAGTTCCTGACAATTGCTAAGGTAGCCGGTCTTGGGATCCTTGCTATTGGGTTCTTAGGGTTCCTGATATACATAGCAATGGTACAAATACCGAAGTGGGTGTGAACGATGGCTGAACCTTCTGCTGTATTCGTGGTGAAAACAACTGCTAATCAGGAACGTTCCGTGGCAAGTATGATGGCAATTGTGGCAAGAAAAGAACATCTGGACATTCGCGCTATCCTGGCCCCAGACGAACTGAAAGGATATGTACTAGTGGAGAGCACGTCACCCGGTATAGTGGAACAGGCAATTCAGACGGTTCCGCACGCACGGGCTGTGATCAAGGGTCAGTCCAGTATTGCAGAGATAGCACACTTCCTTACACCTAAACCTACGGTCACAGGTATAACCGAAGGTGCAATTATAGAGATCACATCTGGACCCTTTAAAGGGGAAAGAGCACGTGTCAAGCGGGTAGATGAAGGGCATGAGGAGATCACTGTCGAACTGTTCGATGCTGTGGTACCGATACCTATAACTATACGTGGCGATACTGTAAGGGTCCTCAGGAAAGAAGAAGAGTCCTGATAATCTAAAATTTATAAAGATAGATATAACTGGTGATACTAACATGGCAAATGTTGTAGAAGCACTGGTCTCCGGAGGAAAAGCCAATCCCGGGCCACCCCTTGGTCCGGCCCTTGGACCATTGGGGATCAATATAAAAGCGGTCATCGATAAGATCAATGAGAAGACAAAGGATTATAATGGCATGCAGGTGCCTGTCAAAGTGATCGTTGCCGACGACAAGAGCTTTGAGATAGAAGTTGGTACACCACCAACTGCTGCGTTGATCAAGAAAGAACTGGGTATCGAAAAAGGTTCTGGAGAAACGAAGACAAATAAGGTCGGAGACCTAAAGATCGATCAAGCTATTAGGATAGCGCGCATGAAGAAGGAAGCAATGCTGGCATATTCCATGAAGGCTGCAGTAAAGGAAGTGCTGGGAACGTGCGTGACTTTGGGTGCAACAGCAGAAGGGATGGACCCAAGGGATTGTCAAAGGGCTATCGATGAAGGCAAGTTCGATGATGTGCTAATGGCAGAAGCTTGATCTGGGCCAGATAACCGATAGATATATGAACTATGCTCCACGATGGGAGCAATATTAGATCGATGGACCGGTTATCCCGGAACCAAAATGGACCGTAGTAGGCCGAAGCGGCCGAAGAACAGTGTTCAGCACTACGGGAGGTACAGAATGGTAAATAAGGAAACAGTAGAAGCTGTAAATAAACTATTAGATGAATCGCCGCAGCGCAAATTCATGGAAAGCGTTGATCTGGCAATAAACCTAAAGCATCTTGATATGAGTCAGCCTAAGAACCGTGTTGACGAAGAGATCATACTTCCGCATGGTCTTGGTAAAGACTTGAAGATCGCTGTTTTTGCAAAGGGTGAGGTTGGCCTTCAGGCAAAAGAGGCGGGTGCCACCTATGTCTTCACTGAGGAAGACATCAATGAGATGAAAGAGGATAAAGTACGCGCAAGGGCTGTGGCCAATGAATGTGACTTCTTCATAGCTGAAGTACAATATATGCCACTTATCGGTAAAAGCCTTGGTGTTGTCCTGGGTCCCAGGGGTAAGATGCCAATACCACTCCAGCCTGGAAAGAGCGTAGTTGATGTTATCAACTCCTCAAGAAACTCCGTGCGTATAAGGTCAAAGGATAAACTGACATTCCACGTGTCTGTTGGGCGCAGGGACATGCCAGTTGAAAAGCTGGCAGATAATATAGAAACAGTGATCTCCAGACTCGAACATTCCCTTGAGAAAGGCAGCCAGAACATCAGGTCGATCTATTTAACGACCACGATGGGTAGTTCAGTGAAGGTGATGTAAAATGGAAATCGATCACCACTCCTCGCATATACCTAAATGGAAAGCTAAAGAAGTAGAGGAGATAAAAGAACTCATCAGATCCTATCGCCTCTTTGGAATAGTGGGCATTGAAGGAATTCCTGCAAAACAGCTACAGAAAATGAGAAGGGACCTTCAGGGAACCGCATATATAAAAGTGGCCAGGAACACTCTTATAAGAAGAGCACTTGAGGAATTAGGTGAGAACGTAAAAGATATGGCCGAATTTATTGATGTTCAGACGGCATTGGTATTTTCTGATCAGAATCCTTTTAAACTGTTCAAGCTCCTCGAAAAAAGCAAGACGCCTTCACCAATAAAGGCAGGTGCTGTGACCCCCAAGGATATTGTAGTGGAAGCAAGACCCACAAGTTTTCCACCTGGACCTATTCTGGGAGAGCTGCAGAGAGCTGGGATCCCGGCAGCTATTGATGGGGGCAAGGTCGTTGTAAAAGAAACAAAGACAGTATTGAAAGAGGGAGAAAAAGCTCCTCAGTTGCTTGCAGCCATGCTTAACAGACTTGAGATCTATCCAATGGTCGTTGGGCTGGACCTGAGGGCAGTTCTGGAAGAGGGGTCTATATTCCACTCTGATGTGCTGGCCGTTGATGAGACTCAGTACTTCAACGACATAGCTTTGGCCGCAAGGCAGGCATTCAACCTGTCAGTATACGCAGCATACCCAACTGCAGACAACATAACCACGCTTATCGCAAAAGCTTCAACAGAATCCAAGAACCTCGGTATTTTCGCTGCTGTGTTCGAACCGGAACTGATGGGAGCATTGATGGGCAAGGCTCAGTCACAGATGCTTGCTGTGGCCGCTGCAGCCTCAGCTAGGAACGAGGATGCGGTAGATGATGAGCTTAAACAGGCCCTTGGAGCTGCGGCAGCTGCGAGCGTAACAGCAGAAACCAAGGTAGAGGAAACCGTTGAAGCGAAAGAAGAGAAGGAAGAAGAGAGTTCTGAAGAGGATGGAATGGCCGGCCTTGGAGCGCTCTTTGGATAAGACAGACAGATAATTTACATTGATAAAAGGTGATTTCACATGGAATACATATATGCAGCACTTTTACTGCACAAAGCTGGTAAAGAGATTACAGAAGATTCAATAACTGCCGTTCTTCAGGCAGCTGGTACCGCAACCAACGAATCTCGTGTAAAGGCACTCATCGCGGCCCTGGAGGACGTGGATATCGAGGAAGCAATGGCAACTGCAGCAGTGGCAGCAGCTCCAGTAGCAGCAGCCCCAGCAGCAACGGCTGAAGCCCCGGCAGCTGCTGAGGAAAAGAAAGAAGAAGAGTCCAAGGAAGAAGCAGAAGAGAGCGGAATGGCCGGCCTTGGGGCACTCTTTGGCTAAAGCTCGAATAAATCTTATACCTACATGCCCGTGTTCTACGGGCATATTTTTCTTTTTTGAACAATATTTTTTGTGTAGCTCATGCTGTGGCTTGTGACAAATGATTTATAACCTCAATGAACCTAAGTTAGATCATGTCCAGATCCCCCCTTACAGCAATAAAAGCGTTCTGGCAAACCAGGATAAAGAAACGCCCTCTTGTGCTTTCACATGCCATAAACTCCCGTTGCAACATGAAATGTAGTTTCTGCGAGCACTGGAAACAGAATGGTCCTGAAATGACATTGCAGGAGATCACCCAGCTGCTGGATGAGGCAAAGGACTTTGGCATAATGATATACAACGCATGGACAGCAGAACCTTTGCTAAGAAAAGACCTGCCGCAGATACTTCAGCATGCCAGAGGGCTGGGAATAACGACTTTTCTAATAACTAACGGTCTATTGCTGGAAAAAAGAGCAAAGGAGTTAAAAGACCTGGATTATCTTTCCATATCCGTTGATGGGATAGATCATTATGAGGAAATAAGAGGAGTGGACTTTAAAACAAAGATCCTTCCTGGAATAATTGAAGCAAAGAGATACATGAAGAATCCCATTCTCATGAACTGTGTACTAAGCGGAAGGAACCTCGATGATATTGAAGAGCTCATACGGCTTGCTGCAGAACTGAAGGTGACAATAGCTTTCGAGCCGATGTATGAGTTCCCGGGGATAGCAGATAATGTATGGGAGAATATAGGAGTAAGAGATATTGAAAAATATCACAGGACAGTGGATATGATCATCAAAATGAAAAAAGAAGGTTATCCCATCATTAATTCGTACAAATACATGAAAATGGTAAGGGATATGAACACTGATTTCAGATGTCATGCCGGGGAACTTATACTTAATGTAACTGCGGACGGCACTGTAGAACACTGCAGAGTGCAGACTGAAGCGCTGGGAAATGTAAAGGAAGGTCTGCGGAGGGTATGGGAGAGCAGCCGAGAAAAAAGAGAACGAACGTCCCTTAATTGCCATCAATGCCTGTTCTTTGGGTATGTAGAGAACAGTCTGCTATATGACATGGACCTCGAAGTGATGAGACACTACAAATGGATGTGACATTAGAGAACATAAAAAATAGAGAGAACAGCATCATAGATGAGCTGTTCACATTGATGTCTCAAGCTTGAACTTTGAAATGCTATTTCGCAAATGGTCCGCTGTGCCTGCGAGATCCTTTGCAGCTTTGGCAAGATCTGACATCAAAAGAGCCTCTTCTTCAATTGTAAGAGATATTTTCTGAGTTCCATCTGCAGAATCTGCCGAGATTGAAGATACATCCTCTATAGAAGCTGTTACTTCCTGTATCGAAGCAGACTGCTCCTGCGTGGCAGCTGCGATCTCCTGTGCCATCTTAGCGACCTCATCACCGTTTTTAATAGCTTTTTTCACAGCCTCTACAGCCTTGTTGAGGGACTCTGAACCGGTCTCGACTTTAGTGGTCTCTTGGCTTATTGAGCTTACAGCATTTTCAGTTGCTTTTTGAATGTCTTTGACAAGCAAAGATATTTCCTTAGCTGCAGAACCTGATTCCTCGGCAAGTTTGCGTACCTCATCTGCCACTACAGCAAAACCTCTTCCCTGCTCACCTGCGCGTGCTGCTTCGATAGCAGCATTCAAAGCCAGCAAATTGGTCTGGTCTGCAATTCCAGTGATCAAGGTGACAATTTCACCTATCTTGACAGATTTTGCATCCAGTTGTTCCATAACCTCTACTGATTCATAGGACGAGGTCTTTATGCTATCCATCTGCAAGATCAATGATTCTGACTGTTCACCTATATCTTTCATTAGTTCATTGGCATTGATTGCAGTCTCTGATGTCATTTGGGCGTTATTAGCGATCTCCTGCACGGCCATGCTCATATCATTCATTGCTGTAGTGACCTCAAATACCTTTTGTGACTGGATATCAGCTCCATTTGATATTTTGGATACATCCTCCTTTACTACGTCACATGTAACTGCCATTTTTTCAGTGAAAGCAAGAAAATTGTCTGCGGTTGCTGTGACCGAAACTGAGTTCTCTTGAACCTCTTGCACAATTTGTCTGATCCCTGCGACCATTTTGTTGATAGAAGCACCAAGCTTTCCGATCTCATCATCTGATTCCTGTACCCGTACGGTCATATCACCCTCTGCAATATCACCCGTGGCTAGTACCATGTTGTTCAGAGGCTTTGTCAATAAATTGGCAATGAACAAACCGAACACTATTGATAGAACAAGACCTACAAATGAAATGATGAGAATATTATCAGAGGTCTTATTGGCAAGAAGAGTGACCCCCTCAAGAGAGACAAGCGACTTGATATAACCCTTTGTTTCGCCGTTATAATCAACAAAAGGTACCATGACCACGAGAGAATTACCATCTTCTGAAGTAAAAGAGACAGCTTCTCCTTTCATTAGTAATTCTAATTGCTTTTCTGATACTTGAAGTGGATCAACCCCTATAGTTCCTGCCAATAACCCATTGTTACTGGATTCCCATGAAACACTTCTCTCATCGGGGAAAGTGTATATGAAATACTCTCCCGGATAATCTTCCTGTAGCTGGGAGAGGAAATAATCATCAAAGCCCATGCCATATTCCACTGAACCGATGTGCTGTCCATTGTATGTAAGAGGGGAAACCACTCTAAAACCATATCCACCCTTTCCTTCTTCCAATCCACTGATAGTTCTCATCTTAGAATTTGCTTCATTTACAGTGTACCTGAAGGATGAAAGATCATCACCATATTTTTCAGGGCTGTGCAACCGCAGGAAAGAAGTAGAGTCCGGTAAGTGGAACTGGAACTGGTCCACACCCTTTAAAGAGAGATCTTTATACACAGGTAAAAGCAGTGAAGTAAGACCTTGCCTGTCCCTTTCGGCAAAAATCTTCAAAATATCTTGATTTTCAGAGATGGGTACAAGGGAAGTAGCAACATTTTCCAATTGCATCTCCATTCTTGTGTTAATACTTTTCTCTACCTGCAAAGCAAGTTCCTGCTTTTGATATTCGATCAATAGTTCCTGATTATTGGAACTCTGGAACGCAAAAAGGGCTATCAGTAACATTGATAACAGAATGAATGAAAGAATCATCTTGCTCTTAAGATCCAAGAATTCACCTCATATACTGCATATTCTCTTTTATTATATAATTGTTTTAATTTAAATATATCTATATGAAGTTAAGTAAAACTATAACAAAAAATAGGAGTAGAAAAACTATAAAAACTTATAAAAAATATATGGACGTTTCAGATCAAATGGTATATGAACCTTACTTTTTTAAAAAGGTCAGCTTCACAGGATCATTACAAAGGATATCCAACTTTTTGCTGGCATCACCCTTATTCAAAGCTATCTCTAAAAATCCATGACTTCCGACAAGTGCCAATAGCTCTCCCTCGTCCACGAGTGCATAAGTTCTCATTAATGGCATGTCCCTGGAAAAAATATGTACAGTTTCACCAAACCCTATGGTGCCCAATATATCGGAAGATTTTATATTGGTAATGATATTACCAAAATCATCAATATATACAACCTTGCCTGAAATGAAGTCTTTTCCGGTTTCAACCACCCCAAAATCCATGTGAACGTGATCCATTGTGGGCTCACCGACCTCTTCAAGGGGTAAACCCTTTGAAAGATAGGCACCGATACGAGCAAAAACATCCCTTCCATGGAAAGTGGCAGAAATGCTCCCAAGCAGATCCGAGTTTGTGATCTTACGTATCTCTGCTTTTCCAAACATGGAAGCTGCGGGGATCATGAGACCGTTGTCAGGTCCAACGAAAAGATGCCCTCCTGAAGAAATGACTATTGAATCACGTGCAGTTCCAACCCCTGGGTCCACTACAGCCACATGTACACTTCCCACAGGAAAATAGGGCACTGCAGAGTAAAGAGCAAAGGCCCCTGCTCTTATATCTCCGCGAGGGACAGTATGGGAGATATCAACTATGGTCGCCCGGGGGTCAATGCTCAGTATAACCCCTTTCATAGCAGCAGGATAGACCGAGCCGAAATCAGTTGTAAGAGTTATAATTGACATAAAAAAACAATCGTATTTCATTGTATATTTATATTATCAGAAGTGAAAAGAGTGCCCTTAGCAAATAGAACATCATCGAAAAGATGAAAGTGTTCTGAACACAAGATGTGCTATTGTCTCTTTTGTATCTAATTTATTTATCCCATATAGATCATTGGCTGTGAATCCATCATAATGAGCACTATACTCAGAATCGATAGCAGCAAAGATATTAAATAGTCATTTGAACATGTGTAAAATGTCGTTAGGGACAAAGGGGTCCATAAGACGAACACAGAATTAAGCACAAATGCGTCAGCCCGTCAAATACACCCTGGCGGGCACACCTCTCTCCTAATAATATTCAATTCCAGCATCTTCCATCTTATAGTTCCTGCTGTTCATCCGTGAACCATAAAGACACAGTATAACTGAACGTTTGAATATGTCCTTAAGTATTACTGTTCGAACAGTGCGTTAAGTACAAAGGTAAAGATCAAGTGATAATAAAAGAACCTAACCATCAATCATTATAAAATATTCTAACGATTGTTTATTAAAATTTTATTTAAATACTATTATGCTGTTCTTGGAGCATGTTTGAAAAATACTGGTCATTATTTCTTGTAACCTCTATTGGCCTGATAGTTGCTGAACATCCTTATCTTGGAATTGGATTGTCATTCATAGGTTTTGCTTTGGCAAAGCATAAAGAAGATCGTCCTGTACGTATGAGGTCGTTCGCTGTAGAGTCCCAGAAACACGAACCGTTCGAGAGCTATGCTAGTATCCAGTGAACAATGGACCGATGAGATATCACCATATCGATCGCTAAGTAAAGTTGTTACATTGAAGCGATCGTGAGTTCTTTTTTACAGAGGGGAACATGTTGTACCGATGTCCCTGAAGATATGTACAACACATTCAGATGCCGAGCGTACAAACCATAAATGGTTCACAGCTCCAAGAAGCCAACCATGTAAGGAATAATATGATATGGCCCATACCCTACAGAAGATCCGTAATTGATACTGAACGCTGCCGAGTGGCGCAGAGGAATTAGATCATAAAATTTGAAGGATGTCAGCGTGATATTGTATGGGTAAGAATATGGTATTTATAGGTGAGTGCAGAAGCTGACATCCTTGAGATCTGCGGGTACTTTATCTGTGGACTTGACCCCACCTACCCTATTGGGTTTAGAGTGGTTGGTAATAGGTGATTAGAGCCTTTACTACTTAACATGATTTGACATCAATTTTCAGGAATATGCATAATTGTTCATAGGTATGTGAATATTCAAATGAGGTATGAATTACTATATCAGGGAGTTTTTACAGATACAAACTGCTGTGCATTCTCTTGATACTGATTTTTTGATCAAAATGAAAAGGCTGAGAGTTTCTGAGATATCTCTGGAAAGCAAGCATTTTATAGAGAACTTTATAACAAAGTTCCATATAGAGGACAATGCAATAGATATTCTTGTAGGATAGAGAGGACCTCGAAGCTCCACTGTGGATAACAATGTCTATGGATGGTACACCAATGTTATCAAAGCCTACTTCGAGCGGTGAAAAACTTGGGACAGCATGCATGAATAAAGAAAAAAGTCCATCCTCATGATTTCAGGCATATGGTAACAGCTCCACCTGGTTCTTGATGTCTATAACGGGCAGGAGATTAAACATCGTGCAGGATGGTCTAAAGGATACACATGGATGTTTTAGATATACGGTAACTTCACAGACCAGGAAATAAATGATAGGATTTATGAGAAATGTGATCTCAAGACAGAGGATAAGAGGCATGTGACACTTAAAAAATTTCCCCGTTGCAGTAATGTACTGAGGCCTACGGATAAGTTCTGTTCTCAGTGTTCTCTTGTGTTGGATAAGCAGGCACTGGATGAGATCAAGCAGTATGAGGATAAGTTACCGGAGATACTGCAGCTTGTAATGAGGTCGGAGAAAGCAAGAACGTTGTTAAGTGGTGTGAAAAAAAGTTAACCACATCACATTTATTTTGGGCTATTTTTCCGGAGATTAGCCAACATTATAATTGCTGGTTTGGTGGGACTGCTTCTTGGGGGGCATGCGAAAGAAGGTTATTTGCTCTGCATATCGGACACGTGTCCTTCGATGCTAACAGCCAGTGATAAAACAGATACAATATACCAAGAAACCCGAATCCAATTAAGAACCAGAATATAAACCAGAACCATGAGAATTTATGAAACGCACCAACGTTTTGTTTACAATTTAGACAGTATTTCATAATAAATATATTGTAAATTTCTATATATAAAATTTTTGGGCTCTGTAAAAATCGTCTCTTTTCGAGAAGCAAATGAAATCTAAATTTTCAAATAATGTGTCTGTATATATCGGTCTAAAAATGATGTTTCAGGCTAATGATACTGAT
>MPPA01000049.1 GCA_001896725.1 Methanococcoides sp. EBM-47 | reverse complement strand
TGCACAAAAGCTGGGATATAAGAACTATAGAAGCCTTGACATGTATATGAGAAGGAAGAACTTTAAATATGACAGCGAAAGCGGGCAGTATGTGCCAAATGAAAATATAGCAGATAAACTCAAAAGGACCCAAAAAGCTATGCACCCACAAAGGTTGCAAGCATCATCACTGCCTTTAAAAAGGCAAATGCAGACCCTATGATGATTGCAAAGCAAGAGGGATTCAAAAACCATAAGGAAATGGCAGAATACATGGCAAAAAGAGGCTATGAGTGGAATGCCTAAAAATTAATAAAAAATTTTGGATTTAACCTTTTAAAGCAAAGCGGGTATAATTATAATAGTAGTAATATAAGCTGTCTCGGCCAATAAAAAATTTTGATTTTCAATTCATTCTATTATATAATATTAATTAGGATAGCTAGATTGAAAGAGGTGATATTATGGCTACAGTTTCATTTTCAAAGGATTTTGCCATAACAAAAAAAGAGACGGTTGAAAGGCTAGAGAAAGGTATTCAAAACATCAAACCTTTAAATATAAACTCCAAAAATGCTATTTCAGATATGAGAAGGAGAGAAGAAAGATTATTGGCTATACTTCGCTCCAAAGCCTAATTGAATCTGAAGACATTGATGAGAGTTTATGGAGAGACTCGCTCTCTCTTTTTTGTTGTAATAAAGATGAAGATATTACCGATTTCATGAGGAATAAAGCTATCGAATATGAGAAACGAGATAAATGCAGGACTTATGTTTATTTTGATGAAGAATACCTTGAAGAAACAGGTAAACTTAAAGTGGTGGCATTCTTTTCACTGGCTTTAAAAACAATAAGAATTCCGGTAATAAATACTATGTCAAAAACACTTCAGAGGAAACTTGGAAAGCTGGCCGATAAAGACGAAAACATTGTAGCCTATTTAATAGGACAACTTGGAAGGTCTTCCGATTACGATAAATCAGTTATTAACGGGAAAAAGATACTTCAAGATTGTTATGATTTAATAGGCAGTGCTAGAGATATAGTAGGTGGAAGGCTTATACTTATAGAATGCAAGCGTATTGAAAAATTATGCCGATTCTATGAAAATGAAGGCTATATCGATATCACTGAAAACGGTGATGATTTGAAACAATATGTAAGGTTTATGAACTAATAAAATTAGAAAACCTTTATGAATTATAAGCTTATAAAACCTATCAGTATGCATAATGATACTCATTATATGAATGAAGACTAATTTAGGCATGTAAGAAGGCTCTAAACCCTTGATATAAGCGGGGTTAGGGCTCTTTTCTTATACATAAAAACAGTAACTGGAACTGCACACGGGGACGGTTCTTTTGTGTTCTTCTTTTGTGTTCTTTTGTGTTGCTTTCACGCTGTTTGGGAGGACAACACAAGGGGTCAGTCCCTCTGTGCTACGTGTTCTTAAAATCTTAACCCTACTATCTTCTTAAATTATAAGGTATAATAAAGTTAAGTAGGTGATGAAATGGGAATACAAAACCCCCATGACAAATTCTTTAAAGAAATATTCGGCAATGTAGAAGTAGCAGAGGACTTTTTTACTAACTACTTGCC
>MPPA01000008.1 GCA_001896725.1 Methanococcoides sp. EBM-47 | reverse complement strand
TGTATATGTTCTTTTGGAATATTTGCAACTATAGATTGGTAGGTGTGATTTTCCTGATACAGCTAGAGCTGTATCAACAAACTTTAAGTACTTATTAGAGAAAGCACAATCATCCCCTATGTGTTTTTGGTAGCAGAGAATACTCAGGGGATTTATCCTTTTTAAATTAATAGGTCAAAATAAAATTAAAAGTAGGTTTTCTACAGAGCCTACATATCAATATATAATATAGGTTATTGCACATGTATGTAGGTTAGTTCCCAAAGGTAATTTTATTCGAAATGTATATTATTTATAACATCACTGACTGTGTGAATCACATTATTCAAAGGTCCATAAATAACATCAGGTTGGGTATGACAAAGATATTAGCTTTTGTAGGGATGCCAGCTTCAGGCAAATCACTGGCTGCATCGATCCTGGGAGAATCCGGTATCAAGGTCGTTAATATGGGTGATGCGATACGTGAAGAGGTTGTGCGTAGAGGACTTGAACCCACGGATACTAATGTAGGTGGTGTAGGAACTGACCTGCGTAACAAAGAAGGTAAAGACGCTGTGGCCAAACGCTGTATATCCAAAATACAAGCAGCTGATTCAGACCTTCTCGTTGTAGATGGCGTGCGTAGCCTTGCAGAGGTCAATTGCTTCAAGAAGATATTTGGTTCTGATTTTACTTTAGTTGCCATAGAAGCTCCACTTGATACGAGGTTCGCAAGGGTCCAGGCCAGAAAAAGAAGTGATGATATGAGCGATATCGATGCCCTGCGTGTGAGGGATGACCGTGAGCTTGGCTGGGGTATGGGTGAAGCAATAGCTGCTGCAGATATTGCTATTATGAATGCAGGAACACTTGATGAGTTCAGAAAAAAAGTGCTAGATATGGCGGGTCAGGCATGATAACGGTAAAAATTTCGGCCAGAGTTAACCCTACTGAAACCGAGGCAAATGTCAGGACAGCGGTCAAAAGGATTTTTCCTTTGGCGGACCTAACTTACAATAAGACTGATGATATTGGATTATGGGGATTGGTTGAAGGAACGACTGGCCTTGAAGGACTCGGTCATTTTCATCATCTTTTAAGGGAGAAGGAAATCATAGACACTGCACGTACCCAGTTTGAGGTGGGTATGAGCAAAAATGCGGATTCCATATCTTTCAGGATCAGCAAATTCGTGGCCTTTGTGGGGTGTCTTAACTTCCCGGCCGACGAAGAATCACTGGGTTCATTGCATGTAACAATAAGTGCAGATTCATCTTTTGAACTACAGAGGCTGATGGAATGGCTTGCTCCTCCCACTGAAAAGGGCAGGATACTTTTTGAACCCGATATAGAGGACGTGGAAAGCACATGAAACTGAGAAATCTGAGCTTTTCATCCAGGGTAGATACCGGTGATTCTTTTGCCTGGGTATATCAGCTTGAAGACCTGGGATATACAGGCTGGGAGATCGTGCAGGAAGGTTCACATACCCTGCATAACGGCAACCTGGGCAAGGTGCTGGAGATCCGTGACACCACTGATCTGAAGATCACAATGCATCTACCTTTTTCTGATATGAACCTGGCAGGCCTTAATAACGGGATACGTAATGAGGTACTAAGGCAAATGTACCACTGCCTTGAACTTGGAAGTGATATCGTGGACTTGGCTGTGGTACATCCAGGTTACCTATCCCCATATGGTTCACAGATGCCTGAAAAGGCATGGCGTGTCCATATAGGGTCCATACAGAGCGTATGTGATATTGCTGCAGAGTGCAGCATAACGATAGCTGTGGAGAACATGCCTGAAATGGCCAAGATTTTCGGTAAATATCCTGATGAGATGCTCAGGACCATTGAGGAAGTGAACAGAGACAATGTAGGTATGACCTTGGATGTAGGCCATGCTAATACTGTAGGGGTTGTGGATGAGTTCTTGGAAAAGTGCAAGGACCAGATCCTGCACGTGCATATCCACGACAATCACGGACAATGGGATGAACACCTGCCTCTGGGGCAGGGAAATGTGCAGTGGAAAAAGGTCATGGAAAGTCTTAAGGGCTATAATGGAAGGTTTGTAACTGAAATGGCAAGCTTAGAAGAAGGTAAAGAGTGTGTTGCATATCTTCGAGATCTCTGAATATCCAACATCCTCTTTTTATCGTTCTTTGATCCTTCCATGTCTTTTATCGATCTCGTCCATCATGTCCAGCATCTTGCGGATAGCTGTCCTGATAGCATCTGACTGGTTAACGAATTTCTTATCGTCCCCCACATGCCTGTTTAGATCTTCCAGCAATTCATGGGGAATCTCCACACTTACTTTTGGCATTAGTTCACCTTGTGAATAAACAGGGTTCATGGGATCTATGTGTTCCAAAGTTCTCACTTAGAGACTCCAATATTGAACAGAACAATAACCCAATAACTATTGATCTAAAAGGGATTGGCGAGCCGGAAGGGAGTTGAACCCTTGGCCTACGGATTAAGAGTCCGTCGCTCTGCCTGGCTAAGCTACCGGCCCATCCTGTTTATCGACGTGATGCCTTCATACGTATTTGCTTAATATATATGTTTCGGTTTAATATCATCTCTAATCTGTTAAAAAAAATGAATAGCACCAGTTAGGAAAGAATTCATAAATTCATATATGCTTCACCACACATCTCTGCAGTCCTATGATCTCAACCATATCACTATTGTCTGGGCTATGCACTATCATCTGCCCTTTCTTCAAATATGGTATACGCTTCTCATATTCTTTCTTGACCTTTAGTGCTCCGATGGCAGCATCGTTCGTCAGGTTAAGGATAATGCGTGTATTGACTTGTTTGAATACAGTATCATCGATGTCCTGAGGGTCCTGGGTTATAAGGCACAGTCCTAATCCTTCTTTTCTACCCTGCCGTGCAGCTTCGGTGAATTTGGACACTATCCTCCTACTGTGCTCGCTTGTGGTGCTGGCTAGATACCTATGAGCTTCATCCAATGCCAGGATAATAGGTGTCTCTTTAACAGCAGTTTCTCCAGGTGTGTTAAGTTTAGTACTTAGTTTATTATCCACTATTATCATCATCAAGGTTAAAGTTATAAGATCCCGTATACGACCGTTGCTAATGTATTCAGTGGGGAACACGCTCACTTGTCCTGGTCTTATGACCTCTTCCAACATCTGGTCTATGGGTCTTGCAGGCTGGTCGAACACCCTGCTAAGAGCTTTGTCCCTCACCCTGCGCACGATGGCATCATAGGAAGTTTCGTGTACCTTCCCGCTTTGCACATAGTTGTCCCGTACCAGTTCGTCACTGATATGTTCCAGAAAACGATTATATGTATGCTCGCCTGCTTTTTTGAAGAATTCATCCAGCAGCAGCTCCACTCCCAGATATTGCAAATCGGTCATGCCTACAGGTGCCATGAGCCAGGAATTGTTCCTCACCATCTCGAAGGGTATGGTGAACTCCATCTGTTGTGCCCTTGAGCGGCCATTATATGACTGACCATCCACTTTGGCAACAAAGGTGCGGGTATTGACACATCCGCCGAAATCAACTTTTTCGGACCTGAAACTGAGTTCATCAGCTGCTGTAAGCTCAGAATTATCTTCTAGCATCTGAGAATACTCGTCCTGAGGATCAAGAACTACCAAACAGGGATTTTTTCTGGCACCAGTTCCCCTCACATTGTAGCGGTTATCTTGTACCATGAACTGTCTTAGGATGTTCTTTGTGAGAAATGTCTTACCCGTTCCTGTGCTGCCACATACCAGCATGTGCCTGAACACAAGCGGATCACCCATTAAATAATCATTCCGCAGATAATAGGGGACAGTGGGAGGAACTGCATGTGTCTTTACCACTTCACCACCTACACTGAGATGTCCCAGGAATATGCCTTCCCTGGGAATGTTAAGTCCTGTCTGGATCATTGTCTTGTTTTTAACGGGCAATATGGGGGTGTTAGGCTGGGGTATGCGGTCGCTCATACGTCGGGCCATAATTTGATCCCTAGGATAAAGTATACAAATAGGGTCTAAATAAGCCAGGAATTTGTAATCCACTTCATCTATATTATTGGACCTGAGCATTCTGCGAGAATGAAGTTCAGTGGCATCATCCACTGCGAACTCTTGTTTGTACTGTATCTTCCATATGCGTGCAAACAGATGTTCTTCTCCGTAGGGCACGATAACATACGTTCCCAGCCTCATGTCCTTTCTTCTTTCTGCATTGATGTATCCAGTGATAATTGCTCCAGATTCTGTTATTTCAAGAGGTTCTATACCTGTGGTTATGATCCCAAAGGCTTCTTCTGTGATGTCCTCGGTGTCAGGATGTTTTTCTGTAGTGATCATGTATTCTTCTTCGAAGCTGAACCCTTCTACAGCAGTTGTTCTCTCGAATCCTGCAATGATCCTGCTGTCCTTTTTTTCTGAAGATATGTAGGCAAATATATCTTTATCCATCCTCATAGTATTCGCTCCATCTGATATCATTATATGTGGTATCCACACGGGAGTACCTGAACCTGTTGATTATTTGCTTTCTTTCCGATACCTGGATCTTTGCAATGGAGTCTGCCTTCCTTAATGTGCTTGGTATCTCACTTATTGAGATATCATATAATACCTTTCTTGTAATGATATCCCGCATTCCTTCATCCTGTGTGAGCCCATATGGAGCTTCTATCTTAAAGAGCAGGTTCTTTGAAGGTACATACACCACGAAGAATGTCAGTGAATAGTATTCATGTGGGTATTTAGCCCTGAGCTTTTCCTTGACCAGAGGTGATGTGGTCCCAAGCATTCTTTCATAGAACTGATTAGGTTGCATGAACCAGTTGGTGTAAGTTATATAGCGATTATATCTCTTTTTTTCTTCCAGATATAGCGGAAAAGAAAGCAGATTTTTGAAGAACTGTGCATCCATTACCCATGACAGGTCTCTCATGCCCTCTTTTCGCAGAGTTTGCATTATCTGCATATCCTCAGGATTCTTCACGAAACCAATAAAAGGAAGCCTTTTGTCAATATGATGGTCCACGATATCGATGTAATTTTGCAGTATACGTTCTGTGTGAGGGTCGTAAAGCAATTGTACTTCTTCTGACCCAACCACCATCCAGTACATGAGATGTTTGGGATAGATCGGTCCATCCATGATGAAAAAGCCCTGGGGATCAAGCTCGTCCTTCAGCCACAGAATATGCTCCGACTCTGAAAGGTACAGGGCTATATCATGTACTATCCTGTCAATTCGCTTATGCAGCAAACCTGGTTGAATACGGATTATCTGACCACGGCTTGCTCCATTGTCTAACATTTCCCAGTTAGTAGTGGTGTCGATGTACACACTATAGCTGGGAGTATAAGTAGCAGCAATAATTGTCCTCCTGTTGTGCAATCCCAGGTCAGTAGGTGTGGAGGCCATGGCACAATGACAGAAATCTACGTAAAGACCATTATCAAAGGACCTTGGGGTCGTACTTCCACTATCACATGAATAGGTGACAGGAAAAGGGTCCGGGCCTTGAGCCATTTTCTCTATGCTCACCTTACCTCTTTTGAGCCTTCCTATGGCCTTAAGCACTACTTTCCCATCGTGTTTCAGTTCCCTGAGCCTTTCCAGAATGTCCATTACACCATCAGTGTCATCTTCCTCCCGATCATCCGGCTTCAGACATCTGTCAATACGGTCTGCAAGTTCGGATATTGCCTTTATGTGAACCGGTCCAAGGGTCATACAGTACAATTGACTCTGATGAGAGATATATATTGGGTCATAATAATAGCAGAACTTTATTCCGGACCATTTCATATTACATTGAACAGCTACCTGTTAAATCAACTAGGTTTGTCTTATGATAAACCAGATTTTTTTGAAAAGCTTAAATATAAGCCCTGAGAAATGTCTGCAATCAACTTTATGGTCAATTAAAAGATCAATATATCTATTCATTACAGAAGTATAGGTCAATTATTATAGATCGAAATGAGGTGTCAATTATGAATTCGTATGGTCTGTTTATGCTGTTGCTTGCGGTCTATATCCTCATGATGGTGGCTATTGGCTGGCATTTCACAAAGAGGCAGAAATCTGTCATCGATTTCTGGCTTGCGGGACGTAGAGTTAATTTCATAGCGATCGGCTGCTCGGCAGCCGCTTCGTGGATGACTGCTGGGGGCATTCTTGCGGTTGTTGGCCTTTATATGCTATTGGGTATGGGTTCGATCTGGGGTTTTGTGGCCCCTAATATCCTTGCCTTGCTAGTGATAGCACTTTTGGTAGGTAAAATAAAACATTTACCAGCAATCACACAACCTGAACTACTTGAACAAAGGTACAGCAGTTCCATAAGGGGCCCCGTGGCCCTTATTATAACTGTTGTCATGATCCTCTTCGCAGTTGCGGATATAAAGGGTTTTGCCATGGTGCTTGAAATATTCTTTGGATTGCCTCCTGTATACGCTGCAGCTATTGTTGCTCTAGCTGTCTCTGCGTATGTGACACTGGGAGGACTTTCTGCGGTAATCTGGACCGATGTGATACAATTCTTCTTCATTGCAACATTTGCTCTGGGAATGGCGGTTGCTGTAACAGGTTCGGCGACCACTACAGATATAGCCCCATCTATTACCTTTTCCGATCTTTTCTCTGATGTGCCTGCAGGATGGTGGAACCCATTCAGTGTTGGCATAGTTGCAGTGTTGGTTGCCATCTTTGCCATCATCCCCGGCTGGATCACAGAACAAGATCCATGGCAACGGGTCTGGGCTGCAAAGGATGAAAGATCAGCAAGGAATGGTATGATCCTGGGCTCGTTCTTTATTTTCCTGGTATTTGGGGTGGCATGTACTACCATTGCCATAGGGCTGAACCATGTGTATCCCGAGATCCCTGCAGCGTTCTCTAAGATCGGCATGGGTGCAATAGCCCAGGCAGAACCGGCACTACTTGTTTATATCTTTGAACATTTCTCTCCATTTCTTATAGGTCTGGCAGGTATAGGCCTGGCAGCAGCTGCAATGTCCTCTACAGATACTTTTGCAACTTCCGGAGGTTCCTGTCTATCCCGTGACATTTATCAGAGATACATGAAACCTGATGCTACCATGAAGGAGATGCTTGCTGTTAATAGAGTGAGCGTACTAATAATTATTGCAAGTGCTACCATCGGCTCCTTCTATATCGATGGTATCCTTGATGCCATTCACATAGCTACTTTCATAGCCAGTGCTTCATACTTCTTCCCTCTTATGGGAGGACTTTACTGGAGCAGAGCTACAAAGGAAGGTGCGCTCGCAGGCCTGATAGTAGGTTTTATTTCACAGGTAACTCTCACTGTAATAGATCTTGCAAATACTCCGGCTTTATCTCCCGCCTATCTGAATTCTATACATCCGTTGCTCTCTAATCATGGAGTGATATTAGGCATGTCATTGAGCGGTATAGCTTTCTTTGGTGTTTCCTTACTTAGTAAACCATCAAAGGTAGTTAATCTTGCTCCCTTCTTTAAAGAAGCTGCCATGGAGCTTGAAAAAACGATCGTTGTCGATGAGGCAGATCCCGAGTATAAGAAGATACGTGCGATCATGACAGAAGAAATAACCGGTGACCGTGCTTATCTGCACATTAGCCTGAAAGCATCTGATACAGTTAATTGGAATGATCTGGTTAAGCATATCACTGATAAGTATCATGAGTGGGTTACCCCTACAGGTGTGGATTCAGTTTACAGGCTGACAAAATCAGATATGTTGGCTTGTATCACTGTTACTCGCGGAGAGAGCGATAAAGAGATATGGCTCTCATGTGAGCCAAGAAAAGAGAACATTGAGCAAAGTCGCAAGGAAATGTTCATAGCATTTAAAGAGGTTTCAAAGATCTCAAAGGAAATGGGTGTAATGTTCACCCTTCCTTAATATTTTTTAAGGGAAAACTATTTTTATAGTATTTATGAAATTTATAGATAAGTATTTTAATCAATGATGTATACACTGCTAATGGTGATAGAGTGGAGGAGCACATTAAGCATCCCATTTCCGAATTAGAAGTAGATGAAAAGGATAGGGACCACATAATGAAGATAATGGAAGATTTCGAAAAACTCCCTTCCTCCGAAAAGCTGAATGTATTGCAACTACAGAACATTATGCTTGAGACCGTAGCAAAACACAATGAGAAATACGGTATACCCAGGCGTACTATACAAGTCGAAAGACCTTTAAGTGAGATTATCGCTCATATGTCCAAGGCTTCCATTGATTACTCACAGAAATGTGTGGACTATTATGTTGAACATGTTGCTAAAAAGGGAAAATTAAAGCAGGACAGAATACAGCGCATATCTTAGATATCTAATTTTTTGTATTTTTTGTCCCAAAACTTATATTTCATTGCTGCTTCAATCTTAAAGCATGAGTAATGTGATCTTTGATGACATAGGTAGTTACCCACTGCCTCAGGGGATAGCAAAGGAATGGATACAAAAGGCATTTTCTGATCACTCGGAACGCGAAAAACTGTTCCATGTTATCAATGCTGCTTTTCAGCAAAAGGTAGATGCAGGGGTTGATGTTCCCACCTATCCCCAATATCAGGACATGAACGAGCAGTTCCTTTCTATAATAAGGAACCCGGAAAATACAGAAGAGCCTTTCAAGGTCAAAGAAAAAGCTGCCAGAATACTAGAGCTGGAAGCTATCCAGCCAGCAGCTCAAATGTACATGCAATCTCGTGGTGAGAAGCAAAATACCAGGGTATGTGTTACAGGTCCCCTGGAAATGTACTTGAAAGAGTTTGGAGGAACGGAATATACTGATATCCTCTACCTTTTGGCAGAAAGTGTAGACCGCTTCCTGAAAAATTCCATTGAAAACTCAGGGCATTTGAACATAAGCGTGGTCTCCATAGATGAGCCAAGCATTGGAATCAATCCCCAGGTCATGTTCAGCGATGACGAACTCATACAAGCTCTTAAGATCGCTACCAAGTCAACTCACCGTAAAGGCATTGATGTGCAGGTACATTTACATTCACCTCTTCACTATAGGCTCGCTTGTGCCACTTCCCAGATAAATGTAATAGGTGTCGAATCAGCAGGGCATCCTTCATATCTTGACCTTATTGATAAAAAGATGCTCGATGAATCAGATTCTTTCCTGAGGGTAGGTATTGCAAGGACCGATATTTCGAACCTGGTTTCTGTCATCAATGACAAGTATGGTACCAATGTCTGGAAGGATGCATCACGTCTTCAGGAGGTCGTTACTGAGCTTGAAACCCCGGATGTTATATCTAAAAGACTTGAAAAGGCCCATTCGATCTTTGGTGAAAGGATAAAGTACGTAGGACCAGATTGTGGTCTGGGATCATGGCCCTCTCAGCAGATAGCTTCGCAGCTACTGCAAAATGTAGCAGCAGGTATAAAGATATCTGGTATTTGATATCGCATCAGGATAGCAGCCGGTCTATAAAATCTGCTGTCTGTAGGGCCACATTTGGTGTGATGTTCGTTTCTATGTAAGCAGCTATCAAGAGCAAGATCAGCATCATACCTACCATGGTCCACAGGTAGCGGGATCGAATATACTCTGTGGCAATGCTATTCAGATATGATATATCTTTTTCAAGACTTTCGGCCTCATCGCCTGACAGCAGTCTATCTTTCACTATTTTATCAGAATATATACTGGCAAACCTGTATCCAAGAGCGCCAGCTACGATTATGACAGGCAGCTCAATTATTCCATGTGGCAGGATAAAGGCTAGGAAATAGATCACAGAATAGAGGATCCCTAGTACAATACCTAGTGGACCTATCAGGTTGTAGAATGGTAGTGCTCCATTAAAAATGAAGAAAGAGAACATGCTCCCAAGAAGCATTCCATTCAATGTTAGTGCTATAACAGGAATGAGATATGGAATAACATAAGCGAGCAATCTGAAGTGCTCTTTGCTATACTTCGCGCGTTCCCATATTGAACTCTTGGTCTCAGAATTGTCCTGAGCCCTTAGTATGGCGATCCCGGGATTCAACCTTTCGGCACTATCTTTTATGAGGGTGCTGACCAGTTGAAATAACTGTTCCGCTTTCACTGAGAAAACCATGTATCTTTGATGATGTGCCCTCATCTTCAGCTCAGCAATGGAAACGTTTTGGACGAATGGTAACAATCCGCTTCCTACAGAGGTTGTTATAACTGCCAGTGAGTTGAACAGGAAGATCGTCCACATCAGATCCAGGTGTTCTGCGGCGGAGTCTACTTTTTTCATCGCCATTGCAGAGGTAGAGGTTATAGCATCATTTACAGGTTCAGGCGATACTGTCACCAGGCTAAGGAAGTAGAACAGCATACTTGTCATCCAGGCAATTAGCATCGATAATATGAATATCTTGGAAGACCATCGAATTTCGTGCCAGGCGATATGAAAGTCATTTTCTTCTTTATTATTCATGTCCATCAGGTTCCAATCAGATCATGAACGCGCATCTTATATATTAGTTTATAAATATATTAGTATATTCCACCATAGATGAGGATTAAGGATGAGAATACAAACTGGAATCGAAGGTTTTGATGAACTTATGCAGGGAGGTTTGCTCTCTGAAAGGGTTTATCTTGTAAGTGGCCCCCCAGGTAGTGGTAAAACTACATTTGGTGTACAATTCCTTGCTCACGGTGCTGCGCTTGGCGATGTAGGTCTGTATGTGACCTTACTGGAAAGTCCTCAGAACATCATTGATGATATGTCCAATTATTCAATGAACGTCATCCCACTTATAAAAATGAGGAAACTCCTGTTCGCGGACCTGGGTCCAAGAATGGAATATGGGTATATGGACGAATTCAATGGGTCAGAACTATCTCATTATCAGGTCAGCAGAACTTCTCTTGAAAGTGAAGCTCCTTCACCTGCAATGGTATTTAAGGAAGTTGCTGCTTATGTAGCTGAATATGATGTAAAAAGACTTGTATTGGATTCCGTATCAGCCATCCGTTTTACAACAAAGGACCTTTCTTTACAGGAAAAGGAAATGACAAGGTTCATACGTAATCTTAAAAAGCTTGGCTGCACCACAATATTGATAGGAGAGCTGACCGATCCGACAGCCTACTCAACAGAGCAGTTTGCAGCACATGGCGTCATCTTCATGCATAATTTTCTCTACGATAAGAATATGACCAGAGCCATACAAATTATCAAAATGAGAGGAACAAAGCATGATTGTAACATGCGCACAGTGCAGTTCACTGATAGGGGCCTGAAGATCGAAGGATATCTGGAATAATGGATTGGTCCAATGGTCAAGATCTTTAAGAAAAAGGAAAATAAAAGAAAGCTCACCGAACCTCAGAAACAGACACTCATAAAGAGCTCTTATGAACTGGGCTTTGAGGTGGGTTATCATAAACATTCAGAGATCGGATGGGTAAAGGAAAGGTTCAACTCACTTTACGAGTTTGCATCCCAAGGTGATCTGGGACAGCCTGTCAGGGAATACTATGAAACTGGGCGATCAGAGGGTGCCAGAACTAGAGAACGTGACATGAAAGCAGGGCTCTTCAGAAGAGCAACAGATAAGGATAAAACATTATCAGAGTCTGCATCCGTACTGTTCCCGCAATCTTATAATATCTCAGGTATTGACAATTCCTTTAGAAAAAGAAATACTTTTCAGGAAAGTTCTCCGGCTCCTTTAGAAAGACCCCAGTTTACAGATCTTCCTGAGAACACATCTCTTACAAAAGCAGTAGAAAGACCGTCCATGCTGGATGGTATCAAGCACCTTTCTCCTAAAAAATGATCGTGTTCAAAGGGAACCAAAGCCTAAGAACCTTTGTTTTTCGTCCAGATCCGTAAGTATGAACCTTTCTGACTGAGAATAGGAAATTTCTTTCGTACCCATCAACTGAAGGGTATATTCTTTCCCAGGAGAAGCTTTTTCCACCATGTTCCCATTTTCTGCTATGCTAGTAACTCTCATTGGAGACGATTGCAACCCAGCGAATACATGCAGCATGCTCCCAGTATTGAAACCTTTGGAAAAGGGTGAGAGCTTACATTTGATTCTAAGTTCATCACTGACCATTTCCTCAAGGGAAAGAACATGGCCTCTGTCTATATCCTTTGATTGTATTCCCTTAAGGGCAAGGCCCACTCTTGCTCCGGTGGATGCAGTTTTAACATTTACATCGTGCATCTGTATCGATCTGATCTCCAAAGGCTTCCTGGTGGGATAAGCTATCATTTTGTCTTTTACATTGATAGTACCCTGTATCACAACACCAAGCACAACACATCCGATCCCAGTGACATTGAAAGATTGATCTATTATAACTCTTGTTGGTAAGGTGGCCTTCTTCCGATTTTCTTCATCGATCATTTCACCCATACTGAATATCTTTTCCTTGAGTTCTTCCATACCATCAAAGGTTTTAGTAGAGATTGTCATATGCTCCCAATTCTCAATCACAGTGTCCTTTGTGATCTTCTGTAATTTCGTCTTTAATTCATCGATTGCCTGCAGATAAGTGGTGTCAGATTTTGTGAGCAGTACAAGACCATGCCTGTAGCCCATACACTCCAGGCAGATGATGCATTCCCCTGCGTAAGCATCCAAGCCAGTGGGGGGCACACATAGGACGGCAATATCGGAAAGATTAAGCGAGGATATCAATGGCTTAACAGAAACCGGATATCCAGTGGGATCTATGATGGTCATTATCTTATCGCCTTTGGCAAAATCATACATTGTGAAGTCTGATACATTACCTTTCTTTCCCAGTTTTGCAGCAAGCGTTGTCTTCCCACTTTGCTGACTCCCTATTATAGTGATCTTTGTCATATTGGCACCTGGTATTTATGGGGGTTACGAATACTCCATATAGATATATCTTTTTTCATGACCACAGCTGGCCTTCCCACATGGCCAGTGTCTTATCACTGGTGCTCTTACTTACCTTTTTCATATGTACAAGATATTCATCGCCCACGGTCTTAGGCTCACTGAACACTATGTCCATTCCAAGCCTTCTCATATATTCTTCGAACTTTGATATGGTTGCTCTGTCTTTCACTCTGATAGTGAATTCTTCTGCAACTCTCCCTCCCTCCCTTACATGCACTATGGACTCTTTCATAGGTCTCAGGATACTTTCACCTAACCGAAGACAACGTTTTCTGAAATCCTCCTCATTTTCATCCCATTCTACTGACTGGAAACCTTCTCTGACTATTCTGGAAAATATGAAATCTCTTCCACTTTCATTATATATTTTCAGGGCGTGCTGGAGATCTGAACAATTACTCTGAGAAGCAGTGTATTTGATTGGTTGCAATACCATATTCGGGTCCTTGATCACCACTCCTTCATGTCCTTTTCTCCCAATTTCCTGGATGATGTTCATGATCATGGAAGGAGCTTCCTGGATACTGAACTCTCCGAAAAGTCTGACCTGTCTGAAGCCATATTTTTCAGCAAGTCTCCTTCGCTCATACAGTGGTAAAGGTACACCCGTGTCTTTCTGCCTTATATCAAAAACAAAGAGCTCCAGTGATTCAATACCATATATTCCCTTAGGTACGTAAGGATTATCGGGACCTACCATTTCTCCATATACCACAAGTTGTGGGTTCTCGACGAAAAAACTATGGTCTAGCAGATCATTAACCTTCTCTGAAGAATAAGGGCATACATAACCCTTGCGCGTAAGTGCTATGAGCTTCCCATCCAGTAAGATCACTCTTACATTGTATCCATTCATTTTCTCTTCTACTGCTATCTTCTTTATATCACTGAAATTGAACTTGATGGCAGGCCCAAGCAGCATTGCTCTTTTGATCTTTGGAAATCCAAGAATAAGATTGAAACCATCGTCCTTTTGTACAAGAACACTTCCAATATCGATACGTATAGACTTACGTTCAAAACGGAATAAGTGTTGGTACTCGTTCCAGTTAGGTACCAACACTTTTCTTTCTATCAATTCCTTCATCTGCTGAACAGGGATTTTCAGGAAAGATGCAGCATCCTCAACGTTCAGCTCTGTTTGTGGATAGTTATCCATGTTCACTGTGCCATTGCATGTACCAGGTTCCTTCTGGTGATAAATCCTACGAACTCTCCTTCAAGATTTAGTACAGGAAGACCTCCTATGTTCTCTGCGAGCATCATCTTTGCCACATCTGAAAGAGAGGTGTTCGTATTAACTGTCATTACACTCCTCTTCATGATATCTGCAACGATCAGATTCTTTATCCTGGCTTCCTGCTGATTTCCTGATACTATATCCCTGAAAGCCCTCATGGCCTTAACAACATCTTTTTCGGTGACAATCCCCACCAGTTTACCATTTTCTGTGATAGGGATCCTTCCTACATTTTTGTCCAGCATCAGGCGCCTGATATGGCTCACGCGGTCACCAGGGCTTGCGATCACAGTTTCTTTTTGCATGAACTCTCCTGCAAAGCCATTGAAGTTGTCAGTACTCAGTAGTTCTGTAGGTGTGACCCAACCCACGACCTTCTCATCCTTGCAGACAATGATAACTCCCTGATTCTTATCAATGAGTGTGACAGCATCCTTTACCTTGACATCCGGGAAGACCTTCACAAAGTTATCAGAAACAGCTGTTGCCACGTGAAGCGAGGATGCAGGCATATTTCCCTTCTTTCTGGTCCCGAGTTCTCTTGTGAGGTTTCTCATAGTAAGGATACCAACTATCTTATCACCTTGTTTCACAAGGGCCCGACGCATTTCTTTCTTTTCCATAATATCAAGCGCATGGGAAAGAGTGTCCGATTTACTGATAGTTGGTGGTTCTGTCATTATGTCCTTTACTTCCATGTCTTTCACCTTCAGGTTGTATTAGCTTTTGTTCCTTCACTTCGCTATCCTTATCAGATCCTTTCTCCGGATGACACCAACGATCTCGTTATCCTTTTCTACCGGCAGGACCCTTGAATCATCCTCTACAATGAGCTTTGCAGCCTCAATTGCCGAATCACCCCACTTCACAATAGTACTGATATATGACATGATATCTTCAGCAACCAGGGGCACTTCTTTTATGTACCTATATACCTTCTGTCCACCGGATGTAGCACGTCTGGTCATCTTGATATTCTTTGTAGGGACCTCTTTATCAGAACTTGCTACTATGTTAAGGGCAACATTGTTAAAGGATATCAATCCTACTACTTTTTCAGCATCATCAACAACCAGGACTTCATCCACATTATTTTTCTCCATCTCCTCTATCGCATGGTTAATGGTATGATGCATGTGTATACGAACAGGCTCGTCAGACATAATCTCATATACTTTCTTATCTAACTTTTCTTCATCAAGCTTGGAGATATATCTGACGATATCAGTACCTGTTACTATGCCAACAAGTCCCTTTTTCATCACCGCTAGGTAGTTGATGTTGTTCTCTAACATGAGATTCCCGGCTTGGGATATCGAAGCTTCTGGATAGATAGTTATTGGGTCCTCTGTCATCACCATGCTTACTGGGATCTTATCTATGGGGCGCCTTCTCCAGACAGGTTCTGCCTGGGCAAGTTTTCTGCTCAGGTCAGTCTGTGAGAGGATACCCAGCATTTTATCACCATCAGCAACAACAACCGTACTGATCCTGTGTTTCAACATCAGATTCCTTGCACGTGATACTGGCTCATCAGGTTCCACTACGAAAACTGGAGAGCTCATTATATCTGAAACGCTCATTTACTTCCTCCAATGGTCGTTATATTAATTGATAGCTGTTCTTCGCCTTTTAATAGACGGCTTTCAGGAGGTCTCTTTCAGTAATTATACCGCAGAGAACATCATTATCGATTACTGGCAGACAACCTACTTTTTTCTCTATCATCAATCTTGCAGCATCTCCCAGGTCCATCTCAGGTGGGGCCCATACGACATCCTTGTTTATAAGTGAGGTTATTGGTTCACTGAAAGCTTCACGGAAATTACCTGTTATGATCTTTTCAAAGGCTTTTCCGCTCCCCAAGAAATTCATAATGTTAGATGCAGTAACAATACCTATCAATATACCATCTTTTGCAATAGGCAATCGTCTGAAACCCTTACTGACCATTATCTTTGCTGCGTCCTCTATAGTAGCATCGAAAGGAACGGTTTTTACTTTTGTGCTCATGTAGTTCCTAACAGAGTCATAATCAATGGTATCTGCCATCAGCTCCAGAAAATCTCTTTCCGTGAATATGCCGCATACTCTGTTATCTTCATTAACTACAGGCAATCCTCCTGTATTTCTCTGGATCATCATTTCCACTGCATCGAAAATGCTTGCCTTGGAGACAAGAAAGGCTACATCACGTTGCATGATCTCGCTCACATCAGCATTGATAGCTGCCAGAAGGTTTCCTTTATAATACTTTTTGACAAGTAGGTTCTTTGAGCCGCCTCCAAGGAAGTTTACAACATCCATCGAGGTAATTATTCCTTCAAGACGTTTTGTCCCAGCATCTGCGATCGGCACTCTTCTAAAACCTTTATTCGTCATCGTTCTTATCGCACCCATGATCGTTGTTGTGGGAGGAAGGGTGATCACGTCTTTCTTGGCCACAATACTCATATCACCTTTCTTTTCTGCAGCTTTTGCCTTGAATTCAACAGGTGACACATCCATAGTACTTGTACTGCTAATCATACTAGGGTCCTTTTTACTTTTGCTCTTGTATTCCATGTTGTTCTTGAACCTTGATCTATCTGCTGTGACCATATCTGTTCTCTTTTTTGTCAATTCAACCACCGGTACAATAAAATGTTCACTGTTCAACTACTTTCAGGGACCAAAAAGAAAAGGTCCTCATTTTTTGTACTATAGTTTCGCCAGATTTAGAAACCTGTGCCTACAAGGCAGGCAGACAATAATGCAGACCTGCTTACGACACCTAACAACTTCTTATTGCTGGCTACGGCTATCCTGCCAATATCATATTGCAGGATCTTATCAATGGCCTCTTTCACTGAAGCCTCCGGGGGTAAGGTGTACATGGGAGTGGACATAACCTTTTCCACTTTAGGTGCATCACCGGCTTTTGCACCCCGTCCATCAACTTCTCCCACTCTTGCATAACCTGCTTTTATGATATCTCTTCTGGTCACCATCCCAACAGTTTCATTGGTGTGTGATACCACGGGTATTCCAGTATAATCATGTTCAAGCATTTGATGCCAGACCTTGGTTACACTATCATCCGGATAGCAGCTAATCACATCTGTCACCATGATCTCTTCAATGTATGGAGGAGACTTTTTTGTTGGCCTGACAGCTGCCAGTATATCTGCGTCACTTATGATCCCCATTAGCTGTCTGTCAACACCTGATACCACAGGAACTCTATGCTGATTCGCATCAAGCATTAAGCGTGCAGCTTTCAGTATTTCCATTTCAGGTGTGATCATTGGTACTTCCTTTACATATCCTTTTACTGTCACATTGGACTTGGTGGATTTTACTTTAAGTATATCCCCATCTGTAAGTATTCCACCAACTTTCATGTGATCGTTCACTACAGGTACCCCTCTCAAAAAATGGTCACGCATAACTTGACGTGCATGGGTTATAAGATCGCTATCTTTTACATATAAGGGATCCTTTGACATTATCCTCTCTACTGTCATAGATATCCTCCATTAAGAATGGGCAGGTCAATTGATACACGACTAATCGTAATAGCCTTCTTCTTCTTTGCAGTCTTCACAGAGCATAAGTCCGTTCATCAGGGTAAGGTCTGTATATGCACCGCATCTTTGGCATATCCCTCTTTCTATCCCCGATTCGTCCACAAAGCTATTCTCATCCCGATGCAGTTCGATCAGACTTTCCAGAATAGTGTTGAGACTAGGTGATATTGTAAGGATATCCCTGTCCGTGATGATAGCTACTATCTTATCACCATCTTTCACTGCAAGCCTGCGGATGTTGCACCTGGTCATCTGTTCTGCAGCTTCTATAACTCCTGTTGATGGTTTTGTTGCTATGATGGGAGAAGACATGATCGTACCTGCCATAACTGTGCTTGGCACCATGTTATTGATCACCACTTTGCTGATGATGTCCGTCTCTGTTATTATTCCCACAGGATTATCATCATTATCAGTGATGATCACACTGCCTACTTTCTGGCTGATCATCTCCTGGGCAATTTCAAGAACACTAGAATTGATATTTGCAACAACCACACTACTGGTCATTATTTCCCGAACTGACATCTCCTTGCGAACCTTATTGATAGATGTGTCAGTCCCAAGGTTCCATTGTGCACCCAAAACCATTGCATAACACGCTCCAATTATTTTTAAGGAAAGTGATTGCCCACAAATAAATGTTATTAGTTATTGTATATATAGGTGTTCGTAGACCACATTCTAAAGAACAGTGGCAGAATGACTATCATCTTCTGAAAGTTCATCATGGGTTGATGATTATCCGTGTCCGGTTTCCTGCACTGAGTTCGACATCTTCATTAAAGCCTGATTTTGCATAAGCATCTATGATCTGTATCGGTGTATCGATATCAAGTTCATCTACCAGTAATGCATGGTCTGCCCACATGGCTATTCTTATTCTGCCAGTGTCATCGGAAACATATATATTTGAGACCATGTTAACTGTGCCATCGTCCCTGTTGAACTCCCTTATTTCTCCCAGTCCAGATACAGAACCCTGTATGGAATAGGATTCTCCAGGTATGATATCTTCAATGGCTGTAAAATTTTCCTGATACTTGACAGAGATTTCGGTCTTTCTTATCAGGCCATGATTACCGATCTGTATCTCTACCTGTTGGTTAAAGTTGTTCGACCTTGCATAACCATTGATTATCTCTATTGCATCTCCAGGGCAAAGCTCTGTCATTTTATCCGCCTTGTCATCCCATAGTGTTATCCTTATTTTACCAGTATCATCACCAATAGTTACATTGCCCACGCGACCTTTTGATCCATCTTTCCTGTTAAAGCTGCGGATATCTGAGATATCAAGCAATCTTCCAACCACGTTAATGCTTCCCATACCATCTTTAATGTCTGAGATCTTAGTTGAAGGGTCTTTGACATGTATTTCTTCATCAGTTTGGGATAACACTCCGTTGTTACCTACGTTCACTTCAATGCCTGAATATCCTTCCTTTACATAACCGCTTATCTGTAGATTCTGATTCATTTCAATGAAGCCCTTATTGACCAGGTCTGCTTTTTCATCCCATATTGTTATTCTTATACTCCCGGTTTCATCTGCCACCAGAAGATTTCCAACTCTTCCTGTTGTGCCATCACCGCGTGTGAACTCTCTTGTGGGAAAAATGGATACTACCTTTGCAATAAAATTTACATTTCCACTGTCACTTTTTATGTCGGCTATTTTTTGTGAAGACCTTGCAGTTTCATTTAATCCCAGATCGTGTGCCACCAGCATGGCAGCTGTCTTTTCATCACATAGGCCTCCCATCTGTTCTACTTTTGCATTTACCTTTTCAACAAATTCTTCTTTAACTATAGATTTACTAAGTTTTGAGTAGATCTCATCTATCCCGTTCATGCTAATTCCCTGGAAATTTATTATTGGGAGCATTTGCTCACAAGTTAATCTCTTGGTTGTGCGTAACGTGATAGCATGAGTATGTATTAAATCTGACGAAACTATTATCATAGCTCCCCTTTGCTTTGATAACATATATTAACGATTAATTACATCTCAAGACCGATATATCATGATCCGTAAATGCAATGAGCATGGATATTTCCGAGGTGAGACATGCCCGGCATGCGGTGTGGAAGGCCGATACGTCCTTGATGATGACCGCGAAGAGCGCCTGGGGAAATTTGTTTCTGGAGCACTGAGGCATTTCCCTGAAGATGTGGGTCTTAAAATGGACATCTATGGCTGGGTTAGCCTGGGACATCTTCTGGATGTTCTGAGCACACGCTATAGGTGGGCCACCAAGGAAAGGCTCATTGCTCTTGTCAAGTCTGACAGAAAGCACAGGTATGAGATAGATGGTAAACACATAAGGGCAAAATATGGCCATTCTGTAGATGTAGAGCTTGAGTCAGATTATCCCGAAAATGAACTTCCATTACTTTATTATGGCGTCAGCCAGGAAGAGGTTGATATGTTGCTGGAAAGCGGTATTACACCTATCAGGCAAACCTATGCACATCTTAGCACTTCTTATGATAAAGCTGTGGAAGCTGCACTTGTACACACTGATAATCCTGTAATACTTGAGGTAGATGCTGATTCTGCACAGAACGAAGGAATAATGGTAATTACCGCCAATGAGGACATCGCCCTTGCAAGATTCATTCCGGCTGAATACCTAAGCGTAGTTGAGAATGGTAGCTGATCCAGATAGCTTCCTTCATCTTATTTAACTGAGATCTCAGCAAGTTTTCCCTTTTTTCTAATTTCGAACTCTATATCCAAAAGCAGTTCAGTTATATGTATATTCGTCAGTGTGTGCTGTGATACCATGTAAGTGGTGAAAGACCCACTTCCTACAAGGCCCATATAGGTAATTAGCTGATCTGCAAGATAAGGGTCTACCGAGGCTTTGGAATCGATCTGTTGTATCATTTGCTTAGCAGCCATCTCTCCAATCTTTTCGGCAGGAATACCTTTCCTTCCAAGATTACTGGCACCATTGTATCCACTCCATAACGTGATCCCGCTTCCTGTTGAAACTTCATCTTTAGTACATACAGTTATATCGCATTCTATCCCTCTGTTATCCAGCACTCTTTTAGCTGCCAGGGCCTGGCGCTGTGATATATGTTCAGGAAGTTTTGATGAGTGTGATATTCCCTTAATGATCTCTTCCTTTCTTTCATATTCGAACCCGTGCAGCCTTGCAGGTTCAAAGGATGCGCATACTTTTCCCCCTCCTTCTGGATAGTATCCCCTTTTCAGAACTTCTATTCTATAGTTAAATCCCATTTGTTTAAGTGCATTACATGTCACGTTGTTGAGATAGTCCATAGTAGGGGACCATTTCACATCGGTCCCACCGGTGATCTCAAGTGATATATCTCCTTTAGAGAATGCTGCCATAGGCATTATACACTGAAGCAGCAGTGAGATGCTTCCAGCAGTTCCAATGTCCACTTTATATGCAGCCCCCTTTATTTCCATTGGAGAATAGATGATCTCCTGAGAACCCATATACAGTCCTAAAACTTCAGCATCACAGAGCTTTGCAGCAGTTTCTATCGCTTTCATATGCTGTGCCTTAAGTCCCGGCTGGGGTCGATGAGATCTGATGTTAAATATTCTCACTTCTATTGATCCAATGCTTGCCAAAGAAATAGCTGTCCTCAGTATCTGTCCCCCACCTTCCCCATAGGACCCATCGATATCTATCATTGTCCACCTTTTTTTGGCATTTTCTTGTATGCACCTTTGACAGCAAAAAGAAGGGGGTCTTGAAGTGTGGAAACAGCAGGAGAGTAGCAAGTTTCCATCTCAAGCAGTTCATCTATTGTTTGTTTCTTTTTTATTGCCAGAGAAATACCATCAATACGCTCTTTGACGCCGGTTGTTGAAATTATCTGAGCACCGACCAGGCATCTTTCATGGAACAGGACCTTTATATATATTTTGTGGGACCCAGGGAAATACTCTGCACGTGTAGAACCTGTAGCTATACCACTGACAACCTTGATCCCCTGTTTTTCAGCTTCTGCGGTCGTAATCCCTACTGAACCTATCTGGAGGTTTCCGATCACTGCTACCCAAGGATTGGCCACAGGGCCAAATCTTGTATCCTTACCTCCCAGATTATTGGTTATCACCCCTGCCATTCTGCGCGCCGTGCTTGCCAGATGGCTAAGCATGGGTTCACCTGTCACAAAATTGTATATCTGGGTGCATTCTCCTCCGGAGTACACATCTTCAATGACATTTCCATTTCTCATGACTTGAAGTCTGTCATTTGTGACTATTCCTCCAGTGGGTCCAATATCTATTCCGCTCTCTGATGCTATAGAAACATCAGGGATCACACCAACTGAGATCAACACAACATCAGCAGGTATCTCTATTTCATTCACTATTACCGATATGACGCTCTCTTCACCATTGATGGATGTAGGAGCGTATCCAGTCAATACCTGAACCCCCTCCTCTTCCAGATATGATATAACTACTTCTGCCATATCAGGATCAAGACTGGATGAAAGGATCGTATTGCTCCTGTTCAATAATGAAGTTCTTATTCCCTGACGTGCAGTGGCTATGGAAACTTCGGCACCAATGGAACCAGCACCTATGATAACAATATCCTTTGCATTGTTCAGAGCTTCGCGGATCAGTATACCGTCGGATAGTGTACGCAGGGTGAACACATTCTTCAAAGAGCTACTCTTTTCTATAATTTTAGGTATAGCTGGTATGCTTCCTGTAGCTATCACAAGCTTATCAAAGGCTAACTTTTCGTTGCCAATCCTTATCGAACTGTTGTCAAGGTCAATAGAGTCTACTCGAGTATCAAGCCTGACTTTGATACCCATTTCCTTGAAGAATTCAGGCCCTTTAACTATTAATTGTTCAAAGTTAGGTATATCACCTGAAAAAACGTAAGGTATGCCGCATTGGCTATAAGATGCATGCTTATCAGCGGATATTACCATTACCTCATAGCCGGTATATCTTGTGGCTCCGGTTGATACCGCCATGCCAACTGCACCGCCCCCGATGATCAAGAGTTTTTTACCTGATGTTTCTCCTCTTTTTACCATGTATTAGAATTCTGCTTTCTATATATTTAGTTCATTCGTTATCTTGTTCCTCTTTTCAAAGGGAGCTGGGCATCTTTGTAAACCCACAAGTTTATTATATATCATACGGATATTACCTATTGTATTCATTACTCATGTGGCTACATCAACTTGAAATTGATCTAGAATCATTGAGGATACCCATGGAACATGGGTATTCTGATCACGCAAAAATAGTTTATCATTATCTAATTTACAATAATCAGGAAATAAGTTAGAACTCACGTTTGATCATTAGCATCAAACATCCCACTTGATATGGATTGTCAAAAGGAATGACGGTAAGGGTATTTAATGTGCAGGTGATATTTGGTATACTAATTGAACGTTAGTTACCCTTGTAGTGCTGTAGGCGTGTGTTCAAGACATAGGCATAATGTAAAGCTGAATTACGTGTGGCACGTCGGAAAAAACGAACACAGTTGAGATTGGGTTCAGCAGAACGCTATTATTGAAGTGACCTAAAAACGGGGTATCAGGTTCATTATACCTGAGCATTGTAAGTTACTTGTTAGGCTATTTTTGTAAGAAGACCAAACGCTATGTGCCATAGATTAGCATAAAATCAGCATAAATAATATGGAGATTCATATATGCAAAATACAGATACTACCAAGTACATTATTCATTCAAAGATCAGCGCAGATGGTATCATTGAACGTCCTGATATCGTGGGTGCTATTTTCGGACAGACAGAAGGATTGCTCGGATCGGACCTGGACCTGCGGGACCTTCAGAAAACAGGAAGGATAGGGAGAATAGAGGTCCTTGTCAATGCTAAGGGTGGTAAATCAAAAGGTACCATTTTGGTGCCTTCCAGTCTGGACAAGGTGGAAACATCCATTCTGGCCGCATCTTTGGAGACCATAGACAGGGTCGGGCCATGTAGCGCCAAGATCGAAATAATAAATATAGAAGATGTACGAGCCACAAAGAGGAAGCAGATCATAGAGCGTGCCAAGTTCATTCTTACTGACATGTTCGATACCAATGTGCCAGAGTCCCAGGAAATAGCCGAGGAGGTCCGGCAGTCCGTACGTGTGGAAGAAATGCAGTACTTTGGAAAGAACAAGATCCCATGTGGTCCGGCAGTATTTGATTCAGATGCAATAGTCGTTGTAGAGGGTCGTGCAGATGTACTGAACCTTCTAAGATATGGTATCAAGAACACTATTTGTGTAGGTGGTACCAATGTGCCTCCAGAGGTCGCTGAACTTACAAAGAGAAAGGAAACTGTAACTGCATTTACAGATGGTGACCGTGGAGGAGAGCTGATCATAAAGGAACTTCTACAGGTAGCTAATATTGATTACATTGCCCGTGCCCCCGATGGCAAGAGTGTAGAGGATCTTGTACAAAAGGAAATAGTCAGGGCCCTAAGGCAGAAGATACCAATAGAACAGGTAATGGACAAGTACTCTTTGAAGGACCCGGATCCTGTGAAGGTTCCAGCACTTCAGAGGGTGCCAAAGCCAAAAGAAAGAAGACCCATTGAGATCCCAAGGGTTGCTGCTCCGACTAAGTTGAAGAAGCGCCCGATCAAGCAGCGTGAGATCTCTTCAGAAGCTGTGGAAATAAAGGTTCCTTATGGAGAAGTGCAGGAGGCTATAGCACCAGTTATGAAACTCTCTCCAGCTTCAAAAAAGTTCAAGTCCCACGCAGATGAGCTTATGGGAACATTTGGTGCTCGTTTTCTTGATACTGGAAATAATGTGATTGGAGAAACCGCGGTGCGTAATCTTGTCAATAATCTGAAGAACTATGAGGGTGATGTCAAAAGCGTTGTCTTTGATGGTGTTATCACCCAGAGGATACTTGACATTGCCGAGAACAAAGGCATTGAAAACCTTGTTGGTGCTAAAATAGGAAGTGTCACCAAAAGGCCAGCTTCAGTGAAAATATTGACCGTTAAAGATCTTTAGGTTTTAATGGTCCATATTAAGTCTTTATAATTTCTTTTTTTTATTTTTCATTTTTTTAAACTTATACGATCTCTTCTTTTAGTTAATTTTTTATACTAGATAGACGGTCATGCATTTCCGACAACAGCCTTTTATTGAAATCAGTTGATTTATGTTTGTACATTAATTTCATCAGTGCACAATAGCACAATGTACAAACAAAAAAAGGATATGTTGGTTGGTATGCATAAAGATGAATTGATTCAGTTGCACACATTAATGGCACAAATGAAAAGTTATCTGGAAGAAAAAGGTTTTACAAACGAGTTCTCTGAATATGAATCTTTGGCAATAAGTCCGGTACATGTACATCGGAGCAAGGCTGAACATAAGCTTGCTATTTTTGTACTGGGCAACAGTCTTGCATCTGTAATGTCCAAAGATGAGTTTTCAGGCTTTGGCAGGACATCCGAGAGAATGAAGGAACTTGCCACACGTATGCATCATAGCATTATGCAAGGAAATTTCTGAAATCATCTTATTTAGAAAAAGCTCACCCATTAAAGTCTTCCGTGCTTTTTTGGGACATTCTCTCTATTTTTTCTGCTAAGATATCTAGTTCTTGGAACTTATATGAGGATAATTTCATTTTCATTATTATTCCGTCCTCTCCATCCGAGTAGTATCCTTTTTCTATCCAGCAAGGAACGAACCCCATCTTGAGGTAAAGGCCCTTGGCCTTTATGTTATTGGTCCTTACTTCCAAAGTAGCATATTTCAAAAGGTTCGAATAGAATTCTTTGAACAATGCATCCAGAAGCATTGTTCCTATCCCTTTTCCTTGGAACTCCTCTCTTACGGCAAGGGAGAACACTCTTCCCTCTCTTTCGTTCATCCTATATCCTACTACGAAGCCGACTATAGATCCCAGATACTCAGCCACCAAGAACATATTCCCATGCATTTCGTAGAAGTGTATGTATGCAAAAGGGTTATGCTCCGTAAAAGATTCCGACTCTATACAAAGCACATCTTCAAAGTCATCAGCTTTAAAATTCCTGATCCTTATGTTCATAATATCTCATGATCATATCATTTAACCTTCACATGGCGCAGGTCAACAGCCTGACCTTTTGTAGAGACGCTCATCTCCTTGCCGCTCATACGCGCCCGCCCAACACCAATTGCTCTATCACCAACCACAAACACTTCATCTCCCTGGCGGATAGCAGGGTCAGCTTCCAGGACCCCCGGGGCGAGGATAGAACCTTTCGGTATGAAATCATCTATCCGCACGATGTGGGAATTGTGTGAGACCATCATTTCAGCCCCTTCTATAGTAACTGCCAGTGTTCCATACTGGGGTATAAGGGTCACGATCTGGGTATTTTCGCAAAAAGCTTGATATCTGGGGAAAGGGCCCCTAATCTCAGAGTTGTCGGGAACTAATATTTTTCCTGCTCCCTTGCCAAACTGATAATCTGCAATAGCCTTCAGCATTGCTGCTTTTCTTTTTGTTTCGCTCAATTTCCTGCCTATACACAGTTCCCCTGCTGTTTTACTAAGGTTCCTGAGGGACTCATAGGAAGTGACACTGCCGGTGCTTGTGAAGTGTATCTCCAACCCAAGCCTGTTGGCTACCATTTCACAGATTTTTCTGTAAGCTCCATCTACATGTGCCAATATTGCATTGTACTTGTGTTTTGAAAGATAATCTTCAAGACATCCCGAAACCCACTTTGTTTCTTCAGCATCCCAGTTACCTGTTACAGCAATATCATAATGAGCTGCCGGATATGTCAGTTCAAGTTCTCTGGGAACTATTCCAAGAGGAGATGTAATTATTACCTCATGCACGAATTTGCGGTACTTGCCCAGGGCTAGACTAAACTTCTGATGAGATTGTGAAATAGAATAAGGTTTCTTTGCAGAACATGGTAATAGCAGCAGCACATCTAGTTCGGGAGGGATGTACCTTTCCTGTACCCTGCGTGCAAATCTGACAACTTCCGGTCTTGTTAGAGAATCTCCCGAATTAGCAAGCATCTCTGTATTGCGTGCGATCGGAGTTCCTTTTTCCAGATATAGATATTCTCTGTCAAGCAATCTCAACAGTGCAGTAAGCCAGGGTCTGATGCGGCATTGGGCATCAACATATTCCCGAAGATTGCCTGAAGATATCTTTTCTCTTACCAGGGCAAGTTCAGCTTCCATTACATTGATATTATGCTGCTCCAGCAGTTGTGCTCTGGAAATCCTATCCATTTTTTTAAGTTCCAATAGTGTGACAGATACACATACAGAACATCTGCAGGGTAACTCGGAAAGTGACCCCAGGTAAAAACTCCCGGCGTGAGTAAGATAAATATCCTTATAGGCTGCAAGTGTGGCTTTAGTGGTATCCAACACATCAGCGCCCATGTAAACAAGCATTGCAAGGTTCTCAGGAAGGCAGATATTAGGAAGGTATAATGCTGCATCATCAGCTGTACTTTCTTTAAGGTCAAGGACCCTTTCCATCAATGCCTTTGCATTGTTCTCAAAGACACCTGCCCCTTCAAGTATATACATATCAGCAGCCTTTATAGCTCCCCCTTTACGATACACTCTTCCGATAGCCCCAGTGTTCGATCCTAACATTTCCAAGGTCTCAGGCACGATGTCAGGAGCCTCAGGTACAAGACACATATGAGGTAGTATGATCAACCTGTCTTCTCCAAGCTCACTTCTAAGCTGTTGTAATCTCTTTCCTGCCTTCTCCACATTACTCATTTCCCACAGGGAGCCAGCATCCATGATATGTCCGTTATGATCTTTCAGAGTCTCGGTTTTCAGGATGCATGGTGTTTCAATAGTTCTGTCAAGGAGAAGTCTACCTTTCCTTGCTGCGCCATCCCTCTGGTATACCTCAAAATATCGTGTCATTGTTTGTAGGATACTACATAGTTAGATGTAAATGTATGGTATAAATTTCTGTGACCTAACCGACATCTTTAAATAGCGACCACTTCTCTAAAATCAAAGATATGCTCAATGTTGACCTAATAGAAAAAATGAAAATGATCGTGGGTAAAGACAATCTTTCCATTGCTTCCTGCGAGCTTTATTGTTATTCTTCTGATGCTTCCCAGATAAGAGGTATTCCAGAAGTTGTCATTAAGCCGCATACCACTGTTCAGGTTTCAGATATTGTCAGGATCGCTTACGAGCATAATATTCCAGTTACCACTAGGGGGGCAGGCACAGGTCTGGCAGGCGGCTGCGTCCCTCTGGAAGGTGGAATTGTCCTTGATATGTCTGGTATGGACCGAATAGTGGAAATGGATTTTGATAATCTTCAGGTGGTAGTGGAACCAGGTATAGTTCAGGAAGATCTTAATAAGGCCCTGGAACCATATGGTTTTTTCTTCCCTCCCGATCCTGGAAGTTCTGCAATGTGCACTCTTGGAGGGCTGATAGCTAATAACGGTAGTGGAATGCGCTCAGTAAAATATGGTACAACCCGCAGTTACGTGCTCGGTCTTGAGGTAGTGATGGCAGATGGAAAGATAATAAGAACAGGCTCAAAGACAATAAAAACCGTTGCAGGTTATTCTCTCACTGATCTTATGGTTGGTTCGGAGGGTACTCTTGGCATCATCACCCAGGCTATAATCAAGGTACGTGGCATTCCTAAAGAACGCTCTGTCATATTTGCTTCATTCGATAGTCCTGAACTTGCAGGTAAGGCTGTTGTAAGAGTGCTGTCATCAGGTATCGTTCCCTCCGCATGTGAGATACTGGATGCGAACATTATCCGGGCTATCAACAACTATGATCCTAAACTAGACCTTCCGCTTGCCGGTGCCATTCTGCTTTTCGAAGTAGATGGCACTGAAGCTGAAGTAAAGGAAGGTGTTGACCTCATAGTAAAAACATGTGAAGGTTTGGCTTCAGATATAAGGGCTGCTTCGGATGAAAAGGAAGGAAATGAGATATGGGCTGCACGCAGGCTGGCGGGCGCGGCGATCTCGCGCCTCGACCCTATGAGTACCAGGGTATATGTAGGTGAGGATATTGGGGTTCCTATAAAGGAAATACCCAGGATGTTGCGCAAGGTGGATGAGATATCTAAAGAGTTCAAATTGCCTATCATGACCTATGGTCACATAGGGGATGGAAACTTGCATACAGGCATGTGTATAGATATGCTTAGCGATGAAGGCTGGAAAAAACTTAATACCGTAGCTGATAGGATCCACCGTACAGCCATTGAGATAGGTGGAACGGTCACTGCGGAGCATGGTGTGGGCAGTGCGAGATCCGAATACATGCGCCTGGAACTGGGAAATGCGTTAGATGTCATGATCACGATCAAGAAGGCTCTTGATCCTAAGGGGATACTGAATCCAGGCAAGATGGGGGTGTGATATGCTCAATCTTGATCTGAGATCCATCCTTAAATGTGTGCGCTGCGGCACTTGCAGGTCAATATGTCCTGTTTTTGAACAGGTGGGCTGGGAATCAGCAAGCCCCAGAGGCCGTATGCTTGTTGCTCATGGTGTGTCTCAAGGTCTTGAGCCAGATCAAGATGTACTAAACAGCCTCAATACATGCACAACCTGCGGAATGTGTGAACAGATGTGCCCTTCAGGTGCTTCTCCTGTTCAGGTTGTCCAGGAAGCCCGCCACCAACTTGTACTTAAGGGCCAGATGACGGATGCACAGACAGCATTGCGTGATGCTGCCGCATTAGGTGGTAACACCCTTGGAGAAACGCAATATCGTCATGCTTGGCTTGAAAATGATAATGACATCAAAGCGCATGCTTCTTATGTCTTTTTTGTGGGTTGCCTTGGTGCTTACAGGTATCCCGATCTTACGCGCAGGACATTCGATCTGCTTAAGAAGTTCGATGTCACTCTGATACCTGAGGAGGTTTGCTGCGGTTCGCCTCTGATGCGTACTGGTTTGGATCCGGATGCCCTTGTATCTAAGAATCTGGAGCAGATCCAAAGGACCGGTGCACATACCGTCATCACAGGTTGTGCAGGGTGTTATACCACTCTTAAGAACGATTATCACAGTAATTTGAAAGTAATGCATGTCTCAGAGTTTTTGGCAGAAAATATTCAAGAGCTGGACATAAGCCATCTGGATATTAAAGTGACCTATCATGATCCTTGTCATCTGGGAAGATGCAATGGCATCTTTGATGCACCCCGGAAGATCATCACATCCATCTGTGAACTTAATGAAATGGGATCCCATCACGCTCAATCCCGCTGCTGCGGTGCGGGTGGTGGAGTATTGAAAGGCTATCCTGATCTGTCTATGGCCCTTTCAAAGAAACGCCTGGAAGAGATACCTGAAGGCGTGGACTACCTCGTTACTTCCTGTCCATTGTGCAGGACAAATCTGCAGCGTGGGGGGCCTAAAGTAGAAGTTATTGATATCCTGGACCTGCTGGAAATGGCAATGGAATAGTTTTTATTGCCTTCCTTTTCCCCTTGGAGGTCTTCTGATAAGACAGTTCCAGCTATTACCTATAAGGTCCGGCCGGTTTGCGCGTTTGAGCCCTTCATATACAAGCATTTGGTTTTGACTGTCCTTATATCGTAAAAATGCTCTTTGTATCATTTTGTCTTTTCTGGAAGTTGCAACATAGATTTCATTGCCTGTGAAGGGGTCGATCCCTGTATGGAACATGCAGGTGGCTGCAGTCATAGGTGTGGGTGTGAAATCCTGCACTTGTTCAGTATACCTGCCAGTATCTCTGATATATTCTGCCATTTCTATCATATTGTTAAGGGTGCACCCAGGATGACTGGACATTAAAAATGCCACAAGGTACTGGTCTTTGTCTAGCTTCCGATTTATTTCCTTATATTTTTGTTCGAATTTTTCAAACACTTCCCTGCGGGGTTTTTTCATGGTATCGGTGACCGTATTGCAGTAATGCTCAGGTGCTACCTTGAGCTGTCCACTGACATGATAGGTACACAGTTCTTCCATATATTGTTCATCAAGGAGTGCCAGATCATAACGTACGCCATAGCCGACGAAAACCTTTGATATACCGGGTATTTCCCGCAATCTTCTCATTAGTTCTATCAGTTTCTCATGACTTGTGTTAAGTGAGGGACAGATTTTAGGAAAAATGCATAATTTATCCGTACACGTTCCCCTTTTTTCCCATTTTTCACATTTCATTCCATACATGTTCGCAGAAGGGCCACCAAGCCCATTGATAATACCTTTAAAACCCTTGATCTTTTTTATTTTCTCTGCTTCTCTCATTATCGATCCAATGCTACGGCTTGAGATAGCTCTTCCCTGGTGCAAGGTGATGGCGCAGAAAGAGCAAGATCCAAAACATCCTCTATGGGTGGTGATAGAGAACCTGGCCATATCAAGGGCAGGAATGGGTTCTTTGTATGATGGATGTGCATTCCTTGTATAAGGCAGCTCATACACATGATCAAGCTCATTTTCATTAAGGGGGCGCATGGGTTTGTTCTGTACGATCACTGTTTTTGGATGGACCTGTACTATCCCCCTTCCCCTTACTGGGTCCTGCTCATCTAATGTAAGCTTGAATGCTTTGGAATAGAGCGTTTTGTCATGTAGGACTTCGGTGTAGGAAGGTATCTCGATATTATTCTTGAGCATTTCCTCTTTTTTTTCCTTCCAGATTTTGACCTCCATTTTCCAGACAGTGCCGTCAATGTCAGTTATGTCTTTTACAGACACGCCTTTATCCAGTCTCTCTGCTATTTGTAGCAGCTGCAATTCTCCCATGCCATATACCAGCAGGTCAGCAGGTGTATCCGCAAGAACTGACTGGCGTACCTTGTCTGACCAATAGTCATATTGAGCAAAACGGCGCAAAGAGGCTTCTATGCCGCCCATTACCTGCGGCACATCAGGATATGCTTCCCGCAACCTGTTGGAAAAGACAATGGTTGCTCTGTTTGGTCTCATTCCGGGTCTGTTCCCAGGGGAATATGCATCTTCATGACGCAACCTCTGGGAAGGCGTATAGTTGCTGACCATTGAGTCTGTATTTCCCCCACTGATGGCGAAGAACAGACGCGGCTTACCCAGTTTCTTAAAGTCTTCAATACTGTTCCATTTAGGTTGTGCAATAATGCCTACTCTGTATCCGGCATCTTCAAGGACCCTGCCTATGATGGCTGTCCCAAATCCAGGATGATCTACGTAGGCATCTCCTGTCACGATGACCACATCAAGCTCCTCCCAGCCTCTTTGCTGTGCTTCTTTAAGGTCCATTGGGAGAAACTGCGGAACAAATGAGTTTTGTCCTTTCTTTTTTAATGTCATGATCAGATGGTCTTAGATATGCTTTTAGCCATGTGGTATGATAGTTCTATCTGGCGTTTAACGTTATCAGAAGTAGCTTCTCCATGTCCGGGATACATTGTTCTTACGTCCAGTTCTGTGAGTTTTTGAATCGATTCACTTATCTTTGCAGAGTTCCCACCCATAAAATCAGTGCGCCCGATGCTACCTTGGGGGAATACGGTATCTCCTGAGAACAGTGACTTTGATATTGGTTCATAAAGACATATACCACCCGGTGTGTGCCCAGGAGTATGTATGACTTGCAGATGCTCTCCATCTCCAATGGGTATGTTTTCTCCACCACTCAGCAGGACATTAGGTTCAAAAGAAGGTGCTCTGCTATCAAAAGCCTCAGCAGCACTGGCTTTATCGTGATGCAATAGTTCCACATCATCCTTATGGATCGCTATAAGTGCCCCGCTTTTTCTGGCAATGGCCTCTGCAGCCGCACTATGGTCATAGTGGCAATGGGTAAGGATGATAAGTTCAAGATCATTGATATCGATGTTTTCTTCTATTTCTGTTATCAAAGCATCCGTGTTGATACCTGTGTCTATGAGCACCTTACCATTTACAAGATAAGAGTTCGCATCATAGTAACCAGTATGGAATTTTCTTACGTTCATGTTCCTTATCCCTTATTCTCTATACTATGGTCCTTAGAGGCCGAAAACCTTTATAGTGTTTTTCCTGGTAGTACTTGCTATATCTTTCTGTTCTATTCCTTTGAGCTTTGAGATCCACGGAAGGGAATCAAGAACGAATGCAGGTTCATTCCTGCCTTTGCGGGGAGAAAGGTATGGACTATCCGTTTCAAGAAGCATGTGCTCCAATGGTACTCCCTTTGCTATTTCCTGGTGATGCTCCGAGAAGCAGACCAAGGTGGGAACTGATATAATATGTCCGGCATCTACTATATTTCTCATGGTTTCAAGGCTCCCACTATAGCAGTGAAATACAACTTTGTCCAGATGTCCTGACAACCCCAGCGCAATATCTTCTGCTTCTCTGCCATGTATCACCAGGGGTTTATTATATCTGTCTGCAAGCTCTATGAACTGTTTAAAAACTTCTATCTGTCGATTTCTTTCAGCTTCCGAGGTGAAGTAGTGATAATCAAGTCCTGTTTCTCCTATTCCAGCTATCTCTGTGACGTGATCTTCTATGAAATCCAACATGTTCTTTATTTGTTCATTATTAGCTTTCGGTGACAAATGGGGACTGCATCCTAGGGTCGCATGGATATGATCATATTTCTGTGCAAGTTTAAGGGTCGAGAGGTTTGTCTTTGGATCAACTCCGGAATTTAACACTTGTTCTACGCCAGCATTGAGTGCGCGTTGTATGGTTTCCTCTCTGTCCTTATTGAATTTTGGAAAATCAAGATGGCAGTGGGAATCTATGACTTGTAAATCCATGGTTACTTTTATTGGTTGCTGAAATCATAAAGTAAACGATTCAAACAGTTCGCAGCCAACACAGTTCAAAAAAAGAATCCCAGGTATTGTTTCCTGGTAATCAAACGATCAATAGATTTCACTGCATGTTCCATAGTTTTTTCTTGTCAAGCAGGATGTTTATGGCCGTTACAAGTGCGTCTACTGATGCTGTCACGATATCAGTGCTTGCAGCATGGGCTGTTACCGTGCGCCCACTTTCGTCCTCCACACCTATGGTGACCTCGGCAAGGGCATCGGCGCCTCCAGTAATGGCTTCAATGCGGAAATCACGTATCTTGACCTTTGTGTACCCGGCAATCATTTGCTGGACTGCCTTGACAGCCGCATCCACTGGTCCTGTACCAATATTGGATGCAACTGCTTCCTCATCACCAATGATAGCCCTAACCACTGCAGTTGGTGTTGTAAGGTTACTTGTCATTACTGACAGCTCCCTGAGCTTTATGGTCTCACTGCCAAGGTTCCTTCCCAGTACATCTGCTGCAACAGCGTGCAGATCAGCATCACATATCCTTTTTCCTTTATCAGCGATAGCCTTTATTCTCCTGACTATCTCGTCCAGTTGCTCATCAGTGGTCTGGATACCAGCGTCTTCCAATGATCTCTGTACAGCGTGCTTACCAGCATGTTTACCCAGCACGATGCGCCTTTTGTGTCCTACCATCTCTGGTGTCATGATACCAGGTTCGAACGTATCTGCCTTGGTGAGCACTCCATGGGTATGGATCCCTGATTCATGTGCAAAGGCATTCTCACCAACGATAGGCATGTTAGGAGGTATGTGTATGCCTGTATATCTCTCGATCATTTTAGAAGTTTCAAGCAGGTATTCTGTGTTAATGTTCGTCCTTGCACCATAGATCGACTGCAGGCACATGACCACTTCAGCAAGATTGGCGTTACCAGCCCTTTCTCCAATACCATTCACAGTTACTTGGATCTGGCTTGCTCCAGCCTCAACTGCCATAAGGCTGTTAGCAACTGCTATTCCAAAGTCATTATGGCAATGTACGTCTATGGGAATCATTACTTCTTTACTGATCGCATCTACCAACCGGTACATGCGGGAAGGGGACATTATTCCTACAGTATCGGGCACATTGACAATGTCACACCCTGCTTCCTCTACTGCTTTATATATCTGTGTAAGGTAATCGATATCTGTACGGGTAGCATCCATGGCTGAGAACATACATTTGACACCATGGTCCTTTATATATTGGACTGCATCCACTGCCATTACAAGAACTTCTTCTTTGCTCTTCTTTATTGTGTGGACCCTTTGTATGTCTGACGTGGATACGAATGTATGTATCATGTCCACACCTGTATCAAGACATGCGTCCAGGTCTTTTGTCAGTACTCTTGCAAGACCACACACATCCAGTTTAAGGTCTTCGTTGGCGATAGCTTTTACAGACTGCTTGTCTCCATCAGAGGAAATAGGAAATCCGGCTTCAAGGATATCTACCCCTAGCTTGTCCAGTTGCATTGCGATCTTCAGCTTCTGGTCATCCGTCAGGGAGACCCCGGGTGTCTGTTCACCATCGCGCAGTGTAGTATCGAAAATAGTGATCTTCTTGTTCAACAGCGGTTCAGTGTTATAAAAAACGATCCCTCAGTTGTATTTCTGCGCTCATAGTAATCATAAACTTTGTGTCAAGTTATTATATTTAAATGTTTCTTTATGTTTCAACTACTCTCAAAATATTGACAATAACATATTGCATAACAGATAGGTATTTATAGAAGCATGTGCTTCTAGGGGTGCTCGCAAGGGGCATTGTAGCGCGTAGGCGTAATGCAGCTCTCTTGAGAGATAATATCATTAAAGTGGCATCAATTAATGTTCGTCCTGTTATTCCCTTGCCTTCTTCGCAAGGTATATATACAAGGACTATCATTAAGGTGATTCCCGCACAACATCGTTGTGCGTGACAATCACCGCCTTATCATAAGTGGAGACAGGAGTTGTTTC
>MPPA01000014.1 GCA_001896725.1 Methanococcoides sp. EBM-47 | reverse complement strand
TCGTCGCCAGGGTGGAGAAATCGACGATGTTCCCGGATATGTAGCGGAAGTACAGGGGAAGGCCCGTGTTCCTTTCACAGATGTAGATCAGCCTTGTCTCCACATTGATGTCCCCGTCATGGTTCGACAGCTGGGTGACCTCCATGTCTATGCTGTTGGGAAGCCCCTCGCTGTCGATGAGGATGCCGTGGATGCCGGGACCTGGCAAGACCGTCTTGATGTATCGCTCGAAGAACCTCCTCTGGGTCTTTTCGTCTCCCATGGCCCTGAGGAACTCGCTTATCCGCTTACCGTCCAATCTTGCTTTCGGAAAGAGCACGCTGGCATAATTGCCTTCCCACCAGGTCTTTGCATGGCATCTCGCCCCTCCGCCCAGGATGTAGTACCCAAGGAGCGAGAGAAAGGTATCGCGTTCGTTTCCCTGCATCACGTTGGAGAAGACATCCCAGTAGGGGGTGCCCGCCAGGAAGGAATAGAGGAAGTAACTGTCTCCGAAATCAAGGATGGTACGGAACTTTCCCTTGCCCTGGCCCTCATTGGCAGCATCATCGGGTGCCGGGCCGTAGCCGTCTTCCACAGAAAAGGTGAAAACCCCGCGTTCCCGGTTCTTGAAGATGCCTCTCCCTTCATCGATGACTCGTCCAAGGGAGGTTTCCTCATTGAACTTCTTGCCGTCCTTGTATCGGGCAATGCAGAACCGGGCATATCTGATGCCGTTTTTGGTCTGGTAGGAGATGAAACCTGCTGGCATTGGGTGTCCTCCGTGTATGGTGGGAATATTTTATTTTCCACCATATATTACAATAGAACTACCACCAATGCAAGAAATTATCAAGAATTTGGCGAAGAATGAAATTCTCACAAAATAAAGAAACAGAGCCATTAATTGCTATCTATGTATAAGAATAGGAATCATGAAGTCTTTATGGTGGGAAATTTTAGTGGGAATTACAGCTGATTGATTCATTGATAATCGAATTCTCAGGTATTCCATGCAGAAAATCATCTTTCTTCCAACCTTGGGGCTCCGCAGAGAGGACAGGAATCGGCATAGAGTATTGTTGGGAAAGTAGAAACAATTTTTTCACCACAAAATATGAATGGCTGGCAAGAAAGAATTGAATACCGCTTTTTGCAAGTAGAACAATTATTTCCATAAGCTCAGATATGGCCTTTGGATGCAGTGCCGACTCTGGTTCGTCAATAAACACTATTGAGTGTGTGTCGAGGTATCGATTGCTGAGAAGTGTATCCAATATTGCAATTTTTTTTACTCCTTCAGCGGTAACCCCGATGGCAAATCTCTGGTTGCCTTTCCTGAAAATCCATCGACCTGAGTCTTCATCGTGTTCGATTCGTCCTCCTATCAAATCCATGAGATTTTTCCGAGCATCAGCAAATTCCTTGTAGTTTTTCCCTTGCCTTGGAGCTTGCCTCAAGGCTCGAGCCAAATCAACATAGGTGTCGTCAAAACCAAAGGATTTATCTGTTTCCCGTGATTTCAAAATAATGGCATGAATCGACAAGACCTCTTTCGCTGGAAGATAGATTGAATTGCTTGATCGTGGAGCCACCTCATTTTGCAATGATGTAATCTGCTTGGTTGTATCCTTGCCAAATTTATAGGAGAAGTTTTGCTTATCAACATCAATCGAGAGAGAGAGTGATGCATCGGCACCTTTTGTCACAAGATCACCAATCTTTTCACACTGGAATGTCCAATAGAGCTTTTGTGCAAGTATTTCAGCTGCCGTACTCTGCTCGTCTCCTCGACGATACTCCTCCAACGTTCTTATGGCAGTATAGAGAGCTTTCAGAAGAAATGATTTACCAGTACCATTTTCTCCAAGTACAAGGTTGATCCGGCCCAATCCCGACCACTGAAGACTCTGCAGCGGCCCAAAGTTTTCCAGACAAATAGCATCCAGCATGATTGGTTCCTCTCTTCAAACAAGTATAGCATAAATAGTTGGAGATATTTTGCAAGCCCAAGGTATCGGTAATGATTCTATCAGAAAATATATGACTTTACGAGTGATACGTATGCATCATACCTGTTGATATGGGATTGTCATCGGAGTGATAGC
>MPPA01000040.1 GCA_001896725.1 Methanococcoides sp. EBM-47 | reverse complement strand
CAAGCACAAGAGCTTGATGATCTGGATCAGGAGATTGCTTTCTGAGGCATTTCAATTCATGCTGCATGGTAACCTCCCCTGGATGAGACAGGGGAGGCTGGTAATCAGAGTACGGTTTGATGGACACTTTTACGCGATGGCTCTTCTGGTAAAGAAAGCCCCATGAGTAATAGAAGGTATGCATTGTAAAATGTTGCATTATCAGCGTTTTGAATTTAGGCTTTGTGTGAGCAGATATGAATACCCCACACGCTTTAACGCCATGGTTTTCATATTCAGCACCACCAGTAGCGGATGGATATCCAATAGCTTTTCACCTGTATGGAAACTCCTTTGACTTTGCAGGGTTGTAGGGTCATCAGCATCCCCCTGATTCGATTGTATTCTCCTATCTCATCAATCATCTACTGTGCACCTTCCCCGTTGCTTGCAAAGACGGAAAATCTTTATGCAACACTTCCGCTACCTCCTACTGAAAATCTGGAAGATACTGATCCAAACGAGAAGACATCTTGTCAGAAAACAAATACCTTAGAGGGTATATACTTTATATTTACCCTTGAGGGGATATTGACAAGTAATACCTTGGAGGGTATATTATACACATATACCTTGGAGGGGATATGAACTATACGATAAACCTCGTACAACAACTGGGGCCAGTCTTGAAAGGAATTCGAAAAAAATCAGGAATGACACAAAAACAAGTAGCCGAAAAAGTAGGAATGCTTCCCAAAACCATCTCAGCTTTGGAAGCAGGATCGCCCAGAAGCACGCTTGACAGCCTCATGACACTTCTGGGAGCCTATAACTACACCCTTGGACTTGTTGAAAAAATTGACGATTCTTCTTCAGCGTTTGATTGGTGACAAGATATGAATAAAAAACTTTTTGTCTACATGAATGGTCTATTCGTAGGAACCTGGGAGCAAGCACCTTCCTTGGAACAGTCCTTTACCTATGACCCTGCATGGTTGCATAATCCCAAGGGCAGGGCAATCTCATTATCCCTTCCCTTATCAGAAATAACCTATAAAGGGATGCACGTCTCATCTTTTTTCGAGAATCTTCTCCCGGAATCCGAAGCGGTGAAGAAAAAACTCCAAAACCGATTCAAGACATCCTCTATCCGCGCTTTCGAGCTATTGGAACACATTGGAAGGGATTGTGTAGGAGCTCTTCAGATTGTCCCACAACCAATTGAAGCCTCTTCTGTACCGCCTGAAATCGAAGGAACCATTGTCGATGAACAAGAAATAGCCAACATACTGAGGGCTATACGGGGTTTGGAGCTAGAGGGAGAAACCGTCTCTTTGCGTGATTTTCGAATCTCTGTGGCAGGAGCACAAGAGAAAACCGCTTTTCTCAGGTACCAGGGACAATGGATGATACCCAAAGGAACTACCCCAACAACCCATATTTTCAAGTTGCCTATGGGAAAACTGTACGACTTCATCGACTTTTCCGATTCAATTGAAAACGAATGGCTTTCTTGCCATATCATGCATCACTTTGGAATTCCTGTATGCAACTCAGATATGTATAATTTCGAGGAACAAAAGGTCCTTGTAGTCGAACGCTTTGACCGACAGTGGAGCAAAGATCAAAAACAGTTGATTCGTCTCCCCCAAGAAGATCTCTGTCAAGCTCTGGGATATCCCTCAAGTCAAAAGTATCAATCGGATGGAGGCCCCGGGATTCTGGAAATCATGAAGCTATTGCAGGGGTCAAACAGGGCAGAAGAAGACAGAAGGTTATTCTTCAAGGCACAGGTACTGTTTTATCTGATGGCTGCACCTGATGGCCATGCAAAAAACTTCAGTCTCGCCCTCGTGCAAAAAGGTTTATTTCACTTGACTCCTTTATATGACATCATGTCAGCCTATCCGTTGTTCAAAAAGACCTCTTCTTCTCTGAATCCTAATAAACTAAAACTTGCGATGGGAGCTTATGGAAAGAATATCCATTACACATGGAATACCATTGCAAAGAGGCACTGGATTGAAACAGGTTATAAAGTTGGATTGTCCCAGCAAAAAGTTGAAGATATCCTTCAAGAAATCATCAGCCAAATTCCTTCGGTAATTGAAGCAACCTATACAAGCATACCTCCTTCATTTCCAATTTCAATTGTAGATGCAATCTGTATGGGAATGGAAAAGACTGCTAAAAAACTTGCCAATTGAAGCCCTGACTGAATATTTGTTCGATAGAGCACCGGTGCAAGAATCAATCTGCCTGGATTCTCATTCTGGTTTTCAAATAATGTTCACACATGTTGTATTTCCCACAAGCCAGCTTTTCATGGTATCTTCTATGGTATGCATATACTCGACAATCCAGCAAAAGCCTCCCTTTTTTACCGGACAGCATGATACCATGCTCTTATGTTAACTTCTTGTAAAATTTACCACTCAATAAAATAATCAACCAAATACTATTCGTCTAATCCTCGGAAATACAACAAGTTCCGAGGTTTTTTTATTGCCTTTTCCCAAGATATCTGGTATTCTATTTGAGTAGTACTTACTACTCAAATAGGAGGCCGCATGTACCTTGATTTTCTTGTTGAAATACCCGATGTGAAGGGGAAAATTACCCGCAGGGAAAAAGGCGGCACCACCTACATCAACTATGAGTACGGCCGTGTCTATGACCCTGGAAAACAGTACAATACTCCGCTGCGTGCCACCATCGGCAAGCAGGATGGGACCGATGCTGCGAAGATGCGCCCGAACCAGAATTTCCTCCGGTACTTCCCTGATGTGGAGCTTCCCCAGGAAAAGGGCCTGGCCCAGAGGAGCAGCTGCCTCAAGGTCGGCTCGTTCCTCATCATCAGGAAGATCATTGCCGGCTATTGCCTTGATGCGATGATGGACAGGATAATTGGAGCCGACGGCGGCCTCTTCCTGGACCTTGCCGCCTACACCATCATCTGTGAGAACAACGCAGGGCAGTACTATCCGGACTTTGCCTACAACCATCCGCTGTTCACCAAGGCGATGAGGATGTACAGCGATTCCAAGGTTTCCGATTTTCTCCAGTCCATTACGGCCGACCAGAGCGTGGCTTTTCTCAACGAATGGAACGAAAAGCGCAACCATAGGGAGAGAATCTATATCTCCTACGACTCCACCAACAAGAACTGCCAGGCCGGTGATATCGAGATGCTGGAATATGGGAAGCCGAAGGACGACAATGGTGAAAGGATCTTCAACTATGCCATCGCCTATGATGCCGACAACAGGGAACCCCTCTTCTACGAGGAGTATCCGGGTTCGATAGTCGATGTCTCCCAACTGCAGTACATGCTGGAGAAAGTGAAGGCCTACGGCTACAGGAAGGTGGGCTTCATCCTTGACCGTGGCTACTTCAGCAAGCCCAACATCCAGTTCATGGACTCCTGCGGCTATGATTTCATAATCATGGTGAAAGGCATGGGCAAACTTGTCTCTGCGCTCATCACTGAGAGGCAGGGCACGTTCGAAAAGGACAGGAGCTGCTCGATATGGGGATATCACGTGTATGGGACCACAGTCAGGCACCAGCTCTATGAAGGTGACACCTGCGACAGGTACTTCCATCTCTTCCACAGCATCTCCAAGGAACACGCCGAGCGCGATTCCCTTGAGGCCAGGATCGAACGCATGTCGGCCCTGCTCAAGAAGAATGAGGGTAAGGAAGTCAGTTTCAGCAAGGCCTATAGCGAATACTTTGACCTCTATTACAACGAGGGCGGCAAGAAGTTCCTCTTTGCAAAGGAGAAGGCCGATGTCATCGGGAGGGAAATCAGCCTCTGCGGATACTTTGCCATCGTCACTTCCGCAAAGATGACGGCAAGGGAGGCCATCGGCCTCTACAAGAGCCGGGATGCATCGGAGAAGCTGTTCAGAGGCGACAAGTCCTATCTTGGGAACAAGAGCCTGCGTGTCTATTCGGACGAATCAGCCTCTGCAAAGATCTTCATCGAGTTCGTCGCACTCATCATCAGGTCCAAGATCTACACAAGCCTCAAGGATGAGATGGTTGAGAATGACAAGAAGGCGAATTACATGACGGTCCCCGCAGCATTGAAGGAACTGGATAAGATTGAGATGGTCAGGCAGTTTGACGGTGTCTACCGTCTGGACCATGCGGTGACTGCAACGCAAAAGGCAATACTGGAGGCCTTCGATGTTGATGAGACTTACATCAGGTCCAAGGCAAGGACCCTTGGCGAGGAAATGGCTCATTCATAAAGGCTCATTCATAAATCTTGTGGGATTCTCTCAGCCGCAGGGTTCCTGACATAGTCTTTCCTGCTTGCATCGAAGAGCGCGAGGAAGAAATAATCGTCATCAGGGTAACCGTACCCTGTCAACCGTCAGGGAAAATGTCACCTGAGAAATTTTTGGAACCTGACAGGATTCTTTGGGAAGGCCAAGGAATCCGAGTGTTGGGTGACAGCAAATATCAAGTGTTCCGGGATTCCCTGCAAAGTGGTTTGTCCGGTTTTTTCATCTCTTTCATCGTCTTGTTTTAAGCGATGGTGAATTCCACCTCTCTCTGCCGGCAGAGGTTGAGGGTTCCTTGTCTTCATGGTTTTCCCTCTGGAAGCATTCCTCCCCAGGGAATGCCCCCAGTGGTTGGTTGGGGGCTGTTCTCAAAATTAAATATGAGAATGGCTGTCTCAGAGGAAGGGGGCATCCCCGTTTTTCCCCTTGTTGTCATGGCATCGCCTGTAGAAAGTAGCGAGTGACATCCCCAGCCTCTGCGCCACGGCCTTGGAGCCCTCCTTCTCCCTTGCCGAGAAGACTTCCTTGCAGGTGAATCGACCCGCTGCCGTGCTGCGGGGCCTTCCTGCATCGCGGTTGCGGATGAATTCCGTGAAACCCTCATTGTATCCCACGTGCAGGAATGCGGCCCCCTCCCCCCGCTCAAGGTCAACCAAGAGCCCTGCAACAGAGGCGAGCGACCTCAGCGTTCGGGCATCCTCCTCCAGTGTCCCTCCCGGGACGACCTCGAGGGACAACTCTCTGTCTTGTATGTTCATCAATGCCTCCTATGTGCCGAACAAGCTGTCAAATATTCCGGGCTGGATGAGCCGCTCTCCGTCCACGGTGTACTTCTCTTTCAGCCGCTCTAGGTCGATGTCCTTGACGGTGTTCTTGCCCAGTCCGGTGATGTGGGCGACTTCCTTGTTGGTAAAGCCATAGGCGAGCAGGTCCCTGGTGTAGTTCAACAATTCGCAGCTGATGCGGTGCCCCTGGGCCTGGAATGGGACGGCCTGCATGTGGCTATGACCGCATCGTGGACAATAATAACGGAGCTTGGAAAACCTCAGACAGCTCAGCTTGAAGCCGAAGCACAGGGGCCTCAGGTTCACCTCGCAGCGGTTGTGGATGTGCATCATGCCGCCGCACTCGGTGCACAGGCAATCCTCGGCACTGCCCTTGTGCTCTCCATGGAGCAGGTACATCTCTCGATTGGATGCAGTCTTTATGATTTCCGAGGAGTGATTGGTGAAGCCTACCAATTCCGAGGGCAACATGATATATTTCATATGGGGCTGTCTTCCTGTTTGTTTTGTGTAGTGACCTAACAATACAGGGACGGCCCTTCCTTATGCAAGCATCTTCAGGTTCATGCAGCTATTGAGTCTCTATACTTTGACTTTCTTTCAATCACACAAGAAAAGTGATTGAACCGAAGAAATGGCAATCAACAGGAAGAAAAACAAAGCTGAATAGGAAGGAGAAGGCCAAATGGCAAGGATGAAGCCCGCAGACTCGATTGATGCAAAGATTGCAAAGGCCCAGGATACAGTGGTCAGGGTGAAGGGAAGATACGACTCGGCATTGGCCGCGCTAGAGGATCTCATGGCTAAAAAGGATGAGATATTGAGGAAGGAACTGCTGGAGGCCTTCGCAAAAAGCGGCAAGTCCTATGCTGAAACCATGAAGTTTCTGAAAGAAAAATAAGAGCTACTTTTAGCGACAAATCAAGTTTGAGTGGTAAAATTTCAAGAAGTTAACATCTTATCATACGAGTGTGCGTAGGTGGGATAAAAATTGACGAAATTGAGTAGTCTAAATTTATAAAAAATCGTAAGTACTCAGGTGTTTTGAGTGCAAGAAGTGGTCTACTACAAGCAGAACTGGCCTGAAATGTCCTTTCCCGAAAACAAGTCCTGGAGAACTTCAAAATGGTTCAGCCCATGCTTCCTGCAAGTATCCATAAGGGACTT
>MPPA01000012.1 GCA_001896725.1 Methanococcoides sp. EBM-47 | reverse complement strand
TCTAGTACAGGTTTTTACAAATGCGTGTGATTAAGCGGTTGAGTCAAGGAGTTTTTCTGCATTGTAGGTTTTAACCTCCGGCACCCTGTCATAGGTCCATCTATAGGGATGTGCGAACATGGCGTTGTGTTGTGCTACGAATTCCCTGATTGCCTTTTGGAGATCATCAACACTGGTGAAGCTCGCTCGTTTCAGCAGTTTCTTGTTGAGGATGCCGAACCAGATTTCAATTTGGTTCATCCACGAGCAGTGGATCGGAACGAAACAGAACCGTATGGAATGTCTCTCGTCGGATAAAAACGTGGCTCTGCTTTCCATGTTCTTGAGGATTCCCTGCTTGTTCTTTACTCCCAGATCCCCGCGGTAGCCGATCTGCTTTGCCACGTACCTGACAAGGGCCTCCGATTTGTGGATGTTGAGGTTGTCCAGGACAAACAGGTGTTTCTTGCCGGGGTTTGCATCTATCACCAATGAGAGAGCATCCCTGAAGTCATCATCACCGCGGGTGCTTGCAAGATATGGCTCGAACACGGTACCGTCCTGTACATTGAAGAATCCGATGAAAGCAGTAGTGCCGTGCCGCACATAATTGAAGTCCCTGCGGGCTACCATGCCCGGCATGGCATCCTTGTCGGGGTAGGCATGCTCAAGCGCCTGCAGGCCGGTCATCTCGTCGGTGCAGGTGACAACCGTGTTCTGCTCCTTCAGTTCTGCCGCCCTCGCATAGACATCGTTGATGACCCTGATCTTTTCGCGGAACGTCTCATACGACTCATACTTTTCCTTGGAATGGAGATAATAGCGGATCTTCCATGGCTTGATTTCCGCAGACAGGAGTATGTGGTGGATGGCTCCCACCGAGATGCCCTCCACGATATGTTCGCTCTCGACCGCCTGCTTCAACAGCGCGAGGCTCCAATGACTGGCCACGAATCCATAATCCGATGGATTCTGGCATGCGAGCAGCTGGATTGTCCTGCGTGTCCCGCCATCGAAGGAACGGGGAGCTCCCGACCGCGCCTCGTCGGACAGGATCGCGGTAATCTCGTCCATGAGCGCCTCGGGATGTTTCTCCCCGATCTCCGCGAGGCGCGGGAGCCCGCACAGAAATCGCGTCCTCCATTTCCTCACGGTATTTGCATGGAATCCGGTCATGCTTCCGATCTCCCTGTTCGTGAGGCCTTGCTCCGCCTTCAGGATGATACTCGCCCTGTCATGGAGGCATCCCGAGCAGCAATAGCTCTTTGCGAACGTGTTCAGGCCATTCCGGATGCCTTCGGGAAGCGTGAATGATGCGCTTTTCCTCATCGCGTCACTCCCTCAAAGATCATGCTTTTCCCGAATCCGCATCGGACTGGTATTCCGCGGCGGCACGGAGAACCGTCTCTATGAATTCATGGCTCGCCCTGAGGCGGGCCTTGAGTTCCGTCACTTCATGGGAGAGGGTCTCTATCTGTTTCCTTGCCTGTTCGGGGACATCCTGCACCCTGGGCGTTCTGTTCCGTTTTCCGGGTTCGGATGATTTGGGAATGATTTCTCCCGTGATGGAATCAACTCGACCCACGTAGGTCTTCTTTGTCCGGACCTTCTTGGTCTCCGGATCCCTGAACGAACGGGACTCATACGCATAGGTTGTCCCGTTTTTGGGATTCTTGTGATAAACGATGCATGGCATTGGTCACCTCGCAGAACATGTACGTGTATTGATTATACACAATACATGTGTGAAATTCAACCAATATACTAACATTTTCATCATTAATCTTTTAAAGTAACTGTTTCATTATGACTTTATAATAACAGTTACTTAAAAAATGATGTACTAG
>MPPA01000029.1 GCA_001896725.1 Methanococcoides sp. EBM-47 | reverse complement strand
CTAGTAGCTTGTAAACACTAAAACTTTAATTTTTGCAATATTTGTGTTATCCTCCAAATAGCTGTATATTTGGGGGTAGCCATGAAGTATCAATCCTTGCGCATCACGCTGACGACAGAAGAACGGAATGAACTCGAGAAGATAGTGAGCAACGGTACTGCTCAGGCAAAGGAGATCAGGCGTGCAAACATCCTGCTCTCCGTCGATGAGTCCGAAGGGCGCAAGCGTATGAAGGATGTCGTAGTAGCCCGTATTCTGGGCACCACACCCCAGACAATCTGCCAGGTCAAGAAGGACTACCTGCAAAAGCAGCGGGTTGAGGACTCCATCAAGCGGAAAAAGCGGGTGACCCCGCCGGTCCCTGCCAAGATCGACGGCAGCGTCGAGGCCCACATCATCGCCATCGCCTGCTCAAATCCGCCTTCCGGATATGGGAGATGGACGCTCCGGCTCATTGCCGACAGGATGGTGGAATTGGATTACATTGACGCAATTTCTCACACGGCGGTGGGAAAAACACTAAAAAAAACAGGTTTAAGCCTCACCTGAAGCGTTGCTGGTGCATTCCTCCCCAGCAAAACAGTGATTTTGTGGCCAAGATGGAGGATGTGCTGGCGGTATATGCAAGACCCTATGATGACAAGCGACCTCAAGTCTGTATGGATGAAAAGCCGGTCCAATTGTTGGGAGACCTCCGGAATCCGGTACCCCTCTCAGATTCCAACCATACCAGGCTCGAGGACAGTGAATACATAAGGAACGGGACCTGCAGCATCTTCATGTTCACCGAACCGCTCGGCTGCTGGAGGGAAGCACATGCCTGCAAACGCAGGACCAAGAAGGTCTGGGCATCCGAGATCAAATGGCTTCTGGATGAGAAATACCCCCATGCCGAGAAGGTGGTCCTTGTCATGGACAACCTCAATACCCACAGCATTTCTTCCTTGTATGAGGCTTTCCCCCCTGAAGAGGCTTTCAGGCTGTCGCAAAGATTGGAGATTCACTTCACCCCCAAGCATGGAAGTTGGCTGGATATGGCTGAGATTGAGCTATCGGCCTTGACCAACCAATGCCTCGCCCACAGGCGAATCGACAATATTGAAGACTTGAAAACCGAAATTCTGAGCTGGTCTGTATCAAGGACTGACAACCAAAAAGGGATCGATTGGCAATTCACTGCACAGGATGCAAGGACAAAACTCAAATCACTTTATCCTGTCATTGAATTGAAGAATTAGACTTTACAAGCTACTAGT
>MPPA01000031.1 GCA_001896725.1 Methanococcoides sp. EBM-47 | reverse complement strand
TTGCCTGATTTGCATTCGTATCACCACTTCCACAGATCAGAGGTTTTTGTTGATCGATCCATAATTAATTTTAGTGAACTTCTATTTAAAGTCTGTTAATTTTTTTTTAATATCATTTATATATGTAACACCATATACTGATACTATGGACTTGCTGCAGCAGACAGTACTTTTACCGTAGCTCTGTCTTAATAAAATCTAAAAATCAAACTGAAGCGGAAAATGACAGAAACCTTAGATAATGGTTTCAAAAAATATATTACTATTATTATTCATATATTTTTGAAGGTTATCGCGTTAAAACCATAATATAAAAATTTAGGCGGTATCCTCATTGCATTTAATAACTCAGAATTATTTGACCGTTAATAATTTATATCATTAAGCACATAGTATGAATTGGTCACAAGGAAGTCAGTTGGCCAATGAAGCAAATTAAGGACAGGATAAAACCTGGTCCAATAATAAACTTCATAAACGCGGAAACTGGTGAATGAAGCAAATTAAGGACAGGATAAAACCTGATCCAATAATAAACTTCATAAACGCGGAAACTGGTGAATGAAGCAAATTAAGGACAGGATAAAACCTGGTCCAATAATAAACTTCATAAACGCGGAAACTGGTAAATGAAGCAAATTAAGGACAGGATAAAACCTGATCCAATAATAAACTTCATTGTGGGGGGTCAAGCCTTGTGACCGACTTCTTTAGTTTTTGTTTAAGCTTTCAGGCATGCCTCTGTTCTCAATTATTTTTTTCTGATTTAGAATGCTTTTTATTCAATTCAGCGGTTTTATGGTAATTTGTATATCACTCATCCAACTGGAAAAATGTCCTGAATATCTCTATGGAATCCAGGAAATCCTGTTTGCCCATTAGTTCTCTGGCTGAATGCATTGCCAATATCGGTACCCCTACATCTACCACATGAACAGGCATATATTTGGTAAGCAACGGTCCCAAGGTCGTTCCTCCCGGCTGATCTGAATGGTTCACAAATTTTTGATATTTAGCACCTGCTTTATCACACAACTGTTGAAAAGCTGCAATGGTATCCACTTCAGATGCATAAGAACGATTACAACTGATTTTAATGGCCATCCCTCTGTTCATTACAGGCTTGTTGGTGATATCGCTCTTTTCAGTATAATTGGGATGCAAACCATGAGCACAGTCGGCTGAGATCACAAAAAAGTTCATCGTCTGCCGGATGGCTTGTTGTTTCCCTCCTGCCGCTCCCATACGGATCCTTTCCAGAACATTGCTCAGCATCACAGAGTCGGCACCCTGCCTGGTCATGGAACCTATCTCCTCATTGTCCATGAATGCCACCATGTTGATGCCGTTCTTATGCTTCGACCCTACAAGAGCTTCCATAGCAGCGTATACCATGGACAGATCATCGAGCCTCGGACAGGAAATGAATTCTTCTTTTGAACCCACCAACATACCTTCTTCACTACAATAAACGTTCAGGTCCATGTCCAGAATATCCTCCTGATCTATCCCAACTTCCTTCGCGACCAGTTCCAGAAAATAGTTATCCTTTATCTCATCATCGAGTAACTGGGTCAGAAGAGGTTGCATTTCTTTTTGCACCTTGATCTCCACACCTTTATTGACCTCACGATTCATATGGATAGCCAGATTAGGGATGATAAGTATGGGTCTTTGGAGATCCAGATGGATCACTTTCGGCTTAAGAACCTCATCTGACCTCACTGCTATTCTCCCGGCAATGGATAAAGGACGATCGAACCATGTGTTCAAAATAGGTCCTCCGTAACGTTCTACGTTCAGTGTCAGCATTCTTTCACTGTTCACCTCCGGATTGGGCTTTATCCTGAAGCCGGGACTATCGGTGTGAGCAGCGATCATCTTTACGCTTTTTTCCTGAAATTGATCGCTTCCGATAGTAAAGGCCACCAGCATGGCAGGATATGGGGTGAGATAGTATTTTCCCAACGCATTCAACGTCCATGACTCACTAATTTTCAGTTCCTTAAAGCCTGCAGCTTCCAGACGTTCTCTTATGACATCCACCGTCTGAACAGATGTTGTTGCCTTTTTCATGAATCTGAAAAAATCACTGATATGATCCCTAATATGATCCATATTTACCACCTTCCCCATGATGTACTATATATACATTCAGCTTTGCAATGGATTCCTTCCATAGCGTTTCATTGTGTAATTGACTTGCGCTTATTCTTAACATTGCTTTTAACTGGATTGTTACCAACAATATACAATACTGTCCATATATTTCTCTTAGGAAATCTCCCGAGCGATTGGGGAATCAACATTGCCTCACAACTCATGTGGGTTAATCTTCTTTCGAAATATTGCAGGAATCTCTAATCCTGCCATTATATTTCATGCTTGGTAAAGCAATATCAAATACTAAAGAATTCAGTATTTTTCAAATGGGCATCTATAATCCCACATTAGAATTAATCACATTGATGTTTGCGGCAGGAATTGCAGTAGATTCATTACTCACTTTTGTTATGTACTGGTACCTATCATATGAACTAATTGTGCCATAGGCTACAAATTAATGTATAATATCACCAATTTTTTTAATTTAGGAGATCAATCCTTCTTTTGAAAAGCTAAAGAATCTAGCATCATTCAGATTTTTTAGCATGGTTTGTGACACCTGAAAAGAAAAAAGAAAAAATGACCCTCTTTTTTGTATCGCTATCTACTGTCACATATAACTGCAGATACACCTGAAGTTTAGATAATTCTTTAATATGTATAACTCCTTATATAACGTGCAATAACCGGCCGCAATAAAACTACCGGTTAACAATGCACAGAAATAGGGGAAGGTGAAAATGTCACAGGAAAATAAAAGCGATAGATCCAATTTAGCTATCATTGCATTATCAATTGTCCTAGTAGTGATGTCGTTAACGATATACGCTATGTCTCAAGGAGGTTTGGAAAAGAACGCTGCAAACACAATAACCATGAACGGGTATGCCCAAGAGAAGGTAGTGCCTGACACTGCTGCCTTAAGTATAGGCGTCGTGGTCCAAGCTGACACAGCAAAGGCCGCATCCGATAGTAACGCAGCTCTTATGAGCACAGTTGTTGCAGAGCTCAAGGCTCTTGGTCTGGAGGACAAGGAAATACAGACATCCTATGTTTCCGTGTACCCTATATACAACTACGACAAAGAACAAACCATTACAGGTTACTCTGCATCCAACAGTGTTCAGGTCACAACCACAAAGATCGGCAACCTGAGCCAGATCATTGACAGTTCAACAGCTGCTGGAGCCAATCAGATCGGAAGTATCTCTTTCACAGTATCTGAGGACAGACAGGAACAGCTCCGTGAAGACCTTATGAACAAAGCCATTGCTAATGCTTCATCAAAGGCCAATGGTCTCGCCAGCAGCTTGGGCCTTAAGGTCACAGGCGTACAGACAGCATCCATATCCGAAAATAGCAACTCAAGGATTTACTACGCAGCAGCGGAAGATGCAGTGGGAGGAGCAGGAAAAATCTCCACACCCATTGAGCCGGGAGAGTCTATAGTTTCAATGTCAGTACAGGTAACATACTACGTTGGATAAGGACCCGTTACATCAGTCAACTACAACCTAAACCATCATAGAGTAAATGATGGTTCTTTTCTTTTATTTTGGTATAAGTTTTTTTGCAGATTTTTATTTTCAAACAGCTTTTGTAATTTTAAAAAATATTTCTAGCTTATACTTTGTTCTCACTTTTAACTCAACATTTTAGAGCACTGGTGGATATAAAGAGCAAGACCGCATAAGAAAGAAATAAACCTAAATCCATGCCCAGAGATTAATGCACCTACAAGAAAGATACTGCAACCGAAAGTTATCAAGGTCTGTTTTGCTCAAGAGGCCTGCATAATAATCCAGGCGTAGAACCTAATAATATACCCGGAACAACGACTGTTGTACGGTTATTGATCATTATTGTTGTTGGTAGTATTCCTTTCTCTCACTTTTCTCATATAACTTGTGCCGTGGATCCTATATAAAAAATAATTAAAAGCTGCTTACATAATTATTCAAAATTTTAAGTATATTTTTAATATATTATATAAAATATATTAATTATAATCTATTTATTTAAGTATAAATTAACTTAATGATATATTATAGTATATATCATGAACAATATTATATAATATCTATTTTTAAACACACTTTACTCAAAAGTATATATTTAATTATAACCTATCTAAAAGTGTCTTCAATAAATAATTAGATTTTTATAAATGCATGTTTTGGCACATCTTTTAAAATACCTGCATAAAAAAGCAAAAATGGAGATTTTATGTGTAAAATCTAATTTTAGTAAAACTCAGATAATTAAAATGTTTTTATCTAGATATATTTATATAATATTTTTTAATGCTTTTAGTCTACCCTATTTAGGTAATAAAGTATTAGATAAACATAGGCTAAAATGGAATATTATATATACATCATTTGAAAAAAAGGATTATAAATAATTGATTCATATAATCTATATGAATATAAACTAATAATATGCCTCTATTCTGATCTTCACCTTAATTGGATAGATGATGGGGGGGTTATCCGCAAGATACTCCTCTTTCATATAGTCTTTGTAATATCTCACTTGACAAAAACACACATTATTTTTGAGTTTTAAATTCATACATATAGTGTATATGAACTAAATATTTGCTGATAACATTTGATCATGATCTTTTATTCTACCTATGCGAGTTAACTGGAAAGATGGGTATTTTACTACACTTATAATAATTTAGGCGAGTTAATATGATCAAGTTGATTTTTTAATGTTTTTTAATCATAAATAAATTTGGATAATTGTGTAATAAATTTATTTTTAAATAATTTCCTATTGTCATTTTTTATAGATACTTTATTAAAATATCAATGAAAAATAATAAAATAAGTTTAATGTAACCAATAAGAATTACTTAATAATATAACATACAAATTAGAGTAAATATTTATTTAATTTATTAAAATGTTGATTTTTGATAAAACAAATAAAACATTACATAATTTATAAAAATTTTACTGATGATATACTCCATGTATAATAAATACCTCAGTAAAAAGTGAGAATATATATTAAATATCTAAAGTGATCCCGAATACATCCTGAAACTTTTCGTATTTTTTGCGGGCCCTATACAAGTATTGTCTTACATACTTTTTTCCAAGGGATTTAGCCATCATAGACTCTATTTCTGAAGGAGAGAATATGGTAGTAAGTTTATTCATTGGTACATTTGTAAGATCTGTGTAGTAAGAGTTTTCCCGCTTAGAATTTACCCCCATTTGGAATTCCGCATTCCGAGCAGTTGATTCCTTATAAGAAAAAAAGTGAGAGATAGGCTGTTCACTGATCCAGTTCCATTCCCTATCATAGAGATTGATAAAAGAGGCGCCACATTTTTCACAATATGCAACTACCGCTGTATTATCATCAAGATCATGATAGCTCTGACTTATTATCTGGGCATCACAGAAACTACATGTTCCGATGAGATTTTCGGTCAGATCATAAGATGGAACTATAGTGTTATTCACCAGTAAGAAATTATTAGAAGGATCATATTTAAAAAGCATGATGCTACCACACTATGAAATGGATATCTTAATCTTCATTGATAACTTTATCGTTATTTATTATTTATCTGAACACCTTTGACCCATGTTTTTGTGCCTCCACTCATTTATTACAAACATTTTTATACTTTAAAGATGAATAACTTTATAATGCCTTAGCAGAGGTGAAACTATGGATTCGATAAAATCCAAAATAAAACGGAGACTTCAGTCTTTTATCGAGTTAGATGTGAATGGGTTGCGGTCCCACGTCCTATCTGTGTTCCTACAGGTCCAAAAGACTACAATAGATGAACTGCACCAGCAGATCACATCAAAGTTCGAGATATCAAGAAGTGCTGTTGCCTCGATGGTAGGATATATCTATTCCAAACTTGGGATATTAAGGTCCTATAAAGAATCTTATAAAACACCGATAGTTTATTCCCTTAAAGAGGAATATGCAGACCTTTTACGCACAGAGCTTGAATCAAAGAACATCCAGCTATCTGTTATCTGAAAGGTCATAGTAAAATGTCTATAGTAAAAGATGCTCCAAGGACATCAACTACCATTGTCATACGGTCCGACTCAAATGCTAGGATCACACATTCACGGGACCCTTACTATAGTTTAATGAGGCGTTTGTTCCAGGAAGAAACTACAGCTATAAGAGGGCAAAAGTTCCTTCTGTTGATCGAAGAGAGGCAGAAGAGTGGAAATCCACTAAGGTCAGATGAATGGAAAGAGGTTATGGAATTTCTTGGAACTGACCGTGGCTCATTTTATTCAATGCGCAATAAGCTCCTGGGTGCTGGGTTAATATCAAATAGAAATCGTAAGTACCTTCTTTCTAGTCAATTCAGTAAAGATCTGCTGGATATGGCAAGATGGTGGTGGACAGCTGTCTTGAATGAAAATCCCGACGGCCTGCAATAAAGCGATACCTTAATATACGAAATCCACAATTAAGGAAATGCTTTCACCTTAGCCCGGTAGTGTAGTGGTCAATCATGCAGGACTCTGGATCCCGCAACCTCGGTTCGAATCCGTGCCGGGCTATTTAAACATTTTTAATAATTTACTATGTTGTTGATTTTTATACTCTTCTTTTACAACCTTCCTGTTTCTGCCATGCTGGGAGAAAACGACTGGGATAAAAATCTAAAATAAATATTATCCCTGCATACCAATTTCATTATGCTTATCCTGAGTTATCCATCATCTCCTATGGCATCAACGGGACAAGCTCCCATTGCATCATCACATGCATCCTTTTCCTGATCGTTTTCAGGCTGTTTGAAAACATATGCATGCGGTTGGCCATCATTTATCATTTTGAAGTGGGCAGGAGCAGTGTCCACACATAACTCACATGCAATGCATTCATTGTCAACATAGTACGGACCTGGAACATTTTCAGGAACTTTAATTGTTTTATCAGCCATGTTTAACCTCTTTTAATGGATACGTAATATTTGAATTGCATAATATTTAAATGCAATACTGTTCAATGTTCAAACATCTGGTTAATCCTCTATAATTTGATGTGATGTTAAGAAGAGCAAACTTATCGAAAACCTTATTATCTTTTCTCAATAAATGGTTTTGATGCCATGTCTGAAGATCCTCTTGAAAATAGTCGGAAAGAATGGATAGAAAGAATAAAAAAAGAAAAAGGAATAGTACGTAATCCTACGGAAGATCACGATATAGGTCTGAAAACGCTTCAAAATCCTGTAAGAAGGAAGATCTTATACATTCTGGCCGGATCTAACGTGACAATTGAAGACATACAGAACAGCTTCAAAGTTAACCGAATGCAAGCCAGATTCCATCTTGATATGCTGGAAAATGCGCTCTACATCGAAAAAACAATGATCGATAACATTGAACAATATCAGCTTTCACCAAGAGGTGAAGCATATTTAGAAAACGTAAAACAAAATCCCGGTTCAAAAGAATAGGAAGGTTCAGCTTACCCTCAGTCTTTTTCATTCCCTGGCACTGTTGCTGTCAGAATTTTTATGAACACAATAAAACACAATAAATATCTCATATACAAACCTTTGTGGAAGTTTTCTATTGTTTTACTGAGGAACATAGTTTGCTAAATTAAATAATTTCTTAGATCTAAACCTTAGCAACATTACTAACTAAAAAATATATACATAATTAGAAATATATTAAATTATAATATTTTTTGTTATTTTATTAAATGCATAAAATCAATTCCATAGGAAGTTCTGTTAAACATATAATATTCTATGCTCTGAATATTTTCAAATGTACTTACATTGGTCGTATCTGCAGAATTAAACTGAAGGATAGGGGTTTTACGAGCATTACTACAAAGCCATAAAATTTTCCATTTAACCAATATTAAAAAAAACAAAATTATTAATACTAAATAGGAGTAATCAATTCATCTTCATGCTAGAGGAGCGATGTAAATGAAAATAAAATATCCATATAAAATATTTATAACTACTTCACTGGTCATCGTTTCTATTTTATGTGCAGGTTGTATGGATAACTCATCTAACAACCATAACATATCGAAAAATAACGATACGATCACTGTAACAGATTTCCTTGGAAGGACGGTGGAAGTACCCAAATCACCTGATCATGTTATATGCTCAGGTCCCGGAGCTCTTAGATATCTTTCTTATCTGGAAGCACAGGACAAGATAGTTGCTGTTGATAGCATTGAAACCGAGGAATCAAAGTTCGATGCTAGACCTTATGCACTTGCAAATCCTCAGTTCAAGAAGTATCCGGTTTTCGGAGAATTCAGAGGTAATGATGATCCTGAAAAGATATTGGCACTTGAACCGCAGCCACAGGTCATCTTCAAAATGTATTCCACATCAGGGTACGATCCCGTAGAACTTCAGAAAAAGACGGGTATTCCTGTAATAGCTTTGAATTACGGCGATATGGTCAACAATAAAGCTGATATGTACAATTCGCTCCGCATAATGGGAGAAGTAATGGATAAAGAGAAGCGTGCTGAAGAGGTGATCACCTTCTTTGACAACGCCATTGCAGACCTGAACGAGCGCACAGGGGACGTTCCCGAAGAAGAGAAGATCACATGTTACGTTGGTGGTATAGCCCGCTCAGGCCCTCACGGCTTCCAGTCAACAGAACCAACATATCCTCCATTTCTGTTCACCAATGCAAAGAACGTGGCATATGATCCTAAGAACCTTACTACAGCAGATGTTTCCAAGGAAAGCATCCTTGGATGGGACCCTGAGATCATATTTGTAGACCTTTCAACAACCCAGTCAGAGGACAAGTCCAGTGCTGTGTATCAATTGCAGAACGATGTATCCTACAAGAAGCTCACAGCAGTACAGGATGGAAAAGTTTACGGGGTACTCCCTTACAACTGGTATACACAGAATCAGGGATCTATACTTGCTGATGCTTATTTTGCAGGCAAGCTCCTTTATCCAGAGAAGTTTGAAGATGTGGACCTAGAAAGCAAGACCATTGAGATATATACGTTCCTTGTTGGAAAAGGTGATGAGGAAGTAGGCCGCCAGGTATATGAGAAAATGATCAATGCCTTCTCAATTCCTGCATTCACGAAGATTGAAGTCTGAATGTAGAAAAATATGAACGGTGAAAAGAAATGAGCCATCAAGCGGGAGATATAGCCGGCCTGTATAAAGAGCATACAGCCAAAAAAAGAACATATATAATGGTAGGTTTTGTGCTCTTGCTTGTGGTATCTGTGCTTTCGATATCCACAGGGTCCGTGGATATCCCACCACAGGATGTTATAAGAACGCTTGCCGGAGATACAGTCTCGACAACCTGGGACAGTATCATATGGAATGTTCGTTTGCCACAAGTCCTGACAGCCCTTGTAGCGGGTGCAGGCTTGGCAGTTACTGGAGTTGTGATGCAATCCATACTGCGCAATCCACTTGGTTCTCCTTTCACCTTAGGGATATCTAATGCTGCTGCCTTTGGCGCGGCATTCTCTGTTATAATACTGGGCGCCGGCAGCACCAGCAGCCGGGTAGGAGATGCGGTCACAATAAACAACCCCTATATAACCACCGTAGCAGCATTTGTTTTTGCCATGCTGGTCACCATGGTCATTCTGGGTTTCTCAAAGGTCAGGGGCACTAGCCCGGAGGTTATGATACTTGTGGGGGTGGCCATGGGATCGTTGTTCACGGCCGGGACAATGTTCCTGCAATACTTTGCTGACGATGTACAACTAGCCTCCATGGTGTTCTGGACATTTGGAGACACTGCAAGGGCAAGTTGGGAGGAGCTTGGGCTCATAACTGCTATAGTGGGTGCCTCCATAATATATTTCACATTCAACCGCTGGAGATACAATGCAATTGATGCAGGAGATGAAACAGCCAAAGGACTTGGAGTGAACGTGGAAAAAGTAAGGCTATGGGGTATGTTGTGGGCATCCCTTGTCACTGCCATCATCGTAGCCTTTCTGGGAGTTATAGGTTTTGTGGGGCTCATATGCCCTCACATGGCACGACGTCTTATAGGTGATGATCATCGTTTTCTTATTACAGGAAGTGTTGTGATGGGTGCCTTGCTATTGCTTTGCGCCGATACCATGGCAAGGCTCATGATGCAGCCATACCAACTGCCTGTTGCTGTGCTAACGTCTTTTCTAGGTGCACCTACGTTTATTTATCTTATATTGAAGGGGAGAAGAATATGATACTTGAAGTTGATGGTGTGGAATTCCAATACAGGAGCAACGAAGTTCTGAAAGATATAAAATTCCATCTTAAGAAAAATGAGATATTATCCATACTGGGGCCTAATGGTGTCGGAAAGACCACATTGTTAAAATGCATGAACGCGATCCTCAAGCCTAAAAGGGGTACAATACTCATCGAAGAAGAAAATGTGCTCAAGTTGGAGCAAATAGAGATAGCTCGGCGTCTAGGATACGTGCCTCAACGCTGTGAGCCTGCAAGACTGACGGCTTTTGACGTTATTCTGCTGGGAAGAATGCCGCATATGAAATGGAATCTCTCAACCGAAGATGTGATGCTTGTAGAGGCCACTATCAAGAAATTGCATCTTGAAGAACTGGCCTTGAGATATATTGATGAACTGAGCGGAGGGGAATTACAAAAAGTCGGCATTGCACGTGCAATAGCTCAAAACCCTAAACTGCTTCTGCTGGATGAGCCCACAAGCAGCCTAGACCTAAGGAACCAGCTCGAGATACTTAATATCATAAGAGATTTTGTTAAAAAAGAGAACGTTTCAGCTATAATGACAATGCACGATCTGAATCTTGCCCTAAGATACTCGGATAAGTTCCTCTTCCTAAAGCAGGGTACCATATTTGCTTATGGCGGCCTGGAAGATATTACACCAGAAATAATAGAAGGAGTGTATGGAGTACCTGTAACCATCCAGAACTATAATGATGTATCAATAGTCATACCGACCGCCTGAAACGACATCTGTGTTCATTTATAAACTAAGATAGATATGTATCCCGCCAGACAAGGCCAGGAACCATAGCAATGCCACAGGCCTCATCAACTTGTAAGGCTCTCCCAGAAAATGCACTGAGCCTTTTACAGCTAGATCGATATAGATCACCAGCAACACCACTAAAATACCTGCTATGTGATGTACCCACAATCCAAGCAGTAATTGACCACTTATCTGCATCTCAGAAAGGGCTGAAAAAGTAGGGAGCATCACAAATACAATGGTGACCAGCTTAGAATAAGGGCTGTACCCATTAAACTGCAATGGACCTTTATTTTTTTAGAGTGAGCCATATATGAAGAGAATATCAACAATAACAGTATGAAAAACTGTAACTCTATATGTGGGAGAACTCCAGTAACAGCTATCATAAAAATCTCCATGATCAACTTTTACTGTTACAATTTACTGTTACAAGAATATATATTTACTTAGCTTTTCAGTCCAGGCATGGAGATATACTGAAAGTGCCTTTGTAGACCTTAAGCCCATTACCTGCAACAGTGAGGATCCAAGGTTCCATACTATGGGCAGTAGCCCTCATCTTTCTTACTCGTAAATAACGATTGGCAGTATTTCCTTGAAAATGAAGTCCCAGTTCGATGATACCATCGGCAAGGAAGCCTTCTGTACCTGTCTCTGATCCTTCCATACTATGATCAGTTTCTGTTTCTAGTATAAGGAACATAGTAATGTTTTCTCTGCGCAGGATCTCAAGGAACCTGTACAGACGTTTTCTCAGATTGATCCGCTCTATATCCAGCAAAGAATACAAGGCACCCAGAGAATCGAGAGCCACACAGGTACATTTATCCCCAATTTTTTCTTTGAACTCTATTATATTTTCCTGCAGCAGGTCGATAAGATCATCGGAAAAATCATCATATTGAACCCTGTAATCACTAAAATCGCTTATATGCAGACGTTTGGATACAGAAATGCCCATACTTTGCATGTTCTTAATATGGTTCTCCCTGCTTTGCTCAAGGGTGATGTAGAGGCCATATTCACCTGAACTGTCAAGATAATTAGTAAGCATCTGAAAAGTAAAACCTGATTTAAGGGTACCTGCCGCACCCTTTATAAGTATCATGAAGTCCTTGGGGATATCGGTCTCGAACACTTCATTAAGACCATCTATAGTATCTATGAACCTCATATTATCATCAAACTTTGAACATTGTAAAATGGATGATTTTAGTCAACGTCCATTGTAGGGCGCATGTATATATAATTATGGTACCTGTTCGAGACCATTGGCCTCCAAAGGCAACAGTTTCATCCATCTTTTCAACAGGTGATATTCTTTTCTATCGAGTATCTCTGGGTCAAGCTGCAATATCATTCTTGATGAAGATGCCATAATAGCATCATTGGTTTGTTCCATGAGCTTTACCACGGAACGTACATCGTTAAAGAGATATAAGAATTCAAGCCCGTCCAAAAGAATGACACCATCACTTACCTTATTGATAAAATCAAATATTGTTGGAAATATTTTAAACAATTCTGATGGATCGATCACCTGCTGGCCAGGGATCTTGTTCTTGGTCAACCATATCATGGGGGTTTTGGTAAGATGATATATATCCCTGATCTTTTCAGGGTTCTGGCGGGTGATACATAAACCAGGGGTACCACTCTTTACAAGATTTGTAAATATTTTATAGCCATCTGCCGATTCGTGTTCAGGCATAAGATAAATAAAGCCGTTTTCAAGAAAAACAGTATCATAGGAAGTCTTTTCTGCAAGTTCCTCCTTTACTGGCGTGATGAAGAGACCTCTAAGTTCAGAACGGTCCTGAAGAGTTATGATCATGATCCTACTCCCATTATCTTCTGCTACAGAAGTTGAAACGTTCATGGGGGTTTTCTCTTTGTTCTTCTTAAGGAAACAGATCTCATAGTCTTTCTTATCTGTAAACTCAAGTTGCTTACCTTCTGTAATGGTAGTTATGGAAGATCCGATCAGTTCATCCATTCCATATCCTAAAAGGTGCATAGCGCTCAGGTTCTGGGTGAGAATGTTCTGGTCGGAATCTACTGTAAGAGTAGCTATGGGAGAAGCCTTCATAAGATTGTACAGGTGTTCATTTGCCTTTTTCAACTGTTTTTTCTCTTCTATCAAGCTATCATGGAGGTGTTTGATCCTCAAAAGAGAACTTACACGGGTTTTCAGTTCGAGCCGATCGATTGGCTTGGTCAGAAAATCATCTGCTCCTGCACTAATACCCTGGATACGGTCTTCTTTACTTGATAAGGCGGTCACCATTACAATTGGAATGAATTGGGTTTCAGGTGAATTTTTGAGTTTGTCGCATACATCATAGCCGTTCATATCTGGCATCATCACATCAAGAAGCACAAGGTCCGGTACTTTTTGTTTTATGATCTTCAAGGCTTCACTGCCTGTGCGGGCTGGAATGATATCATAGTCATGCATAAGGTATCCTTCTAGCAGATTGATGTTGATCTCCTCATCATCCACAACAAGGATCGTAGATCTTTTTTCGCCTTCCATTATATCCCCTTAATAAATATTGAATGGATATGTCAGTTTTTACTTCGTTTTCCATAAAGACCCTAAAGATCATTTTAAGACCCATATGTTACCGTACGTTTGAAATGTAATAATATAATATTAATATGATAATATTTAATCTATATATAATTGTCTATTATTAACTTCCCGGCCAGATACTTATAATAAACAGACCTAAAAACCTTTGATGCCAACTACTCTAAAAGAAGCTGCAAGTTCCACTAACGATAAATTATCCTTTCCTGCCAGAGACATCCGATATCTGCTAGAAAGAGGATACCCTAAAACCTCATCAATTAGATTTGTTGGTGACCGCTATAATCTTGACGGGAACGAGAGGCATATTCTCACCAGAGTGATAGTACCTCCTAAAACAGCTGTTACACGTAACAGGAAAAAACTTACTTTGAAGGAAATATCAGGTAAGATGGTCCTGGTAGACGGCTATAATGTGCTCATAACAATAGAAAGTATGCTGGAAGATCACACATTGTGGCTATGCGATGATGGTTTTGTCCGGGATACAAGAGGGATTTTCAGATCCCATAAGAATACTGACATTACACACAAAGCTCTAAAATATATGTGCAGCATACTTTCCAAAAGCAGCGTTCTCTATGTGAAGGTCCTGCTGGATTCTCAGATGGGCAAAAGCGGAGAGCTTGCTGCTTTGATAAGGCAGGAACTGGTTTCATCATCATTGCGTGGAGAGGTTTTAACCTCTGCACATGTTGATTTTGATCTCAAGTACGCAGGTTCCGGATACGTGATAGCCACTGCAGACGGAGTTATCATTGACGCCGTTGAAAAAGTAATAGATCTGCCTGCTGCCATCATTGAAGAAATGAACAGCAGGGTGAAAGTAATACTTTCGGACCATTTACATCAGATCCATACCAATTGTATAAAATCATGAAGCAGGATCTGCTGGAATTCACTTACTGGTTCTGTGATCTGCTGTCTGAAAAACTTCATCAAAACTTTTGCAAATTAAATGTTCTCTTTATATTTTTTCCATAATATAATTAATTTAAATTTCCACAATATTGAACAGATAGGTGTATAGGATTAGGATCCAAGGAATGTTCTCATAATATCAGGAAAAAAATGGGTTTTTAAGTTGCAGCTAAATTTGCGTTATTGGTGCAGAGTCCTTCAAGTAATGTTCAAAAAGTTTTTTCCCCCACTTTAACGCCTCTTTATCATCAGAGAGGATATATTTAGTATCATATTCACCATTGCTTTTTAACAATCTCATCATAAAGTAATGGTCATTACATGCAAGACCTACAAAGCTTAGATTTCCATGATATACAAAAAAGTGGAATAAACCACTTTTCATGAGTTTTTCGAGCTGAACGGAATTTTCAGTTATAAACCCGTGAATTGCAGATTGAGGCATTATCATATACACATTTACATTGTTTGAGATCATATTTGATAGGAACTGACAAAACAAAGGATGATAATATGTCACGATCCCATAATGTAATTTTGAAATGGGGGACGTTTTCAGGATTTCATCATTGAGTTTATATATATCTGTAAAAGGAGGATCTATAACCTTATATTTTCTAAGTTTTTCTATATTTTGCAAAAGGTTAGGTGGGATAAAATCTATTTTATGTGTTCCCCAATAATCAATATCGTTATCGAAAAACTCAATGATGCTCAATAATGGGACCACTTCATCAATTATAAGCTTTCCAATGGTTGTCAATTCGTAAGTATCATCATAGTGAAAAACAAGATAATGCTCTTCTAGGATCTTCATCTGTGGAAGTAATGCCTGTCTGGTGGTATCAAGGAACCTGAGGATGTTTTCCATTTCCTGTGCTCCGTTCTGTAATAACAGAAGAACTTCCTTTCTCTTATCGGAAGCAAATAATACATTGAGCAATGATTTTTTCATTTGCACCATCTCCTAAAAAGCAAAACATTGTTCATCAAGCAACACTTAACATTAATGTATAAAAGATGTAAGCAAAAATATATAAACTAAATGAACCGATTGGATCGGTTCAAATTAAAAAATACTTCTGGGACCTATATACTGAAAATAACATGAACAAATTATAACATAAAGTTTAAAAAGAATGACCGTCTGTCAAAGGCACATGGAAAGAACACAGGAATCTCTCTTTACGTTAAAGTTCATTGCGGTCTTGATCGCTGGATTTGCTATATGTGCCTTGCTTTTCTACTTGATGCTGAAGTTTGCAGATGCCGGAAATCTTATATTCGTCATACTTACTTCCATTGCAGTCTCTATAGTAACTATTGTTATTCTAAAGTACATCAAATACCAGCAAGTAAAAAGGATATGACAGGGCTGCAGGTATTACAGCAGCTTCTTTTTAGATGCCTCTACCTCATCAACAATATCTGGGTATTCCTTGAACATGGATACTATATCAAGAGCGGCAACCAGATCCACCACACCTACAGCACCTATCACACTTCCAGTTGAAGTGCGTATAGGTGCCACTACAACAGCCTTTCCTTTGTATGGCCCTTCGGTAGGCATTACATGAATGGTCTTATTTGTCCTTAGAACATCTTCCAATACAGGCCCTGTATAATCCTTATCCACTATTTCACCCCTTTCCATACGGATCCCATGATTGGTGAGGCTTCTAATAGTAACTGGTATACCAAGTAAAGCATGTATAGCCTCTGCTATGGGTTGGAGATCATCCGCTGTTGAATCTCTACATATCTGCAGGCAGGGTGTACCATCGGATCTTATATTGCAATTCATGTTAATTTCTCCTTTCGTTATTTAATTTATAAAGATTCATTGTTCAAGTTCATGGTCCAGGATATACTCATGTGCGGAAACCGCAGCTATTGCCCCATCGGCAACTGCAGTGACCACTTGCCAGATAGAAGTGTCCCTGCAGTCCCCAGCTGCATAGATACCTGGTATAGAAGTTTCCAGTTTTTCATTTGTCAATATGAAACCTGAACTATTCTTTTTTACATCTATGAACTCTGTACTGGGACGAATGCCAATACAGACAAAAACACCGTCCACTTGCAGTGCAAAGATGTCTCCGGTCTTGAGGTTCCGTAGCATTACGTTCTCAACACCAGTCTTTCCTTGTATCTCTTCAGGAACAGTATCCCAAATGATCTCAATATTTGACTTTTTGGATATTCTTTCCTGTAATATCTTAGAAGCACGCAGCTTATCCCTTCTGTGTACAATGTATATTTTATTTGCGACATTGGAAAGGATAAGTGCATCTGTAAGTGCAGATTCTCCACCGCCTACCACAATAACATCCTTTCCTTTGTAGAACGGTGCATCACAAGTAGCACAATACGAAACACCCTTGCCTATAAGCTCTTTCTCACCTGGGATACCCAGTTTCTTTGGGTTGGCGCCTGTGGCAACGATAACAGTTTTTGATTCAAGGACACCAATATCTGTCACTACCACCTTTCTGTCACCCTCAGAAATGATCGAGGACACCTCAGCAGACTCGATCGTTACTCCTACGGTCTCTGCATGTTCTTTGAACCGCTGCATGAGTTCGGGTCCGGAGATAGCTGTGAAGCCAGTATAGTTCTCTACTAGGTCTGTTGCTGCTATTTGCCCGGGCAATACGTTCTTCTCAAGCACTACAGTGTCCATACCGTATCGGATCGCATATATTCCTGCGGTAAGCCCGGCTGGCCCTCCACCTATTATGATCAAGTCATACATGTAAATAACCCGATTTTTAATTAAACTGCTTTTTCCAGGTTCTTACTAGCCTGGTTCTTATCCGGCACTCCCACAAAAACGATCTTATCATCGATTATGGTCGTGGGAACAGATACTATGGAAAACTCCTCTATAAGCTTTTCACCTTCCGGAGAATCATAATCGACTTCAACATATTCGAAATCATATTTTTCTTTGAGCTCTCTCCAGAGTTTCTTTGCTGTCGGGCAAAAATGACACCATTGGGCAGTAACCAGTGTGACTTTAACCATTATTCACCACTCCATATCATTTATATTGTAACTTATTATCTTATCCCTATATGAAATTAGTGTTCAGCATATCTACAAATACAAGGAATAATAAAAAAGGGAGGAAACACTCTTAAAGTTATTAAAACTAACATTATTCACCCGAAGGCAAAAGAAGCCAAAAAACCCTTAGACCAGGAAGATATTCCGTGAATGAAAAAAGAAGGTTTTCCTTCACTTAGTTCTGCGGATGAGGAATGAAAGAATATCGGAACTTAAGCTTGTTTCTGATCTCATTTGTTTTAATACTTCTTCATCAGACATCCCTTTTTCCTTATATTCCTGGATCTTATCATAAACATTTTGTGAGATCTCAGAATATTCTTCTATTACTTCTCTGTGTCCCCACACATCACCTTCCAGGATTTTTATGTTCTGCATTTCTAGGAACATGAGAGATGACTTGGAAAGTGTTTTCTTATAAGATGTAGGCATGTGGATAGCCTTAAGTTTAGGGCATTTTGAGATGATTGAAAAAATATCTGTATTTGAAGGCCTGAAAGCCAGATGTATCATTTCTTCATTTTGGTGAAGGGTGTCTATTTCTTCTTTTGAACTTAGTATTCTTATTTTCAAATTAATCACCTATTTTATACAGACCATGAAACAGTATTAAAAATATTATTTAAAAGCTAGAATCCTATTCATATTATTCTATTTATAGTTAATGATATTTCAGTATGTAAAGCAATCGAGACCATCTAATTAGCTCCTTTGATCCCTGTTCTGACCTGATGTACACTTTTAGAATAACCTACCAAACGAATTCCTAAGCTTGACCTTACTTATAATTCAGTAAGCATCAAAAGTTGATAAGAAACAAAATTGAGCAAAGAAGAGAAAGCTTTGTTCTCTATTCATATTCTTCTGATATCGAAGTTCATATTATCTTTTATATGGCCATGTACTTTTTTGCATTCTCTTCTTTTCTTGTACAATTCCAGAAATAATCCATCGAAGATGTGTTAATTTATTAGACCCATTCCATCTTATTATTTTAATTATCAACCAGCATCAGAACCGATCATGGGGCCCATGGACATTCCATGCTTGCTCTTCCACTTTTCGTATTACGTCCTTAAGAGGTATATTTAATTCTTTAGCAACTCGCTTGCAGTCTTCATACTCCGCAGAAATGTGCAGGATCTCACCATTACGGTCCTCGGATATTTTCACGGGCATATCGTATGTTTTTCCCCACATAATGACTCGTACACTGTTTATGCGTCTGTCTGCAGTATAACGGTGTTTGGTCGGTATCACACGAACTCCCAAAGTACCAGTTTCTCTCATGATCTCTCTTGCAATGACAGCACTGTGTTCGGATCTTGTGATTACTTTTATTATATGTCCAGTACGTCCTTTTTTCATGGTCGCAGGGACAATAGCAACATCTTTTGCCCCCATTGACAACAATTTTTCGAATAGGTTACCCAGCACTTCCCCGGTCACATCGTCCACATTTGTTTCCAGCACCTCGATGGAATCTTTGGAGATATCATCATCCGTATCTATGAGAATGCTACGCAGCACATTTGGACTATCTGTATCAGCATCCCCTGCACCGTACCCAATGGAAAGGACCTTTCCACTTGGATAATTTTCTATCGGTCTGGCAAAATGGCTTAGGATGGCGGCTCCCGTGGGCGTGAGGAGTTCTCGGTTTCCAGAACCATAGAATGACAGTCCCGAGGATCGCAGGATCTCAAGGGTGGCAGGAGCCGGTACAGGCATGGAACCATGGGCAGCCTTAACTCTTCCTCCTCCAGCATTAATGGGCAGGCAGTATATTGCATCAGCACCGATCTCATGCATCGCAAAACATGAACCTATGACATCAGCTAAAGCATCGTTCTGGCCTACCTCATGGAAGTGCAGATCTTTAAGGGATTCACCGTGCACTTCTGACTCAGCTTTGGCCATGATCCCGAAAACTGCCAGAGCACTATGTTCAACTTTTGTAGATAACCCTGCATTCTGCACAATGTCCACAAGATCTTCATAACGACGCGCATGTTCCTCATGTTCTACATCTATATGGACATCCACTGCATGGATTCCCCCTTTCTTCACTTTCTCTATCCTTACTGATACATCAACTGCCGACTCTATGATCTGCCGTATTCTTTCTCCATCGGCTCCTAGAGAAATAAGGGTTCCAAGGATCATATCTCCGGAAGCACCTGAAAAAGCATCAAAGACCATTGTTCTCATATACAGTCTCTCCAGTTTTCCCGCTACGGGCCATGGCAACATTATTGGCTATCCGTGCGGCAAAGGCTCCTGCAACGAATCCTGCATCGATGTTCACTACTGCAAGCACAGAACATGACTGCAACATAGAAAGAAGCGCAGCTTCACCTTTTGCACCTGCTCCATAACCTGTAGATACGGGCACACCTATCACGGGTACGTCTATCAGACCTGACACTACTGTAGGTAAGGTACCCTCCCTGCCAGCAGCTACCACTATTGAATCTGGCTTATATGCCTGAAGTTTAAGCATTTCACCAACAAGCCTGTGAAAACCCGCGACCCCCACATCATAGATATCAATGGTCTTACATCCCATTTCAGAAGCTACTATGCGAGCCTCTTCGGCAACCGTGATATCAGCAGTGCCAGCAGAAATTATTGCTACCACTCCACCTGTTCTGGTAACAGGCGTGCCATTATGCACCACCACTGTTCTTTTATGCTTTCCCCATTCCAGCTGTTCAGGTTCGAAGTTTTTTTCTATCATTTTTACATTAATTTCATTAAGACGTGTTACAAGCACTCTGCCACATGCATCCACTTGGGCTTTTGCTATTTTTATCACATCCTCAGGCTCTTTTCCCTCTGCAAGGATAGCTTCCATTATACCTGTGCGCTGACTTCGACAGACATCGATCTTCGCGATATCGGAAACAGGCACATAACCCATGCCGCGTATAAGAGATTCGGCTGCATTCAGGTCTGTTTCATTGTTCTTTACTTTAAGCAGGATATCTCTCAGGTTCATATTCACGTGCTTATATTGATATAAAAGTATAAAAGCTTAAGATGCTTTCTAGACCTATCTAACCATTAACTGAAAAATATAAAGTGCCCGGCTGACTTATCTCCTCTTTTTTCAACGTCCTACTAAAATTTTTAAATTGTATAAGAGCACGCTGTTCTATCATCCCTTTTATCTCATAGAAAGAAATGTTTAGTTCCTTCTGTCTGAGCTCTTCAACAACTTCTTTAATCTGTTCATATTCTGCTCTTACAGATATTACATTACCTTTAATATCATGTACGATCTTGAAATCTATGGGTCCGCACCACAGTACATCTTGATGGCTGTTCCCAAAGGAGATGTCAAGTTTCCTTATTTCATGCTCGAACACACGATGCTCACCTTCCAGAAACCTTACACCAAGGGTTCCTGTTTCCTGTGCCAGGAACTCTGCCAGCTCTTCAGCATGGGCTTTGACCGTATCAACTAAAAAAATATACTCGCTCCTGCCTTTTTTGGTAATAGCAGGCAAGACATGTACATTACTTGCACCTTTCTTCATCAGCTCATCAATTAGATAAGGCACATGTTCACAGTTGATATTGTCTACATTTGTCATCAAGAGCACAAAGATACCTCATATTTTTTGGAAATGAACAAGGTATGGAATTACCATACCTTATTTTCATTTTACACCATAGCTTCCATCATTTTCTTGGCAAGTTTGGCAACTGCCTTTGCTTTAGCCTTTGCACCGGGAATAGCTGCACTGCACCCTTTCCCCCCAAGCTCACATTTTTTTGCCGCTTCGGCTGGTTCTTCTATTCCCATAGCTGCGGCTACAGCTGCAGGCACTGTGATGTTTATTATGGTGTGCCCAGATAGCTGCATCTCAGTCACTGGAATAGCTGCTAATGGAACTATGCCCAATATGTCCTTATCATTGTTGATTATTGCTTCGGGTATGACTTTTTGTCCCAAACCCTGCAGTTGGAACTTCTTCCCGTCTACCGTGATGTCTACATCTGCATCGGTGTCAAAACCATAGTAAGAATTTGTGAAGGGATGGCTACGCCTGGCACCACCGACCACCTTTTGGATCTTTATCTCCACTTTATGGCCAGTCATCATTCCCAACATAGCTGCAGCATTCCTCTCCACAGTTGCCTTCCTTTGCTCATCAAGTTCTTTTACAACATCTTCCACAGATTTTCCAGATTTAAGATCATCATAGGTTTTCTGTGCCCTATAAAAAATTGCAGCTGTTCTTGCAGGATCAGTAGCTGCTATTATTGTATGTGTAATTGGTCCTCTACGCACTTGTTCTGCTTTTCTTGCGATGGTATTTGCACCAATTGCAGCCATTTCCGGATCAAGCCACTCGGTTTTCTTTATATTAGCTATGATGTCCATTGCTTTGTCTTTGTCGTTACCTGTATGGATAAGACAGCGCAGTGCTATAATAGCATCTGCGGTCATATGCCCTAATGGAGGCATAATAGGTCCACCGGAGAAACCTGCTCCAATAGCTATAGACTCCTGGAAGGCACAAAGCATCTCTCCAAAGGACATCATACCTACAACGGTGGGCGCACCAATATCCTTTATTATTACCCCCATGTCACCTATCACTCTTGCAGCATCATATTCTTCGTTTGTACCCCTGATATGTAATTTTTCAGGGATGCCGGCAACCTCGCATGCTGCCTTACCTGCAAGATACGCACTATTGACATCAAAGAAATCACCATATTCCTCTGCAACAAAAGAGTCCGGATGCACAACCTCAAGAGCTGCAGCTACACCCAATATGGCACTGATCACTGGGCTTGGGGAAACACCTGCACCACTATAAGCATCTATCATTCCTTGAGTGGCCACCTTTGCACCATTAATTGCGATCTCAGCAAATCCCATGTCCTCTCCCAAGGTATTATGACCATATAATGGACCCCCTGCTACTCCTAATGGCAGGTTTTTACCCACGACCTTTGTGACCCTACCTTCAGCAAGTGCCTGATACAGTGCCTGTACTGCAGCAAAACCCGATATTTTATTGTTGTTCTTAGGTGTAGGCACAGCTAGCACTCCAGCTCTTGGTACCTTTGCGGCCATCCTTGCCAGTGCTCCAAGTTTCCTATTGCCTGCAGGAACACCTGCCTGGGCATTGGAACCAGCAAAGTAACAGATAACAGCAGCGAATAAAGCAGCGTTGGCAGGATCAGCACCTGCCTCAACAGCAGCATCTATACCTTTCTTCAGTACATCATCTATCTGCAGATCTGGGGCATCCTCATCTGTGAGCATTATGTTTACACCCCGCAACACTTCAGTGGCTATAGCATTAGCTGCACAGATAGCTGCAATATTCGTCATTCCGTGACTTTTTGTCAGTGCTTCTATCCTATCGTTGGTTATATTCTCTATCTGGGATACCGCAGCCATGGCCCCGGCAAAGACCTCTTTTTCCAATTTCTTCCGCTCCTCTTGGTTTTCTAATTTATCTAATAGTTCTCTCCTGTTTTCCCTTTAAGATCCCTTGTTTTGCAGGAGAAGATAGTGATCAGTTTTTGCTTTTTGTATCTAGTTAGTTTAATGTCAAACAGATAAGTACTTTATTATATCGTATAGCTTAAAGGACATGTTCAATATGGGTTTTATTTTAATAGCATGATTTATTTTAATAGCATGATCTTTTTTACTGTGATCTTAATATAGTTAGACAAATAGGACCATTTCAAATTTTAGTAACAAATAAAGACAGATTGTATTAATTGCAAACATGTGTTAGCAAAGTAAAATCTCTAAAAGAAATTAGAAGATATAAAAGAAAAGTATAAGTGCGGTGTGTATGAAAGGCCAGTGATCGAAGCACAAAAGTTATTTTCTTCATTTCACTTAATTATATTTACAATAAAGGTAATTTGAGGCACTTGCCGGCCTCTCTTTACCTGTTGTTGAACTGAGCATAGACCACTGCTGCGGCAATTATGCAACCGTATACTCCCAGCTTAATTGTTCTAGCTATCATTTATGCACCTCTCGTTTTTTATAAATGACATTTTTATGCTGCTATACAAGATCGATCCAATAATATTTTTTTGTTCAGTCACCACCTTATGGTTCCTGTACAAGCTATCCTTTGCTTTTTCATTATATAAATATATCTGGATTACTATAAATAAAGATCATCATTATAATGAGGGTTCAGTATAAACATTTAAGCATACCATGCAAGCGAGTAAAGTAAACTGTATATACTCTAAAGAATGTATATTTTACCATGAGAAAAGGGACAATAATCCTTATATTGATCATTTCTCTCACTGCAAATCTCTACCTGCTGACAGTACAGCAACCTGTGAAAGATGAGCAGGTGCAACTATTGCAGGAGCGTATCAATTCCCTTGAGGCAGAAAATGAGATGCTTGATGCGCGAATAAGTCAGAATAATGTATCTCTTCAGTCATATGCTTCCCAGGTTGATTATTACCGGCATCAAATGAACGAACTTAGAGCCGGTATGGGCCTTTTGACAGATGGACATAAAGGCAGCGCCAGTATGCAGGCACCTGCTGTGTACCAAAGTGTTGAAGAGGTTATAGATGGACCTTTTATCAGGCAGATAGTGACTGAAAAAGGCTCATTGATGAACATTTCTGTTGAGGTGGACCATGGTAAAGGCAGGGTCCTCGTGGAAACAAAACCACTTATGGGCGTAGTGTTCCAGGACGCAGCCAATACAGCTGTTTTCGTGGCACAGAACATGACAGGCACAAACCTGATGGTAAGTGATACTATATTCAGTATAACTGCGCCAGGTGAAATACCGGCAGTAGATGGACCAAGTGCTGGTGCATTGATGACGCTGATCATGATATCAGCCATTAATAATGAGCAATTGAACGATAGTATCACTTTGTCAGGAACGATCGATCAATATGGTCATGTAGGCGAGATCGGAGGCGTGCTGGAAAAGGCCCGGGCAGCAAAAGATGGGGGTAAGCAGCTGCTTTTGCTACCACGGAAAAACAGCCAACTTGTGCAATATACCTATGCTGAGAAGAACATAGGTGGCTTTTCCATAATCGAAAGAAGGCCAGTGATCATTGATGCCAAGCCGTACATTGAAGAGAATATCGGGATCCGTGTAGAATATGTGGATTCCATAGAAGATGTACTGTATTATGCTTTTGATGGTTCAATGAGCAATGTTCCATAATTAAGAGATGAAATCAGATCTCTTAAGGTAACTTTGTTCAAGACAAATTTTTCATCCCTTATTGCAGCTTCTCAGAAAAGAACATGATCTTTAGGATCTTTATTGTTTGTTTGTTTGTTTGTAATGATCAAAAGGAACGGCAAGAAGTTTTTCTAAATGGGTCTATACCTGCTTATTTTTGTGTATAATGGTCATCATAGTCCCAGAATGATCATATACGAATAAATATATATAGTTATATTTTTATTAATATTCATTAATATAATTAAACATTTGTTTTAATTGAGCATCCGGATGAACATAATGAGACACGTCTTGGTAGTAGAAGATAATCCCATGAATATGGAACTGGTACTCTTCGTTCTGCAATCAAATGGTATGGAGGTCGCGCAAGCTGTAGATAGAACAAAAGCGTTGGAGCTGACCAAGGGTTACAGGAAAGCTTTTGCTGGTAATGTGATCAGCATCATGTACAAGGCATGTTAATAAGGATAGGCATATAGAACAGATCAAGACTGTAAAGAACAGGGCTGCTGAATATTGAAGGTAAAAACAAAGAGCTGATCGATATGAGAAAAGTAAAAGTGATAAGATCAAAGGTGAAGCTCAAAAGCCTGCCTCGTGGAAAATAACGACCAATAAGTTCCACTATCTCAAAAGGATGTAGAGCTAATGGAAAAAAGTACGGGCTTTTAGATCCAATTCGCAATAAACGATCTCTAATAAGTAATAGTTTTTACAGATAGATATATTAATGGAAAAAGCCTTTATGAGGCTCGCTGTTATTAAATTATATTTGAATGTGATGATCATTGACCAATTATACAGATTAAATCAAAATAGATCAGCTAATCCTAAAAAATAACACTATGGGTCTTCCTCATGAAAAGTTCTAACCAGAGTCATAATGGTATTTCTTCACCAGCTAAAAAGAAAACAAGCTTTGCATCTGATGTATTGACTCTTGTCGGAGGAACTACCTTTGCCCAGATCGTTACTATACTTGCCTCCCCGGTATTAACAAGATTGTACACTCCTGATGAGTTTGGCACATGGGCTTTATTGATCTCAATTACAACGATCATCGGGATCATTGCCTGTATGAGGTATGAGTTTTCGATAATGCTTCCGGAATCTGATAAAGAAGCGATAAATCTACTGGGATTGAGCTTAACGATAGTCTGTATAATCACTGCAATAAGCATTCTTCCAATATACTTTTTTAAAAATGAGATCGTTGTGATGCTAAACTCTCCACAGCTTGCGGATTTCTTGTGGATGATACCAATCATTATTTTTGTCAACGGGTTCTTTCAGGCTCTGAACTACTGGAATTCCAGAACAAAGCATTTTAAGAGGCTTTCTTTTGCTCAGGTCTCACGTTCTCTTTCAACAACAGGAACGCAGATAGTTTCCGGTTTCCTACGATATCCTTTAAGTGGAGGTCTGATAGTTGGCAGTGTGGTGGGATACACGGTTTCAACTCTCGTTCTGGGAGGACAGATCTGGAAAGACGATAAATACTTCATTAAAGCGAATCTTCACCCACAAAAATTCATACAGGGTCTGAAAAGGTACAAAAAATTCCCTTTGATAGATACATGGTCAGCTCTGCTGAACAGTATCTCCTGGCAACTTCCTGCATTCCTGTTAGCGTTTTATTTTTCCCCTGCAGTAGTTGGATTCTATTCTATTGGTTTCAGGATCCTACAACTTCCAATGAGCTTTATAGGCAGTTCTCTTAATCAGGTTTTCTTCCAAAGGGCATCTGTTGCCAGTTCTCAGGGTAACTTGAGCTCTCTCGTTGAAACTGTTTTCAAACTGCTTGTGGTCATTGGTTTATTCCCGATACTGACACTAACGTTCGTAGGAAGTGATGTATTTAGTGTCATATTTGGTAGTTCATGGGCTGAGGCTGGTGTTTACGCTCAGATCCTGAGCATATGGGCTTTTGTGTGGTTTATATCCAGTCCTCTTAGTTCAATATATGTAGTGTTGGAAAAACAACAGTTCGGTCTGAAATTCAATATATTCAATTTCATAACCCGGTTATTGTCCTTGGGCATTGGAGGATTTATTGGTAATGCAAGGGTGGCTTTGGCACTATTCGCCTTATCAGGGATCTTTGTTTATGGTTATTTATGTTTCAAGATGTTGGCTTACTCTGAAGTTAAGGCCTCTTATGTTAGGCACGTAGTTTTATCTAATCTGCTCATGTTCTCTCCAGTGGGAGCGATTCTCTTTATCCTTAAATTGATCGGGACAAATCAATATTTGATCGTTGGGCTATCAGGACTGTTCATTGCTTTATATTATCTATATATTGTAAGGACAGATGAAGAGATATATGAATTCCTGAAACGCTTTAAATTCAGCAAAAAGATATTAGGACAAAGAAGATAACCTCCAGTTACTACGATCTATGAAAGATATTCTCAGACTTTAGAATAACTGAAAGGAATAGGGATGCAATGTTAAAACATATCGTAATGTGGAAGCTCAAGGATCTTGCGGAAGGAAGAACAAAGACAGAGAACGCCAAAATGATGAAGTTGATGCTCGAAGGATTAACTGAAACGATACAGGAGATCGAACATATAGAGGTCGGAATTAATATAATACCTTCTGAAGCTGCCTTTGATGTAGTGTTATATTCCGAGTTCAAGGATGAAAAGGCGTTGTTAAAATATCAGAAGCATCCTGAACATGTCAAAGTTGCAGAGATAGTAGGAAAGATAAAGGAAGATAGAGTTGTTGTGGATTATGTTATTTGATCTATATATGGTATTATGATATAAAAAATTGTACTTATTTATATAAAATGAAATGAATAAAATACATCAGCCGGGATTCGAACCCGGGTTCTAGCGTTGGCAACGCCAGGTGATAACCACTACACTACTGATGTACACTGTTAGATGCCCAGACCCGGATTTGAACCGGGGACAACTGCCTCTTCAGGGCAGCGCTCTCCCAGACTGAGCTACCTGGGCCTTATGGGGGAGCAACATAGCACCTAAATGCTGTTTTCCAATTTAAACTTAACTGTTACTGTTTCGCTGATGGGCCCGCTGAGAGTCGAACTCAGGACCTCCGCCATGTCAAGGCGACGTCATAACCAACTAGACCACGAGCCCTTATCGGCACCACCCATACATTGTCATTACAGATAAACCTTTTGTTCCATAAAATAAAAAAGACTATCTACATGTTCAAGGCATATACCTTATAAATAGTCTGATCTATTCCCACAATATGATAAAATTTAAAGTTTATTTAAAAATGATGATCAACACATTTAGTTTAAAAATACTCTGTTAATGCGATGATAACAATCACCGACACAGTGCTTATTTAAAGAGAAAGGCATTATTTTAAAGAGAATGATTCAATAGAATATGTTCAATGTTTCCTTTGCATTTGATTTCTGTTTAGTTGCACCACTTGGATAGACCATGATGAGCACACTGACATTTGACCCTAATTTTCTGGAATCGTGCAGATAATAACCATTGCTTGAATGTGAAACATTGCCTATCCTGAGGACAGCATAGTCTTTACCTATCTCTGAAACTGTTACTTCATCAAAATCATAGAACATCTTTCTTATATCACCTTCCAGATTATAGCTGCCCATCAGTAATGTGTAAGCCTGCACAAACGCATCAAGCTCAAAGGAAAGAGAAACAGTAGCATTATTTCCACTGAATTTCATTGTCATGCGCTTGTAATGAACATATTGGGGATCTTCGGTTGTGGCAGCTACGGGTAAAGAAACAAGGCTCATTACGAATATTAAAGCAATAAGTTTATGAATAATGGGTTTCATGTTCTAAACACTTTCTGCATATCCGCCTTAATATTTATATAGTTTTGCAATATAAAGATACATTTATTGTATATATGCATTATATATGTAAAATTGATAAAAACAAGGAACAGCCAGATTGACAACAGAAATCATAACTGTGAGCAAATCATGGATACAGAGACGACTACTATTGACCAAAACGAACTTTATGATCTTGATTTCAATACTACGAACTCCATAGATGTCCCAAAACTACTGATCGATCAGATCATCGGACAGGAGCATGCTGTAGAAGTGGTCAAGAAAGCGGCAAGCCAGCGCCGACATGTAATGATGATAGGGACCCCAGGTACTGGTAAGTCCTTGTTGGCAAAGGCTATGGCAGAACTTTTGCCTAAAGAAGAGCTGCAGGATATCCTTGCTTACCCGAACCTTGAGGATCAGAATAATCCCAAGATAAGGACGGTACCCGCAGGCAAGGGTAGAGAAATAGTCATGGCCCATAAACTGGAAGCCCAGAAAAAAACCCAATCCAGGAACATGCTGATGATGATACTGGTCTTTGGTATCATTATATATTCTTTCTATGTGGACCAACTGTTGTGGGGGATCATAGCAACTATAATGATACTCCTGCTTACGCGCCAGTTGATGCCAAAAGAAGAGATGATGATACCTAAGCTCATTGTTAATAATTATAACAAAGAGCATGCTCCTTATATCGATGCAACGGGTACGCATGCAGGAGCACTCCTTGGTGATGTGCGCCATGATCCTTTCCAGTCAGGGGGGCTTGAAACTCCTGCACATGACAGGGTTGAGAGTGGTGATATACACAAATCACACAAAGGTGTTCTATTCATCGATGAGATAAATACCCTCAGCCTAGAGTCCCAACAGAGCATGCTGACAGCCCTTCAGGAAAAAGAGTATGCTATCACAGGACAATCAGAGCGCAGCTCCGGAGCCCTTGTAAAAACAGAGCCAGTACCTTGTGATTTTATCATGGTGGCTGCAGGTAACCTTGATGCAGTAGAAAAGATGCATCCTGCTCTCAGGTCAAGGGTCAAAGGATACGGTTATGAGATATTCATGCGTGACTCAATGGAAGACACTCTTGAGAACCGCAGGAACCTGGTACGTTTCGTGGCACAGGAAGTAATGCGTGACGGACATATACCTCCTTTTGACCGGTCCGCGGTCAATGAGGTTATCAGAGAGGCTAGGCGCAGAGCTGGACGAAAGGGTCATTTGACCTTGAAACTAAGGGATCTTGGAGGTCTTGTAAGAGTAGCCGGGGACATTGCCCATGCTGAGAGCTCGCCAGTGACAAACGATAAGCATGTGCTTGCTGCAAAAAAGATGGCCCGCTCTATTGAACAACAGCTTGCAGATAGTTATCTTGAAAGACGTAAAGATTATCAGTTGTTCCAGAAGAACGGTTCAGCCGTGGGAAGGGTCAACGGTCTCGCCGTAATGGGTGGTGACTCTGGTATAGTATTACCTATCATGGCCGAAGTGACACCAGCTCAATCAAGTTCAGAAGGACGTGTGGTAGCTACAGGCATGCTTAAGGATATCGCAAAAGAAGCTGTCCAAAATGTATCTGCTGTGATAAAGAACATCACCGGAAAGGATACTGCAAACCATGATATCCACATACAGTTCATAGGAACATATGAAGGTGTAGAGGGTGACAGTGCATCCATATCTATAGCCACTGCTGTGATCTCAGCACTTGAGAACATACCTGTGGACCAGTCTGTTGCAATGACAGGGTCCCTCTCAGTAAGAGGGGATGTATTGCCCATCGGAGGTTCCACCTACAAGATAGAGGCTGCAGCCCTAGCAGGTATAAAGAAAGTAATTATCCCAAAATCCAATGAGGATGATGTGCTTATAGAAGAAGCCTTTAAAGGTAAGATAGAGATAGTGCCAGTAACGAACATTATAGAAGTTATGGAGCACAGTCTAGTTGGAGTCGATAAAAAGAGAATAGTAGAGAAGCTTTCGAAACTGACGAACCTTAAGCTCAATCTTGATATTCCTGAAGTGGTTCCCACATAAGAGGATGTTGGTTTTAATATGACCCACATGAAAAATGTTGACTTTTACGACGTAAGGGTGGTGGATGCCACTACTACGTCCATTATTATTGATAATGGAAATGTTGAAGAGATATCTGTGAACTATACACGGGGTGGGGGTATACGTGCTTTGTGCGGGGGTTCATGGGGTTTTACCTCAGCTGATGGTTATTTTAATGAGAAGAAAGCTCTTAATGCTGCTTCTGAACTTGCCATAAGCATGCATTCCCGAAATCCCAAGGAAAAAGTGGAACTAGCCCCAGTGGAAAAGCCAGTATTGAAAGACCTTCCTAGTGTAAAAATTGATCCGCGGGATATATCCATTGAAGAAAAAGTGGAACTTCTCAAGGAAATGAACAAACGAGCAAAGCTTGATGGGATCAGCAGTACAAGCACCGCCTACTCTGAAGCAGAGGTCAAGATATGTTATACCAATATTGACGGTATAGATTGTGAGTACGAGCTTATAAGGTCAGGATTTGTGGTCAGTGCAGTGGCTTCAGAAAATGGTATCTATCAGGCAGGAAGAGAAAGCAAGTTCGGTGTCAAAGGATATGAGATATTCGATGAAAATGATGCTCTTGAGCTTGCAGCAAATGCAGCTAATGAGGCACTTCAGCTCATACATGCCAAGCCCGCAAAGGGAGGTAACATGCCGGTGATACTTGATCAGGAGCTGGCAGGAGTGTTCGTACATGAGGCTGTAGGACATGCATCAGAAGCCGATCTTGTACTTGAGGGGAGTTCCATTCTTGATAAAATGATTGGAAAGCAGATAGCTTCACCCCTTATCACCATAGTGGATGATCCTACGCTCCATGAATATGGTTACTTCCCATTTGATGATGAAGGAACACAATCACAGAGAACGACCATTATAAAAGATGGCATACTAAGTTCTTACCTGCATTCCAGAGAAACTTCAGCAAAGCTTGGAGGTGACCCAGGACACAGCAGATGTCAGGGGTATTCCATGCCCATAGTACGCATGAGCAATACATACCTTGATAACGGCAATTCCACGTTTGATGAGATGCTTGAAGAGATTGGTGAAGGTATGTACCTTATTGGTTCCAGGGGCGGGCAGGTCAATACTGGTGAAGGTATATTCCAGTTCAATGCAGAAAAGGCATATCTCATAGAAAATGGTGAGATCACTACCCTCATGAGAGATGTATCCCTTTCCGGAAAGACACTTGAGATCCTCAATAATGTAACACATGTGGGCAATGACCTGAAAATGAACTCCGGAAGATGTGGGAAAGGTGGACAATTGGTACCTGTGAGCGATGGGTCACCTCATATTTGTATCTCGAAGGCCGTTGTTGGAGGTACCTGAATGTATGACATTTCAAGAAAAGCCTTAAGTGCTGCTCTGAGGGCTGGTGCCGATGAGGCTGAAGTCTATATGGTCAAAAGCGAAGTGACCAGCATAGATATCCGCAAAGGCCTGATCGAAGGTTCTAAAGAGAACATAAATCAGGGGATGGGGATTCGTGCAGTTGTTAACGGTGCTGTTGGGTTTGCAAGCACCAATGTTGTTATGAAGATGGAAGAAGCTGCGAGGACCGCAGTTTCCTCGGCCAGGATCAGAGGCAGGGACCCAGCATGGCGGTCTTTCCCTACAGACGGCAAATACCCTGAGATCAAAGGTACGTTCGATCCCCATATCAAAGATATGGAGCTTGACGAATGTATAGAGCTGTCTACCAACATGCTGGAAGGAGCATCATCCTTACCAGATGTGCTTGTGACTGCAGGATCCTTTTCCCGTGTGGCAAGCCGCCGTTTGATACTAAATAGCAATGGAATAGAGGTAGAGGATAAAGGGACTGCAATAAGTGGGTTCGTAGATGTTATAACTGGTCAGGAAGAACCAACAACTGCCTATGAATACGATATGTCCAGAAAAATGGACATTGATTTCTTCAATTTGGGAAAAGCTGCTTCTGAGCTTGCATCCATGTCAAGACAAGGTATTTCCATCGAACCACATCGTACAGAGGTTGTGCTGCATCCGTTTGCAGTTACAGACCTTCTGACAGGCATCTTTTCCTTTGCCATTGATGCAGATAACGTCCAGAAAGGCCGATCCAGCCTGATAGGTCGTACGGGTGAAATGATCGCCAGCGAGAAACTCTCCATAATTGATGATGGATTACTTGAAGGAGGCATCGAGACAGCCATGGCAGACGATGAAGGTGTTCCTTCCCAGACAACTCCTATTATAGAAAAAGGTATTTTTAAATCCTATCTCTATGACAACTATACAGCAGGCAAGGAAGGTATAAACAGTACAGGCAATGCTTCCAGACAGTCCTATTCTTCCCCTCCTTCTGTAGGGATCCGTAATTTTATAATAGGATATGAAAAGAGCAATGTGATAGAAGATACAGATAAGGGTATCTATATTAATACCGTTATAGGAGCACATACAGCTAATTATATTTCTGGTGATTTCTCAGTAGAAGCAAGAAATGCCTTCACCATTGAAAAAGGAACACTTGCAAGACCTATCAAATCACTTATGCTATCAGGAAATGTATTCGATATTCTCAGGAATATAAATGGTGCGGGTAAAGATCGAAGGCAAGTGGGGGGAACAGTTACACCATCACTTCGGATAGCGGATATGAGCGTTGTTGGCTGATCCAGCAGAGATTTGTAAAAGATTGGGCATTTATCTTCTTTTTCGAGGATTAAATAATTCCTGGGCCCTACCACCATAGGAGCATTGTAAAAAACTGCTTCAAATTAAAATATTATTACTTCCTTTGCCCATCAGTGTATAATATGATTTGATAGCATGGATATGATCCCAATGGATTTTCGTACAGTTGTAGATAATTCCTGTGATTTAATAGGTGCGTTCGATGAGCAAATAAAATGCCTGTATATTAATCGGGCAATGGAAAAAGCCACTGGGATGCAGGCACATGATCTTGTCGATAAAACATTGAAAGAAACAGGTATTCCGATCCATGCTTGTACATTCCTTGAAGAACAGATACAAAAAGCATTTCTTACGGGAAAGGATACTGAACATGAGATCCTGATGGATTTCCCAATTGGTTTTACACATCGGAAGTGGTTATGGTGTCTGATTCCTGAAAAAGGTTCTGATGGAGAGATTTTATGTGTATTCTTAATTGGCAGGGATATTACAGAAAAAAAACTACCGATAGCTGATAGTTCTCTTTACACCAGTAGGTCCTATGTTCTTTTTGAGAATTCTATGGATATGATCTTCGAAACGGATAAAAATGGTGCAATAACATATGTAAGTCACCATATACAAAAATATGGTTTCAAGGAAGAAGAACTTCTTTCCACCAACATATTTGAACTTTTTATTCCTGAAGACAGGGATCATGCATCCAGAGAATACCTTAGGCTTCAGACGTCTGAAGGAATGGCTACTATGACCATGCGGCTCAGAGATAAAAATGGAAAGCTCTTCTGGTTCGAATGCAGATGCTCAAGACAGGAAGATGCAAATAGTGCCTTTATAGGTATATCAGGTATTCTGAAAGACATCACAGAACACATGGAAAAAGAACAGGTTATTCGCATTCTTGAAGCTGTAAGTATTACTGCAAGCAAATTCCTGCAAATTGGTGTATCTTCAGAGAATTTTAAAGAAATACTGGAACAACTTGGAAGGGCTACTAATGTCAGCAGAGTATATATTTTTCAGAACGAGACCGAGGATGACTGTAATCTTCTAATGTCTCACAAATACGAGTGGGTTGCCAGAGGTATTGCTCCTCAGATAAACAATCCATTATTACAAAAATTACCCTACCATTTAATGGCACCCCGCTGGGAGAAAACGATGAGACGAAGATATCATATCTCTGGCCTTATAAAAAATTTCCCTGATGAGGAACGGCGAGCGCTGAGCGATCAGGGAATTGTTTCCCTTGCTGCCGTGCCAATATATATTGGAAGGGAATGGTGGGGGTTCATTGGCTTTGATGATTGTGAACATGAAAGAGAATGGTCACTAGTGGAAATGGATGCCCTCTGGATAGCCGCTGATACCATAGGTGCTGCGATCCTAAAGCAGCAAATAGAATCTGAGATCAGTAAAAGCCAAAAAAGAATGAAGACCATATTGGAAGCTGTCCAGACCGGTGTAATAATAATTGACGCTGGATCACACACTATAGTTGATGCTAACCCTATGGCTGTCCAGCTTATTGGAGGAGAGAAAGTAGATATCATAGGCAAGACCTGCCATGATTTCATGTGTGCTGCAGAGAAGGGAAAATGTCCCCTCACTGATCAGAAGCAGATAATGGATTTCTCTGAAAGGCTCCTTGTTACAGCAAAGGGTGAAAGGGTCCCTATTCTAAAAAATGCAGTTCACATTGAACTGGATGGAAGACAATGCATAGTGGAAAGCTTTCTTGATATATCCCATTTAAAAGAAACTGAAAGGGCACTCATGGAAAGCGAAGAGAAATTCAGGACATTGTTCATGAATGCCAATGATGTCATCTACATCTATGATTATATGGAAGACAAGATCAAGGAAGTAAACCATATTGCTTCTGAGATGTTAGGATACAGCAGAGTTGAATTGCTGGACATGTCCCCCCGGGATTTCAATGCACCGGAATATACTGCATTGTTACCTGAAAGATTCCAGGAGCTCAAAAAGAAAGGAAAGACAATATATGAAACTATCTACTTGACCAATGCTGGTAAACACATTCCCATGGAAATAATTAGCAGGATCATAGATTATAAGGGTAAAAAAGCAATTCTGACCGTTGCAAGGGACATAAGTGAAAGAAAATTGGCAGAGGAGGCTTATAAGAAGGATGTACTGCTTAAGGAGATACATCACAGGGTCAAGAACAATCTTCAGGTGATCGCAAGCCTTTTAAGTCTGCAATCAAGAAAGTTTCAGAACAGAGATGTCATATTGGCCTTTGCGGAAAGCCAGAACAGGATACGTTCCATGGCCATAGCTCATGAGAAACTCTATATGTCAAAGAACCTGAAGAATATAGATGTTGCAGATTATATAAAAAATCTGGCGAATTACTTACTATGCTTTTACCGAACAGATACAAAAAAAGTAAACCTTGAGATCGATGTAGATGAGATATATCTGGACATAGATAAGATCGTACCACTGGGTCTTATAGTAAACGAGCTTATTACAAATTCTCTGAAACATGCCTTTGATTCAGGTAGGGATGGTTTGGTCAGCTTGTCCCTTAAGAGCTGTGATGGCTCACTTGTGCTTACTATCAGCGACAATGGGAGTGGGATTCCAGAAGATGTGGATGTATTCAATACAAGTTCTTTGGGACTGCAACTGATCATTGCCCTGATAGAACAACTGAAAGGAAAGCTGAAGATCGATAGATGTGCAGGGACAACGTTCATCATGACCTTTACGGACCTTGGTTGATATTGCCTGCAAGCCTGGGTTCTCTGATCATGTACACAACTATTAACAGTGAGATTGTCATCAGAGCTGCACAGGCATAGAATGGCATTATAAAAGAGACATATCCTCCAAGAAGACCCCCTATCAAAGGACCAAAAGCTGTACCTACTGCCTGTGCACTGGTAATGGAACTTACCCGCGCGCTCACTGACGTACTACCTGCAAGATCTACAGCAAGTGCCATGACCGGAGTTTCCACTGAAGCCATGCAAAGTCCCTGCAATGCGCGCAGCACAATGAGTTCCTCCACCCTTGTAACATAACCTAATCCAAGCACTACAGGTATATTGAGCAGTAAACCATATACTATCAGCCTTTTATGCCCATACTTGTCCGATAATATACCCAGGGGTGTTTGCAATATCACCCTGGATATAACATATGCGGACACTGCTATGCTAAGAGAAAGCTCCGAGGCTTGCAGCCGGACCTCGTATTCAGGAAGAAAAGCGAATATTATCATAATTCCGACCATCATCATGAACATTGCAAAGGCGAGAGCATGAAACTGTAATGATCCACCATTTTTCACATCTACTTGTTTTTCATGTCTGTCATATGTCTCACCCACGAAGAACTGCACAAGCAGCAAACTTATCAAGCCCAGGAGAGCACATAAATAAAACCCTGCATTAAACCCATAATATGTAGCTACCATACCACCCACCATGGCACCTATACCATAACCGAACCCTCTCATGCTTGAATATATACCAATGGCCCTGCCTCTGTTACCGGGTGTGGAAAAATGGGTCACCATTGCTATAATGGCTGGTACTGTTGCACCCACTGTTATACCCTGTACAGCCCTCAGAATCACTATATGCTCAAATACAGAAACATAGGAATAAAGCACAGAAGCCACCATGAAGCCGGTAAGTCCGAATATGACAAAAAACTTCCTCTTGTCTAATCTGTCTGACAACCTGCCTGAAATTGGTTGGGAAAAAGCATTGAAAAGACCAAAGACCGTGGTGACAATGCCTGCTTTTACAATATTGGGGATCTCAGGGGCAAAGATACTGTGGGTCTGTACTATATAAAGAGGTATCAGGAAAGCAAGTATACCTGTACCAAGGTCTTTGAAGAACTTGGATATGGAAAGAATGTAAAGTTTGGGGTCAAGCTTCTGTGCAACATGGTCTATTTCTACCATTGTTATCTCCACCTGAGATCCATATCATATAGGACCACAAGTTATTCAACTCTTACCGCACAAGTGAACTATATGAAAGGACCTGTTTTCCTGCGCAGGTATCAGCAAGTAGAAAAGAATGAATTACCTCCAAGATACAATATATGCCGTTTAGTTCCCGTGTCCTTTGAAAAAACAGCTTCTCTGGAGGAGCTATGGGGCATACATCAAGTAAAGATGCAGGATTATAGAAAGCTGCTGGCATCGATCGATGCTAATGGATATGACCCTTGTCTCAGTATGCCAAGGTCTTCTCTTCTCGACCTGAAAGTTGCAATCGTAAAAAAGATGCTGGAAGATTGTCACTTCTGCGAACGCAGATGTGGTGTTAACAGAAAGGAGAACCAAAAAGGGCACTGCAGGGTAGGGGCAGTTTCAGGATATGCATCTGAGTTCCTACACACAGGAGAAGAACCCGAACTTGTGCCTTCACACACAATATTCTTTACAGGTTGTGTTTTTTCATGCATCTATTGCCAGAATTGGGATATAGCTACTCATCCTGAAACAGGTAAGATCGCTGATCCTATAGAACTTGCTAAATTGATAGAAAAGCGTCGTATGCAGGGATCAAGGAATATAAATTTCGTCACTCCTACTCCGCATCCACATGTGATATTAAGAACTATCAGTAACTTGTCAGTTAATGTGCCCGTGATCTGGAACTCTAACATGTACCATTCAAAGGAAATGGGAGAACTGCTCGAAGGCGTTGTGGATGTGTATCTTGCAGATCTCAGATACGGTAACGATGAGTGTGCAGAAAAATATTCAAAAGTTAACAATTATAGCAAAATTGTTACTGAAAACCTTGCCCGAGCATACGTAGATGCCGAGATACTTCTGCGCCATCTGGTCTTACCAGGACATGTGGACTGCTGTACACAGCCTGTAGTGAAGTGGATAGAAGAACATATCCCTCATGTCCGTTTCAATCCGATGTTCCAGTATACTCCACACTATATTGCTTACAAATATCCTGAAATGAACAGGCGTCTTACAGTACAGGAAATAGAAAAAACTATAGAAATAGTGCTCTCTTCTGGTCTTGAGGATGTGCTTCTATAGTCTTATTCCACCACTATTGTCCCACTTCTTGTATATGGGTGTGTAGCAAGATAGTAATTGTATGTTCTCCTTTCATTGAAAGTGTAGGTAAAGGTCATACCCTTGGTCAGCGTGGGAGACTGAAACGAACTGCTTTTAACAATATATGCCACAGAATCGTTATTAGTCCACCTTACTGTATCTCCCCTGGAAATGGTCAGTGATTGGGGATGAAAGGCATAATCATCAATATAGACCTCTATATATTTTATATTTTCAGCAGATATATTGTTTTCAGTATGGTGTACTATCTCTTCATCCGTACAGCCTGAAAGTATTAGAACAATTGTCAGCAATGGAATTACAAGCAACTTATTTTTCATATGGTGGCGAGTTATGGCCTAATAGGTATAATACTTTTTGAAAGAGGAAAAGATATGATCGACCTTAGGAACTCTTTATTTACGCTGGGTCCTGTACATATCCTCAAGACGCTCCAGTGTGTCGACCTCTTCCAATGATTTATCATCCCTTATACGTACAAGCCGGGGAAAACGTAATGCATATCCTGATCCATAGTTTATGCTCTTCTGTATCTCCTCAAAAGCCACTTCAAACAATATATGTGGTCTGATCTCAACGCTGATCCCTGATTCAGAGATAATATGTTCCCTGAAAAGTTCTGTAAGTTCTGCCAGTTGCTCATCTGATATTCCGGTAGCTACTTTACCTACAGAAAGAAATCTGCCTGTTTCAGGATCATAGCAAGCCAATGCATAAGAACCAAGGAAACTTGTCCTTCTGCCATAACCCCATTCAGCTCCTATTACCACAAGGTCCAGGGTTTCCATGATTGGTTTCTTCTTAAGCCAGTTCTTTCCTCGTTTGCCTGGTGAGTATGGCGATCCGGGGTTCTTTATCATGATCCCTTCATGACCTGCCTGTAGTGCTTGTTCATACATATTATTTATCTGCAAGGAGTCTGATGTGATCAGCTGTTCATCCACACGTACAAGATCATTGTTCTCTATAGAAGCAACCAGAAACTTTCGTCGCTCTTGTAGCGGAAGTTCTATCAGGCTCTCATCATTGAGGTACATGATATCAAAAAGGTTAAGGGTGAGTGGAATATGACGTACTTTATCCTGTACATTGTATTTACGTCTGAAACGTTTAAGGATCTCCTGGAATGGTCTCGGTCTTCCATCTTCACCGATTGCAACCACCTCACCATCAAGTATTGCAGAATCAGCTTTAATGGCCTTCTTAACAGCAGACACGATGTCAGGAAGTGAACCAGTGATGTTCTCAAGACGGCGGGAATAGAGAGAGATATCATCATTTTTTTTATGTATCTGTACCCTTGCACCATCGAATTTCCATTCTGCTGCAACAACACCCAAATCCTTGATGGCTGTTTCGATATCAGGTGTTACCTGAGCAAGCATTAGTTTTATTGGTCTGCCTATTTGCAATCCAAGGTCCGAAAGAGCTTCATTTCCTCCCTCCTTTGCGGTGACCGCCACAAGTCCCATATCATTGGTGAGCATGTAGCCTCTTTCGACAGATGCCACCGGCACATTAAAAGCCTTGGCTATAGCATCTCTGACAATGCCTTCCCCCACACCTATCCTCATATCCTCTATGGCAAGCCTGGCAATATAGCCAACCTCTTCAGCGGATGCCGAGCTAAAAAGATATTGCAGATGCTTGATCCTAGATGTTTGGGACCCTTTACCTGTTGCATGAGCTATATTCCTGAACCTTTCAAAGACCTCTATGATGCTCAGTTCCACAGAGGAGTCTAAAAAAGAAGAAAATGTGACCTGTTCCTTGGATGCTTTCCCCAGAGCTTTCACAGCTGTCTTACCGACATCTCCTGTTTCCCGTACTATCTTCTCTATTTCCTTGAGCGGCAGGCCTGAGGACCTTGAAAGCGCATTGAGAAGTAGGCCAGGTCCCAGGCCTACTTCTTCATCGCTCCATGCAGGGAATATCTCACCCATGACAAAATGAGTAACTATCGGCAACTCTTCACTGGTCACAAGAGAGAACAGCTCCGAGACAAAGCCTGTCATATCCAGAGATCCGGTTGTCTCTTCTATGATCTTACATATCCTGCAGAATTCCCTGAAGCTTGTCATTGCGATCAGCTTGCTTAATCCTTATATATGGAAATGATATCGCTCAGAATGGCGCTTGCTGTCTCGATGGACCCTGCACCTCTGCCAACAACTACAACAGGTCCGGCAAGATCGGTTTGCAGGGAAGCTACATTCAGAGTTCCCCCAACAGCCAGCGGATGGTCTATAGGCACTAGCCGTGGAGCTACTTGGATCCTGTTCTTGCTGACCTCTCCAATTAACTTTATTACATAATTATCAGCTTCAGCCAGCATCAGGGCTTCGGGAGTAATGCGGGAGATGCCTGTAACATGCACATCCTTGTATGTGGCGTTCATGCCAAAAATGGCATTTGCAAGGATCACAAGCTTGCATGCTGCATCTATACCTTCTACATCATAGGTAGGGTCCTTTTCAGCTATACCCAGCTCCTGGGCTTCTGCAAGCATGAGCTCGTAGGTTGCATGTTCTTCCATCATACGAGTAAGAATATAGTTGCAGGTACCATTGAATATGCCTTCTATGCTGATTATGTCGTTACCTGTCAGAGTATCTCTTATAAGACTGAGCAGGGGCATTGCACCACCCACGGTGGCCTCGAACCTGAAGGCACAACCTGATCTTTCTGCCAGTGCTGCCAGCTCCCTGTACTTTAAAGCAAGTGGTCCTTTATTGGATGTTACCACATGCCTTTTTTTACTGAAGGCAGTAAGCATGTTTTTCAGCCCCACACCACCTGTATCGATATTAGTAGGAGTTGTCTCTATGACCAGATCATGTTCTATATTACGGATAACATCATGGCCTGTAATGCGTTCATCACCTACGATACCTTCTGATCCCTTACGCTCAAGGACCATGGCAAGGTCCACACCTTCCTGGTCAATTACGGCGGCCTTGGAATCTACAACAGCTACAACCGTGATGTCAAGACCCATGGAACTGAGTTCCTCTTTCTTACAGAGCAACACTCTTGCCACTCCCTGGCCAACTGAACCGAAACCAATGATAGATGCCTTTATTCTTTTCATATCATAACCTCACAGGATCTCGCTTTCAATGGGCTCTATCAACACAAGGTCCTTTTTATTAGCGATTGACCTGAGCAATGATATGGCATCCCTCAATTCCTTCTTTCCCACTGCATCAAGTTTGAAAGATGCAGATGATGATTTATTTATGCTGGGCATAGAAAGGTGCAGCTCAACTACTTCTGCATATCCAGTTTTATCAATGGTATCGATCGTGTCTTCCAGGTCCGTGTGCACTATATGACCTATAAGCACAACAGTCCCTCTTTCGAGATATTTTTCCTCGTTGACCCGGATGACCCCCACACCAAGCTCTTCCAGTTTCTTTATAAGAGTAGATATGCTCAATGACTCGGTCTCGAATACCACTTGTACAGGAATAGTGCCACGAGGAGTCCTTTTCTCATGATGATGCACCACAGAGACAAGGTTACCCTTGAACTCAGATATTGGTTTTAATGCATACACCAGTTGTCCAGGAGCATCCTTTAATTCTATGTCCATAGAAACTCGCATGTGCCGCCTCGTTGTATTTGAAATGATGATGTGTACATTGGAAAGCATAGGCACTGAACACTATTATATATTTTGGTGATTCCTTTGTTTAAGCACTATGATGTTCCCTCTGCCCTTTTTAATTTTCTCGATGATACCCCTGTTCTCAAGATCTGAGACCATAAGACTCACTTTTGCCTCTGAATAGCTCAATTTCCTGCGAAGGTCTCTTTGAGTGATCTTTCCACCATCAGCCTTTATTATATCGATTACCTGCTGAAGGTCCTGAGGCAGTGATACTTCATCATCGATTGCATTCTCTGGACCTGAGTGGTCAGTTACATATAAACTGGTTTCCAGATGTGCGCTATGGGAACTTTGTTTCTTTTTCAGTATTAAAAATACAATTGCACCTGCAATGAGCAATGAGCCTGACACGATTAAAAAAATAGTGCTTTTATAATTTTCATCCTGGATAAGGTCCTCTTCTTTTATCAGTGTCGGGATCTCTGGAAGGTCGCTTTGGTTCAAATTGCCCTTGGGATAAGCTGGCAAAAGCAATATATCTAGCAGATAGTCTCCATTATCTGTAATGTTGAGCGTTTCTTCTCTGTATGATACCAGTTCCCCGTTCTTATAATAACTTGCTTTGAGTAGGTAGATGCCTATAGGCAGATCAAAGGAGTAGAGACCATATTTAGCTAACTGTGACTGTGGAGGCGTGGAGTTCACTTCAACAATTGTATTCTCCAGCAGTTTAAATGTCTCCCAGTCGTATACTGCGCCATGTACGGTAGCCACATCTGCAGCTCCGGTAACTGGAAAAATAAAAAGACATAAAACCATACAAGTCCATAATTGTAAATACATAGTTCTGTTCTTTTTGGAAAGCACATTTTTATATTAACCGCATGATATGTAAATCTTTTCCATTGCCTGCTAGCTTTGCCTTTATGAAGTTTCGTCAAGTAAAATAAAGCAGATTGGTCCTTAGAATATTTTTCATATCAAAGGAAAGAAGCATTAAAGTAAAGTATGTATTTATTTGAATCTGTCAATATAGGACCAAACGAAAAATATCCGGGCCAAAAATAAAGAAGTGATTTGTATGAAAAGTATAAGATATGTTGTATATGCTTTCTTTGCGCTCCTGATCGTAAGTTTGGTGATCGGAGCAGTATCTGCAAAAGCAGGAGAGGGAGGAAATGGACAAAAAATGATGGATAAAGAGAGTTGCACTGGTGACCGCTACTGTTATAGGGTATGCGATAAAGAATGTATGAACACCGGTGCATATGAACCAAAAGCCTACAAGCATGAACACAACTATGGGAATGTTGCAACAGTGGACCATAAATTATAATTATATTTGAAAATATATTTGAAAAATAATTTTGTTGGTTTTGTAGGGATCTCTATATAAATAGATAAGTAGATTTTTACAGAAAAACCAAATCATTAAAAGCGGTCATCAATAAATACATCTATAAGGGGATAAGGGGAGATAAAAACGAAGACTATGAAATTATTTACTTATGTTATTATTGTACTGATGATAATGAGCGTTATCTTAACAGGTGTCTTTGTAGTCTCCGGAGAAGACAATGACAACGTCATAAAGGGAGAACATGATGGGGCAAAGGGCCAGGGTAAGGAGCAGGACCGTGTATCTGTAAGCGATAGCGATGAAAAAGGCAAAAAGGAAGCTATTGTAAAGCTGCGTGGGGACAAAGATAGCTACTTTGCTGCAAAAGAAAGATTACAGCAAGCAAATGCTAATATGAAAAGCGGCAAGATCAATGCTTTCTCAAAGGAATTATTTGACGCCAGAAAAGAATACTTGCTTGAAACCATTGATTATGCAATATCTAATTTAGAAGAACTGAAAGAGAAAGTGGATAGATCACAGAGAGAAGATGCTGATGTGGTCATCTCTGAAATCGATGGATATATATCTGAACTTGATGCTGAAAAGGACAAAGTTGAGAATGCCACTACAACCAAGGAGCTTGTAAGATCTGCCAGGAATATACGCGATATATGGAGAGATGTAGTAAAGGATGCTTATAAGACAAGGACAATTTTTGTAGATGAGAAGATAGGCATATATCTGAATAAATCTGTGTCTCTCTCAGAACGTCTTTCTAAGGAGATAGAAACGCTCCATCAACAGGGTGAGGATACCGTGGAACTTGAAGAGCTGCTTCAAGAGTACATCAACCTCATAGGACAAGCCAAGCAGAACAGGGAACGTGCAAGAGAGACATATCAGAACGGAGATAACATATCACGTGAATATTGGACCGCTGCAGCTGAGGAGCTGAAAGATGCAAATTCTGTGCTTGTCAGAATATCCCAGGTACTTAAAACCTACAGACAGGGGGTAGTTTCCCTTAATGGTGATAGCACACTTGTGGCTAAAGGCAATGGTACTGTTGTACTTTCAGGAGATATGGTTGCAGAGATGACAATAGATAATGCACAGCTTGTTATAAAGGACCATGCAGGTGATGCAAAAATAAAGATCATTGGCAATGGTTCTGAGATATTCCTGGAACTGGATAATGCCCATGCACCTGAGCAAAAGAGAGCATTGGTATACTTTGATCTTACAGCCAAAGTGAACATTTCTGGTAGCAGGATTACGGTTATGGTGGAAGGTAAGGAACTTGATCTGAAGGTCGAAGGAACCGGAAATGCCGTACTTTCAGGAAAAGGCACATATATGGCAGGTACTGATGAAGAAAGTAAACATTGGGTTTCCCAATTTGGGAGTGATTTTGAAGAAAACAGCGCACTGGAGGAGTAATGGATGAAATATGCTCATATTTGTGCTATGCTCATATTTGTTTGCGCCCTTACAATTTCAGGGTGTACAGATAAAAAGGATAGTGGCTCTGAACTTACATCATCATTGGTATCCCTTGAGAATGACACAGCAGCAGTTGATGCAATTCTTATTGAAGGTAATGTTAGCATAACTGATGCTGAGATACAGGACATGGAACAGGAAATGAAAGAGTTGGAAACTCTTATTCTTGAGATGGAAAAAGAGGGAAACATTACTATTGAAGAGATCTAATAGCTTTATTTTTTTCATTTAATTTTTATATTTAGCAATTAAGCTAATCTATTTATAGACGAACATACATAAGCTACGTGAAGACCTGGGAGAGCTCATCTAATGAGGTCTGTTGAGGTAAATATAACATGGGAAACATGCTGAAAACAACTTTGTTATTGGCAACTTTGACCGGTTTACTGGTCATGGTCGGAAATCATTTTGGAGGGTCTTTAGGGATGATCATAGCGTTCTCGTTCGCTATGATCATGAACTTTGGTACCTACTGGTATAGTGATAAGATAATATTGCGCATGTACAGGGCACAGGAGGTAACTGCTTCTGAACATCCGCAGTTGTATGGCATAGTTAAGAAGCTTGCAACCCTTGCAGACATGCCTATGCCCAAGGTCTATATAATGCATACATCCATGCCTAATGCCTTTGCAACAGGAAGGAATCCCAAGCATGCAGCTGTCGCTGCCACCACGGGCATACTGGAACTTCTGACAACCGAGGAACTGGAAGGCGTGCTGGCCCATGAAATGGCCCATGTGAAGAACAGGGACACGCTAATCAGTGCCATCGCAGCTACCATTGCCGGTGCCATATCCATGATAGCCAATTGGGTACAGTGGGCGGCCATATTCGGCGGTTTCGGAGGGCGTGATGATGAAGGAGGGAACAGTATCCTGGGTTTTCTGGCATTAGCTATTGTGGCCCCTCTAGCGGCTACTATCATACAGCTTGCTATTTCCCGATCAAGGGAATTTGCTGCTGATGAAGAAGGAGCACGGATCTGCAAGAAACCTTGGGCTCTTGCAAATGCTTTGGAGAAGCTGGAATATGGTTCTGCCCTCTATCGCCCAAGAAGGGGAGATGTGCAGGCATCCAACAGTACAGCACACATGTTTATCATAAATCCTCTTAAGGGAGGCAGCTTCAGCAATCTGTTCAGAACGCACCCTGCTACAGAAGAGAGGATAGCTCGTCTTAGGGCAATGTAACGATCAGGAGAAAGACGAGAAGTCGGTCTGACCAGGCTCGGTCAGATGTATAATTTTGATCCCTGATCGTTCCAGATGTTGTGCAAGATAACGCCGGTGACAGTTCTTCGGGCTTTTTTCTGCACACATTAACACTGGATATCCATCAGTGCCGTTTACTTCCATTATGAGATCTACAAGTCTTGAAAAGCTGTGATTGAACTCTTCCGTTTCCATGTATTCATAGTAGGCACTCTCCCGCATACCACCCACGCCGGTACAGTGCACATAAGAGATCCTGTTCTTTGGAAGTATTCTCTGTAATAGCTCCTTATCAAAATGTTCCATCCATGAATTTGGATATCGCCTTATATCTATAAGGTGAGTGATCTTGTTGATCTGTAACAAGGATATGAACTCTTCAAGAGTACGATTCCCATACCCGATAGTGTAACAGAGTGGCATTTTGGATATCATTTAGGTCAATAGGAACTGTTATATATTTTACCTTGGTTATTTTCATTGTAAATATATACCGGCCAGCCGATGCAGCATTTCATGTAATTTTTCATGTTCGCCTATTCCGATCTTTTCCTTTTCCACGATTTCAAATCCTTCAAATAGTTCCTGGTCTTGTTCTACTGAAAGTTTTTTTTCAGCCATCGTGAAGAGAGCATTGTTTTCTTTACCAATATGTTGGACCAGGAGTTTGATATAATGCCTGCCATATTTTATAATATTTGAACGATCAACAGAGCCCATGCCCTTTTTATCAGAAATGGCTTCACCTATAGCATGTGCATATTTACGCCCCGCTTCATGCTCCTGTATAAGCACATCTATTAGTTTCTTTGTTTCATTTCCATTTATATTTTTCAAAGTAGGAAATAGGAATTCTTCTTCTTTTGAATGGTGGCATTTGTCCACAAAGACGACCATAAAGTCATGTAACTGCGTTAGATGTTCAGGTTTGACTTCCTCTCCAGAATCAAGTAATTCACAGATCCTTTCTAAAATATCGAGCATTAGAGCTATTTCAGTATGCTCATGTCTTAAATCCTCAACACCCATCATTCTTGATAGCTCCTTATATGTTCAATATACTCGTTCAGAGCAACCGCATTATTAAATTTTTCATTATTTGCCGAGTAAAGAAGGGTAACATCACTATTTTCTGCAATTTTTATGATCTGATTAACATATTCTTTTTTTTCATCCAGCTGTTTAAAATAACGTTCTTTGAACTCTTCCCACTTGTTCGGATCGTGAGAGTACCATTTCCTCAGATCATCACTAGGGGCCACTTCCTTAAGCCACAGGTCAAGTTTTGCCTTTTGTTTGCTAAGACCTCTAGGCCAAAGCCTATCTACCAGTATTCTTACCCCATCATTTTCTGAGGGTTGATCATAAATCCTTTTTAATTGAATCATTATTCAATCCCTTTAACATATAGTCCATCGTTTTCCAGGCAAACAGCAATAAAATGTTTAAATATGTTCTATATTATTTGTTCCAGTTCTACACCTAACTACTATAAAGAACTTCATCTCTTTGACAATATCAGCATGTGAGACATAAAAACTGATCCACCAGGATTCATTATTATATTCATGTATAAATTTCAGAGACATCTTATTTATACTTTTTCTAAAAAAAGAAGTATAGACCCTCTAAACAAAATGTTCGAACTAATTTAAATTATATATACACATATACAAATGCATATATGTGTATGTATATAGCAACATTCGATAATTTATATAAAATTTTATGAGGTTTGTTCGGTTTAGTTCGTTGATCGTTAATTATGATACTATTCATATGATCCGTTTTTCTTTATCTCCTGACAGATAAAGACAATTTTTGTTTCTAATGGGAATGTATCGTTCTCATTGATTTTAATATCCTGCCTTATAGATTCAATTTTGAAATCATCGGCAGAAAAGCCAGAGTTGTTAAGGTATTGAAGGAGGAGTTGTCTGCCTTCCTTCTCTGCTTCTTCAAGAGCATGCATATAGCTTAGACATCTTTTTCTTCCATTTGGAGAAAACATCATCACAGTTACATTGTCGTCTTCATGGATTTTTCGTATGAGTATCTCTACTCTTTTAATGACTTTGCCTACTATAGCACCAACTGCATTACCTACTTCTGCATATTCCGGCAAAATTATCTCTGTTTCGATCATCTCTTTCATATCATCCAGATATGCTCTGACCGGCCCCCCAAGCAGAACAACTGTTACTCCAACCTTGAACTTGGATAGGTATTCATCTTTGTTAGCAATTATCCTTTTAATTTCTCCTTTGTCAATTCCCTTCAGCAAATAAGCCATAGTATAAGAGGCCATATTCTCTGCAAACATCTTTTTGATTTTTTTGCATAGCACCGTACTTTCTGAAAGCATCATTTTTCCCAGAACATCAGCAGCAATTCTTGCAGCCTCTTGATCCCACTCAGTATAATGACCAAGGACATGCAATGCATCAGTTGGGGTGAACCCGATCGCCTGGACAAGTTTTTTTTCAATTAAAAGGTCAAGGAATATGGGAGAGGGCAGGCTATCAGGATATAGTTCATTGATCGATCTTGGTTCGTCATCTATACGGCTCAACAACTCTTCTTCGGTTTTACTCAGTCCATCGGGAATGACATCTGTGCGAATAAAAAATATAGTTGGCTGTATGGTTTTGCAGAGTTGCATTTTTGATGGGATGTTTTTTTTCTTTAATTTTTCTTTGAGGATCGGCCATTTTGCACTAGCAGCACAAATAGGAATGGCCCTACGCGGCCCAATATTGATCTCCTGGTTCTTGATCCATATATGGCTATCACCTCCCATTGCAGAGGTTTCCATACGTATAGCTTTTACTTTAGTTTGCCACCCGCCAACGACAGCTCCCTCATCTATGATCTCGGGGATACCATCAGTCACTTTTGCAACATCTGTGCTGGTTCCACCAACATCAATGGCTATACAATTCATTTTTTTTGAAAGGTATGATGCACCGACAAGACTGGCAGCAGGACCAGTGAATATGGATTCTATGGGATGCCTGAGAGCCTCCTGGATGCTGACCACTGAACCATCGCACTTGAGCATCATTATTTTTGCATTGATCCCACGTCTTTTTATCTCTGAAACCACTGTGTTCATGAACCGGGTAGAGATAGGGACCAATTGTGCATTAAGACAAGCTGTTACACCCCGTTCATAGGAACCTAAGGATTGTGAGAGTTCATGTCCGCAAACCACAGGTAAATCTGTCAGTTCCTCAATGATCTCTTTTACCTTCAGTTCATGATCAGGATTTCTAATGCTGAAATGTGCAGAAACCGCATAAGCATCTACTTTATCCTTAGTGTCTATCACAAATTTTTTGACTTTGTCCTTTTCAAGAGGGTAGTTTTCATTCCCATTTGCATTATGCCCTCCTTGCACAGTGATGGAATAGGGGATCGAAGAATTTGGTGGCAGATCAGTATCGCCTACCATGATAAGTGCAACGTTATAGGCGGATGCTTTTTCTGAGACATTATTTTCAAGAATGGTGTTAGTAACAAGTGTGGTTGAAATGGAAACCGTTGTCACGTTTTCAAGATAGGATGTACTCAGGGAGTCAAGTACGTTTTGAATGCCAGTCAGCAGGTCAGGATGTGTTGTGGGTGACTTTGCATAATCTACTATCTGTTCATCACCCTCTCTAATGATAACAGCGTCAGTATATGTTCCGCCTACATCCATTCCAAGACCATATTGCATAATGCTCTTCACCTCAAAAGTGTAACCCTTTTTTGTTCTTTGAATATTTGTTCTAATGTAAATAACTTCAGATAAAGAGTAATATTTAAATCTTTTTCTGCAGACTGTGCAAGGTCCATGTCTCTACAGCCCACTTGATACCTTCGGGATCTAACTGTTTGTAAATAACAAAATTCATTAAGTTGATATGTTTGTTCAACATTTTAGTATAAATGTATTCACAGTATACACATATATGTATTTAATTAAATCTTTTATAAGATGTTAACGAAATCCTTAATTCACATTGTGCAGTATTACCCTTGTGATCGGAATGCCAGGGAAGCTGAGAGTTCCCATGAGCAGAAATTTTACAAGATGGGGTTGTGCATAAATGAGATTTTCAATTGATAGTTCAAAGGTCCAGGGTGAGTTGGCTGCACCTACATCAAAAAGCTATACTCATCGAGCTATTATCGTTGGGGCGCTGTCTAATGAATGTATCATCAGAAGGCCCTTACTGTCAGCAGATACTCTGGCAACTGTAGCTGCCTGCGAAAAATTCGGGGCTAAGATCGAGCTTATCAATGGTGACCTTCATATAACAGGTATAAAAGGAAAACCCTGTGTACCTGATGATGTAATAGATGTGAAGAACTCGGGTACTACTCTGCGTCTTATGACCGCTATATCTTCGCTTGCAGATGGCGCGACTGTGCTTACAGGTGACAGTTCCATAAGGGGAAGACCTAATCAGCCCCTTATTGATGCTCTCAATAAGCTTAATGTAGAGGTATTCTCCACAAGGAACAATGGTTGTGCCCCTATTGTAGTAAAGGGGGGGCTCAAAGGCTCTACCGCCGAGATAGATGGGTCCATGAGTTCACAGTTCATTTCTGCATTACTGATGGTATGTCCGCTTGCTATGGAAGATACGATCCTCACCGTGAAAGGGCAGATGAAGTCCAGGCCTTATGTGGATATCACTATAGAAATATTATCTCAGGCAGGAGTAAGGATACTGGTGGATGAAATGAACGGCATAAGGTTCATTGTTCCTTCAAACCAGAAATATGATCTTATAGATTACATCGTTCCTGGAGATTTTTCCTCGGCTTCCTATCTGCTTGCAGCTGCAGCAATGCTGGGTTCATACATCATTGTACGTGGTCTTTTCCCTTCGAAACAAGGAGATTCCAAGATCATCGATGTGCTTAGGCAAATGGGAGCAGACGTGCACTGGGATGTGGAAAAGGGTATTGTTACTGTTAAACAGAAAACTCTAAAGGGTATCAGGTTCGATGCCGGAGCTACTCCTGATCTTGTACCCACCGTGGCTGTGCTGGCTGCTGTTGCCGAGGGGGTGACAGTTATAGGCAATGCTAAGCATGTGCGCTATAAGGAAACAGATCGGCTGCATGCTATGGCAGTGGAACTATCAAAGATGGGTATTATGGTCAAAGAAGAGCCGGACAGTCTTACTATCACAGGCGGGAAGCCCATTGGAGCGGATCTGCATGGATGGCATGACCACAGGATAGTGATGGCTCTAACCCTGGCAGGAATGGTTGCAGGGAACACTACGATCGATACTGTTGAATCGGTATCCATTTCCTATCCGGATTTCTTTGAAGAAATGAAGTCCATTGGAGCAAAGATAGAAACACTTGACTGATGATCATCTTCCGGAGTATGACCTGTCAATCGCTTTGCTGAAACTGATCGCCTTTTTACTCATATATTCAGGGATACAGTTCTTTTTCATCACTATACGGGAAATTCCCACACCCACCACAATGATCTTGGATTCCATGGGTTTTTCTCCCTCAGCGATCACCATGTCCTTTCTGGTAACAGTGATCTCAACTTCATTGCTGCAATACCCTGCACCGATCATGTAGTCCATTACTGTTTTTCTGCCAGCCTCGATTGCAAACGAAATGGCTTCAACATGGTCCCCAAAGACCTTTCTTCCTTCAGGAGTAAAGACAAAGTATTCTATTGCCTCTTTTGCAGTTTTGAGTTCCTCATTCGAAACACCTTCTCCAGTAATAGGAGAGAAATGTTTCTTGATAAGTATCTCCACTCTCTTTATACCTTTGCCTACCAGTGCCCCTGCGGCATTGCCCACTTCTGCGTTCTCAGGTACGATGAAAGGCGCATCAATGAGCTTATCCATCTCTTCCTTGAAAGCCCACACAGGTCCACCTAGTAGTACAACAGGTATTTCGATCTTAAAACGGGTGAAGTTCTCACCAGAAAGTACACGCTGCACAATATTGGCAGGTATATCTTCTATGAGATAAGATATCAGGGCTGCTGCCATATTCCTTGCAACCTTGCTTTTAATTTGCCGACAGAATTCCTCTTTATCCAGATGCAATATTTTTGCCAGCTTTTCTGCACCTGCAACAGATGCTTCCACATCCCATTTCTTCAGTTCACCAAGTACATGGAGCGCATCTGTTGGGGTAAAACCGATGGCCTGTATCAGACGCTTTTTGATGAGGTTGTCTATAGCATAGATACTTGGCTGTTTTTTCATTTTCTGGAATAGATCTACATAGGATACTGGAGTGTGCAAGATATAATCATATATCTCTTCTTCGCCTCTTGTAAGGTCGATAGGTTTGGACCCAGTACGCACAAAATATTTTGTGGGTTGCACGTTCTCACAAAGGGTCTTTTTGGAAGGGTTCTTGCTCTCCTGCAACTGCTTCAGAAAACCAGGGTACTGCTGTGCTGCGCGGCAGAGAGGAATGGCCCTGCGGGGCCCCACATGGAATTTACGGTCGCTGATCCACACATGACTATCCCCTCCGGTGGCTGAGGTTTCCATGCGGATAGCTTTGATCATGGTCTTCCAGCCCCCTACAATGGCACCATGATCACTGAGCTCAGGCACCCCATTCTTTATAAGAGCGACGTCAGAACTGGTACCACCTACATCTATCATGGCACAAGTATCAATTTTTGCAAGAAAGGATGCACCTACAAGGCTTGCCGCAGGACCTGAGAAGATAGATTCGATCGGACGCTCCAGTGCTTCTTCCATACCTACTACAGAACCGTCACATTTAAGCATAAGTAGACTTGCATCGATCCCTCTTGCACGAATATCTTTAAGTATGGACTGTATGAACTGATGTGTGATAGGGAGTAATTGAGCATTGAGGTATGCGGTTATCGCGCGGTCATATGCTCCCACATCTTGGGACAGTTCATGACCACATACCACAGGCAACCCTGTTAGTTCTGTAATTATGTGCTTCACCCTAAGCTCGTGGTCTGAATTCCTATTGCTGAAAAAAGCAGAGACTGCAAAGGCAGCCACCTTGTCCTTTACTTCCTGAGCGAACGATCTTACTTTTTCCTCATCCAGGGGAGCAGCCTCTTCGCCATTACTTGTATGGCCGCCGTTCACCATGATATAATTCGGTGTAGGGAACCCTTCTTGTGGTATCGAATAATCCCCTACAAGGATGGCGGCCACAGGAAATCCAGTGTCCTCAAGGATGGTATTAGTGGAAAGTGTGGTGGAAACCGATACCAATTTAACATTACGGACATACTCCTTATCCAGCTCATCGATAGCCCTGCTTATCCCGCCCAAAGGGTCAGGATATGTGGTCATTACCTTTGTTTTCTGCACTATCACTCCATCCGTATCACGAATGAGGACAGCATCCGTAAAAGTTCCGCCGGCATCTATTCCCAGACTATATTGCATAGGTGACACTCCATGGAAACGGGTAGTCCTAGATATACTATAACTATATGGAGAGGAATTGCATGATATATAATACTTAGGAAAGCTGGCTGAATAAACCGCTGGAACACGGATCGTATTAATGGAAAAAGAGAAAAAAGTAGGCATAAAGCCTACCACTGTTTTATCTTTGGGTTTACTTTGCCGGGATGATGAGCGATCTCTCACCAGCGGGCATGAACTCGCGCAGTGCGCCCCTACCGAATTCTTTCCTTGGTGCGGTAAAGTCAAAGGGCAGGAGGCTATCTGCGAAACAGACCTTGATGAGCGGGTTCACTGCGTATGCATCGCCACGGCCAGCGTGTGCTGCAGATGCTATTGCAGCGTATCCACCCTGGTGACCTACGTTCATGGCGTAGTTGGGGTAGTTTGGTCCACGCAGTTCAACAGGCAGACCCTCGTCGGACTGATAGGACAACACGTTGGTTGCACCACACTGGTCCTGCAGATCGAAACCGAAGAAACCAAGACGGCCGTATGCTTCCTTGTGCAAGTACATACAGAGATACCAGCCGGAAAGACCTGCATTCCCATTACCGGTAGCAAGAGCTGTTGCGGCACCAGCTGCTGCGGAAAGCACGGTTGCCCTCTGGGAGCCTCCGAAGTGGTCCTCAAGTGCGGTCGGGTATTTCTCATAGTTCTCAAGACCATACAGAGTGGACTCTGTGGCGATATCCTTGACAACCTCCAGAGTTGCCTTTACCTTGTTGTCAGTGCCCTTCTTGGCTGCACCGTTGTACTTGTCGTTGATGTAGTCTACGTCATAGTACAGATTGTCATCCAGGATGTTGTTGGTGTATGCTGCGGTTGCGTACTGTGTGAAACCGACACCACCTGACATGTATGAACCAAGCCATATCTGGTCGTAGAGCATACAGCCTGCACCTACTACCTCAAGGGCTACGTGTGCCGGATCCTCTGGATCTACACGGCTGGTCTGTATGATATCTGCGAGGTGACCGAAGGAGATACCTCCTGGCTCGTTAGGACCACGTGCACGCCTTGCAGGGAGCATCTCACCCATGGAGATTACACCAGCGTGCTTTGCTGCATATGAAAGGTCAGCGACCGCTGCCTCACCGGCACACATGCTGTATGCAGAAATGAAGGACATACCGACCTGCATGGCCATCCACCTGCTGGTCTGGGCACCGTCTGTGACCCTGCTGACCAAGGTTGGAATATGAGCTGCCTGCCAGGTTGTCTTTCCGATGGCTGCCTTTATCTGAGCTGCCTGTTCTGCCGGGAATTCCTTGTTGATATCGATAAGGAACTGCTTGTCGATCTCATCTGCAAGTTCATCGTCACCAGTAAATACCTTACAGTAACAGTCATCCACAAGTGCGGGGTGGGTCTCTACCATGTGTTCCTGGACCACTGCACCGCCTGGAAGGGCATGGTTGAGGGTTTCAAGATAGAAGTTGATGGTTTCTGGTGTGACCTCGATACCCAGTCTCTTCTCAAGGGTCTCGTGTGCCAGGTCTATACCGACAATCACGGTTCTCCTGATGTCATCCCACATCTGCTGCATTGCTGCATTGTTCACGTAGTGCAGGTCATCGGTCTCTACCAGCATGTCAGTACCTGATACGAAGGATGGGGTAAGTGCCCTCTGACCAAGTGGTATACCACCACAATGTAACATTGGGTTATAACCGACAAGTCCTCTCTTCTTGGCTAATTCCTGACCTGCCTTCTTCATTTCAAGTTTCCTTGGGTTCTGGTCAACACCGAGCCTGTAGTACCTACCAACCATGTCAGTGATCTTGCCACCTTCCATCTTGTTGGTACCGTGCTCTTTTGTGAACTTGATCTCCAAGTCTCTTGCGAACATCTTCTTTCTGTCTGTTGCCATTTATGTCACCTCGATTATTCCGGTTTGAATCCGTATTTTGTTCTCTGGTCGAAAACCCTGTGAACCCATTCAAGAACCTCTGTGTCGCTCCTGAACGCAACATTGTCCACACGGTAGATGGTCGTCCTCTTTGCTGCTTCCTTTGCAGACATTGGTTTTCCGAGTTCTACCTTCTTGTCGATAGGTCTGCCTACCTGGTCCTTATGCATCTTTACGATACCATCGCTCTCGAGCCTTGCCCTGTCCAGCATGTCGAACATTACGCCATCTTCCGGAAGTCTCAGAGAGTGACCATGTACAGTTGCACCTCTCAGGCTTGAAAGTGCAGGATCGAACATCTCGGTCTCTATCTGGAACTTGGCAACCTCTTCCATGTCCCTCTCACGGGCCTCAATGACCTGACGGCCGGAAAGGGTACCAGGGTCCACGCCTCTGAAGTTTATGGCCGCATTGTAGGTCCTGAAGTATGGTACAGATGTACCGTTATACATTGAGTCTACGAACTGCACGTACCTTACCCTGTCACCAGCTTTTGCTCCTGGGGTTGGTTCGACAGTCTGTCTGATAGAACACTCTGGCTCACCCATCTCTGCAAGTGGAGGATGGGTGCTGCGGTAGTCGCTGCCTGGTGGACGGTGGCCGAGAACCATAACCAGATCGTCCTCGGAGATTTCCCTGAGCTTTTCCACATCGCCAGACATGTGTTTCCTTCTGTTTGCTGCAACAGATGTTGCACCTGGATAATACTGTGGTTTATATGCCATAATCATACACTCCTAACATCTAATGATTTCATTGTGGTTTTCACGGCTTTCACGAGCTCGTTCAGCTTTTCCCTTGAACATGATTCGCCTCGTGTAACCCCTGTCACAATTTCCATTACTTTTCCTTTTGTCACAATATCCTTGTCTTTTGGCCTCACAAGCCTTGTCTTCACTCCTGCCATTGCAAGGTCCTCGAAATCCACAGGGATCTGACACACTATAATAGCAGGAACATTCACCTGCTCAAGCATGTTCCTTACTTTCTTTACCACATGGTCCCTGACATTGCCCGTATGTATGACCGCAAGTTTATGCCTTGAGATCTGGGCTATTTCTTCGGGTGATATACCGAAGGTACCTGAACCCATGTTGGTGTCGGGTATGCCTGATCCTGTATTAAGTACCAGGACGCTCACCTGTATCCCTTCGCGACGCATACCATATGTAAGCTCGCATACAGGTTTTGTGATATGTCTTCTTCCGGGGCTCATTGCAATTGCTATGACATCGGACCTTCCTGTTTCAGAAAGTGTGCCTCTCTGAGCGAGGCCACCGCCTCTTCCAAGGCCCATCCCATGCCTGCAGTCAACAACTTGCGTTTCCCGGTCGAACATAATATCATTCCTTTTTGAGAATGCATACCTGGTCTCTTAGCTTGCCTTTAGGGTCAGTGAGCCCCACCAGAAGGGGGTTCTGATCAGGTCCGAACCTCGCATAGCCAGAGACGGTCTGCCTTCGAAGCATGAAATTCCCCTCTCTGAACTCAAAGGGGAACGGAAGGATCTTCTCGCATATCTCATGCACCTGTTCTTTCACGTCAGCGTCTTCCACTTCCAGACGGATGCTGCCTACACTGACAACCAATTCCACCATGTTGCCTTCTATTTCTATAAGACGGCGGGAATTATGTGTCATAGCAGTTCCCTTTGCCGGGCCATAAGGTACTGTGCCGGGCAACCTGGGACCATGAACGAACAACCGGATAACACCTTCCAGTCCCAGTATCCCATTGAGAAGGGCTTGGGCTGTTTCAGGCTTGAGCAAACGCTGAGGAACGATTTCAAGCTGCAGATGTTCTATTGTGTCTGAGGAAGTATCTGGCATCTGTGATCACCTTGATATCATGACATCGGACATTAATGGTTTTAGAGGGCTCCTGCAACTGCCTTGACCGGTTCTCTGAACTCTGGTATTGAACCGAACACGTTGCCCACAAGTGCGGATGTTCTTTCTATGGAGAACATCTGAGTACCTGCGTCAAGTGAGCATGCTGCACATACACAAGGAATTGCGAATCCTCTGGAGTGCCTGGTAACTACGTGGTTACCGTTGAAGATACCTGGTCCACCACCGCCGTAGATCGAGTGGCTGAAGAAGGAGAATCCAACTGCGGTACCCTGAACCCTTCCCATGTCACAACCTGGGAGTCCTGTCTCTTTCTCTAAGATGTCGTTGAAGTACAGAATAGATGAAGAAACGTTCTGTGCTGCTCTTCCTGCACCAACGTTCACCATGGTAGCGGCAAGCAGTCCAGCAGCTGCATATGCGTTCCACTTGGAAACGTCTTTTGCCTTGTAGAAGTTGTATCCGGATGGTGCCTTCTTGTCAACTGTAATGACATCGTCCTCGATAGCTCTCTCAACCGTTGATGCCACTACAGTACCGATAGTACCGTTCTTGTTCTCGGTGACAATGTCATATACCATATTGTTAGCGTTCAGACCCTGGTATGCAAGACCGAGGAGCTGGTGCCTCTCGAACAAACCAACAGTGTTGCCCATCTCGTACATACTTACCTGCTCGAAGATGGATGAGAGTGCTGCGGCGTTCATGGCCTTCTTACCTGTGATGGCTGCAATGTGGTTAGTGGTGATGTTCCTCAGAGAGTAGCCAAGACCTTCGTTGTTCTGTGGGATACTGAGGATAGATGCAACGTTGCTGCCCATCATGTCCATTGTCTGTGGGTAGCTTCCCCAGACCGCTCCTTTAACGATAGGTGCGTCGAACATGTCTACCTTGTACATGTCGATGATCGTCTGTACCACAGCTGCTGCACCCACTGTGCTTGCTGATATGTAGTCTGCACCTATTGCTGTCCTTACGGACGGGACCTGTACGCGTAATTGCTTTCCGCCTGCAAGTACCTGCACATTGCTGTCATCGTCTTCTTTGACCCTGATCAATCTTTCAACAGATTCCTGTATGGCACTGGCGTTTGCAACAATGTCGTATTTAAGTCCTCTGCCAAGGATACGGCGACCAGCGCCACCCATTTTTCCACTGGCAAGAGCATTTTCGATACCTGCGAGGTTAACTGCAACAGTCCTCTTGGTGTCCTTGACGATTTTCTGTATGGCTGCGTTCCTTGTTGGCGCAATGTCCATAAGATCGACGCCGCTTTCCAGCAGCTTACCTTTGTCGTCGTGAATGTCTATTTTATCAGACACGTATGTTTCCTCCTATTTGTTAAGATCCATCATGGAAAATGTACAGACAAGGCATTAAGAAAAGATCTGTACGATCGCTAAAATATACGATACTTTCCATCGGGATTACCCGCTAATTACGATTAATTAGGTTTTAAACCTTTTGCATCAATGTTCCATCTGCATTCAATTGCAGGGAAAACGATATATATTAAAAATAATATATTGTTTTGATTTGATTTGCCAGATAGTACATAACATATACTAAAACGAATAATTTGTAGATCATAGAACTACATAGAACTAATATTTTACATACATAATGATCAATTAAAAGGATTATATTTATTTAATTATACAAATAAACATGTAATTTATATTGTACCGGGCATTACAAAGATTTAAGTAATACCTGTGGTATCACACGATGTGAATGGAAATTGTAGCCGATGTTGGTGGCAGTCCGGGCATAGACTGTAATGGGTTCTGCACATATTGTTACTTCAAAAAAGTAAAAGACACTCCACCCTTTGGCTGCAAATATTGTTTCCCTTTTCAAAAAGGATGTGATTACTGCACCAGGGGGATCAAAGAAGCATATACTGGTTTTAAGCCCTTGCAACTTGTCCTTCACGGTCTTTCGGACAGCATCAGGTTCAGGTCCAACGAAATAGAAAAGATCACCATTAGTGGCGGGGGAGATATCAGTTGCTATCCGCAATTAAGAGAACTCGTGTCTGTTCTTTCTCAGCTGGGAAAGCCCATCCATTTAGGATATACCAGCGGCAAAGGCTTTAACTCTCCTGATGATGCACAGTTCTTTATAGAACATGGTGTTACAGAAGTATCCTTTACCGTTTTTTCCACAGATCCGCAACTTAGGGCCGATCATATGCATGACCCTGATCCTCTGGCAGCTCTGCAGGTATTGAAGGATTTCAGCAGGCATTGTGATGTCTACGCTGCCATTGTGCTCATACCTGGTATAAATGATGGTGAAAGGTTGTGGAACACACTTACAGACCTGCAGGAGATGGGAGCAAAAGGTTCTATACTCATGCGTTTTGCAAACCGCAGGGAAGAAGGACTGATCCTGGGAAATAGTCCTATAATCCAGGATGTGAAGACACATACTCTGCATGAGTTCCTAAGTATAGTAAGGGAAGCTGCTTCACGATACAAGATGAGGATCACAGGCACCCCCCTTGAAGACCCGCTCATAGGCTGCCCCTTTGCACTGCGCAATGATGAGCAAGCTATGGCCCAGCTCCCTAAAATAAGAAAAGAGGCAACACTGATAACTAGTAAAGTAGCTGCCTCAAGACTTGCAGATATCTTTGTTAAATTGGGAGGCAGTGTGAACGTAGTGTCAGTAAACAAGGATATTGGTTGCCTTATAACAATAGAGGACATTAATGACCTTGATCTGGAGAATGTCAAAGAAACGGTCATTATACCCGGACGCGCATTCGTACATGATCCTGAAGCACAAGCGGCCTTATCCAGGGACGGTGTGGACAGGTTCGTTCGCCGTGGCCCTGATATGCTCAGCTATGACGGGGAAATGTCCATAGGCATGACCCGGGAAGCAGTGATCGCCTTTGAGCTGGAACAGTTCACTGAGCTGATCAACCAGATAAACGTCCTTGGCATGCCGATCAAATAGATCATCACATGAACTCCGAAAGTCCTGTCTGTTTTGATTTATCATTATCAAAAAGGGACCTAATATCAAGTCCTATAAGTTCAATACGCTGTCTGGTATAAGAAGAAACATTGTAATCGGCAGCTACCTTCCTTGATACTTCCAGATATTTCTTTACAGAGCCTTCATGTACTGTCAATATCACACGTCCTCCGCATTTAGGGCATACGCCTGTAAGCGGAGGTCTGCGGAATTTCTCATCACATTTGATACAACGTGTGCTCTGTCTGGAAAAGGCCCTAAGGTTGCCGAACAGGTCCGGCAGGAAGTGTGAGACCAGAACCCTTTCAGCAACATCGGAAGCATCGACAGCCCTTATCTTATCAGCCAGGGCAAGCTGAGCATCCATTTTTTCCACCATGCTGCCAAGGGTCTTATAAGCGCTAACAGGAGGTCCTCGCGCTATGTCTGAAGTATCATGAGTGAACATGAAATTATCATACTGAAGAGGAGTGCCCAACCGGCCACTTACGAGGTCCATTTTACTTTCAAGTTCCTTTGGGTTTGTATACTTGAGAGTAGCTTCATAGAACTCAAGTGGATAATATGCACACACATCTATGTTATGAGCCTCCTTATCTACCTCACTTGGGTCCAGGCGGGTGGTAAGCACAAGAGGTGCATCCATTTTTCCTCCCCTTCTGTCCGGCAGGTACTCTCTTGAGAAATTGATCAGCCCGTCCATAAGCAGCATTATACAATCTTCATCACCATCGCAGTTGCGCCTTTTGGCAGCATGGAAAAAGGGATGAGCATAACCCACAGCTGCTCTGGTAAAACCTACAAGCCTTCCCAAGACACCTGCTGATGTATGAGGTGCAAGGCCTATTACAAGCACTCCTACAAGGTCCTCGATGCTTTGAGCATTATAATAAGGTTCAATACGGTAATAACGGGATAATAGGTCGTCTATATATCTGGTAGTTCTTAGAAGATATTGGGCGCAGTCATATGAAACAACAATATCCTGGACCTTGAGGCACAAAACCTGATCCCCTCTGGTGAGGGGTCTTCCATAGATGTCTTCAGAATAACCGATTTCCAGCAGTTTTCCTACAGACACTCCCAGCTCATCTGCTCTTATATGTGTCAAAGGTATATCTGACATATCATAGCGTACAGTTCCATCCTTGAAGGTATACAGTTCATGCTTGGCACGCAAAATGCCTTTTTCAAGTGGTTCCGGGGTCATGTTACGTGACATCATTCTTTTGACGCCTTTGATGACATCCATGTTCGATCCACGTTCACCCAACTTCTCAAAGGCCTGCTGATATATGCTCTTAAAATCAATTCTCTGCATGTGGGCACATGTTGTGTTCACACCACATTTTGGACATGTTTCCCTGTTAGCAAAAATACCACATCTTGGGCAGAACAGTTTAGGAATCGTGAATTTACCACAATCACATCTGAACTCATATGATTCCGTTCCACATGAAGGACAGACCCTTGATCCGATCTCCACTTTTATGAACCCGATTTTGCTGTTCAAAGATTCTTTGTAACAGGCAGCATCTTCCAGTTTGCGGGTGTTCCCACCAGTATCACCTATAGGGAACAGGACATGAGGTGCAGGTGACATCATTCTTCTATCTGATTTTTCGGGTCTTCCCATACGTGCTCCTATTCTTGAAGGAGCACGTGCCCTTACAAGCAGTCCACTGACCTTGTTAACTGCATCAAGACCACTTTCTGCATCAATATCTGTCCAATCTCTTTGAAGATTATTACCTATGCCCAGGCATCTGAGCAGCGGAAGAGGCTGCAAGACCGTTATGGTATCATCAGAGACTTTATGCAATACAAGCATGTTTTCAAGCAGGGTCTTGATACCGGTATCGGCACTCAGTTCCCAGGGCAAGGATAATACGGAGTGTTTTTCGTCCAAAGACCCGTGTTCTTCAATGAACTCTGCCAGTCTTATAAAATCATTTGTTGTTATATCGTGCCACAGATAAGTAAAATCCGGATGAAGAGGAACACTGTGCTTTCTACATATCTCAAGGGCAAGTTCCTGGGAGGGATGTTTAAGTTCAGGCTTTGCTAAGCCATCTTCACCGGTAGCAAGAGAGTATTCCTGTATCCACCATTCAAAGCAATATGAAGAAGGGATCAATACATGGTTGTTCTCAAGGAAGTCACCATAATTGATCATGATCTCACCGATATCGATGATGTATTCAACCTCCGGATGCACCTTATAGGCTTCTTCTACATCATCGACCCTGACAACATCACCACACCTTAGCCTTACTGTAGGGCCTTCTATGGAGTCCACTGGAGCCATGCCTGCGGCCTTACCAGGTCTTTCCACTTTAAGCTGAGTGCCCGGAGCAATGAAATCATCCATGATCACCATGCTGGCAGGATTGATCCCGGCGGCAGCAAAAGAAGTATTACGTGACCTTCCATATCTCAGCCTGAACCCCCCGGGCCTTGATGGATGGGAGAATACCGGTCTTCCGGCTATAAGATCTCGCAGATATTTATCCTTAGGCTTTACGCTCGCGTTTAGCTCCTCTTCACCTTCACTGCCCTTTGCACCCGCTATGAGCGTTTCCAGCCAATCCCAGCCATCTATCTGTAGCTTTTTTACGTGTTTCAGGACCTTTGGTGCTTTCAGCGCAAGACCTTCAGCCAGTACAAGGGCCATACCACCTCTTACGCGATTTGTCTCTATCCTCTCCAGGTTCCTGTGACCTTCTACTTCCTCTTCTTCTGTGGGTTCACCGTCTATACAGATGGGACAGTTCTCTACTATTAGCTTTATCTCAGATTCAGAAGGTGTGTACTGTAAGTTTGCCACCCTTCTGTAAAGCAATATTTCCTCCACATATCTCTCCACCTCTTCCTTACGTGGCTTATAACGATCGATACCTATTCCTCTGCGCACATAATCCCCTACAAGCACAGAAAGAGCCTGAGCTGTGCCACCTGCACTGCGTATGGGACCGGCATATAGGATGCGGATATATTCAGTACCATCATCGTTCTTCCCCAGGTCAACCCTGTCAATACCTTCAATGGGCGCTGCCACCACGCCTTCCGTGATCATTGCCATGGATACCCTAATAGCAGCATCTATGGCTTTTTTCCGGCTATCGAAATTTCCGACATTACCCATAGCCACATCTCTGCCAAGGACAAGGGCACCTTCCTCACGGGACATGGTTGCCTCCAGTTCTCTGATACGCTGAGCTACACCTTTGACACCGATGAGGTTCTCTACCCGGTCAGCCAGGTCTTTGGCAAGTGGTATCTCTACAAAAGGTTTTGGGTCCCTTCCTCTTTCTCTGGCTTTGTTGGCTATATCGATTTCCTGTTTTAGCTTTGCATCAAGCCAGTGGAAATATTCCCACATAGGTTCGCTTGCAATTATCTCTCCCATTCTGGAAAACCTCAAATCGCGCATGTAAAACAAAATGATAAGGATAGTTTACAGCAATACTTTTAATCATATCACAATATAAAAAACAATCTGTAACCCAGTATATTCTGCATGATCTAAAGGTTCTAAATTGTTCATCATAAGACGAACAAGGTTATATAGAAGAAAAATAAGAATAGTACATACTGAAAGATTCATTTTCCAAGGACAAAAAGAGGTTTGGTATGAAGAAGACCTTATGTATGTTAATTATCCTGTTTTTTGTTACAATGAGCACTGCCAGTGCAGAACTTTTTAATGATCTGGATAGAGCTGTCACAGAATACAATGCGTACTATGAAGAACTTCCAGGCTCCATACAAATAGTTCTGGGCAACGAAAAGATCCTGGCAGGTATTCTGATGGACGATGGAAATGAGCTGAACGTATGGTTGATCACTAAAAACGGTAGGGTGACAGAATTTGAAAAGGTAGGGGATGTAAGGGACTATGATCCTACTGTAATAATAGCCACTGATGAAACTACGGTCAGAAAACTTATAAACACAACCGATCCACTTTCTGTTTATGAGGAGAGCCGCTCAAATGGAACGCTTATCATCGACCCAGTAGGCATCGTTAATAATGCCAAATTCGTAGTTGCAGACCTAGCGTCTAGACTCTTTAAGAGCATTGGTTTTATATGATGGGCTTATTTTTTGCCCTATTACCTCATTTCAAACCCTCCAGTGAACGGCGGGCTACAAAGTTAGATGCAAGCGTATAAAGAAAAATGATGATCCCTGTCCAAAGTAACGATGTACCTATAGCTTCTTTTCCCAGATATGATAATGCCAGCCCAAGGGACAGGATAATGACGTTTACCCTGGTAAGCTGCTTATTTGTTTTCAGTATTGTAATATATCGTTGTTTTAACTTTAATTTGTCCTTTTTATATTCTTTCATAAATACACCTATAGTTTGATTATCATTTCTGAGGCTTTTCTTAGCCTGTTCATCACAGCCGCACCTACGCCATCGTGAGTGAAAGACCCGTCTGCAATTATTATGTTCACTCCTCTCTCATCCAATGAGCGCAAACCAAGAAATAGGTTTCTGGCCACTTCTTCAGGTTCATCTTTTCTTCCAAGATAGACCACATCGTTCGTCAGGGAAAAAAGATCGTTGCTGGTGACAAGCAACCCTACTCTTGCTCCACGGCATGTAAAATCTGCATACATTTCACGGACCTTATTTGATACAAGATCATGCGGTCCCTCCAGAAGCAGCACGGTAGCAGCCGGAGAGTAATGAGTGTATTTCATACCAGGTGATCTCACAACGCCCAATGCTCCTGTATCGTGCTCATTGTAGTTGATATCCACTTCTCCTATGATTTCTTCTATTTTGGCTGCGGATATATAGCCAGGTCTTAGTATAGCAGGCTTTTCTCTGCTCATATCGATAACTGTGGATTCCACTCCTATACGCGTATTTCCTGCATCTATAACCGCATCTATCTTTCCTTCCAGGTCATGGAGCACATGAGATGCAGTGGTTGGGCTTGGTCTGCCTGAAATGTTAGCACTGGGTGCAGCAAGGTGCTTGCCGGATAAGGATATCAGTTCCTGTGCTACTATATCAGCAGGCATCCTTACGGCAACCGTGTCCAGTCCGCCTGTGGTGATATCTGGTACAATTCCAGTCCTTTTGAGGATAAGTGTCAGTGGTCCTGGCCAGAAAGCTTCGATGAGGGATAGAGCTTTAGGAGGGACCTCTGAAACCAACTGCTCTAATTGCTCTATTGATGCTACATGCACAATAAGTGGATTGTCTGCAGGACGACCTTTTGCATGGAATATTCTGTTAACAGCTATTGGATCAAGTGCATTGGCTGCCAGTCCATATACAGTTTCCGTAGGGATGGCAACAGTGCCACCTTTCTTAATAATTTCTGCACACTCCCCGATAACTTCAGAAAAATTATCGCGAGTCAATTTGAATATTTTTGTATACGTATTCATTGATCATCGTATCAAATGTCTTTGTTCAATAATCTTTTTTTCAGATACTTGAACACATCTTCAAGATCAGGATATCTGAGATAAGCATACTCGTCTAGAGGTGTAGGCATGTTATTGATTATGACCAGTCTGCCGCCATGCTTTATAGTGTTCAGGGGCAGAGATGCTGCCGGCTGGACCACTAAAGATGAGCCGATCACAACCATGAGGTCGGCTTTTAAGCTTTCGGAGATAGCCTGAGATAGGATATTTTGATCCAGCATTTCTCCAAAGAAGATAATATCCGGTTTAACAAGACCACCGCATCCGTCGCATTTAGGGACCACTTGCGGCCCATGTACAATAGGAGAAATAAGCTCATAAGGAAATTTTTTGTTGCAATGCAGACAGACATGATTTGCTGGAGAGCCATGGATCTCTATGACCCGCTTAGAACCTGCTTTCTGGTGCAGCATGTCAATGTTCTGGGTGATTATCGACTTCACTATACCTTCATCTTCCAGTTTTGCTAGCATTTTATGGATGATATTAGGTTCCCTCTCTTCTAGGTTATAGATGAACTCTCTTCCATGAATATAGAAATATGCAGGATCCTTGCGAAAATAATGGATATCGAATATCTTATCCACATCGAATTGCTTGTAGATGCCCTTGCTGCCCCTGAAATCAGGTATACCTGACAGTGTAGAGATACCGGCACCACTGAGGAACACAGAGTGGTTGGAACTATGCATAAGAGAGAGAAGTTGGTGCATAAATGAGAGAATGTTGCTGACAGGTATATATCTTTTACCTGGTCTCTTGCAACATATCTCTTATTCTCTGAACATACGGTCAAATGCATAACCGCATTTGCGTATACACGGTTTTCCCAGCATTGATCTGGCAAGAAGCAGGAAGGTCCATATCTGCATAAAGGATAATGGATCCTCCAAGAGCGTCTTATCGTGCTCTTACATGTCCCTTTTTCTCCTAAAGCCCAAGAAAACCGCTCCGACTGCCCCTGCTACCAATAAAAAGATTACTATGTCCGAACCAGAGAATTTATTGCTGTTCTCGGGTTGAGCTATAACCTCTTTCTTCATTTCATAGCCTTCAACATAGTTATCCGGAGTTGACTTTGGGGTTTTGGAGGCCTGCTGACTAAGATCTGCACCTGCGCCAGCCTGTAGCTCAACGGTCTGGTTCGAATTGATAGCCATGACCTCATTTGCATTTTGCTTTTTAGAACTGCTGGAACCACTACTACCACTCCTTCTGTAAGTGATCTCCTTCTCAGGTTCATTGGTTGCCTCTTCCATGATCTGTTTGTATTGCATGGCAGTTCGTTCGTCCACCACACCTGGAACAGACATTATACCCTGCACGAAGTCATCCAGTAAAGGATTACCACATGTGTGATGACAGCAGGTCACTCCATTTTCAACTACTGTTTCAGTATATTCCTTCACCAGGCTATTTAAGGTCTCTTCAGAGGGGTTCCAGTTACCTTTTCTGGCGGTCTCCAGTAACCTGCCAGTCATGGACTGATATTCATATGCATTATTGATCTTGATCCATTCACTCAGTTCATTATTACCTGCATATGTCATGTAAACTTTGTTCCATACATCATCACTGATAAGTTCTGGATTCAAAGCTTCCCATCCCCAGAGGTTTTCCAGAAAATTCCCCATTTCCTTTGCTCCCTCAAAACCATGCTCCTGCATTCCACTTATCCAAGTAGGATTAAAATATCTTGCATAGAGTTCATTTGCAATGTACTTTTGAAGGGATTCTATTTTCAGATCATCAAGGTCCTGCAGATTTACCACAAAAGTATCTGGGGAAGTAGCAGAGATATATGTGATAGCATTGTACAGGCCACCCATGTACTGATAGAAATCATCAATATCAATCGAACCGTATGTGTTCGAACTCCTGCTGTGGAAGATTGACCGAGTTCCCTCAAGATTACTTGCAAAGAGCAGGGAACTATCTATGTTTGTACCGTGGCCAGTTTGCTGCTCTATATAATCAGTTACCGTCTGTCCCCAGATATTTTCCCCGTAAACATAGCTCATTCTGCTGATATACAATTCCGCAAGCTCTGTACTATTATTCCATGTGTTGCTTGCAGATACTGCATTAGCCATCCCTGTACCATAGGCCCCGTCAGCTGGACCGAACACTCTGAACAATGCAATGTCAAGAGAAATATCTCCATCCAGAATACTATCGTTAAGGGATAGCTGCAAAGCATTCGTATTCTCCCTTACATAATTATCCTGTTCATCCTGCTCATATGCAAGCCTGACCGCCTGATCAATGAGCTTTACTTTCATTGGGAAGGTATCCCTATATAGGCCTGAGATCTGCGTTATTACATCTATACGTGGCCTTCCCAGTTCTGATGAGTTCATCACTCGGATACCTGCGACTTTATTGGCATTTTCCCAGACAGGTTCAACCCCCAAAAGGTAGAATATCTGGGACTCCATTATACCTTCGTGACGTGCTGATTCTCCTGCCCAGAGTATATAACTTACTTTTGTTGGATAATATCCATTCTCTGTGTAGTATTTTGAAAGCCACTGATCAACAAGGGATTTTCCCTCCTCCCATGCCTGTTTTGTTGGAAGGAGCTGTTCATCAAAGGAATAAAAGTTCCTGCCAGAAGGAAGTGTTTCAGGACGAAGTACTGGATCTCCTCCAATGTTTGCCTTTATATATTCTCCATTCATTGCCCGGAGGATCTGCTGGATCTCGTTATCGGATTCTAGGAGCAGTTCTGTGTAGTTTAGAGCAGTATTTAACTGTACATCTATGTCTGCAGAACTTGTTCCCAGTATTTGTGTCTGAGCTTCACTGAAGCTCATGTTTTCCAGTATGACCTTTGAAAGCAAATCGATAGACGCGTTTTCTGAAGTATTGTAGATCGAGACCTGCGTAGAAAAATGGTTACCTAACATAGAGTTGACCATTCTCACAAGCTTATCTCCTTGCAACGCTTTCCCAAGTATGTGCAGACCATAAGGCATGGACTGTCCTTTAAGATCAGAAAGAACGTCATCGACCTCATCTAGGAACGCATCAATAGTTTCGGTGTTCTGTGAGAGGCTCATATTTACCTGTTCATCAATTCCCAGATCGACCACCAGATCAATGATCTCCTGTAAATGAGCTTGTTTCAGTGACTCGGATTCGGTAACTGATGTATGGTAAGCAGTGATCTTACTGCTAAGTGTGCTATAATTGCCATATAGACCAGCAGATATCACAGGTGGTATCAGGTGGTCGATAATGATAGCATTTCCTCTGCGCTTGGCCTGCATACCTTCACCCACTCCGTCCATTACATATGGATATATGACAGGTATATTCCCTGCCATGATCGCGGGCCATTCCTCGTTAAGCAGACAGAAATCCTTGCCAGGTAACCATTCAACAGTTCCATGTCGGCCCATATTGACCATGACATCCACTTCATATTCATTTTGAAGCCACAGATAGAATGCTATGTACTGATGGTGTGGTGGCAGTTCTGTATCATGATAGAGTATATCATTATCCTCAAGCCATCCTCTCGTAGGCTGCGGCGCAAGGATGATGTGTTCACCAATCTCTATCTTTGGAATAACGATATACTTTTTCCCATCGTTCGCAGTGTATACCATTATGTTCCCAGGTGCTTCTCCCCAGAAAGATATTACTTCATGCCTGCGATCCTCTGGTAAGGCATTGAACCATGTTTCATAGGTAGACTGGGGAACAAGCTCTACTTTTCCGTTATCTACAAGCTTTTCAAGTTCTCCCGGAGCCCAACTTCCTATATTAGTTCCCTGATGTACTATCAGCTCCAAAAGCTCAGTTTCATTGGGTATCATATTTGTATCCACATTATAACCTGCATCATACATGCCATTGAGCAGATTACATATACTTGGAATGACTTGGAGATATGAAGCACCAATGTTGCCTTTTCCTGCCCCATGATTATAGTAGATAATGGCCACTTTCTTTTCCGATTCATCTTTTTCTGCAAGTTTTGCCTGTGCCATGGCACGTTCTATCAGCCACTCTACCTGAGAAGCTTCTGAGACATATACCTCTGTATCAGAAACCGTATCGTTCTTTTTAGCAGCTATCATTATTGGATCAATGAGCCCTGTGGTCTCAGGACCATATAGCCTGAGCATGTATTGGACCGGGATTGGAGTGGGAGTACTCTTCCATTCATCCAAATCCATGTAACCGTTCAATACACCATTGATAACTGGCACGTTCAGTTCATCTATATCAAAATGGTTTCCCCGGTAGAGGAACGATATGACCACGTCCACCTTAGTATCAGCACTATGGTTCAGAAAACCATCGATTGGAGAAGTAGAGGAACCATAGCATGCGACCACATTGATACCCCTTGCTTCAAACCCTTCAATAAGTTTTTCCACTGGTTCCATGTTCAATGGATAGTAAGACTTGTAGAATGCAATACCCACAGTAGGTGCATTAGCATCGAAGGAGTGACCATCTGTCCTGTTAGCATACCACTGGAAATATTCATCACTATTATCAGTGAACAGGAACATTGATCCGTCTGCCATTGAGGGATGATAGATGGCTCTCTCAGGGATCCCAATAGGTTCCTGTACATTCAGATCTGTCCTGTTATAATATTCAGAAGCCAGATAAAAAATAAGTTGATCAAAGTTCTCATCATTGGATGCTCCATTGAGCCAGTATTTCTGAAGATGTGACTTAAAAGCAGCTTCATTGTCATTGAAACGTGATGGTATGAAAGGTATGTTCTCATTAAGATATGTATTGTACCCGATCACCACACACCCATTTGCGATTGCAGTATCAACAGTCTCCTGCAATCTGTAGGCTGTTTTTGTGAACATGTTGATATAAATGATATCCATCTGACTAAGGTCCTCATTACCGCTGAGCTTGTCTGGAAGATAGTAGCTAGCTGTTATATTCAGATCTGGATTACTGTTTATCCTTGAGACGAAACTGGCAAGTTGTGCATCGTGGCTTGAATATCCTGTTATTATAGCTATGTTAAGATGTGGTTCGTTTGATGTTCCACTGGCTGAAGCAGCATAAGTTTTTCTAAAGAGGAATAAATCCACACCAGCTCTGCCCTCACCTGATTTAGATGTTGTTTTTCCTGAAATGGTTGCTGTATCCAGCATGCTGGCACTTTCCAGCAGAGCAAGTATAGCTTCATGATCAACGTCATCGTTCTTTCTCATTGACAGGTTGAGATCTGTGACCTCCAGACCATCCTGTACTGTAAGGCTTGTTATATTGGTCAACCACATACCGTTCATTGCAGTGCTATAGATCACTGACCTGAGCGTATAGCTGCCATCAGGTACCCCTGTAAAAATAAAATTCCCATATTGATCACTGGTCGAGTGGGCATAGAAACTGCCATCCTCCAGTACAAGAACAATATCAACATCTGCTCTGCTCTCTCCTGTCTTTGAGGTCGTTTTTCCTGATATCGTTGTGGTCTGGAACGCAGATAATATTTCTTCGTGATCAATATCATCGTTCTTTCTCATCGAAAGGTTCAGATCGGTAACTGCCAGTCCGTTCATAATGCTAACTTCTGTCACGTTAGTAAGCCACATGCCGCCCATAGCAGAACTGTAGATAACAGATGCGAGCACATAATCACCATCAGTGATATCCATAAATATAAAATTACCATCAGCATCGCTTGTGGTATTGCTCAAGTAAATCATACTTTCCATTGAGCCAGTTGTCGCAGTGCTGAACGGTGCTGCTGAAACAGTTGGTAAAAGTAAGATCGTAACACATAATACTGTGGCTAAGAGCCCAGATACTACATTTTTCTGAACATTCTTCATTCTTGTTTTCAAACTTACCACCTTTTTTAATATACCATTCTGGAAAAATAGGACCTGATAGATGTACTATTCATTATGTCCTTCACAATGATTTTTTTATTACATATAAGTACATATTTACATATATTTATTACATATAAGTACATATTCACATATATTTATATCAAATAAACATATGTAACTTATTTATTAGATAATATTTTACCTCTATATAACTATGTTTATTTGTTATTTAGATAATAATTGATATATTAAATACTGTGATATTTTTTGTATTTTTTTAAATTGATTCGATCTGTATCATCCATCATATCGGTGAAAGACCAAGGACACTATTTCTTGAATTCTGGCAGATGCAATATATGATGATGTAGATATCAAGCAGTACCTGATGTCTAAAGCTATCAAAAGCAACATGCCGATCAATACAGAGAACAGTAAAAGAAAGAAAAGAGAAAGATCCGCCTGATCTAATGGACAACATATCATTACAGGAAAACTATGGAATGGTCCGAGCATAGTTGTGGACGGAACATACAGGACTGATAAACAGATATGAACGTCCTAGTGTGTTTTCTCAAAGAGCCGCTATATATTACATGCTTATGCTGTGTTGAAAAAAAATTAAGGGAACATTCGTTTGCTCAAACAGGCTTTTGAAACAGGTTCAACTTTAAGATCTTTTGTTGCAGGGCATATGTCCTCTGTTTGTGCACATCCAATTGATCGATCCTACTTTCAGAAACACATCTCCTTTTTATTTTCCTAGTATGCTTTCCGCCAGCAACATTGATACGTCCTTCATGTTCAATTCCTCTCCCTTTGAAGTGCACACACCGCCTATATGATGCATGCAGAAAGGACAATAAGAGATCAACATATCAGCATTCTTCTTGTGATCATTGACAGACAACATGGCAATCTCAGCTGCTATATCCGGAAAATTGGGCTTAAGGCCAGCAGGACCTCCGCAGCATATATGTTTGCCATCAAAGAGTTCCTTTATAGTAACATCCATGCTTAAGAGAATATCCCGAGGTACATTTTTTGATTTTCTAAGGGGACAGGCGTCCCTTACAGCAACAGTATAATCGAGTTTAGTTGGTCTAAAGGTACCATCATATATCAAATCTTTGAACACGTTGAGAGAAAGCTCAACTTCAAAGTTCAACTCTCTGTAGAGTTTAGGATATTCTTGACCTATAACCAGATAACAACCTGGGCATGATGCTATAACTTTTTTCACTCCAAGGGATTCGATGTAGTTTACGAATTTTTTTGCATGCTTTGCAGCCTCTTCCAAGTGACCATTGTCTATGAGAAAAAGTCCACAGCATTTCTCTTCTTTAAGAAGCATCGGCTTGATACCAGCATGGTTGAGCAAACGAATAGTGGACCTGGCTATGTCCGGCTGGCTGTATGCGATCCAGCACCCTGTCATATAGGCTATATCAGAGCTTTCGGCAATTTCAAGGTCGTCAGTGACCCAATCAAAGCGTGCTGCAGGGTCCATGCCTCCTGGACTATTGCGTTCTATAATGTTCCTTGAGATCGCTGTGGTTTTGGCAGGTTCTTTACCTTGTTGCGCTAACAATTCCCGCTCATATTGAATAATATCTATGATTGGTATGCTAACCGGACAGACATCATCACAAGCACCACACCTTGTGGAAAGATAGATATTGTCCATCTCATCCTGTGTAAGCTCTTCGCCTGCAATTATTTTAGCAAGGGATCGGATCTTCCCTTGTGGAGTGAAACGATTACCTTCAGTGACAATATTGACAGGACAGACATGCCAGCATTTTTTACAATCAATGCATGAACTTATTTCTTTCTGGAAACGATGCATATAGCAACCTCATTTCTTTACTTTTCATATCGATATAAACTTAAAACGACATTTATCCTTTTTATCTCTGTTTGTTGGTAATGCCCCTGTTTTTCAGTAAATCCTTCTGTGCCTTTAGCACGTTCTTACTTATCAATGGATAAGCATCTGTTCCCAGTGACAAACTCTTTATTGATATCGGCATATTGAGATCGAAAGTCTCAGCAGATCTAGGTTCTCAATGTTTCATGGTCGTCCAGCAAGTCTGTTATAGAAGTCCTAAGCTCCCCTGATATAGATACGATCCCCCTGGAAACATCGATCAAGTGTACCAGTTGAGGTATATGTGCCTTTTCTTTTATCCAAATGACATTTCGTACATGCCGCAGATCAAGGGCATTCTCCACATATTCATAGCCACCCCTTACCCTACCTACTGCAAAGAACCCATTTTCCATGAGAGGCATGACGACAAGGTCACCAATGCATACATCATTGGCAAAGCAAAAGATAGACTCTGACCATTTATTGAGTCGTGCTTCTTCTATATGGCACAAACCAGATCTGATAATGTCCTTTATACGTTCGTGTTTTTCAAATCTGTCAAACTCTTTCATGGTTTTTCGCAAAAGCCTTGCTTCATCCCTTAACCAGTTCAGTTTGGACGTAAGGATTTCCATCTTCTGCTGCTGTGATTTTTCGGGGAGGCCTCCAAGCGATCCGATGTTTTTGAACTCTTCGGCAAGTTCTGCTCTGAACTTGCTGTCCATTTTTCTGTACTCATCACGCAAATAACCAAAACTTGAACCTTTTGTATCCATATATTTTAGATTAACGATCTCATCTGCAAGTTCATCCATGAGATGTAACTCAATACTAATTGTAATAACCCCTTGTTCCAGGCAAGCCTCTGCTCTCTTCCCACAATATCCAGTATTCACCAGCCAGCAGTTCTCATCGCAATTCATCTTCACTACCAATTTATCTTATTTCAGTGCCATATTAAGATGTCGAACAGAGAACAACTAGAGATAATGGACCTACATTGCTCAATGATTAAATATCATGAACCACTCATTTATTCCAAAACCAATAGATGTATATGATCCCTGAAAGAACCTATGATATCATTGTGATAGGAGCTGGTCCTGCTGGCTCCACTGCTGCAACATATGCAGCCCAGAGAGGCATGTCCGTTCTGTTAGTTGACAAGAAAAAAGATATAGGTGTACCCCTTCAGTGTGGTGGTTTTCTGCCACACATAGAGACACTTCAGGAACTTGTACCGAATGCAGAAATGCCCTTCACACTTCAAGAATACCCTGCCAGCTGTGTACATGCGTCAACTTCTTTTCAGAGGTTCATAGCCCCTAATGGCACATCCAAAGGTTTTGAAGTACAGGGAGATGCGCTTGACAGGCGCAGGTTCGATAAACATCTGGCCTCAGTGGCTACAAAGGAAGGTGCACATCTTTTAATTGCAACAAATGTGCTGGAAGTGAACAGGACAAGAATTATAATGGACGGGGCTTTCGGAAGATATGAAGTACAGGGAAAAGTGATCATAGGAGCCGACGGTCCCAATTCAGTGGTCGCTGCTTCGAACGGCATGCTAAGAGAGCCGGACCCCATGGGAATAAGCACAGCCTTTGAATATGAGCTTGCGGGAGTCGATGTAGATAAAGAAGCTGTAGAGATGTATTTTGGGAAAGACTATGTTCCTGGTGGCTACGCCTGGATAATTTCTCAGGGCGCTGATAGAGCTAATATTGGAGTAGGTATCAGGGAAGCCCTTTTTGCAGAGCACATGTGTGCAAGGGACTATCTTAACAGGTTCATGTACGAGCATCCCATTGCAAGCGAAATGTTAAGGAAAGGGTCCATTATATCGGTCATCTCCGGACTTGTGCCCGTAGGAGGGGCACCTAGGACCACTGCCACAAAAGACACACTCATTGCAGGAGATGCCGCAGGTCATCTCATAGCCACCAATGGAGGGGGCATATCCACTGCCATGATAGGAGGTAAGCTTGCAGGGGAATCTGCTGCTGATTTCCTTCAAGGGAAAACCAAGCTTGAAGAATATGATACCATATGGCGGAAACAGATGGGACTGGAGATCAAGACCGCTGTATACATACGTAAATTGATGGACAAGCTCATGCTTTCGGATAGCATGATGAATGCCGCCATCAAGACCATTTCACCCTCACAAATGAAGGCCATTCAGTGCGGCAAGTTGCCGGACCCTGTGAAAAAGACCCTTCAGAAACTGAACATGGGTATGGGCTGACATATATTTTTTGTACATGGACCCTAAAACACAAGCTCATGTATTATCAGTTCATGGAAGATACAATATTTGTAGGCAACATCCTTGCATACTGAACATACTTTGATGGAACTTTGCATCTTTTACGGATATGATACATGACAAACCCATATTAAAAATAATTTATATATATATATATATATATATATAAAAAAATAAACAAAATTATAATAAATTATACAAGCTCAATGATCATGAAGGTAAATGGTATTTCCGATCAGAAGTGGAAATGGAGAATGGTATGGATGCATAGATGTATTTTCTGAAAGTCACACCATCCTCAAATAAAAGCACAGGCTTTTATCCCTTCTGGTGTATGGGAGAATAAAATGGACGAAGAAACAATAGGGACCGCAAAGGACATTTCGCACACTAAAAAGAACCTTTCACATGGACATCATGATACCCTGGCCTATGAGGTACATAATAACCTTTATCTGAACATAACTAACAGATGCAGTGCAAGATGCACTTTCTGTATACGAGATAAGGCAGATGGTGTATATGGATATGATCTCTGGCTTTCCAGGGAACCCACGCTTGAAGATATGATCACACACCTCTTTACATTGGACCTTAAAAAGTACAAGGAAATAGTTTTTACAGGATTTGGTGAACCTACCACCAGATTATCAATGGTCCTCAGTATCACATCATGGCTCCATGAACAGGGAGTAAAGGTGAGACTGGATACCAATGGCCATGCTGCACTGATAAATCCTGGTACCGATGTTGTACAAGAACTTAGGAACGCAGGCCTCAATGCTGTTTCCATAAGCCTGAACGCTCAGAACGAGGAAATATATGACCGATTGTGCAGACCAATGTTTGCCGGATCATATCAAGCCATGCTATCATTTGCCAAGCAGTGTATTGCTGCGGGTATAAGTACGCGGCTGACCGTTGTAAAAGTACCTGAAGTGGATATAGAGGCCAGTAAGAAAATAGCACAGGAAATGAGAGCAAGCTTCTTTACAAGATGAGCTACATGAAGATATACGATGTTAAGGATATCAGTGTATATATCTGAACAGATCATCCCTTTTTACAAGATGCATGCGCTGCCGTATGCATGAGGACAGTTCTTTAAGATCGTTCCCCTTAGCGGTTACAGGCACCACAACATCCTGCCACATATTCCAAGGTGGAGGCAGGCCGATCCTCTCCACAATATCATCAAGCACATGGTTGGACATATTTTTGTCTATCTTGTCCATTTTATTGATGGCCAATATGACCGGAACTCCGACCTCGGTCAGGAACCTGAATAGTTCAATATCTACAGGGACCTCATTCCTTTCTTCCCATCTCGTCACTATCTCCAGAAAAGAAGAACCATCGATCACCAAGATCGCAAGGTCTATCCTGTCAGCATTATCTTCTATATAATGCACTATTTTATCCTTGACAATATCCTGCTTGCGTTCCTTTACACCGCTCATGAAACCAAATCCAGGCATATCTGTGATCAACAGATCCCCAAGTCGTATATGTATCGGTTTCAATGTGACACCAGGCCTTTTTCCCACCCTTACCTTACTGCCTGTCAGTTTACGGATAATAGATGATTTACCCACATTGGACCTGCCCACAAAAACGATCTCAAACTCAGCGCCATCAGTAAGGTCATGTTTATTTTTCATATTTTCATCGGTTGTTTGTGACATTTATCGATAATATGTTCTTCTTTGATCCTGCGTTCTTCTTCTCCTATGACAGTATCCAGATCGTTCAGGAAAGCTTTGAAATTGGTTACTGGTATCCTGGCACCGGCAGCTTCCGCAAGGCCACCTCCGGTACCCCCAAACATAGGAGCTACGGTCCGTAAAATTTGATTGAGGTCGACTGGACTGCGCGAGCGAAAGCTTACATCATAGGCATGCTTTGTCTGCCTGTATTCGGCAGATGCACCTACTTTTCGCTGACCGTAGGCCGCAGCGTATATGGCAGATTTGGACTTATAGCCTTTCGGATCAATGACATAGGCCAGGTTCTGCAGACTTTTCACCTGCTTTTTTACCCTTAGTCTTAATTGTTCTTCAAGCTCTGAGCATTTTTTCGCAAAAGCAAGCACATCAGGAATAGAAGAAGGAAGCCGATCCTTTGCAAGGTGATCTACAAGAACCCTCTTGAAATCGAATTCTCGGCCTGAATATATAATTGCCTGTATAAGGGCGCCTGCCTCAAAGAAAAGAGTTCTTTTGTCCCAGTCTTGACACCACTCTTTAATTGAATCACTGTCATCGGCATAATCGCCTATAGCCCCGTATATGGCCACCCTGCGCACATCTCTGTTCAGTCGCTGAGCAAACACTTTATAGGTGAGCTCAGAGGAACATACACAAGGATCATTATGCAGCCATCTTTCAGTCCAGCCTTTCTCAGGCACTGGATGATGATCGATGTATATAAGCTCACTTTCCTGAGCCATTTTATTAAGTTTTTGTAGAAGTTCTGTGCTGGTACGTTCATCAATGGCAATATCGCAAATGATCACGCGTCTATATCCTTGTGCAAGTTCCAGTTTTAGCAAAAGACTTACAGGATTTGTGAAATATACCTGTGATTCTGGATAGGCGCTCTTTGCAATTGCACCGGAACATATGCCATCAGAATCTCCATGAGTGAAAATAATGGTCTCTGCACCACGATCACGTTCAAAAGCTCTCATATCATACCCATCAATGATCTCTTAAGGAGAGTTGGTTTGGCATATATTTAAACTGTTTCCTTTCCTGTATCACAGTCTCCATCCAATGGCTCTTTCTACAAGGTTGATCAAGCTTTTTTTAAGGCTGCTAATGGAATTGATTTTATCGTGTCCTTTCTTATCTTCTGCAGCTTTTTCCAGTGTATTTGCATCGTTATCCTGGAATACATCTTCCATAAGTAGCTCTTCATCAGACAGCGCTTCTTCAATAACGCTTTCCTCAATCTTCAGTACGTGGCTTGCTGATTCAAAAGTATCGCTATATTTCCTGGAATCTACAAACCGTACATTGGCACCCGGTATTATAACATTTTCAGTGGACCTGAGAAGTAATGAATATTTGAGCTCCCAAGCATCAGAAGGTTGCATTACCTGGCCTCTGCTCAGGTTACCGGCTATCAGCTGACAGCGTTCAGGTATCCGGTCAGTGAGGTTTACATAAGCAGCTCTATCTCCCGTATTGTTGACGGACAGAGTTACATTCAAAAGACCTTCTTCTCCCACGTCCTGGTAAAAGAACGATTTCTTTACATCTATATAGGGGCCATGAATTACGATCTCGCTATCATTGGTTTGCATAAGATGGAAGACACCATTGTGCTCAATGGACAATTTCATACCTGGTATCAGGAATGACCCTGGTCTGAGGGCACGTATGGAATAACCAAAAGACTTTTTTTCCCTTGGGTTCAGTCTAAAGGTCCAGTTCGTATGATCCACTTCCGGATCAGCTATGAACCCATCCGGCAATGTTTCATTTATGCAGATATTCTCCAGTGGAATGTCCTTGAGGTTCACCACCTCAGTCCATATATAGACCCTCTCATCGATATTTGCTTCATCTGCAGGTAACCTTTTTATCCTAATGACATTGTGTATCCAGGGTACTGGCTTATTGATATGCGGGATATTGGCAATAGCGACCTGTATGGTCGCATAGGGCGTAGGTATATTGTTACCTGTTACAATATCTTGAGCGGTTAATCTGATCACTCCGTCCAATATCGTTTCATTGGGAATGCTACTATGGTTCAGGGCAAGTATGGCACCCCATGAACGTGAAGTATTGCTTTTGACCTTGAGCATCACATAATCGTCCGGTGTATCTACAGGTTTCGATGCTGAGAAATCCTGTGCAGTGATCGTGTATCCGCTAATTTCGACCTGTTCACCCCAATGAAGAGTAACATTTAAGGGTGTGAGCCATTCAGTATCATTTGAACTCTTTGCAGATGCAGGATGTTGCAGCATGGTAAGGCACATGACCAGTGCCAATGCAAGCAAGATGGACCTATGATCCATATCAGATCTGACCTTTTTTTAAGAACTTCATTACAGCTATAAGAGAAATTACCAGGACCCATGATTCAAAACCAGGTTGTTGGCCGATTTCATCACTTGCTCCGCTGCTTGCCTGAGCCTTACCGGAACCTGAAGATCCAGCATTGCCTGATTGACCTTTGGAGGTTGTATCTTTGTCAGATTCAACTTTTAATAGTATCTCCGGCATATTCGAAATTTTTTCACCCTTATAACCTTTCAGATCAACAAATTCTGCAGATGTTGCCGGCAGCTTTATGTCGGCTTCCTTTTCGAGTTTTAAGACATATGAAAAGCTTTGCGTGGATCTCCCTTTTACCACATTATCGAAATCCATAGACCCACTTACAAAACTGGTACCTTCCGGAACTGTCTCTTCTATTTTAACATTGGCATCCCTGTTCCCTTCATTTTTTACAGAGATCGTAACACGCACACTATCACCAGGATCGAAGGAAGATGCATTTAATTTTTTCTCGAGGACTATATAGGGACCATTGACCACAATAGTAGGTGTATCAGATTCGAACGTGTATTCTCTGCCATCCACTTTGAAATTTGCAGTAGCTTTTGGCAATTTGAACTTTCCTGGCTTGATCGGCTTGAGAGCATATTCCAGAACTGTGGTCGTTTCCTGCGCACTGAGAGATACGGTCTTTTCTGTTTGTACCTTACCCTTCACTTCCAGATCACCCGTCTGGGGATCAGTGAAATGGACAGAATTGAGTGCATATGGACCGGTATTTCTCATAATAAGGGAAACATAAGCTGTTTCATCCATGTATATTTCCTTTGTGCAACTTTTGATAAGGGTGATCGTTGTTTTTGGTTCAATGGTAACGGTCTTTACACCATGGAAAATATACTTCTCATTGTTTATATCATAAGCAATGGCCTGTGCATCGATATTAAATTTTTTTTCTTCCCATAACATCGGTATCTTCAGACTAAAAGCAATTGGTTCTGTAGTTTCACCCTTTTCAAGAGAAAATATTGTTTGTACAAGTTTTCCATCAGCAAGCTCAAGGCCATCAGTATCCACACTAAGCACTATGTTACTGGCTTTGGCATCCCCTATGTTCTTGATGGTTATTGTACCCTCTATGAAACGCGGTGTGGAAAGCCTGGTTGGATCATATGTCTTCTTTTCAATGTTCAGATCCACCTTCAGATTGGGTAAACCACGCCTGTATATCTGCACCTTGACCGTTGGATCGATAAGGTTCCCGGTCCAACTATCGGTTTTTAAGCTAAGGGCACTGGCATATACTTTTATATCATCACCATTGACATTATCCCTATAAATAAGGTCATCTGAAATTTTTAGAGCCCCAGCAGTCATATATTGATTATCTTTGTAAATAGTTATATACGCATAGCCATCCTTATTGAAATCATCTGCAGTAATAACATAATTGTCAACCTTGAATGAATCGCCCCAATAGAGAGTCACGGTTTTTACGGATTTCCATTCTATGTCATTTGGGCTGTAAGCCGACACTTGGGATATCAGACAAAATAAAACCAGAAATGAGAAGAATATTGACTTTATTGACATGTGAGCTCCTCTTAAACGGATAATGGGCCATATAGCAATATTTGTTCTTGCTTAATGTATATAAATATATTATTATATAATTATATTGCTGGTCAGCACTGATCGAGTTACATATTTAAAAAATTAGAGTTTTAGTGAAATGGTAAAAGTAAAAGTACTACCTTTCCCGACCTCGCTCTCCAGCCAGACATTACCCCCATGCAGGTCCACGAACTGCTTGACTATATAAAGTCCGATACCATTTCCCTTATATTTGCGGGTCGAGGACGAATCTAGCTGTATAAAAGGCTTGAATAACTTCTGCTTATCCTCTGCACTGATGCCTATCCCATCATCAATGACCTCGATATGCATCATATCATGCATTTGCTTGGCCCTTATCTTGACAAAGCCCCCCTCTTTCCCGAATTTTATACCATTGCTCACCAGATTGATGAGGATCTGTTGTAACTTGTTCCTGTCAGCTTTTATTAATTCGATCTGTGGATCAAGTTCCTTTTGCAGTGTAACGTTCTTTTTGGAAGCAAAAGAAGACATTTCAGTTATTACATCATTTATGAGTATTTCCAGATGAATGTCCTCAAGTTCAAGATTTGTTTTTCCAGCCTCAATATTTGATACATCAAGGATGTTATTTATAACATCGAGCAGATCTTTACCCCCTGCCATTATATTATTGAGATATTTGCGTTGGTTCTCGTTCAGCTTATCCTCGATACTTTCCTGCAAAAGGTCTGAAAAACCCATGATCGCATTCAGAGGTGTCCTGAGCTCATGAGTTACATTGGATAGGAATTCGCTTTTAGTTCTGCTTGCTTCTTCAGCTACGTTCTTGGCATGGATAAGTGCCTCCCTCGCCTTTTTACTTTCGGTTATGTCCTCAACAATGCATATACCCCCAGCGATCGCTTTATCTTCGGTGATCACAGGAGCGAAGCTCGCCCTTATGGGAGTGTCTCTGGTACCCATGAACGAAAAGGAATTGCCTGAATAATTTTCCGGCTTACCTGAAAGCACTGCTGTGACACATTCTTTTACCTCTTTGCTCGCATCAGATCTAAGCAGATCGAGACCAATGATGTTGCCAATTATATGTTCTCCTTCCACACCCACTATATCCACAAAGCTTTTATTGCACTGTGTGATCACTCCAGAGGTATCAAAATGGATAATACCCAGAGGGGATTTCTCGAAGATCATGCGATATTTGTCCTTAGCTTCACGCATTTCCTTTTCATTGAGAACACGTTGTGTAATGTCCCGGATGTTCACACTAAAGAACGAAGATCCGTCTTTCTTCCAGGAAGAGTGCGAGATCTCAATAGGAAATTCTGTTCCGTCCCTTTTGAGACCGTATAGTTCAAGCGTCTTTCCCATTATCCAGGAGTGGCCGGTCGAGATAACTATATCCCATCCCTGGTGGATATGCCGATATCTTTGAGGCATGATCATGGAAATATGCATTCCCAATGCTTCATCAACAGTATAGAAAAAAAGGTTCTCAGCACCCTTGTTCCAGAATATGATATTGCCATCGGGATCGGAAAAAACGATAGCATCAGAAGATGAACGCGCCTGGGATACGAACATGTCACTAGCCATTTCCAAGGCTTTGAGATCGGATTTCCTGTTCCCAATGTCCCTTATAGCAGCTGTTATTCCTTTAACATGGCCATTTTTATCGAACAATGTTTGTGCATATAGTTCCACCCAATACAGTTTCCCATTCGGCCCCTTAAGACGGCCTTGCACCCGGCTCTGCCCGAAATTATTCAAAGTGATAGACAACGAGCGAGCTATCTTGTCCTGATCTTCATAAAAAAATATGTCTGATATTCCTTTAAGGAGAAGCTCCTCTGGAGTGAAGCCGTATGCGGTGACAGAGGGACTAATATAGGTGATCGCACCTGCTTGGTCAGTTGACAGGACGATATCCACAGAATTTTCCACAAGAACACGATATTTATCATCGGCAGCACATTCGATACATTGAACAGATGTGGGATCGATCATCTCGATTTGTACTATGGTCCCGGAAACATTTCCGTTCCTATCATTAAGGTATCCGATCCTGATGATCGCGGGATGCTCTTCTTTACGTTTATCAATTATGGGTATTTCGAAGGCATGACCATCTTTTACATCAGATGGCTTGGAAAATATTTCCCTTGCCTCATGTCTTTTTTTGCCAGGGGTTATCAACCTGTCATACCATATATGACCGATAAGCTCTTTTTTTGTGAATCCCAGACGCTCACAGAAGTGATCGTTCACAAATGATATGATCTGATCAGTGCCAAGAATAAATAGTATAGAAGGAACAGCATCCATAAATGCATGTAAGAGCTCAATATCAGTGTCCTGAAAGTTCATAGAGCGAGTAACAAAAGAAATATCGAGCTTATCTTCTGTAGAATTATGATGAACTGTATCAGAATCATTATTCTTGGAGATCATGTTCATACCTGTTCATTTGGTCAGCAAGGTCATACTGTCATTGTGTGTTTTGTATCTCATAGCAAAGTGGACCATATCAAATCATTCATTCTTTGGAAGCAGTAGTCTGAAACCATCGATCATTTGAGGGCGTTCCACTGCCCTGGTGATTTCTGTCATGGAAGGCAGATCCGTTATATCGGGATGACGAAGCATGCTGTAGAACTGCTCAGTGTCATCCTGAAAGGGCCTGAAGCCCGATCTTACATGAATGCGATCCTTTTCCTCAGAGACAATATTGTAAAGAGGGTCAGAAGTACGTTTCCTCTGATTCTTCTCTTTCTTGCTAAGGTCAAGTAGCATGTTCCTTTCTCTGTCCCTGGCCCCTGCTTCCTTCCCCTTCTTATAATTGTCACTGACAATTTCTAGAAGACCCGCATCCTTTGCAACAGACTCCAATGCAGCGTAACGCTCACTGACCCAGCCAAGTTCAGAATGTTTATGGTAACCAACTTCAAAGCCAAGTTCATAAGCTCTTTTTTCAAGTTCGGCTTTCTCTGAGTCACTAAGCTTTCTTTTTGTTCCAACTTTTTTAAAAAGCCGCACCTAAGATCACTTCCTTATTGTAGGAGGTCTTCTACCTGCAGCCCGTGTTCAGTGAATTGAACTTTATGCATATTACAGTCATGTTTTGTCCCCCTCATCTTTATGATCTGGATAGCACGTGTCATCTGTTTTTCATAAAGGAAATTATGCAGGAAGATCACCCCATGTGATGCAAACTGTTCAGTAGTATATGCAGTTGGGTCAGTGAGCTCTCCAATGAGAATAGTGGTACAGCCCAGTTTTTTGAGGTTCCTTATGAAGCGGTTCATCTCTTTTTCCTGCAATGCGGGATCGTGTGTTGCAAAACGTATGGCTGTCATGGAATCGATGACCATCCGTTTAACATTATACTCTGTCACATAAGCCATCAGTTCCTTGAACACCATTGCAGGTGACGGAGCCACATGTTCATTAGAAACGCCTTCGATCCATTCATGGGACTGAGCAATATCCCTCATTTCATCCATGTACCCATATTCCATGCGGGGTCCCAGATCTGCAAACAATAGTTTCTTCATTTTTATAAGAGGTATGACATTAAATGAATAATTAGACATATCGTTTATGATGTTCTGGGGACACTCAAGTAGCGTAACATACAATCCTACATCACCCTGCAAAGCACCTTTTGCAAGGAACTGCACACCAAAAGTGGTTTTGCCGCCTCCAGGTGGTCCACTTAACAGGTAAACACGTTCCGAGAGAAGTCCTCCCTGCATGATCTCATCCAGGCCATCTATCCCACTTTCTATTCTCATGATTAAACCTCATTCAAATAATATGTTTAATTATATTTTAATCCATCGATTAAATTATGCAGAGGTCTTTTAAACCTGAAGTAATTCATATGCTTTTTAATGCGACAGATTCTTATGAATTGAGGACAAAGGCTTTTCATGCATCTGTCCAATATCATCCCGGTCCTGGAAAAAATAGCACCTCCTGAGCTTGCTGCTGATTTTGATATCAATAGAATTGGTCTTAACCTTGATCTTGATAATGATGTTAAAAAGATAGCAGTTGCTCTAGATCCAACGGACTATGTGCTTAACAGAGCAGCTAAGATCAATGCAGACCTTTTGATCACTCATCACACCCTTATTTTTGATCCGGTGAACTCTATTTCTAAAACACTTGCCGGCAGTCTGCAGATAGCCTTGGAGAACAGAATATCTCTATATTCAATGCATACGAACTTTGACAGAGCTAAAGGAGGAATAAACGACGTACTTGCAAAAAGGCTGGGGCTTAGTAATATACAGGAACTGGACATGGGAAGGATAGGTGAAGTACCAGTGTGTTCTACCGAGACTCTGGCCAACCATGTGGCAAAAAGTCTGAACACCCATGTACAATATGTGGGAGAAAGAGATGATATAAAACGTGTAATGGTCTTTGGAGGCAGTGGTTTTAAAAATGAGTATCTTAGTATCGCAAAGGAACATTGTGTTGAAGCGTTCATTTCTTCGGAACTGAAACATGATGTGATACGCTCTCGTGGAGAACTTGCACTTATCGATGCCACCCATTATGCTACAGAGAACCCGGGAATGGAAGAGCTTTGCCCGCGCCTGGCCGATATGCTGAGATTGGATGTGGAATTTATACATCACAACCCGTTCATCAAGGTGATATGATGGAAAGTTTGAACACTGATCAGGCAGAATGGGAAGAAGTGGAAGAACTACTTGAAAAACAAATACGCAAAAAGGTCAGAGCCAAACATAGAGGATATGGCGATTATGAAAAAAGGATCTACAGAGGTCCTTCCGTGAAAAGGGTATATAAGTAGATGGTTGTCATCTATCCTGTTAATTTTCCTTAGATACCCTATCATACACCTTCAATGTAGAATCTGCCACTTCGTTCCAGTTATATACTTCTTCTATAAGTCTGCGCCCTTCCTCACCAAAACCTGCCTTACCCAGACCATCGAGTGCATAATTTATTCCCCATGCTATGGAATCCGGGTTCTGGTAGACTGTAATCCCATTTTTGAAGTTATCGATAAGCTTTACAGCATCAGTAGCTACCACGACCTTACCGGCATCCCAGGCTTCAAGGGCAACTATCCCAAAGGGCTCATTACGGCTTGGCATACATACGATGTTTGCAGCATTGTACCAATCCCTGGAAACCTCATCTGGTGCATAGCCAAGGAAGTGAGATGCATGTTCCACACCCATTGAACGTGCAAGGTATTCACAATGAGCTCGCATCTCCCCCTCCCCAATAAGCACGAACTGCGCGTCCCAGCGATGAGACAATACTTTTCCTATAGCTTTAACAAACAGATCAGGTCCTTTCTGGTAGCTCATACGCCCAATGAACAAAACAACCGGCGCCAGCGGATGGATACCGAATCGTTTCTTGACTTCGCCAGGATCTACATTCTTACGTATCTTATCCAGGAAAATTCCATTGGGTACCAAGGATATCTTGTGATCGGGAATATGATATAGGAACTGGACCTCCCTTTTCAGCACCTCGGAAGTAATTATGACCTCAGCTGACTCATAACCAGCCAGCCACTCCCGATGAGATATGGTTTTAGCCTCCCACCAGTTACCATGTACATTACCATTGCGTCCCCATTCGGTACTGTGATAAGTAATCAGGAATGGGAGACCTTTTTCAGCTTTAATTTTGCATAGCACGTTCACTGGATGCCAGTCATGCCCGTGAAGAACATCGAACTGTCCAAAGCGATCTACCATCTCAAGGAACATCCAATACATGGAATCACACATCCTGTCCATCTGCTGCACCACTCCTCCTGATTGGTCGTGGTCCACACGATGGTAATGCACACCGTTTATGAACTCATGTTGCTCAATCCCTCGGTTACGGGTGAATATATGTACCTCATGTCCTTTGGAAGCCAACACTTCAGATAGCTCGGAAACATGGGGAGCTATGCCGCCTACCTTTACTGAATATAAGCTCTCCCACGAGAACATACCAATCCTTAATTTATTCATTCTGTATACCCCAATGTTCAAAACTCAATGTACTGTCTGTCCAGAGATCCCATTGTTCAAATACTCTGCAGCCTTTTCTGGAGGCATCGTGTTTATAAAGATATCAGTATTTTTCTCAAAACCTGCCATCTTGCTGGTCACAGGTTGGAGCCTGATGTTCAAATGATATGCATCGTCCTGAAGTAGCTGGAAGAACATGTAATTATAAGCAGGAGATACGAGCACCTTCTCCAGTCTGGAAAGAACGTGACGAATCGCAGCTCCCATAGAATGCAATACCTCATCTGACATTGCTCCAAGATGGCCGATGTGTGCCTTAGGAAGGAACCAGATCTCAAAAGGCACCTTTGAAAAATAAGGAGCAAAGGCTATGAAGTGTGCATCCTCATAAACAGAGCGTTCATTTTGAGATTCCGATTGTACGATACTACAGTAAGGACACTTATGTTGCGTATGGATCACATCTAATTCCCTTTTAAGTGAAGGAGGTGTCAAAGGCAATGCTATAAGCTGAGAATGTGTGTGCTCCAGAGATGCACCTGCCTGCTTTCCCCAATTCTTGAAAAGTGATACGAACTTTATTTTCGGCTCAGCCCAGTAGTGCATTACACGATCCCTGTAGGCTTCCATGAGAAGGTCCATTTCTTCAGTGGTGAAATCCGTCAATTTTTTGTTGTGATGAGGTGTCTCTATGATCACTTCATGAAAACCATAGCCAGATTCATATGGAGTGTCAATGCCCTTAGGACTTAGGGCAGGGTATAGGTTCGGTATACAGCGGACCTGCCAATCTCTAATGAGCTCTTCTTTGCTATCGCGTAGGACCTGACCATTCTTATATACCGCCTGAGCAGGTGGGGTTTTATCCTCTTCTCCTGCACAGAACACACAACTTATGGCACTCTGGACCTCCGGGGAAGAAGAAAAATCAGAGGGGCGTTTACCCCTGTCAGCTGCCACTATGCAATAATCTTCAAGGAAATAATGTTTGCGTATCTCAGACACTTATGATTCTCCTGTCAATGATATAAGATCCAATCAGCTTTCCTCTTCTTCTTGGACTATGCATGCACCTGTCAGAAGCTCGTAATATTCCTTTACAGGATCTAACCAGTTCATTTCCTTTGCTAGTAGATTAGCCTCCTGACAAAGAAGGCTGTACTTTACCTTATCATCAACATAGGTATCAAGGAAGTAATCCATGGCAAGGGCATAGTCAGTTATGGTCTCATTATATGGGAGATCGATATTGTCCACAACTATCACTCCACCCATACCCATCACAAGACGCTTGATACTGGCAAGGGCGTCGCTGAACCCACATACCTTGCTCACTATACTTGGAGTTGCCTCTTTTCCTGCTTCCAGGCCTGTCAGCAGGAAAGGCTCATATCTTGAGGGGAAGATACCTGCAATGCAGCCTGCCATCAGTTCGTCAGCGCTCATATTAAGACCCCCATCACGGCTCGAGATCCACTGAGGATAAAGCACAGCGGTCACACGCCTTCTTCCAGTGATGAGCTGTGCAGGTTCAAGCATTCTTTCCTTGATCATTCTCTGAAGCCTTAGTTCCTCACCCATTAATACATCATCTGGAAGATTGAGAGGGAAGCCTGCCGGAACATTGGACTTTGGACCATGTGCCGCTATAATGAAGCACACCACACGCATATCTTCGTCCTGTCTTCCGGAGACTATCTGCATGTTCACCATTCTGTCCAGCAGCATAAGGGAATCCAGCAGATCAGGATAGCCTTTGTTCTCGATCTCTATACGGGATATAGAGAAAATAGGCAGTATCTTCTTTGCAGGAATGGGTACGCCCCCATAGACATTCTGAATAGTATCTGAAAGGAAACTTTGTATCTTCTCACGGCAGTTCTTCTTCTTTTCCAGTGAAATGTCCACTCCATTATCATCGATCCCATTACGCACAACTATGGAATCGATACCATAGAACAATTTGACCTCCTTACGTGTGGAATCGCCTACTGCGGTTACCACATCGGCATAGGAAGAGAGGGCCTCAAGTCTTGCCATGTTCTCCGGGACCTTTGGGTCCCAGCTACCATCGTTATCCAGTATCTTTTGTAATGACTTGTGCCCGGATGTCCTTCCTGGTATGGTTGCATGGTAGGTGGCCATAGAATTTACAGATATACCTAATTTCTCAAGACGTGCTAATGTGTAGAACACCCCAAATTCATGACAATGCAGATATACATGCATGCTGGGCATTAGAGAGGATGCAAACTCAGATATTGCCTTATCAGTGAAATCCTTTGAGCGCTTGGCCTTGCTAGTGACCAGTTCCAGCACGAACTCAGATATGGCATAGGAAAGATTGAGATAATGGGTATACTCCTGCCCGTTACCCATACTCTCATATTTCAATGAATCGAGCCCTATTAAAGAAAAGGCTTCAGTTTTCACTTTATCGCACAGGCGCATGCCAGTACCTTTATAATCCGACATTATCCGAGAGAAATCACTTGTGTTGAACATCAGATAAATTATGGGTATACCTTTATAATGGCGTACCCCACTTATGATCTCCATACCTTTTGATCCCATAGCTGTGATAGCTTCTGTGACCTCATCATCCACATCGTAAGGCTCAAGGCCGGTCATATCAGTGATACGATTAAGGCTTTTGTGCCAATCAGTACCTGCATGCCCATAATAGGGACCTGCAACAATAATACCAGGCAATACCTCATCCCTGATGGCTCCAGAGCTCATCAGGGCAGCAAGAGTGGTAGCTTCAGCATCGATCACATTCCAGATACCACCCATTTTATTTGACTTCGGACCAGCTTCTTCTCCTGCTATCACTAACCATTTTCTTTCAAACATAATCGTGTCCCACTGGATAATTGTCCAAAAGTTTAATTGGTCTCTACCAATAAAACAATATCGTTAATATCAGTTGAATTACAATATAAAGTATTGGTTTGAACAAAATAGACTGATAAGAAGATATAATAAAAACAAAGAAGGGGGTATCTGTACATGGAATCGATTTGTGTGTGTGTGGAATTACACTTACCTTATCATCTGAAATGGTATTGGCCAGCTGATGGATATCGGAAGCCGGAAATATCCACTTATTTCGACCAGGAAAGGACCTTTAATAATTTCCAGCATATGGCAGCCAGCATCGGCCGAACTAATAAAGTACTGACAAGGTCCATTGAAAATGGAGCGGTGTATACTCTAAACCTTTCCGGGACATTCCTAGACCAATGTTCATGGGACCCAAGAGCACTGAATTCGTTCAAGGATCTGGCAGACACCGGCAATGTGGCATTTGCGGCATCCACGTATTATCATTCCCTGAGTGCTCTTTATCCAGACCTTACTGAGTTCAAGGAACAGGTATGGACACACATGGAAAGAATAACAGAACTGTTTGATGTAGTTCCATCTACTTTTGTGAACCCAGAATTGCTTGTATCAGGGAATATCGGTGGTGTGCTAAAAAAGCTGGGGCTGACATGTATGGTCGCAGAGGGGTCCGGTAACCTGCTCAATACGGATATGCCCGTGAACGTATTTTCTGGTGGCGTTCCCACCCTTCTCAGACATATAGATCTGAGCGAAGACATCAGCAAACGCTTCTCTGACAAATTATGGGATAGCTATCCACTGATAGCTGACAGGTTCGCCTCATGGATAGAAGGCATAGAAGGCGATATTATAACCCTTTATTTAGACTATGGCTCTATCCCATGGAACGAAAGCAGAACGGGAGGAATGTTCCAGTTCCTCCAGGACCTGCCCCAGAGCCTGGAAGAAAGAGGTATAAGTATGGTCAGGCCTGAAGATGCCATACGAAGATTTGAGAGTGTAAAACTTGATACACTGAAAACAGAATCTGCAGCACGCCATGGTATGGAAAGCCTGCTTGGAAGCCATGCGCAGCATTTCTATATGAAGCAACTGGAGATAATAGTACAGGAACTGGCAGAAAGAATTGATTTTTCTGAGAACAGAGAAATGAAAAGGATCTTTGGGTATCTCCAGCAAAGTGATATCTTCCTTGATATGAACACAGCCAATATCGTAGGTTACGAAAGGGCTGTGAACAATCTATCTATACTGTCTGATCTCAGAAGGGCTATATGGGAGAGGAGAACATGAAATCTGTCTGTTTTTACTTTGAGGTGCATCAGCCATATCGATTAAAATGGTTCTGGCCTAATGAACATACGGGTTTTGAAAGATATTTCGACAATAGGACTAACAGAGAGATCTTTGAGAAAGTTTCTAGTAAATGTTATCTTCCAACTAACAGGATCATGCTAGACCTTATTGATAAATATGAAGGAAAGTTCAAGATAAGTTTTTCTGTTACCGGCACATTGCTCAGCCAATGTGAGAAATGGGATAAAGATGTGCTGGAAACCTTTAAGCAGATGGCAGAAACTGGATGTGTGGAATATCTTGAAGAAACTAATTATCACTCCCTTGCAGGCTTGTTCGATGATCGGGAAGAATTCAAGGAACAAATATGTGAGCATCGTGAGAATATGAAATCCCTGCTTGGAGTAGAACCACAGGTATTTAGGAATACTGAGCTACTTTATAATAACAGTTTGGCCGCAACTGTCAAGGAGATGGGATACAAGGCAATACTTGCCGAAGGTACAGAACATCTGTTAGGTAACATGTCACCTAACTATGTGTACAAGGCAAAGGACTCGAACATCAGTGTATTAATGCGCAACTATAAGCTAAGTGATGATATAGGATACCGTTTTTCCTCAAGATGGTGGCCGGAATACCCGCTCACAGCAGAAAAATGGGCCACCTGGGCTGCTCTTACGCCTGGGAATACTTTGAACATCTTCATGGACTATGAAACCTTTGGGGAACACCAATGGGAAGAAACTGGCATATTCGAATTTCTGAAAGCACTACCTGCCGAGGTAATTGATAAAAACCTGACATTCATGACCCCGTCTGAAGTGATCAGCAGATACGAACCTGTAGCAGATATAGACGTGGGAGATTTTTCCACGATCTCCTGGGCGGACAGCGAGCGTGATACCAGTGCATGGCTGGGGAACGATATGCAAAGAAGGTGCTTTGAAGATGTCAAGATGCTGGGGCCCTATGTGCGCAGAACCGGGGATGTGGAACTTATCAGGATCTGGAAACACCTGCTCACTTCAGATCATTTCTACTACATGTGTACCAAATGGCTGGGCGATGGTGATGTGCACGCATATTTCAGCATCCATTCATCACCTTTTGATGCAGCTATCAATTACATGGCGGTACTCATGGACTTCAAATCCATGGTATTCAGCAAACTGAATGCAATGGAAGAAAAGGGAGAACGAACAGAAAAAAGAGGTTTATCATGGTAAGAGACCTGTACATGTTTTTCAAGGGTGATGAAAAGGCACATGTGGTATGGTTCAGCATTATCTATAAAACAGATATGCGGGCAGAAGCAAATATTAATTCAGAGCTTAATGAAATGGAGGTTAAAATCAGATTTGCTTACCTTGATAATGCAGAACCTAATGGGCAAGGGAAATATGTGCTGTTCACTGAGGTCAGGGAAGAAGCACAAATAGATATGATCAACAAAAGGCTCCTGGGAATTGATGGGATAATCGACATTGAATCAGGCATATCCAGAAGCCATATGATCCATTCGGTAGATTTCCCTTTGAACTTCCTGGGAGAAAGAGCTCTCATCACACGATCAAGGACTTTTGTGGACATATTGAAGATAATAAGAGAGAAAGTGATCCAGCCTGATGCCCTTCTCTTGTTCAGCGGTCTTAAAGGTGGACGAGGCGCTGCAAAGTATGTGAGGAACATAATACAAGTGGACATGAAGAACTGTATGGCAGTACTGAGAGAACTGTTCCTTGCATCCGGCTGGGGAAAACTGGAAATGGATTTTAACAAAGAGACCTGTACTGGTAAGGTCGTGGTCAGGGAATCGTTCATTGCAGATGCATACGGTCCCAGTGATCTCCCTGTATGTGGGTACATGAGCGGGTTCATTGCAGGATACATGACCGAGGTGATGGGTTACACTTTCCAGGTACGGGAGATCAGTTGTAAGAGCATGGGCAATGCAGTGTGCGAACATGTAATATCGCCTGCACCAGAAGGGGCAAAGCCAGAGCATATTATGAAAGAGGAGATCCAGTGATCAGGCAGCCGAATGTTATACTGGGTAATGATAAGATTCTTGTCACCATGGGCAAGAAAGGTGAACTGTTCGGCTTTTTTTATCCCCGCCGGGATTACGCCCAGCACGTGGAAGAATCGCTTGTCTGTCTGCAGACCGACAACCGGCTTATGTGGACCAATAATCAAGAATGGTATTCCACACAGCATTATCTTGAAGATACAAATATGGTCATCACTGAGCTTGTACACGGGATCGGTATAAAGATTAAGATACAGGATTTTGCACACCCAAGGGCATCTGTAATGGTGCGCAAGTATACCATCAGTGCAGAAAGGGATATTAGTGGCACATTCTTCTATTATTCCAATTTCTGTGTAGGGGAGATGCAGAAGAAGAACTCAGCTTTCTGCGATCCGGATACAGGTCTGCTTGCTCAGTACTGGCAAGACAACTATATTGGTATAATGGCGTCCCCTTCTTTTGAGCAGTGGCAGGTTGGCAAGGCAATGGATACCATCTGGTGGACGAATGCCCGCTATGACATGGAAGACGGCAAACTGCACAACAACAAGGAAGATATTGGTTATCTGAACACGGTCGTAGGATGGGACCTTAAAATTAAGGCTGGCCAGTCCAAGGAGATCACAGTGTTCATAGGAGCTGCTCCGAAAAGAACGCAGCTACACAAGATGATGCTGGAGATCGTTAAGGAGCCAGTGAATGAAATGTTTGAGACTTCCAGGCAAGATTGGATCAACTGGCTTTCAAAGAAGGAACTGCTAAAGCTATCTCTTCTGGATGACATGCCTGAGACAAAACAACAGGTGCTGGAAGCTTTTAATCGCTGCCTGCTCACCCTTAACCTTCTTAATGATCCTAAGCATGGTTCTTTTGTTGCAGCACCTGAATTCGATCATGATTTTGAGATGTGTGGAGGTTATGGATACTGCTGGAACAGAGATGTATCAGAAGTAGCAGTGGCCTTGCTAAATGCTGGTTATCCAGAGTATTGTGAAAAGTTCTTCAACTGGTGCCGGCGTACCCAACTTTCGGATGGTTCTTGGTTCCAGCGATACTGGCTCGACGGAAATACAGCTCCTTCATGGGGAAATTTCGATCATTCCACTCAGATAGATGAAACAGGTGCCACACTGCATGCCATGTACACTTTTTATGGCACGCTGAGGGGACTGCAAAAGGTGGAGTTTTTAGAAAATATCTGGACCACGGTGCTCACAGGTGCAGAGTATCTCATGAGGCGCACAACGGAAGGGCTGCACGATCCCTGTCTGGACCTGTGGGAATCATATGCCGGGTCTTTCGCTTATACGTCCGCTGCTGTATATGCTGGCCTGAGGGCAGCAGCCTTTTTGGCAAGAGCTTACAGTGAACCTGGTCTTGCATCCCGGTGGCTTGAAAGAGCCGAGTTTGTAAAGAACAAGACCATTGAAAAGATGTGGCTCAAAGAGGGATATTTTGCTAAATGCCTTGATGATGGAAAATTGAACACTACGGCGGATGCAAGCATGATCGGTACTTTCACCCCGTTCAATATGCTTTCGCCAACTGATCCCGAAGAACGGGAAATGATCCTGTCCATGATGAAGACCATAGAGGACAGGCTTAGTGTAAGTGTTAACGGTTATCATGGAATAAAAAGATATGAGAACGACGGGTACATTGAAGGTAATCCCTGGATAGTGACCACTCTATGGTTATCAAAGGCAATGCTCAACCTTGCAATCTCATTTCGCAACGGGTCTGTTACGAACACAGACGTTCCTGGGCTTGTACAACGTGCTTTGAACTATATCAAATGGGCATTGAAGGGAACCACTAGCACTGGTATGCTTCCCGAACAGGTGGATAAGCATAGGGGCCATCCTGCCTGGGCCATACCCTTAGGCTGGAGTTGTGCCTTGATGATAGACAACATACTTCTTCTTGAATCATTCTCTGAGGGAACACATGATGGAAAAATATAAAAGGACCATTTTCTCTTTTGACAGGAACAATAGCGATGAACTTTGTCAGAAGGAATGGCTGATAACTAACGGGCTTGGGGGGTATGCCTCCTCTACTCTGTCCTTTATGAACACCAGAAAATACCATGGACTGCTTGTGGCGTCTATGGAGCCCCCGGTCGACAGAATGGTGCTCTTGTCAGCTCTTGATGAAGAGATATATTCTAATGATATAATTTATGAACTTGCTTGTCATAGATATCCGGGTGTCGTTCATCCTTCGGGGTTCAGATATATCAAGGAATTCACAGAAGGCCCTTTACCATCGTGGAAATATAATATCGATGGCATACAGGTTATAAAAACATTGTTCATGGAACATGGAGCGAACAGTGTTTTTGTCAGATATGATATTCATGTACCGCCTGCAAAAAGGAACTGTACGATGCGTATACACCCTCTTGCCAGTATGCGGGATTTCCATAAACTGGCAAGAAGAAATGCTGGAATATTACAGGAACCGTCAAATAATGGGACCATTATATACCTCGACCCTTCAGAAGGAAGCGAGATCGAACTACACCTTCTTTCAAATTCCTCTTACACATCCTCAAGCGATTGGTACTATAATTTTGAATATCCTCTTGAAATGGAAAGAGGTTACGACTTCCATGAGGACTGTTTTCATCCCGGCTACTTTGAAATGAAGCTCTCACCTGGAAAAAATGAGATGCTCATGGTAGCTTCTACTGAAAAGATAACTGAAATCTCTTCAGCTTCCATGCAAAAGGCATATGATGCTGAAAAAGAACGCATTTACATGATATGCCAAGGGTCAGGTCTTACGGAAGCTTTTCCCTCAAAGCTGGCTCTGGCAGCAGATACTTTTGTTGTCATGCGTCATTCGACTGGAAAACATTCTGTCATTGCAGGCTATCCATGGTTCGCTGACTGGGGAAGAGATACCATGATCTCATTACCTGGCCTTACACTTGTAACTGGCAGATATGAAATAGCTGCAAGCATATTGTCCACTTTTGCAGAGAATTGCAAAGATGGGCTCATACCTAACAGATTCCCTGATCATAGTACCGATAGTTATGCATATAACACTGTGGATGCTTCTCTCTGGTTCATCAATGCTTTATGGAAGTATCTGGAATATACCAACGACATATGCACAGTAGAAAAAATGTGGAATACGGTGAACGATATCATTCATAACTATTCCAAAGGGACGAGCTTTGGTATCAAAATGGATACTGATAACCTGCTATGTCATGATGGACAACTGACATGGATGGATGCCAAAGTGGGTGATACCGAGATCACACCCCGCAAAGGCAAAGCCTGTGAGATCAATGCATTGTGGTACAATGCCCTGATCATTGCCTCAAAGCTGGCTGCAAAGCTTGGTGCAGACCATTCAGGATTTGAAGAAAAGGCTGAACAGGTCCGCAGGAAATTTGAACAGGTGTTCTGGAACGAAGAACAGGATTGCCTTTTTGACTGTATAGGATATGATGCACATGGAAAGGAACACAGGGATGCATCGTTAAGACCGAATCAGATATTTGCGGTATCATTACCTCATTGTATGCTTGGTCCAGCAAAGGAAAAAAGCATTGTAAGGAAAGTGCAGCAACATTTGCTGACTTCCAGGGGCTTAAGAACGCTGGCTCCCTGTGAAAATGCCTATATTGGGAAATATGAGGGTGATACACTTCAAAGGGACAGGGCATATCATAATGGGACCGTATGGCCCTGGCTTATGGGACCTTTCGTTTCAGCCTACTGTAAAACAAAAGGACACTCATTAAGGAGCAGAATGTATGCTAAAGAACTGTTGGACGGTTTTATACCTCATCTGGCGGAAGCGGGTATTGGTAACATCTCAGAGATATTTGATGGTAATGAACCTCATTTAGCCAGAGGATGTGTGGCCCAGGCCTGGAGCGTGGCCGAGGTCCTGCGGGCATATTCTGAGGATGTACTTCTACAAAAGATCAACAAATAATCTCAAACCGAGGGGATACTAGACCTTTCTTGACCGTGAACCAGAACTGAGTACCACTTGCATCAGGATTGTTCTCCACTCCGACCCTGCCTCCGTGCAGGTCTATAGTTCTCTTTACTATAGCAAGCCCAAGCCCATATCCTTGGATATCACCTACAGTGAGCCTCTTGAACCGCTGGAACACAGAAGATTTGTCGGCATCCGATATCCCGCACCCGAAATCAGTGAGGACCACTTTCCACTCCTTATCGGCATCTTCGACCTTTATTATGATCTTTTCTCCTTTGGAACCGTATTTCAAAGCATTTGAAAGGAGATTCATGATCACACCACCGATAAGAGGATTGGCTTTTGCATAGTATGGTCCACTTTCCCTATATTCGATCTTTAGCCCAGTAGCAAGTATTTCGTGCTTGTACGCATCAATAGCTTCGAGGATCATTGAATTAAGATCAAGTTCCATGAATTCGATCTCTTCAGCACTCTCAAGCCTTGCAAGATTAGCAGCACTTGTAATAGTATCCAGGATCTTGGAGATGCTCTTTTCAACTATACCAAGTTTGTGCAGTTTATCTTGATCTGTTTCCATACTCTGAAGTATCTCTGTAAATCCTCTGGCCACACCTGCAGGATTGAGGATGTCATGGCTCATGATGTCAATGAACAGGTCCTTCAGTTCGTTGGAACGTTTGAGATCACGTGCATATTCCTGTAGTCTGTTCTCTGCTTCCTTCCGGGAAGTGATATCCTCTCCCGAACTAAGCGTACCGATGATATTACCAGCAGTATTCCGCAGTAACACAGTATTCCATCTGATGACCTTTTCAGTTCCCTGTCTTGTGAGACATGTATCCTCTACAAGAGTATTTGCAGGAATTGAAGAGGTTATCAGATCATAATGACGCTTATTGACTTCATCTCTTAAGTATGCAGGTATGAAATGATCCACCCAGTTCTTGCCAATTACTTCTTCTTCAGTGTAACCAAGTATTTCACAGCCTTTCCTATTGATCAGCTTGACATGCTTTTCAGTATCTAGTACGAGGAACATTGCACCTGCAACGTCCAGGTAGTTCTGTGCCTGGTCCCTCTCTCTTAATATCTCGTCCTGAAGTGCTTTTAGTCTCAGTAGTGAATTTACACGGGTCTTTAAAGACAACCTGTCAACTGGTTTTGACAGAAAGTCGTCTGTGCCAACCTCTATTGCATGTGCACGATCATCACGGTTGGAAAGTGCAGTAACCATTATGATTGGGATATGGGCCGTATCCTTAGAACCCTTGAGGACCTTACATACCTCAAACCCATTGATATCAGGCATCATTATATCAAGAAGGATAAGATCGGGCTTTTTTTTACGTGCGTTCTCGATCGCTTCAAACCCGTTAAAAGCCGTTATCACATCATATTCGAAATGTAGATAGGCTTCCAGAAGTTCTACATTAGCCTGTTCATCGTCTACGACAAGTATAGTGAACCGGGGTTTAAGATTGTCCATATTTCCATCCAATCGATCAAAGAGTTTTAGTCAATCATCTACTGTGAAAACTCCCCTATGGGCCCCCTGAACAGCATCTATGGACCTACTTTGTCGGGTTTGGTGTCACAGGATAGTAGATGTTACGTATTTGATAGTTAATGTGAATAATACTATAAATATCTAATTATTAATTTAAAAATATGATATTTAACAATTATGCTAAAAAGAAAAAATATCCGAAAATATTGAGCCTGTCCAAAAAAAGGAACATGAAAATGCATTTAAGATCAAATGATAGAAGATTATTTGATCTTGTATGGTCCTATTCGGAAATGTTCCCAGAGCTTTTGTACAATCTCTGTTCCTTTGATACTAAAAGGGCAGCAGATGAGTTTTCTCAACTATATAAGCAGCAATCCGGGTCCGGCAATGTTTTTTTGTTCCCGGTGTAAGTGTGTATCTTTTCTGTGACCGGGAATCTTATATCTTAGGAAATTCATTCAAAAAAGTAAAAGATCATAGTGTAATAGATCAATGTTCCTTCATCTATAGAACATCTGAGCTTAAAACATGGATACGAAAATGTAAAAAGCGAATGATCCGTATTTGGATCACTCTTCGGTTTTGCCGCCTCCAAGGATCTCTTCTATGGACCTTTCACCATACCCTACAACCTTGGTATTGATCTGGACGATGTCAGAAGATATCTCTTTACCATGCATGGTCTTTCTGCGGCGTATCCCTTTGGCCTTAGGTGAATAACCCACACCTGTGGCAGCAAGGATCTTTTTTCTCTTTGGGCCTGGGAGGTCTGCTCTCATGACAATGCCACTCTTGTCACTTCCTCCGGTGATCATCAGTTTATATCCGGAGAGACCTACTACAGAGCCATCGATATCCTGGCCTATTACCTTTCCTATGAACTTGTTCGCTTCAGGGCCTTTAACATCGAACTGGTAGCTCTTTGTTTTTGGGTCCGAAACAACTACTTTAAAATCTGCCAACTTTATTCCTCCAAATAGTTATAAATTCTTAAAATATTTTGTATGATATCTATATTCACTTTGCCCAGAAGGGGTTCTCCTTCCTTTTAATATCCAGAAACGCATCTAAAGCTTCCACCTCATCTGCAGAGAGAGAAGCACATATTTCATGCTCAAGGATCTTCGCATGTCTTTCAGGCACATTTACGTAAAGAATATCTTCCTCTTTTATCTGACGCCCTACCGTTGGGCCTTCAATGGCCATGGCCACTTCCATTCCTGTTCTTGCTGTGCCGATGTTTTCGCCCCTTAATTGCAGACCTTTGACCTTACCGACGACCACACCATCAGAGTTCGTGATCTCTATGTTCGTCCTTACGATGCCAGATCTGATCTTCACTCCAACAACTGCGGGTTTGCTCTGTCTGAAAATGCAGTCACGCATGATCTGAAAGACCGCAGGCTTCACAATGGTTTCAGAAATGTTCTTTTCAGAGAGCTCTTTCTGTTCATCGATCCATTCCTTATAGTCTTCAATTAGCCTGTAGATCACATCGTTCACAAATAGTTTGATGTTGGACAACTGGGCTTTTTCTTTGGCATCAGGCAATACTTTTACGTTGAACCCTACAAGGATCGAGTATTGCGGGTCTTCAATCGCAGAAACCTCGACGATATCACGATGGGTTATATCGCCAACATCAGCTTTCCTTATAGCTATATTCTCTTTTTTAAGCTCATTAACAAGAGCTTCAAGGGAGCCTATAGTATCGGCTTTGATGGTGATACCCATTGTATCTGTATCAATGTGTACCGCATCCACTTCCTGCTTGATCTCTTTGACTATCTTGTCGATGGTCTCAGCAGTTGCAACTCTCAAAGGAGTACCTGCAAGAGCGCCATCAAGATTAGGGGCCGAGATCTTTATACCAGCGGCTGCAATCACTTTGTTGATCTGCTGGAACCTTTCTTCGGATTTTATCTCGCTCAATGGTCTGGGCTTCAGAATAGCCCGTACTTTGGTCTGGATAGGTTCACCAAGGCTACCCAGAACGATTGTATCACCCTTTCGGATCATGCCGTCGTAAAGTATCAGGTCCACAGTGGTACCAAGTCCACGCTCTTCCTTCACTTCAAGTACTGTACCAACCCCGGGACCGGTCGCATCATACTGCAGGCTTACTTCCAGGAATTTCTGTGCCAATCCCAGCAATACCATCAATACATCAGGTATCCCTTCTCCGGTATGTCCGCTTATGGGGATCACACCGATCGTGCGCTGGAAATCCTTTATACGATCATAGCGATCTGCGTTGAACCCAATATTGAACAGCTCACCAATGATCTCATAGAACCTGTTGTCCAGATATCCTTTCACATGTTCGGCCTGTTTATTGTAACTTATAAGGAAAGGAGAGTTTGGTACAGGGTTCCATCCGTGTATCCTGTCGATCTTGTTCGACACCACCACGAAGGGGGTTTTAAAGCGTTTCAGAATCTGCAGGCTCTCTATGGTCTGTGGCTTGAAACCTTCATTGATATCGACCACCACGATCGCAAGGTCTGCAAGGGCTCCCCCGCGACTTCGCAGGGATGTGAAAGCATGGTGACCGGGGGTATCAATGAACAACAGACCTGGCACTACAAACCTTTCCCTTAAGGAGGGATTACCACATTTTTCTACAATTACATCGATCGGTACTTCAGTAGCACCTATATGCTGGGTAATAGCACCTGCCTCACCGGCAGCCACTGAACTCCCTCTGATCTTATCAAGCAGGGTAGTCTTCCCGTGGTCTACATGCCCCATCACAGATACTATTGGAGTTCGTAAATTCTTCCTGTCTACCATGAGAAAACCTTTCTTATTATTAATCTTTTTTTGAAATATGCAGGAGTATGAGAGATCGATTGTTTCACGCCGATACCAAAACGGGTCAGAAGGACCTGGAATGGCGAACAACGCTGATAGAATCCTTTACTCGTATAGCCATGCCTCGTCTATCTTTTTATATGTTGTGATCTCATCATCCTTGAAGTGAATGGAGATCTCACGCTTTGCGGCTTCAGATGAATCAGAAGCGTGTACTATGTTCCTTCCCGTCTCCAGCGCAAGATCACCACGGATCGTCCCTGGCAATGCGTTCACCGGATTGGTGGCTCCATTAATGGACCTCATGATAGCAATGGAGTCATTACCTTCAATGACCATGGAAACAGATGGACCAGAAGTAACATAGTCTATAAGGGAACTGAAAAAAGGCTTTTCAGCATGCTCTTTGTAATGCGCCTTAGCAATGTTCTTGTCCATAACGTTCATACGCATGGCCGCTATCTTGAGCCCTTTTCTTTCTATCCTTGAGATGATCTCTCCCACTAACCCTCTTTGCACAGCGTCCGGCTTTATCATTACGTAAGTCTGTTCCATTTTTACACCAACTCAGGCCCTTTTGAGGTGTATCCTGCCCTGCTCCGTCCAAATAGTACGCCTTGGCAGTCTTCCGAGCATAAAGTTGTTCTCGCACTTAGATGAGCAGAAATAATATGTTGATCCATCTTTCTTCGCGAACAGTTTTCCTGTACCCGGCTCGAGCATCTCGCCACAGAAAGAACACTTTCTCTGTTCCATTATAATCACCTTGTAGTGAGCTTCTTGGCCTCTCTTGAGGTCTCTATGAGCATGAAGATATCTCCAATCCTTACGGGCCCGACACTGTTGCGGGTAATTATGCGACCCTTGTCACGGCCTTCCAGGACCCTGCACTGGATCTGGCTGGCTTCGCCATGCATCCCGGTATTTCCGATAATATCGATGACCTCTGCCGCATATCCTGAATCATCATCTGCCATTGTCTATACCTCCACAGGATTTATTTCAGAGCGTTGACCTTCTGGACAATATCTTCAATAAGTTCTCCACCCTTTCCGGCATCTACTATAGCCACTGCTGCACAGTTGACACCAATCCCACAGGCGGCTCCCAGTTCCTTCTGCTGTTTTACAAATATATATGGAGCGCTCTTTTCTTCGCACAGTACAGGAATATGAGCAATGATCTCAGCAGGCTGAATGTCCTCTGCGATAACTGCAAGCTTTACAATGCCTCTTTCAATTGCTTTTGTTACTTCGTTGGTGCCTTTTTTGAGTTTACCGGTGTCTCTTGCAAGTTCAACGCTCTCGAGGGCTTTGTCAGATAGCTCTACTGGAATATCTAATTTTGTTGCCATGTTATTTATCTCCTTCAAAACCATGGATGTGTTTCATGGTCTTTCATCATTCATTGTAGCTCCGGGATGAACATACCGGAACATATCTGGCTTAATGATCTTCAACCACCTGTGTCAGCTGCCTGTAAAGGAGCTTACATCAAGCATTGGCTATCAATCGCTGCATTTATTTATATACCTTGCGGCAAAATGCTAACGTAGACTACGCACAAGGGTTTACGAGAACAAAAACCTTTCCTTCCGATAAAGGGAAAAGAGCCTTATGAATAAGGCTCAAAGGCAAGGTTAAAAAGATTGGATTCGTTAGCCTTCACCATAACCTTGGTGATATTATCGGATTTTACAATATCATATTCAAGTCCACGGTTTGAACTGTTCTCTGCAAGAGAATTAAGCTTTGCCAGAACGCTTTGATTGAGGTTCAGGTAAAGAGCTGTCCGTGCATAGGTTTTATCTTCCAGGGCCCTGAACTCCAGATAGTATTGGTCAGCGATCAATTCATTATCAGAACTTACGATCTGTATCTCGGCTCCGGGATCGACATTACTGAGCAAATAATCGAAGTCTTTTGAACTTTCAGCAGTGCCCGAGATCACATCTATTACTTCCTTGAGCCTTTTATCGGTACCTAATAACATAGGAGATCCGACCACATTAAAATAGTTATTACCTCTTGACAGGAAATAGTATCCATTATACGGTTCCTTGGATAGTACATATTTGAAGTTGACGATCTCCGGACTGATCGTATGCATCTCAATGACAGCATCCGGACCATCTTCAATATTATTGTCAATGGCAGTGAACTGCTTGGTTACCCCTGTATTATATAGAACTGACATTTGAGTTGCATTTGGCTCAAACATTTGCAACTGACTATTATACACTTTTATAAAATCTACGTACTGAGCAGATGTTATGCCTTCAGGGCTCATTGAAAGCCCGTCTGTGATAGAATTTAGCCGATGTCTCACTTTGTTGCCAGGAATTGTATCTATGCCCGGAGCATCAGTGAATGAATTTGATCGATCGCTGTTATTATTGAACGAACCGCTAAAGAACAGGGGAAGAATAGACCCCACCATGATCACTGCGAGAAAAATACCAATAGCACTTTTTTTATCCATTTATTATCCTCTCGGCTTTAATTAATGACATTCCCTAATAAAAACCTTTACTTAAGAGTTATGCTAGCGGCATTTGTAAAAAAGGATGCGGTGATCAAACATACCCCGCACCTCTAAAGGATCTTGATCAGAGTGCCTTTTCACCGATCTTGGCAATGGTCTCATCAATGCTTGCCTTAAGCTCATCAGGTATTCCCTGAATACCAACATCAAGGAACCCTCTAACGATCATTCCTACGGCTTCTTCTTCGGTAAGGCCGCGAGCCATAAGATATTCTATTTGTTCTCTGGCGATCCTGCCCACAGCAGCTTCGTGGGAGAGCTCGATATCCTCGACATTTGCCTCAAGGATGGGAATAGCCCTCTGGGTGCCTTCACTGGAGAGCACAAGGCCATGACATTCAAGATGACCCTTTACCCCATTGGCATTACCTATCATCTCACCTCTTGCAATGACCTTCCCACCAGTGGTGATGGTCCTTGAGATAAGTTCCGCTTTGGTATCAGGGGCATTGAAGATCACTTTACTGCCCAGATCAAGCTCCGATCCGGGATGAGCTACTCCTATACTATTCAACCTTGTAAATGCACCTTTTCCTTCAAGGAGGACCGTGGGATATGTCTGAATGGATCTGACCGGTTTCAGACTAACATAATTATTGATGTAAGTGCCATCTTCTTCCACATGGACCACAGTACGGGGCCTGACCCCGATCTGTTCAGCCCAGTTGTGTATCATGGTAAAGTTCAGTGTAGCTCCTTTCTTCACATATATTTCCGAGATCCCCAGATGTAACCCTTTTTCCACACCAGTTTTAGTGGAGCATCCTGTGATCACATCAAGCTGTGCACCTTCCTCTACAACTATGATATTATGCACTGTCTGAGAAACATCCTTTGACCCAATGAGCAGGCATGTCTGTACAGGCATTGTAGATTTTTTTCCTGCAGGAGCACGGATAAAATAGCCATCTGCATTCTGCAGATAGGTCGTAGCAGTATATTTGTCTGCGTCGGGCTTCACAAGCTTCCATGAATAGTCCTTCACCCAGTCGTATCTCTTAAGTGCATCCTGGATGGACATAAGTTCCACTGCATCATCCTGCTTTACAGATGTATGAGATACTGCATTGTTGAGCATGACAAAAGTCCCGCTTCTATTTTCTTCATTAGGTACTATTCCCACATTCAGAAGCGTTTTCTGATCTTCGGCACTGAGGCTGGTGAGATCCTTTGTGATCTTTGTTCCTTTGCTGGCTATCTCATAATCATCCAGATTAAAATCCTCACCGTAAACGGCACTTTTCTTAAGGGCTTCCTCTGCCTTTTTCTTCAGAGATAGTTCATCTTGCATTTGACACACTCCACATACCCCTTTGTTTTAATATCATCCAGCATCTCACGAGGGTTACCAGAGCACATTACTCTGCCATTGCACAGTATGAACCCTCTGTCTGCATCGACATAGTCCAGCACCTGTCCCGTATGGGTGATTATAAGGGCCGATTTACCATGTCTACGTCTTTTTCCAGCACATTTACTTCCACCGGTCAGAAGGTTCTTGATAGTACTACCAAGTTGCTCGATGCTCACAAGGTCCACACCGGACTCTGGCTCATCAAGCAACACCATGTCAGGGTTCTGTATTGAAAGTTGCAAAAGTTCAGATCTTTTTATCTCCCCGCCTGAGAAACCAACATTGACATCCCTGTCAAGGAAGCGCACCATGTCCAGCGTCTCAGCGAGCTCGATATAATTACTGCCATTCTTAGATATAACATCCAAAAGGCTGCGCAGTTTCACCCCGCTCATGTTAGGAGGCCTCTGGGTCATTATCCCAAGTCCCATCTGTGCCCGCTCATACACGGACATATTTGTGATATCCTCGCCTTTGAATATGATCTTTCCTGTTACTACTTTATAGCCCGTGAAGCCCATCAGGGTCATCAGCAAAGCTGATTTGCCTGCACCGTTCGGTCCGAAAAGCACATTTTTAAAGCCGGCCTCAACATTAAGATTGATGCCGTTAAGTATCCTACGGCCCCCAATTTCTACGGTAAGGTTCTGTATCTCCAGCATGTAGGTCCCCCTATAAGAACGCGATGTTATATCAATCAAGTTTTTATATATAGATTTCCACCTGTTAACAGCGTAAAACCCATCCTGTGAGAAGATGGGGGTCAGACGCTGCAAAAAATATAAGATTCATTTTTTTACTGTGCCTACGACAGGGCATGCATCCAGAGCAGAAGAATCATGCGGAGCTTCAGCATCAAGAGCATTGGTAAGATCATTACCCGCTTCATGCATTCCCATATGCTCCCCATCTGACCAAAAATCATTTTCAGTAACATCATAGACCTTGTCTTTATACACGACATAGGCTTTTTCACCGTTCTTTCCATTGTAGCGTGCAACTTCTTCAATTGTGAACTCCTGCATTCTGTAACACTCCTTTTGTACTTTGGAACAATCGATATTATGGATAAAGAGGCATAAACCTTTCGCTTTTAGTGTATGTGCTGACCCTTGATAAGGTATTAAATACGTGCAGGGTTCTAATGCAAGGCACTATATTATATTTGACACAAACGAAAAGTTGTGAAAAGGACCATAAGATCCAATGCTACGGCACCAAGCTCAGTAAGATATTTGATATGTGGTCTTTCCTCTAAAAAGATCTTTTGAAATAAAACCCTAGTAGCTGATACCATATAGCTGGGATATTAATGTTCTGCGATCCTTTTTATATATCCCAAAAGCAAAGACACGTCTTTGGTCTCAGCAGTGTGGAGGATGAGTTTGCTAATAGGCCATCTTTATGCTTTTTTACTGATCTGTACCGTATAGGAACACCTTTTACATTTAAGATCACTCATATTTTATGCGATATCAAAATTTGTTGTTAAACGTAGCATAATGAAAATAGAACAGCACTTAGCACTTAATTCTGGTTCTTACTTTGGATGCACAATTGCAAAGTAGAGTAGTATTTTTTACTCTAATTGAATACAATAAAGGTTATCTGATGAAGTAATTAGTGAGCCAGGTAAAAAACCGAAAGATTTATAATATATAGATAGTATGCTATTCAACTACTATACAGTAATTGACATACTATGTAGGAAATGAATAATAAAACATCAGAACTGCTACCAATGGGTTCAAATACCAGGTCCCACACCAACGTCCATTTAAGTGGTACAAGGTCAGCAGTTCGTAATATGTGGGTATAATAACAGGCTAGGTGATTATGTTGAAGAAAATGCTTAACTTTATAGTATTTGGTCTTCTGGTTTTTGGCTTAGTGGCCATTTCCGGTTGCGCAGATAAATCTACTGAAAAAGTAGAAGAAACCGTGAACGATACAGTCGATCAGGCTTCAAATGTTACAGAAGAGGTTAGCGAGACCGTATATCCTTCAATAATTGAGGCAGAGGAGACAGCAGAAGACCTTCTTAATAAGACCGCATCAGTTGGCAACGAAACATTACACGAGACACTGAACGAAACACATATCTGAAACAGATGATGTCAAAGTTCATGTTCTTAATAAAAAATGTTTAAATTATGAGGGATGCAGCAGTTGTTGCATCTCCTGGCCTTTTCCTATATATATTTTCTTTGTAGGCTTCTCGAAAAAAGAACAGGAGCTCAATGTTTTTCTATGACCTTTTTCCCTCGCTCCATGGGCACTATAGACAGTTGGCCTCCTGGTAGTGGCTGCCTTAAAGGATCGGTCGCAGCTATACGGTCCATGGTTATGGCAATAGCTGCTACTTCAGAATGAGGCTGATTACCTACTGCAATGTTCCAGTCTGCAAGATCGTATATCTCAGGAGGTACCTTTTCTGCACCTACCACTATCATAAGCTGCCCACATTGCCGGATATCGTCCAATGCATCTGGAAGGTTTATGCCGTACATGGAAAGATGACATACCTTTCCACCTATGTCTTTCCATTTCCTGATCTCATGCTCCCAGTTAACGTTGTTGGTAACGTAAAAACCGCCACCCCAACGCACACCCACGTCCTCGATGTTCTGTTTGATGCTTGGATCGTCAGAGGCAAGCAGCATGCCTTCAGCACCAAGTGCCCGGGCTGTGAGACCTACGTGGGTGGTGATACGCTTATCCCTGAAGGCCCTGTGCCCGAGGCGTAAGATCACTATTCTACGCATGATGTTCATTGTATCTGTTAGACCTGGCGGATATCAGTTAACCTTTCAATGAGCATGCCTTCCACGATCAATGGAGGGTCCTGTCTTGCACTTTTAAGAGCTGCCTCCAGCTTTGATTCTTTTTCCGCAAAGATAGTTATGACAGGTTCTCCTCGCTGTACTGATTCACCGCGTTTCCTGTGGATATATACGCCTGCACCTTTGTCGTTTGGAGCCCCTGCAAGCCTGGCTATCTGTACTATGCGCTTGTTGCGGAACTCTATTATATATCCATTGTTAGGAGCTTTTATCTGTGCACTGAACTCTCCTATCTTAATATCTTTACTGGTCACATTAGGGTCTCCGCCCTGTATAGCGATTATTTCCTTGAGCTTTGCCAGAGCTTTGCCATTTTTCAGGGTCTCGAGGGCTAGATCACGTCCCTGCTCCCGGGCTGCAACACCTCCCATTTCCAGAAGCATGCCTGCCATACCTATACTTTTTTCAATAAGGCTGTTAGGACCTTGCATGGTCTCCAGCACTTCGAGGGCTTCTCTTACTTCCAGAGCAGGACCAATGGTCCTTCCGACAGGTGATGATCCATAGGTAAGGGCACAGTCAACTTCCATGCCCATGCGCTCTCCCAGGCTCATGAGGTCCCTGGCCAGCTTCCGGCCTGCTTTCATATCAGGTATCTTGGTACCGGAGCCCATGGGTATGTCTATAACTACCTTATCTGCTCCCACAGCGCTCTTCTTTGCCATTATGGATGCAAGCAACTGGCTATGGGGGTCGATGGAGAGCGGGTATTCCACCCTTATGAGCTTGTCATCAGCAGGGGCTATATTGGTAGCCCCGCCCCACACTATGACCCCACCGACCTTCTGGGTCATTTCCTTGATCTGGGATGCTGTGAACTCCACAGGTGCGAGCACTTCCATGAGATCAGCTGTGCCTCCTGCTCCTGTTATTGCCCTGGAACTGGTCTTTGGTATGTACAGACCATTGGCAGCCACTATGGGCACTATGAGCAAGGTGATCTTGTTGCCAGGCACGCCTCCGATGGAGTGCTTGTCCATGATTGGATGTAGGTCGAACTGGATCTTCTCTCCGGAGTCTACCATGGCCCTGGTCAGCCACTCGGTCTCTTCCTCCGTCATATCGTATATGTAAGAGGAGGTGAGGAAAGCTGCAACCTCTATATCCGTGAGGTTCTCTTCCACGATATCCTTCACAAGCTCATAGATCTCGTCCCTGGTAAGCTGCTGCCTATCCATGACCTTCCTGATGATACGTGCAGATTTAGGCTTCTCCGCAGGTTCAACTTCCACGATCTCGGTCCATTCCCTGCGCATTTTTTCCTGCACTTCATGATAAAGCCCTATCATCCCCGGAGATATCATATCCTCTGTAAAATCAACAATAGCAGTAATAGTGGTATGATTCTTTATCCTTATCCTGTCGCCGGCATTCACGCCCAGCTCCTTGGCATCCAGCGTGTTCAAAATTACCTTATATTTCCCTACTTTGATATCAATGGGCTGTACTTTTAACTGCATGTTATTTCCACCTTCTTGACTAAGAAAAGGCACAATGAGATAAATATGTTTAGGGGATGGGGACTGTTTTTCAATCCTATAATATACAATTTTCATATATATAATTATGCTTATTATATATATCTGTTGAATACTTTAACAAAGGACATTTAGCAATTTGAAATATTAATGGAATACCATAAACCATTTATATAGAGATTGGTAAAATAAATATAATATATTCTGTAGAATGATTAAAATGATTAATAGTTTAATTGAAATTCGGTTTTCAAAACTTAGCCATTTTTGGATGGACTCGGGATTGCTTGGCTTATACAAAATAGCAAAAGAAGAACTTCCAACAGAAATGGGAATAGAAATGCTTCTAACTGATGAATGTCTTACATTTAAAGGAACAGAAGAAGGTTTAACTACATTATTTAATAAAGCCTATAAATCACTTTTAAATCAGTATTACAGTAAGTCAACTGAAAAACAAAGACAAGAAAACGCAGGTTTTTATTACGATTCAAAAGAAGACAGATTCGTACGATTCCCAAAAGTAAAAGCTATGGGTATTGCAGGATTGATTTTTAACAAAGCACCAAGAATGACAGTAAATCAGGTTAAATATGAAATTGTGGACCTAAAAGAAGCTGGTAAAAAGGTTACTAAAAAAAAAGTTCTGCCACAGGAATATTCTCACTTGCAGAATAGATTAGATAATTTTCTTCAGGAAACTGGTTTAAAAATATCTGGTAACAATCTTTTAATTGATGGGCCAAATGCAATTCAACCTCAAGTTGAAATCAAAGTAAAGAAGGGAAAAAATAAAGGGAAATGTTTCATTTGTGGTGAATCATCTCATTCATTAACAGAAGTTGGTGGTACTGTCTATCCAATGATTACTGGATCATCTGGGGTATTATCTTTCAATTCAAATGGTGGAAAGCCTGAAAAAGTATGTTGGAAATGTGATTTTTTAGGGAAATTTGTACCAGTAAATGGTTTTTATGTATACAATAATGAAAGCTACAATATATATCTACCATATTCTTCAAGCTTGATTAAAATGAGCGAATCATATGAGGATTTTAAAGCTTTAAAAATTGATGACCCCAATCTTCTAAAAAATTTTGAAAACAGGCTTGGTGGTTTCTTCCAGCGTCCATTTGAGCAATTATTTACCTTTCTTAATTCTTTATACTTGACAGTTCTATCCAAAAAAACAACTGATGAAGATTCTCATGAACTCGATTTTGAGAAACTCTTTGATGTAGTTATTTCAAAAGCCCCCTTAGAGTTCTATACCATCAATACAACTTCTTTAGGGGACACTCAAATGGGAAAAATGATTTGGCCATTTAATGATTCTGTTTATCTATTCAGATTATTTGATAAAATCGAGAAAAATAAAATCAGTATAAAAGAAGTAATGTCAAATCTTATTGATTATGATCAAACTAAAAATGAGAATAAAACCATTATAAGAAATGCAATTTGTGAACGCATTCTAAAAAAAAGTAGCATAATTGAATTAGTTGAACAGCATGCATTTCATATTAACAAATCAAAAAAGCAAAACATAAAGCCTATACACGATTTTGTGATTCAATATGAGAAAATACTGAAGGAGGGTAATGATAAAGTGGACCAAGCAATCATTGATACAGCAGTTAGTTTGGGAAAGACAATTGGATTTAGTGTTGCTTCTGCAGGCCGCAAAGGCAAAGGTGATCTATTCAGATTAAGAAAAACGAGGAAACCAGAAGACTTTTTAAATGAGATAAATCGTATTCAAATGAAATATGGAGCCTTGGTTACATCTGATATATACGGAAAAGGAGAAGAGTTTGAGAAAAACTTTTTAGAATTCAAACAGTTTTGCATGATTGCTGCACTTAACACCTTTAATGCAAAAAATCAAAGCTAATCTAATGAATATTATGGAGGAACACGAGAAATGAAATCAGCTAAAGCACTGACTTTGACTTATTTAACACCAGTATCATTTGCTTCTTTGAATGGATCAGACAAAGAAGCAGACAACATGTCAAACATTAAAAAGATATCTGTAGGTGTCGAACAATATCCTTACGTTTCATCTCAGGCTATTAGAAGGGCATTGAGAAATCAGCTTGAAGTATTGGGTAGAGAACTCTCAGAAGGAGTAGCTGCTTCTCAAGCAAAAGGAGCTGCTACTACAAAACAAGAACCTGACAAATATATTGATGATGATCTCTTTGGATATATGGGGACAGAAAGTGGTGATGGAACCACCAAGGGAAGTTCCACTAAGAGGACTTCCGTAGTAAGGGTTTCACCTTTAATTGCATTGAATCCGTATCAAGGAGACTTGGATTTTGGTACAAACTATATGGGTGTAAAAGCAGGTGGTGACCCAAATATATTTGAAACTGAAGTTCATTCCGGCCTTTATAGGGGTACCATATTAATCGAACTCGATAGGGTTGGAAAAGGTGATGGGTTTAAAAATGACATTCCTAACACTGAAAAAGCAGCAAGAGTTAAAGATCTACTGAAAGCAATTAAAAACCTATGGGCTTCTGGTAGACAAACAAGATTCCTTGCGGACATTGCTCCTAAGTTTGTGGTCGCAGCAATACTCAGTACAAAGAATCCTATATTTCTTGAAAGCGTGAAAATTGAAAGTGATGGAATAAATTTCTCAATTATTGAGGAAACTATCAAAGATTATAAGCCTGAAATAATCTCTTCAGTCATTGGTATGAGAAAAGGATTCTTTACCAGCGATTTTCAAAATTCAAAACCGCTGGGTGAAGCATTTGAAGAGATGGATAGATGGATAGATGAATATTATAAGCAGTGATGATCATGTATGTCTTTTCGATAGAAGGAGTATCACTAACTGCTTCTTTTCGATCTCCAGAAACTCATACATTCCACAAAACACTTCCATTGCCCCCAAAGACAACAATAATTGGGATGATGGGTGCCGCTCTGGGATTGAGTCTAGAAGAGGTCCATAAATTAGTTGAAGATCAAGGTTTTCTAGTTGGAGTTTATGGTTTTAATAAAGGCTTAATGCGTGATCTCTGGAATTATAGGAAACTCACAGGTAAAGAGAAGAAATACACAGAGGATGATATTAAAAATCGTAGACAATATAGTATCCTAATTAGAGAGTATTTGTTCGAAAATCAGTTCGTATTCTATTTTGGATCAGATGAAGTTGAAAAATTAGAGCATTTAAGGTCTGCATTCTTATCACCAACATATCCATTGACAGTTGGGAATAGCGATGATCTATTCAAAACATGTAAAATTGGAGATATAATTGAAGAAAAAAAATGCAAACTCAGTAAGTTCGAGTATACCGTTCTACCTGGAGATTTATCTCAACTTTATAAAAATGACATTGATTTTAGCCAGATTCCAATAGTTCAAACAATAAATACCCCTCAAGTAATTCTCTTGCCGACAAAATTCATTTTTGAAGGAGATGAAAGAAGAGTAAGTGAACGTCAGAAGTTTACTTTTATAAGCACTCCTGTTAAATTAAAAACCGAGATTGATGGATACACTGTAAATGGGAAAAATGTTGTGCTGCTATGAATACTGTTATTTGGGCTAAACCTGATCAATCCTATGAAGAACACATAAATGCTTCTTACAGAGCCTGGAAACAGACCATTGAAGCAAAAAGAAATCTGATTAAAAGATTCAGTCAAAAATTCGGATTTGACGAGCGACGTTTTTTGATGAGTTCTCTTTTAAGTGTAGTTTTACATGATATTGGAAAATGTACGGATATCTTTCAGAAAATGATGTTTACAAAGCAAAAAGGAGAACATTTTGACTATCATGAGAACTACAGGCATGAACTTGTATCTTTCATGTATGCAGTTTACGGAAGTTCTGCTTTAACACAACAAGAAGGTCCGTTGGTTGGAAAACTTCCTATTGAAGCTCTTGCTGTTTTAGGTCACCATAAAGCAATAAACCCAAATATGTCTTTTTTTGAAAAAGAAAGAACAAATGAAATTCCATCTATAATTGAAGATGGAGAAAAACAAGCATTGCTTTTGGCTAAACAAATTTTTAAAAATGAAGACTATGATTTTCCAGATATTCTTTTTAAATTCAATGTTAAAAATATAGATTCATATCAGAAGGCAAGCGAATTCTTGAACAATTATGTTGCTAAAATGTATCAAGAAGACAGCAATAACGAAGCAATAAGGCCTACTTACCTGCTCTTAAAGGCAATATTACACTATTCAGACTGGCACGGTTCTGCAGGTTCAGATGTTATCTATCATTTACAAACAAAATCTGAAGAGTTGATTTTAGAAATTGAAAAGAGATGTGAACTGAAAAATATTGATTTTGTTGGATTGACAGAATTCCAGAAAAACTGTGCCAGAACTTTAGATAATGTGATTGCAATTGCACCTACAGGTAGTGGAAAAACCGAAGCATCACTGTTGTGGGCATTAAATAATCTGAAAAATATGGGTGGAGGCAAGTTACTCTATTTGTTGCCAACGATGGTTACAGCAAACAGCATATTTTTGCGACTTGAGGATTATTTTGGGAAAGGAAATGTGGGGCTAACACATTCTACAGCTTCTTTCATGTTCCAAGATGAAGAAGATAATCAAGAAGAAAGAAGAAATGTGCTCTTTGATAAGTCTTTTATAAAACCTGCGACTGTAGCCACAATTGATCAATTGCTGGTAACCGGATTCAATCATGGAAAATGGACACTCATTGAAGCAAATGCCGCCAATGCCGTAATAATCATTGATGAAATCCATTCTTATGATTCATGGACATTGGGGCTCATTATAAAATCGATTGAGCATTTTTCAAGGTTAGGAGCTAAATTCATGCTCATGAGTGCAACTATGCCTACTTATTTAGTCGAACTTTTATCGAAGGCGTTTTCGTCTGTAAAAATAATAAAAGACGATTTGTTGCTTAATTCATGCAGAAATAAGTACACAACATGCGACAAATACATTGATGATGCGATTTCAGATATTGAAGACGCAGTAAACCAAGGAAAAAAAACACTTGTTGTTGTTAATAATGTTGCAAAATGCCAAGAGTTGTATGAGAAACTAAACTTTTTGAATCCTGTTTGTTACCATTCCAAGTTTACTTTGGAAGATAGAATAAAAAAAGAAAGTTTCATCGAAGACACAAACCTCCTCATTGCTACACAAGTTGTTGAAGTATCGTTAGATATAGATTTTGATGTTATGTTCTGTGAATGTGCACCTCCGGATGCAATTGTTCAAAGAGCTGGAAGAGTAAATAGAAGAAGGAGTAAAGCAGATAGTCGAATATTCATTTTTAAAGCTTCAGACATATCTAAAAGGATTTATGATTCAGATTCAACCGGGCTGTTGATCAGTTCATTCCACTCTTTTGCAAGTTCTCCCGAAAATTTAACAGAAGCTGATCTCATTAGAATAGTAGAACAGGTATATTCACACATTAAGATAGAAGATTCAAATAATTTCCTTAATGCAAGTAAGCAATATGAAAAAACACAAAAGAGATTATCTGGAATTTTTGATAATCCTAATAGGGAAGAGACTAATGAAGTTACAAGAAAAGTAGAATACTTGCAAATTCCTGTAATCCCGCTTCTTTTCAAAAATGAAGTATTGAAACTTCCTCCCTCAAAACGCCGTTTATTCGAAATTAAAATGCCTTACTGGTACGTATTGAAAAACAAACAAGAAGTCAGAGGTATTACTTTTTGTGAAATGAACTATGATTTTGAAATGGGTGCACAATTCAGAAATGATATTGAAGTTTCGAGTTTGATAATATGAATCTTCTTGTTTTCACCTTAACCCTCACCTCCACTCGCCCCATTCATGAATCTGGTGCCCAGCTTAGAGGATTCTTTGCCACCAAGTTCAATGAATACAGCCTCCTGCACCAGCATAATGCCGATAAGTTCATTTACCGATATCCTATGGTCCAGTACAAAATGATAGACAAGATACCTACTGTCATTGGGATCAATGAAGGTGCTGAGGTGTTGAAGGAAATATACGATGAGTATGATAAGATCACGCTCAGTGGCAATGAGTATGAGATAGTGGAAAGAGGGATCACTTACAGAAAAGAAGATTTTGGAATCTCTGAGAAGCTGATCAAATATGATTTTGTGACACCCTGGTTTGCACTTAATCAGGAGAACTACAGGAAATATCTTTCCTTTGACAAAGAGCAACAAGTAGAATTGCTCAACAAGAACCTTGTAGGCAACATCCTTTCCATGTCGAAATCCCTGAATTATCAGGTGCCTGAGAAGATCAAATGTCATACAGAATTGAGAGAACGCAGTTCAAGCCTGAAAGGAAATGAGATCATTGTATTCAGGGGTTCCTTTGTCACGAATTTCCAGATCCCTGACTATCTTGGCCTGGGTAAGTCTGTATCACGCGGTTTTGGGACGGTGAGAAAGTGGGCGGCAGAAATAAATAAAACCTGAATCCATAAATTTATGATCGAGGTTATTTAACTACCTAAACAGATTTGAATTGCTGATTATTAAGGGGGAAGCTTTATAGAATCTATAATGTTTGAAATCAGAACACTTACACCTATCTGGACTGGGGATGCAGAAGGAAAGTGTACAACTATAAAAGAAACTGCAATAATCGGCAGCATGCGCTGGTGGTATGAAGCCATTGTCAGGGGAATGGGCGGCTATGCGTGTGATCCGACAAGTGATACAAGTTGCAAATTTAATGCAGAAGCCTATGAAGAATATAAAAGGCATTTAAAGTCAAACGAATCAAAAAAGCTGGCTTCAAATGCATTAGAAGCCGGATTAAAGGAAGTATGTCCTGCATGCAAATTATTTGGTTGCACTGGGTGGAAAAGGCGATTTAAGTTAGAAACTTCAGTAGACGCTAACCAAATTGAACCTTTCAACTTGATAACACTAGACAAAAATAATAGCTTCAATAATTGGTGGTTATCTAAGGCATTTGAAAAATCAATTAAATCCGACAACTCTAAATTGACATTTGGGAAATTCAATCTTGTTATTACAGAACTTGCAAAATCTCAAAATCCCAGCATATCTTCTCAAATTCATTCTTTGCTTTCAATCATGAGCACAATGGGTGCAATAGGTGCAAAAAATCAATATGGCTATGGTATTTTTGATTTAAATGATAAAAGAAGTACAACTGAATCACTTAAAGAAATAAACTTGTTTTTAGAACATTTTGATTTTATGCAGGAAATTAGTAGCACAGATTTCTATTCTTTAGATAGGTTTTGGTGTTATGAATTCTCATTAGCAGAAGATAATAAGACAGTTCTTAAATTTAGAAAAGCAAATATTATCGGAAAAAAAAGCAATAGTAACCAATATATTCCTGTATCTTTCGACATTCGTTATAAATTACCTGGAACGGAATTTGGTTTGAGGAATAATTTCTCAAAACAATATGGCAAGCAAAAAACTAGACAAATATTCGGTACAATTACTGAAACAGAAAAAAATGGCAGAATTGGCAGCCGTATTTTTGTAAGCCATGTTTTCAGGAAGAATAATAGTACAGGCTATTTCTTAAAAATATGGGGCTTTACAGACGAAGAAGTTGCGAATTTCATTGAAAGTACAACTAAAGACATGTTCGGTTTGAGCAGTCATGAAGTAGTTCGAAACGACATTGAACTTAAGGCTTTTTTGGATGGTGCAAGAAATGATCTATGATTGGTGTTCATCTGCTTGTTCTAAATATAATTTTGATAACAATCCGCAGTTTATGTACCATTATTATGTTGCTACTGGTAAAGATGCTGAAAATATTCGTGCAGATTGGCAAAAAGAGAACTTTCAATCTGACATGAAACAAGAGTTGGAATCTTGGCACTTGGATGCTTTTTTACAAGAGAATATTTTTGAAAATAACATTAATCTATCAGTGTTACCAGAAAATTCATTTGTGATTCAATTTAAAGTCATTCTTAAGAAACCCTATATTTCGATTGACGAACAAGACTTCTATATTATTGATAATCCTATTCGAAAGGATAAAGTTTTTAGTCTTCCTTATGTTGCACCTTCCTCATGGAAAGGAAGTCTAAGAAGTGCTCTGTATCATTTAGGATGTAATTCTGAAGACAAAAGAATTCAAAGTATCATTGGTGGCAATACCCTGGAAAATGATGAGATACTAACAAAAGGGAGAATTCATCTGTTTCCTAGCTTTTTTAAGAAAAAAGGATTAGAAATTATCAATCCCCACAATCGGGAAACAAGAGTTGGAACAATACCAATACCATTTGAGTGTGTGCCGGTAGGTGAAAGTGGGTTATTTACCCTTCTTTATGTTCCTTATAATCAATTTCTCAATTCCAATACAAAAGAATTCAAGAATCAAATATTAGATGATTTGCTATTATTAAGTCAAGGACTACAATTCATGTTCCTTACCTATGGTTTTGGCGCTAAAACACCAAGTGGATTTGGAATTGTCGAAGACAAACTAATAGATGGAAAAATTACCCTTAAAACAAAAAGTATTACTGTTTCTATGCAAATAGAGGTCAAACCACCCGAAAAAGTATTTGAAAAATACTTGAAGGAGGACGGCAAAGTAAAAGATGCATTTATCGGTGGTGGAGAAGATGGCTTACTTAGCAATAAAGAATATAACCAGAAGACATCGCAATTTAAAGATGGCAGTTTAAATGAATTTAAAAGGTTCAGGACTTGGTACAAATTCCATGGATCTGACTGGCAAAAACACCTTCAGTCTGAGAATGAAACTTCTGCAAAATGGCCTTTCTGGAATTTCGGTACTTTTGACGAACTGATTAATGCTGCTATAGAAATCAAACAAAAGCTCTCTGAGGGGGAAGGACAGTGAGTAAAGACTCAAACTTCCTTGACCTGAATGTCCTTGCCGAGAACAGGGATGCTTTGCTGCTTGCTGAGGTTGCGGCATGGTTACATATGATTGGTAAATATCATGAAAGCTTCCTTAAAAGTGAAAGAGACGCAGACCTAAAAATTCCAGCAGATTTAAGCTCGAATTATCAAGAACTTGATTTGGTACTCAGAAATGGTTTAAAATCCTTTTTAAATGTGGGAGCAAAACTTCCACAAAAAATGGAGTTGGATTTTACTATTTATGATTTCATCAGCAAACATCGTAATCGCAACCCTCAAGGAAAGTGGATTAAATGCTTGGTTGATGCCCATGGTCGTGGCTCTGGAACTGAAAAAGGAATACTAAATGATAAATGTTATTTGAAACAAGATGGAAAAATCTATTTGTCGTCTCCATTTGCCGAGGATGAACTTATATTTGAAAATAATATTAATCAATTTGAACCATCAATATCCACTAAAGCAAATCAGCTATATTCTTTTTTGGAGAGTCATTTTAAGTTATTAGATTCTATAAAATCAAATATTTGGGGCTTTAATGATTGGGACGAATGGAGAACTCAATTTATTGAGATGACACATTTGCATTTTGATTCGAGCGTGGCTGATGATCGAGTACCCATCAATGACGTTTCTCTCTGGGATCAAACTGCTTCATCAGTAGCTTTTTTCAAGTGTGAGGTTGCAGAAGCATTTTTGTATGGTTGGAAAGACCCTTTACAAAATAAACCGAAATTTAGGATTTTAAAAATTGCACTTGATGGAGATAAGTTCATTTCTGATTCTTCTTTTATTGGTGATGTATTAAGTAGAAGAGATGGCATTAAAAAAGGCTTTGAGAAAATAAAAAAATTACTAGAAATTAATATTCCTCTTGGATTTGAAATATATAGCGATCACAATCAAATATTATTTTTAGTACCTGATATCAACAAAAATCTTTGTCTTAATAATGAACCATTGGAATCTTTAATTCAAAAACAATTTGACTATATTTTTAAGCAAGATATTCAACTTGACATTTCACTCAGCGATTTAGCTTCTAGGAATGTTTACTTTATCGGAAAAATGATGAATAGTAGGAAAAAACCGTTGTTACCTTCAGTTTCAAAAATAAGTGAACACTGGACTGTGGGAAAAGAAAAATGTATCTCTTGTCACATTAGACCTCAGTCTTCATCTTTTAATAGAAAATTATGTGACTATTGTTTAGAACGTATTAAAGGTAGAAGTAGAGAGTGGATTCAAAAAAGAAACGCTTCTACAATTTGGATTGATGAAGTAGCTGATGCAAATGGTAAAATTTCTCTAGTCGTAGCACAGTTTGATTTAAATGATTGGCTAAATGGAAAAATGATTTCAAGCTTTAGGAATCCTAAAAATGAAAGCCTGCCTACCTTCTGCAAAATTGTTCAAGAATTAGATGAGCACTTAGATTCAAATATTTCCAATAACATTCCTTTATCTGAATTAATCAATGGATTCATATTAAAAAAGTTAGACACCGTTGATATGCTCTATGCTTTTTTAGTCGAGTCAGAAGACTTGACAGAAGATGCTTATTCTTCATTGAAAAACAATGAAAAAATTGCTCTTGCTGTATGGAGAAAAACACCTTCATTTGCAAGGGTTCGCCGTGTTTGGGAAACGACATTCAAGTTTTGGGACGAGATTAAAGAAGATCTAAATGAAATTGTCAAACCGATTACATTGAGATTAACTATAAAATCAGAATCCGAAATAAACCTTCCAGAGAACAGTTCATATAAAGCAATGTCTGGAGACATTAGTTTTACGATATTTTGTACTAAAGGGAACGAGTACATTATAATTGAAAATGTGGAACGTTTAGCAAAAAAAATTCCTGAGAGTCAAAAAGGCAAAAATGTTGCAGACCTCTGTACTAAAATCTGTACTTACTTAAAAGGAAAAAACATCAACATTTATGATCCAGATGGCAAAAAGCGCGATGAGCCTCTTGGCAGTTTGCAGATTTCAGATGTAATCCCCGAAGATGCAAACTACACACCTGTCATTCCTGTTCTTGCAGAACCAAGCATTTTCATGGCAATAGTACCTGCGGACAAAGCAGTGGATATCAGCAAGGCCATCAAGGAAAAGTATGAAACAGAGATGGGTAAAGTAAGAAACCGTCTCCCGTTGACTCTGGGGATGGTATTTGCAAAATCCCATACTCCTATATCATCACTAATGGACGCAGGCCGGCGAATGCTTCAAAATAACAGTAAGAAAGAAAAACCATGGAAAGTTAAGTCCATAACAGATGAAGAAACATGTGATTCTGGTCACAAATATCGTATTCTGGAATTTGAGAACGAGATTAAGTGGAAAGTTCCTGTGACAATGAGGGATGGACAAACACAGGATATTTGGTATCCTTACTACTATATTGATGAAAAAGATATCGAACCCGAAGAGCGGGAGAAATCTTTCAAAGGACCAGATGGCTGGCTGGTTCATGTATCTGAAATAAAAGAAAGTGATACGTTACATATTTTGCCATCCACGTTCGATTTTGAGTTACTGGATTCGTCAAGCAGAAGGTTTGAAATCAGTTATGATGATGAAGGGAGACGCAGGGATAACACGAAGTTAACAAGGCCATATTTGCTGGAAGAACTGGATGAATTCGATAAAATATGGGATATCGTCAAACCTGAAAAATTGAACAAATCTCAACTGAAGAAAGTTATGTATCTTTTAGAAACAAAAAGAACAGAATGGCAAATCGAAGATAATAATCCAGTATTCAAAATTTATGTTTCTGATGTTTTTAATAATGCAAGTTGGTTAAAAAAGCCCGAAAAAAAAGAGGAAATTGTTAAGGCAGCAGCTTCCGGGAAACTGAAAGATGTTATCGAACTTTATATGGATATCTCGAAAATCAGAAAATGAGCAAAATGAAAATGGAGGTTTTTGATGGCTCTATATACTCAGCAACGATTTATATTTATGGCACTTGATCCGGTGCATATAGGAACAGGGCAAACTCGAATCGGAAGAGTTGATAACACAATCGTCAGGGAAACTGGCACCAACATTCCTAAAATTCCCGGGACCAGTCTTATGGGTGCTGCAAGAAGCTACGCATCATTGATTTATGGTAAGCCGGAAGCTGCAGGGCAACATAAAAAACTCAAAACAGAATATAGGGAAAACTGTCCGATAATATATACATTTGGAACTTACACCAATGGTGATGATGCTAAAGGAGGACAGCAGGGGAAAATCAGTATTTCAGATGCACAGATACTATTCTTCCCGGTTTACTCTATGGCAGGGCCGGTATGGGTTAGTACACGTGAAATACTTACATCGATTAACTTTAAGGTACCTATTCCTAATGATTCGCATGATGATATCATATACACTTCTTTAGATTGGTCGAAAAACACTCTTAATCTTGGATGGTTGCATTTAACATTAAAAAATGGATTAATAGTTACCCCACCAAATGAACTATCAAGTGAAAAAGAATGGGAAGCAATTAAAAAGCGAATTGTAATAGCATCCTCTAAGCTATTTTCTCAAATAGTGAACAGCAATCTTGAAGTTCGTACTTCTGTGACAATTAACCCTGAAACTGGTGCTGCAGAACCCGGGGCCTTGTTCACATATGAGGCAATACCAAGAACAACATGGTTTTGGTCAGATGTGGTGCAGGATGATTACAACTATAATAATATGAAATTTCCAACAACAACAAACCAATTTAATGACGAAAGAGAAAATTCTGGTGATCCACTTTCGAAGCCATGGAATAATCCACTAGACGTTGTAAACTCTGGTTTTGAACTTATGGAGTTTTTAGGAGTCGGAGGAATGACTACCCGAGGATTTGGCCGAGTGAAAAAACTTGCTGATTGGGAGTTGAAGGAAAATGAACCTTGATTTTGAAGCAGCAAAAATCTCTCAGAAAATTCTAAGCAAAAAGACCAATTCAAATTCATCAGATGTTGAAAATCTGGTGACTAAGACATTGGGAGTTTTGCAGGAAAATGGGGTGTATGCGTGTATGCTTTATCTACTCTCACAGGATAATGAGATATCCAGATGCGTGGTCAGTGGTCTCTTGAAAATACTGAAATCTATAGATATTAATCCTCCAAATATTTCATCAAAAAATGATAATACCAAGTTATTAGAGTTCATTTCGAATGGAATCTGCACGAATCTTGACACTCTTTTTCTAACAAAGCAGCTATGGGAACAGACTCTTTTGTATGCACGTTATGGAGCAAAGGCGTCGTCAAAAGCATCTAAAGAGGAGAAATAATATGTGGACTTTTTACCAGGTTAGTTTGCGGGTACTTTCACCAATTCATATCGGCTGGAAAAAAACCAGCAATCTCCAGCAAACAAGATTTTATGTGCCAGCAAAAACAATCTGGGGGGCTTTAACAGCCAGAATTACAAGAGATAAGAATAGTTCCGACTACAAGGGGACTGGAAATAAAATAAATGAAAATCTCCGATTCAGTTATTTTTACCCATACGACAGTAATTCTAGTCTAAACGAATGTGAGTTCCCGTGGGAAAATCCTGATAATTTTACTTGGAAATACATTGGGAGTTATCAGAGTGCTGCTCTGGAAAACAAGACGGCTATGGAGGGCATGCTTCATGAGACGGAGTGCATTCTACCTAAAACAAGAGATGGAAATCAAGTATATCTTCTAGGTTGCATTATTGAGAAAAATGAATGTAACATAGACTGGAAAACAGCCTTACCAAAAATTCAGATAGGTGGAGAGAGGGGATATGGCTGGGGCAGGGTTAACATGGATAATAAGCCAGCAAAGTGTAAACAGTTTTTTGGTTATGATTTTGATCCTTCACAAGAGGAACCTGTTATAAAAATCCCAAAGGGTGAATTCATTCTCGCACATACTTTAGCTTCAGAAGCATACCAACAGCAAATTGGAGGTAATATCGAACCATTTGTGGGGAGAATTACAGAAAATGGAAGGTTTGGTGGATATTTTTCTGAGGCAAGGATTTGTTGGATACCTGGCTCTAAATTAGTGAATTCTGACATGAACTTTAAGATATGTGAGAATGGATTTTGGTCTGTACAAGAATGAAAATGTAGTGATATGAATGCAACTCGTAATTAACACCCGTGGCTCTTTCCTTAAAAAGAACTATAACTGTTTTCTTATAAAGAATGAAGATAAGGTCTTTGAGATATCAGCAGATAAAGTTGAGAGCATTCTTATCACTACATCCGCAACCATTACTACAGATGCCATTAAATTTGCTGTGGAGAACAATATCGATATAGTTTTTCTGGACTATTTCGGCGACCCTTATGGAAGAGTATGGCATTCCAAGCTTGGGAGCACCACACTGATCCGCAGGCGACAGCTTGAGGTCGCAGAGCAGAAGAAAGGATTTGAGATGGCAAGGGGGTGGATAGAGACCAAGATCAACAACCAGATCGATTTTCTTAAGGACCTAAAGAAGAACAGACCTGAACAGCGTGCAGAACTGGACGAATATATTGGAAACATCGAAAATATGAAGCTTCAGCTTCTCGAACTTGATGGCACACTTGATGAGAAAAGAAGTTCTATAATGGGTATAGAGGGTATGGCTTCTCGATACTATTTCGATGCACTTAGCTTTATTATGCCTGAAAAATGGAAATTCGAAGGCAGAAGCAGAAATCCTGCAGTAGATGGATTCAACTGTCTGTTGAATTATGGATACGGTGTGCTTTATTCAATGGTCGAGAAGGCCTGTATCATATCTGGCCTTGATCCGTATGTGGGATTTATGCATACTGATAATTATAATAAGAAATCTCTTGTATTTGATCTTATTGAAATGTATCGCATCCATGCGGATAGGACCGTAGTTAACCTGTTCTCTAAGCGCCAGGTAAAAGAAGAATATTTTGACAGCATTCCTAACGGGTTAAGTTTGAACAAGGATGGTAAAGCTGTGCTTATCCGATCGTTGAACGAGACACTGGACCAAAGCATGAACCATAATGGCAGGAACGTTAAGGTCCGGAACATACTGGAGCTCGATTGCCATAGAATAGCTAACAGCTTGATCAAATAGAATATGGGGATTGTATATGCTCGTATGGGTAATATATGATATTGCAGAGAACTCAACTCGAAAAAAGGTAAGTGACAGGTGTAAAGACTACGGTCTATATAGGGTGCAGAAAAGTGTGTTCCTTGGTAGCCTTAATTCAAACCAAAGGGATTCACTTGCCATTGAGTGTGAAGAAATCATCGACATAGATATCGATTCAGTCTACATTTTTCCAATGGATGAAAAGTCGTTCAAAAAGATCAAGCTGATCGGCATGGCATTTGACAAAGACCTTGTGAAAGATGAGGTATTAACAATGTTTTTCTGAGGCAAGCTATGGAAGAGATACTAAATGAGAAACATACGATTATAATGATATCTGATGTGCTGGAATATCAGTTCTGTCCCAGGTTCATTTATTTCATGCATTGTCTGGATATACCGCAACATGAAGAAAAGAGATTCAAGGTTCTTAAAGGCAGGGAAGTACATGAGAAGCGAAGATTCACAAACAGGGAATACGTGAGGAAAAAACTCCACTGCGTACAGAAAGATTCTGAAGTGTACCTTGTATCTAAAGACCATCATATTAAAGGTATAGTTGATGAAGTGCTTTTTCTGGAAGATGGAACTGCTGCACCTCTTGAGTATAAGTTTGCCGAATACAAAGAAAAAATCTTTTCTACTTACAAGTACCAAATAATCTTACAAGGACTCTTAATAAAAGAGAACTATGGTAAAGAAGTGAACCGAGGATATATCTGTTATACCCGAAGTAATAGCCTAGTGAAAGAATTGGTCATCTCTCCGGCTGATTTCAATAAAGCCATTGAGATCGTTACAGATATCTTGGAGATAATTGAAAAAGGAAAATATCCGAAAGCAACAAGATCAAGTAACAAGTGTATAGATTGTTGTTACAGAAATATTTGTGTTTAACCAGTGTTTTCTTATATTTTTAAACCATTTAATAATTATGCAGCAAGAATCCAAGTGCTGAAAAAGGAGATTTTATAGCCTTTTTTAAGCCGAAAACCGGAAAAAGTTGCGGTATTTGAATGCAAGATCCACTAAAACAAGGATTGAAACTTATATTGCATGGAACTTCTCTCTGTGGAAAAACTTGATTTGAATGCAAGATCCACTAAAACAAGGATTGAAACTGTTGTCCTCAATGATTGCCCCATTGAATCCTGCGCATTTGAATGCAAGATCCACTAAAACAAGGATTGAAACACCATTGGTAGCGGCCTATCTGGATTTGCCGCAACCAATTTGAATGCAAGATCCACTAAAACAAGGATTGAAACTGATGTAATGACTGAGTACCTTCGAAAAGTTCTTTCAAATTTGAATGCAAGATCCACTAAAACAAGGATTGAAACATTTCTCCATTGCCCTGATCAGTGGTAGGGACAATGATTTGAATGCAAGATCCACTAAAACAAGGATTGAAACGCCTGTACGGATAGGTATCTGAACCAGATCCAGAGAATTTGAATGCAAGATCCACTAAAACAAGGATTGAAACTGACAAGGCCCCTATCACCTACATTGTACGTCATTGCATTTGAATGCAAGATCCACTAAAACAAGGATTGAAACCTTCCCAGTCAGCAGTATCCCCTGTCCAGTTCGAAATTTGAATGCAAGATCCACTAAAACAAGGATTGAAACCCTCATAGAGCTTAAAAATTATAGACTTCCTAGGTGTATTTGAATGCAAGATCCACTAAAACAAGGATTGAAACACATTAGAGTATACAGCACCGTTCTGTAGTTTTGATTTGAATGCAAGATCCACTAAAACAAGGATTGAAACTAACCAGCTGGCTAAGCCACACTGGATAGGATTCAGATTTGAATGCAAGATCCACTAAAACAAGGATTGAAACTCGGCTAGGGTGCTGCGTTGAATTTCGGCAGGATGGATATTTGAATGCAAGATCCACTAAAACAAGGATTGAAACATTTTTATGTCGAGATCATATCTAGCCCCTATACAATTTGAATGCAAGATCCACTAAAACAAGGATTGAAACTTCTTTGTACTAATTCCCGGCTTTCCCGCAGATCTCACATTTGAATGCAAGATCCACTAAAACAAGGATTGAAACGATGACGAATGTGAATATTCTCTTTCAGATGCTGATATTTGAATGCAAGATCCACTAAAACAAGGATTGAAACTTCACCGCTCTTTTTACATACCTTGCATATACATCTAATTTGAATGCAAGATCCACTAAAACAAGGATTGAAACATGATTCCCTGGCATCAGTAGAATTAATCCACTTAATTTGAATGCAAGATCCACTAAAACAAGGATTGAAACAGGGAGTAAAGAACGCTCCTATAAGGATAGCTCCAATTTGAATGCAAGATCCACTAAAACAAGGATTGAAACTTCATAACTGTCAACTCCATTAAATGTGGACTTCAAATTTGAATGCAAGATCCACTAAAACAAGGATTGAAACAACGATACGCAACGGTCTGAACTTGGTCTACAAAATTATTTGAATGCAAGATCCACTAAAACAAGGATTGAAACTTTTTTTTTCTTTCCTTTCGGAGCTATTCCCCATAATTTGAATGCAAGATCCACTAAAACAAGGATTGAAACATTAATGCCAGTATAGATCAACACCTAAATTATACTGATTTGAATGCAAGATCCACTAAAACAAGGATTGAAACTAAATTTTGCGTATATTGTGCCGGCGTAGGTGCCATTATTTGAATGCAAGATCCACTAAAACAAGGATTGAAACTCCAATCCTTATATGCAATCTCATCACTCATTACATTATTTGAATGCAAGATCCACTAAAACAAGGATTGAAACAGAAGGCAGTTATTGCAGCAATATATCACATCTGTTATTTGAATGCAAGATCCACTAAAACAAGGATTGAAACTCTGTTCGTAGTCTCCTGTGTACCGTGCAATACATATTTGAATGCAAGATCCACTAAAACAAGGATTGAAACTCAATATTAGAATATTCATAATCCCACTGTCTTTTATTTGAATGCAAGATCCACTAAAACAAGGATTGAAACATAAAATTTCAGTGAGTGTTCCATTCAAAGCCTCTTATTTGAATGCAAGATCCACTAAAACAAGGATTGAAACTCATACTCAAACATTATGTGATGCCAGGGCTGCATTCCATTTGAATGCAAGATCCACTAAAACAAGGATTGAAACTCAGCTTTTATTTTACGCATATGCACTCCACGAGTCCATTTGAATGCAAGATCCACTAAAACAAGGATTGAAACCACATCCTTTTGAGGCATTTTATGCCTCTCTAATTACATTTGAATGCAAGATCCACTAAAACAAGGATTGAAACTTGGATATTCCAGTAATAATAATATTGTTAGAAATAAATTTGAATGCAAGATCCACTAAAACAAGGATTGAAACTTGGAAATGTGTTCTTTGGCGGTGGATAAAATGCCAGATTTGAATGCAAGATCCACTAAAACAAGGATTGAAACTAAAATCAAATTGAAGGAGAGATATAAATTATGGAAATTTAGGCTCTATAGAATTCCTCTAAAAATCAGTATCATTAGCCTGAAACATCATTTTTAGACCGATATATACAGACACATTATTTGAAAATTTAGATTTCATTTGCTTCT
>MPPA01000050.1 GCA_001896725.1 Methanococcoides sp. EBM-47 | reverse complement strand
TGAAGATACATGGGCAGTTCTTGCTGATGCTATTGAATTATCTGAAACAACCAATGATGAAGTTGTTTATAAGACAACAGCCATCAATGATGCCATTGCCAAATTGATAACAAAAGCAGCATACGATGATCTTACAGATGCAAAGAACGCAGCCTTAGAACTCAATCAAGCTGATTATACTGAAGATACATGGGCAGTTCTTGCTGATGCTATTGAATTATCTGAAACAACCAATGATGAAGTTGTTTATAAGACAACAGCCATCAATGATGCTATTGACGGATTGATAGTAGTTGGACTAACAATGCCTGTAATACCAATTGATTCAATTCCTGGCAACACATCGGTTTCCAGTGATATAATCGACTTGAGTGATTTTGCATCAGAAGAATTCATTCAGGAAACTGGTGTTGAAGGATATGAATACATTGTAACTACTTCTGGAAATAGTACAATACCTGTTAATGTAAATGTGCATATTTCAACCATTCAACCTGAGGATGTTGACGATATCAGCGACTTCGATGAGAGTGCATTACCAGACTTTTATTACCATATAAGTGTCAATAATAGTGTCTGGTATGACAATATATCACAGATTCAGCTCAGGATCTATTATAATAGATCAGTTATACAGGCATTAGATATTGAAGAGAGTAAATTGAGACTTGTTAGATATACCAATGGCACTTGGATAAAACTGGATAAACCCGGAACACTTGCTGATGGTACAATTCTATATTCTTCAGGCGTAAATATGGATGAAGATCATCCTTATGTCTGGGCAAACTTGAGCAGGTTCTCAAACTATGGTGTAGCAGGTACTCTTACTGAGATTCAGAGTAGCACTTCAGGCAAATCAAAAGGAAAAGCCATAATTAAGGACAATGTTGCTGTATCTGTTACAGATTTGGTCACCGATTCCACTTCTGAGTCGGTTGATATTCCAATCAATGATAAAGTAGCAGAATCTGAACATGAGAAGGAAAAAGTAGTAGAAACTGAAATACCATTAGAAACCGCTTCAACATCTGAAGTAAAAGGCACTCCTGGTTTTGGAGTATGGGTTACAGCAGGTATGTTTGTAACCGCGTTGATCTTTGCAAGAAGAAAGGATTGAAGTCTTCAATCCCTTTTTACCTTTTTTTTGGATTTCTACAACATTGAGTGGGTAAATTTGCATGAGATTTGGAATAAAAAAGTGTACTAATTTACTGATCATATCTGGCTGTAAGGATAAGCAATATCACAAGATCTCTATTCTAACTATCAACAGGTATTTAGTATGCTGAGGATTGTTCTTCTCCCCATTTTTTGTTCCAATGAAACTGTTATCGATACACACAAAATCTATTAAGAACTTACCTTTATGATAAGCGGAATTTTGGCTCTGTAGAATTCCTCTAAAAATCAGTATCATTAGCCTGAAACATCATTTTTAGACCTATATATACAGACACATTATTTGAAAATTTAGATTTCATTTGCTCCTTGAAAAGAGATGATTTCTACAGAGCCGGAATTTTAAAGAGATTCCATTATCTTATTCCACATACCTGCTTCTGACAATCTTTTTAATCTTCTCCAGGATGTAACTCCAGAACCATAAAAATATGACATATCTCGCCGTCTACAACCCGTTCATAGAGAATACCGTTGATGACTTGCGGTCATCAACTCTCTTTCTTCTGGTTATCGGTTGTGGGGCAGGAATGTTTTAATAAACTTCCATTGTTCATCAGAGAGTTCTTTAAAATACATTAAAATCCCCATAGAGAATCTCAAATTAGGATCCTGATTTAAAAATCTATTCCTTTTTTTGTTGATATGCTGGCATTTTAATGATGCCCTTATACGCTCAATGGCCTGACAACCACAAATCATCTAAACCTTCCTGTCATATAAAATACAGAATGATAGATGAAGTTATCAAAGTTTTTAAACAACTGGACAATAAGGACATACGCATACTTACTAGTATAGAGATCGGAATGAAGGATTCCCAGTGGGTGCCTGTTGAAGATATCATGAAGTACACACGCATGACCTATGATCACCTTTCTTTCAGGCTTAAGAAACTTGCTAGATTGAAACTGTTATCCTTTACAAACATTCCCTATGAAGGCTATCAGATCTATTTCGAGGGGTATGATACCCTTGCTCTACATACATTTGTGCAGAGAAAGACTATCAGTGCCATTGGCAACGAGATCGGTGTCGGCAAGGAGTCTGTGGTACTGGAAGCCATAAAGGAACCAGAGCTGGGAATAGGCGATCCGGAAGGTGTGGTGATAAAGTTCCACAGGGAAGGTCGTACCAGTTTCACACAGGTAAAGCGTAATCGTGGTCATATAGGTAACCGGGAGCACATGTCATGGATATACGCATCCCGCCTTGCAGCTAAACGCGAGGCGGATGCTATAGGCAAGCTGTATCCTGAAGTATCTGTCCCGAAACTCATTGACCATAATCGGCATGCACTTGTAATGGATATTGCAAAAGGTTCCTTGTTATACAAAACCAAGCTGGAAAGCCCACAATGGTTCATGGACGAGATCTTCCGTCAATTGAAACTGGCCTATGCTAAAGGTATCATCCATGCTGACATGAGCGAGTACAATATATTTGTAAATGAGAAAGGTGTGCAGATCATAGACTGGCCTCAGTATGTAGAGCTGTCACATCCCCATGCAGATGAACTGCTGGGGCGGGACATATCAAACCTGCTTTCATATTTCAAACGCAAGTATGATCAGGAGGCAGAACTTGAAGGAATAATGACATATGTGAAGGGCCAGTGAACAACAATATATTACAGCAATACAATAATAATATAATATATGCATAGTGGCATCATTTATGGCATTGATATCGCAAAAGGTTCCTCCAGGGCACATGAGATACCCAGGTATGCTGTAGCGATCCTCAAAGAAAATCAGGTGATGCGCTACAGTATGGTTAGCAGAGGCCGTATTCTAAAAATGGTGCAAGAGGATAAACCTGATTATATCACTGTGGATAACATATTCGAGCTTGCTCCTGATAAGGATGAGCTCATCCGTTTTCTGGATAAACTACCAGACCCTACCAAACTTGTACAGGTAACGGGTGGTCTGCATCAGCAGCCCCTACTAAAGCTTGCACAAGAACACGGTATTTCCATGAACCAGTTCAGTCCTGGAGATGAAGCCGAAGCATGTGCCCGTCTCGCAGCTATGGGTATCGGATGTGAAGTCTCTCTGTTCGAAGATGTTACAAGGATCAAGGTCAGCAGATCAAGGTCTTTGGGAAGGGGTGGATGGAGTCAGAACAGATACAGGCGGAAGGTACATGGTGCTGTGAAAGAAAAAAGCCGTTTGATTGAGCAGATCCTGCACAAGTTCTCAAAAGATACAGGAATTACCTTTACAGCTAAGTCCATAGAGGGATTCGGTGGCTATGTACGCACCGAGTTCATAGTCAATAGTAGCCGGGAGAAGATACCTGTTCGTCCTTCCATCAGTGCAGATGTGCAGGTAAGCATCCGCAGTGTTGAAAGAGACAAGATCAAGTATATTCCCCTCACCCCGTCCAAGCGTAAATATACTATAGTGGGTATCGATCCAGGCACCACGGTAGGAATAGCCATTCTGTCCCTGGATGGAGATCTGCTTTTTTCCAAAAGTTTCAGAGGCATATCCCATGATCAGGTGGTCAAGCTGATCTCAGATCATGGAAAGCCTGCTATTGTTGCAACCGATGTCTATCCACCACCTGCATCTGTAGAGAAGGTCCGCCGCAGTTTCAAGGCTGTTCTAGGTACTCCAGGTACTGAGCTGCGTGCTGAAGAAAAGATCGCCATGGCAAGACCTTTCGGCTATTCCAATGACCATGAAAGGGATTCCCTTGCTGCTGCTATTAATATTTATCGTAATTACAAGAATATCTTCAGCAGGGTGGAGAAAAAAGCTCCACGATTTGCAGATATAGAACTGATAAAATACCATGTCATTAATGGTGATTCCATAGAGGAGGCTATAGAGAAAGTAACCGCTGTTCCCGTTAACAGAGGGTCTGTAACAGTTTCTGCACCTGGGGCATGTATCGATGCAGATGAGCAGATAAAAAAGCTTCAGGAGCTGATACGCCAAAAAAATGATATGATACATGAGCTCAAGGAATATGTGCAGGAGTTGAAAAAAACTAATTCAGAGAAGGAAAGGATTATAGGAGAAATGGAAGGGCGTATAAATAAACTGAAGCAAGCCGAATCTCGGGAACTGCGTAAACAAAAAGAGATTAAGATACGTGATACGGAGATCACGAGGCTCAGAACAGAGCTCAGTAGATCAAAACAGGCTTTACAGGATTCAAGGAAGCATATCAAGAAACTTAAGCAGATCCGTAAGAAAGAGATCAAAGGTGAGGGTTTGCCTGTCAAAGTGGTCTCAGCATTTACAAAAGAGGCCATCTTGCAGACAATGGACATGTATGGTCTCAAAAAAGGAGACGTTGTATTGCTTGAAGACTCCAGCGGAGGTGCTGCGGGCACAGCAGCAATATTGGTGGAAACAGGCATAAGAGCAGTGATTTTACAAGATGAGATTTCATATGCGGCCAATGAAGCTTTTTTTCAAGGGAATGTTCCTCTTTTGAAAAATGTGAAAGTGCAAAGGTTCGATGATTTTGCTACTGTAGATCCCAAGGTTCTGGAAGAGGCGTTGTATGTATGGCAGGAAGATGCAAAGAAAAAGAGGCGTGAGCAAGAACATCAGCATCTGGCCGCCTTGCTCGATGAATATCGGAGCGAGCGGCGACGTGGTCTTGCCTGATAGTCAAGACCATTTCCGGTCAAAGAAGATGTTCTTACCTTTAACACTTAAAGGGATTGCCATGGAAATATCTGCCTTTATCATCTCTGCTCTAATAGCTGCAGTACCAGCACTATAAAATATCCTGTTGTCGATGCAAAGGTCTTTGGCCCTGGCTGCAGCACATCCCAGAGCGATCCCCAGGTCAATATATTTAATACTACATTGCGGGCCATTGAAATCTGTTTTTACCTTTCGTGCCTCAAGCATCTGGTCACATTCTTTATAGCCACAGGCACCACAATTAAGTCCTGCAACATCTGCGCTGCGCAGACCGATGAGTAACACCATATCAGCATTTCTTATATTCTGCGCATCCCTTTTGAAGAATGCGAAACGATCTCCTCTTTCAGCTGCCATACCTTCCATGAACCTGGCTAGTGTTTCCTGTTCATCCTGCTCAAGGATAACGGTCACAATGTCATCCTTGCCTTTTGCTTTTGGTGCAGTGCGTGCTGCTACTAGTATCTCCCTGGCAAGGATACCTATGCATTCTAGTTCTGGATTCTCTATCATGCATTTAACTAGGCAGGAATCTATTTTAAGTATTACGAAGCTTAAAAACGACGAAAAGATATAATATTGCGCAATGTTAAAATAATGTGTTCGAGCATTAGCCACTGATCGGAGAGTTTCAATGCAAAGGTCGGCACTGATACTGGCTGGCGGAAAGGGAACAAGGCTTGGAGAACAAGAGAAAGCTTTGCTTACCTTAAAGGATAAAACCTTTTTGGAAAAAACTGTAGATGTCTTGCGTCCGGTGGTAGACGAAGTGATCATTTCGATAAGAGATCAGAGTCAGCAGAAAATCTTCTCAGGTTTTGTCAAAGATGTAATTTTTACATGTGATAAATATCAGGGAAAAGGCCCTCTTGCCGGAATACTGGAAGGCATGCGGAAAGCATCTGGTAACTACATATTTGTTGTGGCATGCGATATGCCTTTTCTTCAGCATGATGTTATCGATCTTTTGTTCAAGGAGGCAGTTGGACATGATGCAGCTGTCCCGATATGGGAAGATGGCAGAAAAGAACCTTTACATGCAGTTTATAATAGAGAACAGCTGATATCTGTGGTAGAAAGATCTATACTTATGGCTGACCATCGTGTGCTGGCTACAGTATCTCAATTACATGATGTCAGATACATAAGCGTGGAGATGATCAGGCTCATGGACAGAGAACTTATGTCCTTTATCAACATCAATACACCACTAGATCTGGAACAGATAATTAGAAAAGGAGTTTATCAGAATGGATAAATGTATGGTCATCGATAAGGCTATTAAAAGGATAGCAAATGATTATGATCTTACCGTAGATATTGTTATGAAAGCTATTGAAGGCTCCAGGTTCCCTCTGGATTTTGATAGGATGGTCGAAGAGGGAAGTTTCTGTTTCAGGGGACCGGATGATGAATCGAAAGCTGATAATGCTTCCATCTGTCTGGCATCCAAGATACTTGCCAATAAAGGTGTGCAGGAACATATCCTGCCTGTCATATGCAACAGGATCAATGCATGGGACCATGAGAACATTGAAGATCTGCTAAGCTTGCTTCAAAAAGCAATTAGTATAATGGAACTGAATCCGGATGATCATCCTCAGATGAAAATCTGCGGCCTTGACATAGAGCATCTACCTTCTGAAAACATTCAGGCCATAAGACCCACTTGCAGGATATGGGCAATGGATAAAAAAGGGATGTGCCTTACAGGCACTGACGCAAATGAAATGGTCCATATTGATGATATACCTAGAGAATAATTTATAGGGAACTTTAATAATATTTCACTTGCACACGTTCGTTATGGTGTTTTTTGCATCCAGATAACACCTCTCCACGATCTCTGTGCTTCCGGGCAGCGAGGTGATCTCCAGTCCAAACATATGGGCAAATTTCTTTATGTTTTCCTCAAAAACCGGATCGTATCTTGTACCCTTTTCTATTTTTACAATACGGCTGATGTGATGCCGCTTAAAAGAATCGCGTATTGTTTCTATATCTTTTTGTTTATTTACTGGTGAATCCAGATCTTTCCAGTTAGATGCCCACATGGGAGTAAAAAATAGTGTGCCATTCCCTCTGCATATCTCAAAGGCTTCTTCATATTTCCTGTTACCACCAAGAGCTATGCTTATACAATCGTCCACTCTATTGTTCTCACCATCCCTCAGCAAATATATAGGGCATCTGATATGTGAAAGGTCCTTTTCTATATTTTGTAAGGAATTACCACACAGGCCGTAGAACAACAATATACCATCGGAATAAGCAGACATCTGCTCCACTGCTGCATATACGCCTCTGCGCAATAATGTAAGGTCCCTGTGTAGTCCCAGTTCAAGGACATGCACTACCAATGTAAAACTTTCATGAGATCCATTCATGAACAAACGCCTAATAATGTTCCATCTATAAGAACTTCTGGTCTGCCGCAACATTTCCGATACCTTTTCTTCTTGCACAGATGCAAAAGGTATATTAGCTGCTTTAAGACGCCGGGAGAGACCCTGAGCTTCCCTTGTATCTACAACTACCAGATAGTCAAATGCTGCTTTCAGCGATACGACATGAAAAAGTTCCTCTTCGAGTATCCTGCAAGCTATTATCGACATCACTGGCATGTAATGTTCTCCTATGAAATGTTAGATCTTTCAAACATCTAACGAAATGGTCCTTATCAGCTTTAAAGTATAGCATCTGCTTATTCTATGAGTATGTATATATACAATAATTATAATCATATAATGTGTGCTTTTAAGCCGACCGTATATTATATTTATAAAAATACCGAGCTTGTGTAACCAAACTGTCAGATAGACAATATATCATTGATGACAGGATAAGATCGTCATATGTTCAGAGGGTAGGACAATGGACGAACAGAGTGTAGATGATTATTGGTTCAAAAAGGGCTTCTTCAGCGAGGACCCTGAAGAAAAAATATCCTGTTATGACAGGATATTGGAATCATATCCAGAGGTGTCATCTCTCTGGAATCATGAGCTCTTCTCCCTCATATGGAGCAATAAAGGAATCGCTTATTCCTATCTGGGCATGCATGATAAAGCCCTTGAATGTTTTGATAAAGCTTTGCAGTATAATGAACTTGATATGGATGCATGGTGCAATAAAGGCATATCTCTTTTTAATCTCGGAAGATATGATGAAGCTGTATTCTGCTATGACAAAGTGCTGGAAAAAGATATGTCAAACGAGAATGCTCTGTTTAATAAAGGTGTGTCTTTAGCTCATATTGGCAAATATGAAGAAGCCATAGATTGTTACAGCAAACTGCACAGAGAACTGGAGATCGACAGTAAATTTGCCGTCATCTGGTACAAGAAAGGTATGGCCTATTCCAGCCTTGGGCAAATGGATGAAGCTATAAATTGTTTTTTACGCGCCCTTGAGATCGACCCTGAACATGGCGGTGCCATCGAGGGCCTTAAGAGATGTACAAGAAAAAAGAAAGAAGACCTTACTGGAGATTGAACTCTTCTCCCACGACCGGTGCATAGGCCCTGACACCCATTTCCTCTTCTATCCAGGCAGCAAAGCCTTCCGCATTATCACCATGCATGGTAAATATAGCTTTTGTTCCCATATCACAGAAATCCTTCACGATGGACTTAAGTTCTCTGTCCCCGGCATGGGCTGAGAAGTCATAATGTTCAAGTTTAAGTCGCAGCTGTTGCAATACTCCGTTGTTCTCGATGATACCAGTGTCCATAGCCATCCTACCATTAGTCCCTTCCACCTGATAACCTGTGAGCATCATCTTGGATTTTGGATCGTCATGCAGCTTATTCAGATAATACATTGCAGGTCCTCCATTGAGCATACCTGACGTAGTGACTATAACAGATGATTCCATTGGTACATCGCCTCTTTTGGAGCTTTTTACAGGTATGGCATTACCAAATGCCCTCTTCAGGTGAGTGGGGTTACGCAGGTAAGATGGATGTTTCATCATTATCTCGTATGCTTCCTTTCCCATACCATCTACATATGGTCTGATGCCATGAGCATCTAGTAACATCAATATTTCCTGTGTTCTGCCTATGGCAAAAGCAGGGATTATTACACTTCCTCCTATGTCAAGAGTGCTTTTAAGGGACCTGATAAAAGCTTCTTCCGTTTCTTTTCTGGGCGTATGCTCCTTTGAGAAGTAAGTGCTTTCTATAACCAGATAATCAGCTTGAGGAAGTTCTGCTGCCCCTGATACTAGGCGTGTGTCAGAAGTGTTAATATCTCCTGTATACAGCAGGCTCTCTCCGCTCTTTGATGTCACATGGATACATGCAGCCCCTGGAATATGACCAGCATCATAGAACTCGACATTGTAACCATGTGTCTGGAATTTGATACGATAATCTACAGCCTTTGTTTTGTACATAAATGCGTGAAGATCGCTGGAATCATAGGGTGCGTTCACACCTGTGGCCTCTGCTATCTTCAGACTGTCTTTGAGCAGCAGATTTGCAAGATCAACAGTAGGAGGGGTCATAAAAATATCTGGTTCAAGGTCCATTAGATTAGGTATAAGGCCACTATGATCAATGTGACAGTGAGACAACAGTACTACTTGTGGTCTTACCCCATTGACAGGATACTCGGGAGGTTCAGCCATCTTTATCCCATAATCGAGCATGACATTATCATCCAAAAGCAAAGCTGATCGTCCGACCTCCCTGCAAGCTCCCAAGAATCTAAGTTTCATGATATCCACACCTTTCAAACAACACTTTCTTGCCATTCTTTTATTTTATTGATAGATATATTGGTGAGCTTTGCTAGCTCTTCTGGATCCCTGTTTATCAGTTCCTCTATCTTTGAAACACCCACATTATCAAGCTTTTCAGCAGTGATCTTGCCTATCCCCTTTATATCAGTTATCTTTTTTGTTCTTTTCCCCATTTTCTCTGAAGATGTGTTTTCAACCGCGTTCTTTTCTTGTGCCTCTTCTTTATTTTCCTGCTGGGACCTTTGCCAATCATTGAAATTACAGTGAGGACATCCCAAGTTCCAGGTTCTTTTTCCTTGTGCGATCACACGGATATGATACAGACCATGCTCTTCACATAGCTTGTCAGTGACCACTACCTGCCCACTTCTTGGCAGGGGCAGGGAGAAACTACATTCAGGATAACCTTGGCAACCTATGAACCTGGACCCTTTTTTTGATCTCATTACCATCAGGACAGATCCACATTTTGAGCAGGTGCCTATCACTTTATCTTCTCTTAGCCCAGCTCTGAGGGATTCTGTGATCTTATCTTTGTTTTTCTCAAGGTCATTGAACATAGAATTCAGCATTTCCCTTGACTCCTGAAGCACTTCCTCCTCAGGGATCTGGCCTTCTGCTATTCTGTCCATATCTGCTTCAAGCCTGCTGGTCATTTCAGGCTTTGATATGGTAGGAGCGTACTTCTCAAGAGCTTCGATGACGGCATATGCTGTTCTTGTTGGCTGTAAGGGATTTCCGTGCACATATGCCCTGGAATATAATTTACTGATGATCTCGTGCCTGGTTGCTTTTGTACCTAAGCCCAGTTCTTCCATGGTACGAATAAGCCGTCCCTGGCCATACCTTCCCGGTGGCTGGGTTTCCTTATCCTGTACCTCTATTCCCTTAACTTGCAGCTCATCTCCTTCTTCCATAGCTGGAAGCAATCTATCCTCAGGTGCATTATATGGATAGTACCATCTCCAACCTGCCTCTACAAGCCTGGCTCCCGTGGCACTGAACTCTTCAGAACTGATGTCAAACTTAGCTTTGATGGTTTCCCATACAGCAGGTTCCGCAAAAGTTGCAAAGAAGCGTCTTACCACTAGCTCATATATTTTCCATTCTTGTTCGTTCAGTTCTGATTTCTTTGCAAGTGATGCCGGATAGATAGGTGGATGATCGGTTGTTTCTTTTTTACCCCTTGTGGGTTCAAGTGTTTCCTTTGCTAGAAGTTTTTCTGCATACTCCTTAAATGGACCTCTGGCAAATACTTCGATCATAGCTCTGAGGTCAAGGGTGTCAGAGTATACTGTATTATCAGTTCTGGGATATGATATGAAACCCTGTATGTAAAGAGCCTCCGCAATGCGCATGGCGCTGGCAGGTGTAAATCCCAGGGAGCTTGCTGCCGTGATGAACTCTGTGGTGTTGAATGGAATAGGAGGCTTATCTTTTTTGATCGATGTAACAACTTCAGTAATGAAAGCAACGTTTCCCAATTTAGAAACCAATGTTTCTACTTCGTTCTTTTCCCAGAAACGCCTGTTTACATGCTGTACTGTGAAATCGATGCCTTTTCTTCCCTTAAGTTGTGCATATAATTCCCAGTATGGTTTGATCTCAAAGTTGTCTCTTTCTTTTTCTTTATCCACTATCAGGGCCAGCGTGGGAGACTGGACCCTGCCTACTGAAAGGAACAATTTACCCAGTCTTCCTGCAGCAAGAGATATAAAACGGGTCAGAGAAGCACCCCATACTAGATCGATGACCTGTCGTGAGTGACCTGCATCAGCGAGATCGAAATCAATATTTGATACATTTTCGAAAGCATCTATTATTTCTTTAGGGGTAATGGCACTGTAATGGACCCTGTCAAAATGCACATCCGGATTTATCTCCCGGATGATATTCAGGGCTTCTACACCAATGAGCTCCCCCTCACGATCATAGTCAGTTGCAATTGTGACCCTTGTTGCTTCTTTTCCCAGTTTCTTAAGTGCGGCTACGATCCGTGCTTCAGTGGGAACGGTAATAATATCTGCATCTACAAGCTCTTTCGCTTCGACCTTCTGCCAGTTGTTGTAGAACCTTGGAAAATCCAATTTCACAATATGTCCGCTTAAACCTATAAAAATTTTTTTTTCGCCTTCAGCCTGGAGCTGATATGTATCCACCCCATTCACACGCACCTGGCTGATCTTCCCTGCAGAAAGAATACTTGCTATTCTTTTTGCTGCGATGTGCTTTTCTGCTATTATAAGATGCATTCTATCTCCATTTGGAACTTTGTCCCACACATCCCATATGGATTTGGAACTTATTTATATAAATTATATATTAAACTAATAATGAGATATCTTAAAAGCATTCCTGTAAATATATCTATCGCAGGTATGAAGAGGTATGAAGACTAAAGCATCTTTTCTATCTCTTTGCTGTCAACGATTTCTTATATAGCGAAGATAAAGATAACTATGGGTTAGCTCCATAAATATAAAGCGCTTCTTAAATGATGGATTATAGAAGGAAACATGGGAAGGAATTTAAAATAAAACTTTTCGAACTAAATCCCAATAAAATGATCCTTAACAGTGATTTTTCATATCTAAAGATTAATTTTGTTAAAGCAAGAGTCTAAGAAGCAGCCCAATTATTTCTGACGTATCATCGTATACAAAGGTTTAGTTCCTTGGCCTTAAAATTTTTTACATAGTACGGTTTTTTCCCTGTAATACCTTCTATATGCTTAGTCTCAGCCACATGGGAAAGGTCTACTCTTGCCTGCCTAAGTGTTCTTACACGAAAAATGTATGTATCCCCCAGAGCATGTAATAATCAGATACGATGAGAGAATTTATAGAGCAGTTAAGAAGCAATGGCAAGGTCACAGATATCAGGCACGGTGTTTCAAGGGAGTTCGAAGCACCCAGGATAGCTAAAAAGATACAGGGGCCTGTGCTATTTCATGATATCGAGGGCAAGAAAGCGATCATGAACCTTTTGGGTACGCGGGATGAGCTTGCAGCCATGTTCGGAGTGCCCCGTGACAAAATTATACAGAAGCTCTCTGAGGTGCAGCCGGACGGGGAAGTTGTAGTGGTTCCTGGGTCACCTACCATGGAGATAGTGGATGAAGAGGTTGACCTTTACAGCCTTCCTATAATGAAGCATTTTGCAAAGGATGGCGGTCTGTACATCACTGCAGGCATCGTGGTCAGCGAGTACGAAGGGACAATGAATGCATCCATTCACCGCCTCATGGTGCTCGGAAAGGACAAGCTGGCTGCAAGGCTGGTGCCTCCGCGGCATACTTATTTATTGCACAAAAAGGCTGCTTCAAAGGCAGATGAACTGCCTGTGGCTATCGTCATCGGTGCGGACCCGGTAATAACGTTCGCTTCGACCACCCGGGTACCGACAGGTAAAGAATTCCACTATGCTGCAGCCCTGAGAGGTGCCCCGGTGGAACTGTTCACATGCAGCAATGGCGTAAAGGTCCCGCATGCTGAGATAATACTGGAAGGTCATATCGATCCTGTGGAGCGTGTGCCTGAGGGGCCATTTGTCGATATCACCGGTACCTATGATGAGATACGCCCTGAACCTGTTATCCACATTACCAGGATAATGCACAGAAAAGACCCCATCTATCACGGCATTCTTCCGGCAGGACCGGAACACCTGCTTATGATGGGTGTGCCATACGAGCCAAAGATCTTCAGGGCCGTAAGCGAGGTGACCACTGTGAAGAATGTGGTGCTCACAGAAGGCGGATGTTGTTATCTGCATGCAGTGGTGCAGATAGAAAAGCAGACAGAAGGAGATGGAAAGAACGCCATCATGGCGGCCTTTGCAAGCCACACAAGCCTCAAGCATGTGGTGGTGGTGGACGAGGACATCGATATATTCGATCCGCAGGATGTGGAGTTCGCCATTGCCACCCGTGTGAAGGGGGACATGGATGTCATGATCATCCCAAATGTACGGGGAAGTTCACTGGACCCGCGGGGTGCACCTGATGGCACGACCACGAAAATAGGCATAGATGCTACCAAAGTCCTGAAACGGGCGGAGATGTTCGAAAGGGCGAAGATGCCCGAGTAGGTGGACCATGTACCTCACAAGAGTAGAACAAGCGATGCTCGATGGTGAAGAAGGCGCAACACTCCAGAAGGCCATTGAGATACTTGTTGCGCTGGGTGATATTTACGGTGCTGACAGGTTAATCCCAGTCAAGAGTGCCCAGATAGCCGGAGTTTCATACAAGACCATAGGTGATGCAGGTCTGGAATGGATATCCGATCTGCACGGAAAAGTAAGGATACCTTCCATACTCAATCCAGCTGGTATGGACCTGCAGGACTGGGAAAAAATGTGCATAGACCCGGAATTTGCGCATAAGCAGCAGCTGATCATCGAAGCCTACGAAAAACTGGGTATCAATGCTCAATGCACGTGTACTCCCTATTATCTTGAAGGGTTCAATGCTACTTACGGGGACCATCTTGCCTGGAGTGAGTCCTCTGCAGTCTCATACGCAAACTCCGTCATCGGAGCAAGGACCAACCGTGAAGGTGGTCCGTCAGCCCTCTCGGCTGCCCTTGTGGGTAAGACTGCTAACTATGGATATCATCTGGATGAGATGCGCAACCCCACAGTATCGGTTACAGTGGAATGTGAACTGAATGGCTCTGACTATGGTGCCCTTGGGTACATAGTAGGAAAGATGGTGGGCAGCAAAGTGCCTTTGTTCATACTGAAAGGAAAACCGGATAATGAAGAACTGAAATCCCTCGGTGCTGCAATGGCTGCATCCGGTGCTGTTGCCCTGTACCATGTGGAAGGCGTTACCCCTGAAGCGAGGAATAACAAATTTGCAAAGCCTGATGAGAATATCACCATACAGGAAGAGCAGATCAGAGAGATATACAATATCACAAAACCTGATATCAATGATCTGGATATCATAACCATCGGCTGTCCGCATTGCTCCCCTGCTGAGCTTTCCCTTATAGCAGGACTGCTTGAAGGCAGGACAGTGAATAAAGAAGTATGGATATGCACCTCAAGGGAGGTTGCAAATAAGCATCCTGAACTCGTCAGGTCCATTGAGAAAAGCGGGGCAAAAGTGATCTGCGATACTTGTATGGTAGTATCTCCTGCAACTGAAAAATATAAGACCATGATGGTAAACTCTGGCAAGGCCTTGGCATACGTGCCCGGAATGTGCAGAGTTCCTACCCTTTTTGGGGACATATATAAATGCATAAAGGAGGCGGTGAGGGAATGAAGATTAAATGCCGAACCATCTCCAGGGGCTGTGCAGAGGGAAAAGTGATGATCACACGCGATCCGATCTCTTTTTTAGGTACCATAGACCCCAATACCGGTAAAGTAGTGGATGCGGACCACGAACTTTTCGGGCAGTCGGTCAAGGACAAGGTCTTGGTCTTCCCCTATGGGAAGGGCTCTACAGTGGGTTCTTATGTGATATATCAGCTCTCTAAGAATGGCACTGCTCCTGCAGCCATGATAAACCTGGAATCTGAGCCCATAGTTGCCGTGGGTGCTATCATTTCTGCCATACCGCTGGTGGATAGGCTGGAATACGATCCCTATTCCTTCCTAAGCAATGGCATACTCATAAAAGTAAATAGCAGTGAAGGTTATGTGGAAGTGTCTGAAGACCAGTGTCCCAGATGATACAAAAAGGTACTGGGAAGTGTATACTAATGGATATTTGTCTAAGGTGGAAAAGAAAGAACGCCTTTAGTCTCGCTGCACTTGCACCACTGCTGCCCAGAACAAGGAGAGTTAAAGCGCCTGCCGATGGCATAATGATATACAGTCTGGTGACAAGGCAGGCAGCGAGCGTGTTCAGGGAAGTGCAGAATGCAACCACAGATTCCATATTCATAGCAGGAGGGCCCCATCCTTCCGGAGATCCGGAAGGCACTTTAAGATATTTCGATTATGTAGTTATTGGTGAAGGGGAGGTAACCCTTCCTGAACTTGTAAAGGTGCTCCTGGGTGGCGGGGATGTAAGCAGAGTAAATGGTATTGCCTATAGGGATAATAATGGAAAAGTGGTCCGTACTCCAAAAAGGGAGCCTATTGAACTGGATGATTTCCCCTGCTTTGATCCGCACCTTATCAAGGCCCCTATAGAGATCAGCCGGGGATGCCCATGGAAGTGTAAATACTGTCAGATATCGCAGATGTTCGGTAGTAAGGTAAGACATAGGAGCATAGGTTCCATAGTGAAGTATGCTCAGCATTACAAGGACCTGAGGTTCGTTTCATCCAATTCGTTCTCTTATGGTGGCGATGGTATACATCCGAGGTTCGATAAGGTGGAAAAGCTCCTGGAAGCTTTGTATGCGATCGGGAACAAGGACATCTATTTCGGCACTTTTCCTTCGGAAGTAAGACCAGAGTTCGTGACAGACGAATCTCTTGAAATGGTTAACAAGTATTGCACCAACGACAGGATCAGTCTTGGTGCGCAGTCCGGCAGTGAGCGTGTTCTCAGGGAAATTTGCAGGGGACACACTGTAAGGGATGTGGAGATAGCCGTTGAACGTTGCTTTGAACATAGTATCACACCTACTGTTGATTTCATTCTGGGGTTCCCTGATGAAACCGAAGAAGAGCAGGAGATGAGCCTTGAACTCATAAAATGGATATGTGGCAAAGGTGGTGAAGTACGGGCACATTATCTTGAACCTTTACCTGGAACACCTTATGCTCATGTGTTGCCAAGTAAAGTAAGTGAGAAGGTCAACAGTGAACTTGGCAAGCTTGCTCTGAAAGGCAAGGTAACAGGTTCATGGGAGTGAATGTTCTATGATCGACCAGACCCTGTAATTTCAAAGATAATGCTTTTCGAACCTCCCATTGCAATACACCATGACCCTCACTTTTTCACCTTTACTCAGCTTTCGCATCATGCGGTCATAGATGCTCTGGATGTGTTTCAGATTTTGTTTCTTGAAGTGTTCATTGACCTTTTCCAGAAAACATATCTGATGCTCCAGGTATGCTGTTTCATAATCTATGGTGAGGTTGGCTATCCTGATACATTCTTCATCGGTTATCTCAGAATGATAGACCCCATGTTCGTTCAAACCACTGATCTGCCTCCAATCCATTTTTCCACAGTGGTCTGCTTCTCTGTGCAACATATATGGATACAATTTACATATCAGAGGTCTGTGTTCATAGATATTGCACCGTCCTCCTTCAAGGAATATACATGAGCCATCCTCTTTGGTTCGCAAGGCATAACCTGAAACATAGAAGGTTCCGGTGTTATCACAAAATTCAAAATATGGTGCAGGTTCCAAAGCGTCGGATGGTAGGTTCCTTATGCACGATACTTCCTGATCAAGTATGAAAATATGATCATTGAAATCACTTGTACAGCATTTTGAGCACATGTCACACTCAAAACCTACTTCTTTGATTATCTCACAAAGTTTTTCAATGGGAAATTCCAATAGGTCATGAAGCTCTTTTCTTAGATCTAATATCTGTTCTTCTATAGATGATCTGGCTACGATGACCAACTCCATTGATTATGGTCAGTATTTCAACCGATATAGTATTAACTCTATCTTCGGTCCGTTCAGAGGATGTCCGAGAACATGATCGAAAATGATAGATATTCCCGTAAAGTTTAATTATGAGCATCACCTCTAGTGCTAAAGTTATTGATCAAATTAACGATATTCAAATACTACGTGAGGATTCATAATGGGTAAAACAGGCAGTATAGAATGGGCAAAGGTCAAAGGAAGAAAAGGCAGGACCATCAAGGTAGAGAAATCAAAGGAATCTAAGGCACATCCAGGCCCTGCACAGAGATATATGGCATCAGGTGCAAAGCGGAGATTCATAAGACGCTCCCCGAAAGCTATAGTCAAGTAAAGGTCTTCTTTTTTTAGATAAGGGTGATGATATCTCTTTGGGTACCACCCTACTATATCATACCAGGTTCTTTTCAAAATGTGTTTTCTTCGCTCATGCGTAATGATTATATAGAACTACAATCATTAAAAAACGTCTGATAGAACTAATCCCTTATTACATCATTAAGGAGGATAAACAAATGGCAGGACAGATGGCTGGACAGCCGATTTTCATTTTAAGAGAAGGAAGCCAGAGAACAAAAGGCAGAGAAGCTCAGAGCAACAATATTATGGCCGCAAAGGCAGTTGCAGAAGCGGTGAGAACAACCCTGGGACCAAAAGGTATGGACAAAATGCTGGTAGATAGTCTTGGAGATGTTGTTATTACTAATGACGGTGCCACCATCCTGAAAGAGATGGATATTGAGCACCCAGCTGCAAAAATGATCGTCGAGGTTGCCAAGACCCAAGATGATGAGGTAGGCGACGGTACTACCACTGCAGCGGTTATTGCCGGTGAGTTGCTGAAAAAAGCAGAAGAACTTATAGAACAGGACGTTCACCCAACCATTATAGCTTCCGGGTACAGGCTTGCTTCAGAAAAGGCTGGAGAGATACTTCAGACCCTTTCAAAGAAAATAACCATCAATGATGAGGATATTCTCCTTAGTATCGCTGGAACAGCAATGACTGGAAAAGGTGCAGAGGCTACTAAGGACGTACTTTCTAGGATTGCCGTATCTGCCATCAAGAGCATTGTTGATGCAGATGGCCAGAACAAGGTAGATATGGACAACATTAGCGTCGAAAAGAAAGTAGGGGCACGTATCGAGGACTCTGAGCTCATCACTGGCATGATCATCGACAAAGAACGTGTACACAGCAACATGCCTAAAAAGGTTCCAAATGCAAAGATCGCTCTTATCAATACAGCCATAGAGCTTAAGGAAACCGAGGTTGATGCAGAGATATCCATCACATCCCCAGAACAATTACAGTCCTTCCTTGACCAAGAAGAGAAAATGATCAGAGGCATCGTCGACAAGATAGTTGCAAGTGGAGCAAATGTTGTGTTCTGTCAAAAGGGCATCGATGATATGGCCCAGCACTTTTTGGCCAAGAGCGGCATCTTTGCAGTAAGGCGCGTCAAGAAGAGCGACATGCAGAAGCTGGCAAGGGCAACAGGTGGTAGACTTATCACAAATGTTGACGAGATCATAGCTACAGACCTGGGCAAAGCCGAAATGGTAGAGGAGAAAAAGGTCGGTGGCGATGAGATGACATTTGTCACAGGTTGTGACAACCCCAAGGCAGTATCTATTCTGCTGCGCGGTGGTACCGAACATGTAATTGATAACATCGAGAGAGCGCTCCATGACGCACTTAGAGTGGTAGGGGTTGCTATTGAAGATGAGAAATTGGTAGCTGGTGGAGGTTCACCTGAAGTAGAGCTTGCACTTAGGCTTTACGAGTATGCTGCAACCCTCAGTGGCAGGGAACAGCTTGCAGTAAAGGCATTCTCAGAGGCACTTGAGATCATCCCAAGGACACTTGCCGAGAACGCAGGACTTGATCCGATAGACAAGCTCATGGAACTGAGGTCCCACCATGAGAAAGGAGCTAAGACCGCAGGGCTTAACGTGTACACCGGAGATGTCATTGACATGTGGGAGACAGGTGTTGTAGAGCCTCTCAGGGTCAAGACCCAGGCCATCAATGCAGCTTCAGAGTCTGCTGTGATGATCCTCAGGATCGATGATATCATCGCCTCAACCCGTGCGCCAGCAGGCCCATCTGCTGAAGACATGGTTCCCAACATGCCACCAGGAATGGGTGGTATGGGCATGGAATAAAGATTTCAATAAACAGAGCGCAGTGAATCTGCGCATAATATCTTTTTTACTATTATTTTAGAAAGGTCTTATTATCCAAGGCAGTGCAATATGTCTGTCGGATCATATCGCGTTCTGATGATCCTGGTCCTTCCGCGCATCCCTTTTCCCGAAAAATCAGCATCTATGTATTGCGAAGAATTGAGCTTTGCCACCAGTTCATAGAAGCGGGTATATCCAAGCTGTGTCGTTTCATGGAATTCCTTGTACAATTCCCCTGTCTGAGATTCCTTGCCCTGCGCTATCAAGCGTAGTAATATTTTCTCATGTTCGTTTAGCGTACCTATATTACGACACAGGTGTAAAAGCCGGGAAGCTTCGTATGCTTTTTCCACATCCTCTATAGAAACGATACGACTTGCTTTTCTCTCTGCGTTCAGTCCAGCTCTCTTGAGCAGATCGATCCCTATACGCAGGTCTCCTGTAAGGTCTGTGTATTCTACTATCTTTTCCTGTACTTCGGCAGGTAAGACATGAGGGAAGAAAGCATGAAATGCTCTGTTGTTAAGAATATCCTGTATCTCTTTATATTCGTATCGCGGAAAGTTGATCTCTTCCGGTAGGAATACCGATCCCACCCTGGGATCAAAATTGTACATAACCCCGGTATCACTTACAATAGCTATTACCCCAATACGTGCTCCTGGGTATTGTTCATGTGCCCTTAGAAGAGAATACATCACTTCATCAGCATGACCTTCATAGAAAAGATAATTGATGTCATCAAGGGCTACTACAAGTATTCTGTCAGAAGTTACCAGATAGTTCACAACCTTCTGGAAAACTTTCCCAAAAGATACTCCCGAAGATGGTGGAGAGACCTTTAACAGGTTTTCATATATCTTGGATATAACGGCAAAACGGGTAGAATCTATCTGGCAATTTATCTTCACAAAAACTACGTTCTTTACATGTTCCTGCATTTCACCGAATACTTTTTTAATAGCGGTCGTCTTCCCGGTACCGGGGGGACCACTAATAAGACAGTTCAGAGGGCGAATACCCCGGGCAGCAGGTCTTAAGGCAAATTTTAATGATTGCAACTGGCTATCCCTGTGAGCAAAATATTCCGGAACATGGTCAAGTTCAAGTAATTCAGGGTTCCGGAATATAGTTTCATCCCACATCAACATGTCCTTGCTCAATCAAATGCCTCCTTTATTCATGAAGTAGAATACATTTTATTAATATAAAATGTTGTTTCAATGGTAACTAACAGACTGTCGAGAAGACCATGTTCAGACCACCTTAGATAAATTTTCTCATTACAATGACGTCTGAATTAGTCCCATCATCAAAGAACCGATCTATCCTCTTCACTTCTTCAAAGCCATTTTTCTCATAGATCTTTTTTGCAACCGTCCATTGAACTGAAACTATCAGGATCATACTTAAGATGTTATACTTTTCAGTGATCCTCCTGGACAGCTCTGAAAACAATAATTTTCCATATCCTTTCCCACGATGTTTTTTAAGGATGCCTATAGAAGATATATAAAGTTCTGATCCGGTGACTGCATGAAGTTTACCGATGCTGTGATTAAGATCGAAGAAATTTTCTTGTATCTCTTCAAGATAGTTCCATATCTCTGAGGAAATATATCCGGAAACCTGTCCGTCTATTTCCAAAACTAAGAACCCATCTGGGAACGTTAAGATGCGATCTAAGAACACAGATCGATCCTCACATACTGTCTCATAAAATGATTCATGTTCGATCTTCATTATCTGTTCGATATTGCTTATTATAGCATTTCGGATCTTTATGTCTTCCAACTGATCACCTGAACCAATGTATGTCCTGTATCTTAGCAGCCATGCTATCGGTCAACAAGCTCAGCTATGTTAGCAACAGTTTCTGCAAGTATCTCCACTTCTTCTATCGTATTATACAGAGCAAAGGATGCACGTACGGTGCCTTTAAGCCCAACGCCTTTTATTGCAGGCATAGCACAGTGATAACCACTGCGTACACATATCTTACGTGTCTGGTCAAGGATAATGGCCACATCATGTGGATTCATGCCATGTACATTGAAAGACACAACTCCAGCCCTGTCCTTAGGACCATACACCTGCACCCCAGGTATCTCTGCCAGCAGAGAAGCAGCTTTCTTTGCCAGTGTTGCTTCATGCTTTTCTATATTCCCAACACCTATGTCCCGTACATATTCTACAGCCCTGCCAAGGCCAATGACCCCAGGAATATTAGGTGTTCCTGCTTCAAAACGTGCAGGGCTTGCTTCTATCTGATAACTGCCGATCGATACAGAACTTACCATACCTCCGCCTAAGTACATTGGGCTTATAGAATCCGGGTCCCTTAGGCAGAGGATACCGGTACCCTGGGGGCCAAGTAAACCCTTGTGGCCAGGAGCTACCAGAAAATCCGCTCCTATTTTATTCATATCAAGAGGCATATGCCCTGCAGACTGCGAGGCATCTATAAGCACCTGACAACCATTTTCATGAGCTATCTGGACCATTTTTCTGATATCCTGAATTGAACCAAAAACATTTGTCACATGGTTGACAGCTACCAATCGTGTCCTATCTGTTATGGATAACTCTATGTGTTCAGGGTCCACAACTCCTTCCTCATCAACTTGCACAACTGTTACTTCCACACCCTGGTCCCGCAACCTCAACCAAGGTAGCAGATTGGAATGATGTTCCACGATAGGAACTATCATGTGATCCCCATGATGCCACTGCAGACCATAGGCCACCATGTTGATACTCTCTGTGGCATTTCGGGTGAAAATAGTTCCTGTGACATCAGAATTAAGGAACGATGCAACGGTCTCTCTGGTATTTTCATACCTATCTGTGGTCATTCTCGCAAGTCTGTGGGCGCCTCTACCATAGTTGGCAGCATATTTATATAAATATTCTTCCATGGCTTTTACTGCTGGCAGAGGCGTCTGTGTTGTGGCAGCATTATCAAGGTATATAAAATCTTCAAGAAGAGGAAAATCTTTTCTTATTGCTGACAGGTCATACATGAGAACTAATAAGACAACCTATAAAAAATAGTTTTGCAGGCTACTTCGCCTGCATACCACCTACCATGAAACGATACAGGTCCATATCTTCTGGATCAAGCCTGCCTTTGATCACTCCACCTACCACTGTATGGCAAACAGTAGATGACTTACAAAACTTATTTTTCCTACTTTTCTCTTCTACTTTTGTATTCATATTACACCTCATCTCTCATTTTAGACAGGAAAGCCAAAAACGATATTATTTGCATAATAAACATATTTATTATGTCTAATCTCACTGAACATATAATTCGGTTTTAATATTATATAAAATTATTGCTCTTCTGATGTATAGGACAAATTTAGCGTCGTAAAACATATAATGCATGCAGAAGACTTTTGATACTAATGCCTGAGATAATTCTAGATGAATCCCTTACCTACATAGAGGGAACCCAGCGCGTGCTCACAGAAGATAAAACCCTTCAAAAGGTGCAGCTTCTGCTCAAAGATATCGGAGTGACCCGTATCGCTAATATCACCGATCTTGATAGGATAGGCATACCGGTGTTTTCCAGTATAAGGCCCAGTGCCGCTGAAGGCGCCATCTCAGTATATTCTGGAAAGGGAGCTAATGAAGTGCAAGCGCGTATATCTGCGATCATGGAAAGTTTTGAGAGATGTCTTGCAGAGCGTAGTGGAATAAATAAAGATGTGAAGGATGGAATAGCTTCCCCAGAGCTCATAGAGACCCCTGAAATTGCCAGCAAAAGTTATAATCTTATCGAGCCACAAACGCTTCTGCTCCCAGAAAAACTGATGCCTTCTTCCCGCATTGAATGGACGGCTGGGTGGGACCTTCTGAAAAAAGAAGAGGTTCTTGTACCCTCCAATGCAGTATATCATCCATATGATGCACCCGGAATGTCTGTGAAGCTTTTCCGTACCAATACGAATGGTCTGGCTGCAGGTAACACTCTTGAAGAGGCCATTTTTCATGGACTGCTGGAAGTTCTGGAGAGAGATGCTCTAAGCATTGCTGAGTTTAATCATTTTCCAGGAAAGGAAATAATACTTACAGAAGATGATGGAGAGAACTACAGACTTGCTCAGATGTGCAGAGAGAATGATATTGACCTCAAACTTTGGTTGTTGTTCCATGATACTAACGTCCCTACAGTAGTAGCGGCCATGGATGATATACGGCTAAAGGACCCCGCGCTGCTTGTAATGGGAGCAGGATCGCACCTTGATCCCTCCATAGCTGTAAGAAGAGCTATCACCGAAGCTGCACAGTCAAGATTGGTACAGATACATGGTGCCAGAGAAGACACAGAAAGGGAGAGGTTTATAAGAGAGATCGGCTATGAGCGCATCAAACGCATGAACAGGTACTGGTATGAGGATGGAGAAAAGGTTCGTCTTTCTGATATCGAAGATCTGTCCACCAACAAACCTTTCACAAATATTGGTTTGCTACTTCAGCAAATAAGGAATATAGCAGAGCGTGCAGTTGTTGTTGATCTTTCCAGAAATAGTATAAGTGTACCAGTAGTGAGAATTATCGTACCTACACTTGAGGTATATACCATTGACCGTGAACGCATAGGCAACAGGATCAAAAAGGCTCCTCGCAGAAAACTTGCTGCTTCGGAAAGGGTCTGGAAAAGGAGAAGGAACCCTTGATGAGCAACAACAAAATAGTAATATTTACAGGCACCAGTATAAGTCACAAAGAGGCGAAGTCCCTGCTGGATGCTACATATATGCCGCCTATTTTCAGAGGAAATATAGATCAGGTGCTTCGGGAAGGATACAGGGTCATCGGTATTATAGACGGTATCTTCTTTAACAGGGCAGCTGTTGCCCATAAGGAAATACTCCATGCTCTTAAAACAGGAGCCAAGGTCGTTGGAGGAGGCAGTATGGGGGCCCTGCGGGCATCTGAACTTGATGTTCACGGCATGATCGGTGTAGGTATGATATATGAATGGTATAAGGATGGTGTCATCGAGGACGATGATGAAGTTGCAGTGGCTACGAATCCTGAAACCTTTGAGCCTGTGTCCTCTCCAATGATTAACATACGTGAGACCTTAAAAGCTGCATGTAGAGAAGGCATCATAGATAATACCATACGTATGGAGCTCACCATAGCTGCCAAAAAGACACAATATGGGCACAGAAGTTATCTTGGAGTTGTACAGAATGGAATAAAGACAAAATTATTTTCCGAAGAAGTTGGAAAAAAGCTGCTGGAGTATTGCCGCAACCATGAAGCAGACATTAAAAAACAAGATGCTATTATGGTACTGAATAAGATTAAAGAAATCTCATCTCTGTAGGGATACTATTCCAGATTTTATTCGTATCATATAGTTTATAAATCGATAGTCTCCTGAGTATGACCTCAAACGTAAACGCTAAGGGTACGCATGAGCATTGTTGGAATACTATGACATAGTAAAAGAACTGAGCCAGGTGTTGATAGAAAGGGATGTGCAGTTCATAAGAACAGTTATGGAGAACGCAGCCTTCAAAAGCATGATAAGTTACAAGTTATAGGTAGCTTTATTACCCTCTTTCTTAGTTATTGTGTATCTTCCTTCCAGGGACATGGTCTTATGATATCCGCTGCTGAGCTTACAGGTATAACATATATCTTGGGCGCTGTTACCTTTGATGAAATATGTGCTGTGGAAAAAGAGATATCCTATTTGAGGAACTCTATTCACGAAACCAGTTCTCTAAAAGAGATTTGCATTGAAGCTCTAAAAGAGCATCTTCTAGAATCGGTTTCGGCAGAAGATGCTTCTGGAGCAGGGATTGCTGATAATGTATATTTCATAACAGGACCAAAAGCATTTCCGGAAATACCGCCTGAACTTAGCCAGGTGATTGATATTCTGAAACTATCTGTAAGAAAAGTGGATATGGATACTGTTTCAATGAAATTGTTAAAGAGCTTTCAGAAAAAAGTTAACGGCTTTAAGACCAAGATCGAATCGATCGAGGTTGGCAGTAAGGAAATAAAAGGACTGGAAACAGAATATAGTGATATGCTTAATCTTTATTATGATTATGATTCATGGGCACCTGGAAGATTTGAAACTGTGGCCTATAATCTGATGGAGATTAGTAAAAAACTAGAAGCTTTAAAATGATCGAACTAACAAAAGGCAGGGTCTAATGGCAAGGGATAGAAGGGATACTTATTATTGGCGTGCAAAAGAAGAAGGTTATAGATCAAGGGCTGCATTCAAGCTACTGCAGATAAATGAGAAGTTCAGTATAATCAAAGAAAAAGATACCGTAGTAGACTTGGGTGCAGCTCCTGGAGGATGGTCCAAGGTAGCTAAAGAGCTTTCTGGTGGAAGGGTCATAGGTGTCGATCTACAGCGCATCGCACCGATAGAGGGCGTAGATACCATAAAAGGAGACATTACCTCAGACACTACTATAAAAAAGATCTTCGAACTTGTAGGTGAGGAAGGAGTAGATACAGTTATCTGTGACGCTGCTCCTAATCTCTCTGGCAACTGGAGCTATGACCATGCACGGTCCATAGATCTTTCAAGGTCCGCACTGGAATGTGCAAAGAAGATCCTGAAACCAGGTGGTCATTTTGTGGTCAAGGTCTTTCAAGGAGATATGTTCAGGGGTTTCCTTGAAGAAGCAAGATCTGATTTTGTACAAACAAAATCGTTTTCTCCGGTAGCATCTCGGTCCCAAAGTGCAGAGATCTACGTGATATCTAAAAGATTCATTAAAGCACCTGTAAAGAAAGGAGAGGAACTGGATGTGGAAATCACCAGTATGGGATCAACAGGTGATGGAGTGTTCAATATACAGGACTTTATCGTTTTTGTCAAAGGTGCCAGCAAAGGAGATAAAGTAAGAATAAAGGTAAAGGACATTAAACCTAATTTCGCATTTGCTGATGTTATTTCAAGGTACTGATAATGTTTAAAACTATACGTTGAACTATATTACAAATGTATCATGAAACAAAAGGCATTTGGTCTTGATCTAAAAACGTTATTAAGTTTAATGGTCCTTGTTCTAACATTGACATTTTTAGCTGCCTATCCCATACTTTCGAGCTATATACAAAAAGAAAAGACAAGAGCAGATATTGAACTTCTTTTAAATCATGGTAAACAATCATATGAAGCGGAAGACCTGAATGGGTCCCTTGATATTTTCAACGCTGCACTTTCCATGTCATCATCTAGGGAATTCCCATACGAATATGCTATGGCAAATTATGGCAGAGGACAAGTATATTACAAGAAGTTCATGAGTGAAAAAGATGCTGTTCACCTGGAGAACTCACTTAATGCTTATAATACTGGCCTGGGGGGATTGAAAAATGGGAAACATTCCCCCGAATATGGTCTTTTCCTATATGGAAAAGGTGATGTATACATGGCTCTTGCTGATGTGAACGGACAGCAGGAGAATATCATCAAGGCTATAGAAATGTATAACGCATCCCTTGATCACTTGAGCTATGTGAAAAACCCTCTCTACTATGCAGCCTTGCAGAACAAATTGGGCAATACATACAGAAAACTTGCCGGGTACACAGAACCTGTAGCCAATATATATAGTTCCATCAATGCTTACAATGAATCACTGAGGGTATTCAAAGAACGTTCTTATCCTGCAGAATATGCCGGGATACAGAACAATCTCGGGAATGCATACCTTGAACTGTATAAAGCAGATGGTGAAAGTTCACATATAAAAGAGGCAATAAATGCTTATATGAGAGCAATTCAGCATTTCAATGTGCAATCAAACCCGCTTGAATATGCCGGCACTAAAAACAATATTGGGAATGCCTACAGTGAACTTGCCAACCTGGAAAAACCTGTGGAAAATCTCCAAAAGGCCATTGCAGCCTATGAAGACTCATTGCAGGTATTTGGTCCACAGGCAAACCCCCGGGAACACCAGGGTATCATACAGAATATGGAAACTGCTACTCTGAAGCTATATGAACTGGACCGTTGAGATCATTAAGTGAGGCATCTACCGTTCCTGAAGGGTCTCTACTTCTTCTACAAGTTTGTGACCTGCTACGATCTCATCAATACTGTGGACCACTGCACCCAGATTATCAATGGATTTTTTTATCTCTTCATAGTCCAGATCATCGCCTTCTATAGTAATTTTTATGGTTTCGGTCTGCTGATCAACTTCGTATAAACTGAGGTTGACACCGGAAACACCCGGAAGAACACTTAGTTGTTTAGAAAACTCTACTATTGATGGATGGTGCGGTTTTAAAACGTCCAGGACCATTCTAATGATTCCAGGCAATTGTTTTACTCTCCTTTAAATATATTAAAAATGTAATAATTACTGTTCATTCGTTAATGACCTGAATATCAGCGTTGATGATATAAATCTTTATTTCATATGACCTCTTTATTAGATACAATAACCAATGGTGGCATTATGATTGACTTGCATACACATTCCTTATTCAGTGATGGAGAACTGATCCCAAGTGAACTTATAAGAAGAGCGGTATTGTACGGCTATAAAGCTATTGCAATAACCGATCATGCAGACTTTACCAACGTAGAGCATATTTTAAAAAACGTTAACAAAGCAAAGTACCTTGAAGAAGTGATGGATATTAAGATACTTGCTGGGGTCGAGATAACACATGTCCCTCCTACTAAAATAGAGAAAATGGTGCGCTTATCAAAGGAGCTCGGTGCCGAAATAATAGTTGTGCATGGAGAAACAAGTGTAGAGCCTGTTGCGCCAGGAACGAACAATGTTTCAGTGGAACTGCCCGATGTAGATATCCTTGCACACCCTGGCTTTATAACCATTGAAGAAGCTGAGAAAGCAGCTGATAACAATGTCCACCTTGAGATAACATCAAGGAACGGTCATAATAGAACTAATGGTCATGTAGTTAGAGTATCTTTAGAAACCGGAGCAAAATGCGTGGTGGATACTGATACACATAGTCCGGGTAATCTTATAACCCGGGATACAGCTCTGAAGGTTGCCATGGGAGCTGGGCTTACTCTTGAGCAGGCAGAAAATGTTCTTAATAACTCCCAGAAAATAGTGAATGAAAAATACCAATATGTTTGAAGGTAAAAGGATTATAGACATAACCGCAGCTATAAGGCAGGATATACCTGTGTATCCTGGAGATCCTGAACCGGTTATTGAACAGATCTGCTCTATTGCAAAAGATGGTTTTGCCCTTTCTGCCATATTTATGGGAAGCCATACTGGTACTCACGTGGATGCTCCTTCCCATGTTCTTGATGATGGGATTTCAGTGGATATGCTGGTCCCTGGTGATCTAATGGGGCGCGCAATATTGCTGGATATGAGATGCGCAGGGAGTTGTATCTGTGCTGAGCATCTGGATACAGCATGGAAGGCAATTGGTCCGGGAAACAAAATAGATGTTCTATTGTTAAAAACAGATGCCGCTTCTTCAATTGAAGGGTCTGATAACCTATGTCTGAAAGAGGACATAGCTACTTGGATATATAATAAGAAAATAAATATACTAGGAGTTGATGCTTTCTCCATCGAAAGTAAAGGGGAACTCTCATTGCACAGATCACTGCTTTCTCAAGGTGTGAATATTGTAGAATGCCTTGACCTTTCAAAAGTAAAAGAAGGAATTTACACTTTTATTTGTCTTCCACTAAAGATCGTAGATTGTGATGCTGCACCGGCGCGTGCTATCCTTATAGATGACCAGGTATAGATTGTGCTTCAATATTTATATAATAAATAGGATTCTGGGCTCTGTAGAATTCCTCTAAAAATCAGTATCATTAGCCTGAAACATCATTTCTAGACCGATATATACAGACACATTATTTGAAAATTTAGATTTCATTTGCTCCTCGAAAAGAGACGATTTCTACAGAGCCAGGTCAAAATAAAATTAAAAGTAGGTTTGTACAGATCCGTAAAGTTCTTAATGTTTAATCCAATCAACGAGAAGATATTGATCTGATGTTGTCTTAGTACCTGCTAACCAGTTTGGATACCAAACATTTACCAATAAGTTCATGGAATTC
>MPPA01000009.1 GCA_001896725.1 Methanococcoides sp. EBM-47 | reverse complement strand
GTTTGTTGATACAGCTCTAGCTGTATCAGGAAAATCACACCTACCAATCTATAGTTGCAAATATTCCAAAAGAACATATACACAACACCAGCTATTGACCCTGATCTTGCTGAAAGGATATCTCAATAAGGACTACAGGAGTATTGTTGAACTTGTAGAATTAATGGACAAACTGAAATCGAAAATTGGACTAAAACAAGTTCTACATTTCACGACTCTTTATAAATTCACTGCAAGAATGAACTCAATTATCTTCAGGTCATTGTTACAACAAACACTAAACTCTTCTACTCATATAGTGAAAGAATAGAGGCCGCTGCTATTGATTCTAGTGGATTTACAAGTGGTCATTGTAGTTACTATTATTCATTTAGGACAGGAAAGAAATGGAGATCTTTCCTGAAAGTTAGTATTTCTGTTGATACTGATAAATTCATCATCACTGGTTTTAAGATATCAGGTAAACCTGTACACGATACAAAGTATGCAATGGCATTGCTAAGGCAATGCCATAAAACTCGTAGATCAAAGTACTATGTGATGGATAAAGGCTACGATTCAGAAGAAATTCACTCTCTTGTTAGGGAGGAACTAGAAGCTATAGCCATGATTCCTTTGAGAGAAAGAAAGAGGAAACGGATCAAAGGATCGTATCGCAGAAAAATGATACAAAAATTTGACAGGGTATTGTATCATGTTAGGAACCTGGCAGAAACGATGTTCTCTGTCATTAAAAAAATACAGCGAAGGAATAAAGGCCAGAGAATACTGGAATCAAGTAAAAGAGGTTAAAATCAAGCTATTAATACATAATCTTGACAGATATGTCAAGGTCAGATATATTGTTCAAATGAGCATTTCTACAAAGTCCATTTTTAAAAAGCCCGTTTCGGTATTTGGCTTCGATCCAGAACTCTTCGCCGGTTCTTTTAGTTCTTTGGAGAGCCTGGTGACTTCCCAATAGGTTTCGACTATGAAGGGGTTTCTAGGATATTGGTGTTGTCTGGTGGGTTTTGTGGATATGACGGATTTGATGGGTTTTAGGTTCTTTTACGTTCCCAGAAGGGTCGGATCACTCCGGAATCTAAGAAGTATTAGCCGTGAAATGACCCTCATTTTCACTTTTTGTTCATGTACATTATAATAATAGTTTATTCAATATCTTTTTATATTATTATTGAATAATCACTGATATTATATAATTTAAAATATAGAATAATACTATAGCAAACCATAGTAAACTATCGGTGAAGGAACATGGCAAAAGTAATGATAGTAGATGATGCAGCTTTTATGCGCATGGTCATTAAGGATATTCTTATAAAGAACGGGCATGAAGTTGTTGCAGAGGCTGTAGATGGTCTGGATGCAGTAAATAAGTACCCACAGGTTAAACCTGAACTTGTGTTCATGGACATAGTCATGCCTAATATGGAAGGTATCGATGCGCTCAAGAATATCATGGCTTCGAACCCAGATGCAAAAATAGTGATGTGTTCCTCTATTGGACAGCAGTCTGTAGTGACAGAAGCTCTGAAGTTAGGGGCAAAGGACTTTATTGTAAAGCCATTTGATGCGCAGAAAGTACTTGAAGTAGTCAAAAAAGTAATGTAAATATGACCATACGTGTACTTGTTGTTGATGATTCTGCCCTGATGCGCAAGATAATTTCAGATATACTCAACAGTGACCCTGATATAAAAGTTATCGATACCGCTCGGAATGGACAGATAGCCGTGGAAAAGGTCGAGCAGCTCAGACCCGATGTGATCACACTCGACCATGAAATGCCTGTATTGGATGGCCTTCATGCTCTTGGATACATAATGAGCGAATGCCCTACACCCGTAATCATGCTTTCTGCAGCAGATGAAAAAGGAGCAGAACTAACATTGAATGCCTTCGAGTATGGAGCAGTTGACTTCATTCAAAAACCTTCTGGAACTATAAGTCGCGATATAGAACAGATGGCACAAGAGATCAGATCAAAAGTCAAAATTGCTGCAAAGGCACAGCTTAGGAACCTGAACTTCATGGGAGAACATGTGAAATGTTCCAAAACAAGAGAAACGCGTTACGAAAAACAAAAGCCAATAACTAATACCTTCAGATCTACCCCCAGGCGTGTAATGACAAAGAAGATACTTGCAATAGGTTCATCGACCGGAGGACCAAGAGCTCTTGAACAGGTAATCCCAAAACTACCTCATGACCTGAGAGCTGCAGTGTTAGTGGTCCAGCATATGCCAGCGGGATTTACTGCATCGCTGGCACAACGGCTTAACTCCCAATCGTCATTGGAAGTAAGGGAAGCAAAAGATGGTGATCTGATACGGGAAGGCGTTGTGCTCATAGCACCTGGTGACCATCACATGGAAGTAACGCAAAAGACGGTAGATGGAAGGACAGTAGAAGTGATCTCACTTAACAAAGAACCCAGGGAACTGGGTGTCAGACCTTGTGTCAATGTACTCTTTCGAACATTAGCCCCTATATATGGAGCTAACGTCCTTTCTGTCATCCTGACGGGTATGGGTACGGACGGAGCTGAAGGTGTGGAACTAATAAAGAAAGCTGGAGGGAAGGCCATAGCGGAAGATGAGAGATCATGTGTTGTCTATGGCATGCCTAAGGCCATAGTTGATCGTGGGTTGGCAGATAGTATAGTACCGCTTGAGATGATAGCCGCAAAAATTCAGCAGCTCATATGAAGGATATCATAAGATGATTGATAACAGGTGTTGGTGGAAATTATGGAAATATCAGAATACAAGGAAATATTCAAAGCTGAATCCGAAGAGCATCTTCAGCAACTTAATGAAGCATTGTTAGGGCTGGAACAAAATCCAAATGACATGGAATATATCAATGATATGTTCCGCTCTGCCCATACCCTAAAAGGTATGTCTGCAACCATGGGGTTCAACACGATCGCAGAACTCACTCATGAAATGGAAAACATCATGGATATGATAAGGAAGTCTCAGATAAGTCTGACAGAAAAAATAATAGAGATCCAATTTGAGTGTCTGGACACCCTGGAAATGCTTGTTGAAAATATAGACGATCCTGATTCAGTGGACGTGACAACTCTCCAATGTAAACTCCAAAGTATAATGGTCCCATCTTCGACCGCACAGGATACAGTAGCGGTTCCACCACCTGCTAATAAGCTGATTCCTGATCTCCCTATAGGCGTCGATGCTGAAGTTCCTGCTAATCATAGCACTAATATTAAAGAGATATTGCCCTGCAAAGAAGTGATGAACAAAGAAATTAAGTTCACCCAAGAAGAACTGGCCGAGATCCAACATGCAAGATCAAATGATCAGGGAACATTTATCCTTAAGGTGTTCCTTGATGAATCATGTGTTCTTAAAGGAATCCGTTCAAGCATGGTGCTTATGAATCTGAGCAAGATGGGAAAAATCATTAAAACCAAACCATCTGAAAAAGATCTTGAAGAAGAAAAGTTCGATTTCAGTTTTGTGGTGGTTGTAGCAACTTCTGAGAACATGGGATCAATACAACAAAAAATAGAGAACATCTCAGAAATAAAAAAAGTTGAGCTGATATCCTTAAGCTCTCTGGAAAAAACTACTGATGAACATGCAGAAGATGATACAAAAGAAAAGAGCATTGACCAAACAAGCAAAAGTACTGTGCAGCAAAAGAAGAACGATCCCGTAAAGACGGGACAGAGCATCAGGGTAAGCATTGAAAGATTGGACAACCTCATGAACTTGGTCGGAGAGCTCGTCATCAATAAGATCAGACTGAACCAATTATCCACAGATATAAAATCAAAGGACCTTGAAGAGGCTCTTGGTACCCTGGACAGGCTTACCAATGAGATACAAACAGAGGTCATGGAATCAAGGATGGTCCCCATTGACCAGATTTTTAGCCGTTTTCCAAGGATGGTGCGGGACCTGGCAAAATCTGAAGGTAAACAGATCGATCTTGTGATAGAAGGTAAAGAGATCGAGCTTGACAGAACGGTCCTTGATGAGATAGGCGATCCATTGGTGCATATTTTAAGAAATGCTGTGGACCATGGCGTTGAATCACCTCAAGAACGTACAAAAGCAGGTAAATCACCTGAAGGACTTGTACGTCTTGCAGCATCCCGTCAAAGGAATACCGTGCTTATTGAAGTCCAGGATGACGGAAAAGGTATAGATCCTGAAAAGCTTAGGAATGCCGTCGTAAAAAAAGGGTTGATGAGCAAAGAGGAAGTTTCCAAGCTCTCTGACGAAGAAGCGATCAATCTGATATTCCTTCCCGGTTTTAGCACCAACAGTGTTATTACAGATATATCTGGCCGAGGTGTGGGAATGGATGCTGCCAAGACAAAGATCGAATCACTGGGAGGGAACGTATCAGTAAGATCTGTGCTTGGTGAAGGAAGTATTGTCACGCTTCAATTACCTCTCACTATTGCTATCATCCAGTCACTGATGATAAGAACGGCAGGTGAAACGTACGCTATACCTCTCAACAATGTAGTAAGGGACCTGGGTATAAGATCACAGGATATTAAGACAATAAAAGGGCAGGAAGTTATCCTTCTACGCGGAGAGGTCTTACCGCTTATAAGGCTTAACAGTCTGCTTGACTGCCCTGCGGAAGTGCAAAAGAAAGAGAAGCTCATCGTAGTAGTTGTAGAAAAGATGGGAAGCCACTTCGGTTTTGTTGTAGATGAACTGCTAGGACAGCAAGAAGTGATAATCAAATCTCTTGACAGTAAAGTGCTACGTAGTGTAAAGGGATTTGCAGGTGCCACGATCCTAGGAAATGGTACCGTTTGCTTGATACTTGACATTGGAACATTGGTCTGATAATTAAGGAGACATAATCATGCCTGAACTCGATGAAATGACAAAGGGTGCCTTTCAGGAAGCTGGGAACATAGGAATGGGACATTTAGCTACATCTCTATCAAAAATGGTTGATCGAGAGGTAAAGATAGACATTCCAAAGGTGGATATTTATCCACTGCAAAGGATCATAGACGAGGCTTCAGTGGGTACTCAAAAAAGTGTCGTAGGTGTACACTTAAAGATAAATGGTGATGTGGTTGGAGGGACACTAATATTACTACCAAAATATTCAGCTCTCTCCTTTGTTGACCTGCTCAGAAAAAAACCAATTGGTACTACCCACACTATTCAAGAGGAAGAGATAAAAAAGCTCCGGGAGATGGGAGTGCGACTATGCGCTGCATATATGAGAGTAGTGAACGAGTTCTTGGGAATTAACCTGCAGATAAGTGAACCTGAGATATGCGTGGACATGGAAGGAGTTGGAAAATTTATAAAAGATACTGTGGGGTCCATGGCTGATGAGTTCATCGTGGTGAAAGGAGTAGGTTATGTGCCATCTACAAATTCCCGTAATGAGTTCAATATGCTTTTTGAACCTGGAGCTTCAGATGTGATCGTTGCAGCCATCATGAAGAAAATGATGGGATAACAGATCCTGATAGTTGGTTGCCTAAAAACGTAACAAGTGATTATTTTTAAAAAACGGATTTATATCAAAGGAGTTGGCTAAATGTTGGAGCTTAAGTCATCTGAAGACCAGGAATACATAAAATTAAAAGGGCTCATTAAAAAGAATTTGGAGTTCAATAGTGAACAATACAAAGATTCACATTTCAGAAGAAGAATTGATGTGAGAATGAGGGCAACTGGCTCGAAAAATTTTGGAGAATATATACAATATCTCAATACGCATAAAGATGAGTATAAACAGTTGATGGATACTCTCACAGTGAACGTTACTAACTTTTTCAGGAACCCTGAAACATACGCAGTCGTGGAAAAAGAAGTACTGCCCATCATAATAAAGTCTAAAAGCACAGAGCTTCGGAACATACGAATATGGAGTGCAGGGTGCTCTATAGGTGCTGAAGCCTATTCCATAGCAATACTGCTGCATAGGATACTTGGAAATAGTTTTTCCAGATATAACATCCAGATCACTGGAACTGACATTGATAAGGATATCCTTAAAAGAGCTGAAGAAGCTGTGTATTCAGAAATTGAGATGAAAGAGGTCCCTGCTGATATCCGCATTAAATATTTTGATCATGATGGGAAGAGCTACCATTTAAAGAATGAGATCAAAAGGGTGACAAAATTCCGCAGCAATGACCTTATTTCCGGAGAAAAGCTCACAGGCTTTGATGCTATATTTTGTCGTAATGTCACTATCTATTTTGAAAAACATCTCCAGGAAAGCCTATATATGGATTTTTACAATGGGCTCAACAATGGTGGATTTTTTGTAATGGGAAAAACAGAAACATTGATCGGCCCTTCCAAAGATCTTTTTAAAGCCTTTAATCCTAGAGAACGAATATATCAAAAATAAAAGTACTGATGGTTCAGCTAAAAGGGATGGTCCTATGATATATGATGTTTCCAAGCTCACTGAGTTCCACTACAGCGCTTTAAAAGAGATAAGCAATATAGGAATAGGTAATGCGGTCACTTCTCTGGCAATGATGCTTGGAAGTGAAGTAAAGATAATGACCCCTGATCTTAAAGTTGCTAAAATAGAAGAAGTGACAGAAGCCTCAGGGGGTGCAGATAAACTGGTTTCAGGGGTCCTTATGGAACTATCCGGTGGAGTAAATGGATATATGGTCATGCTTTTGCCACTGGAAAGTGCAAAGCTTATCTGCAATATAATGACAAAACAACAAAACTCAAATATAAATGATCCAATGAACGAGTCCCTTATATCAGAAGTGGGCCACATCCTTGGAAGTGCCTATATGACCGCATTTTCTGATCTCCTCAAAGTGGATGCTTTTGCATCAGCCCCTTTTCATATATATGATATGATCGGAGCCATTATGGACAATATACTCATTCAAATGAGCCAAGAAGTGGAACATGCCATCATTCTGAATACTCTGTTCACTTTAAAAGGCAATGATATGCATGGAAAACTACTCACTCTGTTCGATCCGACATCCCTTGAATTGATCTTAGAGCAAGTGAACGCACTGTTCCATTGATGCTTAATCGACTGATATTATGATAGTGATAGGAATGGCAGATTATGCCGTGAGTCGCAGCCCTGAGAAATTGACAACTCTGGGTTTAGGATCCTGCGTAGGTATCGCCCTCTATGACCCTGTGGCAAAAATAGGGGGATTGATACATATAATGTTGCCAACTATTGAAAATGCACGCTTTAAAGATAACTGTGCCAAATTTGCAGACAGCGGTATACCTTGCCTCATTGAGGAAATGATACGTATAGGAGCAGTGCGCAGAAGACTGGTAGCTAAAATAGCTGGAGGGGCAAAGATGTTCTCTTTTAACAGCGATGCTAGCCTGAACATTGGTGAACGAAATGTACAGGCTACAAAGATGGTACTTTCTGAAATGAAGGTGCCCCTAATATCAGAAGATGTGGGAAAAAATTATGGGCGCACTGTCTTGTTGGACACAGATACAGGAGTATACTATATTAAAAGTGCAATAATGGGGGAGAACATAATTTGAACTTAATATTATTTTATTTATTAAATAAAACATATTCCTGTGGAGGCAAGAATGCTTAGTTCAAACCTTACGTTATTGCACATTATGTTCATATCGATCTCCCTTTTGGGAGGAATGTCTGCTATTTATTTCTGGATAAAGGTATACGAAGATACAAGAAGGGGTTCTGTTGCTTGGCTTCTGCTTGCCCTAACAGCAATATTCCTTATCACTACTGCGATTTTCCCTGCTCTGGCAGTTGGAAATCCTGATCATGATGTAGTTGAGACCATATTATTGTTCCTTGGCTTCTGGAGTGCTGTATACACAAGTATATTTGCAGCGGCTGGCTTTCTGATGTTCCAAGCTTTTAAGACCATTCCCCGCCAGAACCTGGGTGATTTCCTCATAGAGGGAATGGTATTCAGAGAATCAAAACAAAGGACCTCTGAATATGATCCGAACGATACTGAAGACATTGCCAGGCTATTGCAATGGTCAACAATGATAGAATATACCCCCAAAACCCGATACGAGGATTCAGTAATAGAAATGTGCCTCCGCTTTTATGGGGAAACCATGAATGTGATACTGGTGTCTACAGAACCCCGGACTTCTATATATAAGGACAGACTGGGGGAACTGGTGGATATAGGAGCCATGAAGTTCATTGAACTATCCAGTATTGAAAGAAAACTGGTTGAAAAAGATGGCGTGATCATGTTGCCGATGGCCGATCTTGACAGTTTCTTTGATCTGACAAGTAAACTTCCTGCAGGCTGTGCCCTTATATTTGAACCGCTCTCCCATATGCTCCTGACAAAGGGAGAAGGCTTTACCTATAGCTTTGTATCAAAAATGGTAGAGGATTTTGCATCTAAAGGGGTCATACTGGTTGGTATGATCAATAGACTTGCACATCCTGAGGAAGTTATCGGTAAGTTCGAAGGACTATTTGTGAACATTGGAGAGGAGACAGAGGATAGTATAAAGATAGTAAAAGGTGGCAAAGAGGAATTCGTTCGCTTTTATGCAGGCAAGCGGTTTTTTCTTGAAAACAAAACATAGAAAAAAGGATTGACCAGGATCTAGTCCTATGGAACAGCTTACAGATCTTCATTCAGATGCCCTGAAAGAGATAGGAAGCATTGGTATGGGTAATGCTGCAACAGCTCTCTCACATCTTTTAGATTGCAATGTTCAACTGAACCTGTCAAACTCACAGATGATAGATATGATATCAATTCCTTCAACGATGCCTTTATCTATTACTCTGGTAGCTATAATGATGGAACTCACAGGAGATCTGAACGGTACCATGATGGTGCTTTTTGATTCTAATAGTGCGATCGCTCTTAGTTCTCTTCTGTTGAGCAAGAACACACTGGAAGAAGATCCCGAAATGTATGAGTCTGCCCTCAATGAAATGGGCAATATCCTGGCAGGATCCTTTCTGAAAAATATATATGATCTTCTGGGAACCAGGGTATTTCAATCAACTCCAGAAATACTAATAGGGGATGCCAAAGAGCTGTTCGCTGAGATCACAGACAGAATAGGAAATGGGTCTACCAGTGTACTAAATATTGAAACGATGTTCCAAGTACAGGTTTTATCCAATCCTCAAGGTAGTTCTGCTCTTTATGGCGACATGTTAGTTTTTCTTGACAAAGGTTCTTTGAGCTCCTTGTTCATTAGGATTGAAAGGTTGTTGAATGACCAATAAGGTGGGTAGAGATGGAAAATAAGTGTTCCCGTCATTTCCAACATCCTGAAAATATAAAGCATAACTCTGTCCTATATTACTGGAAAAGACCTACAGGACAGAAGAGAGCTATAACTGGACCAAAACACTCCAAATTCAAATAGGAACATATCTTATCAGTATATCACCCATAAAATATATATTCATATAAATAATATTATGCTTATAATGGAGAACACTGATCATGATGGATATAGCATTATATTCACTTGTTGACGATATGGTTAGCAAGGCCGGCACTGAAGGTGTAGTGGAATACTGGCTTCGGGTCGGAGAGAGTTACGCAGAAAGAATGGGGAAAGAAGCATATGTTGGCTGGCCGGCTTTTAATGTAGCAATGAAAGAAGGCAGAACTTCTCTTACCATTGAAGGTGATGTAAATGTACTTACAGATCTTGCTATCATCGATAAGGATGGAGACGTGATAGGATATGTGTATGCATTGAGAACATGTCCGATGGCCCCTACTATGATCAGGTTCATCCAGAAGATAGGCCCGATACCTGACTCTGATGAAGATGTTGCCGATAGCTATAATAATCGCATCCGTGACTCAGCTGTTTCTAATTATTGTATAACTCATCAGCGGTTCAGAGAAGTGGCAGCCAACAACATAACTGTTGCAAAGCAACCTCTTGAATGCCTGCACCTTGCAAACAAAGGACGGATGGGGGAAGTAAAGATGTTGCAGGAAAACCTTGCAAGGATTAATGTTGACGATCGGCATATAAAAAGTATCCTTAGAAGTGCTTCCTGTGTCTTTGCATTGATCGTGAAGGGGAGAACTGCAGGTGAGGAAATAACAGAGTAAGGTGAAGTGAATGGCAGAAACGATAACCTCTAATCCTTTTGTTGATGTGTCTGTTTTCCTCTTCTTTGAGGATATATCTGATAAACAGGGTGTTGAAGGCTTCACAAACTATATTGTGGGACAGGCAAAATCCCTTGCAAGATCTGTACCGGAAGAAGAATATGATACCTGGGAAGACTTCACTAACGCGGTGGTCAATGGTGAATCAGTACTTTCATCCTTTGAGAACATAAAACAGATCAGTAGCAATGGTTTTGTTACAAACATATGTCCATTTTCAAAAGCTATAAGAGAATATATCAAACGTCTCGGTAATTTCAATCCAGTGCATATGGAAGCTACTGATCATTATAACCATACTATACAGCCTTCTGCCGCACATAGTGCTTGCATGATGCATCAAACATACCGTAATGAGGTGGCAAAGAGGATAAAAATAGGCGGTAAACCCTTGCAGTATGCCCAAATAGCTGCAAAAGCATATACAGGTAAGATCGCATTGCCTCCTGAATCCTGGAAGAAGGTATTGCTGGAAAAGGCAGGCATTTCGGAAACACAGGGTTTTATGGAAATGCGGGAAAACTCATGCTTGTACGTACTTTACGTTCAGGACTGATGTAACCTATCTGCAGGGTTTTATGATTAGATCGTTCTCTCTGTTTCTCTTTTTATTTTCTATCTACACAATGTCATCTATTGATTGAATGTCTGCAAGATTTGAAAATTTTAAACAGAATCAAATTATCAAACCATGTTACCTCTCAAGCACCTTCATCCTCAGCAAATGAGCATGATTTTATTTTATTTTATTTTATTTTATTTGATCTTCGAAAAGTATCAGAAAAATCCTGTTAATATCCTGAACCATCCCATAGGGTCTACATTGTTCTGCATGTTAAGGTTTAAGAGCAAGGAAACAAATGTAGTTCATATGGACCCTGTGCTAATATTTTTGTTTGCACTGATACTTGTACTTATACTGACAACCTATGTAAGGCTTCACCCTTTCCTTAGCCTTGTACTGACCTCCTTATGCATAGGAATGATGGCTGGCAGACCTGAAGAAGCTTTGAGTGCCATATCCTCTGGTATGGGAAAGGTATTCGCTCAGTTTGCCATAATAATCACTGCTGGTAGTATCTTAGGTAGAGTGCTGGAAAAAAACGGAGGCATGGACGTTATTGTCAGTGACCTTATCAGTCTCTCAAAAAGACCACTGCTTGCCCTTAATATGCTTGGGTTTATCTTTGCAGTGCCTTTTATGTGCTCCATACTTGCCTTTGTGGTATTTTTTCCCCTGGCTAAGGATGTAAGCCGTCGAACAAACAGTCCGGCTGGAATTGCTGCAACCTCGCTGGTACTTGGTACTTTGGCATCCTTTGGTCTTCTGTATCCTTCACCTGTTATAATAAGTGCTATCAATGATATACATGTGGATATTGCTAAAGTGTTCTTCATGGGGCTTATGATAGCCATTCCCATATCATTGCTGGGATACAGATACGCATCGAGGTCAATAAAGATGAAGGAACAAGATCATGCCCTTGTAACAACCTTCCTTGATAATGGACCAAAGAACAGAGCATCAGCTTACATACCTATATGCCTTCCCATTTTGTTGATACTTGCAGATACATTCTACACCCATCCACTGATAGCATTTATAGGAGATCCCAATGTGGCTTTATTGATCGGTGTACTACTATGTCTGGTATGGTCACGGTCATATGGAAAAGAGCTGCATGAATGGGTGGAGAGGTCCATCAAACGCAGTGGGATCGTATTGCTTGATCTCTGCGGAGGAGGGGCACTGGGAGCCACATTTACAATGACAGGAGCAGGCGAGGCTTTAGGCAAAATCTTCCTGGACCTTGCCCTTCCCGCCCTGTTGATACCTTTTCTGGTAGCTGTGACCGTACAGACAGTACAGGGTTCCCGCGTGGTCACAATGCTGGTAGCACCTTCTCTGATCATACCCATCCTTCCACAACTTGGACTTCCGGCTGAGATCGTTCTTTTATCCATGGCATGTGGTACTTTCCTGATATCACATGTAAACGATCCTTTCTTCTGGATATTCAGAGACCTTGCAGAACTAGAAACCTTTGAAGCACTCAGATACTATACATTTGGAGGTGTTCTGATGGGATCGATGGGCTTGCTGATCCTTGGATGTATATATATAGCAGCTTATTAAAAATATTGGTCTGGCGACGTTGTCCACAAGATATTACAAGATATGTTGAAATCACATATGATTATAAATGTAGCTGATGATTATAGGTTAAAAATACAAAAAGTAACAAATGACAGCACCTTCGCAAATGCGATGATGTTGTCCATATGGTATCTTTTATGTTCGGTGTTCGGATTTGTAGTATAGAAGTGAACCGATCTCATCTCCTATACGGGCTCTGATCGTTCTAGTTACGTCATCGACCAGGGCGTCATATGTGTAACCATACAATCGTGCTTCGTAGTCATCGCCTTCCCTGATTTTGTCTGGTATATTGAACCCATGCTTATCAAGAAGATCTTCAAAATGATCAATCACTAGTACAGCTATATCTCTAAAGAATACATCTGCTGCACGTATACTTTCCATAGGTTCACATGTATATGCAACAGTTCCCATTTTGATCACCTCTGAATTAATAAGAGTGGGGATCGTTACCCCATTTAATGGGTTCAGGCTGGCATATCTGTCTCGTTAGTAGAGACATCTTCATCGTTTTGAAGTGCCTTTCTCCCTCACCTATAATTGATACGGACCTCATTTGTCTTCTTTCTAGCTTGATCTATAGTTGTTGTAAGATAAGAAGAGATCAGATAATTAAATATTTAAACATTTTGTATATATTATGCATGTTCATTCTTATGATAATGAGGTCTGAAATAGTAAGATGATCTGATAAAGATCACTGGATCAAAAAATAAAGTATATTATGTGATACCAGACAATATGGCCCGCTATCACCAACATAAAGAATGCTCATTCCGCTTTATAAATTTTTTATCATATTGTTGGTTTTACCTAATTGTACAAAATACAATCAGCTTTCAGCATGTATGATTTTTCAGGTTGTACTAAGTAGAGCCCACATATACAACTGCTGAACTATGAAATCAAGGAACATTAAAATGAAAGATAGCAAGTAAAAAATAAAAAAAGATAAGACCAGAAAACCTTCCGGCCTTAATGGTGTTCTTGTTGTTCTTTTTCTTTCTCCTTTTGCCAGCTTTTGTCTGCTTCCTGAACAGCAACAAGACAATTCTTGCAGAGCATTGCAGTATCCTCTTCTTCTCCTTTTGAGAAAGAAGGTCTGGATATTTGTACAGGCTGTAACTGGGCAATGGCCCCACACAGGTCACATTTACCAGCTGTTCCACATGAGGATGCTGTCATTTTGTCAGCGGTCTCTTTCGCCGCTTTAAGACATGGTTCACACAGTCCTTTCCAGATACCTTCTGGATAAGAGTTTTTAAATCTGGGAACAAAAACCCTTATCGGGACAACAGTAGGTATTGAAACACTACATAGATCGCAATCTGCCATATTCTTTACCTCCTTAGATCAACACCTTTGCGGCTTCCATTGCCCAGTAAAGGAACGGTTCTGACCAGAAACCAATAACCAGTACGAATATCACTGCAATGAGCATTGCAAAGGTGTAAGGAATGGGCTCTGTGATCTTTTCCCCGTCAGAAGGCAGGAAATACATGTATTTTACTACCTTGGCATAATAGAACAATGAAATTGCACTGTTGAGGATTGCGATCACTGCAAGCCACACCAGTCCTGCCTCTATGGTGGATGCAAAGAGGACGAACTTGCTCATATAACCTGCTGTAAGGGGTATACCTGCAAGTGCGAATAGGAAGATGGTCATGCAAAGAGCAGTTACCGGCATACGCCTGCCGAGTCCCCTGAAGTTATCAATGTCGTCAGGAGTTTCTGAATCTTTTTTCTCCGAAAGGACCATGTATACTACCGCTGCAGTGGCTATAAATGCACCTGCTTTCATGAAACCATGTGACAGAGCATATAATATTGCACCTGCCAGAGCTGTTTTGCTCATTACCACAAAGGCCATAGCTATATAACCGGCCTGGGCGACCGAAGAATACGCAAGCATCCTTTTGACACTTGTTTGTGAAAGGGCCACAACATTACCAAGTGTCATAGTGATCACTGCAAGCACTGCAAATGCTGTAGTCCACTCAGCCTGCAGAGCGATCAAAGCGATCATGAACACCTTAAAAGCTGCAACAAAACCCATTTTCTTTGAGCCGGCTGCAAGTAATGAGGATACAACCGAAGGGGAACCTTGGTAAGTATCAGGTGCCCACATGTGGAATGGAACAAGGGCGATCTTAAAGCCAAGGCCTGCTATCATCAAAACCGCAGACAATAGCCCCATAGGACTGCCTAGCAACAGATCGATGTTCTCTGCCACACCAGGGATGCTGGTGGTACCTGTAGCTCCATATATGAAAGAGATACCAAAAAGCATCAGAGCTGCAGACAGGGATCCGATCATAAAGTATTTTATCGAAGCTTCAAGAGATATTGGATTCTTCTTCTCGAAACCTGCCAGAGCGTATGTAGCAAGACTTGCCAGTTCAAAAGCAACGAACAGTACTATAAGATCATTAGCCGATGCCACGAACATCATACCGGCCGTTGCAAAGATCATCAGGGAGTAGAACTCCTCTGTATGGGAATTCCCTTCAGTATACTTAATGGATGCTATTGATACCAGCAAAGCTACCGAGAGGAAGACCAGCTTGAAGAACTGAGATAGTGCATCAAATGAAAGTGTGTCGTTGAAGAGCATATCTTCACGACCAAGGCTCATTAAGACAAGCACGAGGGATACAAGTACACCCAGGGATGCAAGATAACCCAATATCTTCTTTGCGTTCGTACCAAGGAATAATCCTATTAACAAGACTGCAAGACCAGTTCCTATCAAGGTGAGCTCAGGTGCGAGCAATGTGAGATTTATCATCTATCACACCCCCGCAACAGCCATCAGGCTGACCAGTTTTTCGGAATTAGTAATCATCATGTCCAGCACCGGACTGGGGTTCAGTCCAAAGTAAAGTATCAGTATCGCGATGACAGCCATTGAGAATGTCTGGGATGCAGAAATATCTTTCAAAGCCCCGAACTTCTCATTGTATACGCCAAACATCGCCCTCTGCATTGCCCACAGGTGATATGCCGCTGTGATGATTATAGCCATTATGGCTATGACCACATAAGTGGGCTGGTTGATATATGTAAATGTCAGGACCAGGAACTCTGCAATGAATCCTGTAAGCCCCGGAAGTCCCAACGAGGCCATGAAAGCCAACATCATGATCACAGCAAGCTTGGGCATCTTTCTGGCCAGCCCTCCGAGATTATTGATGATCATGGTACCTGTTGCATTGTTGATGATCCCGCATGCCATGAACATTATGCTCATGATCAGTCCATGTGAGAACTGCTGGAACATTGCTCCTGAAACTGAGAGAGAAACAAGACCCGCTGCTCCAAGTGTCACATAACCCATGTGGCTCACACTGGAATATGCCACCATGCGTTTGAGATCATTCTGTGCCAGCGCAAGGAAAGCCCCGTAAAGGATGCTCACTGCACCAAGTGCTGCCATGATATTGATCATAAGGTCCATGGATGGTGTGAAGGGTAGTATAGGTAACATGACCCTGAACAATCCATAACCACCTATCTTAAGCAGTACGAAGAGCACACTACCTGCGGTAGGTGCTTCAACGTATGCATCTGGTAGCCATGAATGGAACGGGAATGCAGGTATCTTCACCAGGAACCCGAACAACAATGCCATGAATATTAGGTCACGGGATAGACCACTGGCTATGAACTGGAACTGTGAAAGCAGGTGCTCAATACCCATATTTGGAGTGCCGGTCTGTTTCCAGGCAGCGAAATAAAGACCAAATATACCCAGCAACATCACAAGTGAACCTACATGTGTGTAAATGAAGAACTTGATTGATGCCTTGTGCTTCCCGGGCCCACCCCAGATGCTTACCATGAAGAACAGTGGTACCAAGGTAAGTTCCCAGAACACGTAGAACAGGAAGAAATCAAGTGCTACGAACACACCTATGACAGCTCCTTGGGTTGCAAGGATCAGTGCATAGAACCTGTTAGGTTGCTTTTTATCATCATTCCATGAGAACAATATGAGGAAGGGTATAACTATAGCGTTCAGCAGAACAAGTGGCATGGAGATGCCATCTATACCCAGCTGATAATTGATACCAAGGCTTGGCACCCATTGGGCGAATTCCTGGAACTGCATCTGAGGTGTCGTGCTATCGAAATTAAAGTACATGAACATGCTTAATGCCAGTACCAGTACTGATGCAAAAAGGGCAATAGCCCTTGCTTGTTCTTTAGTCTTTGTGAACAGGGTCAGTACTGCAAATAAAATTGGGATCAGTACTATTAAAGATAGAATGGGTATTGCCATTTAGAACACCTCCAGGATCAGTTTAACGAGAATGATGAGTAAACTGACACCAGTTACTACTGAAGTGGCATAGTTCTGTACCACGCCTGTCTGAAGTATTCTCAGACCTCTTGAGGCTTCAGTGAATATATGACCTATCAGATAGACCATCCAGTCAAAGCCTCTGTCAATCGCTCTTCCTGCAAGTGCAAGTCCTTCATATACAACCTTAACCGCAAGGAACTGTGTAAAGATAGCGTTCTGATAATATCTGTTGTAAAGCAGCTTGTAGACAGGATTCTTCCTGGAAACTATGCTTGACATGTCGATGACCCTCATACCGTAAATAAGATATGAGATCAAAAGACCTGCAATAGCAACTATAACAGGCATCCAGAGGATCATCAGTGGCTCATTTCCAGCACCGTGTGATACCAGGTGGTACTTGCCGATCTCTGAAAGCGCATGGATGTCCAGGTTAACGAAGTTGTTGGTAAATGTTTCTTCCAGGAACCTACCGAAACCTGTCTTTGTGAGCGCACCGAATACAAGTGCCAGAACACCCAATATCATGAGGGGAATGGTCATCACAAATGGAGACTCATGCCCCTGGTAATTGGTCCTTGGCTTACCTGTAAAGGTCATGAAGATCAATCTGAATATATATATAGATGTGAGCAAGGCGGCAACTATCGAGAATAGATAGGGCAACCAGTTTTCTGTGGATTCTCCGAATAGATATGCTGCTTCGATTATGGGGTCCTTACTGAAGAAACCACTGACACCAATGGAAGTCCCTGGGATACCAAAGCCTGCCAGGGCCAATGATGCAATGAGCATGGTTACGAATGTTATGGGCATGACCTTTCTCACACCGCCCATCTGTCTGATATCCTGAGTTCCAACTGCATGGATCACACTTCCTGCACACAGGAAGAGAAGTGCCTTGAAGAACGCGTGGTTGATAAGATGGAACATCGAGTCTCCGACTGCGGTTATTCCAATGACTGCACCCATTCCAAGTCCGAGCACCATATATCCAAGCTGACTGATGGTAGAAAATGCCAGAACACGCTTGATATCGTTCATAACGAGTCCCATAGTAGCTGCAAAGAGTGCAGTGAAGGCTCCAAAGTATGTAACTACGATCAATGAATGTGGAGCTGCAATGAACATGGGGAATGTCCTTGCAACCAGGTATACACCGGCTGTAACCATCGTTGCAGCATGTATTAGAGCAGAAACGGTAGTTGGGCCTTCCATTGCATCCGGCAGCCACACATGCAGAGGGAACTGACCAGATTTACCCACAGCGCCCCCAAAGAAGAGCAGAGTGATAATGGTCAGATGACTTACCTCGAATCCGAAGATCTGTGTATTGAGAGCTGCTATTTCTGGTATATGAGTGAAGATCTCATCGAACCTGAGAACATATATGCCTTCAGGGATGGAGCCATTGAATATTCTGAAAATATCTGCAAATAGCAGAATGATACCTGCAAGGAACATCACGTCACCGACCCTTGTGGTCAGGAAAGCTTTCTTTGCTGCAGAAGCAGCTGATGGCTTTTCGAACCAGAAACCAATGAGCAGATAGGAACACAGACCTACGAGCTCCCAGCATATGAAGAACTGAAGAATATTGTCAGAAAGGGCCACTCCTAGCATTGCAGTAGTGAAGAGGGCTGTCTCTGCAAAGTATCTGGGCTGGGCCTTGTCGTGGGACATGTAGCCAACAGCATATATGTGAATGAGCAAACTGACAAAGGAAACCATGGACAACATCACAGCAGCCAGGGGATCAATAAGTATACCCACATTGAGTATGGCAAACCAGCTATACGATTGAGATATGATCTGTCCAGGATTCTGCAATAGGTTCAGTGTGATCATCAATGAGATAATGAATGAAGTAAAGATAGCAATAATGGGGATGATGGCCCCACCATTTGGCAACTTCTTACCCAAGAAGAACGTGATCACGAACGCGAGCGCCGGTAGTACGGGTATTAAAAATGCCATGTCTTCTATCGCCATTCTTACCACCTCAATACATTGATCTTATCAAGATTGATCATATCCCTTACCCTATAGATAGACATCAGGATAGCAAAACCAATTGCCGCTTCGGCTGCTGCAAGAGAAATGGAAAACAAAGCAAATACCTGCCCCGTAAGGTCTCCATTATAGCTTGAGAATGCCACCAGATTGATGTTGGCAGCGTTCAGCATAAGCTCCACACACATAAGCATCCTGATACCATTTCTTTGGGTCATAAAACCAAACAGACCTATTGAGAATACAATAGCTGAAAGTGCAAGATAATAAAATAATGGTATCATTAAGTACCATCTCCTTTTGCCATGTAGATAGCTCCCATAAGGGTAGCCAGTAATACAATAGAAAGTATTTCAAACGGTATAACAAAGTCAGTAAATATCAACATACCTATTCCCTGAATGTTACTCTGATCCATAGGATCCTGCGGGATCTGGTCTACAACGTTCCAGTTGGTAAAGCCTATTGATATGAGAACTATTGCAAGGAAAAGGATAGATACTACCATACCTGCTATACGTGGTCTGAAGAAGTTATACACTCCGGTTAGGACCTGCATGATAGTAAAATGTTTATTCAACATCCTTATCACTCCCAAACTCCTTTTTCGTGAGCATGACCGCGAACAGTATCAGTACACCAATAGCTCCCACGTACACCAGTACCTGTATGACCCCAAGGAACTGGGCATTCAAGAATATGTACAAACCTGCTACGACGAACATGACAACTATCAGGGACAATGCAGACCTGACTATATCCTTCGCTGTGACCACTAACAGGGCGAAAGATATGGATAACACGGCCATTATAGCAAATACCACTATTTCCAGAACATCTGCAATTACTGAGGTGTCCATCTGCTTACCTCCTCACCAGCTTCTTTTTCAGCGTTAATGTCAACCTCTCTTGCCAGCATGTCTGGCGTAAAGAGAAGATCACTGTGCTCCCATCTAATGACACCTGTCAGGTATACCTTAGTGTTTGAAAGAGCTTCTTTAGGGCACTGGTCTATACACAGCCCGCAGAACAGGCAGTGTCCGATATCGATGGATGGGAACCATCTCTTCTTGTTGCTGTCGGGACCAATCCTAGCCTTAACGATCTTGATAGCGTTGTTAGGGCAAGTGTTAGCACAGATTCCACAACCTATGCACTTGCTTTTATCCAGTTTCTGAAGACCCCTGAACCTGTCAGCGAGCCTGGTGGGCTCTTCTGGACACATCCTGGTAACTGCAGGCTTGAAATAAATGTGATTTAATGCTTTTTTGATATTCTTTAGGACCATAGGTGTCACACCCCCAGCAAGGCCAATAATATGACCCATCCCAGATTCAATAAAGACAGGGGCAAAAGCCTCTTCCAGCTCAGGTCTACTACTTGGTCGATCCTGAACCTGGGAACTGCCCATCTGACCATAATGATCGCCAATATAACTATGGCTACCTTGCCCAGGAAGAAAGCTGTTGGCAGGATGATCCCCAGGACCATGTTAGAAGTAAGCATTTCAGGCAGGTTCCACCCACCCAGGAACAATAAGACCACAAGCATTGACCCAAGTATAAGGTGAATATATTCTGCAAAGAAACCAAGACCAAAGCGCATACCTGTGTATTCTGTGATCCATCCGGCAATGAGCTCTTCTTCAGATTCGTTCTGGTCAAAGGGCAGGCGACCCATATCTGCCATGATAGCTATGAAGAACACAATGAACCCGAGAGGCTGCATGATGATGAACCATAATGGGTTTTGAGCTTCTGAAATCTCGATGATGTTCAAAGACCCGGCCATTATAGCCACACTTACGATGCATATCCCAAGAGGAACCTCATAACCGATCATACGTGCGAAATTCCTGAATGCACCCAATAGAGAATACTTGTTATTTGAACTGTAAGCTGCCATGAAAATACCAATAACGGAAACAGCAGATACAGCTTCAATATAAAGAATACTTATATCCATATCTGTGGCAGCTATCGGATAAGTATTACCATTTATGATAACAGCACCGAAGGGAATGGCCACGAGCATCAAGAAAACAGATCCCATGAGAACTATCGGTGCAAAAACGAACAAGAACCTATCAGCATTAGCAGGTATAATGTCTTCCTTTGTAAATAATTTTATTGCATCTGCTACCAGCTGAAAAATCCCGTGTGGACCGGCCCTGCTAGGGCCAAGGCGCTGCTGGATGTCAGCTGCCAGTTTACGCTCGAACCAAACAGCTATCATAGCACCTATGAATATAGCCCCCATAAGGCAAAGTCCCAGAATGCTGCGTAACCATGGATTGAAAAGGATTTCTGGTATTTCCATCATGATCACCTGTCAACCTCACTTGTACACGTATCCATGCTTCCGGCAATTGACACTATATCAGCAAGTGGCACACCTTTTAAAAGCGGAGGTAATGCCTGCAAAGTAGGATACACTGGCCCTCTTATCTTTACACGATAAGGTTTATCAGAACCATCAGAAACCATGTAGAATCCCATTTCACCTCTTGGGTCCTCCACGCGGTGGAACACTTCTCCAGCAGGTATCCTCATGACAGGGGACCTGCGTCCATATGCAGTTCCTTCAGGGAATATAGGACCCTTAGGCATCTGATCAAGACATTGCTCGATTATATACATACTTTCACGCATCTCATCAAGGCGCACCTGCACACGGGCGAACACATCCCCTGCTGTCTGGGTACATACTTTGAAATCAAGGTCCTTATAAACAAGATAAGGTTCATCCTTACGTATATCAAATGCAACTCCAGTTGCACGCAGTGGAGGACCAGATACTCCGATATCCTTTGCAACATCCGCAGTAAGTGTACCTATACCCACGGTCCTTGCTTTGTATATATAATCGGTGCTGAATAGTTCCTCATATGTATCAATGGCCTTTCTCAGATTTCCAAATACATATTTTACATCATCTGCAAAACCTTCGGGAAGATCATCCTTTACACCACCAAAACGTAAGAAAGAATGCGTGATGCGTGCGCCTGTAACCGAATCTATGACGCTCATAAGATCTTCCCTTTCCTTAATGGTATACATGAACATGCTCACAAAACCAATAAAAGATGCATATTCTCCCATACCCAGCAAATGGCTCTGTATCCTGGAAAGCTCCTCCATGATCACACGAATGTACTGAGCTCTTTCAGGAACTTCTATATCAGCAAGTTTTTCCACACAACCAACATACGCTTCTTCGTTGGTCAGGGCAGCAAGGTAGCATATCCTGTCCACGATGGTTATGCCCTGCAGGTATGTCTTGCTCTCAAGGATTTTCTCGATACCTTTGTGGATCCATCCTGCCTCTACTTCAGAATCTACAACGGTCTCACCCCTCAGCTTTACATTGAGCCTGAAGGGGCCAGGCAGCATAGGGTGTTGTGGCCCCATATGCATTATCATTTCAGAAGGTCCAACTTCATTATACATTATAAAACCTCATACCAGATTTTTAGCTGTTTTGTTGGGGAAACCTTTATAATCTTTTCTTAATGGCCATTCACCGAGCATTTCCTGAGGAAGCACCAGGGGCCGAAGGTCCGGATGATCGAGATATTTAACGCCAAAAAGTTCGTACGTTTCTCTTTCATACCAGTTGGCATTCCAATATACAGGAACTACTGATCCTATCTTCGGATCATCCCTTGATAATATAGCTTTTAATGTAAGGAGTACCGGATGTTCATATGACCCAATAACATATATCACTTCTATCTCGTTCCTTTCAGGATAATCGACACCGAATTCACAACAGAGATGTCCGAATGAGAGCTTTTCCTTAAGATATTGACATATATCCTTTACACTTTCAGGTTTTACCTTTGCAAGGATCCTGATATCAGATTCCACCTGTGCATCGTAGATGACACCAGGGAACTGACTGGAAAGAGAATCTATCATAGCTTTAGCATCCATATGATCCACCTCAGTAATCAGTACCTTTGTCCTTCTTTGCGGTTATCTTTTGCTGCAGTTCATAAAATGCCTGGATAAGGGCCTCACATCTTGGAGGGCAGCCTGGTACATAAATGTCTACCGGAAACACTTCATCTATGTTCTGGCGGGTGCTATATGATTCATAAAACGGGCCACCGCTGATCGCACAGTCCCCAAAGGCTATGACCCATTTTGGTGAAGGCATCTGATCCCATACCCTCTTAAGTGCAGGGAAATATTTCTTGGTCACGTATCCACTGATGATCAATACATCAGCATGCCTTGGAGAGTTCCTTGGAATGATACCAAAACGATCAGTGTCATAGTGCGCCATACCTGTGGAAAGCAATTCCACACCACAACAACCCATAGCATTCACAGTGAACCAAAGAGAGTTCTTCCTGCCCCAGTTAATGATGTCCTGTGCCTTTGTTTTCTTTAAGAAGTCACTGATAGCACTAATGCTTGTGGTCATGACACCTGGTATCTCTTCTTGCATATCATCTTCATTATTAGTGGGAACAGGCTCTACTTCTGCCATTTAAGCGCCTCCTTCTTGATAAGATATAAGTACCCGAACAATACAACGAAAATAAAGATCAGCATTTCAATAGTTGCTATAATCGTTATGCTTGGTTCTCTGAAAATAGTAGCCCAGGGATATAGAAAAAGGACCTCTATATCGAACAAGACAAATGCAATGGCATATAGGTAATATTCAACATTGAACTGGATCCTTGCACTTCCGGTAGGAACGGAACCCGCCTCATATGTTTCATATTTTACAGGAGATTTGCTCCTTGGACTTAGCTGCTTCACAAGAAACATGGTCACCGGAGGCATTAAAAACGCCACTACAAGAATTATCGCAACTGGAATGTAACTGTAGATTATGTTGCTAACATCGATTATTCCTGACATAGTGATTCACCTGAAGATTATAACGACAGACAGGTTATTTGTATATTTCTTTTTTAATAAAAAAAGAGTATACTGTAACCTCTTTTCAATGAATGTAGGTTCAAACTACGTTAAAGGTTATTAAATTTTGTGTTGTGACAAGTTCTAATATGTCTTTTTAGCTATGTTTTTATCATCAAGAAATCGCTACTACACTTGAGGATATGATCTATAGACAAAAGCTTCATGAAGAAAATGCATCTTAGCTGGATATAAGAACTCACAGATAACACAAAAAATATAAATGATACAAAAAAAGCAAAAAAGCCCAGCTCCTTATTAGAGCTGAGGGGAATAGTATTTCTTGATCACAGTATCACATTCGGAACAGGAGATCACCATCCAGTCACCTACATCTGTACGAACATACTTCTCAAATATTGAAGAACCACAATTCGGACACACATAATAGTTCTTGAAGTAATAATGGTAGAAATGTGGCGTTGCTTCAAGCCACTTAAGTACCATTTGCATGTGCGTGAAATATTTTTGCTTTAGGGGAACAGCTTTGTTCTCAAGGGCATTCTGCACACGGTCCGATACCTGCATTGTATGGCTTTTAGATTTATTTGTGAGCTTTTTGTAGTCCGATATATACCTTGTAGTGTGGTCCAGATATTGGAGATATTCTTTATGTGCCTTAGGTTCATTTTTCCAGATAGTCCGTATGAGATATTCTCCCATTACATCTTCCATGACATCTGCACATGTCGTACAGATATTGTAATCCTTAAAAGTACGAGAATCCTGTTCATTACCGCAGATAACACATGTTTCCATTATGCCACATCCCAGTGATCCCGATAGATCAAGTTATAGATATCGGCTTCATGGCTTCCCGGGTAAACATTATGGGAAACACGTTCAGCACCGCAAGCAGATCCCCGCTGTGCACCTTCCCAGAATCCTGCCCCAGCACATAAGCATGCGTGATGATGCGTTCACTGTCCACCGGTTTGGCACCTCCATCTGTACCCACTTTTATCAAAGAAACTACCGCATGATTAGTAAAGGTGCAAGGTATGGCGATGGTGTCAGGTTCGATATTGATCTCCTTCACACGCAGTTTTTTGAACTCACCCGCCTGTATATCTGCATCCTCGGCGGCTATCACCATTTCCCACTTTGCCCTTGTGGCAATGGTGAATTCATATGTTGCAGCGTTTATTTTCTTACATTTGATATCATTGTTCTCACGGGAAACGACCTGAATTATTTCCTGCTTCATTTCATCACCACCATTAATTGGTCCATTATAGTACAAAAAGATTTCGAGAAAATATCATTAATAATCGTTATATAATTTAATATGATGTGATTTAATATGATGTGATGAACAAAGAAGATATTTATTTTTTTAGTATACCATAAGTTTTCTCTTTATGACATTTAGTAGTGAGAAGACTATTTGATTCAAGAACACCATCAATGTTATTGAGCACATGGATAACATTCTCTTTCAATGAATGGATATTATATGTCCTTACTTTTAAGAAGAGATCATAAGGTTCCAGGAGCTCATAAATTTCAAGTACATCATTAATGTTCTTTAGTTTATTGATAACACTTATCCTTTTACTCTGATCTATCCTAAGGCCAATATATGTCGTTATGTTCAAGCCAACGCTCAAGGGATCGACCAAAACGGTGAATTGCCTGACAACCCCGCTACGTTGAAGTTTTTCGATCCTCTTATGAACAGTGGATGTAGCAAGCCCAAGATTGCTGGCTATTGCAGTGCTGTGGGTCCTGGAGTTTTGCATGAGGTGTTCCAATATAGCATAGTCTAGATCATCCATATTAATATATTAATTAACTTAAAGTATATGATATTTTTCTTTAAACCCTCCTGAATGGATCAGTTTAACATTATGCAAACATATTTTACATATTAATAGATATATAATAATCAAGAGCCTGTTCAATTGTAGAGATGGCAATGCTTTTGTTCATTGAACGATTCTATACTACATGAATGGAGTATAGCCAATGGAGATCAGTAAAAGATGTGTCGGATGCGGTCAATGTGCTGCATTCTGTCCGAAAGAAGCTATTATTGTAAAAGGGATCGCCTTTATTACTGCAGATTGTATCCAGTGCAGAATATGCATGGCCTACTGTCCTATGAAAGCTATCGAGGAAAGTGTATGAGGGTTTTAGTGATAGGTTCAGGACTTGGGGGTCTTCTTAGCGCTGCCTGCCTTTTGCGGGCAGGCCACGAAGTGGATGTTTTTGAGAGACTACCTATTACAGGTGGAAGGTTCACTAACATTGAATACAAAGGATTTCAGTTATCTACAGGTGCTTTACATATGATACCCCATGGCCCGACAGGCCCCTTGGGCACCTTATTGAGGTATCTAGGATCAGACGTACAGATAGTACGTGCTGACCCTATGGCCACCATACGTACCCCGATAGAAAAGGATAGCACTGATTATACACATGGTTTTCAGGATATAGATTTCCATGATTTTGGAAAACGCTTTTCCTTATTGAATAAGATAAAACTGACGGTCCTTATAACCACAACAAGGATATTTCCTCCAAAAAAGGGTTCAATGGCTGATTGGTGTTCTAAGAACCTTAAAGATGACTGGGCCCTAAGGATAGCTGATTCTTTCTGCGGATGGGCATTAAGCCTGAGGGCTAAAGACGTGCCTGCTGCGGAAGTATTTGAGATCATTGAGAACATGTACAGATATAGTGGTTCCGGGATACCCCTTGGAGGCTGCAAAGGAGTTATTGATACCCTTATTGATGTAATAACTTCCTGTGGAGGAAAGATACATACCTCTTCGGAGGTTTCCAGGATAATCATAGAAGATAAGAAAGCTGTGGGAATAGTGACCGATGACGGTAAAGAGCATCGTGGCGATATTGTGATCAGTGACATAGGTCACATAGAAACGAGCAGGCTATACGATGCAAATATGGCGACCGAAGATATGGAGAAATATCTGACTTCCATTAAAGAACTGAAGCCTTCTGCCGGTGTCAAGATCTGTCTTTCATCGAACGAACCACTCATTGGCCATGCAGGTGTGTTATTAACACCTTATGCCAGAAGGATAAATGGTATTAACGAGGTGACAAATATCGACCCATCCCTTGCACCTCCAGGAAAACACCTGACAATGGCACATCAATGTGTAGAATGGGAGAACTTGAACAGGCTGAAGGATGAAATAGACCTTGGTCTAAGTGATCTGGCCGAGATCTTTGCAGGCAAGGACTACGAGGTACTTCTCATACAATCATATTCAGGAGAATGGCCAGTTAATCGGGCATCTTCCGGTACGGACCCTACAAACAAGACCCCCTTTGAAGGTCTATATATAGTCGGAGATGGTGCAAAAGGCAAGGGGGGCATAGAGGTCGATGGTATTGCACTTGGTGTAAGAAATGCCATAAAAGACATCCTGAACCAGAAGAACCAATCGATAGATTAAATTTATGGTAAACTATATAGTTCGGCGAAAGCACATGACAGACTTTGTTACATTTTCCCGTAATGTATTCATACCTGTGACAAATGTATGCAGGAACAGATGTGGATATTGTACATTCAGACGTGAGCCTGATGAGGCTGGACTACGTTTCTTGTCACCTGAGGATATCATCCCAATACTCAAAGAAGGTAAAAAGGCTGGCTGTAGTGAGGTGCTTTTTACATTCGGGGAATATGCAGAGGAGGTACCCAAATATAAGAGATGGCTTGAAGAAATGGATTATTCTTCTAACATAGAGTATGTTATAGATCTATGTAAACTGGCAATTAGGATCGGTCTTTTGCCACATACAAATGCCGGTGTTCTGAACTATGTGGAACTTGAATCCCTGAAACCTTGGAATGCAAGCATGGGGCTCATGCTGGAAACAACAGGTATGGTGCCAGCTCACTTAAATTGTCCGGGGAAACAGCCAGATGTCAGGATCAAGACCATCAGATATGCTGGTGAGCTGCAAATACCTTTTACAACCGGCATACTGATCGGAATAGGTGAAACCTTGGACGATCGGATAGATTCTCTGCAGTGCATATCCGATCTGCATGTGGAATATGGACACATTCAGGAAGTAATAATCCAGAACTTTATTCCAAAACCGGGGACTTCCATGGAAAAACATGCTCCTCCAACCATAGATGAGATGGTCCAAATGGTTTCTATCGCAAGGGAAATATTACCTGCTGATATAGCTATTCAGGTTCCTCCTAACTTAATAGACCCATATTTGCTTGTCCAATGTGGCGCGACCGATCTGGGAGGTATCTCTCCCACAACCATCGACTGGATCAATCCTGAAACGGAATGGCCTACTGTAGACAATCTGCAGGAACTGCTCAAAGACATACCCTTAAGAGAACGCCTGCCTATTTACCCTGATTATATAAAAAAAGGATGGTACAGTAAGCACCTTAAGTCACTTATCAGGTCCATGGCCGATAATGATGGCTATAGAAGACCCCGATGAGAAAGAACGCTCTGTCATTTTAGATAATGATTTATATTTTGAACCAATTGAGCATACTATTCCAACACACTAATTTGGTCATACATATGATGTCAAAGATCGATGAAGAGCTGGCGGAAAGAGCGTATAACGGAAGGACCAGCAGTGAAGATGCGCTTTTACTTCTTGATGTTGAACCTTTTGAACTGTTCAGGTTTGCCGATAATCTGCGGTACGAAACTGTCGGTGATATTGCTACCTACGTAGTTAACCGCAACATTAACTTCACCAACCGCTGTATCGGAAGCTGTGGCTTTTGCGCTTTCAAAGAAAAAAACGGATACATCCTGAAAAATGAAGAGATACTTGCCAAAGTAGAAGAAGCGCACAAAGCAGGTGCGACAGAGGTTTGTATCCAGGGTGGTCTTTTACCGAACGCCGGCCTTGAGCTATATACCGGTATCCTCGAAGCAGTGAAAGAAGAATACCCTTCGATCCATATACATGCATTCTCTCCCATGGAAGTGTATCATGCTGCAAGGACCAGTGACATGAGCATAAAGCATGTGCTGCGTGAACTGAAGAAATCTGGTCTCGGAACTATGCCCGGCACTGCCGCTGAAATACTCTGTGACCACATAAGAAAAGAACTGTGCCCGGGAAAGCTCCTAACAGCAGAATGGGTAGACGTGATCACCTCGGCTCACAGAACAGGTATACGTACAACTGCTACAATGATGTATGGACATATCGAATCCTGGCAGGACAGAATAGAACATATGATGATAATAAGGGATATCCAAAAAGATACAGGAGGTATCACTGAATTTGTGCCCCTGCCATTCATGCCTCACAATAATCCTATTGGTAAAAAGATGAATGGAGAAGGACGATATACCTCTACGGGGATCGACGATCTCAAAATATATGCACTCTCCCGCATAGTATTTCATAGTCATATCAATAATATCCAGGCAAGTTGGGTAAAGCTTGGAAAAAAACTGGCCCAGATCACTCTCTCTTGTGGAGCGAATGACCTGGGAGGAACTCTCATGGAAGAAAGTATCTCTACAGCTGCTGGTGCAAACAATGGTACTTCGATATCCGTACAGGAGCTTGAGTGGATGATCAAGGGTGCAAATAGGATCCCAAAACAAAGGACCACACTCTACGATATCGATAAAATAGAAAAAACATCTTTTAGTAATAGCCCAAGGGAGGGTGACAATGCTGTCATTTATTCCTGAAGGCACAAGGATGCTGAGATAGAATGGACCGCCTGGTCCCCAGAAAAGAAACTAAGCAAAGAATAGATCTTGATGAAGAGGTATAAGTGCGCGCTGCCATCCCATACAAACAAGAAAATGCAAAATCCAGACTTGCTCCTGTGCTCACCCAAACAGAAAGAGAGCAATTCGTAGAGTTGATGTTAAGGGACGTGGTATATTCTCTGAGAGAGGCGGGTGTGAAAGATATAGATATCCTTACAACGGCCGAATATAGCTCACTTTCTGACCTAGATGTGAATTTTGTGATCGATCCCTCTGATCTGAACGAATCGATCAATAAATATCTTGAGAGGATGGACCAGCCAGTACTTATAATAATGGCAGACCTTCCTCTTGCCAGATCAGAACAGGTAAAAGAGATAATTTCCTTTGAAGAAGATGTGGTGATCGTACCTGGCAAAGGTGGTGGAACTAACGTGCTTTTCATAAGAGAGCCAGCTGAATTCCATGTCCGTTATTATGGAATGAGCTTTTGTAACCACTGCAGTATAGCTAAAGATATGAACCATTCATTGAGAATATACGATTCATTCTTGCTGAGCACAGATATCGATGAACCACATGACATTGTTGAAATACTCATGCACGGGCGAGGGCTTTCCTTTGAATATGCGCAAAAGAAGTTCGAACTGGAAAGTAGCAGAGCACGTGTTAAGCTGACCAGCCTTCGCTGAATATGATGTATATGAGGCTGTAAGCGATAAAAGTTATAAAGTTGAATACAATATTAGGGTACGTTAAGTAATACGGTCTCAAATTTACAGGTGATAATTGTGTCCATTGAAGTGAACAGGTATAAATGTGGATATTGTGGTGCATGTGTAGGCGTGTGTCCGGCGGGAGCCCTGGAGCTTGTGGAGACATGGATAGAAGTGGATATGAGCTGCACCAGATGTGGTCTGTGTGCCAAGATCTGCCCCGTGGGAGCTATTAAGGTGTTCCAATGAAAGACAATTATGATGTTATTGTGGTGGGTGCCGGACCTGCTGGTTCCATAGCTGCAAAAACAGCTGCATCAAAAGGACTTAGTGTCCTGCTGATAGAAAAACGTCAAGAGATCGGTGATCCAGTACGATGTGCGGAGGGGGTGAGCAAAAAGGCCCTTAAAAAATACATTGAACCTGATCCTAGATGGATATGTGCTGATATGAAAGGGTCCAGAATATTCTCTCCAGATGGTACGAGCATACAAATGGCCGAAGAGATCGCTGGAGGAGAAGTTGGTTATGTTCTGGAAAGAAAGATCTTTGATCGGGCGCTTGCCTATGAAAGTGTAAAGGTCGGCGCTGAGGTCATGGTCAAGACCAGAGCTACAGGCCTCATAATTGAAAATGGGCAAGTATGTGGCATCAAAGCCATGCATCTTGGTCAGGAACATGAAGTGAGATCAAAGATAGTGATCGGCGCAGATGGTATGGAATCCAAGGTTGGCAGATGGGCAGGGATCGATACATCGTTAAAACCTTCGGATATGGAGACATGCGTGCAATATCTTATGAGCGGTGTTAATATCGACCAGGAATACTGTCAGTTCTACGTGGGCAAAGAAATAGCACCATGTGGTTATCTATGGATATTTCCAAAAGGTGGGAATATGGCCAACGTGGGTATTGGCATACTTGGAAGCGAATCCGGTGAAAAAAGGGCCATAGACTACCTTAATGAATTTGTAAAGGAAAAGCTTCCTGATGCTTCTATCATTGAGATCGATTATGGTGGTGTGCCTGTGAGCGGCACAATTGAACGTACCATCGCTAATGGGCTCATGCTGGTAGGTGATGCAGCAAGACAGTCCGACCCAGTTACTGGTGGAGGCATCATAAATGCTATGGATGCAGGTGAGATAGCGGGTGAAGTTGCCTATAATGCAATAATTGCAGGCGATGTTTCCGTAAAGTCCCTCCAGGAATATGAAGACCGATGGAGAGCAACTATTGGCAAGGCAATAGATAACGGTCTGATAGTCAAGGACATTTTTGTGAGGTTCACAGATGAAGAACTGAACTCCTTAGCGCATTCCCTAAAGGGCGTGAACTTCAGCAGAATGAGTCTGATAGACTTGCTGTATGCACTTTTCAAAGCCAATAAAAAACTCCTCTGGGATATGAGGGTGTTGTTCAAGAATGTTGTGAAGAATGAAGCCGATATGTGAAAAAAGAATATGAATGAAGCAGGCATCTAAAAGATTAGCAGATCTTTAACTGAAAGATACCAGTACTTAGACAGATAAGTACTGCCTCATTCACTTTTTCCAGAACTCTAGTGTAAAAATAACTATTACGGTGAATACCTCAAGTCTGCCTATCCACATATTAAATATCATTATCACTTTAGCTAGTGCAGGCATTCCATTGAAACTTGCCATTGGCCCTACAAGATTGAATCCCGGACCGATGTTACCAAGAGTTGTAATAGATGCGGTGATAGAAGTGAGAATATCTATACCCATTAAAGAGATAAAGAATGTGCTGACCACGAATACAAGGAAATAAATGACCACAAAGGATATGACCTCCTGCATAGTGTTTCCAGGAACTGTCTTTCCATTGAACTTGATAGGTTTTACTGCTTTTGGATGAATGGACCTGAAAAGTTCCCATCTGGCATACTTCAGTAACAATAGAACCCTTATTACTTTTGGACCACCTGCTGTTGACCCGGCACATCCTCCTATGAACATTACAAGCAACAGTACGATCCTTGAAGAATCGGGCCACAAATTGAAATCTGTACTAGCGAAGCCTGTGGTTGTAAGGAGAGATACTACTTGGAACGCGGAATAGCGCAGACAGGTAAGCGGATCTGCACCTATATCTTGCCTTAATGTAAGTAACAGCACAGCAGTGGCCACAACAACAATTGCAGTATAGAACTTGAATTCTTCATCTCTGAAGATTGTTCTATGATCTGTATAAAGCGTTCTATATAGCAGTGCAAAGTTCGCTCCTGCTACGAACATGAACAGTGTGAGTATAGCTTCTATCAAAGGACTGTTAAAAGCTGCAATGCCCAGGCCATAAGTAGAAAAACCTCCGGTGCCCATAGTAGCGAACATATGTGTAACAGCATCATAGGTCGACATGCCAGCCAAGTGTAAAGCTGCAACCAGCAAGGCCGATATCACCACGTATACCATCCAGAGGATCTTTGCTGTTTCCCTTATCCTGGGTTTTATCTTTTCCTCTGTAGGTCCGGGAGCTTCAGCCCGCACAAGCTGTCTGCCTGCAATAGCTAGTTTAGGAAGAATTGCAACAAACAAGACGATAATACCCATCCCACCTACCCAAATGATCATGCTGCGCCAGAATAGAATACTTTTGGAATAGCTTTCTATGTCATCAAGGATAGATGAGCCAGTAGTTGTAAAACCCGACATGGTTTCAAAAAAAGCGTTAAGCGGAGATATACCCTCAGTAATGAACGGGATAGCACCAAAAAACATAGCTGCCAGCCAGCTAAATGCTACGATAGCAAAAGCTTCTATGAGCTTCCAGTCATCATCTGATCTGTAGCGTGACCAGAGATATATGCCTGCAAGCTCCGTTAAGCTTATTCCTGCAAGAAAAGGAACTGGAGATTCATTATAATATAATGCTACAAGTAAGGGAACTATCATAATTAGCCCCAGAAAACGCAAGAAAATCCCCAATACGCTAAATATGACCTTATGGTTCATGGAACTACCTTCCTTACTTGAAAAGTCTTTCCACTTCTTCCAAAGCAGAGGGAAGGGCAAAAACCACTACCCTGTCGTTTTCCTGGATCATCTGGCTTCCACGGGGAACTGTTGTCCTACCATTATGCACGATCATGCTTACAATGGCACCAGCTGGAAATTTCACATCACGCAATGGTCTACCGACTATTTTTGATTTGTTTGAAGCTGTGTATTCGATTATCTCAGCCTTTTGCCCTTCAATGGTAGTGATGGATTCAATACCCTTTCCCATGGTCAGTTTAAGTACCTCGTTAACAGTTGCCTCCCTGGGACTTACTGCACTGTCCACCCCAACCATTTCAAACAGGGAGATGTAATCGGACCTATCCGACCTGGCAATGACCTTCTTCACTCCCAGCTTTTTAGCTATAAGGGAACAAAGAAGGTTCTTTTCATCACTATCTGTAACAGAGACGACCACATCCATCTCATTGATACCTTCATCTTTTAGCAAATTGATATCTGTCCCATCACCATTCAATACAAGAATACCGGAAAGCTCGTCTGCGATCTCTTCACATCGAGTCTTGCGTGATTCTATGATCTTAATATCCGCCTCACTTTTACCGATGAGCTTCGCAAGATAGAAACCAACTATCCCGCCTCCTATGATCATAACCTTGCTACGTCTACCAACGACCTCTCCTAAAAGGTCCCTTATGTCCTTCATTGCAGAAGGCTGGCCTATCACAACTATGTGATCGTTCTCTTGGATAGAATCCTCACCATGAGGAATGATTACATCGTCCTTTCTAAAAATTGCACTTATTATACAACATTCAGTAAGATGAAGATCTTTTATCATCTTATTGGCAAAATAGTTCCCTTTAGATACCACCAGCTCCATCATTTCAACTTTACCTTCTGCAAATGATTCAACATCAACAGCAAACGGTATTGCAAGTATCCGTGCAACTTCAGAAGCCATAGTAAGTTCGGGACATATCATCACATCTATCCCTATGCTAACACGTTTAGCTATTGGCTTATCGATATAGTCAGGGTTGCTCACCCTTGCCAATGTTTTAAGCTTGTTTTTATCGCCTACAAGAAGCTTGGAAGCCATGCATGCTACGATGTTAACCTCATCGGAACCAGTGACAGCTATTAAGATATCAGTTCCTTTGATAAACTTGGACAATATAGATACATTTGCTCCATTGCCCTGAATGACCTGGACATCCAGCTCATCAACCCGTTTGCAAGCCTCCTCATCCCGTTCTATAACTATTACATCATTAGTGGCATACAGTGACTTTGCTATATGATAGCCTACTTCTCCTGCACCTATTATAATAGCTTTCATGGAATATCCGCATATAAACATCTCAGCTTATATATAAAATATGCACCTGGATAATAGATATTCATACCGATATTATTTTAACCATTATTGAAAAACAGAAAAAAAAGTGATCATAGGCTTAAATAATTATCTAAACTATGAATTAAAAGCATCCTTCACTTTATCAAATATGCCGGAATGTTTATTTTTGCCACTTTTTTTGTTCAGTTCATCGAACTTCCTAAGCATCTCTTTTTGTTCTGAATTAAGGTTCTTAGGTGTCTGCACGATGACCTTTACAAGCTGGTCACCTTCACCATTTCCATGTAAATGAGGCATACCTTTGCCTTTGAGCCTCAGGACAGAATGCGTCTGTGTTCCAGGTTTAATGCTCATTTTCACATTTCCGTAGAGCGTGGGCACAAGTACCTCATCACCTAAAGCTGCTTGTACAAATGAGATTGGCAGCTCATAGAGTATATCATCTCCCAGGCGTTCAAAGGTCTTATGAGGCTGCACATGTACCATGACATAAAGATCACCTGAAGGTGCTCCAGGACTTCCGGCTTCGCCTTCTCCCCGGATCTTAAGCCGTAGTCCGTTATCAGCTCCTTTTGGTAGCTTTACAGAAAGTTTCTTTACTTTCTTGATCTTACCTGTGCCTTTGCACGCAGGACAGGGGTCCTGTATGATCTGACCATTCCCATGACAGGTATTACATACAGTTGTACTCATGAAACGTCCAAATGGAGTATTGCGTGCACTGGTGATTTGTCCAGTACCGTGACATGTCTGACATGTTATCGGACTTGTACCTGCCTTTGCGCCGGTGCCTCCGCACGTATCACAATTCTCAGCTCTTGGAACATTGATCGTGGTTTCCACACCTTTGGCTGCCTCCTCCAGAGTTATGGAAAGATCATAACGCAGATCAGAACCTCTCATCGGAGCATTACGCCTGCCTCTTCCGCCTCCGAAGATGTCGCCTGAAAATCCTCCAAAACCCCCTCCGAAGATACTGGAAAGGATATCACCCAGGTCCTCGAAACCTCTGAAGTCAGCACCGCGGAAAATATCTTCCTGTGAATAACGCCCATCTATACCAGCGTGACCAAATTGATCATACTGAGCCCTTTTTTCAGCATCAGAGAGCACAGCGTAAGCTTCTGAGATTTCCTTGAACTTCTCCTCAGCATCCTTGGCCTTATTTTTATCCGGATGATATTGCATTGCAAGCTTTCTGTACGCTTTTTTTATATCGGCTTCAGTAGCCTCCTTGGAAATCCCAAGGATCTCATAGTAATCACGTGTAGTGGACATGAAAAACCCTATATGTCAGTATAAAATAAATAAGGTACGTTCAGATAGAACGCACCATTTTGCCTAAAACTGCTTAATTATTGTCGTCATCAACTATTTCATAGTCGGCATCTACCACTTCCTCATCAGAATCGGACTTAGTTGATGCATCTGCAGAAGCCCCGGTCCCTGAAGCAGCTTCTTGTTGTGCTTTCTGATACATAGCAGCTGAAATATCATAGATGGCAGTTTGGAGAGCTTCGGTCTTAGATCTGATAGCCTCAATATCGTCTTTCTGAATGGCATCTTTCAGGTCAGTGATAGCGCTTTCCACCTTTGACTTCTGCTCTGCAGTTGCAGAGTCACCCGCTTCCTTGAGAGTCTTCTCGGCTGCGTTCACAAGAGACTCAGCAGTGTTCTTTACCTCAACTTCCTCCTTACGTTTACGGTCCTCCTCTGCATGAAGCTCAGCGTCCTTCACCATCTTATCGATCTCTTCATCAGACAGCCCACCTGGCTTCTGAATGGATATGGATTGTTCTTTGCCGGTGCCCAGGTCCTTTGCCTTTACATGGAGTATACCATTTGCATCTATGTCAAAGGTAACCTCGATCTGAGGAATTCCCCTTGGAGCAGGAGGAATACCATCCAATATGAAACGTCCCAGTGTCTTGTTGGCAGAGGCTATACCCCTTTCACCCTGCAATACGTGTATCTCTACAGATGCCTGACTGTCAGCAGCTGTGGAGAATATCTGGCTCTTCCTTACGGGAATGGTAGTGTTACGTTCGATGAGCGGGGTTGCAACACCGCCCAGGGTTTCAATACCAAGTGTCAGAGGTGTGACATCGAGCAGGAGTACATCATGTACCTCTCCCCCAAGGACGCCACCCTGAATTGCTGCGCCCACTGCAACAGCCTCATCTGGATTGATGTTCTTGTATGGGTCCTTACCAGTCACTTTTTTGATAAGCTCAGCGACCGCTGGCATCCTTGTGGAACCTCCTACAAGAAGCACTCTATCGATGTCCTTTGCAGTGAGCTTTGCATCCTTCATTGCCTGATTGACAGACTCCATGGTCTTATCAAGCAGATCAGCTGTCATCTTCTCGAACTGTGCCCTTGTAAGATCAATATCAATATGCTTTGGCTGCCCATTGGCATCTGCAGTGATAAATGGCAGATTGACGTTGGTGGAAGTTATACCGGAAAGCTCGATCTTTGCCTTCTCAGCTGCATCCCTCAGGCGCTGCAATGATGCTCTATCCTTGGATAGATCGATACCTTCGTTTTTCTTGAACTCCTCAACAAGATAATCTACTATCCTTTGGTCAAAGTCATCACCCCCAAGGCGAGTGTTCCCGCTGGTTGAAAGTACCTCAAATACCCCTCCTCCAAGTTCCAGGATGGATACATCGAATGTACCACCTCCAAGGTCATAGATAAGTATCTTGTGATCTTCAGCCTCTTTATCAAGACCATAGGCAAGGGCTGCTGCAGTAGGCTCATTGATGATCCTCATTACATCCAGACCTGCAATGGCACCTGCGTCTTTAGTAGCCTGTCTCTGTGCATCATTGAAATAAGCAGGAACCGTAATGACAGCCTGGGTAATGGTCTCTCCCAGATATGCCTCAGCGTCCTCTTTCATTTTGCGCAGGATCATAGCAGATATCTCTTGCGGAGTATAGTCCTTTCCACTGAGGGTAACTTTATACCCGGCATCTCCCATGTTCCTTTTTATGGAATAGACCGTGTTATCTGCATTTGTGATCATCTGCCTCTTGGCAACCTGTCCAACAAGTTTCTCGCCTTTCTTAGAAAAGCCTACTACAGATGGTGTTGTTCTACCTCCTTCTGCATTCGGGATGATGGTTGGCTCCCCACCTTCAATGATAGCCATACAAGAGTTCGTAGTTCCAAGGTCAATGCCCAATATCTTTGCCATAATATTTACCTCTTTGGTCTTTATAATGATAATTATGTTGTAATCAGATCTTTATGACTTTGCGCGTATATTCATCATATACCAGATGCAGTTTTAGCTGCAATCTATATTTACTACTGGTCCTTACCTTCCGGAAGTTTCGATACGGTCACAGTAGCAGGTCTAATCACTTTGGAATGAAGATAGAATCCTGACTTACACACATCTATAATTGTGTTATCGTTGTGGTCAGGATGTTCCACATGCAACACCGCTTCATGCTCATGGGGATCGAATTCCTCACCCATGCACTCCATTTTTTGAAGACCTTCCTTCTCCAGGATGGAGGTGAATTGCTTGAAAACCATTTCCACACCCTTCACTACAGAGACGATATCATCTGTGTTCTTTGCAGATTCCAGGGCACGTTCGAAGTTATCATAGACTTCGATAAGCTCAAGAATAAGTTCTTCTGAAGCAAATTTACGGAACTCTTCTTTCTCTCTTGCTGTGCGTTTCCTGAAGTTATCGAACTCTGCGGTCAGACGTAAGAGCCTGTCCTTGACCTGTGCGATCTCTTCGTCCTTCATGCAAAGCTGCTCCTCCAAAGATGGAGCGTCATTTGTGGTTGAAACACCACCCATCGCATCATTATCAATGTTCTTGGATGGCATCTCTTTAGTATTTCCAGAACCTTCATCCATCTTTACATTCCTCTTCAATCAGTGTAATCGTATACCTGCATTATTTATGATTGTTTGATGTTCTATAAATAACTTTTGGTTAAGCATAGATATAAAAAAGAATACAGGATTTAAAAATATGGTCCATGCACCTTATGCTTCACTGCCTTTATTATGAGCATGCTTGCTATCATGCATATAGCTAAGGCAGATACCATCTTTTCCCAACCGAGGTCCGTCATACCACCCTTGAAAGCGAAAGACAGACCCGTAAAAAAGGCCGTCACAGCGAAGGTCACAGCAAAAGCAGCTATACCTCCACCAATAAGCGAACCTGCATGATCAGCACCCCGATCCTCAAAAAACACAGAAGCTGCAATGAACATAACAGCAAATATAAGCAACATCACTGCAAAAGGAAGAGGTATGGCCTTTGTACTGAGCATTGTCATAATTCCCATGGCAACTCCCATCATGAACAATGCCATGGAAGTAGATATTGCTATGGCCTGTGCGAATGGATTTTCAGATAATATTCCCATATTCATCCCTTGGATAGCCAAGATGTGGATGATAGTATTTATTGATTATTGAAGAATTATACTATTGTTCATTTTGCTCGTTAGTAATATATCTAATAAAACGATTTGCATCCATCATGAAGATATTGCTTGCAGAATATGCAATGGGTACTGGCATGGATGGTACTTTTCTCATTGAAGGCAGGTCAATGCTCAAAACCCTTGTCAACAGTTTCGCAAGACTTGGCCATGAGGTCACATATCTGACATCTGGTCCTCTGTTACCTAAGGGAAATGCCATTAGCTCAAATAAAAAAGATTTCAGAAATATAATAGATGAAGAAGCAAAGAAAGCAGATGCTGGACTTATTATAGGACCTGATGAGATCTTGTCAGAACTTACAGCTATTATAGAGGACAACACACTTAACCTAGGTTCTACTCCTGAAGCCGTTGCCTTATGTGCAGATAAAGTGAAGTGCACAGAAACTCTTCTCAGGCACAAAATACCTGCTCCCCGAATCCTTGAAGATCCAGAGGACGTGGAATGTATTGTAAAACCCAGATTTGGATCAGCTTCGGAGAATACATATCTTACCACAAACACAGAAATACCTCCAGGATCCATTGCAACCGAATTCATAAACGGGGAGCATCTGAGCGTGAGCCTCATAGCAGGAGAAAGAACATTACCATTATGTGCTAATAAGCAAATGATAGAATTTATGGACCTTAATGATCCAGCCGGGATCCGTGTTGAATATAAAGGTAACACTGTGTGTTTTTCACCTCCATACAAAGAAGAACTGTTCAGGACAGCTGTGACAGCTTCAAGAGTATTAGGATGCAGGGGCTACACAGGAGTGGACATTGTATATAACGGAACGCCTTATGTAGTAGATGTTAACCCCAGGCCGACCACTTCGATCTATGGGATATGTAAGGTGATTGATATTGAAATAGCTGATCTGCTGCTAAAGAACAGATCAGGAAGATTACCTGATTCTGTGGGAACGGTTGCAGAATGCTCCTTTACCAAGGAGGATTTCAAATGAGATATCTTGGTATCGACATTGGAGGAGCAAATACAAAAATAGCTACATCTGATGGTACTATAAAGGAACTTCACTATCTGCCACTGTGGAAAGACAATACGCTTTCAAAAAAACTGAAGGATATATCAGAAAGGCTCAAACCTGATAAGGTTGGAGTGGTGATAACTGGTGAACTTGCTGATTGCTTTAAAGATAAATTACATGGAATAATGTCCATAATGAAAGCAGTGGAAGAAGCATTTACATGTGATGTATATTATATCGGCACTAATGGAAATATCCATAAGGATCATGATGACCTGGGAGATCTCGCTGCTGCGAACTGGGCGGCTTCTTCACGATTTATCGGTGAGGAGGTAGGTGATTGTATCTTTGTGGATGTAGGCAGTACCACGAGCGATATAATCCCTATAGTAAATACAAAACATATAGCACAGATTACAGATTTCAAGAGACTGATCGCAAGTGAACTGGTCTATATGGGTGTCTTGCGTACCAATATTGCTACTTTGCTCGATGAAGTTGAACTGGAACAGGGAAAATGCCGGGTTTCCTCTGAACTCTTTGCTACAACCGGTGATGTGCATCTACTGCTTGGGAACATCATGCCGGGAACATATACCTGTGCAACTGCAGACGGAGCTGGAAAAAGCAGACTTGAAACCATGAGAAGGCTTGCAAGGATCGTGTGTGCGGACCTGGAAGAGATATCAGAGGATGATATAATGAAAATTGCAGAACAGGTCAAAGAAAAGCAGATCAATTTGCTTGCTGAGGCAATAGCCACAGTATCTATAAAATATAGTATATCCAGGATAGTTGCTGCAGGCATTGGGGAATTTATGATCTTTGAAGCTGCAGGAAGACTTGGAATGGAATGTATTTCTGTGGCTGACAAGTGGGGAAAAGATATATCCAATGTGTTTCCCGCCTATGCTGCAGCCTGGATGATAGAAACATATCCACAACCCTGATAACAAGAGAACAATATGAGCTCTATTGTACAAAGCTGCACTGTCATCAAAGTAGGTGGAAGTCTTATGGAAACTGCACCTGAACTTCTTATTTATTTGCAGAAGCATCTGGACAGCAAAGGTCCGCCTGTACCCAGATTACTAATAATTCCCGGAGGAGGTATCTTTGCAGATGGTGTAAGAAAGGTCCACGAAAATAAAGGTATTAGTGATGAAGCAGCTCACTGGATGGCTATCCTTGGAATGGAGCAATACGCATATTACCTTGCAGACAAAAGTGGAACCCGCACCACAGAAGATATGTACGAACCGGTTGCCGGGATTTCTATCCTGATGCCTTACAGACTGCTGCGGAAGTGGGATCCTCTGCCTCATTCCTGGAATGTGACATCTGACTGCATTGCTGCATGGGTGGCATCAATGCTAGGAGCCAGAATGATCAAAGTCACTGATGTGGACGGAGTAATAATTAACGGAAAGACTGAAAATGTTTTGAATGCAGTTGAACTGCAAAAAATAGGTAAAAGTTGTGTTGACAGTGTGTTACCAGAATTACTTATAAAAGATGGAAGAGATTGTATTGTCGTCAATGGAAAGTATCCTGAAAGAGTGCTTGCCGCTATTGAGCAAAAAGCTGTAAGAGGCACTCTTATCAAGGGGAATATTTAAATTGTATACTGATTATGTACACAAATCATCTTTGATGAACTTAGTGTTGTATGTCTTCATTATAAATACTGAAGGAGAAATCGAATGGTAAACAAGGTCACAAACTGTACTTCATGTGGTGTTAACTTAGAAGAACGGGGTTTTGCCCGCTTTCCATGCCCCGTCTGTGATGCAGAAATAGGAAGATGCATGAGCTGCAGGCAGCAGAGCAATCCTTACACTTGTCCAAAATGCGGTTTTGCAGGACCATGAGGTGAAACAATGGGTGATGTAGCAGCAACTATTAGAGTAATGCCCGAAAGTGTGGAAACCGATCTCGACGAGCTTAAGAACAAACTGGAAGCCGTGATCCCGGAAGGAGCAAAGCTATTTGGTTCAAGGATAGAACCTGTTGCTTTTGGTCTGAAAGCTCTTATCATGGTCATAATGGTAGGAGATATCGAAGGCGGTACAGAACAGGTAGAATCTGCTTTTGCCACTGTAACTGGTGTCGAAAGCGTACAGGTCACAGAAGTAGGCAGACCTGTCTAAAACCTTTTTATTTTTATTACATTTCGGGCTCGTAGATCAGGGGGAGATCGTTACGTTCGCAACGTAAAGGCCGCGGGTTCAAATCCCGCCGGGTCCATAGAGGCGGTTTAGATAGTTCCATGATGTGATATTTTTTTATTCCCTTCTTTTATAATCTTTCTGCCTTCGATCATTAACTGATTAGATGCTAAGTACCATAGAGCTATACATAAGGCGAAAACTGTTTAAATGTTGCCGATTTTTTACTATTTAACAGATAGTGATGTCAACTATAATTGTTAAAAGACAGTTAAAAACTACAATTGATGTGTGAACAGCTAAATTTGCCACTTATATACCTGATATGTATCTTTTTGTCGATACCTGCCTAAACATTATCCAAAAATTTATATATGCTGGTAAGAATAATACTTGCAGGAGTGTCAAGGCAAAAAAGATATTTGTTTTTTTGAGGACATTTTTGAATACAGGAGATGAACGCTGTGCAAGTCAAAAGATCTATTATTTTAGTTTTGATCATTATTGCGATCCTCTGTGCAGGCTGCAGTGAAAAGGATAATGATGATACCACTCCAGAAGCAGAAGAGGTTTTTTCTGAAGGAAAGCTTAATTCTACCGAATGGAACAATAAGGGTGTTGACCTTTTTGTTGCAGGAAGAGCCGAAGAAGCTCTGGGAGCATATGATAAAGCCACAGAGATTGATCCACAGAACGTATATGCATGGTATAACAAAGGCATTGCATATTCTTATCTGGGTCGATATGAAGAAGCATTACAAGCATACAACAGGACCACTGAAATCAATCCCCAGGATGAGAATTCATGGTATACCAAAGCTGGAGCCCTTATTGATCTTGGTAGATATGAAGAAGCAATACAAACATATGATAAAGTAATAGAGATTAATCCCCTCGATGGTTTTGCTTGGTATAACAAAGGCGCCATGTTTGAAAAGCTTAACAGGACCAATGAAGCTCAAATATGCTATAATAAAGCTAAGGAATTGGGATATAATGTATAATATCCCAGTCCCATCTTATCTGTCGTAAACCAATTCAACTGCTCTGGCCATATGATAGATAGCAGAACTTAAATGAGATAACCACTCCTCAGTGTTTTGAGGATCATCAATACCATCTTTGAGATCGCTTGAAATCAGTATTGTGTATTGCCCCACAGAGCTAAGATCAGTAAGATAGAGCGCCCATTCAGATTGTGCTTCTTGAAGATATGATACAGAATATCTGCTGTTATCTTCCTGTGCTTCCAGAGCATTATCGATGATCCTTTGTCCGATCATAGATAAAGAATTATAATCCTCCTCAATCATAGCCTCGGATATCTCATCAAAATCATTGTCAAGTAATTTTAAATAATGAGCAACACTTTTAATCCATGCATGGTCAGCATCCCAAACCCCGACAACTTGGGTCACACCATCCCACCCAAGTCCTAAGACATCAAATCTAGAACCATTCTGGAGAAGGAAATTATTACCTTGGTTATTATATATAGCCAGATCAGAAATCCCATCTAAATCCCAGTCACCTACGACCGGTTCAGTACCTTCCCAGCCAAATCCAACAATATCTGCTGAACCTGTGCTAGTGTTCCACAGTGCCCAGGTACCGTTGTCATAAACACCTACCTCGTGCTTACCATCACCGTCCCAGTCACCGACCACAGGTGTCACACCTTCCCAGCCAAGACCTATTACCTCATATTCTGAGTCTGTCCAGAGCACAAAATTATTCCCGTTCCTGTTGTATATACCCAGATCGGTAGTTCCATCACCGTCCCAGTCACCTACGATCGGCTCAGTACCTTCCCAGCCAAATCCAATGATATCTGCTGAACCAGTGCTTGTGTTCCACAAAGCCCATGTACCTGCATTGTCGTATACACCCACCTCTTCAGCTCCGTTCCCATCCCAGTCGCCTACAACCGGTGTCACGCCTGGCCATCCAAGACCTATGATAGTAAAACCTGAATCTGCCTGGAGCAGGAAATTATTTCCCGCTGTGTTATAGACGCCTAGATCAGTGACCCCGTCACCGTCCCAGTCACCTACGATCGGTTCAGTACCTTCCCAACCAAATCCCGCAATATCTGCCGAACTATTTATGGTATTCCATAAGGCCCAAGTACCTTCATTATTATATATGCCTATAGAGTCAGCTGAAACTATGCTGAAGGTCATCATTGTAAAGCACAATAGTATCCCAAAATAAATAATCTTGTTTAACCGGATTTGCATTTGCATCGCCCCTTGCACAAACAATAATATCGATTTTGCTTATTTACCACTTTTATTCCTGATTTCTGCCAATAATACTATAAAAGACCGAAAACTATACCTAAAAATTTTAATATTTACATGGACTGCTTAAATAAGCATAGAACATAGTCCCTATATAAAAACATCGAAAATATCTGAATTAACAGTTGTATAAATAATCAATTTTATGACTCTGTAGAAATGCTCATGAAATCATTATCATTCAGTTTAATTCTACAAATGCGACCAATGTATGGCAGTACATTTGAAAATTTTTAAACACAAAAAACTGCATAATTAACGAAGTTTTATACAGAGTTGAATTGAGATAGCAATAAGTATAATATTTTATCGAAATAAATATATGATAAGCAATTTGATGACAGCATGACTATAATGTACTAGACCAAAACTTTATATAAAGAGAACGTTACCTATTGACAGATTTTTAAATAAAGCAGTAAATATCGATTTGTTCTTACAAGCTGCTAATGGATGGAAAATGTCGATCAAACATATTGCAAATCTGTATGCTTACAGACAGCTGATATGGCAGTTAGCTTGGAGCGAGTTCAAACTAAGATACAAGAACTCTGTTCTGGGATATTTCTGGTCACTCCTAGAACCTCTGCTAATGTTAACGGTCCTTTATTATGTGTTTTCACATCTTATGAGATTGCAGATTGAGAATTATCAGCTTTTTCTTTTACTGGGCATTATCATCTGGAATTTTCTTAGCAGAGCTACTGGTATAGGAATGAATTCCATTGTTGGAAAACCAAGCCTTATTAAAAAGATCTATTTTCCCAGGGACATTTTTGTTATATCATCTTGCCTGACAGCATTGCTCATGAGTGTCTTTGAATCTATTGTTTTTGCGCTGTTCATGATATATTTCAAGGTACCATTGTCAATATACGTGCTGCAGGCTCCTGTTATACTGATCTGTCTTCTGATCCTGTCCGTAGGCCTGTCCCTGGCCTTAGCAGCTCTTAATGTAATTTATCGCGATGTGCAGTTCATCTGGGCTGTATTGCTGCAGGCAGGCTACTTTGCAACTCCCATAATGTATACGATAGAAATATTTCCTGCTGATCTGAGAAGCATCGCACTTCTTAACCCTATCGCCAGGGTCATAATTGCAGCAAGAGATACAATAATATACTCTTCCCCTGTGCAAACGAATGATCTGGTCTTCATGATCGTTGCAGCAGTAGTTTTCCTATTTGCAGGATATTTTATTTTCAACAGGATCGAACCCCGGTTTGCGGAGGAGATATGAATGCCTGTGATCGAAGTTGAAAATCTGGAAAAGTCCTTCCGTATCCCCCATGAAAAAAAGACCACACTGTTCGAAGCACTTACAGGGATATTCAAGCCGGAATCATATGAGGTGTTCCATGCTTTACACAATATCAATTTTGATGTGGAGGAGGGAGAATTCTTTGGTATAATAGGGGAAAATGGAAGCGGCAAAAGTACCCTTTTGAAAATAATAGCAGGGATCCTATACCCTTCTTCAGGTAAAGTACATATCCGCGGGAAAATCACACCTTTCCTTGAACTTGGCGTAGGTTTTCAGTCCGATATGACAGCAGTGGAGAACATAAAGACCTATGGTACTATAATGGGGATGTCAAAAAGTGATATTAAATCAAGGACAGATGATATACTTGAATTTGCAGGGTTGGAAAAGTTCAGGGATACGAAATTAAAGAACTTTTCTTCAGGAATGCAGGTGAGACTTGCCTTCTCCACTGCGATCCAGACAGATCCCGAGATACTGCTGATGGATGAAGTACTTGCAGTAGGTGATATGGATTTTCAGCAAAAGTGTCTGGATGTACTGAACAGCTACCGCAAAGAAGGCGTGACAATAGTGTTTGTGTCTCATGATCTTGGTTCTGTCAGAAGGTTCTGCGACAGGACTTTGTTATTGCACAAAGGAGAACAAATAGCTTTAGGAAATACAGCTGAAGTGATAGATAAGTATGTGTACGGGGAGCAGGAAAAAAACATTTCAGAAGCGACCCACAATGTAGTTGAAAGTGATCCTGCCATTCTAGCCGAAGATCAGACCTCTCTCAATAACTCCCGATGGGGTGACCAGAAAGTTGAGATATTAAATGTCGAGTTCTATGATAAATTCGGTAATTTGAGTAACAGGTTCAATTCCTTTGATGTAATGACCATAAGGATCCTTTATAATGCTCACAAAAAGGTACTCGACCCAATTTTTGGCATTGCTCTGTATTCAGAAAAAGGAGAGAATCTTTTTGGTACCAATACGGAATTGAGAGACATAATGATCGATCACATTGAAGGTAAAGGTCATATTGATCTGAAAATAGAGAGCATCCCTATGCTCTCCGGAAGATTTCTGTTAACTGTTGCCATACATAGCCGTACACATGACCCCTATGACTGGCATGATAAACTATATCATTTAGATGTGATCCCGACAGGCAGGGATGCTGGTCTATTCGATGTGCCTTGTAAATGGATAATATGAAAATGGTGGGGATAACATGGATACTTTTGAGATACATGATGAAGAAGTGAATGTTGAAGAGATCATGAGAAAGATAAGGGAGAATATTAGTAAGCGAAAAGAGAAAGGTACCTATCCACCTGAATTGGATACGGCAGCCCGGCAGATGATCTCAGATCCAAAAAAGACATTGGAAGAAATTGCCGATGAACTGACCAATCTGAACATTAACTCTGATATTCAAAATAATAGTTATGTTATCAGTTCTCATCGTCCCATTGTAGGGGTACCGCTCATTAAAGGCAGGGAGATGGTACATGGGGAAATCCGGAGATATGTGGACCCAATGATCTTTAAGCAGATAATTTTCAATCAAAATGCAGCTAAAGTTCTCAATAATGCAACTTACCGTATTTCAAATATAGAAAATATGATTGGTGATTTTGGAACAAAAGGCCAGCATGTTCCTGAACCAAAAACCATTGCACAGGATCTCAAAGAAACTAATGAGCGACTATTAGATATGGAGGATAGGCTCGAAGCTCTGAAGCAAGAAATAAATGACGAAATAAGTATTAACAACAAGCTCTGTAATCTGGTCGATCAGCTGAGAAATGACGTGAACAATGATGTTTCACAGTTGAGGAATGACGTGAACAATGATGTTTCACAGTTGAGGAATGACGTGAACAATGATATTTCACAGCTAAAAACTGAGATGACGCGTGAGAACGAAGAAAGGGTACGATCATTTATTTTATCAATGAACGATGATATTGAGAAAAAGGCATGGCTGGCTCAGATACTTGGTAAACGAAACTTACAGGGGGTTTCACAAACCGAGAAACTCCAGCAACCACCTCACACGGATACAGGGGTGAATTATTTTGTTTTCGAGGACAGGTTCCGAGGTCCCAGAGAAGAGATTGCTCAGCGGCAAACTGCTTTTCTTCACTATTTCGAAGGATGTAAGAATGTACTGGACATTGGTTGTGGAAGAGGAGAGTTCCTTGAGACTATGCGCAAACATGGGGTCGGTGCCAGGGGAGTAGATATAGATGAAACTATGGTGGATTACTGTCGCTCAAAAGGTCTTGAAGTGGAGTTAAAGGATGCTTTTGATCATCTTGAGAAGTTAGAGGATGCAAGCCTGGATGGAGTGTTTATAGGCCAGGTGGTAGAGCATCTGAAGCCCGCATACCTTGTCAGGTTACTAAAACTATGTTTCCAAAAAATGAAGTATGGGTATTATATCATTGCAGAAACCGTAAACCCGCTTTCGTTCTCATCTTTTGCAAATTTCTACATTGATCTTACCCATATTAAACCCGTTCATCCGGAAACTTTAAGATTCCTTATGGAATCCACAGGTTTCAGAGAAATAAAAGCTATATTTTCCACCCCTATGCCGGAAATTCTAAGATTGCAGAAGCTTGTAACGAATGAAAGCTCCACCGATGCAGAAAGATATCAGGCTGAAGTTCTCAACCGGAACATAGAAATGCTAAATGCTACTCTTTACGGTGAGCAGGATTATGCAATGATCGGGAAAAAATAACATATAATCGATATTATATGTAATAATTGCATAAAATTTACTGACTGATAAAATGAAAATAGCTTTCGTTATACCATGGTATGGAGACATTCCCGGTGGTGCTGAGACCGAGTGCAGGCGCACTGCTGAGAATCTACATAAGAGTGGGCTGGATGTTGAGATACTAACCACGTGTGTAAAACAGTTTTTAAGTGACTGGAACACAGATCACTTCGCAGAAGGGATATATAAAGAAAATGGGATCACTGTCAGAAGATTTAATGTTTACATGAAAGATGCAGAGAAATTTGATTTTAGCATTATAATGAAATTGAAGAATATCCTAATAATTCTAGATAAATCGTATAAAAAATATAGTATAGCATAGAATAGTAAAAAACATGTTATAATGAAGATATATTGATGGGATATCATCTTTAAAATATTTTTATAATTACTAGGTGTGTTCTAAAATGGAAATTCATCAGATCCTGCCAACATTATCGCCTGGCGATGCGATAGGAAATGAAGTAGTTCTTATTAGAGATGTTCTGAAAAGTTGGGGATATAAATCTGAAATATTTGCAATAAATGTCCATCAGTCAATGAAGGCGTTATACTATTTAGAACATAAAAAAATATCTTCGGAGAAAAATATCTTAATTTATCATCTTGCCATAGGATCAGATATTTCAAAATATGTGATGAGCGTACCTGATCGAAAAATACTACTATATCACAATATTACACCTCCCCACTTTTTCTACAATATTAATGATAATCTTGCAATGGTTTTACAAAATGGAAGAAACGAACTAAAATTGCTTGCCGATAAAATAGATATTGCCCTTGGTGACTCTGAATATAACCGTCTTGAATTGGAAAAGATGGGATATCCAGAAACAGGAGTTCTTCCCTTAATAATCGATTTCTCAAAATATGATAGGCCTAACACAAAAATTATCAGCGAATATGATGATGGTTGGACTAATATCCTCTTTGTTGGTAGAATAGCACCAAACAAGAAACAGGAAGATGTCATTAAATGTTTTTACTACTATAAAGCCATAAATCCAAATTCAAGGCTTTTTTTAGTTGGTGGGTTCAATGGCTCTGAAGTATACTATAACTATTTACAGGATTTAATCGATCATTTAAAAATAAAGGACATACATTTAGTTGGAAAAGTTGATTTTGCAGACCTTATTTCTTATTATAAACTTGCTGATATATTCCTATGTATGAGTGAACATGAAGGATTTTGTGTACCATTGATAGAAAGTATGCATTTTGGTGTTCCTATAATTGCCTATAATTCAACAGCAATTCCCTATACAATGAATGGTACTAGCATTTTGGTCAATAAGAAATGTTATCCGGAAATAGCAGAAATGATTAATCTAGTCCTCACGGATAAAAACCTTCGAGATAGAATTATAAAAAAACAAACTCTTAGATTGAAAAATTTTGATTACCAAAACGGATTGACCTTGTTTAAAGAACAACTAAACAAGGTGATTCATAAATGGTAGAGAGAACAATTGAAAGCTCTTACATTTTTTCACATAAGAAGATTGAATCTCTCTCCAAGAACAAAGAATTAGAGAAAAAAGAATATAGGATAGCATTTGTGGTCCAGAGATACGGACTTGAGATCAATGGAGGCGCCGAATTGCTTTGCAGGGATGTGGCAGAGCACCTTTCAAAATATTGTGATGTAGACGTGATCACTACATGTGCAATTGATTATGTCACATGGGAAAATGAGTACGATGCAGGGGAAACATGCATAAATAATGTATTAGTTAAGAGGTTTCCTGTTGATTTCCCCAGAGATATAATACGTTTTAATAAATGTTCTGAAAAGGTATTATGCAAAGATCATTCCATTGATGAGGAAATTGAATGGATGAAACTGCAGGGCCCTTACTCCACTAAGCTTTTTAAGTTCATAGAAGATAATAAAGATCATTACAACCTATTCTTCTTTTTCACATATCTGTATTGTACAACCTTCTTTGGCCTTCCGCTCGTAGCAAACAAAGCGATCTTGGTCCCTGCTGCACATGATGAACCCCCCATCTACCTATCAATCTTTAACGAGATGTTCCATAAGCCCAGAGCTATCATGTATAATACAAAGGAAGAAAAAGACTTTGTAATACAACGTTTCCATAATGAAAATATACCTTATGATATAGCCGGTTCAGGTGTTACCCTTCCAGATGGATTGAGTAACGTTAAATCCCTTGACATAAACAATAAAGGAACGTTCATAACTTATATGGGTAGAATCGATGAGTCAAAGGGATGTGGGGAATTATTTGATTTTTTCCAGAGGTATAAAGAAGAAAACAATTCGCCCATTAAACTTGTAGTACTGGGGAAAGCTGCCATGAAGATTCCTACTCATCCAGATATTGTCTACCTAGGTTTTGTTTCTGAAGAAGAAAAATATAACACCCTTAAAGAATCCAAAATACTTCTGATGCCATCAAAATATGAGAGCTTATCCATAGTGCTATTGGAAGCATGGCACTGTAAAAAACCCGTGCTTGTAAATGGACAGTGTGAAGTGCTCAAAGGACAGTGCATCAGAAGCAATGCAGGCCTGTGGTATGAGAACTACGAAGAGTTCAGTGCATGCCTTGACCTATTACTTGCTGATGCACACCTGAGAGATCAGCTTGGCAATAGGGGCAGAAAATTTGTGGATATGAATTATAATTGGGAAATCATTGAGAAAAAGTATCTAGATCTGATTGAAAGGATAGAATAGATGAAATTTAAAAACGTCAATGATTTAATTTATTTATTCTAATTTTTCTAATTTTTCATGTGTTTTCGTTTCAAGAACTCCCTGGCAAACAATAGTTCTTCTGAGTAGTTCATTTTAAGTGATTTACCGTATCTTACAGCACAAAAAGATACGCTGCCATCTTAATCGAGCAAATCCCTCCAGGCATCGTAGATGTGCATGGCTTCCATTCCTATCTCACGAGGCGCAATTATATCATTTTCTGGCGTATCACCAACTGAAAGTACCTCCTCAGGTTTGAGTTTCATACGCTCGAGTGCCATTCTGAATATGCGCTGATCTGGTTTTTTGTACCTCACATCAGAAGAAAAGATCACATTATCAAAAAATTCATGTAATCCCAGAAAACGCAACTCCTTTTCGGAAAACACACGCTGGCCATTAGAAACTAAACACAGGGAAATATCCTTGTATCTTTTGAGTATCTTCAGACTTTCCTGAAATGGACGCAGTCTGCGTAGAGATGCTGATCGGAACACTTTTGAAGTTTCTATCCCCAGATACGTGATGTTGCTCTTCCATATAGCGTTCTCATTGCAGATCTCTGCAAATATTTCTTCCACTCTCACCTCTGGATGTTTTTCTTGAGAAACTTCCATTTTATACCGGATCCTTGAGTGATATTCAAGCTTTAGATCATCAGGGTCGATGTTCACTCCTTTGTATTTAAGCCATTTGCTCACAGTGTCGTACGTGTAGTAATCATTTTCGTCTGTTTCTATATCTATCAGGGTCCCATAACAATCAAAGATAATACCTTTTATTCGAGAGATGTCAAACATGCAGCAGCCTCCTTTATCAGATACTTGTGATGTGTGTAATGCCTGTGCAGTCTGGCAGATCTCAAAAAGCCCAGGCCCATAAAAAAAGGAACTATTTTGGTGATCCTTAAAAAGTCACTTTCATTCTTACTGTAATGCCACAAAAAATGACCTATATATGGTTCTGCAAGTTCTCCAGAACCTCGTTGTAGCTGAAAATGGTTCTTAAGTTCGGAACACATTATTCCCAGGTCCAATGCATAGTGTGCATTGTACCAGGAACTTTCAAGATCGAGAACATATAGAATATCTTTACGGAACATATAATTTGAGGGTGTTGCGTCCCGGTGTATCATACAGCCCTGTTTCAGATCAAGCAGGGAACTGTACCACCATTTTCCAAGCAACTGATCAAAATGCTCCCTTATAGGACGATCAAGGTTAAGATGGTCCAGAACTTTATGAAAATTAGCAAAGTCTTTCTTCTTGTCATAATAGTCATGTCGTGTATGTTCATGAAGCCTGTGCTGCATGTGGGCGACAGATGTAAGTTTGTCATAAAGGTCATTCTCATGTGAAAGATACCATGTCAGGGATCTACCTGAAATATACTCGGTTACAAGGGCACAATTGAAATCCTGATGTATTGCTATTGGCATGGGTACGTTTATAATGGGCCGGGCTGCCATAAGATTATTGTATTCCCTGACCATTGCCTCAGAAGCGTTGTATCTTTTCAATTCCCCTGTAGGCTCTGCAAAGAACTTTACTATAACACTATACTTCTCTCCTTTGAACTTATATCTGCACACAGTGTGTGAGGAGGGACTGTACTTAAAAACTTCCACCTTGCAGTATTTGTTTTTTATCCTATCTCCAAGTGTATCTACCAGCCAATCTCGGAAAGCATCACCAGGACCTAAAGTATTTACATAATGGTTCAAAACAGGGATCACCGCTACAATGATTTCAGAGGAGTAATACATCCATCTAGTTATATCATTCTATTCGTGGCCATTTAAGCTACAAAAAATAGCAGACTGTACCACACATATTTATAAGAAACAATAAGAAACATCTATAAGTTTGAACCTCTTTGTTCATGTAAGGTGATAAACGATCTTTACAGCATTTAGAACAATAATAGCTAAGAAAAGTGTTATTATTATAAGAACTAGAAAGGCCAGCACCAAACCTATAACAAAAAATGCAGGCCACCATAGTGGTGCAAATACCCACAACCATTCTATGTCCAATAAACCCTTTACCTTAGCAGACACTAAAGCAATCGTTAGTAATCCAATAAATCCAATGCTTTCTTTTCTAAAAACATTTTTCACAACAACATGCGCCATGATCTAACACATCATTCTAATATTTGAAGACATGGTATATTTAAGAAGCAAATCATCTTTACTTAAATACTAATAGTAAGCATTTACATATATAGGTTATTACTGCTTTTTATAAAAGATTTCTAGATCTGATGAAAAATCTATCACCGATGTGATCTTGCTGGAACGATGTTTTCAATTCTGAAAAATATGGGGAAAGTATCTGTGCAAGAAGGTATAGAAATCAAATAAATGAAGTGAAATTCAAGGTATTAATATACAATCTTGACATGTCTGCAAGACTGTGTATTTGGTATCGTTGATGATCCCTACAGAATCTGAAGAATATGAGATATATCCTATTAATATAAGGCATGTGTGCTCTAAGTGTCATACTATGATACATAGAGCTAAGCTTTCAATTGAATGCTCACAAACGCTTTGAGGAAAAATAAGATTTCAGACTAATTATTGGGCCTGTAACAATTCCTAAAAGAAAGAGTTATAAGTTACTGTAAGAAACGACCTATCATGTTGTTCGAACCCATAAATATAGGTAGTATTGGGGTCCCTAACCGTTTTGTCCGATCTGCCACACATGAATGGATGGCAGAGCCCGACGGTACTCCTACCTCACGAATTAACGATCTGTATGAAGAGCTTGCACGTAATGAAGTAGGGCTTATCATAACTGGATATGCCTATGTTGACAAAAAGGGAAAAAGCGATGATCTGCAACTGGGTATCTATGATGACAAGTTCATCAGGTCCTACAAGGAGATGGTCTTAAGGGTACATGAACATGGCAGTAAGATAGTCCTGCAGATAGCACATGGGGGACGCCAGACCATGATCACTGACGATAACCCTTACACGCTGGCTCCTTCTGCTGTCATTGAAACTGTAAAAGGTATGGTACCTAAGGAGCTGACAAAAAAAGAAGTCTTGAAAATAATTGAGGATTTTTCACAGGCGGTCAGGCGTGCAAAGGAAGCAGGGTTCGACGGTGCACAGTTGCATTGTGCACATGGTTTTCTGCTAAGCAGTTTTTTATCTCCTTACACCAACAGGCGTAAGGACAGATGGGGTGGTTCTACTGAAAAAAGGACGCAGGTGGTCCTTGACATAATCTCACGTGCAAGAGAGCTGGTAGGTGAGGATTATCCCATACTTGTCAAATTGAACGTTACTGATGGATTTAAAAATAATATGCACAGGTATACACTTGACGCACCTGAGAGCATAGAGATAGCAAAGATCCTTGCAAATAATGGTATATGTGCCGTGGAGGTCAGCGGGGGCATTACAGAAGCGGGAGAGGAGCTTTTCAGAACAAAGATCGATTCACTGGAGAAGGAGGCATATTACCGGGAATATGCTAAAATGATAAAAGAACAAGTAGATATACCTGTGATCCTTGTAGAAGGGATCAGATCAAAACAGGTAATGGAAATGTTACTTAAAGAGGAGTATGCTGATATGATCTCCCTGTGCAGACCATTGATAGCAGAACCTGATCTAGTGATGAAACTAAGAAAAGGAGAAACTGAGGTCGCAAAATGTGTCTCTTGTAACATGTGCTCTGATGAAAATGGCATCAAATGCAATTATGATTTCACAGGATGAGCACATCTTTTAATACAGGTTTTCGGAACATCCGATCGCAGATCGAGCAGGAAATCAATAAGCAGATCATGGTTCATGACAATAGAGTCTGCCAGACTGAGCTTATCATGTTCCAGATAAGTAGGAACAGCTATGCAACAAAGACCAGCGGCCTTTGCGGCCTGTACACCTACAGGAGCGTTCTCTATAACAATGCATTCATCCTTTTGTATGGACAATAACTCCACTGCCTTAAGATAAGGATCAGGGGCCGGCTTGCCTTTATCGATATCATCACCGGAGACGATCACGCTGAAAAGGTCAGGATATAATTCATTCAGAACATTGTGCACTATAGGTTTATCAGCACCGGAGACCACTGCAAGTTCATATCTGTGTTTCAGCACTTCGAGGCATTCGGGCATGCCTACAAAAGGGTCCAGTGTAGCTATAACATTAAACTCTTCAATATATCTCTCAACTATTGCTTCAAGATCAAAACTGCCGTTATCAGCGCCTGCTTTTTCCAGCAGCAGACGTACAATATCGATGGTCTTTTCACCTTCCCTTTCATAGATCAACTGCTGGTCCATGTATACACCCATCTGATCAAAGATGTGTTGCATTGCCTCAACATGGTATGGCATGGAATCCACAAGCACTCCATCCATATCGAATATCAATGTTTTTAACAATCTAATTCTCCATTTTCTGATTCTGGGCATATGATGGCATCATTCAATATGTTTCTTTCCTCTCAGCAGAAAGCTGCAAAAAATCTTAAAACATTATGCAAGATACTAAATAAAGCATATGAAGATGCAACTGCAGCCATGAAACGCTTGATCACAAGGACAAAGCCCGGGCCAGAGCTCTGCATATCTGATCCTTATACCAAGGGCCTTTGCCTCTATCTTATCAAGACTCATAAATAGAATTAATTAACACACTGGCCTATTAAAAAATATCCTTTATTGATCATCGTTGCATGATTTTATATTCCTTGGTCAGCTAATATGTATCCCATGAGGCTTGATACCTACCTTGTGGATATGGGTTATTTTAGTTCAAGAGCACGTGCAAAAGATGCGATAATCCGCGGAAATGTAAGGGTTGGAGGAAATATTGTGACTAAATCTTCCAAAGATGTCAGCATCGATCACTCCATTGAGGTGGTCGATGGACTTGACAGGCCCAGGGGATATTTCAAACTGCAACTTATTCAGGAAGCTTCCGGCATTATCTGTGAAGGGGATAATGTCCTTGATCTGGGTTCAAGTGCAGGTGGATTTCTGCTTTACGCTTCACAGATAGCAAAAAAAGTAAGAGGTATAGAGTTTAGTACAGACTTTCGTGCAGAACTTGACAGGATAATGCATGAACATGAGAATATAAGCGTCTTGTTCGGAGATGTTTTTACCCTTCCTCTGCAGGAAATATCACCCGAGAAAGTGGATATCATACTGAATGATATGACCCTGGAGCCTCTGGACTCCCTTATGGCACTTAAAAGAGTACTTCCCTTACTCAGAGAGAATGGAAAACTACTGCAGGTCATAAAGATACAAAAACGTGAGGCAAGAGGATCTATAATAGCAAGAATAGAGAATCTTGGATTTAAGGTTGTCCAGGTCATAGAACCTCAAAAACAGGAGATATATGTGATCGCCCGCAAGGTCATAAAATAAAATATGGGTGGTGTCCGATGAAATATAAGGTGATGGGTGATGGTGATCCTATAAGACTTTTCGTTGGAGGTTTACATGGTAATGAATGGATGGACACTTCCGACATATTGGAGAAACTCGAGCCTCCTACTGTGGGTTCTCTGGCGGTCATACCTGTCGTGTGTAAAGAGAAATATGTGTCTACCCTGAAAGAGAGTTACTATAGGACACTCGGAAAGCCAATAATACAGGCTGTGGAAGAGCTCAGACCTAGTATATATATCGAATTCCATTCATATTCAAAGCAGAACCAAAAGATGCTGACAGGTACCGACCGTATCCACAAGACCGGAGTTCCTGCATATAGTCAGCTTGATAATGATGTACTTCTGGGTTCTGTATCTCCCATCATCAGAAGGAACTACTTCCCTGTGGAAGCTCTATGTCTTTCTTTTGAGATCCAGAAAAAAAATCCTATCTCTAGGGAGTATGGATCAAAGATCGCTAGAAAAATGAAAGAATGCCTGTCCAGGGACCATTTCATTAAGAAGCTCAAAAAAAGATATCCTGTACAAGCCAAAAAAGTGATAGAAGATTACAGGGATTTCTATGGTTTGTAAGTAAGCAACTTACAAACCATTCCGTTATGATACACGTTGTTTATTAGTTCAGCCCATGTTGTAATTATGGATGTTGTGCGCAGGATCAACGTCCTGCATATCCTTTTCCTGGGCCCTGAGCATGTCGTCAACACGCAATATCATGGAAGACACTTCTGATGCGGATTTAATGGCCTGTATCTTGACACGAAGGGGATCGATCACACTGTTCTCCATCATATCCTCTATCTTGCCTGAACACACATTGATCCCACTGTTCTTGTTCTTTCCGGATTCAGCACGCAACTGTGACAACATATCGATCTTGTCCAGACCTGCATTCTCAGCTATTGCCTTTGGTATCTCTTCCATGGCATCGGCAAAGGCACGGATAGCAAGCTGCTCGCGTCCATCTATTGTAGAAGCATAAGAACGCAATCCGTTTGCCACCTGCATTTCAGAAGCTCCCCCTCCGGGCACTATTGTCCTATCCTCCAGCACAGATTTTACCACATTAAGAGCATCATCGAATGCACGTTCAATGTTGTCAGCAAGATGCTCACTACCTGCCTTAATAAAGATGGTAACAGTATTGGATTTCTTGAATCCGGTGATGAGTGTCTTCTCTTCATATTCGGATTCCTGCTCCACAACTTCAGCATATCCAAGATCTTTGGCAGTGATATCATTCATGTTCCTTACGAGATTGGCACCTGTGGAAAGGGAAAGTACCGTCATATCCTCATCTTTCAGCCTTCTGCAGGTGTAGATATTGTGCTTCATGAAATAATGGACCGCACTATCATCGATGTTCTTGGAAGAAAAGACCACATTAGCACCTGTTGCTATGACCTTGTCCAGCATCTTATGGAAATTGGCTATTTCCTGGTCCTTGTAAGCAAACATTTCATCTATACTGCCAAGCTGGATCTTTGATTTTGTAGTTGTCTTGGCAATCTCTATTGGCATATCCAGAAGCGCAATCTTTGCATTTTCGACTTTGGCAGGGGTATTTGGATGAAGGCGGTATTTATTGATGTAAATACCATGTATCACCTTTGTATCAGAGATCTTTCCACCAGCCTCTTTTCTGAACACAATTTTATCATCTATGTTGTACTTACCGTTCTCTTCAATTGCCAGTACTGCATCAACACATATCTTTGCCAGATGGTCTGAGGATGTCTCAGTAGCTTTTCCTGTAATAGAGGTCTCTGCTATCTTCTCAAGTGTTTTTCTATCATCCTTATCGACATTAGTGGCAAATTCCTCCAGGATCTCAATGGCCTTCTGAGCAGCAAGATTATAACCTTTGAAGATAACGGCCGGGTGGAAACCTTTTTCTAAAAGTTCTCCTGCTTTGTCCATAAGACTGCCTGCAATAACAACAGCACTGGTGGTACCATCCCCTGCAATGTCCTCCTGTGTCTTGGCAACTTCAACGATCATCTTTGCAGTGGGATGCTCGATCTCCATTTCCCTGAGTATAGTGGCACCATCGTTAGTGAGGACAATATCGCCAAGTATATTTACCAGCATCTTATCCATGCCCTTTGGTCCTAAGGTGGAACGCACCAGTTTCGCAACTGCTTTAGCAGCGTTAATGTTCATGGAAAGGGCATCTTTTCCTTGTATATGTTCTGTTGTTGGACTAATGATGTAAACTGGCTGACCTCCATATTGTCCTGCCATTTGTACCGACATGCCTTGTTGTGCCATTATTTCGAACCTCCTGAATCCAGATTATGAACTTGTCTGAAGTATCATTTTTTATGTATGGATTGAATTAACTGTATATGGTTCTATAAAAACATTTCGACATATAAAGTGGAATCTTTCATGGTCAAAACATTTAAATCATTAATTCCATTTCTCGATCATGTTGACCTTCATAGGATTAGGTCTTTTTGATGAAAAAGACATCTCTTTGAAAGGACTTGAAGCTATTGCCCGGTCAAACAGAGTGTATGCAGAGTTCTACACATCAAGGCTTATGGGCACTACCCTGGAAAAGATGGAAGATCTGTATAATAAGAAAATAGAACTGCTTTCACGGGAAGAGGTGGAACAATGCCCCAGCTGGCTTTACCATGCAAAAAATGAAGATGTGGTATTCCTTACAGGAGGAGATACCATGATCTCAACAACCCATGTTGACCTGCGCCTGCGTGCAATGGAAATGGGAATCAGTACAAAGCTTGTACACGGTTCTTCCATATCGTCCGCTGTGTGCGGCCTTACAGGCCTGCAGAACTACAGGTTTGGAAAAGCTGTTACTGTCCCTCATCCATATACCAGCGGTCGGGGAAGGACCGTTATATCGGAAACACCTTATGACACTATTATCCAAAATCTTGAACATGGGCTTCACACCCTTGTCTTTCTTGATATCGATAAAGAAAAGGGTTATATGACAATGAACCAGGCATTGCACCTTTTGTTGCAGGTGGAAGCAAAGAGAAGCATAAAAATACTTCAGAACAGAATTGCTGTAGGTATAGCAAGAGCAGGGTCCGACTCCCCAGTGGTTGCAGCAGACCACATTCAAAGCCTGAAAGACTTCGATCTTGGTGCACCACTGCATATACTAGTAATTCCGGCAGATACGCATTTTGTAGAAGCTGAGGCATTAGTGCAACTGGCCCATGCACCTACGTCGATACTGGAAGCTCACAAATAATAGTGATGTATATTATAGAGTATAGGTCTATATATTAAAACAACATAAGACATGATAATATATTATCAAATATATTATAATTTAGATCAACATGAGGGAAAAAATGGTTCGAGATGCTGTTGGCGTGATATTCGGAGAAGCGGGTACATCCAACTTCAAGGTATTATTATCGGACAGCACCAGTGTGCATCAGGGAGGATACATAAAAGCGTGGCATGAGGTCGATGGCTGGGTGCTTGCACAGGTACTGTCCGTTACCCGCTCAGGAGAGAGTTATTCTATAGAAGAAGCAAGGAATGGAAGCCGCAAGGATAAAAGTGGGGACAGGATAATAGCTGATGTGAACGTTATCGGAAAGCGTGATGATTCTGGACTGCTAAGATCACCTACTACTCCTTTTAGTCCCGGAGACCCGATATACAAGGCGAACAACGAGCTTATCTGTAATTCCCTTGGCCTCTCCGGAAAAGAAATGTTCATTGGTATGCTCGAAGGTACAGACATACCTGTACATCTCAATGTGAACAGTCTTGTGCAGAAGCATTGCAGCATCCTTGCAAAGACAGGAAGCGGTAAGTCCTATACTGCAGGTGTGCTCCTCGAAGAGATGCTGGACCGCAAAGTGCCCCTGCTGATCATTGACCCACATAGCGAATATGCATCATTGAAAGAGGAAGGGGTCATCAGTACAGAAGTTGCAGGAAGGTTCAAGGTCGCTCCAAGATCGTATGCACAATATGTTACTGTGTACACTCCGGCCAACAAGAGCTTGAACCCAAAGGCTGATGAGGTTTTTAGGCTTAATGGTATTAACCTGACGGCAAAAGAATTGAGTGGAGCTTTTCCTAATAACTTCACCAGTACCCATATAGGAATTCTCTATGAGGCCATTGATAAGATCAAAGCTGAGAAGGATAACTATACTCTTGATGATATCATCTTTGAGGTCAAGAACAATGACAGTAAGGCAAAATGGAATATAATCAGTTTCCTTGAAGAAATTAGGGAGACGGGTATATTGTCCACAAATCCCACATCGATCGAGGATCTGGTGCAACCGGGCAGAGCTTCTATTATAGACTTCAAAGGTGTGGCTCCGGACATCCAATCGATGGTCGTTGCACGCCTGTGCAGTACATTGTTCGAGGCCCGAAAGATGAATACAATCCCTCCTGGCATGCTGGTCATCGAAGAAGCTCATAACTACGCACCAGAAAAAGGTTTCAGTAAAACACTAAGTTCCGATGTATTGAGGACCATTGCTTCCGAAGGGCGTAAGTTCGGTCTTGGCATGATGGTGATCTCCCAGAGGCCCGCACGTGTGGACAAGAACATTCTTTCTCAGTGCGGTACCCAGATAATCATGAAAGTGACCAATCCCAACGACCTGAAGGCCATTAGTAAAGGCCTTGAGGGTGTCAGCTCCTACGTGGAGGACGAACTCATGCGGCTGCCACCAGGAGTTGCCATGCTGGTGAGCACAGATATTGAGCGACCGATCCTTGTGGATATCAGGGTGCGGAAAAGTAAACACGGTGGTGAGTCTGTTAACGTAATGAGAAGTATTGATCTTAATCCTGCTCAGGGAACATCGACCAGGAAACAACCGATAGAGTCTGTACATATGCAGCCATTAATACAAGGACATGCTGAAAAGCAGTATCCTGGAGAAGAGCACATACCTGTAAAGGCCACCACGGCACCTCCTCCCAAAAGAAAACCTTCGCGAGAAGGAAAAACAGAAGAAGGAGGAAGTCTTTTCAAGAAAATATTCGGTGCGAGCAAATAAGGAGGAATGGTTTGCCTGCTGATCTGAATGAAAAGGTTAAAAGATATGAGAAACTACTAAGGCAAGCACTGGAAAAAGCAGAGTTTGCTCCTATCAAGGATTCACACATGTACGCAATCGCAAATGACTTTCATACAATGGCAAGATCATATTATGAGGATGGGAACCATTTTATATACAATGGGGACCTTGTGAATGCTCTTATATGTTTCAGTTACGGACATGCATGGCTGGATGCCGGGGCACGTCTTGGAGTGTTTAAGGTGGATGATGATAAACTATTCACTATATAAACCCTGAAAAGTGATAGAACTCAATTTCCCGGAGACGAGTATATGTCAAATTATAATGTTGTACTTGAAGCTGCCTGGTTGGTCAGAGATGTGAATAGCCCGGATGACGCTATTGGAGTAGCAATCTCCGAGGCAGGTAAACGACTGAACCCTAAGCTCGATTTTGTGGAAGTGGACGTTGGCACCACCTTTTGCCCTGCCTGCGAGGAAGCCTTCAGCAGTGTATTCCTCACTGCGAACACTGCAATTGTCGGCCTTGTGCTTGAAATGAAAGTATTTGATGCCGAAAGCGAAGAGCATGCATCAAGGATAGCTAAATCCGTAATTGGGAGGGCATTAAGGGATGTTCCTCTGAAGGTCGTCGATGTTGAAGAGTTCCAATAAAAAGAGGAGATAAATATGGACCGGACAATATCAGTTGTTGGACATGCAGCCATTGACCTGCTTTTTGATGTGGAGCACATATCCTGCCACAATGAATCTTATCCTATTATTGATTACCGCGAGTATTTCGGAGGCGGAGCTGCCAATATTGCAGTAGGTATTGCCACCCTTGGTGGTAAAGGTCAACTGATATCTGCCGTAGGAGAGGACTTTGGAAGTTCTGGATATGAAGAGTATCTTAGATCACTGGGTGTAGATCTCTCTTTAATATATAGGTGCAAAGACCAGAAGGTCACAAAGGCGTTCGTCTTTACTGACAGGGAACATAATCAGAGCACATACTTCCACTGGGGTGCTTCTGCACTCCTGAAAGAACTGGAACCTCCTGAAGTTGACCTTGTGCACCTTGCAACTTCTGAATGCTCTTTCAATGCAAGAATAGCAAAAAAGGCGAATTTTGTTTCCTTCGATCCCGGACAGGACCTTATCACATATGATCGTAAGGACCTGGAGACCATACTGGAGCACACAGATATACTTTTCGCTAACCGGCACGAGATAAAGAGAGTATGTGAAATGACCGGTCTTTCCTTCGAAGAACTCAAGGCAGGGATCGATACCATTGTGGTGACATACGATTCCCGGGGTAGCAGGATACACACGAAAGATGCACAGTATTGTATACCTGTGGTACCGGTGAAGGCAATTGACCCTACAGGTGCAGGTGATGCATACAGGGCAGGGTTCCTGTTAGCGTTCACACGGGGCCATGATATGGAAACCTGCGGCAGGATAGGTGCAACAGTAGCATCCTTTGTAGTAGAGGTCATCGGATGCCAGGTAAAGTTGCCAACCTGGGAAATGATGCAGGAAAGGTTTGAAGTACATTTTGGGCCACTACCTAAATAATGACCTGTTCGATGAACTAACTATGCAGGCTGCTCAGTACGCAGATCAGCAGCCTTTTGTATTAGGCCTTTCAGGCCATATACTTCTATATAACGAAATGTCTAAAAAAGTCAATTGAAGCCCGTGATCGACCATTATTGTAAGAAATTAAAGGAATATAGTGTGCTCTTCTTTATTCCTGGGGTTTGACCTCACTAGTAAAAAGCTGTTTTATTTAGGACCTTAATAAGGTTTACATCCACTGGTCTTTAAGGTCATAGTTTTGAACTGGAATGTAGATAAATATTATATATGGCAAAAATCAATTATAATTCAATATCTATCATTAGTATAATAATGATGATGATGGCGATATAAGTGGGCTTCATGCCTCTATAAGGACCTTACCGGATGGAACAAGGATAGCCAAAGTAGTCCAGAGAAATAACCCCAGAAGATCAACGGATTTCCTTTATTCGGCTATTTAAGGTGGTAAACTACGATCCTGAAAAAGATCTTTTCGTTCCTTCCCATCATATGGTCCACTGATGCATGACCCACTTATTGAATATGTCGTTCCTGATGAATATAAGAAATTTCACGATACTGGTGCAGTGAAACCTATTCATCCATGCACATTCTCAAATGAGCGATCGTTCTGTGATGGAAATAGTCTCTTATATAGCATGAGAAGCACAGTGCACAATACTATCGATGTGATCATGGATACATCGACAGGATCCCGATGTGCCTTAAGTTTCAATGATATGGGAAAAGCGCATTTCACATATATGGCCTCAGCCCCCATCATTAAATAAGATTTAAGTCTTTTGAACACGATGTAATCTTGGGGGATACCTATGATCAAGGAAGCCGTACTTTACGACAAATTAGACGGGAACAAGGTCCGTTGCCGGGTTTGTAGTCATCGATGTATAGTAGCTGATGGAAAAAAAGGATTTTGTCGGGTGCGCGAGAACAGAAATGGTACCTATTATACTTTGATATACAACACTGTTTCCAGTGAGGCAATTGATCCTATCGAGAAAAAACCATTGTTCCATTTTTATCCGGGTACACTCGCATATTCATTGGGTACTCTGGGATGTAATTTCAGATGTGAACATTGTCAGAACTGGACCATATCCCAGATAGGGATCAATGAGGTCAGTACTGTGGAGATCACACCTGAAGAGGCTGTGCAAAGAGCACTTGCTGCAGGTGCAAGGACCATTGCATGGACATATAATGAACCTACTATATGGTATGAGTATACGTATGACTGCGCAAGGCTTGCAAAAGAAGCGGGGCTTGCAACGGCATATATTACAAATGGATATATCACTAAAGAAGCGTTGGAGAACATATCTCCATATCTGGATGCTTTCAGAGTAGACATCAAGGCTTTTACAGAAGATTTTTACAAAAAGGTTGCCAGTGCAAAGCTTAGCCCTGTACTGGAATCAGCTAAGCTTGCCCGTGAACTTGGAATACATGTGGAAGTTGTAAACCTTGTGATTCCTCAATACAATGACTCTTGCGAAGAGATACGGAACTTGATAAACTGGGTATACGAGAACCTTGGAGCTGATACTCCTTTACACTTCACACGTTTCCATCCGCAGTACCATATGTCAGATATTATCTCCACTCCGATCCATAAATTAGAAGAAGCATATTTTACAGCCAGAAAGGCGGGCATGAAGTTCGTATACATAGGCAATGTGCCTGGTCACGATCATGAGAACACCTATTGTCCGGTATGCAGGAAGTTATTGATCAAGAGAGGGATGTTCTCTGTGGTCAGGTACGATATTACTCCAGAGGGAACGTGCCCTCATTGCGGGGAGCCGATCCCCATCATTGGTGTAGTATAGGATGTATGGGCAAACCGGTCTGAGTGGTAACAAAAATTTTAATATTGTATGCCAAATATTTTCAACGAATGTGCAATTTAGCATTACCTTAAAGAGGAATAAGGGCCTGCGAACACAAAGTTTAAAAACAATAAGTGCATTAAGAGGTTCCGCACTTAGGGCGCTGATATAAGCCGTCATAACTCAGTTGGTAGAGTGTCTGGCTGTTAACCAGAATGTCACAGGTTCGAGTCCTGTTGGCGGCGTACTTAAATCTTTTTTTCGTGGAGGGCCTGTAGCTTAGTCAGGTTAGAGCGCCCGGCTCATAACCGGGCGGTCACCGGTTCAAATCCGGTCAGGCCCACTGAAGAACATTAGATAGTCATACAGTTTTTTATTTTTATTCTCAGAGAAAACAAATAAAGGGTATAGGATATTTGTTCTGGCAGATGAAATGGTATATTGGATTGCATCAATGGAACTTTCATACTGATCCTTTCCTTTCCTTTCCTTTCCACTCCCTAGCTTTCTTTGAATCCCAAGCGCTCCAAGCGCCTCATAATTTTCCTGAAGCGTTGACAACTGCCATTCCAATTGATGGAAGTCACATTCATTGACTTCCAATCTTATGGTCATGGAACTATGAACTAAAATGTTGGATCATCGGAAAGATAGGAAAAACCAATAGATCCCTGTTTGGATCATTGTAAGTGGCACTCCTATCCTGAAGAACTCCATAAAAGTAAGCCTAATATTGCCTTTTTTCTCAGCATTGTGAATAATGATCACATTACTTGCTGCACCTAAGATAGAGAGATTGCCTGCAATGGTACTGCCTGCTGCAAGTGCCAGCAGGCCACCGGTGTCCACTGAAGCATGGGACAGTATAGGTAGATACAGAGCTACAAGTGGTACGTTAGAAATAAATTGACTTAGAATGACACTTACACTTAACACCATAGGGACCGAGATAACACTATGTTGCGTATCGGTCAGAAAATTTTGGAAAAACCCTGTGTTCCACACGCTTTCCATGAGTATGAACATAGCCACAAAAAAAACCAAGGTGTGCCAATCCATTCTTTTAATCAGTTCAGATCTGCGGCCATTAAGGACGAGTACCGGGATAGCAGCTATCAGGGCAATGTATGTCAGCCTGAAGTCAAAGGAAATGACAAACAACTGCACAAGGATCTTTGCACATACCAGCAATACAAATAAGACAAGTGAGATCCTGGATAGTTCTGCAAGTTTAGGATCGCTTATCTGAGACGTTGAATGGTTCAGGGCCGCTGCAGAAAAATGTTCCCTGAAAAAGAACTTGAGCACAAGATACGTCAATATAAGATTAACTATGGTCGGAAGCAGCAGGTATCGTCCAAAGACCACAAAAGGATCTTTTATACCACTGTTCAATGCTATCAGAAGGTTCTGAGGATTGCCTATCGGGCTTGCAACACTACCCGTAGTCACAGCAAAGGCCAATGCAAGTAAAAGCACCTTTGGTTCGATCTGATGTTGTCTTGCAAGCAAGAGCACTACAGGGGTACCTATTATTGCCAAAGTATCGTTCATAAGAAAAGCCGATGCAAAGCCCATCCCAAAAAGTAAGTATAGGATAATGGCATCCATGTTCTTTGCAGTCTTAAATAGATTATAAGAAATAAAGGAAAGATAACCACTGGTCTCCAGAGCCTGTCCAATGGCGAACACACCAAAGAGGAATAGCATTACATCCAGATCGATAGCTTCAATGGCCTCCTGAATGGATATCTGGCCAGTGAGCAATACAACAAATGCCCCAAGACCCATTATCTGCCATAGGTCAAGCCTGATATTGCCTATCTGTCGAATGATCGTTAAAAGAAATACAAGACACAGGACATAGACGGGTAGCATCATTACGTTAATAGAACATATGATGATAAATATAATTATTGATTGCTAATATGTACCTGGCCTTAAAAGGCATTATTGGTCACTGGTCCATATACTAATCTGCATCTTCTGAATGAAGATTTACAAATGTTCGGCCTCTGCAAAACCCATATGATCGGTTCAATGATACATATAGAGGTTTTGTATCAAGTACGACGGGAAGTTCTGCTGTCACTATAAGACGGATCTGGCCCACGATACCTTTTTCATGTTCATGCGTACGTTCTTCCTCCACTGTCATTGTGGTGCATTACATATTTTAATATTGGACCACTGTACAATATTAGAATGGAGGGATCATGTGAAACTCAAAGATACGTTTACCCTGGAGAATGTGGGCGGCTATGATCTGTTATTTAGAGCATTGCTAGGCTCTGTGGCAATTGTGATACTTGCCATGGACCTGATAGAACCTGGACTATGGAAATGGGTCACAGCTCTCATAGCATTCTCAGGTCTGTTCACTAGTATTACGCGGCACTGCACACCTTATGTGCTTATAGGGTTCAGCACTGCTGAGAAAAAGGACTAGACAGGATGTTTTTATCATCGGTCTTCCTGTGCCCTCTGTCTAAAAGGTCCCATTTTGATGGATAACAGAAAAGCACTAAGCATCATTGCGCCTGCTATGAGGAAGGCACCTGCACCAAGGGAAGAGAACATGAATCCTCCTGCTATAAGACCGATGATGCTGGCAAGGCTGACAAAACTGATAGATGCACCCTGCACAGCCCCCTGATGTTCCCTTTTAGCTGTTTTTGAAAGTATAGATATCAGTGAAGGCCACATGAACCCATTCCCCACTGCAAAGAAAAACAATGCACAGTATGTGAAAAGATCAGTACTGGAAAAAAGCAGTACGAAATTGATGCATAGGACAAAGCTGCCAAAAGTTAACAATGAAGTGTCAGAACATCTTTTACTGGCCCATGTTAGAACCGGTCCCTCGACAATGACAAGGAGCAGGCTGAGCAGAGAAAAATATAGACCAAGGGTAGCTGCATTCCACATTAGGTTGTTTGCAGCATGTACAGGAAAGGCTGCATAAAAAATACTATAACCCAGGAATATAAGGAAATATATAAGTAAAAGATTGAAAATACCTTGCATCCTTATCACTTCCAGAAAGCCAGGTTTATCTAGATTGCTTGAAGCTCCGATCTGTATGTCCGTGTACTGTGATCCATCCACCAGTGTCTGAGGACCATGCAAGTCATGTGTCTTTGGCTCGGGCACAAGAAAAACTATCATCAATATTCCTGCAAACGATATCAGGATTGCAGAGATCACAGGTAGTACCTCGCCGTATACTGTAACGCTCAGCAAGCCTGCAAGCGCCGGTCCGAATATGAATCCCAAGTTGGTTGAAACCGAAAGTTTGCCATATACGCCACTCCTATCCTTATCCTCAGTGATATCAGCAAGATATGCATTGGCAACGGATACATTCCCGCCTGTCAGGCCATCAAATGCCCTGGCTATAAAAATAAGAATCAGAGGCAGGGTGAGAACAAAGTTTCCCAGTATCCCTGATCTCACATCGATTATCCTGGTAACTGGAATGAGCATTGCTATCAGAAAAATGACCCAAGAAATAAAAGTGCCTACCTGGCTTAGGAACAGTACCTTTTTACGGCCATAAATATCTGACCATCTTCCAAGCAATGGTCCGCCTATTAGCTGAAAAAAAGGGTATGTTGAAGCTACAAGACCATAGATGATGGCATTGCCCCCGAACCGTTCCACAAGGAATATAAGAAAGGGAAGAACAAGGCTCATATCCAGGGTGCCTATGAAGTTCACAGCAAGCATGGGATAGATCGAGGTCCTTGATTTCGACATCGTTGCATATATGGAATGTCGTGATATTAGATATTTTGCAGATGGTCCATATGCAACACGTTTAGGGTATTCATCATGGTCCGGGATGGAAGAAATATATTTCAGAGAACAAGACATATATGGATTTCTCCTTGAAGGAGCTCGACAGGAATATTCCCACCATGATCAAAACAATGGGTCCGAAGAAGCATTCTGGACATCTTTGATAGTAAATTCAACGGTACTTTTCCCTAGAACTCCTTTATATAAGATCTTCCATTCCATAAAATGGCCATGTCCGGGCATATATATAGATATACACCAGATGTGAGCCTTCTGAAAGGAAGGTCCATATATGAACAATTGGTTTTCTGCTAGTATTGCTGCAATGACAACTGCTAAATATACTTGCATGGTAGTTAGGGTCTAACTTAACATGTTGAAAACAGGAAAACAGACGGAAATTGGCTTAAATCGCCATGACCATATCACCCAATCACAGGAGACACACAGATGAAGGTATTAGTCAGTGATCCATTATCCGAAGAAGGCTTGGCAATGCTACAGAAACATTTTGATGTAGATGTTATCACGGGCTTGTCCGAAAGCGAGCTGTCAGTCAAGATAGTCAATTATGACGCTCTTGTCATCCGCAGCGGAACACAGGTGACAAGAAAAGTTATCGAAGCTACCAGGAATCTCAAGATCATAGGCCGGGCGGGAGTGGGCGTTGACAACGTGGATGTAGAAGCAGCTACTGAAAAAGGTATAATCGTTACCAATGCACCTGAAGGAAATATGCTTTCTGCTGCAGAGCATACTATTGCTATGATGATGTCCATAGCAAGGAACATACCGCAGGCAAATGCTTCAATGAAAGCAGGCAAATGGGAACGCAAGAATTTCATGGGTGTGGAGGTCAACGGTAAGATACTGGGGATCATTGGTCTTGGACGCATCGGAGCAGAAGTTGCTAAAAGAGCACAAGGCCTTAACATGACCATAATGGGATACGACCCCTATATTTCAAAAGAAAAGGCACAGGAACATGGAATAAAACTGGCCACAGTAAAAGAAATTGCAGAAAATGCTGACTTCATTACAGTACATACACCACTTACAAAAGAGACTAGGAACATTCTCGATACTGAGGAGTTCAATGTCATGAAGAGAACTGCCAGGGTCATCAATTGTGCCCGCGGGGGTATCATCAATGAAGATGCTCTTGCTGAGGCGCTCAAAAGTGGAAGGATCACAGGAGCGGCACTTGATGTTTTCGTCAATGAACCTCCTAAGGGCAGCCCTCTGCTCGAATGTGATAACCTTATCATGACCCCACACCTGGGAGCATCCACTGAGGAAGCACAGGTAAATGTGGCCATCACTATCGCTGAAGAAGTGATCTCAGTACTGACCGGAGGAACTGCAAAGAACGCTATCAATATACCTTCTGTCAAGCCAGAGGTCATGAGGGTCCTTGCACCTTATATTGATCTTGCTGAGACCATGGCGGATGTATGCGCACAGTTGCTTGATGCTAGCTATGAGAAAGTGGAGATCTCATATAATGGGGAGATTGCTGAGAAAGACACCAGACCGATTACAGTCGCTGCGTTAAAAGGAATGCTCCAGAACGCCTTGGGTTCCAGAGTGAACTATGTGAATGCCCCTGCACTTGCAAGGTCAAGGAAGATCGAAGTGATAGAGAGCAAATCCAAAACTTCCGGGGAAAGGGCTTCCGAGATACAGATCAAGCTAAGCAATAATGGGGAATCGGTGTCTGTTGTCGGGACCATGATCGGGGATGAACCTCGTATCATTGGAATTGACGGAGAGCGTGTAGATATAGTCCCATCCGGTTATATGATCGTTGCAAAACATATCAACAGACCCAATGTGATAGGCCCGTGTTGTATGGTGCTTGGGAAGAACAATATCAACATATCTGGCATGCAGGTTGGCAGAGCGGCGATCGGAGGGGTCACTATCATGACCCTTAACGTAGATTCCGAAGTCTCTCCTGAGATACTGGAAGAAATGCGTAGTGTGGATGGGATACTTACAGCAAAGCTTGTTAAGCTCTGAACACCATACATATCCCAAAGAAACAAAATTGGTAATATGGCCTATCCAGGTCCGAACCATGAGAAAGCGTATATATCATAAGTTCCCGCATAGGGAGATCGAGTTCGAACAGAAGTACCGTTACCACTCAGATCTTCCTTATCTTGTAAAAGTGATGGCGAGCATGGATGGGAAGTTCGGGATGTTCGTCACTGAATCTGTAGTACAGAGAGGGCACCGTATCCAGGCAAAAAGAGAGATCAGTGTGGAGATAGTGCGTAATGGAGTGGATTTTGAGCCCCTTAACTACAAGAGTGTGGATCAGATGATCGACACCATCGAAAAGGAAGGAATGATAGATTTCAAAGTGGTACTTCATTACAGTTACCTGGATGGAAAATATAATCGTGTACCTTTCAGGGGAGATACTTATCTTGTGCGTGCCCTTCTTGAGAATGAAGTGCTTGTACTGCAGGTACATAGAATAGAAGGGCCCGGCAGGACTGAAGCCGGCAGGGTTGCAGACACCATCGTAGGGGAGATCAGGCGCGGATCCTGATGAATGACTTCCTGTACGTTGTAGCAGCACCCTTCAAACAACATGCTGCTAAATCTATTTCTATAAAGGATTTTGAGTTTGCCCTTTCTTTCGGTCTGAAATGGATGTCACCTGAAAATGCCTCAAAGATGAGAGATAGGGCTCTTAGCCTGCATTTATTAGAGATAAATGAAAATGGACTGTTTCCGACGTTCGATATAGAAAAAGTGGAAATACCACGTGGTTTTCGGCCTTCTGAAAAAATATTCCATGAAAGGCCTCTGATAGAGCAGATCATGGCAATGATAGCTGCATGTTCCGGAATGGATAACAGGAATGTGGCAGCTCTGATAAGCAGAAAACAGGAAAAATTGGGAGATCTGGTCGATATAGAGGTTGCCGCACTTTTAATAGCTAAGGAGATCGGGTGCGACATAAGCAGGATCTACCCTAAGGTGCTGGCTGAGATGTTCCCAAATATGGAGTGAGCCACATAATCTTTATGTACTAGTAATAGTATTCAAGAGTCAGATGTCCTTATGGACATGGAATACCCTGAAGAACGCTCATGGATGTTCGAACGTGGTTTAGCGCGTGAGTAAGGTCCGTACGATCTTGCGGAGGGACATTATGGGAAAAAAGACACAAAGAAAAATTACAAGGAAGACAAACCCCAGAATACCTGGACTTATTTCCACTCTTAAGGAAGAGTCACGGAATAATGATGTTCTGATCTGGAAAGATATTGCTAAAAGACTTGAGAGACCCAGTAGAAGGTATGCTCAGGTCAATCTCAGTAAGATCAACAGATATGCCAAGGAAGGAGAGCTTGTCCTGATCCCCGGTAAGGTACTGGGTGCTGGTGAGCTAAAGACCTCAGTCACAATTGCTGCACTTGATTTCAGTGGCACCGCCATTGACAAGATAAATGAGATCGGTGGCAAATACCTGACGATCGAGCAGGTCCTTGAAGAGAATCCCAGTGGATCAAATATAAGGATACTGCAGTAAGAGGTGTTGAAGATGACAATAATCGATGCCAATGGACTTATTCTGGGAAGACTTGCAAGTGATGTGGCAAAAAGGCTGCTTGCTGGAGAAAAAATAGATATCGTTAATGCTGAAAAGGCAGTGATCTCCGGTTCCAGGTTCGATACTATAGCAGAATACAGGAATAAAATAGCTATAGGTTCGACCGAGTTCGGTCCTCATTTTCCGAAAAGGCCAGACCGTATTCTAAAAAGGACAGTAAGAGGAATGGTGCCTTACAGAAGAGCAAGAGGGCGAGATGCAATGGCCCGTCTTAAAGTGCATGTGGGAGTTCCGCTTGAACTCAAGGATAAGGAAATGATACAGATTTCCGAAGCAAGCATGAAGAGGCTTAGTTCTAACAGGTATATGCGACTTGGGGACGTGAGCACGAAGATGGGTGGCAGGTTCTAAGGAGGAGCATCATGTCAAATAAAGTAGTAAATTCATCAGGTAAGAACAAGACCGCAATTGCCCGTGCCACTATTAAAAAAGGGGCAGGCAGAACTCGTATTAACAAAAAGCCCGTTGAGATATATGAGCCTGAATTCGTAAAAATGAAGATATATGAATCTCTGATGCTCGCAGGAGATGTTGCCGAGGGAATAGATATCGATGTTAAGGTAAGCGGCGGAGGTATTGTCGGACAGGCCAATGCCATAAGGACAGCTATCGCAAGAGGCATAGTGGAATGGACCAATGATACCAGCCTGCGTGATGCATATATGGAATACGACCGTAACCTTCTTGTTAACGATTCCAGACAGAAAGAAACCAAGAAATTTGGTGGGCCCGGTGCACGTGCTAAGTATCAGAAATCATACAGGTAAGGCATACACAGATGATACCAGTCCGTTGTTTCAGTTGTGGTAAAGTTATCGCAAGCAGCTGGGATGAATACAAAAGGAGGACAAAAGATGGCGAGGAGCCTGCCCAGGTCATGGACGATCTGGGTATCACACGTTACTGCTGCCGTCGGATGCTCCTGTCCCACGTGGAGCTCATAGATACACTGGCACCATATCAGTAAGGGACCGTAGGGTAGCCTGGACCATCCTTCGGCGTTCGGGACGTATTTTATAGTACGCGGATCACGCCGGAACCTGAGTTCAAATCTCAGCGGTCCCATTCCCTTACTCTTACTAAAATCAGTACAGACTGGCCTCTAAGAACAGGTATATGACCACATTCGGAGGGATTCCGGATAAATTTATCTCAGGTATGAAAAGAACACATAAGGATACCAGTGTTACTTATGCAGCTTTTAGTTGACGATACCTGATGTTAACCTGATATTATTTCCTAATGATCATGTATCATTCCTTAAGGTGATTCTTTGAGCACAGAACATTATACTAGATATGAGCGAGCAAGGATTATCGGTGCCAGGTCCCTGCAGATCTCCATGGGCGCACCCGTTCTTATCGATGATCCGGGTACTCAGTCTTTGTATATAGCAAAGAAAGAACTAGAGCTTGGGGTTATACCAATTACTGTTAAAAGGGACTATAAATTCAAGGTGATCCAATGACCACAGAAGAAATAAGCATTACTGATAATACAGATATACAAACAGATAGTGATGATAAATTATTGGATGTCAGTACAGATGCAGAGAAATCCACTTCACTTGTTCCTATAGATGAATACCTGGCAGCTGGTGTACATATTGGTACCCAGCAGAAGACAGAGAACATGATGAAGTTCGTGTACAGGATAAGAACTGATGGGCTCTATGTACTGGATATCCAGTCAACGGACGAAAGGATAAAACTGGTGGCAAACTTCCTGTCCAAGTATGAACCATCTAGGATCCTTGTGGTTTCTGCAAGGCAATACGGCCAATACCCGGCAATAAAGTTCGCAAAAGCTATTGGTGCCAGGGCAATGGTAGGTCGCTTCATTCCAGGAACACTTACAAATCCAGCCGTTGAGTCGTTCTTTGAGCCTGATGTGATCATAGTCACAGACCCGGCAGGAGATGCACAGGTAATTAAGGAAGCTGTCAACACAGGGACTCCGGTGGTGGCACTTTGTGACACGAACAACATGACTTCCAATGTGGACCTGGTCATACCGACCAACAACAAAGGAAGAAAGGCCCTCTCACTCATCTACTGGTTGCTTGCAAGAGATATCGCAAAGATCAATGGTACTTACTTCAATTATCAGTTCGAGGATTTCGAAGCTGGTATTTAAAATGCATTGCTTTGGAAGCATACTACATATACAATGTATCCCCTATATGTACGTGGGGTGACGTAGTATGAGACAGGCTATAGTTGCAGGAAAATTCTATCCGGCAAATCCAGAGGATTTATGGAAAGAGTTAGATAATTGCTTCAAAGGCATCGCGATTGATCCAAGACCTGGCATAAAAGGTGCCGTAGTACCCCATGCAGGCTATATCTATTCCGGAAGGGTCGCAGCTCACTCTTATGCTGTAATGCCTGTGGCCGATACCTACATAGTGTTCGGCCCAAACCATACAGGTTATGGGTCACCAATAGCTCTTTCAACAGAAACATGGTCCACCCCTCTTGGACAAGTAGGAACGGACCGTGAACTAGCTAAAAGGCTTGCCGGCAGTATGATCGACCAAGATGAGCTTGCACATCGGTTCGAACATTCGATCGAGGTGCAGATACCTTTCCTTCAATATCGTTTTAAGCATGATTTCAAGATATTGCCTGTATGCATGGGAATGCAGGATGAAGAAACAGCCATTGAGGTCGGCATGGAAATTGCCAGGGCTATCACAGATATTGGTAGGAAGGCTGTTATGATCGCATCAAGCGACTTCACTCATTACCAGCCTGCGCATGTGGCAGAGAGCAATGATAGGTACCTGATCAAGGCTATCTTGGACATGAACGTGAACGATCTCTACAACAGGCTGTACTCAAAGAATATATCGGCATGTGGCTATGGACCTATTGCAGCGACCATTACAGCTGCCAAGGAACTTGGAGCAAGTAAAGCAGAGCTTATTAAATATGCAACCAGCGGAGAAGTAACAGGTGATGGTTCCGGTGTAGTGGGATACGCCTCTTTGATATTAGAATGAGTCGAATACGATGCAAGCAATAACATGTTCTGCTCCCGGAAAAATATACCTGTTCGGTGAACATGCAGTAGTCTATGGGGAAAGTGCAATATGCTGCGCTGTGGACCTTCGCACTCGGGTACAAGCTAGTTCAAATGATACCATACTGATCAGTTCGGATCAGGGTGATACGGGCCTGGACCATGACAGGTACCCCTATATATCATCTGTGATAGAGGAAATGTCCAAAATGACAGATATCAAAGGTGTAAAACTGCGCATTGATTCTGATATACCAGTCGGTTCAGGCCTAGGTTCATCTGCAGCCGTGACCATTGCCACTATCCAGGCATTGAACCTGTTGTTCGGATGTAACCTGGGACCTGAAGATATTGCAACTCTGGGACACAGTATCGAAAGAAAGATACAGGGTGCTGCCAGCCCAACTGATACATACGTCAGCACCATGGGCGGAGTTGTGATAGTGCCTGTGAAAAAGAAGCTTAATATCATTGATTGTGGTATTGTGATAGGCAACACTGGAAAATTTTCTTCAACAAGGCAAATGGTATCTGATGTTGCGCTGCTCAAGAAAAGATATCCCGAGATGATCGATCCTATTCTTTCTACTATTGGCAGGATATCGATGACTGGAGAGGAACTGGTCATAAAACAGGAATATAGACCTATAGGGGAACTCATGAACATCAACCAAGGACTTCTTGATGCTATCAGTGTCAGTGGTCCGGAGCTTGCAGACCTTATATATGCAGCTCGCAGTGCCGGTGCATACGGTGCAAAAATAACAGGTGCAGGAGGGGGTGGGTGTATGATAGCATTATCTCAACTTCCTGATATGGAAAAGGTGGCTTCTGCTATAACAAGGGCTGGAGGAGAGGCCATTGTAACCAGAATAACTGAACATGGAGTAAGGGTGGAGCATTGACATGGTTTCATCGGAAAGCCTAACCATACTTAAGATCGGCGGGAGTGTCATCACAGACAAGAGAGCTGAAGATGGTGTGGTCAGAGTAAATGAGATACATAGAATAGCTCAAGAAATATCCGGATTCCAGAAAAAGCTCATAATAGTGCATGGAGCAGGTTCTTTTGGTCATCCTCAGGCAAAAAAGTTCTCTCTTAGTGAACAATTCAATGTCGCCGGTTCTATAATAACCCACCTTTCAGTGAAGGATCTCTGCAATATAGTTGTCGGTATACTCAATGAGCATAACATATCTGCTGTGGGAGTTCACCCAATGTGCTGCATGCTTGCAGATAATGGGAGAATAAAGACCATGTTCCTTGACCATATATATTGTATGCTGGAAAGAGATATCATTCCGGTATTGCATGGAGATGTGGTGATGGATAACAGTCTCGGAACATCCGTGATCTCCGGGGACCAAATAGTTCCTTATCTTGCAAAACAGATGAAAGCAGGTATTTTAGGTATAGGAAGTGCAACTGAAGGGGTTCTTGACAATAAAGGTTCGACCATTCCTGTAATAACACCCAAGAACTTCAGAAATGTAAAACAGCATATTGGAGGCTCAGAAAACACAGATGTTACGGGAGGTATGTTGGGTAAAGTTCAAGAGATGCTTGAGCTCAGTGACAATGGCTATATAACCTCACGCATCTTCAATGCCTCAAAGCCTGGTAATATCGAACGTTTTCTTAAAGGCGAAAAAATAGGCACAGCTATAACACATGAACAAATATGAATGCAGGTCTTAATATGAGTACATCCCAGAGAAAGATAGAACACCTCAAGTTATGTTCTTCAAGTCCTGTAGAATCACGGGTAAAAGGAACTGGTCTGGAAGACGTAATGTTAGTGCACCGGGCTCTTCCGGAATTTGATATAGAGGATATAGATCTCCATACGGATTTTCTGGGAAGGGACATGAAAGCACCTTTTCTCATAGCATCCATCACAGGAGGGCATCCTGATACAAAACCTATCAATGCTGCCCTTGCACAAGCTGCTGAAGAAATGGGTATTGGCATAGGTGTAGGCAGCCAGAGAGCTGCTATCGAGGACCCGGCCCAGGAAGACTCTTTTACCATCATGAGAGATGTGGCACCTGATGCTTTTATTTATGGAAATATCGGAGCTGCTCAGATAAAAGAATATGGCATAGAAAAAATAGAAGAACTGGTGGAAATGCTTGATGCAGATGCAATGGCAATACACCTGAACTTTTTACAGGAGGCAATACAGCCGGAAGGAGATACCGATGCAAGTGGTGCTCTTGATGCTATCAGAGAGATCTGTACCTTAGATATACCTATCATTGTAAAGGAAACAGGTGCTGGGATTTCCCATGAGGATGCATGGTTACTGAAGAAAGCAGGTGTTTCTGCCATTGATGTTGGTGGAGCCGGGGGTACAAGCTGGTCCGGGGTAGAAGTATACCGTGCAAGGGACAGAAAAGACACCACGTCAGAAATGCTTGGTGAGCTGTTCTGGGATTTTGGTATCCCTACAGCTGCAAGTGTAGTGGAATGCAATGTATCTTTACCAGTGATAGCCACTGGCGGGATAAGGACAGGTATGGATATCGCCAGGTCGATAGCTATTGGTGCCAGTGTGGCCAGTGCTGCACTTCCTTTTGTTGCTCCGGCGCTGGAAAGTAAAGAGATGGTCCTTAAAAGATTGAAGCTCATGATGAATGAGCTTAGGGTAGCGATGTTCCTCTGCGGATGTCAGGACCTGCGCAGATTACGCATAACACCCACTGTGATCACCGGATGGACAAGGGAATACCTTGAATTACGCGGATTCAATGTGAAAGAGTTCGCTCTACGCTCTGACCGTAGTGAATTACAGGTCATATAACAGTCATTTGTAAGGAACGATATAATTCAGAAATGAGGAATCAATATGACAGAAATCGGAATAATAGCAGTTGGCGGTTATAATGAAATGGGACGCAATATGACTGCTATAAGGGTTGATGAGGATATAATCATCCTGGATATGGGTCTGCGGCTGGACAGGGTGCAGATACATGAAGATGTGGAAATAGATAAGATGCACTCCCTTGAGCTTATAAACATGGGAGCCATACCCGATGATACAATAATGAACGATGTCAATGGGAACGTACGTGCTATCGTATGTACACATGGTCATCTTGACCACATTGGTGCCATATCAAAACTTGCACATCGTTACACAGCACCTATCATAAGTACACCATACACAACAGCGCTAATAAAACATCAGATAGATTCAGAGCGTAAATTCGGTGTAAAGAACAATCTCATCTCTATGGGGGCAGGGGAGACCTATGAAATAACAAAAGATGTTTCTGTCGAGTTCATCAATACCCAGCATAGTATCATAGATACGGTCTTTGTGGTCATCCACACTCCAAAAGGTGCTATTATGTATGCCTGTGATTTCAAACTGGACAGAACACCTACTTTAGGAGAGGCTCCGGATTTTGACAGGATCAAGTCCCTGGGGGAAGAGGGGGTCATTGCACTGATCACCGAAAGTACGAATGCCGGTCGCTCGGGTAAAGCGCCTTCAGAACAGATAGCACATGATCTGGTAAAGGATGTCCTGCTGGGCACCGAAGAATCAGATGTGGGTGTGATCATAACCACCTTTGCTTCTCATATATCCCGTTTGAACTCTATTATCTCCTTTGCTGAAGAAATGGGGCGCATACCTATGCTACTTGGCAGGTCTATGGACAGGTACATGACCACAGCTAAGGAGCTTGGGTTTGTTGAACTTCCCAGGAACGTGGAAATATATGGCCAGCGCCGTGAGGTCGAAAAGGCTTTGGAAAAGGTAATGAGAGAAGGTAAGGACAAATACCTGCCTATTGTTACCGGGCATCAGGGAGAGCCCGGTTCCATATTGATACGTATAGCAAACGGTGATCTGCCTTATACGATAGAGCCGGGAGATAAGATCATTTTTTCAGCGAACGTAATACCAAACCCGCTTACTCAGGCTAACCGCTATGCTCTGGAAACAAAGCTGCGAATGAAAGGCGCAAGGATCTATGATAATGTGCATGTGTCTGGACATGCCTACAGAGAAGATCATTGGGAGCTGCTGAGGATGGTCAAACCTGAACATGTTATCCCTGCTCATGGGACCATTGAAATGCATTCCGCATATATAGAGATGGCAGAAGATGCAGGTTACGTGCTGGGAGATACGCTTCATTTGTTAAGGAACGGAGAAGAACTATACATAGAGGACTAAATCCGCATTAAGCAAAGAGGTATCATGAATCTGATAGAAGAGATAAAGAAACGGAGCATGCATGTGGATGAGGGCATACGGGAAATGCTCCCCATTAAGGAACCTGAAGAACTATATAAAGCAGCACGATACCTGCCTGATGCTGGGGGAAAAAGACTTAGGCCTGCCATTGTTATACTGGCTGCGGAAGCTGTTGGGTCCGATATCAATACCGTTCTGCCTGCTGCTGTTGCAGTAGAACTGGTACATAATTTCACTCTGATGCACGATGATATCATGGACAGGGACGATGTACGCAGAGGAATGCCTGCAGTACATGTGAAATGGGGAGAATCTGCAGCTATACTTGCTGGTGATACATTATATTCCAGAGCCTTTGAGATAATAAGCCGTATGGACAACGATCCCGCACGTATCGTAAAAAGTATCGATGTCCTGGCAAAGACATGTACAGAGATATGCGAAGGGCAGTGGCTGGATGTAGAATTCGAACATAAGGACATGGTCACTGAAGATGAATATCTTAGCATGGTGGAGAAAAAGACCGCTGTGCTCTATGGGGCTGCGTGTAAGATAGGTGCATTGCTTGGTGGTTCCTCCCTAAAGATGGCAGATCAGATGTACGAGTTTGGCCGCATGATAGGTATCGGTTTCCAGATCTATGATGATGTGCTGGATATGATGACCCCTGAAGAAGTACTGGGCAAAGTAAGGGGAAGCGATATAATGGAAGGAAAAAAAACCCTTATAGCCATTCATGCCATTAACTCTGGCCTGAAATTGGATATATTTGGTAAGGGTAAAGCTTCAAAGGAACAGCTGGACGATGCCATCAGACAGCTTGAAGAAGTGGGTTCCATTGAATATGCACGCAATGTAGCTCTTTCATATATCCTTGATGGTAAAAAGGAACTGGACATGCTCGAAAGCTCACAGGCAAAAGAGATACTGCTTGCAATAGCAGATTACATGATCGAACGATCGTACTGAACGGGTCATGTCACTGACCCAAAATCCTGTTCTCAATATATTTTTTTTAAAAAATAAGGTCTCAACTGAACTTATAAACTAAAGAAAGTTTATAAGAAGGGGTGGAAAAGGCCCTTTCTTATCTCACTTCTTGTTCATTTCTTCTTCCTGGAGTGCTGCATGGGCTGCTGCCATTCTGGCCACAGGCACTCGGAAAGGTGAACAGCTAACATAATTGAGACCCACTTTGTGTCCGAAGATGACCGAACTAGGTTCTCCTCCATGTTCACCACATAGACCTATCTTCAGATCATGTCGGGTAGATCGGCCTTTATCAATTCCTATTTTTATAAGTTCACCAACACCGCTCTGATCAAGGACAGCGAACGGATCATGTTCCAGTATTGATTGCTCTATATAGAAAGGCAGGAACTTACCTGCATCATCTCTGCTGAACCCGAAGGTTGTCTGTGTCAGGTCATTAGTACCAAAGGAGAAGAACTCTGCCTCACGAGCTATCTTATCAGCAGTGAGAACTGCCCTTGGAAGTTCTATCATGGTACCGATCCTGTAATTTATTTTTACATCTTTTTCTGCCATGACATCGCTGGCTATTTTTACAACCTGCTTCTTAACCAGCTGCAGTTCTTTAACATGGGATATGAGAGGGATCATTATCTCTGGTACTATGTTCATGCCTTCCTTGGTAAGCTCACAGGCCGCTTCAATAATGGCCTGCACCTGCATCTCATATATTTCAGGATAAACTACTCCAAGCCTGCATCCTCTGAAACCAAGCATCGGATTGATTTCTTGAAGAAACTCTATCCTATCCATTATTTTCTTTACCCTGTTGATCTCATGCTCCGGAGCACCTTTACTCTCAAGCTCCATTAATTTTTTCAGAGCTTCTTCGTGATCAGGAAGGAACTCATGAAGTGGAGGATCCAGTAAACGGATGGTTACCGGATATCCTTCCATAGCACGGAATATGCCTACGAAATCCTCTTTCTGCATAGGAAGGAGCTTTGCAAGAGCACTCCTTCTTGCAGTTCCACTTTCGGCCATGATCATTTCCCTTACAACAGGGATACGGTCATCACCGAAGAACATGTGCTCTGTGCGGCATAACCCGATACCTTCAGCACCAAAGTCCCTGGCAACAGTGGCATCATATGGGGTGTCAGCATTCGTTCTCACACCAAGGGTTCTCACCTCATCTGCCCATTGCAGCACTGTTCGAAGCTCCTCGCTAACTTCAGGAGTGATCAGAGGGACCTTACCTACAATAACGTGGCCGGTTGAACCGTCTATGGAAATGTGATCTCCTTCATTGATTGTGCAGGAGCCTGTAGAGAACACTCCTTTTTTGATGTCGATGGATATCGCATCACATCCTGCGACACAGGGTTTTCCCATACCTCTGGCCACTACCGCAGCATGTGATGTCATCCCGCCGCGCACTGTAAGTATACCTTCTGCAGCGTTCATTCCACCTATATCCTCTGGAGATGTTTCTGTACGTACAAGGATCACCTTTGCACCGGACTCTGCCATCTTTTCAGCATGCTCAGCAGTAAAGACGACCTGACCCACTGCGGCTCCTGGTGATGCAGGCAACCCTGATGCCACTACCTGCAATGTTGCATTTGGATCGATCATCGGGTGCAGCAGCTTATCTATCTGGTTCGGTTCTATCCGTAAAAGAGCGGTCTTCTTATCAATAAGACCTTCTGCGACCATATCTGCCGCAATCTTTATGGCTGCAGCTGCAGTACGCTTTCCGTTTCTGGTCTGCAGCATGTACAGTTTACCCTGCTCAATGGTGAACTCAATATCCTGCATATCACGAAAATGGTTTTCCAGTTTTACATAGATCTCTTCAAGCTGTCTGAAGGCGGCAGGCATTGCCTCCTTTAGAGTGGAAATGGGATTAGGGGTCCTGATACCTGCTACGACATCCTCTCCCTGAGCATTGATGAGATATTCCCCGAAGAAGCGTTTCTCGCCGGTTCCGGGATCCCTTGTGAAAGCAACACCCGTACCAGATGTTTCTCCCATGTTCCCATAAACCATGGCCTGCACATTGACCGCTGTACCCCAGCCTGCTGGAATGTTGTTAAGTTTGCGGTACGTTATAGCACGCTGATTGTTCCATGACTGGAATACTGCCTCTATGGCCATCATGAGCTGTTTACGTGCATCCTGAGGGAACTTTTCTCCCGTTTCCATTTCAATGATAGTTTTAAATTGTTCTACAAGTTCCTTTAAGGCATTTACATCAAGATCGGTATCCTGTATTATATTTAATGATTGTTTTTTCTCGCTCAATACATGCTCGAACTTGTCATGTCCTATTCCAAGCACTACATCTCCGAACATTGCCAGAAAACGCCTGTAACTATCAAAGGCAAATCTGGGATTACCAGTGTTCTTAGCAAGGCCCAGCACAGACCTATCGTTCAGTCCAAGATTAAGGACAGTGTCCATCATTCCAGGCATTGAGGCTCTTGCACCGGAACGCACTGACACCAGCAATGGGTTATTGTCATCACCGAACTTCTTCCCGACTATCCCTTCAAGCTTTTCGATAGCACTATCCACCTGTTCTATAAGCCCTTTTGGATATTCCTTACCTTTCAGGTACTGAACACAGACTTCGGTCGTGATAGTAAAACCGGGTGGTACCGGAATTCCAAGGTTAGCCATTTCCGCCAGGTTCGCACCTTTACCACCCAGCAGGTCTTTCATACTGTTTTTTCCTTCTGTCCTATTACCGCCGAAAAAGTAAACGAATTTGCTGTCTGCCACCAACTTTCCTCCCTGGAACCTGATGCATCAAATATGGAATGCTGCACAATTGTTGTATTAATATTTAAGGTTGTGGTCAACAGTAAAAAAACCATTGAACAGGATGGGATGCACATCTGCATAGGCAACAAAAAGCAGAAACAATGGACCGGCCATGTTCAATCGGCAAAGCCAATTTTTATTCTGAACGGACCAGTACCATTCCTCTAGATCTGAACTTTCACTTAGTACAGATCTAGCTGCCTGTCGTCCAAAAGTGAAACCTTTCCCCTTATCCTTTTTGTTTCATCTATATCTATCTCTCCCGTGATGAGACACTCAAACCCTTCAGCTTCTGCTTTCATGTTCCCCCAAGCATTGATTATCATGGACCTACCAAAGTATGATGCAAGGGGAGCAGTACCTACTCGGTTACAGGCGATATGAGGTATCTGGTTCTCTATTGCCCTAGCAGTTGCAAGTGCTTTCCACTGGGATGATTTAGGATCTGCAAACCCACCAACTGTGACCAGGACATCAGCACCTTCAAATGCCAGTTTTCTTGATACCTCAGGGAACCGCAGATCAAAGCATATCTGGAGCCCGACGGTTATACCAGTCCTTTCAAGTCTGATCGGAGATATTCCCTCCCCCCTTGAAAAATGTCTCTTTTCTAGCCCATACAGATGGGTTTTCCTGTAAATGCCGGCCAGATCTCCGGATTCGATACAAAAACCCAGATTATGATATCTGATCTGATCAGTACATTCCACCTTTTTTTCAATGACAGAGCCTATAAGTATACAGCCATGCACCCTCGAGAATTGTAATAGCCTTTTTATGGCAGGATATTCCTCAACTCTCTGAGATGGAGATGTTTCAGCGACAAATCCAAGGTCTTTATAACAGAAACCCGTTGAGAACACTTCAGGAAACACTATTATCCTGGTACCTGCAGCTATGGCGTCCTTTGCCATAAGCAGGGCTTTTTCAATGTTCTCTTCTTTTGAACATTGTTTAATGTCCATCTGAACACAGGAGATCTTGATAATTGTCATTTCAATGTGTCCCTTATTAGGTCAAAGGTAAGGCCTTTACTTTCTTTCTCTAAGTTGTGTGATCAATATCTCGTATTGTTCTTTAAGTTCTGACATCAGAGATTTCAGCAAATGAAGTACTCTTTCTTGGAGAGGATATACAATAGCACTGGTATAGATGTTATCAATGAGCTGGTTGCTATTATGTTCAAAGAGCTTAACGTTATTGGACGAAATATGAACAATGAAATAAAGCCATTGACAATTTCGAACAGAAGCCATGGAAAACCGATCGTCCATGCTATCTTTTTGAGTCTATAGAAACCATATGTGATGAACAGTCCGATGGTCCCAGAGATAAAAGCTACGACAGTGCCCACAAGCCCATATATCATTTTCCCGAATACGAAGACCGGTATTTGAGGTATGGTCTGGAGCAGATGCCCAAATGCTCCTAACATCAGTATCACAAGTATGATGCTGAACCCGGTTGGCCTCTTCAGTTCCTTTGAAAGTGCATTGCACACTGAACCCACAACTGTTTCATTTGACATTTTTCCCCTTACAGGTTCCCCAAGCAAATAGACTCTATATTACTATAGTAGCAGAACATGGTACATCTGATGCTATATGAGTTTTTTGTTTTTTTTCTTGCGAATTATTGTATTTAAATTAAGACAATATAAGAAAATATGTATCTAATGATCATGTCTAAAATAACCTCTATGGCAGAAAGAATAAAGTATTTCACAGAATAGTTATAAAGCATCAGCCTTGTTGGAATACCATGAGAACAAAAGTAAAAGCCGAGCTTATTGCTGCAGGTGCTGTGGATATGGACCCTATTCTGCTGGGACACACCACTATACCTACAGCAGGTCCGGGTGCAGGAAGAACAGCATTCTTCTTTAGTTCCGGTGGACATAGGGTCCGTCTGGGAATAGATCCTTCTTCTTCCCTAAAGGGTAAAAAAGAGGGGAGGAAGCTTGTGATCATGAAGGATGGACAGGAAATAGCCCGTGGTATCCTTGAAGAAGAGCTCATCCACTGCCCTGATCAGGCTTTCATTACCATGTGTGAGACATGCATCTTTGACTGCAAGTTCTGCCCAGTGCCCAAACTACAAGGGAAGGTCAAGACCATTGACGAGATGCTTTCAATGATAGCTCAGGCCCATGCCACCGGCAAGATGCATGCGATCTCCATCACATCAGGTGTGGAGATATCACCTGAAAAAGAAGTTAACAGAGCTGAAGAGCTCATCTGCAGGCTCAGGGAAAGATATACTGTGCCAATAGGCGTTTCAGTGTACCCCACTAAAGACTCCACACGCAGGCTCAAAGATGCCGGTGCCGATGAGCTCAAATACAATGTAGAGACCATGGACCGGGAGATCTTCAGCAAAGTATGTCCCGGGGGTGACCTGGCAGATGTGCTTGCCAGCCTGCATGAAGGTGTGGAGATCTTCGGACATAATAAAGTGTGCTCGAATTTTATAATAGGTCTCGGTGAAACCGATAGGTCTGCCATGAAAGGTATTGAGGAGCTTGTGGCCATGGGTGTGGTGCCTATTCTCAGGGCTGCCAGTCCGCATCCTTTAAGGATTGGAGAGGTATTCATAGAAAGACCGTCTGCTGACAGGCTCATACGTCTAACCCGTTTCCTGCGTGAGAAACTGGACGAATATGGTCTTCAGGCCGACGCATTCCAGACCATGTGCCTTCCATGTGCTGGCTGTGATCTGAACCCGCATTCAGATATGGAATAATTGATCAAAAAAGTTAGCAGGTAAAATTGAGAGACTAAAACTCTTCATGCTGATAAATAGGGCCATAGCTGATTTAAAATATTTACACAATGGTGAATATTTTTTATATATATTTTATATAGAGTATGCTTAAATAGTGTCTCATGCTATATATTTCTATGGACATCAATTAAGTTAACTTGACGTTCGCTAAAAACTGGTGGAGTGAATATTATATGCCAATTAAATCAAACAAATCAATTTGTTTTGGAATTATATTGTTTACGATTATGACAATGGGGATAAGTTCTGCCGATCCTTTGGATATAGAACTGTTCAGTCATTTTGGCGGAATTGTTAATGATGTTGTAGTATCCGGTAACTATGCATATGTTGCACAGGAGTCTGATCTTGTCATCTATGACGTTACCAATATCTCTGATCCATTAGAAATTGGCAGAGCCAGTACAATTTGCGAGATATTCGATATTGCCATAACGAACAATCATGCTTATTTAGCAAATTCTGAAAATGGTCTGATGATCATTGATATCACCGATCCTTTATCACCAGGGCTCGTGGGTAGCTGTGACACCTCCGGTTATGCAAACTCTGTTGCCATATCAGGCAATTATGCATATGTGGCTGACGGGAACAGTGGACTTGTGATCATAGATATCACCAATAGCTCTGCACCAACGGTCACAGGGACTTATTTTGATGATCCTGCCTTTGTTGTTGCAGTATCCGGGAACTATGCATACGTTTCTGATGCCTGGAATGGCATCTCAATTGTAAATATTATCGATCCAGCAGCACCTACCCTTGCAGGTGATTTTGATACGAACGGTTCTTTCGTGCAGGATATTGCAGTATCAGGCAATTATGCATACTTAGCCAATGCTTTTGATGGCCTTCTCATAGTGGACATTAGTGATCCTGGAAAGCCAACACTTATAAACAAATATGATGAAACCTATTGTACATACAGCGTTACTTTGTACGGTGATCATGCGTACGTATCTGGTGGTACATATATTGATATCCTGGACGTAACAGACCCATATTCACCAAAGCTGTTAGGCAGATGTGAAACAGAGGGATATGTTAAGAGTATCTCTGTAGCAGGCGATCATGCCTACATGGCGGCTGGTGAAAGTGGTTTTTATATTGCACATATAAGTGATCCAGAAGTACCACAAATTATTGGCAACTATGGATTTCCATGTGTAGTGCATAACATTGCAGTAACAGATGAGTATGCATACATAGCCGACGGGATAAACGGGGTTGAAATCTTTGACCCATCAAGGAAACTTATAGGTAGATATAATGATCATGGTTATGTGAGCAATGTTACTGTTTCAGGCAATTATGCCTATTTGACCTGGTCCATAGATGGCGGTACTCACTATAGTTTTCTTAAGATCGTTGATGTCAGTGATCCCCGAGCTCCAACACTTACCGGATATTATGGCGGTATTTCACCTCTTGTTTTTGCTGTAGAAGGTAATTATGCATATGTCCAGGGGCTTGAGGATTATCTGGAAGTTGTGGATGTCAGTGATCCTGCTGAACCAAAACTTGTAGCCAGCTATGATCACGATTATGTGGCTGCTCATGGTTTTCCGGTATATCCATTTGAGAACGTATCAGGTGTTGATCAAAACACGATCATCTCTTACTCAGCAACTCATGACAACAGACTGCGTGAATCAAACCCACGTACTGTGCTTTCCACTACCGCTTATGTTGATATTGGTAAAAGCACAACACGCAACAGAGGCGTTATGCTGTTCGATCTAAGTGATCACAAGACAACAGATACGATCGTTAAGGCAACCTTGTCACTTAATTGGTACTATCCCTCAGGCAAGACACGTGCTTCTGACACGGTAATAGAGATATACAGACCTGCAAAATGGGACCCCGACCATGTGACCTGGAGGTCCAGTGCATCCGATGCATCCTGGAACACACCGGGAGGAGATTGGTTCGATAAGAATGGTGTGTTGCAGGGTACCACACCATACGCTTCAGTAACGTTTCCGGCTGACATGGTGCCTGATGATCAGTACCATGAGTTCGATGTCACACAGCTTGTACAGGAATATGTAAGTGGTCAGTATGAAAATACCGGGTTCTTCCTCAAAGCAAAAGAAGAAAATGCTAATTATATTGCTTTCTACAGTTCGGATTGGCCAAATACTGACCAAGGACCAAAGTTGACAGTGGTCATAAATGACACTTCATCTCCTAGCGTACCACCTGTTACAGATACACCTCCAGTTGCATATGCCGGTGCTGATCAAACCACTGCTACGGATACAGATGTAACTTTTGATGGCAGCGGCTCCACAGATGACAAAGGCATAATCTCATACTCATGGAGCTTTGGTGATGGTACAACAGCTGAAACTGCTGTGCCCCAAGCAAACCATACATATGCAACTGCAGGAACTTACACTGTGACCCTTACGGTCACAGATACCATCGGACAGACCGATGCAGACACATTGCAGGTAGTTGTCAGCGGTCCGACAACTATTATCACCCATACACCGGACTACGACAACAGACTGCGTCAGTTATCTCCTAACACTGTTTATCCCAGTTCCAATTTCATTGACGTTGGCAGGCTGGGTACGGCCAGCTACAGAAATGTAATGTGGTTCGATCTGAGCGGATACGACCCAGCAGATACAATATCCCAGGCAACCCTGTCACTTTATTGGTATTACCCTGCAGGTGTCACACGTGCTTCTGATACAGTGGTAGAGGTATACAGACCAGAGAAATGGGACCCAAGGTATGCCACATGGAACAGTAGGATGTCTGCAACATCCTGGAACACACCGGGAGGAGATTGGTTCGATAAGAACGGTGTGGCCCAAGGTACCACACCATACGCTTCAGTAACGTTCCCGGCTGGCATGGTGCCTGATGATCAGTACCATGAGTTCGATGTCACACAGCTCGTACAGGAATACGTAAGTGGTCAGTATGAAAGTACCGGGTTCTTCCTTAAGGCCAGGACCGAGGACAATAATTATATTGCTTTTTACAGTTCGGATTGGAAGAATGCCGACCAGAGGCCTAAGATGACCGTGATATCCAGGAGATGAATACAGCAGCCTGATAAAGAAGGTATCTTGAGTGTGAGCGAAATGATCGCTCCACTTGGTTTTCATGATATGTGATACCGGTCAAAAAGAGATTCATTGAAAAGAGCGTCAGAATCATTATTTATTTTTAGTATTGTTTTATCCTTTTATCCTTTTTTCAATGATCTCAGGCCAGATAGAAGCTGATACGATCATGCTCAGGACAAAAACGAACATCATGCCTGCAATGATATCCACCTGACTATACAGTGGCACAACTCTGTGGCTGTTGACAGTTGCAGCAAGACCGGCAAAAACGAGCACGAGTAAGAATGAGGAAAGGATGCTGGCAATAAATGCGTACTTACCTTTATTGTTCGAAGCTTTATCCATACCGACATCACCTTATTTTATCTGGCTCCTTTTCATGAGCAGTGAGTTCGTAGTAACAGATACAGAACTCATGGCCATGAAAGCCGCAGCAAGCTCTGGGGTTATCAGGATCCTATGGAACAGCGGGAACAAGATACCTGCAGCTATGGGTATGCCGATGCTGTTGTATCCAAAGGCCCAGAACAGGTTCTGTTTGATCTTGCTCATGGTAAGCTTGCTAAGAGTGATAGAAGCTACCACATCCCGCAGATCGTTCTTGATGAGCACGATACCTGCTGATTCCATGGCAATGTCCGTACCTGCACCCATGGCAATGCCAATGTCAGCCTGGGTGAGTGCCGGGGCATCGTTGATACCGTCCCCCACCATGGCAACTATGCGCCCTTCCTCTTGAAGCTTCTTTATCTCGGATGCCTTATCCTCGGGCAGCACTTCAGCAAGCACTCTGTCGATATCTGCTTCTTTTGCAATCGCTTCTGCTGTCCTGCGATTGTCACCGGTGATCATCACGACCTCTATACCCATTTTCCTAAGTTCTTGCACAGCTTCTGTGGAGTTCTCTTTGAGAGTATCTGCGACAGCAACGATCCCTATGACCTGTCCATCCTTAGCAACGATCATAGCGGTCTTGCCTCCGGCTTCAAGCTTTTCCATATCCTTATGGATAGCCGAGATATCTACAGCATTGTCTTCCATGAGCCTGCGGGTCCCAAGCAGTATTCTGCTGTCATTTACTGTAGCTTCGATACCATGCCCTGCTATCGATCTGAAATCCTTTGCATCCCCAATGCTCACCTGCTCCTCCTGAGCTTTCCTTACAATTGCCTCTCCCAGGGGATGCTCTGAACCCTTCTCAGCAGTTGCTGCAAGTGCAAGCACTTCCTTCTCTTCATAGCCTGCAGTAAGCACAATATCAGTAAGCTCGGGCTTACCTTTGGTAAGAGTGCCTGTCTTGTCAAAAACAATGGTATTGACCTTCTGCGTAAGTTCCAGAGCCTCTCCGCCCTTGATAAGGATGCCGTTCTCGGCACCTTTGCCAGTGCCCACCATGATCGCTGCAGGTGTGGCAAGTCCCACAGCACAGGGACAGGATATGACCAGCACTGTGATGGAAATAAGCAATGAGAACAGGAAAGGGCTTGTTATACCTGAAGCCGTGGTCACATCATATCTTTCGTATCCGATGAAGAACCAGAAGAAGAACGCTGCAAGAGAAATGACATGTACTGTCAGGATGAAGTTCCCTGCCACCACATCAGCGATACGCTGGATAGGGGCCTTGGATGTCTGAGCGTTCTCCACGAGCTCTATTATCTGCGCAAGGGCTGTGTCAGCGCCAACCTTCGTAGCCCTGAACTGCAGATATCCGCTCTTGTTCATGGTGGCACCAATGACCGTATCCCCGGATGCTTTCTCCACGGGGATGCTTTCCCCTGTGATCATGGATTCATCCACAGCAGAACTTCCCTGTACCACCACCCCATCCACAGGTAATTTCTCTCCAGGTCGGACCACTACGATGTCCCCCACCTGCACATCCTCCACCGGGACCTCCTTTTCCTCTCCTCCCACAAGCACACGTGCGGTCTTGGCCTGCAGGCCGATGAGCTTCTTGATGGATTCTGATGTCCTGCCCTTTGCCCTGGCCTCCAGATACCTTCCCAGGGTGATGAACGCGATGAGCATGACAGCAGTATCATAGTACAGATGGTGGTATCCTGGTCCCAGGTCCAGGAAAGAGGATGCTGCACTAATGACATAGGCTGCTCCGGTACCTGTGGCAATGAGCAGGTTCATATCCGTGACACCGTGCTTCAAACCTTTGTATGTGCCTTCGAAGAACTGCCTGCCCGGAAATACCATCACGATCGTGGTGAGCAGGAAAAGCACGATGTTATTTGTCAGGATATCCGGGACAAAGGATAAGAGCTGCGGAAATCCCATTTTCATACTGCCCAGCATCACCGGGATGACCATACCCCCGGATATGAGAAGGTTCCTTTTCTGCTGCCTGATCTCCTCTTCTCTTTCCTTGCGCTCACTGTCTTCCAGAGCTTTCCTGTTCACTTCCAGGGATGCTTTGTATCCGATACCATCCACAGCTGTTCTCATCTGCTCGGGGGAGACCAGGGAAGCATTGTATTCCACGTGGGCTTTTCCCAGAGAAACGTTCACGTTCACGGACCCAATACCAGGAAGCTTTTTAAGCACCTTTTCCACGTTCATGGCGCATGCAGCGCATGTCATGCCTTCTATCTTAAGGTTCAGGCTGTCCTTTACAACTTTATATCCAATGCCTTCAATGGCATCTTCTATCTCTTTAAGATCCAGAAGTGAGGGATCATAGGAAATATAAGCCCTTGCCATGGGCAGATTCACAGCAACAGATGCCACTCCTTCCAGTTTACCGAGGGTGCGTTCGATGTTAAGAGCACAGGCAGAACATTGCATCCCTGATATTTTCAGGTTGATCTCCTGAAGTTTGCCAGGTTCGATATTCTTTCTATCCTTGTCTTCTTTTTCATCTTCCTCCGGGAGGGGCAAAGGGCACGTCTGCTGCTCAACAGTGTCAGCACACTCTTCCCCTGTCTCATAGCCTGCTGTAACCACGGCCTGTTTTATGGTCGCAATGTCCGTTTTTGCCGGATCGAACTCCACGGTAGCACTTTCGTCCTCCAGTTGCACTTCCACCGAGATGACCCCGTCTACCTTGGAAATTGCCTCTGTCACTCGTTTGTGACAGTGCATACAGGTCATGCCGTAAACCTTGAACTTGATCTTCATGTAACACTTATATAGGAAATATTAACCCACAACCTCATAACCGGCATCTGTAACTGCTTTTTTGATCTTGCCCATGTCTGTTGCAGCAGAGTCATATTCAACGTCCGCCTGTTCCTTTTCCAGATCAACCTTTACGTTCTTTACTCCCTCTACTGCCTTTACAGCCTTCTCCACGGCTGCCTGACAGTGTCCGCACATCATTCCCTTTATATTGATAACTTCCTGCTCCACGATATCACCGCTCTTGGCATACTCGATATTATCAAGTATTTAGCTGACACACTATAATACCTTTATGCAAATGCATCATTTGACATTATTTGATCATATCTATGACCTCAGTGATCTTATGGATCTGAGAGCTTCCGGGAGGCTGAAATAGCATCCACGGATATTTGTCCCATACCAGAAAGACCGTTCATCCACTGATATACGATCCGCAGAGCATTGAACGCGTGCACGGCAAACAGCAATATCATCAGACCTTCTTTCTTATCAGATAAGAAAGTTACCTTCTCTGATCCCTGATTTATCTCTTTCATGAATTCAACTCACCCTGATAGCCGCTTCTATGGCATCCTTCCACGATGCGGGATCTGCGCAGTCGATTTCAGAAAGGGTATTTTCCTTCATATTTCCAATGAGGAAGAGTTTACTCCGGCTCAAAAGACCACTGCCCTTTATCTCAGTACCCAGTATGTTTTTCAGGCTCATTTCCTCTGCACTGCCTGAAAGATGGATCTTTGCTATTCTCTTGTTTGTAAGCACTATGAACTCATCCTTTGTTCTTTCGAACTTCTCCAAATGTTCTCCCCGTATGTATTCCTGCCTAAGGCATTCCAGCATCTTTGTTGCATGTTCTGGTTTCCTGGTCCGTACGCTCAGTACCGTTATCTGTCTGCCTGCCATGACCAGGTACAGGAACGATGTCCCACGTGCCCATCCCAGCAGGTCCTTTACCTCAATCGAGTAAAGCACCTCCCTTCTTTTAGAGAGGAGAGAACTTATATTTTTTATCAGAAAGATGCGTTTGTTGGTACAAGTCATTATTACCCTCTCACCCCTGAAGAACACTTCAGTCTCCCCTAGTGGCCTTTCTCCTTTTTTGAGAACGGTGCCTTCAAGGACCCCGGTCCCCCGGTCTTCAGACAGAGCACGCTGCTGTAGCCTTCTGTTCGGGTCCTCAGGCATATAATGCTCCAGCATCTTCACAAGCAGTGAACCATCAAGCAGTTTCACGTTGTGCTCTGAGGCCTCTTTTTGTGCATCTTTCGTAAAACCCGATGTAGTGGCTATAATGACCCCGTCAATGTTATCTCTGTAGCGCAGGCTGCTATATTCCCTCACTTCTTTTACACCCACCGGTTCAGCATAGCGTTTGACCTGTACGGCCCACGTGTGGGACAGGCCAAAGTTCTCAATGGAAACAATGATATCCACTCCTGAATCCCTTGACCGCTGGGTGACTTCTGCTTTGTATCCCATCCTTACGAATAAATGGCCAAGCAACTCCTCGAACTCATAGGGTTCCAAACCCAGCAGTCTTTCTATTGTCCAGGTGTACATATCACTGACTATTTTGTATCTTCTAAAATATATAGGGAGAGGGATATGTGCATGTGATCAGACCCTTTTATCTATATTCTCAATTCCTTTCAGATGCATGTTACGGAGTGGGCATGATATGGATCGTTGTGTGCGATATTAGCACAACCATGCAAAACTTTATTTCCTAAAGCGACATATTGTCGGTGTTGATCAAAAATAACACTACAAGATCATGCTTTTAACATAATGGAACAAATCATTCAAAGATGAGTAAGATGGATGAACTGGAAGCTATCAGGAAAAAAAGGCTTCAGGAACTGCAGCGCTCCCTTGAAGCACGTCAATATCCGGCTGAACCAGTGATCGTGACAGATATCAGTTTTGATCGGTTCATATCACAGTATCCTCTGACTGTGGTGGATTTCTGGGCACAGTGGTGCGGTCCCTGCCGTATGTTATCTCCCATCATCGATCAGCTTGCCTCAGAACTGCAGGGCAGGATCGTGTTTGGTAAGCTGGATACGGACCAGAATCCCATGACCGCACAGAGTTTGGGAATATCAAGCATTCCCACACTGATCGTCTTCAGGCAGGGTAATTTAGTTGATCGCATTTCGGGAGCATTACCGAAACATTTGCTTTTACAAAGATTAAAGCTATTCATTAGTTGATCTATCGATCATGGACAGGAGCTTGTAATATGGGTTATAGACCAAGAATCGTCGAAAGTCCTTCAGTACGTCTGATTGAGCTGAAGTCAGGATCCACTGCCTATTTCATTGTCGCTTCGGTGGAGGTAGGCAACACCACTACCAAATGTATTCTCACGGCCACGAACCTTGAAGATGGAAAAACACGCCTGATCAACAAGGTCGTCACCATGACCCGTGATGTGAGGGCACCTAAACCTGGTGAGGAGATATTTGGCCGGACCCTCAGTGGTGTGGAGCTTACACGGCAATCCATTGCCGAACTTGTAAGGGATACGCTTCTCAAAGCAGTGGATATGGCAAATCTTGACATAAAGACGGACATTCACTTTGTGGTACGCTCCACAGGCGTAGTGGCAGGTTTTGCTGCACCCGAGGAAGTGGGTGAGTTCATCAAGGCACTGGCTGATGGCTGTCTCCTGGCAGGTGTACCTCCTAATCGTATGACACCTCCTATGTCAATATTCAATATGCCTGAAAAATTCCGCAAATACACTAAACTGGAAAAGGTTTCCTTTGATGGGGCCGTCGCCAGTGTCACACCTCCAAAAGGAGCTACAGGTGTGGAGATCGTGGCTAACGAAATGGAAGGTGAACTTGCAGCAGCAGGCATCAAGGAGGGTGCAAAATGGGTAGATGTGGATTTCCGTAACCCATGTATCTCCATCGACTTCGGTACCACACTGGATGGAAGGATCATAGGACAGGAACTACCCTATGCAAAGACCATTGGCAACTTCTGTGGTTATGCTGGTGCTATACCGGACGCACTTATCAAAGGTACAGGCAAGGTCGATGACAAGAATGGTACCGCTCTTGAGATCGCTCAGAACAAAACCCTTGGAAAAATTACGCTCATGCTGAAAGGTAAACAAATAAAGGAATACTCAGAAAAGGTCCAGCAGTATATACGTATTGAGAAAGTGCCTCCGGACTTTAAAAGATACGGGAGCGTGCCGGTGAACCCTCTGGCTGCAGAGGAGATAGGTGTTGTGCTCATAGGCTGTGATGTAGGTGTTAATGGCTCAGATATGGACAAGCTTATGGCAATAGGTGCCGAGATCAATGAGAAGCACGGCCTTAACTTCCTGTTCTCTGTAATAGATGATGTAATGGCCCGTGTTGTGCAAAGGCTTGTAAAAGTAGCACAAGAACAAGGACTTGTTTTTGAGAACACTGCGATAGGTATCACCGGACGTGCTGGGATCACTGGTGATAAGCCAAAGCTTATCCTTAAATATCTTGAAGAGCTGGGCATCGATGGAAAAATAGATGAAAATGTTGTGTTTGTGGACGATGGTCTGGCAAGAGGTGCTGCCGTCATGGCCAGATGCATGAATTCCCTGGGAACGACCTTCAATCCTCTTGGAGGCAGAAGAGGAGGAAAATGTATCCTTGCCCAGCGTATAAAACTCCAGTCAGGAAAATAAGTATGTAGGAAGGGTCTACTCTTCCTATGGACATTGTATTAATGGTCAGGAATACCAGATGATGACTACAGGGTTGTTTTTTCCGCTTTTGGTCAGTAATGACCACTGTTCCTCTTTTCCTGTTTCATTTTCTCTTTTTTGAACTCTATCTGATGCTTTATTATTGCCCTTTCATGTCTGTTCAGCTTTCTGTTATTCATACGACCACCTGTGAATAGTCATATATTGCATATGGATAGCCATTTCCTGTGATAACTGGACAGGGTCGGAACAATGGGTCATTTGGACACGTTCCGTGGAATAGTTGATATATTCCAACTAACGACTATCTTTTAATTTTTATATTTATGTACATGTATATAAGAAAGCTGTTATTATTCCTTCGTCCTGTCAGAGAATGTCTAAGAGCTTGCAAAGCTTCTTTAGATCAAAGGTGTTCACCACATCTGCGGGCTTGATCCAGGCTCTTCTTGCAGTACCAACCCCATATCTTATATTGGCGAACTGGCCCGGGGAATGGGCATCTGTGTTGATGGCAAGCCTTATTCCCATTTTCATGGCCATCATTGCATATTTGTCATTCAGGTCAAGTCTTTGAGGAGAAGAATTTATTTCCAGGATTTTCCCAAACTCAAGAGCTGTGTCCATGACAGCCTCCATATCCATTTCAAAGGGCAGCCTCTTTCCAAATTTCCGGCCTGTGGGATGTGCAAGGATATGCACATGTTCATTCTCCAGTGCAGCTATTATTCTTTTTGTCATGGTCCTACTATCCTGTTCTACAGCACCATGCACAGCAGCCACAACAATGTCAAGCTGTTCCAGCAATTCATCTCTGTAGTCAAGCGTTCCATCGGGAAGTATATCACATTCCGTACCTGAAAGTACGTGTATGCCTTCAATGTTTTCGTTAAGTTCCTCTATTGCCCTGATATGGTCCAGTAACCTCTTTTCTGAAAGGCCGTTTGCAATCCTGGACGACCTGGAGTGGTCAGTGATAGCTATATATTCATACCCAAGTGCCTTTGCTGCAAGAGCCATTTCTTCCATTTTGTTCTTACCATCGCTCCAGTTGGAATGGACATGGAGGTCACCCCTGATATCACTGATCTCTATAAGCCGGGGAATCTTTTTTTCCATTGCTGCTTCTATTTCTCCCCTATCCTCACGCAGTTCAGGTGGAATGAACTGAAGTCCTAGCATCTCATACTGTTGCTCTTCTGCAGAAAAAGGGAACTGTGTTCCTGTTTCAGCGTCCTGTGGTCCGTATTCACTGAGATGCAGACCTTTTGCAAGGGCTATCTTGCGCAATTTTATATTGTGTTCCTTCGAGCCTGTGAAATGCTGGAGCATGGAACCGAATGCATCATCTTTAACTATCCTCAGGTCTACCTGGATGTTTCCCTTATATATCACTGAACCCTTGTTATTTCCCTTCTCCAGCACCTCCTGCACATTGTCCATACAGGTAAAAGCTTCCATGGCCTTTTCCGGCTCATCTGAACGGGCTATCAGATCAATATCCCCTACAACATCCTTCCATCGCCTTATGCTGCCGGCTATCCGGACCTCCCTGATCGTTCTCCCATCAGCGAGCTTCCTGGATATTTCTTCGGCTATAGGCAATGCCACACCCAGGGGGAACCTTCTGATATTACCTTCTGTAAGCTGCCTTTTAGCTGCAATAAGGATATTCTCTTCCCTTTTTACACCCATCCCCGGGATCCTGCGTATCTGGTGTTCTTCTGCAGCTTTGATCAGCCCTTTTAGATCTTTCACACCTAGTTTCGTGTACAAAAGATACGCGGTCCTGGGACCTATCCCCTTTACGGCAGTGATCTCTTCTATTTCTTCAGGTATTGTTTTTCTGATCTCCTCATAGGCTTTGAATGTGCCTGTTCCAAGCATCTCCCTGATCTTTGATTCGATCGCTTCCCCCACACCGGGAATGCTACCAAGTTCATCTTTTTTTAGCAAGACATTTAAGTCCTCTTCCAGCTCCTCTATATGTCGTGCAGCTTTCTGGTATGCCTTTATCTTGAAAACATTCTCCCCTTTGAACTCCAGCATCTCTGCCATTTCATACAGGCGCTTTACAACTTCGGCGTTCTTCATCCTTAATCTATAAAGAGGGAGTTGCACAAAAAACTAATGTTCCTTTTCCAACATTATTTTTTAAGGGCTGCCCTTTCAATGGCCTTCAGAACAGCATCTTTGTGCAGTTGTGCAGATTCATGGATGCCTCCTTTGTTACCTCTTACAGCGCGACATGGATACTGCTGAATAAGAAGTCCTGCCTTTGCAGGTGCTTCCTTTAACGACAGACCTCTCAGCCCTTCTGCCATGTGCCAGGTACTGCCGCAGGGTGCTCCACGAATTACTTTAACCTCATCGACCGTTCCTTCATGAGCAGTGATCTCAAGCAATGGACGTGACAATTTGTTTGTGAGTTCACATATAGCAGGATCCTCACTGAGGGTGCAGCAGATATCCTCCACTTCTATGTACATGCCATATTCCTGCGATATTTGTTCTAGTTCCCGGACAGGAGCTTTTGATGCACCTCCGGGCACGATAAGGCTTCGGACCCCATGCCTGCCGGCAAGTTTGGCTATGGCATATGTGAGGTCTGGATGCAGGGAATATGTTATCAGGATCTCTGTGTTGAACACTTTTTCATCCAGATGCAACTTCTCAAGGAATTCATCCGGCTCGTCAATGAACTCCGGAAGATGCTCAGGAACCTCAGCAAAGGTCACTCCCAGATCGGTTTTACTAAGTATGGTATCTATCAGCCTTTTACCATACTTGCCTCTTATGATCACACCAATGTTCGTCATGTACATTTCCCCTTAACAGGAAAGGTATTGTATATACATATCAAGTAAATTATTTATCTTTTGGACGGTTCTTTATTTTTATGGGAGAAGAAAAATGGTGCGCCATTTCAGCTGAAGATGTCTTTTCATTGTTTGGGAGCAGCCCGGATGGCCTGAGCAATGAAGAAGCCAGTATAAGGCTTGCAAGGGATGGCTATAATGAGGTAGCTGCCAAGAAAGAACATGGGCCAGTTTATCGTTTTCTTAAACAGTTTGCCAGTCCTCTTATCTACCTGCTGCTGATAGCTGCGGTCATTACTTTGTTCCTTGGAAAGTATGCAGATGCAGCGGTCATTGCATTGGTGGTGCTGGCAAATGCCATCATCGGTTCCATACAGGAAGGTAAGGCACAGAATGCTCTGGAATCACTGTCTAAGCTACTGGTACCTGAGGCACGGATATTAAGAGATGGGGTCAGTATGGTGCTACCAAGCAGGGAACTTGTGGTGGGCGATGTGGTACTGCTTGAGGCCGGGGACAGAGTGCCTGCAGATCTGCGCCTGTTCTATACAAAGAACCTGAGGGCAGATGAATCGCTCCTCACTGGAGAATCCGTACCCTTGGAAAAGAACACCGCTACCATTACCACTGGATGTGTCTCTTTTGGGGACCAGAAGAACATATCTTTTGCAGGAACTATCATTTCCCAGGGTCAGGCAAAGGGTATCGTTGTAGCAACAGGTAATGATACACAGATAGGCAGGATCTCCGAATTTATCAGGGAAAGCAAAGATATATCGACCCCACTGTTGCGTAAGATGGCACGGCTCAGTGTCAACCTCTCTGTTGTTATCGTAGCCATTGCGGCACTTACCTTTGCTGTGGGCCTTGTGCAAGGATATGATTCTGTGGAAGTGTTCATGGCTTCTGTAAGCCTTGCAGTTGCTGCTATCCCGGAAGGGCTGCCTGCAGTCATTACCATCTCCATGGCCATAGGTGTCAACAGGATGGCTGCAAGGAATACGATCATCCGTACGGTACCTGCAGTGGAAACCCTGGGAAGTGCCACTGTGATCTGTACCGACAAGACCGGTACCCTCACAAGGAACCAGATGACAGTAACACAGGTGTACGCAGCGGGCAAGACCTATATTCTAACAGGTGAAGGGTATTCGCCTAAAGGTAACTTCTTTCTTGACGGGTCTGAGGTTGACCCGCTTCAGGATAAAGCTCTGGTGGAAACCCTCAAGGCGGGTGTTCTCTGCAATGATGCTTCTTTCAATGGGACAGATAGCATCGATGGTGACCCTACAGAAGGTGCCCTCCTTGTATCTGGCCTTAAGGCCGGTGAGTTCTATCTTCCACGCAAGGATGTGGTCCCCTTTGAACCGGAACAAAGGTTCATGGCAACACTGCATGAAAAAGAAGACGGTTCACGGATAATCTATGTAAAGGGCTCCCCTGAAACGATCCTTGGCTTGTGTATCTCACAGTTTGACGGAAAAGACCTTGTTCCTGTAGATACGGAAGGTATTATGCAGGCTGCTGAGCAGATGGCCTCAGGCGCTTTGAGGGTCCTTGCAATGGCATACAGGAACGTCCCTAAGGATGTAACAGGCATTGAGGCAGAGGATATAGATGGTCTTGTATTTGTGGGGCTGCAGGGTATGATGGACCCCCCAAGGAATGATGTGACGGAGGCCATAGCAAAGTGCAAAACTGCAGGTATCCGAGTAATAATGATCACTGGGGATCATCTGAAGACCGCTCATGCCATCGCAAAGAAAATTGGCATAGGATCTGCAGGTGCGATATCAGGAAGCGATATGGAGAAAATGTCAGATGAGCACCTGAGTGAGAAACTGGAATCTGTTTCTGTGTTCGCACGCACCTCTCCTGAAGATAAACTGAGAATAGTAAAACTACTTCAGAAAAAAGGTGAGATCGTGGCCGTGACAGGAGATGGGATCAATGATGCACCTGCCCTTAAAACAGCAGATATCGGCGTAGCCATGGGACTAACAGGCACAGAGGTGGCAAAAGAAGCTTCGGACATGGTGCTGGCAGACGATCACTTCTCATCCATTGTGGCAGCCATCGAAGAAGGCAGGGATGTCTACAGCAAGATACAGAAGGTCATACTATGGACACTGCCTACGAACGGCGGACAGGGACTATCTATAGTTATTGCAGTATTACTGGGGATCACATTGCCTCTGGTGCCTCTGCAGATCCTCTGGCTCAATACAGTAACAGCTATCGGGCTTGGTGTTCCCATCACTATGGAGCCAAAGGAAAGAGGTATACTGAAAAAGCCGCCAAGACCACCTGATGAATCGATCCTCGTTCCTCTGATCAAGAGGAGGATCGTATTCGTATCTTTGTTGATCGTTGCAGGGGCTTATCTTACGTTCTTTTTGAAAATGGGAAGAGAAGGGGACCTTGCTGCAGCACGCACGGTTGCTCTGAACACCATCGTGTTCTTCCAGATATTCTATTTGTTCAATTCCAAGTCAATGTATGAGTATGTCCATAAAGATCTGCTATCCAACAAGTACATGCTGCTGGGTATCGGTATAGTTTTATCGCTCCAGCTGATGATAACGTATAATAGCTCTCTGAACTCTGTTTTTTCCACAGCTCCTCTTCTTGCTGTGGACTGGCTGATGATAGTAGTGGTTTCCAGCACAGTGTTCTTCCTTATAGAGCTTGAAAAATATCTGTACAAGAAACACGGGTTCTCATAAAGCGCACCCGATGTATTTATATATTTTTTGTGTATTTTAATTTAGTGAAATTATGATCGAGATCGACCAGTCTATGGTATATTTCAAATGTGCCTCATGTGAGCATGTATTTGAGTCGGACCCTGACCTCTTCGAGGTGAATTGCCCGCAGTGTGGAAGCGGGAATACCGATCGCATCTGAACGGTCATGTATAATAACAGGTCCTGCCTTTATTGACACTCATTGAATGAGAGGCAAACTGATCACTTTAGAAGGTATTGATGGCTCCGGCAAGTCTACTGTATGCCAGTTAATAAAGAATGAAAAAAGGTTTTCAGGGTATGTCTTTACCCGGGAGCCTACTACAAGCTGGATCGGTGATGCTGTGAACCGTGCCCTTCGCAGCGATACGGACCTCATAGCGGAACTCATGCTCTTTTTGGCAGATCATGCTGACCATATTTCCAGGCTCATTCGTCCTTCTCTTGAAAGCGGGTCAAATGTTATATCAGATCGTTATTCTGCGAGCAGATGCGCCTACCAGGGCGCTACCCTTGCAGGTCTGTTTGACGAACCATTGGATTGGATACGTTCCCTTCATAAAGGATGGACCATAGAACCAGATCTGATCGTTCTCTTTGACATTGACCCCCTGGTCGCTGTAAAACGCTGTGGTGAACGTGGTGAACGCTCTAAGTTCGAGAAGATAGAGTTCCTGAAAAAGGTACGCAGCAATTACCTGCGCCTTGCAGCGGATGAGCCTTCAAGATTCGTTGTGATCAATGCTGACAGGCCCTTGGATGAAGTAAAAGAAGATGTGTTCAGGACCATTGCTCATGCAATAGAAGGCCAGGAATAAAGCATGGGCAAGGCCTCATAGACGGTTGTTCGAAATCGACCTTTTCCTGTTCCCAGCCCTAAGGATCACAGGTCGTTAGCATCAGCGAACTTGATGAGGGTTTCGCCCAGGTCCCTTATATATTTGGGATTGAGGTTGAAACGACCCCTTTTCTGGCCTGCCCGCTCTTTTGCTATCTCTACGTAATCATTGTCATATTTCTCACTTGTAGCAAGGCTAATGGTTAAGAACCATCCACCTCCCATTTTAATCTCTGCAAAGCCTTCTTCTATTGTTATCTCAGACCTTGTATCAGATGTGGTATCGATCTCTTCCAATTATATCACCTTTATCCTCGTTATTGCTGTGCCATGTGCAACGGTATTGAACCATTGTGCAGTGCAGTTGCCACAAGAGCACCTTTTATACCTATGCTTTCAAGGACCTCGACATCGTGGATATCTTTCACACCGCCACCTAGAAGCACATGGTGATGAGAGATGGAAACGATGTTACTTAAGAATTGTGAATCCACTCCTCTGGATGTGCCAACTCTGTCCATGTCAAGAATGATAATATTCCGAATATTGAGACCATTAAGCGCTTGCACGACGTCGGCGGGTTCTTGAGGCATGAGAGGATCGGACGTAAGTACTTTCCCGTGCTTTTTATCAATGCTAACGTTCACTTTACCTGGCAAAGCAGCAGCAATTTCTTTTATGGTCTTAAGAGATGCGGTCTCGGTTCCAATGATGACGGTATCTGCAAGAAGGGTTGCCTCCATCGCCTCTTCAAGCGAGGATATGCCTGGGTCAAGCATCGTATCGACCCTGGAGGATATTTGTTCGATCGTTGCGAAATTGGTATTGTGACACCCTTCTCCCTGCAATATATTGAGGTCTGCAATGTAGACTTCTTTTGGCTTTGTTTCTTCTAAGAGCCTTAAAGGTTCTGAGGTGCTACAGATGCGGCTTGTCAGATGTACAGGCCGGTATTTCTTCCGGTTTCCGCCCTGAGCGTGAACCACATGCATATTATATAAGTCCAGTACAAAAACGATACGAAACATATATTAACTGATAGACATTCTCATGCTATAAAATAGAGGTCATTAACATGAAACTACTAGTCAGCCCAATTAACAAAGAAGAGGCTATCGCTGCATATAAGGGTGGTGCTGACATCATTGATGTGAAGAACCCAAAAGAGGGTTCACTGGGTGCCAACTTCCCCTGGGTCATCAGATCAGTGAAAGAGGCCATAGGTTCCAAGAAGCCTATAAGTGCAACGATCGGTGATTTTAATTATAAGCCCGGAACAGCATCCCTGGCAGCCTTGGGAGCTGCGGTTGCAGGTGCTCAGTATGTAAAGGTCGGTCTTTTTGATATACAGACCGAGGATCAAGCTCTGGATATGCTTACTAATATCAACAGAGCTGTCAAGGACCTTGATCCCTCAAAAAAGGTTGTTGCATCAGGATATTCTGATCACGAGCGCATAAACTCCATTTCTCCTTTCCTGCTTCCTGCCGTTGGTGCAAAGGCCGGTGTGGACGTGGTCATGGTTGATACGGGGATCAAGGATGGCCGTTCCACCTTTGAGTTCATGTCCGAGGACGAGCTTATCCGATTCACTACCTCTGCCCGTGAATTGGGCTTGGAATCAGCCCTTGCGGGTAGTCTCAAGTTCGAAGACCTCCCTGTGCTCGAACGCATCCAGCCGGATATCATAGGTATCCGTGGCATGGTATGCGGAGGGGACCGTACTGCCTGTATCCAGCAGGAGCTTGTTGAAAGATTGAAGGGAATGATCTGAGCAGCTCCAGTCTCTTCCGATCATATTCTACTTTTCCTTCCTGTGATCTTAAGATCGCTTACTTCTGCGAGCGTTGTTCAGAACATTTATACATATATATTATTATGTTATATTATTATATTATATTGTATTATATTTGGAGTAAGATTATGTTTTTTTGGATGGTGGTAGGATGAGATCAGGTTCATCTAAAAAAGTGCTTGTTACGGGTGGTGCCGGATTTATTGGTAGTCATGTCGTGGACAGGCTTCTGACCGATGGCCATGAAGTGGTGGTATTTGATAACATGAGCTCAGGTAAAAAGGACTTCATTATGCATCATCTACATGATCCACATTTCAGTTTCATCAATGGAGACCTGCTCCAGCCCGATCAGATCCGCAGGGTATGCAGTGATGTGGATCAGGTCTTTCACCTGGCAGCTAATCCGGATGTAAGGATAGGGGCTTCTAATACCCAGGTGCTTTTTGACCAGAACATCCTGGCCACATATAATCTTCTGGACGCCATGCATAAGCATCATGTGAAAGAAATCGCTTTTACTTCCTCGTCCACTATATATGGACAAGCCAATATCATTCCTACCCCTGAGAACTATGGTCCTCTGATACCGATCTCCATGTACGGGGCATCCAAGCTGGCCTGTGAGGCGATGATCACAGCCTATTGCCATACTTTTGATATGAGATCATGGATCTTCAGATTTGCCAATATAATAGGTGATCGCGGGACACATGGTATCATAGTGGACTTTATCCATAAGCTCAAAAATGACCCAGCTCACTTGGAGATCCTGGGCGATGGGAAACAATCCAAATCTTATCTGCATGTAAGAGAATGCGTGGATGCCATGATGCTCGTTGTCCTCAAGAGCAACGAGCAGGTCAATATCTTCAATATCGGCTCCGAGGATACCATTTCAGCCTCCCGTATTGGTGAAATATTAGCTGAAGAAATGGGACTGGAACCCGAATTCAAATACACGGGAGGCTCTCAGGGCTGGAAAGGAGACGTTCCGAAAATGATGCTCTCCATAGAAAAACTAAAAGCGTTGGGATGGAGGTCCGGTATGGACAGTGAAGAGAATGTAAGAGTGGCTGCCAGATCACTTTTTCAAGCTATGCATAATGCTATGACCAAATGATCATCGCTAAGTAAGCTCTGATCTGTGAGAGATCATTGATCGATATGAAAGATGTTATCAATAAAATATTTAAGGGGTTATATCCTTATTCAAAAAGATAAAAAGATGAGAGTAAGTGTCAGGCTCACCAGTGGCCATAAAATAGAACTTCCGGAAAATGTGATCAAAAAAATGGACCTGTCAGTAAACGATGAGATCATTATAGAAGTTGAAGACAACAAATTGATCCTGATAAAAAAAGGGAACCTGGCTGATCGTTCTAGTGAACCATATAATGATGTCTGGAATAATACTGATGCTGAGGAGTATTTGAAGGACGAAGGCAACTCTGATAGCAATAGCAGCTATTGACCAAAGATACATTAGTTCTTGCTATCACTTTTGCAAGGGTGCTCACAGCTGTACCGGGTTAACGCAGCATTGTAAATGCTGCAAATGTCCTCTGGAAGGCTTTCGATCTCTCTACTGTTCACATTATTAAATAGTTGTATATGTGCTGATGTTTCCCATGGAACATTTGTAAAAAAGATCCCGGGATTGGATCCCGGGCTTATCATGGATTTGAAGGTCATCGAATTCATCTACTACCAGTAGATGAGTAAACAGTTAGATCTTTTTGCCGTGTTTTTTGTCATGCTTAGAGTGGGAGCATTTTAACTGCGGCACTTGTGCCTTTGCTGCCATCACATGTTTTTTAGGTTGCACAGTTGCCTTTTTCAACACAGCAGTGTTCTCCTTGTGTGCTTTGTGCTACCCAGAGGGTTTATCAGGGCAGTATACATTACGCTTGTTCACGAAATCCAGGTTCTGGACCACTTTTACTCCTTCACTTCCTGCACTTAATGTTATCTCATAGTAGCCAGCTGCTGGGAAAAGCTGTGCCCATCCATCTCTGACCTCTTCGTAAACACGATAGGTCCCAAATACACTCTTGGTCTTACTGTCTGGAAGCAGGTTACCATCGGCTTCGCTAAAACAGTATTGTCCAAATTCATTTGTGGTTGTTGTAGCTACAGGGACAAATTCATTGTCCACCATTTTTTGTAGATGGATCGTCCAACCCGCAACAGGAACTTGCTTATCTCCAACCTGTTCATACTTAGAACCGCATATCTCGCAGGCACTTGCCACGGACATTAAGCCGATCACGGCTATTGTCAGTAGCATGATCCTTGGCAATTTGGAATATTTCACTTTATTTCCCTCCGTTTTTAGATCATCTCCCTCATCAAGGATGTATGTCCTTTTGGCCTTGATTGCAGGCTACAGGGATCTTTACTCAGAAGTTGGCCTTTCGAATATATAAACATTATGAATATATTGAATATGTTGATACTTATGATGATGAGGTCGGGCCATTGAAAACATGTACAGACTGAAAAATATCATTCATCTGCCTTATCCACTAGTACTGCATCTGTGATCACGGCCTTAGCTGTGTATTCGTCTAGTTCGATCACCTCGAATTCACGGACCTCTATTCTCTTTTTATACATAGGTGCGTCCACTACGAAGCTTTCGAACTCTCCCCCCTCGCCGGCAACATTGAGCCCGATCTTCTCATTGAGTTTCACCAGGTGCTCGATATCGTTTTCAGTAATGATGCGCCCGACCCATTTACTGCTCAAGCCATAGGCTGCCACACTGCTGAAAATGAACCTGAAGCCCAGGGCAAGCAGTTGCCTCATCTCTTTTTCCTGGTCAATATGCCACAAGGGCGAAAATACTTTGAGTCCCAGCTCGTCGCATATCCGCTCGATCCTTTCCCGTTGATAATTAGAGTACAAAGCGCCTGTGATGACTCCTTCGATACCAAATTCCTGCTTGGCACGGTATATGGCCTTTTTCAGGTCCTCCAGTTCGGTTTCCTTCTCACCCTGGGAGATCTGCTCTATCAGAGGAACACCCATGGCCTCAGCCTGTAATTGTGCCAGGTCGATATTGGGCGTGTGGAACATATAGGAATCAGGATTGATGCTTTTTATGGTGATCAGGCATTCAATGGCATAGCTCTGCTGCTGCATGAGGTATATGGCATAATTACAGTCCTTGCCTGAACTGAACAACACCCCTAGTTTCAGATCAGGATGATAGTACTGTTCCAAGTAAGCGGTCTTGGTCTTGTATCCCGCTCTTCTAGTAAGCTTATCTATGGCCTTATCGAACCTGCTACCATACTGAGCAGCCTGTTTCTTTCTCCATGTGAACTGTGCAGGTATACCAAGTTTCTCTGCGACCCTGCGCAGGATGAGCTTATTCCCGGCAGCATTTATCTTGAACTGTGGAGGTATCCTCAGACCATATTCCACGAGCCTTTTATCAAGATAGGGCACACACAGCTCGATGTTGTGGTACATGGACACAACATCGTCTCTGTATGTGTTCTTCTTATAGATGTTCAAAATATCGGTATAACTGTCCCTGCTGATATCTGTGGAACGCTTATGTCTGTCGTATCCTGCGAACAGTTCGTCTGCACCTGAGCCTGAGAACATCACACGCATCCCATCCTCCATTGCAGCCTTGCAGGCGGCGTACATGGTAAGCGCTACCCCGACTTTGGGAACATTAGTATCCTCCACGAGGGGTACTACAGTTTTCAGATATTTTTCCACCTGTTCCAGATCTATCTGATGCACCACAAGTGTAAATCCCAATGTCTGTGCCACCCAACGAGCATATTCTATATCCGGTGGTTCCTGCATGCCCATGAGACCGACACTGTAACATTTGAAGTCCTTTCCTGGGATCTTTCCAAGTTTCTTGCACATATAGACCAGGATAGTAGAATCAAGGCCGCCCGAGAACAGTATCCCGAAAGGCTCATCAGGAAAACGGACCTTTACAGCATTTTCCAGCAACAGTTGCACCTGTTCTGCAATTTGCTCAAAAGTACCTTCATGTTGCGGTATAATGGAAAAGAAATCACGGGTGCAACGATGCACTGTTCCACTCCTGATATCATACGCCAGTACCTCCCTTGGGTCCAGCTCTTTTATTTCTGTATAACCTACTGATTTCAGTGCCTTTCTCTCTGAGGCAAAGGCAAAGCCCTTTGAAGAACTATACCATAGAGACTTCAGACCGATGATATCCCGTGCAATATAAACCACATCCTCCAGCCAGTAGGCGAAAGCATACACACCCTGCAGCAGATCCAGAGCATCACAGATATTTTGCATTATTGCTATGGGATCAGAGGCATTTGTATTTTCATCATGGAGCCTTTGCTCCACGAGCTTTACAAACAGGTCCGGACCATTGGAAGCATCGATCCGATAAGTTGCTGCCAGCTCTTTCCAGTTGTATATCTCACAATTAGATGCAAAGATGCCTTTGTAAACAAGAGGCTGTCTCTGTCTGGTAGGACTTGCCCTAGTATGCCGGACGTGACCAATGATATTGTTCACATATGGAAGGCATAGTTTCTCAGGCACATCCGTATATTCCACCCAGCCTGACCCTGCAGCGCCTGTACCGTCCTTTCCACGGTAGGACAAAATACCCAACGCTCTGATAGTGAGTTCAACAGCATTCTCCCTGTTAAAAAAACCAGTAATACCGCACATTTTCTTGCTCCTGCCAGTATCTTTCGGATCAGCAGGATAAATGCGGTCCTTGCTAATAATATGTCTTGTTTTAGCACAGCAAATGCAGCTGTGGAAAAGTTTCCAAGATCAAGGGTTACAGCTAAGCCGGGTCCTCTCCTCAGGGGTCAATGAAGCATAGAACCTTAATATATCATCCGGATCTATGTCATCTGCAAGTTTGAACCCTCTTTCTGCACCAGCGTTTAGGAACCTTTCTTCCTTTTCATGCTTCTTCAGTATGAGCTCCCTTACCATATCATCGCTCATAAAGGTCATATCCACCCTTTTGAGCAAACCAATATTTATGAAATTCTCTTCCATGCGCCTATAAAGCTCATCAGCGATCCGGTAATTTGGCCTTTCCTCTACCACAGCTTCTGCGTCCAGTAAAAAGATCTCTTCCCCATTATCTTTTCTATAAGATAGGACGATCTGCCTCATTACTATATTGCCGTTCTCGCAAAGCACCATCTTACGCTCAGGTCTCATATTTTTACCTCTTGCTGGTGTTTGATCATATCAGACCCCGGATGGATGTACCATCATTTTTCTTCCAGCATCAGATAAAAGTTTCCTGAGCACATATTTAATGTTTTCTATACTCTACAATATAATAATACTCATACTCATCATAGAACAAGTTTATACAGTATTTTACTTTCATTCATAGCAGATGACTAAAATAATATATTGTCAAAACGCTTAAGGATAAATGAGGAATGCATCATTTTCAGCAAGTTAAAAGATAATATTAGAAATTCTTTATTGCCTCTAGCCAAAAGAATACCCATTTCTCCTAACCTACTTACTATTATAGGTCTCGCTGTAAGTATTGTGACAGCTATGATCTTCGCCAGAGGTTATGTGGTACTAGGAGGAGTGTTCATTCTTATCAGCGGCATCTTTGATATACTTGATGGAGCAGTGGCCCGGGCTTCCAACAGAATGACATCTTTTGGAGCTGTGCTGGACTCAGTATGTGATCGCTATGCAGATGCCATTATCTTTGTAGGCATCATTTCTGGCCTTATCAACGGGAATATAGTTCCATATCCTTTGTTCCTTGTTCCAGATTGGCTTTGGTGTTCCCTTGGGCTTATTGGCTCTTATCTTGTCAGTTATACAAGGGCTCGTTCAGAAGCCGCTGGAGCTAGATCTATGGATGTTGGTATTGCTGAAAGGCCGGAGAGGATGATACTTCTTGTCCTAGGTGCGTTCACCGGATATCTAGTACCGGCGATCTTCCTGATCGTTATCCTTACACATATCACTTCTTTGCAGAGGCTGATACAGGCAGAGCGTTCCCTGAGGACAGGACCATAAAGCGTTATTTTTAATTGTGTGATCTGTCATACTATAGCAACTAAACCAACCGAGGATATAGAATGAAATATGAAGCTGATGTTATCATTGAGCTAAAATCCGGTATGCTTGACCCGGAGGGTACTACAATTAAAAGAGCATTGGAACACCTGGGATATTTCCCGGAAAGTGTGAAGACCTCAAAGAAATATACTATTGCTCTTGAGTCAAATAGCATGCATGAGGCAAGGGAAAATGTGGAACAGATGTGTGAGAAGCTCATTGCGAATCCAATAATACACAATTACACCATCACCTTGAGGGAGATCTGATGACCGTTGCCATAATCCAGTTTGGCGGGAGTAATTGTGATCAGGATGTGCTCCATGTCCTGCAGGATGTTGTGGGTCTGGATGCAAGACTTGTCTGGTATAAGGAAGATGATCTCTCTGGTTTTGAAGGTGTGGTGATCCCAGGTGGTTTTTCGTATGGTGATTACCTCAGGGCAGGTGCAATAGCAGCCCGCACTCCCATTATGGAGTCAGTGAAAAGACTGGCCGCTGAGGGTAAGCCGGTCCTTGGTATATGTAATGGGTTCCAGATACTTACAGAATCTGGCCTGCTTGCAGGTGCCCTTACAACCAACATGTACCCCAAGTTCAAATGTCAGTCTACCCACCTACGTGTGGAAAGCACTGAAACTCCGTTCACCTCCAGTTTCAGGAAAGGCGAAGTGGTGCGTATCCCCATAGCTCATAGGGAAGGCAACTTCTATGCCAATGAGGCTACCCTGGCTCAGATGGAACATGATGATCTTGTAGTTTTCAGATATGTGGATGCGAAAGGCCGCGTTACCGATGAGGCAAATCCCAATGGTTCACAGGAGAACATTGCAGGTATTGTCAGCACCACCCGTAATGTACTGGGGATGATGCCACATCCAGAAAGAGCTTCAGAGGATATTCTTGGCTCAAAGGATGGACTTAAGGTGTTCCTCTCCATGGCTGATCACATAACTGGGTCAGCGTGAAGCTATGTTTCTTTTAGAACGTTCAGAGCGGTCTTCCACGAACGTCTGACAAAATCCGGCAGAGTACCATACTCTCTGCTCCAGCTCTCCAGGAACTGACGTGTTTTCGGATCTGACGGGTAGCCGCTTCCAAGATCGACTCCAATTTCCTTTTCCAGTTCCTTTATTAGCTCATCTCTCCTAACCTTTGCGACAATGGAAGCCGCAGATACTATCGGGTATATGGCATCAGCCTGATGTTCAGAAACCACAGACAGCTCTTTTGCCTTTTCAGGGAATCTCTGTGCATATTGCGCCTTCAGGTTCGTCCCGAACCTTGCTGCATTCACATCTGCAGCATCGACATAGATCGTATCAGGATGCAATTCCTCAAGCACTACGGAAAATCCCTGGACCATTATCTGGTTCATGCTCATAACCTTACGCAACTCATCGATCTGAAAAGGCGATACCTCAAAAATGTAAACCTTTTGCGCATATTTCCTTATCTGGTGTGCAAGAAGCCTCCTTTTCTTTGGTGTGAGCTTCTTAGAATCGGCAACTCCCAGATTCTTCAGAGAAAACAGCCTTTCCTTTTCAACAAGTACTCCACCTATGCACATCGGGCCTATAACAGGCCCTTTTCCGGCCTCATCTATTCCTGCTATTCTCATCTCATAACACAATCAGTGCAATACATAAAAAATCATATGCTCAGATGAACATTGTGAAGATCAAAAAACCAATGGTCATCATGATTATTGAATGTTTGAGCCCGGACATCACACTTCCCTCTCCCATGGCCCCTGCCATCAGACCGGAGCTAAGCCCCTGAATCAGGGCCGCATGTTTGAACAACTGGGTATAGGCATTCAGGTCAAAGCTTCCCAAAAAGCCTCCGGATGACCCTGAGGCAGCCATTTTTTCACCAGCTGCAGCCATTTCCGATAAGAAGGTAGTGGATATAACGAATATCACACCTACGAACACAAGGAAAGAAATGTAGATTATGACGATATAGATCATCATGCTCATATTCCTTTCCCGGCGCATGGCCTGTTCAGAGGCAGCGTCCCTTGCAGCAACTATCAGCACTTCACCGATGTCACCACTTGATTCATTTGCCTTGGTGACAAGGGAAAGGGAACGCGTTATGACCTGTGTTCTTAATCGGTTGGCAAAACGTATCAAAGAATCATTGATATCAAGTCCCCATGTAATATCGTTCCATATCATCTTGATCTCTTTGCTCAGGGTATTTGTATCTGATTTTGCCATCAGGTGTATGGAATCCCTTAGGGTCATTCCCGTTTCGTTAGTGCTTGCCAGTTTTTTCAACATGTCAGGGAAATTGTTCTCTATCTTTTTTTTCTTCATGTTCTTGATCTCATGGAATAATGCAAGTGGGACCAGAACAATGAAAGTTGAAAGAACGAGCTTGTCATCAAAGAAATCTACAAGTTGTGCAGGAGTGGCAATACTATGCATGTTTAAAGCAAAAGGTACCAATAGTACAAGCAATGCAAGAGGAAGAGTGAATATTGCAGAAAAGAGAGGGTTAGCGAGCATGGGAGCCAGTGGGTTCTTTAATGCGTTCTTTAGATTGAGCTGTTTTTTAGATCTGACAAAACCTTCGTAATACTGTCTTTGTTTTACTTTCTCTTCGTTCTCTTCCATGAGTGTCCCGTTTTCATCGAACTGTTGTTGCAGATGCTGGGGGATCTGGGGTATATCGTGCTTCAGTTTGGCACGTGTGGGCAGAAGTTCCGGCTCTCCCATCTCACTCGGAGTGATAATACTTATCATTACCACGAACATAACGGAACCCACGGGCAGTACTCCATAGATCACGGCATATATCATAGTGGTAGTACCAGACCCCATGACTGCCATCATAACACCCATTATGATAATGAACAGGGGACCAGCTACAAATGCAGTTACGTACGACTCTGCCAGTAATCCCAGTGTTTCCAGGAACCCTTTCTGGTCTGTCTGCGACTTTAGCAGGTAACTTTCAGATTTATCTTGGAAGTATTTTGAAATGTTTCCGCCACTGTCAATAACTGTAAGCAGATTATACATGAGATCCTGGAAACGGTCTGATGGTGTGATAGTGCATGCATTGGAAAGGGCCGTTCTCAGATCATGCCCGAAATAATCCATATCTCTCACAATTGTGTCAACTTCCAGTGAGACCTCTCCATAGGTGTTCACGGACCTTGCTAGGGCTCTGAACACATCAATGATGTTCATACCTCCCTTGCTCATAGCGTACATGAAGGTCACAGCATATGGTAATTGCCTGTTGATCCTGCCTTTTCTCTCACCTGCTTGAAAACCGGGATATATCATGAACAAAGTATAGGTCGCACCACCCAGAAAGATCGTGGAAGATACTATTATCAAAAGAGCAATGAACAATTCCTTGAATTGTAACAACCAGACCGTGGATGAACTGAAGGTAAGTTGTGTAATATGTTCGGGAAGCCCGACCAGCGATATAACAGTATAGGCAGCAAACGATCCCAGAATAGCACCAGCAATACCACATAAAAGAGAGTAGAATATAGCATTGGAGATATACATCTCATATGACATCGGTATGCGAGCCTGTTTAAGCTGCATCTGCAGATTAGCATAGCTATCTTTCTTTTTCTGTATCTTATCTCCAAGGACCACAAAAGGTATCTTCTTAAGGATGTTCAAGTACAGGATAAACTTGGCCTCGATCACCGATCCTGAGGAGCTTTTTGTATTTTTTTTACCTTTTAGTGAAAAAGAAGTAAGAAGGTCTTCGTTCAGGCCTTTTAGGTCCATAAAGCTTTTTTTATTAACCATTGGCCCATTCTTGGAAGCAAAGCGCTCTAAAACCTGACTTTCCTGCTGCATGCTGTGCTCATCTATAATTTCAGGAACCTGTTTTCCATTCATATTGGAAGTATCGATCTTACCTTTCTCATTATTCATAAGCCGATCTGTGATGTTCATTCAAGGTTCAGTTTCTTCAGGAGCTTTTCAGGTGCAGACTGGTATGAATTGATAGTATCAGAGATCTCCCTGAAATTTGTATAATTATTTTTTACCATGTATTCTAATATTTTTTTTCTATTCCTCAGTTCTTGATCTATCTTTGAACTTGTCCAGCCTCTGCGCAGTCTTATGTCCATAAGAGCTTTGGATTCACCTGTTCTTATGAACACATCCCTTTCTGAATCCCATACAAAAATATCATTAGTGCGGATGTTCCTGGTATTAGGATCAATATTAGTGATCTCAACCAGTTTGATATTTCTCCTTACGCGTTTACCCTTGGTATATGTCTGGGATTGGATGCTCATGATGTCCAATGCCTGTATCATAGTGCGGGGTACACTGATAGGCGGGTTCTCGAGCCTGTGTATAGCAGAGGCTACAGAATCTGCATGCATGGTAGAGAACGTAGTGTGCCCAGTCGACATGGCCTGGAAAAGTGTTAAGGCTTCCTTTCCTCTCACTTCACCTACAAGCAAGTATTCAGGTCTCTGCCTTAAAGCCGCCTTAAGCAAATCATACATGTCCACAGCTCCACGCTCATCTGCGGTGAAAGAATCCCTGGTAACACTGGGTATCCAGTTAGGATGAGGTAGTTTAAGTTCCCGTGTATCTTCCAAGGTAATGACCTTTGCCTTCTCTGGAATGAACAGGGAGACCGCATTAAGAGATGAGGTTTTACCTGATGCCGTGCCTCCTGCATATATCAGGCTCTTATTATTTTCGATGCAAAGCCAGAGATAAGCCATGGATTCAGCCGAGAACGTACCCCATTTTATAAGGTCTACAGGGGTGATAGGAACATCGCTGAACTTGCGTATGGTAAAAGTGCTGCCATGCGCAGTGACACATGTACCTAGGGTCATCTGGATCCTGGACCCGTCAGGCATTGCAGCATCTATCATAGGTTCTGCCACTGATATGTGTTTTCCACTTCTTTGTGCGATCTGGATGATAAAGGAGTTAAGCTCTTCTTCCTGAAAAATAATATTTGTTGCAATGTTCGTGTGCTTTCTATGGTACAGAAACACAGGCAGATCATGCCCATTGCCTGAAACATCTTCGATAGAATCATCATGCATAAGAGGATCGATCTTATTGTACCATATAAAGTCCCTTTTAATATAGTATGAGACCTTTGCCAACATCGCAGGTGTAACCTCAACTAAGTAATCCTTTACGATAGAGGCTATTTTCGTATCCAGTATTTTTTCCTTGTCTTCTTCCTCATTTATTTTTTCGAAAAGTAATATATCTCTGAGCCTATCCTTGATCTCTGTGAGAAATATCTTTTCAAAATCTGTCATTTCAGGTTCGACCACATAGTACAAATGATTGTTCCGCTCAGCATTATAAAGGATAACTACGAAGGTATAAGGTTCATTTATCCAATAGCGTTCTACTTCCTGATATCCTTCGAGGCCGTAGAAATGAGATATTTGGCCATGTATAAGAGGATCATATCTTTCGATCTCTTTTTTTTCCTGTTGGAACAAGTTGCGAACCTTTTCTATGATCGAAAATTTTCCTTTCAGGCCCCCTTCAGATGTAGTACATTCAATTGCATCTGTTTTTTCAGAGATCTCTTTTTCAACGGCAATTGTGTGTATGGAATTTTCTTCTTTTATTATTTCATTGGTTATTGTTGATGGTATGATGGTTTTTTCTGATGATGCCTTTTCAATGTTTTCCTCTGCTGTGGATGTATCGGTTTTGCTTGCAACTTCATGTGCAGATGCAGGCTTATCAATAGATATATTTATAGCCTGTTCAGTGGATGGTATTTTATCTTCAACGGTCGAAATGTCAGAGAGGTATTCTTTGCATAAATCGATTTCATTTGGTATATGTTCTTCAATATTTTGTGGTATTCCAAATTTAGGGGAACGGGGCACCAGTATTTCAATATCTTCCAGTGAATATCCAACACTTTCATCCGCTTTAAATATCTTTGAAATTACATCATTTCGTTCAGCTTTGTTTTCTAGCGTGAGCTCTTCAGTATATTCATATGTGCTTTCTTTAATTGCTGGCTGGGTTTGATCTATTTGTGAGCCAGTGATCTGCTTTTTGATCCTAGGACGATAAATAGGAACCTCAGTAACATCTAGTTCTTTTTTTTCATTTTTGCTCACGCTGGAATTCTCGGTCATTATTTCCCACTAATCTCCGGCACATAAATAAGATATGATATGACATAATAGAATATATAAATTAATATTTTATTAATTTTATAGACAATTTATCTTTATATAGTTATTGTTGCATAAACAATTACAAATTATAGTTTTAAGTTTCATTTGAGTCATCATTACAATATATTTAACATTGTGTATGATGAGCTTATTCTATCCTTTATAAGCTAAGTGTATAAAGCGATAGAAAATAAGTAACGGGTACAAAATCTATGTGTTGTTAGTATGGATGCGGAAAAAAAGTGTTTTGACCAGCAATGTGCAAAATTTACACAATCTGTATTAGATATGGATTTATTGCACAGATTGTTTCAAGATATTGAAGATAAAGGTACATCTTCAATAGCATCATTCTGTTTTGAAACTATAGGTGCAATGGTGGTCATACTTGATAGGAAGATGCACATCCGTCACGCAAGTACCCGAGCATCTGCCATGTTGTGTAAAGAAACAGAGATAAAAGGGAGGGATTGGTTTGAGTCATTTGTTCCCGAAAAGATGCGCGAACGTATAAGAAAGAAATGTTATTCCTGCTTTCAGGACTTCTTTGATACCTCTTCTTCTCCCATGGAAATTGAGTGTCCTCTCATCACACTTCAGGGCGAACGTTCCTATTGCTGGAAGATCTACCCTCTGAAAATAGCAGAAGAAGGTATAGATGCATTGTTATTGGTCCTTGAGGATAATTTTGGCCCAAGATGTCTGGACAATCGATCCAGAAAAACGGAAGAAAAATATGCATGTTTTATAAAAAATTTTGAAGGTATTTTCTTCCAAGCTGACCCCTTTTACAATATAGATTTCATTGCAGGCGCCGTACAAAGCATAACAGGTTACAAAGATGAGGATTTTCTTTCCGGAAGAGTAAATTGGGTAAATCTGGTGCATCCTGATGATCTTTCTTCTTTCAAACAGCATGCTGAAAAAACAATTCACATTCATGACTCTTCTGGGGAGCATAGCTGCCGCATTGTGCGCTCAGATGGTCTTGTAAAATGGGTGAACATCCATTTCCAGAACACTTTGTGCAACGATAACAACAATGTTACCATACAAGCAATTGTTTATGATATCTCTAATCTTAAGCAGGCTGAAGAGCTTGTAATAAAGGAAAGGAACAAAGCCCACCAATATATCGATGCTGCAGGGTCCCTTATTGGTGTGGTCAATACCGACATGAAGATCGTGCTGGTCAATAAGAAGGCATGTGAGATACTTGGCTATACTGAGAACGAGGTCATTGGCAGGAACTGGTTTGATACTTTCCTCCCGGAAAGAGTACGCAATATAACAAAAGAGAACTATCAGAAGATCATTGCAGGTGAAATGGTACCACCTCCATTCATAGAGAACTATGTGCAGACCCGTAGCGGAGAAGAAAGGCTCATTCTCTGGCATGACGTTGTGCTCAAGGATGGTTCAGGCCATATCGTTGGCACCATCAGCTCTGGTGAGGACATCACAGAACGTAAGAAGAAAGAGGTAGAACTTGCAAAAGCTTATGAGGAACTGAGATCCCTTGATAAGGTGAAGGATGAGTTCCTTTCAAACCTCAGTCATGAGCTCAAGACCCCCCTTATCAGCATCAAAGGCTATAGTGAGCTTCTTGATGAAGGGGCATTAGGTTACCTCAATGATAGACAAAAAAAGGCCATTGATGCGATCGTACGTAATTCGACACGTCTTAAAAGGCTTATAGACTCCCTTCTTTTCTTGAACATTGTGAATGCAGGTAAAGTAAAATATAAGTTCGATCCCATCAGCCTGAAAGAACTTATTGACCAAGCGCTGTATTCATTGGATTCACAGATAAAACAGTCCCGTATTAATGTTGAGTGCAATGTTTCTTCATATGAACCTATAATAAAGGCCGACCAGGATTATATGCCACAGGTATTGTTGCATATAATCGAGAACTCCATTAAGTTCACAGCAGCAGGTGGAAGCATATTCATAGATGCCAAAAGAGAAGCAGATTGTCTTCACCTGCAGGTAAAAGATACCGGTATTGGTATATCTCAGGCACAGCTTGGTGAAATTTTCAAAAAGTTCTATCAGATAGACGGTTCGATGAGTAGAAGATATAGTGGCACAGGTTTAGGTCTTTACATCTGTAAGACCATTATTGATGCACATGGTGGCACGATATGGATCGAAAGTAAGGAACATGTGGGAACAACTGTCCATATCACATTTCCCGTTTATTAATAAATCAAGCTTTTTAATTTCTATTGATATAGAAATTATTTTATCATCATTTAACTTATAAAATAAATGTAAAAATTTCATTTCGGTTTAATATATATATATATATACATATACATATTATACTTGTTTCTATTTTACTTACATCAGTTTAATTGTGAATACATCGTATTTTATGGACACGTTTGTCAAATAAATAATATAATAAATATAATATAATAAAAAATATATATTTTTTGCTTACATACCTACTATAATACATGCCAATAGATGTTGTTTTCTACAAGATCTATATATTAAATAATTTTGATTTGAGGTTAAAAATGTATATAAAGGCATGATCATCAATAATAATAAAGAATTTATTATGTACATTTATAATTAATTATACTTTTCATAGAATAACGCATACATTTTATAATTAGATTTTTAATATTTTAATCAGGCTACTGGCTGTGATTTTTTATATATTCAATTTCTATAATTAAATTTATGAATAATATGTTATTATTACAGAATATTTATTTTGGACAAGAAATCTATATTCAGTACATATTTTTAATTTAAATTATAATTTTATGTTCATAATATTTACAAGCATGTCCACTCTCAGTCCTGTTTGTGGTTTTCATGTTCAACTATGTTTCAGATAACAAAAATAACATCAATAATAAAGTTAGTATCGATCTAGAGAAAATACTTATGCCTTTATGGAAGGAATTTATATTTGGGGGTCATCTTTTTGCTCTAGGTGCTGCCTGCGTAGTAGCGATGTGCTCTCTGCTATTTGACTTACCGATCGGTTTAGATCTTTTGGTTGTGGTCTATCTCATATTTTATCCTATCTATCTTTACGACTACACCCAGGGTGTAACTGATGACCTGCTGACCAATTCCGCAAGGGCCAGGTATCTTTCAGGCAGCAAGAAGACCTATATTGTTGTTGGAGGATCTTTTGCAGCTCTAACAATGCTTTTCACACACTTCAGCAACAGCATGACAATGTTCCTGGGTTTCATAATACTGGTTCTTGGGCTTCTTTACAGTTCATATTTCAAACAACTCACAAAAAAAATAATTGGCTTTAAGAATTTCTTTGTTTCTTCTGTATGGGCCCTGCTTGTCCTGTTCTTTTTCTATTACTACTCCATCCCTATTACAAATGCAGCACTGATCATAGCAGGATTCGTATTTACAAGAATGATAGCCATCCAGATATTATTTGATGTGAGGGATATAGAAGGTGATAGAAAGAATGGCCTTCTAACAATTCCAGTTGTACTGGGGAATCACAAAGGATTTGAATTACTTAAAGGCCTTAACTTTGCGTCCATTGTACTTCTGGTCATTTCCGTATACTTTGGGCTATTGCCTTTCATCTCCCTTAGCTTTGTGCCTATTATGTTCTACGCATCCAATTACATTAAAAGAGTAAGAGGTTCAATGAACAATTATGCATACTATCTACTGGCAGCATTAGAACCTATCATCTGGTTTGGCACAGTATTTTTTGGAAGTAACCTGAGCCAGCTCATGGTCCTTGTATGATCATGCTGCAGGGTATATCCGGCATGTCCTGAACAAAAACATTAAATCTCAGATGGTTCATGTTCAGGTAGCATTATTTCTTCAATGACCAAGAGGCTACATTCCATGCCAGTGATCACCCTAGATTATAATGACCTTGAAAAGCTTACAGGTGCTGATAAAAAAACCATTATCGAGCACATTCCAATGATCGGTGCAGATATCGAAAGGATAGAAGCTGACCACGTTGATATCGAGTTTTTTCCAAGCCGTCCTGACCTTTACAGTGTCGAAGGTACTGCAAGGGCCATGCGTGGTTTCCTTGGAGTTGAAAAAGGGCTCTGTGAATACGAGGTCAGACCTTACTCTGTTGAGATATACAAAGACGCTGCTATAGATGAGATCAGGCCGGTCTTGGGATGTGCTGTTGTAAGAGGTATGCAGTTCACTTCTTCTTCAATCAAGTCGCTTATGGACCTGCAGGAAGATCTACACTGGGCTGTTGGGCGTGATCGTAAGAAGGTCTCCATTGGTGTACATGATATGACCTATATCAAACCACCATTCAAATATCAGGCAGTTGATCCGGATTTCCGTTTCGTGCCTCTGGATTTTACAGAGCCCCTGTCCATGAAAGAAATACTTGAAAAACATCCAAAGGGTGTAAGGTTCGCTCATCTAGTAGATGGTCTGTCAAAATATCCGCTGATCACAGATGCCAATGATAATGTACTCTCTTTCCCTCCTATCATAAACGGTACTCTTACACGGGTACATGAAGGAACTACAGATCTCTTTATTGACGTTACAGGTCTTAGTGATGCTGTATACACTGCTCTTGTCATCGTTACAAGTGCTCTTGCAGAGAGAGGTGGTCATGTAGAGTTTGTACGTATCATTAATGCAGATGGTACTGATAAGCTGACACCAGATATGTTTTCTGATATCTGGAAACTAACCTCTGAGGAAGTTATGGACCTGTCAGGCATCGAGCTCTCTCCAAAAGATATTGTTGAATTGCTTGAACGCATGCGGTTCGGTGCAAAAGTGCTTGAAGATGGTACCGTAGAAGTTCAGGTCCCTGGTTACAGGGCAGACATCCTGGATAACTCTGACCTCATAGAAGATATAGCCATTGCTTATGGGTACAAGAACATAAAACCGATCCTGCCTTTGAGCGCGACGGTTGGGACCCAGCATCCGTTATCATCGGAGCGAGGTCATGTAAGAGACATTATGGTTGGTCTTGGCTATTCTGAAGTGATGCCATTTACACTAACCAGTGAAAAAGTCCATTTCGAATGGATGTGCCGTCCGGTGACAGATGATGTGACTTGTGTCATACATCCCATCAGTGAAGACCAGACAATGGTACGGACAACACTTTTGCCTAACCTGATGGAAATACTATCCTTTAACCAGCACAGGGAACTACCCCAACGCATATTTGAAGTAGGAGAGGTCGTTGTCAGCGGAAAAAATAGCCTGCATCTTGCTGCAGTATCTATACATGCCAGTGCGAACTTCACTGAAGTAAGGGAACTGCTTGATGCTATTATGCGGGAAAGACAGACCTCTTATGAAATTGTAGGATCTGAGGACCCGGCATTCATAAAAGGCAGGTGTGCTGACATACTTATCAATGGAAATAAAGTTGGCGTTATAGGCGAAATCTATCCACAGGTGCTGATCAACTTCGGACTTGGGCAACCTGTTGTGGGTTTTGAGATTAAGCTTCTTTGAACACACAATGAGGGAAATTTTTAAATGGGCTAATTATAAAAATTATAATAATTTAGTTAAGTTTATATGAAAGGATTTCTAGAGAGACGAAATATTTATATTTGACTAGTTATCAAGACTGATATGCATTTTTTTCATAATCCATAGTGAAAGAACATTTTTGAGGTAGATTATTGAGTTCCATTATAGTCGTCCGAAAACCATGCACATGTGTAACGTCACATATAGTTACATCTTTTCACATGTCACAAACTTTTCATATATTTTTCACATGCATTACTTCAAGGGGTTTTAGATTATGAAGGGTTCACGTATCCTCATAGTTGAAGATGAACGTATCACAGCGCTGGATATCAAATACCGATTAGAGGATTCGGGATATGTAGTGACAGGGATAGTATCATCCGGGAAGGCTGCAATTGAAAGTGCAGAAGAGACAAAACCTGATCTGGTGCTGATGGATATAATGATAGAAGGCGATATGGATGGAACACAGGCAGCTCTTCATATACGCAATCGATTTCATATACCTGTGATATTCCTTACTGCCTATGCTGACAAAGATACTGTTAGGAAGGCAAAGATTGCAGAACCTTTCGGATATATTTTAAAACCTTTCGAAAACAAAGACCTTCAAACTAACATAGAGATAGCACTCTATAAACATCGGGCAGAGCAGGAGCTCAGAGATAAGGAGGCATGGGTGTCAGCCATCTTAAAAAATATGGCTGATGCGGTAATAGCCACAGATGTGACAGGTACAATTAGGCACCTGAACCCTACAGCTGAGATACTCACTGGGTGGAAAGGGTCCGAAGCGATTGGAAAACCATTAGTGAAGGTATTCCAGCTATCCACTGCCAATGGTGAAATGATCACTAACTTGATCTCAAATGTACTTGAAAGTGGTATTTTCAAAGGAGATGACAATGAAGACCTGTTTTTGTCCAGAGGACACATTAAGGTCCCGGTCTCTGTCACAGGTACTTCTATAATGAACGACGGAAATGATGTTATTGGTCTTGTTTATGTTTTTAAGGACCTGACAGTACTGAGGCAGGAAAAAGAAGCCCTTCTTAATGCTAAACTAAGTGCTGAGGCTGCGAATAGCTCAAAAAGTGAGTTCCTGGCCAATATAAGTCATGAATTGCGCACCCCGCTTACATCTATTATAGGTTTTTCCGACCTTCTTCTTGAAGAGACGTTTGGTGCGATCAATGAAAAACAGCACAAGTACTTGCAAAACGTATCATCCAGCGGTAAGCATCTTCTGGACCTTATAAATAACATTCTTGATATTTCAAAGGCTGAAGCTGGAAAAATGCAGATATCCTACGAGTATTTCAATGTCTTTGAGGCCATAAATGAAATTAATACCATTACAGTTCCATTGGCATTGAAAAAAGATATATCTCTGGATATCCGTATCGATCCGCAGATGAATAATATAAGGGCAGATAGACTGAAGTTCAGACAGATCATGTATAATCTGACAAGTAATGCAATAAAGTTTACTAATCACAGGGGCCATGTGTCCATAGAGGGAAAACTTTCAGGAAATCTCGCTCAGTTCAGAGTAAAAGACGATGGTATCGGCATAGCTAAAAAAGATCAGCCTAAAATATTCAATTCTTTTACTCAAGTCGATTCTTCAGTCACTCGCAGGTATGAAGGCACTGGGTTGGGTTTGTTCCTAGTAAAGAAATTTGTGGAATTGCATGGTGGACATGTATGGGTGGAGAGTGAACCGGGCAAAGGTTCTGTATTTTCTTTTATTTTACCTTATGATGGTGTGCCATTTTCAGAGAAGTAAATGATTAAGGTATTCATATTTAAATATATGATATCCTGTAGAAATAGTGGTGAGGTCACTATCATTCATGAGAGAACGATTGCAGATTGCCACTTTTATAAATTGGCTGAATAATATTTTTTAAAAATTAGCAAATTATTTAAATATAAGTATATGTATATATTCCGTTCAAAGGGTTTAGACCAGAAAGGTCAGAAGAATTACCCATTCTATCTTCTTCCCTTTTTTTTTAGAATACCCAGAGAGTGATATACATGGTATCAGCACCAATACTTAGTAGCTTATATGGAATGGCGAATCAGTTCATCAGTTTTATTCCGACATTAGTAGCTATAATAATACTTTATATAGTGGGACTCGTGGTCGGAAAAGCTGTAGGTAAGGTCGGAGCGAAGTTCCTAGATAGGATCGGTCTGGACGAACTGATCAATAAGACTATCATCGGGGACATGATCAAAAAAACTGGAGGAAATGTAGTAAATTTTTTTGATGTGACAATAAGAGGTTTCGTTTATCTTATATTTGCACTGCTTATCATTGATCTACTTAATGTTCAGGTAGTTGCAGACTTCATCGCTTCGCTAGTTCTATACATTCCCATCATCCTGGCTGCGATCGTCACATTGCTTATAGGTCTTCTTATAGTGGATTTCCTGGCAGATCTGATTCGTAATGTTCTTGCCGCAACAGGGATTGATGAAAAGATAGAAAGTACGCCCATGGGGGCAACAATCACAGCAAGTGGAATGAAGACATCCGGCATAATTTCTGGCATTGTTCGGATATTTGGTTATCTGATATTCATACTGGCTGCACTGAACATACTTAATCTGACCATAGTAGCAAATCTTGTGCAGGATGCGATCAATTATCTGCCACATCTGTTCGTTGGTTTGCTGATATTGATAATTGGTTTACTTGCTATTGACTTCTTAGCTGACTATATAGCTAATATCATGAAAGGCATGACAGTAGAGTATGCTGATATCCTGGTCCCAGCATTCAGAGGAATTATCTCCCTTGTGGTCCTGCTCCTGGCTCTGGACGCCATGCTCATAGATACAGGTATATTCTACCTGCTCATTGGCCCTCTAGCATGGGGTATAGCAGTCGTCGTTGCCTTTAAATGGGGTATCAAGGACGCAATTGTTGCCTATGCCAGGGAAAAGAAATAACCCCGGCATATATTTTTTATTTATTTATTTACTTATTTATTTTCACTTCTTTATAGCTAAATCCACTTATTTTAAGTGCATGAAGTCTTATTTTAAATGCATGTTATCTCGTAATGTGATAGATATGCCTCCTTTTCATGTAATGGAGATATTGGAGAGGGCACAGGAACTGGAACGGGCAGGAAGACACATCGTACATCTGGAAATAGGAGAACCTGACCTCAGTACAGCACCGCATATATGCGAGGCGGCTTCTGCAGCTATGTGTGCAGGTGAAACAAAATATACTCACAGCCAAGGTATCCCTCAACTGCGCAAGGCTATCGCTGACCATTATAACAGAAAATTCGGACTGAAGGTCGATCACGAACAGATCATTGTGACCTCAGGGACCAGTCCGGGTCTGTTATTGCTCTTCATAGCTTTGTTAGAGCGAGAGGACGAGGTAATTATGTCGAACCCGCATTATGCATGTTATCCTAACTTTGTTAGAGCGCTGCAGGCTAGACCCCATTTCATCTATACAAAAGAAGAGACTGGATTCATCCTGGAGCCATCTGAAGTGTGCAAGGCTATAAATAGCAGGACAAAAGCTATTCTTATCAATTCTCCCTGCAATCCTACGGGGCAGGTGATGACCGCAAAGCAGTTTATGGAGCTGACAGCTGTCGCTGCAGATGTGCCTATTATATCTGATGAGATCTACCAGGGATTGGTCTATGAGGGAGAGGACCATACGATCCTTGAATATACTGATAATGCTTTTGTTCTCAACGGTTTCTCAAAACTGTATGCTATGACTGGATGGCGATTAGGCTATTTGATATCTCCAAAACAGTATGTGCGTACTTTACAGAAGATACAGCAGAATTTCTTCATATCTACAAACTCTTTTGTACAGCATGCTGGTGTGGCTGCACTTACCGGTCCACAGGATGGGGTTCTTGATATGGTGAGGGCCTATGATAAGCGCAGGGGTTATATGCTTGAGAGGATCAAAAAAATAGGAATGAATGTAAGGGTATCACCTAAGGGTGCCTACTACATATTGGCAGATGCGAAACGATATGGGGCAAGTTCATTGGAACTTAGTTGGAGGATCCTGGAAGAAGCAGGGGTTGCCGTAGCTCCTGGAATTGATTTTGGTGATGGGGCTGAAGGTTATCTAAGGTTTTCATATGCCAATAGTATCGAAAACATAACCGAAGGTATGAACAGGCTCGAAAAGTATCTGAATGGATGATCTTTTGGCTTTGTCATAACGAATTTTGAAAAATACTTTTTGAAAGAGCACATTATCCATCCTTTTCCAGTTAATATGTCCTTATGTTCTCTTTTTTGCTAATATATATGTAAATCACTACACTTAAATAGTAATGTAACTCTCATTTTAAATGTTATTAATTCATTTAGGCAAGGTAATGCCACATGATCACTGAAAGAACTGAAGATTATTTGAAGGCAATTGAGAAAATAATCGAAAAGAAAGGTTATGCTCAGGTAAAAGATGTATCCAGAGAACTGGATCTTAGTTCCCCTAGTGTCACCGGTATGTTCAAGAAGCTTGCTAAAATGGGGTATATCAATTATGAAAAGTATGGTGGTGTCACGCTCACCGCTGAAGGGGAAAAGATAGCAAAGAAAACAATGGAAAAACATAGTACTATAAGGGATTTTCTGTTGATCATAGGCCTTGGTGAAGCAATAGCAAACCATGACGCATGCAGGATAGAGCACATACTTACTCCTCAAACCTTTGATAGGCTCACAAAGTTCGTGGAATATATGAATTTCAATCAGGAGTTATCTTTATGCCTTGATCATTTTAAATACTTCTATGAGACCGGTAAAAATATAGATTGCACTCTTTCTTCCAGAGGCGAGTGCCCGGTTCATGGAAAAGAGCGCAAAGCAGCTAAAAAATGAAGTTTTAAGATATTTTCAGCTCCCATGTTTTATTTACATATCCGCTTTGTTCATGATGATCATTGTGGACCTAAATAAGTTAGCCTATCCGAAATTGCTATATATCTAAATCATGTTTAGTTCTCAAAAATAGCAGCTCTATAAAAAAAGGGACATATAATGGTGGAAAGTACACTTAATGATCTTCGACCAGGAGAAAAGGCAAGAATAGTCAAAGTTCTTGCAAAAGGCACGGTAAGAAGAAAACTTATGGACATGGGAATGGTCCCGGGTTCAGAAGTTGAGGTGGTGAGAACAGCACCGCTGGGCGATCCCATCGAGTTCCGTATCAAAGGTTACAGTCTGTCCATGAGAAAGCAAGAAGCTGCGAACATTGTAGTAGAGACCATTGCATAATATCGTAGAACATGACATTTTATGATAATTTATGACAAGGCAAAATAGCACATTTTCGTGTATTTCTATCGTCCCATGATGAGGAAACAATGGCAGATAACAAGATAAGGGTAGCGCTTACAGGTAATCCCAATGTGGGCAAGACCACCCTTTTCAATGTGATCACCGGTTCCAAGCAGCATGTGGGGAACTGGCCGGGTGTGACAGTTGAAAAGAAAAGTGGCTTTAAGATCTACAAAGGATATGAAATAGAGGTCATTGACCTTCCGGGAACTTACAGCCTCACTGCTTATTCTCTTGATGAGGTTGTAGCCAGGGACTTCATTGTTGATGAAAAGCCAGATGTGGTGATACAGATAGTGGATGCAACCAACATCGAGAGAAACCTGTATCTGACCACACAGCTCATGGAACTTGGTTCAAAAATGATCATTGCTCTCAATATGTATGATCTGGCGGAGGAAAGGGGAGACAAGCTGAATGTAGAGAAAATGAAAGAGATCCTTGCCATGCCTGTGGTCTGCACCATTGCAAGTGATAATGTAGGCATATCTGAACTTCTGGACACCGTGATCTCTGAAAAACAAAAGGACGATCATCATGCCTGGAGAATAGGGTATGGTGATGAGATCGAATCCAAGATACTAGAGATAGAAAAGGTGCTTTCTCAGGACAGTGAACTTGCCTCGAAGTACCCTCTGAGGTGGCTGGCAGTAAGGCTGTTGGATGGAGATGAGAACATTCTTAACAAGATCTCCGGAAGCATTATAGCCTCAGAGATTAAAAACATCCTTGCAAGCCTGGACATTGAAGAGTACGAAGCTCTGATGGCAGACAAGAGGTACGAGTGCATAAATGCCCTGTTCCCCCAGATGTGTGAACGCTGTATGACGCGCATGACAACTTCGGATATGATCGACCGTGTCATGACAAATAAGTACCTGGGTATTCCTATTTTCTTGGCCCTTATGTGGGGTGCCTTTGAGCTTACTTTCAGTTTTGCCAGTCCTTTTATGACCATCGTTGAAAAAATTTTTCTGTGGTTGGGAGAAATGGCAGCAATTCACATTCATCCGGATTGGCTTGCATCTTTGCTGGGAGAGGGTATTATCGGAGGTGTGGGATCAGTGTTCTCGTTCATACCTAATATCTTCATCCTTTTCTTCCTGCTTTCTTTGCTCGAAGATAGTGGTTATCTGGCCAGGGCAGCTTTTATCGTAGATAGGATCATGTACAAGATCGGGCTGCAGGGCAAGTCCTTTATTCCCATGCTGCTTGGGTTCGGATGCAATGTACCGGCTATTATGGCAACTCGTAGCATAGAGGATAGAATGGACCGTATGGCCACTATCATGGTGTTACCATTCATTTCCTGCGGGGCAAGACTTCCTATCTATATACTGTTCGCAGGTACTTTTTTCAGCAAAAATGCAGGAACCGTTATCTTTTGCATATATCTGCTGGGGATCCTTGTAGCTGTAACCTCTGCAAAACTATTGCGCACTACTACCCTTAAAGGTCATCCGGCTCCGTTCATCCTGGAACTCCCACCATACAGGATCCCAACCATCAAGAACGGGATACGTCATATGTGGGACAATGGTTCCATGTACATTAAAAAAGCAGGAACCATAATCATGGGGGGTTCAGTTGTTATATGGCTGCTGGCTGCCTTGCCATGGGGAGTTGAATATGGCAGCGAGAACAGTTTCATTGGCATTATAGGACATAGTATTCAGCCTCTGCTGGGTCCTCTTGGTTTTGATTGGAAGATATCTGTATCCCTGTTATTCGGATTTGTGGCCAAGGAGATAGTTGTGGCATCTCTGGGTGTGTTATATGGGGTTGGTGACGACCATTTTGCACTTACGGACAGCTTACTTGCCGACCCCAATATGCATAGTATCACAGCATTAAGCCTGATGGTCTTCAGTCTGCTGTATATGCCCTGCATAGCAGTTGTGGGTATAATCAAAAAAGAGACGGGATCGTGGAAATGGACAGCCTTTTCCATTGCCTATGGGTTAATCGTTGCCTGGCTGCTGGCCTTTGTAGTGTTCCAAGGAGGAATGCTGCTCATCTGAGGTGTATCTATGGAACATTATTCAGGAAGATTGAAAGAAAAGATGCTATTTGCATCCTTTACTGGACTCCTGTATGTACTTGCAGGCAGCATACAGTTATTTTTTAGTTTATGTACTATGATGGACCTATGTAATATGAGCTATTTTAAAAGTGATATAGCTGACCTACTCTTTGCGCCTTCCGATCTCATCGGTAGCCTGATATTACTGCTTATTGGCAGTATCTTCATTTACGGTATGCTGGATCTAAGGAACGGATCGAACGAAGGCATTGCTTATATATATGTGGGTATACTAATATCGCTACTATTTGCAGCAGTTTATGTGCTTGTGATGACCGGCAACTGGATGGACTCATACTTGCTAAATGATCCGGAAATCAAGGGCTGGGACTTTGTAAATGATCTTAGACCAGCTATATATCTAGGAGCATTACCATTATGTGGATACCTTATATGGAAAAAAGAGTTCGGGAATATGAATAAGTAAACAGGTTAGATGTATGATCTCTGAGATTCTAAAGCATATATTTATAGAGAGGATGTCACTGAATGAAACTGCCGGCATAATGGGCATGTCAGGACAACAACTAAAGGACAGGATCAGGACACTGGAACAAATGGGGTATATCAGAAAGGCAGATACAGAACTTTCTCGTAAATGTGGTTCATGTTCTTCATGCAATGCATGTAACATTGATCTTGGTGCTGTTCAATATGTGCTTACTGATAAAGGTTTCAAGCTTATTGAAAAGCACTAGATTTTAATTTTATAAAAAATGGCTTGTGCTCACATATTATTAAAGTATGCAATTACTGTCAATATTTGACAGTATCTCTAATTCAACATTTGACAATGACCGTAAGATTACTTCCATTTTTTGACAGTGTTAATAAACCGTTCTGTTTTTTTCATGATGTAATGTAAAAGAATATATAGTGCTTCAAGAGAAAATATCTAATTTATAAGATCACGTACCCAGAGGAATAAAAATGAGATTAGGCGTTGCAGTAGATATAGGAACCAGTGGAATCCGTGCACAGAAGGTAGACCTTGATACCGGGGAAATAAAAAAGACAGTTATTACCCTGAGAAATCCTCTCCCAGGTGCAAACATCATGGACCATCTGGATTTTGCCATTACGTATGGACAGGACCTTGCACATGGGCTTCATGTGAATGCCGTAAGGAAGATCATCGAAAAGCTGGGGATCGAACCAGAGGAGCTTGAAAGGCTGTCCATTTGTGGAAATCCTATCCAGTTATCAATTTTTCAGGGTATACCTATAGATGATCTCGCATATGCTGGTGAAAGGAAAAAGGAAAAATTGCACATCAAAGAACAAAAAAGGGATGCAGCTATCCTGAACTGTAGTGACATCCCTGGTCTTGAGATCTACAAGAACGCAACCCTAAGGGTTCCTCCGGCCATAAAGCATGAAATTGGTGCAGATGCTCTTGCTCTTATAATCAAATCGGGCTTTCTGGAAACCACGGATATTGCCATAGCTACTGACTATGGTACTAATGCCGAGATGGCCCTTATCGTTAATGGTACCATATATACCGGTTCTGCAGCAGCAGGTCCTGCACTCGAAGGTCAGCAGATAGCACATGGAAAACTTGCTTCCCCCTTTGTGATATCTGACGTGGAGTTCGAGAATGGTAATCTAAGGAACTATGTGCTCGATGAGGAAATGAACACTATTAAAGCAAAGCTTGTAGATCCGAAAACTGGAGAGGTCCTTGAAGACCATCCACTTAAATCCAAGGGTATAACAGGGACTGGCGTCATAGCGGTAGTTGATGTTGGTATGAAGGCAGGTGTAATACAGCTGCCAAAGATCAATACTCCCGATAATGTCCTGCATTTGCAGGACAAAGTGAAGTTCTTTGAGCATGATCTGAGTGAAGCAGGACTTGCCATGGGTGCCCTTCGTGCTGGCCACCTTGCTCTCTGTAAGGCAGCAGGTATCGAAGTAAGTGATATACGCAAAGCATACATGTCTGGTGCCGCAGGAACATATATGGATGCGATCAAGGCTCATCATGTAGGCATGGTACCCTTTAATGTGGACGAAGTGATACAAATTGGTAACACTTCCCTTTCTGTTGCTAAAGAGATATTGGTCTCAGAAGAAAGGCTGTGGGAGCTGCAGGATATTGCAAGGAAGATCCTGAGCAATCATGTGATGTTCGCAACAGACCAGGCATTTAAGGATGCATATATCCAGGAAATATCCTATTGGACAGAAGGTATGCCTTTCAAGATGCTCCAGAAGATACTCAAGAAAAAAAGCTTGCCTGTTATTGAAGAGGCTTCAAAGACGATTAAAGTGGACAGGCGCGTGCAGAGGGATATACCTGTACTGGGAGAGGAAGGCCTTGAAGTGCTGGAACAGGTGGGTACCTATCTCACAATGAAGGTGGACTGTCCGGAATGCAAGAAATGTATAAAGGTCTGCCCGACAGGTGCTATTTCTATAGATGATGAGGGCGTTGTGATGATAAGCTCTGCCCTATGTGATGGCTCGAACTGCAAGAGATGCATCAGAGCATGTCCTTCCGACAAATTCCAGTGGAAGAACCTGAAGGTAATGGAAGTATGATCTTCCATTTTCTTTTTTATGGATGGTATTAGAATGAGAGTGATAGTTATAGGTGGATTTCTTGGCAGTGGCAAGACCTCTACCATCATAAGACTTGGTACAGAGCTCAGCGCGCAAGGTAAAAAGGTCGCTATCATCGTTAATGAGATCGGCGAGATCGGGGTCGATGGAGATGTTATTTCTAAATACGGGCTGGACACCACTGAACTTACCAGTGGCTGCATCTGCTGCAGTCTTAAGGTGAACATGAAGATCACCATCTCTATGCTCATGAAGGAATTTCAGCCGGATATTTTGCTAATCGAACCAACTGGTATCGCTTTCCCTCAGGTCATCAAAAATGAGATATATCTTATGGACCTGAAAGGAACGGTGGTTGCACCGCTGGTCACACTCATAGATGGCAGCAGGTTCAAGCAGCTTCTGAAGGAAGTAAAACATTTCTCAATGAGGCAGATCATTGATGCAGAGATTTTGGTGATCAATAAGGTAGACCTTATGGAACCACTCCAGATACCTATTATAGAGACCTCGGTGCAGCAGCTTAATCCAAAGGCCAGTGTTATCCAGCTTTCTACAAAACTACAGGATGAGCATTGGCACAATTTTGTCAGGCTGGTCCTGGAAGAAGATACAGCTGAAAAAATTTCAGGTGAGCTTCGGACAGTTACTCCGGAACTGCTGGCCATGGAGGGAGAGCAACTGGTCGATGAAAGCATGGATTCCGTAGAAGCCTCGGGGATCAGCAGTTATGCAACAGAGTTCATTGTGGATGGCGGGAACATACTTCCGAATGTTGCCAGGACAATTGTACAGGAAACAATGAGGTTGGTCAAATCCAGAGTTATGGAACATAGTCCTGAGTTCGTGGGACATATAAAGATGTTCCTTGAAAATGATAATGAGACCGTGAAAATGAACGTTACTGCCCATTATGAAGAACCAAGCATGGAACTCATAAGTTCCAAGAGCAGGGTGCCCAGATTCAAGATATTGTCTGCAGTTTCCAATATTGATAAAATGACTTTGATAGACATAGTTGACTCCAGCGTTGTGGAGGCATTTGCGTTAAAGGGTATAAATGTCCGCAAAAAGGATGACAGGCATGGCATCAAGTTTATTTGAAGCTATGTTGTCCGGATAACAGTAGCTATAGGATTATAACTTTTTTCTTATTTATTTATATACATGTGTATATTTATAATTTTTATTTTTTCAAACACAAAGATCTGTTCTATGAGATGTTTTTCGTAGAATGCGTGCAAATAAATGCAATATATATCTGTTTTGGTTGAATTCTAAATTTACTATTTAATATTAATTGAGTAAGCAATATTTTTAAAAATGTGATAGATAAAACCAAATTATGAAAGATATCTTTTTTGTCACTACATTTCTAAATTAAGTCTGTTTTGACCATCACCATAGATATATATATTTAATTCAATTAATTAAATAATGCATATTCTAAACGGTTTTAATGTTTTTTTAAATTAAAACAGCATTTTAATATCTTGATATAGAAAATAAAGCTTTTATACTGATCTATATTCATATATAAGCATGTTAAGGTATATTTTAATAAAATAAACCAAATTTATTATTTTAATTTTAAAAATATATTCATATTTAATCATCTGAAAATCTTATATTTAAGAAAAATACAAAAAAAACCATAACCGTAATACTTATATGCTGATTGCTCGTACACTATCATGTGGTACAAAGGAGAACAGGTATAAATATTAGTTGTATGAGAGATATCTTTGGTACAACTAGGTTACCTGTTATTTTAGTGCCGCATGTTTAGTTGCAGTGCATTCCATGCATGCAAAATGAACATAAGGAGGTAAATATATGGATGTAGACCCCAGTAAAATATTAATTAGGTATAATGTGCAGAAGGAGAAAGCACAGACACCTGAGGAATTAGCAGCTGAGCAGTACCCAAAGACCGAGCCTGCCAAATCGGTTTATAGGGCGATCTTCGAGGGCGAGGAGGATGATGTTGTCGAAGGCCTGAAGAAGGCGATCGATGCCGGTGCAAATGCGATCAAATTGATCGACGATATGCTGATGCCAGGTATGAAGGTCGTCACAGACTTGTATGATGAAGGCATCATATTCCTGCCAAATGTTATGATGTCTGCTGATGCAATGCTTGCGGGTATCGAGTTCTGTAAAGAGAAATCCGGTTCAGCCCCAACTCCTAAGGGCAAAGTTGTCTGCCACGTTGCAGAAGGTGACGTTCACGACATTGGCAAGACCATTGTAGCAGCCCTGTTAAGAGCAGCTGGCTACGAAGTAGTAGACCTTGGTCGTGATGTCCCGGTAGATGAGGTCGTCGCAGCCGTCAAGGCAGAGAAACCAATGATGATCACAGGTACAGCACTTATGACAACAACAATGTATGCCTTTAAGGAAATAAACGACAGGCTGCTTGAAGCTGGCATAAAGGTGCCGTTCCAGTGTGGTGGCGGAGCTGTGAACCAGGACTTCGTAGAGACGTATGAGCTTGGTGTATATGGTGAGGAAGCTGCACATGCCCCACAGATGGCAGACATGATCCTCGCTGGTAAGGGCTTGGAGCAGCTGAAGGATAACTTCCACATGCATTAAATGAGGTGACAATAATGACAGTAAAAAGATACACTGAAATGGCATACACCAAAGCTGACGACATGCTCTTCGGTAACGCAAAGTACCCTGTAAAGACAAAGTTAGGTCTGGAGGTCGGTGCCGGCTATGTTACAGCCGAAGTTAACTATGCACCAAGGCCAGATACTGGACAGTCCAAGGAGAAACTTGTTTCTGAATACCGCAGGCTTACCACCGACATAATGGCCAGGGCTGTACAGATCGGCTTCCCATCTATCTCACTTGAGACGGAACACGTGCAGCAGATGACCAACAACCCGACATGGGGAGGCGAGATCGCGCATGTTCAGAAGACCATTATCGAAGAATACAACGAAGAGTATGGCATAAAATGTGCTCTCAGGCACACACCAGGTGACATCCGTGAAGAGCGTGATTACCTTGCACTGATCGGTCCAAAGTACGACCTGCTCATGGAATCCTTTGAAGCGGTTGCAGATGGCGGAGCAGATTTCCTGTCCATCGAAACGATGGGTGGAAAAGAAGTCCTTGACTACGCGATCCTGAGAAACGATATGCCTGGTCTGATCTACTCGATTGGATGCCTTGGCTCCATTGACATGACCATGATCTGGCAGGACATTGCCAAGATCGCACAGAAGAAGGGTGTAATCCCAGCTGGTGACACGGACTGTTCACAGGCGAACACTGCAATGTTCATTGCAGGCGGACTGCTTGACAAGAACCTTGCTCACACCCTTGCGATCATTGCAAGGACGATCTCTGCAGCAAGGACGCTCTGCGGATATGAAGCAGGTGCAAAGGGTCCTGGTAAGGACTGCGGTTATGAGAACACCATTGTAAAGTCCATAGCTGGTGTACCCATAGCCCAGGAAGGAAAGTCTGCAACATGTGCACACGCTGATGTCATGGGTAACCTGACAATGCAGTGCTGTGACCTATGGTCCAATGAGTCTGTCGAATACCACGGTGAGTTCGGTGGTACTTCGGTCCAGTGTTGGGCACAGACCCTGAGCATGGATGCAGCTCTCATGAACGTTGCACTCAACACCGGGAACGGTAAGTTGCTCCGTGACATGATGATGCTGTCCGACAGGTACAGAGACCCACAGGGATACATCCTTGCATACGACAATGCATGGAAGGTTGGTAATGCGATCGCTAAGAACGGAAATGATCTGTATCTCCGTGCAAAGGCTGCTGCAGCTGAGACGGTCAATCTCCTCAATGCTTCAAAGGCCGAAGGCAAACTGCAGATGTCCCGCTTCGAGACAAATGCACTTGCAGACGCAGAGAAAGCTATCAATGCACTTACCGATGAAACGGACAAGTTCATGAGCGATATGCTTGCCAAGTACAAGTCAGAAATAGCAGTGTTCAAGCCAGAAGAGAACTACAAGTTCTAAACTTGGGTTCCTTTCTTTTTTCTTTTTTTGTTCTAATTCATTATATAGTTGCTATTTTTTATTTCAAATGCATTTGCACTTTGAATTAATTAATTAATTAATTATAATATCATAATTATAACATTAACGTAAGTTAGAAAAAGAGTATGTGGTCATGAAGACCACAGAAAGAATGGGTTTACTTATAGAATTCGTCCCTTGCAGCAACCAATGCCTTTAGGTTGGCAACGGGTGTGTCCGGTGCTATACCACAGCCTGGTGCAAGCACATCCACTCCTGCCTCAAGAGCGACTGTGGCTGCTTCCTTTACAGCGTCCTGGGTACCTGCAAGCAGAACGAAGGGACTTGATACATTGCCACAAATGGTCACTTTGCCCTCAACCTTTGCCTTTGCGCCTGCCAGGTCCTTAACCTTCTCTTCGATACTGATGGATGTAAATCCACAGTCAGCCATTGCTGGAATGATCGCTGTGACATCACCGCAGATATGGAGGATCATTGGCACCTTTACTGCTGCTGCGAACTTCTGTAACCTTGGCTTAAGGTCTGCTTCAAAACCAGCTGGTGGCATAAGATCAGGAGAACACACCGGGTCTGGCACACTGATCACATCTGCACCTGCATCTGCAAGGGCATTAGCATATTCTATACATGCATCGGTTGCGAAGTCAAGTATAGCGTTGTATGAATCTTTGTCCTTTATGGACCATTTCATGAACTTTTTAACACCGCAGAGATCAGATGCAAGGGTGATAGGTCCTTCCATGCCTGCTATCACAGGAACATTCCCACCCGTCTTCTCTTTAAGGATCTTCAATGCTTCCAGTACAGCGGGGATCCTTCCCTGCGCAAGGAGGTTTTCAGGTATTTTGAGATTTGCAGTATCATTGTATGGATGGGCTGTAACAGATGGCTGTCTGTTCTTTGTACCCATGTTGATCTCGCATCCCATTACCTGAGCAAGAACAGTGAGACAATATGGTGCTCTTACACCTTCAAGGCCACATACCTCATATGAAGCGTATGCGAGCTCTGCCATGAGCTTTGCATCACTATGGGCTTCTGGCCATGCAGCACCTGTCTTATCCATTAGTTCGACAATAGCTGTTTGTGTAACGGATAGAACAGGGACCTTGTCAACTTTCTCACCTTTCAATGCCTTTAAAAACCTTTCCTTCATGTTTAGTTCGCTCATAATTAATCCTTCTCTCCAATTAAAGAGTTAGTCAACTAAGTTTACAATACATCGAATATAAAGCTATTGGGAATAGCGTTTTATACTAGATTAAATATGTTTCTGTTCAGGGCCGCAGGCCATTTTGTGAATTATCAGTCCCAGAACTTCTTCGTTTTAGCATAGTTACGCTCTGCTGCCAGGATGTCCCTGTAGAAATCTTCTTCATCAGGCCTGTTTTTCTGTATTATACGGGAGGCGATCTCAGGGCCCACACCCCTAGAAGCAAGTGCAATGACAGCCTTTTTCCCAATGGCCCTCACAAAATTAGCATTTCTATATACTCTCTTGATACGCTTTATTTCTTCACTGGAAGCAGAACCACCCTGTTTTTTCACAAGCTTTATCTCTTCCTTTTCCCATGGTTTGAGGGCAGCCACCATTTTTGATCCACACACAGGACATGTGATATCGTCCGGTACATTCATTACCTTCCTGTTAGAGACCCATTTTTTACAGTGCGTACAGAACAATATGATATTATCGTTCATGATACGTTCCTTGAGGGCAAGCACTATCGATCTGTCTGCTTTTTCCGGGGCTACAAGGTCACGCTTCATCGAAAATCCCGATGAACCGATCGGTGTTGGGGCACTGATCTCGATCTGGACCTCACCTGATGATATACGTGATAAAATCTTGCTGGCTGTTTCCACATCCAGCATATCATGTAGGATCTCTCGGATAACCTCATCGTACATAGAAGTATCCTTATATATTTCAAGAAGTTTTTTCATGCTGATCCTGTCGTAATCCAGATCTTTGCTCAATGCTCCGAACTTCCTGGCAACATGCATCATTTTCCACTTCATCAGATTTGTGTTCTTCAGGGTCATCTCTATGACAGGTCCAATATGGTCAGGCCCAATATCAAGTATCATTGACCTTATTTCCATAGGTTTCAGCCTATATGGACCCTCAAGTCTTATGCGATAAGGGTCCACTTCCTGTACCACACTGCTCCCAAAACGTGCTGCAAGCAATGCTGTCAATACTTTGGCTAAGGTTTCATTGGTATTATGCCCAAAACAAGCGTTAATGATCACTGCACCAGCATCGCTTTCGATAAGCAATGTCTTATCATCCGGGACCTTGAACCCAGCCGTCACATGTTCAGCCACAAGCGATATCAACTCTTTGGCACCTGCCATATCAACATGGTACTTTTGCATAAGCTCTGCTGCTATTGTTCCCTCATCCATCTCATTAAGAAGTGAATCCCTTATTAAAGCACGAAGCCTTCCCACTGCCTGGGCCACATCAAAAGGCACAGGTATTTCCTCCCCCACCCAACTGGGGATCTCACCTTTTGCCTTGACAGGCTCTACTTTTATCCTGCATCTTTCGACGTCCATGTCTATGACCCTCCACATATCACCTTTCGTGATGAACACAGCACCAGGAGTTGCAGATGTTACAACAAAAGCCTCATCCAGCATTCCAACAGGCCTGCCGGAAACCATATCAAAGATCTCATACCTTTTCTCACTTGGTATCATGGAAAGGTTATCATAATAATACTGCCAGCTCTTTCGCCTCCTTCCTAGTACGTTTGACCCACCCTCTCTCCATACCAGCCTGTATTCTGTGACCTGCTCCACAACCCTTTCCAGCTCCTGCAAGGTCAGATCACGAAAAGGATACGCTCTTTTGATGATCGAATACAGGCGTGCAATATCAAGTTCCCCGAAATCAAGTACCATCCCGGATATCTGGTTGGCCAGCACATCCAGGGCCCCGGTCTGTACTGATATCTTTTCCGCTTTTCCTTCGAGAGCATACATCACGATCATCATGCTCTCTGCAATGTCGTCCTGTCCGACTGCAAGAATAGTTCCCCTGGAGATCTCATGTATCCGATGACCTGCACGTCCAACCCTTTGTAAAAGTCGGGAAACCTGTCGTGGTGATCCATACTGTATAACATGGTCCACCTTTCCGATATCAATACCGAGTTCCATGGAGGAGGTGCAGATAAGGCCTCTTATGTTCCCTGCCTTGAACGATTCTTCAGCTTCGATACGGGTTTCCACGGATAAGGAACCATGGTGTACTCCAATAGGTTCGCCCATTATCCTGAATCCTGATGCCAGAGCTTCTGCACTTTGTCTCGTGTTAACGAATATCAATGTAGATTCATGTCTTCTTACTGTATCCCGGATGCATCTCAGATGTGCAGCAAACTCAGTATCACATCCTACCATCTGGGAGATCTCCATATCCTTTGCTGTTATCTGCGGACGCACCACTTTAAATTCCAGAGATTTGGATATGATGACCTGTAAGACCACTACATTTCTTTCTGATCCGGCAAGAAAACGTGCAACTTCTTCCGGGTTACCTACCGTGGCAGAAAGCCCCACCCTCTGGAACTCACCTGCAAGCTCCACAAGCCTTTCGAGACCTATAGCAAGTTGTGCTCCTCTTTTTGAAGCTGCCAGCTCATGGATCTCATCTACCACGACATGCTTCACGTATCCCAGATTTTCCCGCAGTAACCTACCTGTGAACATTGCCTGTAAGGTTTCAGGTGTTGTGATCAGGAGGTCCGGTGGTCTTCTTGACTGTTTCTGACGTTCGTTACGTGAAGTGTCCCCATGACGTACTTGCACATCAATGCCCAATTCCTTGCCCCACCATTGTATACGTGATAGCATATCCCTGTTCAATGCCCGCAGAGGCGTGATGTACAGAGCAGATATGCCCTTTCTTTCTTCAAGGGGTCTTGCAAGGATGTTATTGAAGATCGGCAGTACTGCAGATTCGGTTTTTCCTGAGCCTGTGGGAGCTATTAGGAACGTATGTTCTCCTTTTAATATATGTGGGAAGGCTTTTTCCTGTGGTTCCGTAGGGGTCTTGAACCCAAGTTTTATCAAAGTTTCTTGGATTTTCAGATCAAAAGCATCGAACATGTTCCCAAAGCTCATCTGTGTCCCTTACCCTTTTCTTTGCGCTTATTTTTAGGGCCATGCAATTTGCGTATATGTTTCAGAAGTCCCAGCTTTGTTCCATCCAGCAGATAGATCTCTGCATTATCCAGTTCCACTCCACCTGAAAATATAGGACCTAACAGGTCATCTTCCAATGACTCATTGAATGCAATGCCTCCACACAGCTCGTTGAAAGATGGTACAATGAATACCATCGGGTCTTTCCATCCTATATTTAGGTCTAGACTACTATAATGCGCCTGTAATACCTCTTTTTTCAGCCGGGTGCGCACCCACGCAGGTTCTACTACCTTATGGCCAAGAGGGTCTGTGAAACGGACCGTTGGATGATTATGGGCCATGATAATATACTCGACCTCAAACAGTTCGGGAGCTGGCCAGGTATGACCATGGAAATATCCCACACTATCTATAACGGTACCTCTGGAAGAATGCAACTGCACATCCTTCCCTTCAGGAAGGAGAAACTCTATGCCTGCATCATGATTACCGGGAAGTATGTCTACATGTGCATATTCTGCCAGAGTGCCCAGAAAATAAGGTAGCTCGTCCTTTTCCTGCCATGAGGTCTGAGGAACGTTATGTTTAACGTCTCCCAGCAGTATTATTCTATCAGGTTTTATTGATCCTATATGTTCCAGGATCCGGTCAAGTCCTTTTTGCATGTGGCTGGGTATGAAAAAACCACTTGTGCAGAGGTCCCACTCAATCCCCAGATGTATATCTGCTATTACCAGCGACCTCATTTTGTTTTCTACAACAAGCACAGGTTCATTGAATATGGGTTCTATCTTTATCGTCATTCTAATGTATAACGGATTTTATTTTGAATATGGTATATAGGTCCATTCTAAATCGTAAAGGTAAGGTAAATATGAAGAAACCTTAAAACATATGAATGTTGTAAACATACAAAAAGAAGGTTATTAAATGTTTCATCATTCAAAGGAAGGAAATCTTCAGTGTCCTATCGATCAGGCCACAATAACAGCTGGCATGAGCGTGGACGAACTGATACATGCACTGGATGGCTGTGCTTTTGGAGCAGGCCGGATAGCTGATGCAGTGGATATCTATCATGAGATGTTAAGCAACAAGAGCACCACTTTCTTCGGGCTTGCCGGAGCAATGGTGCCAGCGGGCATGCGAGCCATTGTAGCTGATCTCATCAGGGACGGCTACATTGATGTACTTGTCACCACAGGAGCAAATATGGTGCACGAGGTAGTGGAATCCATGGGTCTGCACCATTACAAAGGCACTGAGCAAACCGATGATCTGGAACTCAAGCATCAGGAGATCAACCGCATTTACGATGTGTTCCTGCCTGAACATCATTTCACGGATTTTGAAGAGAAGATGCAGTCTATCTTCTCTGATATAGGGGACAGGACCATATCCATCCGGGAATTCATGACACATATTGGCAGTAACATCGATGATAAGAATTCCATATTACGCACTGCTGCTGACATGAGCGTGCCTGTGTACTGCCCTGCCATACAGGATTCCATGATAGGGCTGCAAGCCTGGCTGTACAAACAGATGCATGCTCTTAATGTAGATGCATTTGCAGATATGAGAGAAATAATAGATATCTGTTATGAAGCAAAGGATCCGGGTGCATTGCTGATCGGAGGTGGGGTTCCCAAGAACTATATTTTCCAGTCAATGCTTGTGACCCATCAGGAATTCAAATATGCTATACAGCTTACCATGGATACCCCGCAGACCGGGGGCTTGAGCGGTGCCACTCTTGATGAAGCACGGTCATGGGGCAAGGTAAGTGAAGACGCCCGCTCGGTCACGGTACACTCTGATGCGACCATTACTTTGCCTTTGCTTGTGGCAGCTGTAAGGAGTAGGCTTGCTAAGGACATTAACTGATAATGTACCAGGAAGTGATGCAGTTGATCAAAGATACACGATTGATACTCGCTCTGGATGTTACGGACGGACAGCAGGCGCTCAGAATAGCCCAAAATGTAAAAGGTCATGTGGATGCTATCAAGATAGGCTATCCTCTTGTCCTTGCAGCAGGAAAAGGCATCATAGGTGAAATTGCAGAAATGGTGCCTGTGATAGCTGACTTCAAAGTAGCCGATATACCTAATACAGACCGTCTGATCTGTGAACAGGCATTCGGAGTAGGAGCAAGTGCAGTAATTGTCCATGGTTTTACAGGTTCTGACAGCCTTAGGACGTGTGTGGAAGTTGCTGAGATCTATGGAGGCAACATATATGTTGTTACTGAGATGAGCCATCCCGGAGCCATTGATTTCATGCAGAGGGTCGCAGAGGATATGGCACAGATGGCATCAAATGCAAACGTTGCGGGGGTTGTTGCACCGGCCACACGCCCTGAACGTGTACAAATGATACGCAGTATTATTGGAAATGATATGGCCATCATATCCCCTGGTGTGGGTGCACAGGGTGGCAGTGCTGCCGATGCCATCAAAGCAGGAGCGGATTGGGTAATTGTCGGCAGGAGCATCCTTCTGGCCGATGATCCCAAACAAGCTGCTATGGACATAGTAAAAGAAATCAAGGATACGATCGATCAATAATATATAATGTGTGCCTGTGATGAGCTTATTTTCTGAACAGTGATGAACCCTATGAGTCCTGAGGCACACAAATTGAGCACCTTATGATTAAATACTAAGAAAAACGGCATTGGTATTGAAATATAGGAGTTAATAGTATATTACTATATTTCAATACCAATGCCCGATATATTTATGTTTTCGTCAATGATATCAAAATATTTATTAAGTAATTTTTTAGAGAATAAATATTATATACAGCTAGAAGTAAAATGATAATGGATAAGGATTTTAAAAATAGGAAATGAAAGAAAGAGGCATCAGCCTGCTCACAGGATTCTATGAGGGCAGCCAAGCCCATTGATTAGCAATATTGTCACGAAGGAGCCAACAAAGCTCTGCTCCCCAAGGGCCGGTATGCGTGGGATCTTAAGACCCTATATTTAATTGTCCCATCAGTAACACTTACTCAATTCCAGCACGGATATGCTTAAGATCGCGTATCGATGCCCTAGCCACGATAGAGGGCTGAGGTTCGAGCATTGCGAAGCAAAGCTGAGCAAGCGCAGGACTCCAGACCGACAAGTAATCAGCAGGTAAAAGCAACAATTGGAAGTTCAAGACAGACTATCTAAGCATGGGTGCGACTTCAGGCGCGCAGATGCTCCAGCCGCCTGGTAAAGGGCTGTTGTTCCAAGCGTAGCGCAGAAGGGCAGCCCGTCCAACTAAAACAAATTGAAACCCACTCTAAATGATATTCGTACCTCTACTTATTATGTCAACGTATTCCTTGAAAAGATACATCTTATATCTTTTTTTACCAGTCACTTCATGCAGAATACCTATTTCCTCAAATCTAGTCACAAGGCTATTTGCGGTGACGGACGATATGTTCAATCTGCTGGCAATGTCCTTGCTGCTGATAAGTGGACTGTCGAACAGCAAGTTTATCAATCGTATGGCGTGAATGCTTGAGATAGAGTTCTCATAGACCTTATTTGTCATATCGTCCTTTAATTTTATGATCTCTCCTGCGGTGTTAACCGCTTCCTGGGAGGTTTCACTAACACCCTTGAGGAAGAACTTGAGCCAATCTTCCCACGCGCCTTCCGTACGTACTTTCATAAGCAGATCATAATACTCGCTTCTATTGTTCTTCAGGTAAAAGCTCAGGTACAGAAGCGGCTTTGGTAGTATTTCTTTCCAGACAAGATAGAAGGTGATGATAAGTCGTCCCATCCTGCCGTTACCATCAAGGAAGGGATGTATGGTTTCGAACTGGGCATGTATCAATCCTATCTTGATAAGCACCGGAATGTTGTCCTTTTCGTTCAGGAACCTTTCCAATGCTTGCATTGCAGGTATGGTTATAGCCGGTGTAGGTGGTACAAATATCGCTTCTCTTATTGAAGCGCCTGGTGTACCTATATAATTCTGAAGAACTTTGAAATTTCCGGAATTCAGTCCATCTCCTCTTGTTCCCTCCAGCAAGGTCTTATGAATTTCTTTTAAGAGGGCCAGGGACATCGAAGTTTCGACCAGTCTTTCAATTCCATAGTTTAAGGCTTTGATGTAATTTACGACTTCTTTTACTTCGCTGATATCTTCTTTTGGTACAAGGTCCGCTTCAAATTCCAGAACTCCTTCAAGGGATGCCTGCGTGCCCTCGATCTGTGAACTCAAAAGAGCTTCTTTCTTAACATACATTGCAATGAAAAGGTCCGGGTTTGGTAGAACAGAGGTGATCCCATCCAACCTGGCAAGATCCCTGTCGGCCTTTGAAAGCAACAAATGTAGCTCATCATCATATTCGATAGGAGGCTCTGGTGGCAACTCTTTAGGTATGAAGGATCTGTAACCTTCAGGTGTCAAAACAAATTTTCCGGCTCTTTCATTCATAAGACAACGATCCTTTACTAAGAGTTCAGTTACGCAGTTTAAGTTTAGCATCCTTTACTTAAAATCTAGTCTTCATTTTAAATTAAGGTTTCTTTACTTAAAATTATATCTTCAACTTTAAGTTAATGTTCCTTTGCTTAGAATAACAACATTAAAAATAATCTCTCGGCATCCAGACATGGGAATACTTTCAGGTGCGTAAAGCTTCATTCATCCAACTATTACTCCATATTTTACTCCTAATTTTAAGATAATTTAAAACGTATTTATTCCCCCACCCATACTAAACACTGTATGTCAAACTTCAACGAATACGATATAAGGCAGGTGGGCGAGCGTATTCGGCTGCCTGATGGCGGCGGCAGGTAAGTTCGGTGAACTGAAGAAAGAAATGAGAAGAACTTTTATCAATGGTTGTCAATGCTGAAGATACACTAAAAGGAAAATGATATAAGGGAAGGAGATCAAACCAACTGTCTAAAATGGGATAAAGAACATTTCAATGAACAAAGGATCGAGATCATGGATGAAAATGTGAATTTCCTGAAAGAACTGGATAACAAACTATGGACATCTGCAGATAAATTACGTTCCAACCTTGATGCTGCTGTCTATAAGCATATAGTTCTCGGCCTTGTATTTCTTAAATATGTATCTGATGCATTTGAGGAGCGAAGGAAGGAGCTTCTGGGACAATTCAAAGACCCGGATAATGAGTATTATTTAGGGGAAGATGAGGAGTTAGAGGCTGAAGAACTGGAGATAAGGGATTATTATACTGAAAAGAATGTGTTCTGGATACCGGCTCTGGCTCGCTGGGGTACATTGCAAAGCTGTGCCAAGCTTCCTTCGGGTACGGAGATCACTATCAAGAATGGAAAGATCGATACTTACAAAATGGTTAGTGTAGGTCGGCTTCTTGATGATGCAATGGAGGCTATCGAGAAGGATAACCCTAAGCTTAAAGGTGTGCTGACCAAGGATTATGCACGTCTTCAGCTCGAATCCGGTAAACTTGGGGAGTTGATAGATCTTGTCTCCACCATACCATTTATCCATGAAAACATGAAGGCTAAGGATATTCTGGGTCATGTGTACGAATATTTCCTTGGCCAGTTCGCCAGTGCGGAAGGTAAGAAGGGTGGGCAGTATTACACACCGAAATCGATAGTTACTCTGATCGTTGAGATGCTGGAACCGTTCCAGGGCAGGGTGTACGACCCTGCATGTGGTTCGGGTGGTTTCTTCGTGCAGTCGGAACGTTTTGTGGAAGAGCATGGCGGACGTATCGGGCAATTATCGATATACGGACAGGAGTCAAATCCCACTACCTGGCGGCTCGCCTGTATGAACATGGTCATCCGGGGTATGGATTTTGATTTCGGAAAGGAGTCTGCAGATACGTTCTCACGCGACCAACATCCTGACCTGCGTGCAAATTACATCATGACCAATCCACCGTTCAATATGAAGGAATGGGGCGGAGAGCAACTGAAGGATGATAAGCGCTGGAAATATGGCATTCCTCCTTCAAGTAATGCTAATTTTGCATGGATGCAGCATATGATCTATCATCTCGCTCCCAATGGCAGCATGGCATTATTGCTTGCCAATGGTTCCATGAGCTCTAATACCAATAATGAAGGTGAGATCCGCAGATCCATCATCGAGGCTGACCTGGTGGAGTGCATGGTGGCACTGCCGGGGCAATTGTTCACTAACACCCAGATCCCTGCATGTATCTGGTTCCTGACCCGCAGCAAGGAAGCTTACAATGGCAGCCGGGCACGTAAAGGTGAAGTGCTATTCATTGATGCACATGATCTTGGATACATGAAAGACCGCGTACTGCGTGATTTTGATCATGAAAAGGACATCCTGCGCATTGCCAATACTTTCCATGCCTGGAAAAAAGGAGAAGGTTATGAGGATGTGGCAGGGTTTTGCAAGTCTGTGACAGTGGATGAGATCCGCAAACATGGCCATGTGCTCACCCCGGGCCGTTATGTAGGTGCAGCAGCACAGGAAGATGATGGCGAGCCCTTCTCAGAGAAGATGGAAAGGCTGACCCTGCAGTTGTCGGAGCAGTTTGCCAGATCCAGGAAATTAGAAGAGAAGATAAAGGAAAATCTGAAGAGGATCGGATATGAGCTCTAATGACACTGATCATTTGAAAGCTGGGGTATCGTTGAGCGATTTTCTTAAGCCGGATACACCGGAAGTTAAACAGATAAGAAGTCTTCAGGACAACGAAGCCGAATATAGCGAGCATTTAGGAACCATTGAGGGAGGTATCGCGCTTTATTATCATGAGCACGACAATACGATCACTGACAAGGAAATAATCTCTATTTTAAGGGATATCAAAATGAACCTTGACAAGGATGTCAGTTATTTCTCTCACCCTTTTGAAATTTTGATGCTTGGGCCTCTGGTGGATGCGCTTGAAAAAAAACCGATCACCTTCCATGAATTCAAACTGGTCATTGACTATATTCTGTGGTCCATTGACAACAGATCGTGGATGGGAGACAAACAGGCGTATATAAAGTGGATATGCTATTTTTTGGGAGTTTACACAGCCAAGGAAGAAAAACAATATGAAGAGCGCATGGAAAAGCTTGGCAAAAAAATGCACCTTTCAGATGAAGATGTGGACCAGCTTCTTATGAGGGGTGAAAGAGAGTTCACTGAAGATGAAATAGAAAAAACACGGCTTCAAAGTGAGTTCTTCGCAATGGATGCTGATGAGAAACTCAATTTCCTGGCGGAGAACAGCCCGGAACACTTTGACCTGTTCGCAGTTTATCTTCTGGAACTTAAAGAACGGAGAGAACTTGAACTCATGAAGATCCTGGCAAAGAGGGTCAGCAAAAAGTTCGGTGATGATCCGGAACTATACTTGCATGTTGCTATCTTTTTTATGGACGAGGACCCAAACATTGCTAAAAGTTATCTGGCCAAAGCTCTTTCCAAAGTGGAACTACTTGAAGGAGCACAGGAGCAGGAAAAAAAGTCGCTGGAGATAAAAATTAAAAAACTTATAAGGGGTTGTGACCGGAAGAATAAATGATGAACAGCGATGAAATGTATGAAAGTATATCCGGCATATTTTGACGCATGTTAAATAGGTGTATGTTTCCTGTTACCCCGAGAGAGTATTAAGATGGAAAGTAGTGTCATGACTGATTCCTCTGATTTTGTTATACGTGAGAAGAAACTGGATTATGAGCTTCCGCTTAAGGAAAGTGAAACAGTTGAACTGAAAAGGTCTACTTCGGAGCTAAAGGAGGCTGTCATATCCATTGTTGCTATGCTGAACAAGCATCATGAGGGAGAGCTTTATTTTGGCGTGAAGGACGATGGCACGGTTCTGGGACAGGAGCCTGGCAGGAAGACCCTGAGGGATATATCAAGGGCTATATCGGAGGGCATAGAGCCTTCTATTCATCCTTTTATCTATCAGGTGGATATCAGAGGCAAGAAGTGTATTCTTGTGGAGTTTGCAGGCAGCAATGTGCCTTATTTTGCATATGGCCGGGCTTATGTGCGGGTTGCGGACGAGGACCGGCGCCTGAGCATCCATGAGCTTGAGAGTATGATCCTTTGCAAGAACCGGGAGAGGCTGCGCTGGGATACTGAGGTGTGTAGGAATGCCACACTTGATGATATCAGCGAGGAGAAGTTCATTGCGTTCCTTAAAAGCGCAGGAAGACCGCATGACGGCGATCTTCAGAAGTCCATGGATAAGCTGAAATTGCTTTGTGGTGGCAAGCCTACCAACGCTGCTGTCATTCTCTTTGGTGAGAGGCCGGAAGACTTTTTCCCGAATGCAAGGTTGAGGTGTGCCACTTTTGCAAGGGAGGATACCTCCCTTATCCTTGACATGCAGGACCATTTCGGGGATATTTTCTATCTGATAGCGCAGGCTGAGAAGTATGTGCTTGCGAATATCCATGTGGGCATGCGGCTTGAAGGACTGAAGCGTGTCGATGTGCCGGAGATCGACAGGGATGCGCTGAGGGAGGGAATTATCAATGCGTTTTGCCACCGTGATTATTTCGAGTATGATTCGGTGAATGTGGCGGTCTTCAGGAACCGGGTGGAGATCAGGAACAAGGGCCGCCTCTATGGAGGGCTGTCTGTGGAAATGATCAGGTCGGGCATGTTTTCCGAGCGGCGCAATGAACTTATCGCGGATATTTTCCACGAAGCAGGACTTATAGAGAAGTGGGGTGCAGGCATCCGCAGGATATTGGCTGCAGAACCTCAGACCAGCTTTGAAGAAGTGGGTACACAGTTCATCGTGACCTTCAGACGGTATGAACCCGAAGAAACCAAAAAGGCAAATGATGACAATTTACAGGACAAGGTCGGAGATAGGGTCGGAGAAAAGGTCGGAGATAGGGTCGGAGAAAATCTCAATCCAAACCAGCAAAAGATACTTGATCTGATACTGACAGACCCGCATATTTCTGCCAGAATGATATCAGAGGCCATTGGCATTTCCCAAAGAAAGGTAGAGACCAATATCTCCATATTGAAAGAAAAAGGTCTGCTCAGGCGCATAGGTCCGGCAAAGGGCGGACACTGGGAAGTAATCTCCGGTAAATGAAGGAGTGTTTAAAACTTAGGGTATAAACTAGGGTAAAAAGTAGTGAAGAAATAGAAAGGTGTGCAGTTGAAAAGCAATGGTCAGAATTGATATACACATGGAAAATGAAAAAGGAAGGCTGAGTACATTGGTAAAAAGTGTATTTAAGAGAAATAAACGCAAAGGCGCAAAGCCGCAAAGGCTCAAGGAATGTTGTGCTCCCTTTAAGTTTTCCTGTGCTGAATCACCTGCTTTTTCTTCGCATGAGCCAATAGTCCAACAGCCTGCTGGACAATTATTCTTGAATTATAATACTGTCACACTTTCTGGTGTAAAGTGTCCTTATCTGCCCGATGATCTTAAAGACAGCCTCCCCACCATCGAAGAACTTGAAAAGGAACTGGGAGAATTGAAGGTGGAGGTGAGTAGGGATGAGTGAGTGGATAGATACCACACTCGGAGAAGTTTTAACTCTTCAACGTGGTTTTGATTTACCAGAGGCAGAGCGTTTACAAGGTATATTTCCAGTGATTGCATCAACTGGCCAAATTGGTACACATCAGAAAGCGATGGTTTCTGGTCCCGGGGTGGTAATCGGACGCTCTGGAAGTATCGGAGGTGGTCAATATATTCAATCGGACTTCTGGCCACTGAACACAACGCTTTGGGTTAAGGACTTCAAAGGGAATGATGTTAGATTCTGTTACTACCTCCTTAAATCTATGAACCTAACAATGTTCAATGTAGGCAGTGGTGTTCCTACCTTGAATCGAAATCACATTCATCCCATTTCTGTCAGTATTCCATCGAATGTGCATGAGCAGCGTGCCATCGCCCATATCCTCGGCACGCTGGACGACAAGATAGAACTCAACCGCCAGATGAACGAAACTCTGGAAGCAATGGCACGGGCTATATTCAAGTCGTGGTTCGTGGACTTCGACCCGGTGCGTGCTAAAGCTGAGGGTCGGGATACAGGGCTGCCGAAGGAGATCGCTGACCTGTTCCCGGATAGTTTTGAGGAGATGGAGCTGGGAGAGGTGCCAAGAGGGTGGAAAATTTCAAAATTATCAAATGTTTGCGAATATATCATGAGTGGAGGTACTCCAAGTACACAGATTCCCGCTTATTGGGATGGTGATATCCCTTGGCTGTCATCAGGTGAAACTCGCAACCGTTTTATCACAAAGACCGAGAAAACAATTACTAATTTAGGAGTTGAAAAATCCAGTACGAGATTGGCAAGATCAAAATCAACAGTGATTGCAAGTGCTGGGCAAGGACACACCCGAGGACAAACATCGTTGTTACTGTTTGATAGCTACATTAACCAATCTGTAGTTGCTTTAGCTGCTGATTCTAAACAAGTCTCTGACTATTATCTTTTCTTCAACCTTTCTGATCGTTATGAAGAGTTACGTCAGATTTCCGATTCACATAGTTCCAGAGGTAGTCTAACAACTAAACTGCTTAACAATCTTGACATTATAATTCCTTCATTAGAGTTAGTTTCCAAGTTCAGTCAATTTACAGAAGCTGTTGTCGGAAAAATCCAGCAAAATCTTTTACAATCAAGTATGCTCACCGAACTGCGTGACACGCTGCTTCCTAGGCTGATTTCAGGAAAGCTGCGAGTGAAAGAAGCTGAAAAATTAGTGGGATGTTAAACATGAAAATGGATAATATTTTTCACTATCCACCTGATTTGATGAACCTTCTCATCAATACTATTCCGCGCCTAAACAAAAGCAAAAAAGACGTATTTCTGTTTTTTCAAGGTGCAGGGGTGCCTTTAAGTTTAATGCAGACTCCATTTGAGCAATGGAAGCAAAACAAAGATAACATCAACAAATTTGAAATCACTCGGCAAATTTTAACCAAAATGAATGAAAGTGGAGACAAATATTTAAGAGAGCGCAGGGAAGTTTTGAAAAGGGTAGTTGAATTTGAGTCTTTTTCTTCATGCTGGCCGGATGATCAATTAACAGCAAAAGGATTAGTTGCAGAAATAAGGAATTTAGTGAATGTAAAAGACAGCTTTACTCGAATGACAAATGAACGCGAATCCGAAAAAAGAGATAATTTAGCTAGGAAACATGCTGAAATTGAAAAAGTGCGCAAAAAGAAAGAGAATATTGAAAAATTAAAAGGTGAATTATTCTCTCTGTTCTCTGAAAAGGATAAACAAAAGCGAGGCAAAAAGCTAGAAAGTATCTTGAATTCGCTATTTCTTGCCTATGGAATCCTAATTCGCGAAGCTTTTACACTTACAGGTGATGATGGAGAAGGAATTATAGAGCAAATTGACGGTGTTATTGAAGTTGATAGTCATCTCTATTTTGTTGAAATGAAATGGTGGGACAGTCCAATTGGTGTTCCTGAAATTTCTCAACACCTTCTACGCGTATACCATCGCGCAGAAAGTCGTGCTATTATTATATCGGCATCTAAATTTACAAGCCCGGCAGTGTCTACCTGTAAGGATTCACTACAACAAAAAGTAGTTGTTCTTTGTACTTTAAAAGAAATAGTGCTTTTGCTTGAGAAAGAAGGTAATTTTTTAGAGTTTCTTCGGACAAAAGTTAATGCGGCAGTCATTGATCGCAAGCCGTATTTAGAGGTTTTGATATGACTAAACAACGAAACAGACGCATTGGTTCTGTCAAATCTGAGCTTGTCAAAAAATCCAGAGAGGCTGCACTTGCGGCTGTACAAATTTTTAATAATCCTAATATCACTTTTAAGTCTGAAACATATGTTGTACTGATGATTATTGCATGGACTTACCTTCTTCACGCCTACTATCGAAGTAATAAAATTGAATACAGATATTTCACACAAAACGGGAAAAAAAGGACATTCGACAAGACAAAACATGGTGCTTTTAAATACTGGGAACTTGAGCGTTGCCTAAATGAAAAAAACTGTCCTATTGATAAAGATGCTGCAAATAATTTACGTTTCTTAATTGGTTTACGACATGAAATTGAGCATCAGATGACTACAAGAATTGATGACATCCTAAGTGCCAAATTTCAGGCCTGCTGTCTAAATTACAATGATTATATCAAGAAATTATTTGATCCAAGTATGGGAATAGAACAGCATCTCTCATTTAGTCTTCAATTCTCTACTATTAACACTGAGCAAAAGAAAATGCTCGAAGAGCATCATGACCTTCCTGCGCATATTCAAAGTTTTATCAAAGATTTTGATTACAAACTAACGGATGAAGAATTTGGAAGTCAACGATATGCATATCGTATTTTGTTTATTCTTAAGACAGCTAATAGTAAAGGGCAAGCAGATAGGGTTATTGAATTTGTTAAAAGCGACTCACCATTAGCTGAAGCAGTGAATAAAGATTATGTAGTCATTAAAGAAACTGAAAGGAACAAGTATCTACCTAAACAGATTGTTGAACTGATGAAAAATGAAGGTTATCTAAAGTTCACTATGTATAATCACACTCAGCTTTGGCAATCTTTGGATGCTAAGAATTCTGGGAAAGGATATGGAACATTAGTTGCTGGTAAGACGTGGCATTGGTATGAACGCTGGTTAGATGAAGTGCGAGAGCATTGTCGCATGAATGCTGAAAAATATAGTTAAAGAAATAAGAACTATTGACTATAACATTGTTAAGCATCTAAGCAATGTACATATATTTTTGTGGTCATATGATATGTATTCTTATTCTATACTGGCTAATTCCAATAAAAGATCGTGATTTTGAGGTCTAGCTAATTGACTTTAAGCATCTGGAAATCGAAGTAGAATCCCGCATCCTCGCCGAACTGCGCGACACGCTGCTACCCAAGTTAATTTCTGGAGAGTTGCGAGTGAAAGAAGCTGAGCATTTATGTCGTCGTGTATAGTAGCAAACAGATATCAATCTGCTTACTACACATTTGTTCATCCCTCTTTTTCCATTCATATTCTTTCCGCTGCCTAAATTTATCTATGATGAACTACATGTCAAATAATGTAAAAGACATAAGGAACAGGAGCTATCCACTATGAGCAAAGATATAGGAAAGCCGGAAATATCCGATTTAAGGGAAAAAGATAAAAAAAAGCCGGCACGTATTGAATATTTGCGGGTGGAGAATTACAGGGCATTGAGACATGTAGAGTTTAAGAATCTGACTCCTATGACAGTGCTCCTGGGTCCGAACGGTAGTGGGAAATCTACTGTTTTTGATGTTTTCGCCTTTCTTTCCGAATGTTTTGAATCAGGTCTGCGACGTGCCTGGGATAGGCGGGGAAGGGCAAAAGAACTCAAAACACGCGGTTGTGATGGACCTGTAGTGATCGAGATAAAATACAGAGAACCAGGTTTTCCTGTAATTACCTATCATCTGGCTGTGGATGAACGCAAGGGTTCACCTGTTGTTATGGAAGAATGGCTTCAATGGCGGCGTGGCAAACAAGGAAAACCATTCCGTTTTCTTGATTATCGTGAGGGTCAGGGTCGTGCTATAAGTGGGGAATTGCCGGATAAAAGTGATAAGAGGGTTGAAACTCCTCTTAAATCACCTGACCTTGTTGCAGTAAATGCTCTTGGTCAGTTCGCAGACCATCCACGGGTAGCTGCACTACGTGAATTTATAACTGGATGGCATGTTTCATACCTTTCAGTTGATGACACCCGTGGACAACCAGAAGCAGGACCACAGGAAAGGCTTTCACGCACAGGTGACAATCTGGCTAACGTTATCCAATATCTAGCTGAGCAACATCCATCATGGCTTGAGCACATATTCGAAGTGTTACGCGCACGGGTACCTCGTGTAGAAAAGGTGCTGGCCGAACCTATGCAGGATGGTCGCCTCCTGTTACAAATAAAAGATGCTCCTTTTGAACATCCTGTACTAGCTCGTTTTGCTTCAGATGGCACCCTCAAGATGCTGGCTTATCTGGTACTACTTTATGATCCCGAACCCCCATCATTTATTGGTATCGAAGAGCCTGAAAATTTCCTTCATCCCCGCTTGTTGCCAGAGTTAGCTGAAGAATGCCGTGCAGCCAGTGAACATGGACAGTTCTTAGTTACCACTCATTCTCCTTTTTTCGTCAATGCTCTGCAACCTGAGGAAGTACGTGTGCTTTATCGTGATGAACGTGGATATACTCAAGCTGTCCGGGCAGCAGATATTACAGGAATCCCCCAATTTATGGAAGCAGGTGCTTCATTGGGACATCTGTGGCTGGAAGGACGATTCGGCTTCGGAGATCCATTAGTGAATCAGGGAGCACCCATGCGCAAGGGGGAGAAGTATTGAGTGTAAGCCATCTCGAATTTCTTGTAGAGGAGCCTTCAATGGAAGCATTTCTGCGTGGGTTGCTTCCTAGAATGCTTGGTGGTGAGATGAGTTTTCAAATTTATCCCTTCCAATGCAAGAATGACCTGATAGATAAATTACCCAGTAGGCTCAAAGGATATTCTTCTTGGTTGCCAGCAGAGTATCGCATTATAGTGATCGTAGATAGGGATGATGATGATTGCTTTGAACTTAAAAAGCAATTAGACAGCATGGTTCATCAATGTGGATTATGTACAAGATCAGATGATGTAAACAACTGGCAGGTATTGAACCGTATTGCCATAGAAGAGCTGGAATCTTGGTATTTCGGAGACTGGAATGCAGTTAAGAGTCTATATCCACGAGTAAGCGCTAATGTTCCAAAAAAGGAAAGTTTCCGAAATCCAGATGCTATTGCCGGTGGCACTTGGGAAGCTTTTGAAAGAGTACTGAAGCGTGCAGGGTACTTTGAAGGTGGTCTACGCAAAACAGAGGTCGCACGCAAGCTTGGACGCACTCTCGATTGGGAAAGCAATAGTTCTAGCAGCTTTCAGTGCTTCAGAGATGCAGTTGTAGGAATATTATAATGGTATGCCGTGGCACCATGAGCCAGCAATTAGTCAAATTAGTTTCCATAATAATTGTTCCACGAAACCTGTTCTCTAAGGATACATTAGGAAAGTGTGGGTAAAAGACACATCATAAAGAGCAAATTATCGGAAATATACCCGACGAGTAATACCATTATCTACCAATCTCTCCCAGATTGGTAGTAATCCTTTTATCCCAATAACTACCAGTATCTACCAAAAAGTAACGAATTGGTAGTTATGAAGATCCCACAGAAAGCACCGGACATATGGGAGATCATCAGGAAAGATCCTGAAATGCTCTCAATGTTCGTTGATCCGCAGATGCTGGAGCTTGTTGCAAAGTACAACCGCGAGTATGTACACTGGGAAGAGCTTAGGCACCGCAAACTGCCTGTGGAGGCTAAACAAATGTGGGCTTTGATCAAAAGCGCAAGGGCATTGCAGGCCAAGCGCGTTGAATTCGCAGAGTGGACCTTCCGGTATGTCCTGTCAGGCGACACCCTGAGAAGACTGCACCTGCTGGACACAAAAGGTGCCGGGAATCTGGAAAGCGGACCCGGAGGTGTGAGTGCAGCAGACCGGAAGCGATACATCATCAACTCGCTCATGGAAGAAGCCATTGCCTCCAGTCAGCTTGAAGGAGCGGCCACCACCAGGGAAGCAGCCAAAAAGATGCTGCGCCAGAAGCGAAAACCCATGGACTATTCCGAGAAGATGATCCTCAACGGCTATCAGACCATGTGCAGGATAGCAGAAATGAAGGACAGGTCCATTGATCCGGATACACTGCTTGATATCCACAGGGAGATCACACACGGTACTCTGGCAGATCCCGCAGATGAAGGTAAGTTCAGGGACAACAACGAGATAGTAGTGGCCGACCCCCGGAACGGGAACAAAATATACCATATCCCCTCGGACTATCGGAAGATCCCCCAGCTCATGGAAGAGTTCTGCAGGTTTGCCAGCAACGATGAAGCAGAGTTCATCCACCCTCTTGTCAAGGGTGTGATCCTCCACTTCCTGATAGGTTTTATCCATCCCTTCACCGATGGTAACGGCCGGTGTGCAAGGTCCATCTTCTATTGGTACATGCTCAGCCGGGGTTACTGGCTCTTTGAGTACATGCCGATATCAAGGATACTGCTGCACTCCAAAGCAAAATATGCCCTGTCCTACCTGTATACTGAGACCGACGGGAACGATCTTACATACTTCATAAACTACAACCTCTCTGCAATAGAGAAAGCGCTGCAAGAACTCGAGGAGTACATTAGCCTCAAAAAGCAGGAACAGCATGAAACGATACAGATCATTGAAACCTCTGAGAGTCTGAAACTCAGGCAGGCTGACATACTCAAGAACCTACTCAAAGAACCTGACAGATACTTCTCCATTGCTGAGATCAAAGGAAAGTACAACATTGCCTATGACACAGCAAGAAATGACATGCAGCATCTTGCAAAACTGGGATATGTAGAAAAGCTCGAAAGAGGTAGGAGCTTTATGTATAGATGTAAAGGCATTTAACGGATGTATTGAGTACCAATATCTACCAATTTATACTAAATTGGTAATAACTTCTTTTTTGAATATGTTCTGGCAAATAACCTTATTTATCACACTTTTAAGAACAGCAGGCTTAAATAGCCTGCATATTAATTTCTTTAGAGTATAAACACAGTTATTAACTGCACAACTATCAGGGATATTTGCATGAAGGTGCCATCACATGAGCGAAAATGAACTCGAACAACTCTGTTTGACCTGGTTCCAGTACACCGGCTGGGACTACCAGTACGGTCCTGATATCGCTCATGACGGTATAAGCCCGGAGCGCCAACACTACCGTCAGGTCATCCTGCCAAGTCGTCTCCTGATTGCGCTGCATCGCCTGAATCCCGGTGTGCCCGCATCAATACTGGAAGAGGTCCTGCACACTTTGAGCAAGCCACAGCATCTTTCTCTTGTTAAGAACAACCACGCTTTCCATGAGATGCTGCTCACAGGAGTGCCGGTGGAGTATGAAATAGACGGGCAGATGCGAGGGGACAAGGTACAGCTCATTGACTTTGAGCATCCTGAAATGAACAGGTTCCTTGTTGTGAACCAGTTCACAGTACAGGGTCTGAAACAACCCCGCAGACCCGATATAGTAATTTTCATAAATGGATTGCCTATTGCTGTCATAGAATTGAAGAATCCGGCTGTGGAACAAGCGGATATATGGAAGGCATGGGAGCAGCTGCAGACCTATAAAACAGAAATAGCCGATCTCTTCATGTTCAACGAGGCTTTGGTGATATCCGACGGATTCAATGCCCGTGTAGGTTCACTGACAGCATCAAAGGAATGGTTCATGCCCTGGCGGACCATCCGCAGTGAAAAGGATCAGCCTCTTCTGGAATATGAACTGGAAAAAGTGGTAAAAGGCTTCTTTGCTCCGGATTTACTGCTGGATTATCTGCGCCATTTCATTCTCTTCGAGCCAGCAGGAGATACGCTTATCAAAAAGATCGCAGGGTATCACCAGTTCCACGCTGTGCGGGAAGCAGTACGTGCAACTATCATAGCCGCCGGACTTACTACGACCTCAAAAGCAAACGAACCACGTGCGAACTACGCTGAGAAAGTGATACCCGGATCAAAGCGCGGCGGTATAATCTGGCACACGCAGGGATCAGGTAAGAGCATCTCCATGGCCTGCTTCGCAGGTAAGCTAATGCAACAGCCGGAAATGAATAATCCCACGCTCGTCGTTGTCACTGACCGTAATGATCTTGACGGACAGTTGTTCGGGAACTTTGTCAATGCAAAAATGCTGCTCAAGGAAATGCCAGTACAGGCTGAGAGCCGCGAGGAGTTACGTGAACTGCTCGAGAATCGGCCTTCAGGTGGCATAATCTTCACCACCATTCAGAAGTTCATGCCCTCAAAAGGTGAAACCCATTTTCCAAAACTCACCGACCGTGATAATGTTGTAGTGATAGCCGACGAGGCCCACCGTAGCCAATACGGCTTCTGTGCCATAATGGACACCACCACAGGAGCTTTCAAGTACGGTTATGCTCATCACATGCGTTCAGCCCTGCCAGCAGCAACGTTCGTTGGTTTCACCGGTACACCTATCGAAAGCGATGACAAGGACACCCGAAGTGTATTTGGCGAATATGTCAGCATCTACGACATCCAGGATGCAGTGCTGGATGGTGCAACAGTACCCATCTACTATGAAAGCCGTCTGGCAAAACTGGACATAAACCAGACTGATATCGAAAGGCTCAACGAAGAAGTAGAAGAAGTCCTGGAAGACGAGGAAGACATTGCTTTGCGGGAAAGATCAAAATCCCGCTGGGCAGCCCTGGAGCAACTAGTGGGAGCGAATAAGCGCATCCAGGAAGTGGCCAATGATCTCGTAACTCATTTTGAGAATAGGAACTCTTCCATAAAAGGCAAGGGTATGATCGTGTGCATGAGCCGCGAGATATGCGTGCGTATGTATGATGCCATCACTGAATTAAGACCTCAGTGGCATAGTGATGATCCCTCCAAAGGAGCAATAAAGATCATCATGACAGGCTCTGCCTCGGATGAGGCACATCTTCAGTTTCATATATACAGCTCCCAGACAAAAAAGATGCTGGAGAATCGTTTCAAGGACCCGGAAGATCTGCTGCAGCTTGTCATCGTGCGTGACATGTGGCTCACGGGATTTGATGTGCCATGCCTCCATACAATGTATGTGGACAAGCCCATGCGTGCGCATAACCTTATGCAGGCAATAGCACGCGTGAACCGTGTGTTCCATGAAAAACAGGGTGGTCTTGTGGTGGACTACATTGGTATTGCCTCGGAACTGCGTGCAGCTCTGGTAAACTATGTAGAGAATCGGGGAAAAGGCACTCCTACTATTGATAACTCTGAAGCCTTGGCGATACTCAGGGGAGAAATGGAAAAAGCCAGGGGTATGTTCCATGGCCTCAACTACATGGGCTACAAGACTAATGCATCACAACTTCTTCTGCCTGCAGCTAACCATATCCTTGGTCTTGAGAAGGGTCGCAATCGATATTTTGATGTAGTGCTTGCTATTTCCAAAGCATATTCACTATGCGGGACCAGGGACGAAGCAATGGAGCTTCGTGAAGAGATCGCTTTTTTCCAGGCAGTAAAAGTTGTTATTTCCAAAGCCTCCAGCAGCGATAAAAAGCTTGCAGAGGAAAAGAAGGACCAAATCATCAAGCAGATACTTGATAATGCTCTTGTGACAGAAGGTGTGGAAGACATCTTCAAACTTGCAGGTCTGGATAAACCGGATCTCAGTATCCTGTCCGATGCGTTCCTGGATGAAATAAGGAACTTACCCCACAAGAATCTTGCAGTGGAGTTATTGCAGAAACTCCTTAAGGACCAGATCAGGTCCCGAACACGCAGCAACGTGATACAGGAACGTAAATTCAGTGAAAGCCTAACTATTTCCCTTAATAAATACCACGGCCGTGCCGTTAAAAGTGCTGAGGTCATAGAGGAACTTATTGCAATGGCCAAAGAGTTCCGTGAAGCTGCAAAACGCGGTGAGGAACTTGGACTCAATGAATCAGAGATCGCATTCTACGATGCACTGGCAGACAATGAAAGTGCTGTTCGCGAACTTGGCGATGAAACTTTAAAGAAGATCGCACAGGAACTGGCAGACAAACTGAGAAAAAGCACAACTGTGGACTGGCAAAAGCGGGATAGTGTCCGTGCCAAACTGCGTAATCTGGTACGTATAACCCTTCGTCGTTATAAGTATCCACCTGATAAACAGGAAGAGGCCATCCAATTGGTATTGCAGCAGGCCGAGCGGCTGTCTGATGACTGGAGCAAAGTCCTTGAAAGTGCCTGATAAATAGTTACTTTAATCAGATTAGCATTGCTGTAAAAAGTAGAGAAAGTGCCTAAACACTCTCCCTCAATATCTTCGCGATCGCCGGCTCCTTCTCCACAAGCTCCATCAAGGCCATGGCAATATCAGACTGCTTCTTCTCCAGATCCACAGCAACATCAACCCTCAAGGCCATACCACACTTCGAACAGAATCCCGAAGTTGAACCGTTCATGTGCTTACAGCGTGGGCATTCCATAGCCGAATAGTTCAGTTGCTTGCTCCTGCCTCTTTGCCCCATCCCTACCCAAAGATAAGCATCAGGATTATGTTTTTCAGGATGGATATCCAGCCATGAGGCAAGGTATGGAGCACTGAAGACAAGTCTTACCCTTCTCATACCCGTTTTTCCATCAACGACCATGACCACTCCATATTTGTCAAAGACAAGGTGCTTGATCTTGAGCTCTCCAAATTTCCCCGGTACGTCCTCCGACATCCTAAAATACAGCTATCAGGGCCTTATCCTTCGGATGCACATCAGCCGCGATCATCTGCTTGATTTTCGCTTCTGTCAGCATTTCCTCAGGCAACTTGAAATCGTTCTTGTGCTTGAACTTCAGCCACTCCGTACACTCTGGATCCTTTCCTTTATTGATCCATCTGAAGAAACGCTTGAGAGTGATATGATAATCATACTTTGTTGCTTCACTGCGATTGGATTTAAGGATCATCTCAATAACAAATTCAATATCATCCCTGGTTGCTTCCTTGAATTCAAAATCAAAATTCTCAGCAATGAGATTCGGCTGATTAAGATACTTTAGCACCCTTACCTTGGTAAGACCTTCAAGAAAAAGAGATCTTTCAAACTTGAAAATTAACTCTTTGTTAGATTCACTATACTTAGCAGTACGGATCCTGTCTTCCTGAAACGCAAGCTTCCTGTCAATGTTATAAAGTGTCATGCCCTTTCACTTCCGCTTATATTTTTAAAACATTCTATCCAAGCGAAGTGAAAGTATATTGAGCATCGAACTTAGGACATAACGCCGAGGGGGAGATTCGAACTCCCGAGGGGCTGAAGCCCCACAAGCTTTCCAGGCTTGCGCCCTACCACTAGACTACCTCGGCATTTCTGCTGTGCCAGCATCTAGGGTAAACATCCACATCCATTATTACTCTTTCGGTGCATGCAGCTATTCCATTGTTTGCACCCATGATTTCAGCAGTGTCCATCTTTGCAGTGGCTATTGATACAGCTTCACCTTTCATGGTAAAGATACATACCTGCTGTTCACGCTTTATATCAGGATCAAGACTTACTATCCCAGGCACAGCAAGAGAAGCACCATGGCAGAGTGCATCCACAGCGCTGTCGCGAACTATGATCCTGGAAAGATGTGCTAAACCTTCTTCCATCGGTCTTATCACTCTTCGCAGCTCGTCCTCTGAACTTTCTTCCTTCCAGAAAATAAAAGCGTCCTTCAACTCCTGCAGAGTTATGGATGTATCTTCATCAAAAGGTCCCGTCCTTGTCCTTATCAGTTGTTGCATGTGGGCCCCACAGCCAAGCGCCAGACCAATGTCATGACACAGCTTTCTTATGTAGGTCCCTGCTTCACAACCAACTTTCATGAGCACCATAGGACCATCGACCTCAAGGACCTCAAGATAATAGATATTCCTTACACGTATGGAACGCTTTACTGCAGAGATAACAGGAGGCATCTGATAGATCGGACCAGTGAACTCAGCACAGACCTTCTTTACAGTTTTCTCTGAAAGTACATCGTGCAGGCGCATGAAACATACATACTCCTTTCCAGAAAGACGCAGTGTGGAAACTGTCTTTGTAGCTTTGCCCAGCATTATGGGAAGCAGCCCGGTTACACCAGGGTCCAAAGAACCGGAATGACCTGCTTTCTGAATTCCCAAGATAGCTTTGACCCATGCAGTAACCTCATGACTTGTAGGACCACTTGGCTTATTGAGATTAATCACACCCATAAGCAAATGCTGTTCCATGGGGCGCATATAGGGAGAACTGCCATAACGAATATCTGTCAATGCCTTTGTCTTATGGATGAGCTCAGTATGTTTGCCAGCCAAAGAGTTAGAAAAGTCAGGACATGTCAACTGGCGGCTCTCCTCCTTTATCCATAAGAGTATTGATACACGTAGAAAGTATATGAAATATCTGGAACTGGTCCCATCTGTCCGAGTCTATTACAAGATCATAAATTGACAGATCATTTATATCAATACCATGGATCTCATGATATCTCAAAGCTTCTGAGGCTTCTCTTTCAAGGGTTTCCCCAAGAGCTTTTGTAAAAAAGGTGTTTTCACGACCTACAATTCTCTGTACACGTACATCTATAGGCGCTTTTAACCACACTTTCAATGCATGGGGGACCATATGCCCGGCAAGTCTGCCCTCCAGTATAATATTATCCCTGGTAGCTGCAATCTCCTGCTGACGTTTGTCTATCTGAACATCTATAGTTTCGTCCTTTTCTGCCAATTCACCAAGTTCAGCAAGTGTAATACCCTTCTCTTTTGCAAGGGCGCGAAATACCTCACCGGCAGAGATCACTTCCATTCCATAGTGCCTGGACAGTAAATCAGAAACAGTAGTAGTACCACTACCAGGAAGGCCACTAATAGTAATAAGCATTATACTCCACCAACGTCCAATGCTTTTCTGATCAGTTGGCTCACAGCGAGGGATGTGATGAAATACCAGAAGATCCAGTATTGAATTGGACCAAAAACTGTATCAGTAAGTACCTGCTGCCCCCAAAAGGGAAAATTAAGGGAGGCACCTGCATGTCCTGATATAAAATGATATGCCCACATGAACAATGGCAACGAAATAATACTTATGTATGCCATGGGTTTGAACTGTTGTTTGGACATCTCCATTTGATCCGACATCATCTTTGTTCTCTGGTCCTCAAGCTTTTTCATTACAGCAGTGTTATTTGCAATCTGGGCTTCACGATACTCTTTCTGGAATAAGCGCATCGTTTCCTGAGTACTACGCATCAGTTCCCAGTCAATGGTATACTTCTGAATAAGAGATGCATAAAGGGCTGTAATAGCAGCCATTATGAACAGGATAAGATGAAAGTTCGACTCTCCCACCAAACTAATGAGCGGATCCATTATAAAACCCACTGCTTTGCCCAGAGCATTCCTGAAATCCTGGCCTAATACCATTATTCCGATCATAAGGGATAAACCCAGGGCCAACAGCATATGATCGACTTTCTTCTTGAAATCAGTGGTTACCACGATCAAATCCCCACTTCATTTCCTATATGGGTCAAGAACATCACGTATCTGTTTGAAAACATCTTCAACAGACCCTGTACCATCGATGTTCACAAGAATCCCTCTGTCATTATAATAATCGATAAGGGGCATTGTCTTAGCTGCATATATCTCGAGCCGTTGCCGAACAACATCTTCCCTATCATCATCACGCTGATATAATTTTCCACCACATGCACCACATGTGCCTTCATCTAAAGGAGGATTGAACATCAAATGATAACTTTCACCACACGAGCACGTTCTGCGCCCACTCAGTCTGTCGATAAGCTCTTTGTCGGGAACATCTATATTCAGAACCACTTCGAGTGGCTTATTGATATTTTCTAAGATCTCTTTCAAGGCCTCTGCTTGGGGAAGGGTACGAGGATAGCCATCTAGCATATACCCATCCTTGCAATCCGACAGCTGAAGTCTGTCCCTGATAATCCCTATCAGCACCTCATCTGGTACAAGCTCTCCTTTGTCCATATATTCCTTTGCTTTTATCCCAAGATTCGTACCTTCCCTCACATTGGCACGTAAAATGTCTCCTGTGGAAATGTGAGGTATATTGTAATGCTTAGTCAATTCTTTTGCCTGAGTGCCTTTACCGGCACCAGGCGGACCAAATAATACTATATTCATCTAATTTTCCCCTTTTAGTCCTGTCCAAAGAACGATCTGATCATCGGATGCATCTCCATCATCTGTTCTGATGCTATGTCCTCGTACAGACGGTATACGATACTTACAGTAAGCAACAGACCTGTTCCGCCAGCACCTCCAAGTGTGCCGAGAAGACTTGCGACAAGTGTAAGCAAACCAATGAACACACCACCTATAACGGTCACTTTTGGTATATAACGGACCATCACCTTTTCAATGCTTCCTACATTGCGCCTGAAACCCGGTATCTGCATACCTGAATTGAATACTTTCTGAGCGGTCTGTTTTGCACCCATGCCTGTAGTTTCGATCCAGAACAAAGCAAAGACCACTCCACCTCCGATTAGCATCACAGCGTCTACAAAGACATGTAATCCGATCTGCCAGACAGCCGGTACTGGGGCACCCATACCTGAGAAAGAATTTCTGACCAAGGATGGGATCCAGTCATAAGGGCTGTTAATGGGTGAAAGATAATACATGATACCGTTTATAGGACTTGAGCCTATGTATTCTCCAAAGATGTTTATCCCCCTTCCACTTAATAAAAGGCCGATCAGTTGGATATTAGCCTGAAGAGCACGCACAAGGATCATGGGGAGAACTGATGCATAGATCAGTTTCACGGGGAACTTACCCCTGGCGCCCCTTACAGCACTGTGGGCTAACGGGATCTCGATACGCGTACTTTCAACATAGACAACAAGTAAGAATATAATAATAGTGCTTACAAGGGCCAATATACCTCCAGTTACAAGCACATACAGAAGACCCTGCCCTGTTGTAAAGAGGGTGACCAGTTCCTCATTCTGAATAATATATATCCATTTTGGAAGGAAACCTATAGGAAGTCCGGATGAATCGGCCTGCCAGTTAAACAGACCAGTAACTATCTGCTGGGAAACACCTGCCACGATGAAAAGACCAACACCAGAACCAATACCCCATTTTGAGACCACTTCATCCATGAACAGAATAAGTACTCCGCCAATGCATATCTGAATGAATATAAGTAGAGTAACGATGGTTCCACTGACACCTAGGGACGCAGCAAGGGCAAGATCAGGTTGTATATATCCACCCATTATCTGAGGTAGTGCTTCCAGTACGATCATCACAAATACCATGAATTTCTGCGCACCCTGGAAAAAAGCTTGGTCAGAGGGATTGGAAAGGTCCAGTTTTATCACATCCGCTCCTACGAGCAGCTGTAGCACAATCGATGCTGTGACGATGGGACCTATACCAAGCAAGATCAACGAATTGGATGCCCCTGCAAAGAAGGCACGATATTGTTCGAACAAATCTATCGAATCTGCAGATAATCCAAATAAAGGCACATTAGCAAGTGCAAAGTACAGTACAAGTACACCCAGCGTCCACATTAATTTTTTCTTGAAGTGTACATGGCCTTCGGGACTGGCAACTGCAGGTAATTTTCTAAATATGGGGTCTAAACTCTCCTTGAAACTCATCATTCCACCCTTTGAACTGGAGAAATGCAAACACAGAAAATTTGTGCTTATATACAATTAATAAACCTAAATATACGTTTACATTAATAAAGCTGCACCCTATAGTAATTTATATTACAAAAATGGAATAAGTAATGCCAATAGGCATTACCCTTAAGGTTCCAGGCACGAGCCGCCTGCCGCCTCTATTTTTTCTTTTGCCAAGCCAGAGAATTCATAAGCTGTGACAGCGAGCTTCTTTGTAACCTTTCCGGTACCAAGTACCTTATCGATATCAAGACATGTCAGATCAATACGGTATTGCCCGTCTTCAAGTTGTGCCAGACCATCAAGCACTAACTCATCCGCAAGCTCATCAAGTTCGCCTACATTTACGACAGATACATGTTTGATGGTCTTTGGAGGGCGGGTAAAACCATGTCTGCCCTGATCATACCCCAGAAGAATAGCTCTGACAGCATGGTGTTTACATATCCCTGCTCTTCCTCTGCCACCGCGATTACCTGCACCACGTCTGTTTTTATGAGTACCGCCACCACAGGTGCGAGAACCTCTGAACTTCTTTGTGTTACTCTTGCTCATGATATTACCTCATCTTGTTCAGAAGTATTTTTATATCTTCTCCGTGATCCCCCAGCACTCCTCCAAGCTCTACTGGCTTTTTGATCCCTGCATGTCCTTTACGCGGTGGATGAAGCCTGAGCACTGGTTTTAATCCGGGTATGTCCTTAAGTGAGACCTTTCCAGCACATAACGCATCAGCGAGTTCAGCAATAGTGGAAAAATCCGTATTTTGGGAAAGATACTCATCTGAGAGCCTTTCCCCTCCTTCAAGTTTACCACGATTGGTGAGCATCTCTGCAAGAGTGGACGCATCTATTGTACCGTAGGCAACATAGTCCTTGACCTTCTGGATCATACCCCTGTTGTGAGGAGTGTCATTGATCACTACACAATGATTTACCCTGTTCAGACGAAGCATGTGAAGAGTATCCTGAATGGAACCCCTTACATCTACATTACCTCGCATCCTTACAAGTACGAACATCTCAAGCCTCCTCCTTGCGGACATGGACCGGATGTTTTACAGTACCTGTTGCCTGTAGAGCGTTAAATGTTGCCTTTGCGAAGTTCAGAGTGGTCCTGGTAGTACCTTCGGTACGTGTCCAAACATCCTTGATACCTGCCTTTTCCAGTACTTTCTTTGCTGTTCCCCCTGCAGCAAGTCCAAGACCTCTTGGTGCAGGTTTAAGCACTACACTGACACTTCCCGCTTTACCCGTTACTTCAGATGGTACGGTATGATCAAGGCCACAAGCACATTCCCATGAACCACAGCCGCGTTTAACACGTATCAGATTGATCTTTGCATTCTCAATGGCCTTTCTGATGGCTGGACCTACTTGGTTGTCTTTAGCCTGGCCAAGACCTACAAAACCATCTCCATTCCCTACGATCACTGTAGCTCTGAACTTTACACGGCGTCCTGAGTCGGTCATTCTCTGGACCATATTAATATCCAGAACCTCATCTTCAAGATTGGAGAGCAGTACATCCACTATCTTGGATTCCCTCAAAGGCAGGCCCGAGTCTATCGCTTCATCCATGGAAGTGATCTGACCCTCCTGAACTAACTTACCGAGCCTTGTCTGCGGGATCCATTCCTCTTCTTCGAACTGATATGCCATATGATCACCTAATTGAAATCAGAAGAGATCTTTTCCTTTACTGCATCGAACAGTTCTGGCAGATTTGATCCTTCCATGTACTCTGCAATATGTTCGCCTCTGACCCTCTCATCAGAGGGGAATACAGATGGATCATGGGGCACCTCTAATCCTGAATCAACCATGCCCTTTAAAGCTGCATAGACACGGGAACCAGGAGATGATGCCTGTAATCCAATATCAAGTATCCCATAATCGTACCCTTTGCTAAGGGTCCTGTAACCAAATAAAAGACCAGTAAGATAAGCCGCCGGCGTATTGCCATTGGAAGCATCATAACCATATTTCTCAAGTTCTGTAGATATGGCTGATGAAAGAGTGACATCACCTTTAGGCGTAGGAGCTACTAGCTGGATCTGGATTTGTTTTGAACTCTTACGGATCACTACACGGTCTTCTTTTGAAATGAGCAATTTAAGACGCTGATGATAATTAGTGCGCCCCTCCCTTCGTCGCCTGAAAGCGACTTTATACCTGGGACCTGTTGCCATGATCATATTCTCCTGGATAAAATATCAAAGCTTCTCTTGATCATCTTTATTCCTCATGTTTAAGAAGCTTTTGTGATTCAAGGTGTGATTCCATGTGTGCAACACTACGGTATTCTCCACCCTTTGCTTTACGATAGATCTTACAGTACGTGGATCTTTCCAATGAACCATCTGCACGAAGTTCCTTCAACCTTGTCCTAATGGCACGGATCCTTTTGATCCACTGATCTTTTCTGGGGTTCCTTGCTCCCTTTGTACCTTTTCTTGAGCCATGACCCCTACGATGGCCATATTTGCGCTTGGCATCCCTTTCCCTTGCACGACCTCTGCTGACCCCCTTTGGTTTAGCGGCAGCAATGCTTCCTTTCTTTATGAGCTCACGGAGATCCTCTCGTGTGATAGCAACTGCTATATCGTTAGCAGCCTCAGGGTCCATCCATACTCTGTGCACACCACAGCCCATAATGTCAGCAGCCATCCTCTTCTGATTAGAAAGATCGGTCATCTCATTCACTCCTTGCAGGATTGAGTATCTTTATTCCCATGGACACTGCTTTTTCCTGTATCATGGCTTTCTTCCTTGCACCGACCTTTGCATCAATCCTAATGGCCATCGTATTAGCATCGATGGATGAAACGTCGTTCATTGTTGAAACAATGACCTCAAAGTAACCGGAAGGGTGTAAACCCTTGACCAGAACCGGGCTACCATAACCCACCTGAGCATGAGCTCCCTTTGAAGCAAATCCTTTGCGTTTTTTGCTTTGCAGACCTCTTGGGACCCTCCAGTTTGAGTCTAGCCTCTTATACTTATGACAATCTGTCCTCTTGAACTGGGGCTTCTTTGCCTTCTGAACCTTTCTAACGTTGAAAAGGCGTTTACCCTCAGCATCCATGGATACACCACAGTTCATGGTTTCGGAAGAGGACTTTGCAATATTATCTTCCATTCAAATCACCTACATTATCTTCTCTACGATATAGATCCCATCCTGGAACACACGTGGATCGAATCTCTTGATCTTTGTGGCTTGCTCTATGTTGGCTGCTGTCTGTCCGACATCTTCTTTGTTTATGCCGGTAATGGTTACCTGGTCGGCTCCTGCCTTGACCTTTGTTTCACCAAGAATGTTTGCAGATCTTGCTTTCTTCTCACCCAAGAAGTTACTGATAAGCAATTTCTTGCCCTCGACCTTCAACTGCATGGGAAAGTGAGAATAAACAACCTTCATGTGATATTCAAAACCCAGGGTCACACCTTTAACCATGTTATTAATATGTGAAGAGAAGGTGCCGACCATAGCCTTGTGGGATTTCTTTGTCGAGGTTGAATCCACTATGATCTCAGAGCCTGTGACTTCAATCGTGATTCCTGGGTACCAGACGTATCTCTCGTTCTTTCCTTTTGGTCCCGATACGGAAAGGATGTCATTCTGGAAAGTAATAGTAACACCTTCCGGAATATTTATAACATTCTTTATCTCTTTAGCCATTGAATCACTCCGTATCAGTACACATATGCTAGAAGCTGCCCACCGATATTTTTCTCACGTGCATCATATTGTGACATGACACCATGAGATGTGGTGAGGATCAGTGCTCCAAAATTCTTGGCTGGCAAGAACTGCTTTTCCCATTTCTCGAAATCAGCTGAACCCACTGAATAACGTGGCTTTATTGCTCCACATTTGTTTATTTTACCAATGAGCTTAACCTCATATGTTCCTGCTTTTCCGTCCTCGATGAACTCGAACTCACCGAGATATCCACTGTCCTGCATCACCTTAAGGACCGTACCTATGAGCTTTGATGCCGGTTTAAGTGTGCATGACTGTTTACCTATTGCTTCTGCATTCTTTATAGTGGAGAGTGCATCAGCAAGAGGATCTAATAGCACCATTATTTTTCACCTCAAGTATATTTCTCAAATCCCATGTCATGGGCTATCTCACGGAAACAGTGGCGACATAGGTAAATATCATATTTCCTTACAAGGCCCTGCTTTCTTCCGCATCTTTTGCATTCGTATGCTCCGCGGCCAAATTGTTTAGTAGTCTGGACCATTTATGCTACCTCCACAAAATACCTCTCCTTGAAAAAGGAGACCGTATCGTCTTTTGTGATCCTGTGCGATGAAGGCACTTTTCTTGCAGATAGCCTTCTTTTACTTATCCTGTATCCCGGACGGCCGACCACTACATTTATATCCATACCAAAAACACCGATGTTCGGATCATATTTCATCCCGGGAAAATCTGTGTGTTCTTCAATTCCGAACGCTACATTCCCATTTTTATCAAATTGGGAATAAGATAGCTTTTTATCCAGTATTGAAAGAACTGTCTTTAGGAATTCCTCTGCATTGCTGCCGCGAAGGGTGACCTTGCAACCTATAGGTTCACTTTTCTTGATCCCAAATGCAGGAAGGGTCTTTTTGGCATAGGTACGAACCACTGTCTGACCAGTAATTTCTTTCATTATCCCTTCAGCATTAACTAGGTGTTCACCGCTTTCACCAACGGCCATATGGACAACCACTTTCTCTATCCTGGGTGCGAGCATTGGATTACTCAATGCCATCACCACCAAGCTTTATTTCTGGTTTATCCATACCGACCACCACAACATAGTCTTCTATGGTATTGAATTCCTCATCTTCAGTAACGATCTGAACAGTATTGGAGTTGGAACTACGCACCGTGTTGATACCCTTAATGGTACCTATTTTGCCGGTATGTTTGCCTCCAATGACCAATGCAAGATTGCCAACCTCATACTTGATATGTTTGAGTATCTTCTTGTCAGGCACTGAAAGGATAACTGAGTCTTTGGTTTTGAATTCATTTGAACCGATCAGATTAGAACCATCATTGAGATTGAGCTGCACTTTGCCGCCCTTCACCACAGTTTTTCCACTGATCCTGCATAATTTGCTTGCCTCTACGCCTGCAAGTTTATGCAGTTCTAACCTTCCCTTCCTATCAAGGAGCATTCTATATGACTGTTCCATCTTAGGAATAGAAACTATATCTAATAATCCTATAGGGAACCTTAGGTCTTTCCTGATAACGCCGTCCACAAGGATGCTGCCCTCAGAAAGCACCCTCTTTGCCTCTACCCTTGTGTCCACAACATGTAACATATCCCTGAGAACCACTCCAAGAGGGATGCTCAGTTGCTTATTGTGAGGACCTGGCCTTGTTGATGTTATCCATTTATTGGATTTCTTGGATGTCTGCCAACTCTTAGGTACAGAGATCCTTTTTTGATGTTTTCCCACAAAACCACCTACTTCCTGCTCAATACTTCTGATCTGCGGTCATCTTTCATTTCAAGGGATGTGATCGTCACATTAGAGGGGTAGATAGGCCTTGGTACTTCCGTACCATCTGCTTTAGAGACTGATACTCCTTCTACAACTATGGTCCCATTTTTAAGTGATACCGCTTCTACTTTACCCGTAGTGCCTGCATGGTCTCCGCGCATAATTTTTACAGTGTCACCAACAATGACCTTGGCTGTCCTGCGTCCATATTTCTCGCGGAGCTCTTTAGAAAGAGGAGCACCCATGTACTTCTGTCTCAAATGCAATGGTGCATTGTAGCGGATCTTTCGTTGCTTTCTTGGCTGATTAGTAACCATTGCACCCACCTCACACTATGATCGAGGCCGTTGTACCGATCTTTGGATACCTTTCTGCAACTTCTCTTGCTATCGGCCCTTTCAGATCGGTTCCCTTGGGCAGGCCATCCTCATCAGTGATAACAACTGCATTGTCCTCAAAGGAAACCCTCAGTCCATCCGGACGACGGAACTCCTTCTTCTGGCGGACCACAACAGCATACATGATCTGCTTACGCATTTCTGGTGTGCCTTTCCTTACAGATACTACACACATATCGCCTATGCCTGCACATGGTTGCCTGTTTTTAGTACCTCTATAACGCTTTATAGATATGATCTCAACAACCCTTGCACCGGTGTTGTCCACGCAATCTATGCGGGCACCGCTGTTCAATGAGCGAGGTATAGTGGAACGGATCCCTTTCATACCTCTGCCCCCGTTTTGATGACCACATATGATTTAGTCTTACTCAGAGGGCGACATTCTGCGATTGTCACAAAGTCTCCTATCTGTGCATCAATGCACGGAGGATTGTGGGCATGGATCTTAGATTGCCTTTTCTCATACCTCTGATATTTGCTTATAAGCACTTCATGTTTTCTTTGGATGACCACGGTCTTGTCCATCTTGTTGCTAACAACTGTGCCCATCAGTATCTGTCCCCTGACTGGCAGCTTTCCGTGGAATGGACAATTAACGTCATTACACTCCTCTACAGGAGCAGGTACATCCAATCCAATATCTCTTGTCATGATTATTACCTCATGCGAATTTTCCTGATATTCTTAATCCTATTTTCGGGTTGTGAGAGCAGTAAATTCCCGTTCACTTTCACTTGCTCAGTAACACGTGAATTTCCTCCTAGAAGAGGTATATGGAACAGAAATGTCGATCCTGATTTTGGAACCATCTTTTCATTATTGTCATATGTTTCCACGATCAGCATATTCCTTGTTTCACCTACCACTTTGCCGCGAATCTTCTTTAAGGAGGGATCGTTTGAGTTGATCACTTCTGTGAACAGTCCGATAAGTTCATGAAATATCAGGTTATAAGCGGAAATTTCCACTTCAGATCTCCTTTGATTCTTTCTGGACCGTCTTAATGCGCGCAATGGTCCTTCTAAGCAATCCGATTTTGCCTGGATTATCAGGAGCACCACCTGCAGAAGTAAGGGCTCGCTCACGTATGAGCTCATTCCTTAACTTTTCAAGTTCGTCCATTCGTTCATTGGGGCTCATGTCCCTTATCTCATTCATGCGCAGGATGGCCATGATCAGCCCTCCCTGTGGATACGTGCTATCGGATGCCAGTAGTCATGTCCCTCATGCTTATGTTGCCAGACGCCATCCACTTCCCTGCGCTCTTCATTTTCCAGAAGCTCGCCGATCTCTGAATCGTCAGTTGAATGGGAAAGCTCTTCATCAAGTGCCTCCTTTTCAACCGTTACCTTTTCAGATGTTTCCACCTTTATCTGTTCTTCTTCAAGGACCTCTTCAACCTCAGCAACCTCACCTGCAGCTTCCTCTCTTACAAGCTTCTCGATACTTGCCTTTGGTTCTGTAGGCTTATCAACATCATCCAGCGTCTTTTCAGTAACAGCCTTAAGTTTAAAGGAATCTGGAAGAATAGCATCTGGCGGGATTATCCTTACCTTACAACCAAGGGTACCAAGTTTTTTGACCGCTACGGCAAAGCCCTCATCGACTATATCATCTACTGGTTTACCAGCGTGTTTAATATAGCCTTCAACGATCTTTTCGGTCCTTGACCTCGCTCCCGTGAGCTTACCTGAGATCACGATCTCACAACCAAGTGCCCCTGCGTTCATGATCGCCCGCATGGCATTATGTCCAGCTTTTCTGAAATACCAGCCCCTTTCGATGGATGATGCCAAACGTGTTGCCATCATTTGTGCATTGAGCTCTGGTTTTCTGACCTCCTGGGCGTCGATCTGAGGATTGTCCAGATCATACATCCTGTCAATATCCCTTGTAAGCTTACGGATAACCTTTCCAGCCTTACCAATGACCATTCCAGGCTTCTCGGCATAAACCGTGATCTGGGTTCCCATTGGAGTTCTGTTTACCTCCATGCCACCGTACCCAGCTCTGCTGAGCTGTTTAGCAAAGTATTCGTCCATTGAGGCTTTGATATAGCCTTCACGTACGAACTTGTTCTCTATTGCCATTAGTGCACCTCGTTCAGTATAATCTCTATATTGACAGTATCCGTGTTATGCGGGCTACCTCTTCCACGTGCTCTTGCGATCATACCAGGAATAACCCGGCCGCACTTTGTGGCCACATGGGATATATACATGCTTTCCGGGTCCAATCCTTTATATTCAGCATTACTGCCTGCATTTTCCAACAGCTTGAGGAATGCTTTCGCAGCATCCACAGGATACCTTCCACCTGCCATAGGCCCTCTCTTATGGCCTGCTCCTTCACAGTGTCTCTTGAAAGGCACTGCTTGTTTCTTGGCAACAACTGCCTCAAGAAACATCTTTGCATTCTGGGTACGCATTCCTTTAAGAGCCTTTCCCAGTTCCCTCGATTTCTTGGGAGAGATATGGAGCTCTGAGCACATTGCCCTAGAGCTGGTCTTTGGGTCCGTTTCTAAAGTATACTTAATCCTTGCCATACATCATCACCTTATTTCAGTGGCACGAATCTGCTCGAACGGGTTGCTCCTACACCAGCACTTCCGTGAGAGACCTTTGAACGGCTTAATGCAAATTCACCAAACCGGTGCCCGATCATCTCGGGTTGTATCTCAAAGTCCAGGAAGCTCTTGCCATTATATACTGCAACGGTCTTGCCTACCATATCAGGAAGTATTATGACGTTCCTGTAATGGGTACGCACGTTGTCTGCACCATCCTTTATCTGCTGCATTACATTCTTCTGATGCTCATTGAAGCCCCTCTTGATAGAGCGGCGTTCCTTTGCTGTGAGAAGTTCTGTGAACTCCTCCAGGCTCATTGCCTGAAGTTGCTCAACGGTCCTACCGCGATATGTGAACTCACCTTTTCTTTTTGGTAACTTAGATCCTATTTTTTTTGCCATGGGATTACCTCCGGTTCAACGCCTTCCGGTCCTACGTGCCGCTATCTGTCCAACCTTACGTCCGGGAGGAGCATTTTTACCAACTGTCGTTGGCCTACCGGTATGTTGCCTGTTACCTCCACCAAAGGGGTGATCAATTACGTTCATGGCAACTCCTCTCACGCGAGGATACTTCGCAGCTCTTGTCTTCATTTTATGATATTTCTTACCTGCTTTGAGGAAGGGTCTATCCAGCCTCCCACCGCCTGCAACGATACCAACAGTGGCACGGCATTTTGAGTTAAGCCACTTCATTTCGCCCGATGGCATCTGGACAACTGTTTTTCCCTTATCATGAGAAACCACTGTTGCATAGACTCCAGATGAACGTGCGAATTGACCACCATCATTTGGTTTTGACTCAATGTTACATACCGGAACCCCTTCAGGAATATTGTTAAGTGGTAGGATATTACCCGGCCTTACCTCAGCTTCAGCACCGCATGAGATGATGGTACCAACAGCCATTCCCTCAGGAGCGATGATCATTCGCTCCTCGCCATTGACAAAAGAAACCTTTGCCAATGGAGCGGAACGTGCAGGATCGTGTTCAAGACCTACTACAGTACCAGTTAACATTTCATCAGCGTTCGCTTTTGGATGCTTCAGGGAAGCTTTGTACTTGTGGGAGGGAGCTCTGTAGGTAGGTGTACCACGACCCCTGTTCTGTGAAATTAATCTTTTACCCATTACTTCTCACCTCACATCAGTCCTATCCTTGTGACGATCTCATGTGCAGCATCGGTCTCCCTGAACGTCACAATGGCCTTTTTCTGTCCATCCATGGTGCTCATTGTAGACACTGATACAACATTAAAACCATACATCTTCATGACGTCTGATTTTATCTGCCCCTTGGTTGCCCTGCTGTTGACAATGAACTGGAGCTTATTATCCTCCAGTAACATCATAGCTTTTTCTGTGATAAATGGATATTTTATAGATGTCATACGAACATACCCTCCAGAGCTGCTATAGCAGATTCGGTCCATATGGTCAATCTGCCAGCATGAGTGCCCGGGGCCAGCAATTCGGTGCTTATGGAGTTAACTGGAACAACATCCACACCTGCCAGATTCCTTGCGGAACTGAACAATGCACTATCCTCTGCAGCAACGATCAGCAGACTCTTTCTGTTCTTATACCTTCTTCCTCTAAGCTTTCCACGACCAGCTCTGACATTCCTGCCTTCTTTTGCCCGCAGGACATCTTCGAAGACACCAGCCGCCTTAAGGAACTGAACAACCTCTTTTGTTTTGGTCAGGTCCTGCAATGCATTCTCTGCTACAAGAGGTAACTGTACACTTTGCTCGAACTTATGTCCGCGTGCCCTCACAAGCTCTGCATTAGCAGTAGCTGAAACAGCTGAGCGGATAGCTAGCCTTCTTTCTTTCTTGTTAACCTTCTCGGTCCTGTCAGCTTCTGGCTTTGGAGGATGTGCTGTCCTTCCTCCAACAGCTTGAGGAACTCTGGCTGCACGACTACCTGTGGCGATCCTTGGTATCTGTGCCACACCCCGCCCTGAACCCCATGAAACTGCCGAGGTTTCCATACCTGCATATAAGCGTGGACCATAAGGCTGGTATCTCCTGGCCTGAGCTGCAAGGACCGCCTTCTTTATTAGGTCCGGCCTGTATGGCTCATTGAAAATATCAGGCAGGGAGATCTCACCTTTTGGATTACCAGAAATCCCAATAACATTAGTTTTATCCATTTAATTCACCCCTGCTTGCTCTGTGTGCTGATGTGAACTATCTGAGGTTCACCCATAGCAGATGCTCTCGCTCTGGTAGGTTCACGCATCCTGATAAGCCTCTTGGATGGACCTGGAACACTACCCTTAATGAGCACATAATCGTTCCTCACAAGGCCGAAGTTCATGAAGCCACCAGCAGGGTTTATTTCCTCAGGGTTCGTACCTATCTTGAAGATACGTTTGTTGTATTCGGTCCTCTGATGATAACCAGTCTGACCCAGCTGAGGCACTCTCCAGTTCACATGCGCCGGCCTGAATGGACCAAGTGTACCTATCTGCCTCAGACTTCCCTGACGGGAATGCTTACCTTTCTGGAGCATGATGCCCCATCTTTTAACTGGACCTTGGGTACCTTTACCTATAGTGATAGCGGCCACATCCACTAAGCTACCGCCCTTGAAAACATCGCTTATACGTATTTCTTTACCAAGGATGGACTTTGCATATTCATATTTATCCTTGGCATTCGCACCACTTATGCCAGTCTCCATTATGTCAGCATTCTTCTTAGGAACACCGGTGATGCTCTTTGGAATAGTATAGGTCACTACTCTTATATCAGAAACTATTCCATCGTTCACCAGTTGCTCGATCTTCCCTAAAGATGCATTAGTGTCATGCTTTGTGGGGATATTGATAGTCTTTGCAAGACTTTTATCAAGTTCCAGGCTCCAAGCCTCTGCCAGAGCCCTCTCGCCGACAGTATCTTTTCCATAGGCCCTGATAGCAGCCACCCGAATAGCTGGTGTTTCGATCACAGTCACAGGTACTGTGATCTCAAGACCTTCTGTAAGGCTGTTCTTGGTATCATCGATGATCACGACATGAGTCATGCCGACCTTGTAACCAGCGAAATCCTGAAGTTTTATTCCAGTATCTGATACCGGCCATGACCTGTAACGTGGTATGGGGCTTTGTGCTCTTTTACGCGGACTGAACGCGAGTGAGCCTCGTCTTGGTCTGTGTCCATGTGCCATTATTATTCTCCCTATCTATATTTGTTAGATTTGGCCGTTCAACTTTCTTGCTGATAGCATGGGTCATGCAAAAAGTCCAAATGACACTGGGGTCAGAGAACACATGTTCATCGTGTAACCGGCAGCTATACTGCCACTGCTATACAACCGTAAAAAGCAGTATACTGCCCTGTACCGGCATGATCATAGCAGATATCCCTACAGTGGTCATCTCCAGAACGATTTAAACACCTTATGTCCCTGCAGACGCTTTCGTAAGCAGGAGGGCATTTTGAAGAGGCCCTGAACATCATATGTTAAATCCGACTTTTTCACACGTAGTTAATGATTTCACTGCGATATGCAAGGCGAACCTTACATACCCATCTCTATCGTTGCGCTTAGATAGATAAATTCATATATAAATCCTTTGCACGTAAAAACAGACATGCACTTAGTCTACTGTAGACCTCTGAAAAGATATGGGTCCTATTAATATTACAACGGCAAATGTACCACGTCATTCCACTGGTTGTACGATACGTGTTATAAGCTCGCTCTCCGGTACTTCCTGAGGAGAGTTATAGTAATATTCGTATGTAACACCTTTAGACTTGTAGCCGCTCTTCTTTATCCACTCTGCCATATAAGCGTAGGGTTTTTCCATACCGGAATAAGCACCCTTGTACACCATTGATACATAAGTGCCTGCGGGTATCTCTGAACTTTGGATCTCCCCAGTGCCTTCCAAAGGCCCAGCTACCGGAAAGCCGATCTCTATATCAAGGTCTTCCATATCTATGTTGTAATAAGCTACAAAAGGTGCTCCTGCAACCTGTTGGCCTATCTTGTCCATATAGTGCATGATCTTTGTGTAACTTTCACCGATCACAAAAGGAAGTTCCTGAACCGACACCCTCATCCTGATGGACAGAACTGGCTGTGCTGGCTCCGTTTTGACCTCTATACTATTATTATTATTATTATTATTATTATTATTATTATTATTATTATTGTTCATCCATTTGCTCCTTCTTTTTAATAGTGGTTATAAGATCTGATATATTAGTTTCACAGAAATCTCTATTTGAGTATATCTTATTCTAACAGAAAAATGTATAGGAGCATTCGAACACATCAGAACTTTCAGCACTGAAGACTACCAAGTTCAAAGGCCTTTATATTAATATCCACAGTTCTCTTTGGCACAGACGCTTTGACACATTCTTTCAATACATTTTCTGAAATAGGTAAAAATTTGGATATTGCCCCTATCATCACAGTGTTCATGGCCTGCACATGACCAGCCTTTTTAGCAAGTTGCACTGCATTAAAGGCCTTTACATTGAACCTTTGCTCCAGATAGTCGATGATTTCTTCAATATCAGGATATGAAGAAATACCCGAGGTCACTGTTACGGGTAATACTGGTTCTGTATTAACGATAACAATACTGTCGTCTGAAAGGTATTCAAGGTGCCTTAAAGCCTCGCTGGGCTCCAAAGCCATTAAAGCATCAGCACTTTTCAAAGGAATGAGAGAGCCGAACTCACAGCCGATCCTCAGATGATTTACCACAGATCCACCACGCTGTGCCATGCCATGGGTCTCAGCAGCCATCACTGGCAACCCTTCCATTACAGCAGCCTTACCGATTATATCCGAAGCAAGGATAGTGCCCTGCCCCCCCACACCTGCTATTACCAGATCGAAATGGGGGATTCCTGCTGAACTCATCTCTTCACCTCCAATATTGCCCCAAATTTGCATATCTGGATGCATACCCCACATCCTGTACACATATTGTTTATCCTTGCACGTTTAAGCTCAGTATCAAATTCTGTGGCAGGGCAGCCGAACTTAACGCAGGCCTTACACCCAGTACATTTTTCTTCATCCACAGAGAATGATGATTTTATAGCTCCTGATCGTCTAAGATCGATCACACATGGCTGCTTTGCAATTACGACAGATGTACCTTTGTGGTCCCTGGCACGTCTGAACACATCCTCAGTGGACGTCAGATCATAAGGGTCCGTCTCTTCCACGAACTCTGCTCCAAGAGCACGACATATATCTGATATGGAAACAGCTACTGTGGATTCACCTACAGCTGTCCCGCCCATTCCTGGGTTTGGCTGATGGCCGGTCATAGCAGTGATCCTATTGTCCATAATGGCCACTGTGATATCAGCCTTATTATAAACTGCATTGAGCAAACCGTTCATGCCTGTGTGGAAGAAGGTGGAATCACCGATGGTGCAGCATATGGGATGTTCCTCTCCTGCATGATATATGCCTGAAGACACGGTTATACTTGCACCCATACATAATGTAGTGTCTACAGCACCTGACTGTACTCCTAAAGTGTAACATCCAATATCACTGGGATAAATCCCATCTTTTCCAAAAACCTTTTTCATGACATAGAAAGCAGCCCTGTGGGAGCAACCGGGACACAATACCGGAGGACGGGTGGGAAGTTCTAGATCCACTTTTGGGATCACAGGAGGAACAGTATCAAGCCCGAATGCCTTTGAAATAGCTTCCATACAGATATCAACATTGAGCTCACCATGCCTGGGAACGAGTCCCTCTGATTTGCCCAGTATCTTTGTTCCGAGCCCCTGCTTCTGTGCCATGATACGTACATCATCCTCTACTACAGGCTCAAGCTCCTCTATAACAAGTACCGTATCTGCATGCTTCAGCGTGCTGATGACCTTGTTCTCCGGAACAGGGTATGTGCATATCTTCAGAAATGAAGCATCCAGGCCCAATATTCCCATAGCCTCCTTTGCATACACGGAAGCCACGCCAGATGAAATTACAGCGATCTTCGATCCTTCCCTGATCTCAAGCTCGTTCCATAGAGAGGTCTCAAGCTCTTTTCTGATATCTTCAAATATCTTCAAAACATAAGGGTGTCTTACCCTTGCGTTCTTAGGCATCATGATCCATCTTTCCGGGATCTTCTCGAACTTTATCTGTGGCTTATCGTAAGAGACCTTTCCAAGCTCCACATCTGACTTGCCATGGGAGATACGGGTAGTGGGCCTGAAAATAACAGCTGTCTGGAATTTATTGGACAGCCTGAAAGCATCGGGGACCATATCCTTTGCTTCCTGAGGGGTCGAAGGGTCAAAACAAGGCATCAGTGCAAACTGAGCATATTTACGGGTATCCTGTTCGTTCTGCGAAGAATGGCATGATGGATCATCTGCGGATATTATTATCATTGCACCTTTAACGCCCGTATAAGAGAGGGTCATAAGTGGATCGGAAGCTACATTGAGCCCGACGTGCTTCATGGTGACAACAGACCTGGCACCTGCAATGGCAGCCCCTGCAGCAACTTCAAAGGCCACTTTCTCATTCACCGACCATTCCACATAGAAGTCTCTTTTTTCCATTGCTGCCAGAGTATCTATGATCTCTGAGGACGGGGTACCCGGGTAACCAGCGATCACCTGGCCGCCTCCTTCAATGATGCCCCGTGCTATGGCAACATTACCAAGCATGAATTCACGTGTGCTCATGTCAATCTCCTGCTACCCCTTACAGGTCAATTGTTGATAAATATATCTAAAAGGGAAGCCTATGATCTCTTTTTACCCATCAGGTCCAGAGCTTTTATAGTACCGGCCCATAATCGATAAGTATAAGGCTAAAGAACTAATTTGCAATATCAGTTAGTATACAGTTTGAAACAATATGACTAAATCCCTCTTTTAGGAACAAGCTCAGGTGGTTCGATCCATGGTAACAGAGATAGAAGCAAAGGTAATAGAAGCTAAAAAAGCAGCCATCACCCTTGCAAGCGTGAGCACGGATATAAAGGACCGTGCACTTGAGGAAATGGCAAATGCACTGGATATAAACAGGCAAGCCATACTTTCAGCTAATATGAGAGACCTGGAAGTCGCTGAAAAATTGCAGAGAAAAGGAGAACTTTCTCAGGCAATGGTAGACAGACTGAAGATCAGCGACAACAAGATAGATGGCATGATAGCCGGTATCAGAGATGTAATAAAGCTCGAAGATCCTGCTGGCAGGACGCTGAGCGCGCTGGAACTTGATAACGGCCTGGAGCTTTACCAGGTAAGCTGTCCTATCGGTCTGATAGGAGTAATATTTGAATCCAGACCGGACGTTGTTCCCCAGATAATGTCACTTTGCCTAAAGAGTGGCAATTCCACCATATTCAAAGGTGGAAGTGAGGCACTTAATTCAAACAGGACCATCTTCGATCTATTGGTAGAAGCCATCGAGAGGAGCGAGGGAGTTGCAAAAGGAGCTTTCCAGCTTATGGAAACTCGGGAAGAGGTAATGGACGTTCTGGCACTGGACGCTTATATCGATCTGCTGATACCCAGGGGGTCCAATGCATTTGTAAAGTTCATTAAGGAAAACACAAAGATACCAGTACTTGGCCATGCGGACGGGGTCTGTCATGTATATGTGGATGATGAAGCTGATCTTGCAAAAGCCTATACCATCTGTTTCGATGCAAAAGTACAGTATGCTGCTGTGTGCAATGCCATGGAAACGTTATTGATACATGAAAAAGTTGCGGAAAGGTTCCTGCCTAAAATGGCCCAGATGCTCGAAAGTGCAGGTGTGGAACTACGCTGCGATAAAGGATCCTTTGCAATATTGGAGCATATTGATTTCATTGAAAATCTGGTACATGCTGTGGAAGAAGATTGGAGTACCGAGTACAATGACCTTATTCTTTCCATAAAGCTGGTAAGTTCGATAGAAGAGGCGATCGAACATATCAATACATATGGCTCTCATCATACAGATGGTATTGTTACCGAGAACCAGAAGAAAAAGAAAAAATTCTCTGACCTTATTGATTCATCCAGTGTTATGATCAATGCATCCACAAGGTTTGCTGATGGTTTCAGATATGGAAAAGGAGCAGAAGTGGGCATAAGCACTAACAAGATCCATGCCAGAGGACCTGTGGGTATGGAAGGACTTATGATTTACAAATATGTCCTCTTAGGGAACGGCGAAAAAGTTGCTGACTATGTTGGTCCCTCAGCAAGGAATTTCACTCATCGAAAACTAGATAAACTGCTATCTGATGTAATGATGGAAAAATAAACTGGCAGAGGCAACGTTCTTGAGCAGCAGGAAAGAGCTTTTAAGAGATATTAACAAAATTGTAGTGAAAATCGGAACTACATCTATAAACCAGGATGAGGGTAAACTTAGCTCTTATTTCCTGGATTCCATAGCTTCACAGGTTTCCACATTGCATCGTTCAGGAAAGAAAGTAGTGATAGTGAGCTCAGGTTCCATAGGACTTGGAGTAGACGTGCTCGATCTTGATTCCAGACCACGGGAAATACCGGTAAGACAGGCTGCGGCAGCTGTTGGACAAAGCATACTCATGCAGGAATGGAGTAAAGCCTTCAGTAAATATGGATTGAAGGTAGCTCAGCTACTCCTCACATATGAATCCTTTTCAAATCGGTTAACATATCTCAATCTCAGGAACAGCATGCACACCCTCCTCAGTTATGGTGTGATCCCCATTATCAATGAGAACGATCCTATATGTGTGCATGAGATAGAAGCTACTTTTGGGGACAACGACAAACTCTCTGCCATGGTTGCCAGCAAAACAGAAGCTGGCCTTCTGATAATTCTCTCGGACATCGATGGGCTCTATGATAAGAACCCACACACTAATCATGGTGCCAAGTTGATCCATCTTGTGGAAGAGATAACACCTGAGGTGGAGAGCTATGGCGGAAATCCGATAAGTTTTAAAGGTGTGGGTGGCATGAGAACAAAGATAATGGCTGCCAAGATCTGTGCCTTTGCGGGCTGTCACACGATCATTGCCAGCAGCAGAGAAAAGGATATCCTGCTCAGATTACTGGATGGAGAGGAGATGGGTACGCTATTTTTGGCGAACAAAGATGTCCATAAGAACCGGATACGATGGATCTTGTTGTCAAGATCATGCGGTTCAGTGGAGGTTGACGAGGGTGCAAAGGAAGCCATCAAAAGAGGTATGAGCCTCTTACCATCCGGGATAACCAGTGTTGACGGTGATTTCGGAAGAGGGGATATCCTTGAAATAAAATCCAATGGAGAAGTCTTTGCAAAAGGGATCACTGATTACTCATCAAGTGAAATGTTAAAGATCAAAGGACAGCACACAAATCAGATAGTAGATATCCTTGGATACAAAAATTATAACCATGTGATCAAAAAAGAGAATATCGGACTATTCTGACGGATATTCTCTTTCTACGATCACTATCTATCACCTGAAGTAAAGGGGCAGGTAGTCAAAAGAACTGCCTGCAACATTGTACGGCTTATCACATATTCCATCTCTATTAACATCACTGGCTGTCTGGCTGAAGCCAGTTCCATTGGGTGAAGCCCACACATTACCTCCAATATATGGACCTTCTGCTATGTTCGTACCCTTTGTCTTTATGATGTTCCATGTATTTGTTCTATCATCAACAACGTTCTTAGTATTGTTGAACATGTTGTTATATACAAGGTTGGAACCGGATGATTGCAGATACATACCGTACCATTCGTTCAGGGATACATTGTTGGTCTTTAACAAGTTGTTGTCTGATGATTGTGCCAGATAACCATATTTATTATGAACAAGTCGGTTTTCCTCAAGTACATTATATCTGCTTTTATGCAGGCGCATTCCATGTTTGTTCCATGCCACCATATTAGAAATGAGATCATTATAGCTTGAGGAGTCAAAATATATACCGGAATTTGTACTATTAAGTGCTTCGTTGCCCACCAGCAGGTTAGTATCTGAAAAACTTAGACATATACCTATTTCATTTTCAGTTGCAGTATTCATTAAAATTGAATTATTATCACTGAATAACAATAATGTGCCATAGAAACTTGACTGCAGGTGATTGCTATCTAGAATGTTTTGATCACTGGACTGAAGACGAATGCCTTGTTTGCTTTGTAACACCTTGTTATGCTCAATGATATTGTTATGGGAATCGATCAAGTAAAGACCTTGCAAAGTATTGTCATTTGCTGTGTTTGCAGTAATGACATTAAAAGAACCGTCTATAAAATAAATGCCATGGATATTGGATGAAACAACATTGTTGGAAATAATGTTATCATCAGCTGATTGCAGCAAGAAGCCATAGCTATTCGATCTTACAATATTTTCATCCAGTACGTTATTATTGCTCGACTCAAGACGGATACCTGCTTTATTTTGCACCAATTGATTGTCCTTAACAAGATTATCATGAGAACTTACAATATAAACACCTTGATAGACATTAAGAGAAGCAGTGTTGTTCAATATCCTACTGGAAGTACAGTTCACAAGATAGATCCCTTGGTTGTTGGAAGATAGGTTGTTGTCAGAAATAATACTACCGGTGGCAGAGTGCAGCAATAGACCATAGCTATTGGATATAATTGAATTGTTATCCAATATGTTCCTGTTACCTGATTGCAGGCGAATGCCTACATTATTTTGTCTGACCATGTTATTGTTAACATTATTATCATCAGATGAAAGCATGTAGATAGCCTGTAACAAGTTGGAGTCCAGAGTGTTGTTCTGAACAGTATTTAAATAACAATCACTGAAGTAAATGCCCTGATCATTGGAATACAGAGTATTATTGATAATATCATTGTAATTCGAGCATTTTGACAGTATACCATATCTATTTGATCTGATCACATTGCCATCAAGAACGTTCCCATGAGCTAATCTGGGGGCAATCCTGTCCGCTCCCAATAATCTCAGATGAGGTCCTACTGTAATATCAGTGAATAGTTCGAGCTCGGCAGCATTTGGACCATTCACTATCGTATTTATCGTATTATCTGAAGTTGCATCCAAAGGATATGAGGATAACAGCAATATACCATAGTTACTTGAACTGATATTATTGGCTGTAAGATAATTATCAACACTGTCGTCCAGTCTTAAACCCTGCAAATTGGAATCTAGGGTATTATTGTTAACAACACATGCTGATGCACTGAGCAGGTACACACCTGCCCCCTCATTAGCATCTATTTTATTATCTGAAACATAACAATTAGATGAAACATAAAGAAGGATACCCACATTGTTGGCTGTTACGTTATTATCTGTAACATTCACATCTATGGATGAATGGACATATACCCCATAGTTATTATTGGTAACAACATTGTTATAAGCACTGCATCCCTTTACTCCGTCTAGATATATGCCTTTGTTATTGAGGGAACCAGTGACATTAAAACCCGATATCGAGACGTTGGAAGCCGTCACATAGAAAACGTGTCTGGATGGATCGAGCGCTTTCACTACTGTGTCGTCTGGATCACCCGTGGCCGATCTTATTGTAAGCTCTTTATTTACCCATATATTGTCCTGAAATGTTCCAGGACCCACCAGGATAGTATGGCCCTGAAGTGTCAATGGGTCCTGCACAGCATCACTGATATTGAAATAAGTTTTGCCGGTATTTGTATTTAACACCGGCATTGGAACAGCATCTGATGTCAGTGCCTTGATACAAAGATTGGCGTTAGGAAACACAGTTGTGATATCCTCCCATACCTGTCCATTTTCACCGATGTAACTTTCCCTAGCATTTGCCGTTGCAGAACTGCTGTAAAGATAAGGCAGTGGAACTTCCATAGCCAGAGGATAACCATATCCAGAAGTGGTCAGTCTGATCACTACAGAGAACTTCTGTCCTTTGGTAAGGCCTACATGATCCTTCAAGGTTACAGTATGGTAACCAGGGTAAGCAAAATTGCCTGAAACTTTGCTCTTCAAATTTCCGATGGGATCGGAAACGATATCTGTGTAAATATATACGTCATAGCTGACCCCGGAACTGGTAGTATAGAATGATACTGCTTTTAGGACTTCATCTGATGTGGCAGTATACACATTTGCTCCCCATGCCACTGTATCCCCATAGCCAACAGATGCTGTCCATCCAAGCGGATCATATTGGTAGATATTATCGTAATTATTGACCTGCTCAGCTGTGAAAACGGCATTTACATTCCTTTTTGCAAAACAGGAATCGTAGTAGGAGATATAAAAGTATCCATCCTCTCCCCATGAATCCCCCCAGCTGTTCTTTATTATGAAGGCTCCATTGCCAGGAGCAGCGGGAGAGAACCTTTTACTGTCAAAACCATCATCCCATCCCACTATAGTGACACCATGACCTCCTGAGGTAGAAGAACCTGTATAATAATATGAATAATTCTTAGAATTATATGATGGATCAGACCATATCATTGAGGCATACACTGCTCCGTATTGCTGAATTGCCCATTTGATAGCATCATTATCCAGTGAAGACCTCCTTGTCGGAAGTAAAATGACTTCCTGCACATGTTTAGCAGCCCTTGGAGAAGGGGAGGTACTATTAGATGGGTCATATGGGTCCGCTGATTCTAACACAGGACCGGCCCATCTGGCAAGGTATGCAGCTGCCATTTGGGCATTTCCACCAGAGCATGGGCCTACATCGAATCCATGCAAATTCTTTAGGTTCTGCTCTGAAAGGTCAAGGTCTTCAGCGGGCATCAGAGTTGATTCAAGAGAGGCATATGATGCAAAGGTCCAGCATGCACCACATGATCCCTGGTCTTTTACAGAGGTGACCTTTCCTTGGGTCCTAAGATCATAGTATGGAACATAAGTATCCAATATTAGGGTGGAAGGTGGATGTTCAATATAAGAGAAGTCTATCGTATCTGGCAACTGACCTGTAGCTCCCTCTCCTTTGCCTAACAGATCGATGCTTTGAGCCTGTACTGCAGAATGTGCTATAAAAGCGGGATTAACCGATTCCTGGACCGGGACCGCTTGGTCAGCAAAAGCGATATTTGATGTGAGCATCAAAGAAAAAACGATCATTAGTAAAAAATGATTTTTCTTCATAGTTATTCCTCTTTTAAGAACTAATATATTATAATATAATATAATATAATATAATAAAAATAGATATATAATACTTGTTTTATTGTTACAATCTTGCAATAACATAAAAATTATTTTTGAGTTGGTATCACTCCATAAATTATAATTCCAAGAAAAACATAAATTGCCTCACAGGACATGAAGTGGCTTTTATGGAAAACGATGCACTTAGAGGATTGAGAACGATCGTTCTGCAAAGGATAAGTCCAAAAAGCGAAGAAAGGGAATATCTAAAAGGAATAGCAGAACTGCTTGTGAAAAAAGTAGAGCTCATAGCCCATTCAATGGGTCTGAATGATGTGTATGCCAACATTGTTGGCTCAGCTGCAAGGAATACCTGGATATCTGGCACCCATGATCTGGACATATTCATCATGTTCCCTGAGAACACCTGCAGGGAAGAGCTTGAAAAGAACGGTTTGGCAATTGCAAGAAAGATAGCTGAAGATTCAGAGTTTTTTGAAGAGCGCTATGCTGAGCACCCTTATATAAATATGAGATACAAGGGGTTCGATGTGGACCTAGTCCCCTGCTTCAGAGTACAGTCCGCAGCATGCATCAGGTCCGCAGTAGATAGAACACCCTTCCATAGCGAATTTGTTAAAAGGAATATCCAGGGGCTTGAACCGGACGTGTTGTTGTTAAAACAGTTCATGAAAGGAGTAGGGGTCTATGGCTCAGAACTGAGAACACAAGGTTTTTCAGGTTATCTTACAGAACTGCTCGTGATAAGATATGGTTGTTTTGAGAATGTTGTCATATCTGCCTGTGACTGGCAACCAGGAACATATATAGACCTCAACTCACACGGCAAAGCACAACATGCAGAACCACTTGTTGTAGTGGACCCAACCGACCCGAAACGCAATGTTGCCGCAGCCTTGTCATTGGATAGATTTTGTATGTTCATCGATGCATGCAGAGAATTTATGTTGTTCCCCAGATTGGATTTCTTCTTTCCAGAATCCGATACAGTGGTAGTCGACAGTGAACTGTTTCAAAAGCTTGGATCACGTGGAACTACATTTATTGCTATCACATTCAAAACACCTGATATAGTGGAGGATGTTCTCTATCCACAACTGTATAAAATGGAGCTTGCAGTTGTTGCATTGCTTGAAGGATATGAGTTCAGGGTCATAAACAAAGGATCATGGTCAGGACAAAAAACAATACTATTACTGGAACTCATGTCTGCCACTCTTCCAGCCTTACGAAAGCACAGGGGTCCACCTGTGTGGATCCGCCAACATGCTGAAAGCTTCAAAGCCAAATACACAAATGAAGAAAATGTGTTTGCATTCTATATTGAAAATGGTACCTATGTGGCAGAAATACCCCGCAAGTATTCAGATGCATGTTCATTATTAAAAGAGAAACTTTCATCATGTTCCATGGGGAAACAGATTAGTTCCTCAGTGAAAAATGGATTTGAACTGCTTCGCACCAGTGAGATATGTAGTATTCAGGACATGAACTTCAAATCGTTCCTGATGAATTGGCCAAGGATATAAAATGCTCTGCAATAATTGTATCTACATTTGAATTACCCCTATATTTTTAAATGATACCCATACCTATCATTTGACGGTACATTTTAGTATTCACAACCCTATAGAAAAGCGTATATATGGGTAATATAGATGGTCTTTGTGGAGATCATAAAAAATAAAGCAATTACAAGAGAGAATTCTTAATGGGTAAAAAGGAGAATCTATTTCGCATGGTTGTTGTTAGGCTTGCAATAGTTTCGATACTATTGTTAGCTACTTGTAGTTCATCTGTGTTATCTGAAAATGTGAATGAGATGTTTGATAAAGAATTAAATGCTCAGCTTTATGATCAGATAGATAAATCCAATCTTACAGAAGCTGAGAAGAAACTAAGCACTGATCTGTTAGGTCTTGTGAAGATAAACACATCTCAATCATCATCAGAACCTGTAATTATTTCAAGCGGTTTCCAATCATCGAATTTTATCCCCGCAGACCCTGCAAAAGGGGTGAGCGAAGATCTTGTGCATGTGTACGTGCACCTCAATGAAGGTAGCAATATTGATATTATACAACCCTTCGTACAGGAGATCACAGGCAGAGATGAAGAAAATTCTGTAGCATCTGCATGGATAAGTGTTGGCAGGCTGGAAGAACTTGCTTCTATGGAAGAAGTAAGGAACATAAGAACAGTAGTGCCTCCTGTCATAAATGCAGATCCCGCTGCCAGCGAAGAAAGTATTGACAACACAACCGGAAATAAAAAGAACAACTATCTTAAAGATGGGAGTTGGATCAAGGTCATCGGGTTACTTGGATTTGCCGCTATGGTCGCAAGAAGTCGATCGGAATGATCATGTTCCTTATCGTAGAATGATCTAAACTTGTATTGATCACCTTATGGTTTAGCTAAATAACTTAATCGGAAACTAAAAGATCACAATATCATTTCACACGAGTAATATTCTGAAGAGCAGCCTGATCAATGATCCGTAAAAGTATATTCTGAAAATGCTTGGATCTGAAAATTAAAAAACAGAACGATACCTATGGAGAACTTTACTATTATCCTCGGGCTTGCATCTGCATTATCGTGGGGTGTTGGAGATTTTGTTGGGGGATATGCAGCTAGGCGAACAAGTGCTTATTATGTGGTCCTAATCACCCAGGTCATAGGCATTGTCATATTCCCTGCTCTTGCTTTTGCATTTTCAGAAAACTTTCCTCCACTAAGCAATCTTATATGGGGTGCATTTGCAGGGTTTTTCGGAGCTGCAGGATCGATAGCACTATATGTGGGTCTGGCCAAAGGAAAAATGAGTATCGTTGCTCCCCTGGCTGCAGTAATATCAGCGATCATACCTGTAATATATTCAGCTTTAAATGAAGGAATCCCTTCCACATTTAAAATTGCAGGATTCATTTTTGCATTCATTGGAATATGGTTTATTGTAAGCAACAATATGGGATTGAATTTTAAAGTAAAGGATTTAGAATATCCCTTGCTTGCAGGTATATTATTTGGCTTGTTCTTTATATCCATTGATAATTTCAGTGCTACTGCGATTTACTGGCCATTAATGGTTTCAAGGACCGTAGCATTGATCATGCTCACCGTGTTCATAATGCTAACGAAGACTGTCAATAAAACAACATCTGATATAATTGTGATAGGTATCCTTGCAGGGTTATTTAATACAGGAGGCGCTATCTTATTTGCTTTTGCCTCACAAGTCGGAAGGTTGGATACTGCCACGATCCTATCGTCATTGAGCCCTGCAGTTACAGCATTGCTGGCATGCACATTATTAAAAGAACAGCTTACTATAAGTCAATGGGTAGGAGTAATGTTCTCCATGATCGCTATAATCCTTATATCGGTATGAGAAGTTCCTTGAATTCCATTCCAGCTTCGTAATATAATTTAAAGCAGTAGAATTCATAGTTTTGATATAGGCTCAATAGTGTATATATATGAATAATTGTTTTATGTATTTATCCTGATATTGAAATAAAGTCCTGGAATAATATCTTAAACAAAGAGTACCATTTATGGAGATATCAGTTCTCTTTTATCTCCGTTTGAAATCTGGGAAGTTATTTCAAATCTATAAATGGAGAGGTTAGTTTTATATAATTAAAAAAATATTTAATAAAATGGCTAAGAAGCAAAAGTTGTTAGTGCTTTGTTCAATAATAGATTTCAGTTAATCTTTTATGAATATGTTTAATGTAGAAAATATAAATTAAGTGATCATGTAAGATAAAATATAAATACTGGATAGAAAGTTAAAAATCAAACCTGTAAAACTGGTGAAAATCAGTATATCTAGAACAATTACCATGCAACCGGGTAGTACAAGAGGCCTGAAGATATCGGAATGTATATGAAGCATCCAAATTTAACAAACGGAACTATTGCTATCATAATCAAGATCATAACTTACATTATAATGTATTGAAAAAATAAAAATTTTGGTTTAAAATATCAGTAACCTGATCATTTACATTAATAGAACACGAGGGAAAAACATGCAACAAGTAACGAACAATCAAAGATCAATAGCCTATTTTTCGATGGAGATAGGAATTGATGAAAAGATCAACACTTATAGTGGCGGCTTAGGGATATTGGCTGGGGACACAATACGTTCATCAGCTGATCTGAAGGTGCCGATGGTTGCGGTAACTCTTCTTTATCGCAAAGGGTACTTCCATCAGAAGATCGAAGCAGATGGGTGGCAGCGTGAAGAACCAGCTGCTTGGGATGTAGAAGGTCATCTGGAGGAAATACCTCAGAAGACTATCGTTATACTGGAAGGAAGAACTATATATTTAAGGGCTTGGAAATACGAGGTCAAAGGAGTTAGCGGCTTTACTGTCCCTCTCTATTTCTTAGATACAGATATGCCTGAGAACAATGAATGGGACAGGACCTTGACACATCATCTTTATGGTGGAGATGAGCATTATAGGCTCTGCCAGGAAGTTATCCTTGGTATAGGAGGCGTCAGAATTCTCCGAGCCCTTGGTTATCAAAATATCCAGAGTTTCCACATGAACGAGGGGCATGCTGCACTTCTGACACTGGAACTATTGGACGAACACGCAAAAAAAGATGGCAGAGGATACTTGATAGAAAATGACAGTAAAGCTGTGAGGCATAAATGTGTATTTACGACCCACACCCTTGTTCCTGCCGGACATGATAAATTCCCTATAGATATGGCACGCAAGGTGCTTGGTCAAAGAGAGGATTTCTTCGCTTTGGAAGGGGTGATCCATGACGGCAATTCTCTAAATATGACCCGTCTGGCACTTAACTTCAGCCGTTATGTGAATGGAGTAGCAAGAAAGCATGGAGAAGCTAGCCGACTCATATTTACTGGTTACTTTATTAATTCCATTACTAATGGGGTTCATGCTGCTACCTGGGTTTCAGAACCTTTTCAAAAGCTTTTTGACAAACACATACCTATATGGAAGCAGGATAATTTCAGCCTGCGTTATGCGCTTAGTATCCCAAAACAAGAGATATGGAGTGCCCATATGCAGGCTAAAAAGAAACTGATCGATTTTGTCAATAAAGAAACAGGTGTTCTCATGGATGAGAACATACTGACCATAGGCTTTGCAAGGCGGGCAGCAACATATAAGCGAGCTGATCTGCTGTTCCAAGATCTGGAAAGATTAAAACGAATATCCACACAGGTAGGGGATATACAGATCATATACGCCGGCAAGGCGCATCCCAGGGACTATGAAGCTAAGAAGCTTATCCAGCATATATTCCATGCTAAACAAAGTCTAAATGGCAATATCAAGCTTGTATATCTTGAAAATTACAACATGACCCTGGGTGCCATGATAACATCTGGAGTGGATATCTGGCTGAACACTCCTGAACCGCCTCTGGAAGCTTCTGGGACCAGTGGAATGAAAGCTGCTCTAAACGGCATTCCCAACCTGAGCGTACTGGACGGCTGGTGGATAGAAGGGAACATAGAAGGGGTGACAGGTTGGTCCATTGGAGAACCGGTCATAGGGAACGGAGAGAACCGTGATCATTCCCTTGATGCGGACTCTTTGTATGATAAACTGGAAAAGATGATCGTTCCTCTTTTCTATAACAATAGAGACCAGTTCATTAGTATGATGGCACATTCCATTGCCATTAACGGTTCATTTTTCAATACCCATAGAATGATGCAGGAATATGTGCTCAATGCCTATTTCATAAGCTGAAGCGATCCTAAAAATAGAACAAAAGACTAACGAAAAGGCAGATGGTCTTTTATTTTTTCATCTGCCTCGGTCCTGGTATAAGGATCTCATTGCTGGGTTTTTTGCATAGGGAAAAAGAAGGGGTATATGTGGGAGAGCATTTTTTCCTGGGCTCTGTTGTTGCTGTCACTGCATATGATAAGAAAATGGATACTTATGAAGAACAGAGCTTGTTTAGTTTTTCGGGATTTGCAGACCTTTCACATAAAGGATCGTAAGTGGTTTTGTTGAAGGAGGGAATGCCTGAGATGCATTGTAACTCAATTTAATCTTATTAAGTTCAACGTTATATCTGAAGGATGAATCTTTTTATATGAATCATTTGCTTCTTAAATTTACATCTCTTATTTCTAAATCAAGTATATTTTAGTTACACGCAAGTTGTTTTTTTCAAAAGTTATAAATAGTGTTATCTCCTACCCTAATTATGTAGCACAATGCAATGAACTGAAAAAAGGGAGGCTGGAAAATGACGCCATGGGAATATGAGATCAGATCAGTAAGGTTTGGAAGCTGGGATCAGACAAAAGAAGATCTCAACAAGATGGGTATTGATGGCTGGGAACTGGTCAAGTTCTCTGATTATATCGATGAAAACATAAGAATGGCATATTTCAAGCGGTCGGTTGACGGTCTTGAGATGTGAGTAAACTTTTTTAAATCGATCGATCTTTACTTTTTTTTACCTTTTTTGATAACTTTTTTATGACCTGATCACTTTTACATTGCTTCTCAGCAAGGGTAGTCTACAAATACCTTGAGATACCTTGTCATCTGACAACGTTAACGTTCAGTGCTGGTATGAATGACCAGTTAGTAAAGTTAGTAAATATTCATGATCACTATTTACGATAGCAGACCTATAGGCAATACGCCTGAGCCATCATTACACGTTTTACACTGACAGGTGACAATATGACCGGAAAAAAGAATCCGTTCGATGCAAGAGAGACCGTTGATATCTGTGATGAAAAAGTGACGATCTACCGTCTGAGCAAACTTGAGGAAATGGGTATTGGAAAGATCTCCCGTTTACCATATTCTATCAGGATATTGCTTGAATCCCTTCTTAGGAATGCGGAAAGCGAAGTTGTGACCGAGGACGATATCCGTAACCTCGCCGCATGGGATCCTGAAAATGCACAACGAGCAGAGATACCGTTCATACCTTCCAGGGTCATACTGCAGGATTTCACCGGTGTGCCGGCAGTTGTAGATCTGGCTGCTATAAGATCAGCAATGCAAAGACTTGGAGGAGATCCTGGTGAGATCAACCCTGTGGTCCCTGTGGACCTTGTAATAGACCATTCTATACAGGTGGATTATTTTGGTACCTCTTATGCCAAGCATTGCAATGAAAAGTTCGAGTTCCACCGAAACCAGGAAAGATATGAACTGCTTCACTGGGCACAACAGGCTTTTGATAATCTTAGAGTAGTACCTCCTGGAACAGGCATAATCCATCAGGTGAACCTTGAATACCTGGCACCTCTGGTACATTTCAGGAACACAGGAACGGAAACGCTGGCATATCCTGATTCCCTTGTTGGTACGGACTCACATACAACCATGATCAATGGTCTGGGCGTTCTGGGCTGGGGCGTAGGGGGTATTGAGGCCGAGGCCGTGATGTTGGACCAGCCCTATTACATGACCGTGCCTGAGGTGGTCGGTTTCAGACTATATGGTGATCTGAAGGATGAAGTTACAGCAACAGACCTGGTTCTTACTGTAACGCAAATGTTAAGGGAACATGGAGTTGTTGATAAGTTCGTGGAGTTCTATGGGCCTGGGGCGAGAGCTCTTGATCTTACGATAAGAGCAACTCTGGCGAACATGGGCCCGGAATATGGTGCTACAATGGGCTTTTTCCCTGCTGACGAGAAGACCATGGAGTATATGCTTATGACAGGCAGGGATAAGAAACATGTGGATATGGTCCGGGAGTATCTGAAGATACAAGGGTTGTTCGTAAATGACGATTCACCAGAGCCTGTATTCACACATACGCTGGAACTTGATATGGGCACCGTGGAGCCATGTCTTGCCGGTCCAAAAAGACCTCAGGACCGCATAATGCTTTCGGAAATGCCTCAGGTGTTCCATAAAGCAATGGAAACGGCCTTCGGGGAGAAGAAAGGAGGAGAGGTACCTGTAGCAGACCATGACTACAGTCGCTGGCTGGAAGAAGGGGGATACAATATTGTCAGGGATGAACGTTCTGGTCACTCTGGTCTTCTGAAGATCAAATGTGATGATAATGATATTTCTGTCTCGCACGGTGCTGTGGTCATTGCATCCATTACTTCATGTACCAATACTTCCAACCCAGCCCTGCTCATAGGTGCAGGCCTGCTTGCAAAAAATGCTGTAGAGAGAGGCTTACGGGTAAAGCCTTTTGTAAAGACCAGTTTATCTCCCGGGTCCAGGGTGGTAACGGACTATCTGAAAGCAGCTGGATTGTTACCTTATCTTGAGGCCCTGGGATTCCATGAGGTAGGCTATGGATGTACCACATGCATCGGTAACAGTGGCCCCCTTAAGGATTCAGTTTCCCAGGCAATAAAGAACAAGGACCTTACAGTTGCTGCAGTGCTTAGCGGTAATAGGAACTTTGAAGGCAGGATCAATGCTCAGGTAAAGACGAACTATCTTGCCTCTCCTATGCTGGTGGTGGCATTTGCCCTTGCAGGCACAGTGGACATTGATCTTACCCGGGAACCTGTTGCATGTGATCCCAATGGACAGCCAGTGTATCTAAAGGACATATGGCCCGGAAGGGAAGAGATCACTGATCATGTTTCCAGGTACGTACTTCCTGAAATGTTCGAAAGGCAATACTCCAACGTGTTCGAAGGTACACAACTGTGGAAACAAATGAATGCTCCCAGTGGGACCCAGTATAAATGGGACCCAGAGTCTACTTATATCCAGGAGCCTCCATTTTTTAAGGATTTTCCACTTGATGTAGGGGAAAAGAGGGATATTGAGGGTGCAAGAGTGCTGGCAATGCTGGGCGACAGCATAACCACTGATCATATATCACCTGCCGGGTCTATACCTGCACGCTATCCTGCAGGGGAGTATCTTCTTAACCACAATGTAGATGAAAGGCATTTCAATTCATATGGAGCTCGCAGAGGAAACCATGAGGTCATGATGCGTGGTACCTTTGGTAATGTAAGGCTCAAAAACCAGCTTGTGCCAGGAAAAGTGGGCTCCTGGACCCTGCATCTGCCTGACAGTCAAGAGATGTACATCTATGAGGCTGCCATGCAATATATGAAAGATAAGGTCCCATTGATAATAATAGCAGGTAAGGAGTATGGTACTGGCAGCTCCCGCGACTGGGCTGCCAAGGGTACTCAGCTTCTTGGAGTACAAGCGGTGATAGCTGAATCTTTCGAGCGCATTCATCGCAGCAATCTTATTGGTATGGGAGTGCTGCCTCTGCAATTTAAGGATGGGGAGAATGCAGGGTCCCTTGGATTAGATGGGACCGAAGTATATGATCTGCTGGATATCTCCAGGTTGCAGCCTGCCAGTGAACTGAGGGTTGTGGCCCATAAGGAAGATGGGACCGAAATAACCTTTAACGTCATGGCAAGGCTTAACTCTTCCGTTGAGGTGGAATATTTCCGCAATGGAGGGATACTACACAGGTTCCTCAGGGAGAAGATAAAAGGGAATTGAGGTTCCCTTCTATGATATTAGAATTAACACATAGGTCCAGTAGTAATTGGGCATTTATCAAAAAACAAAGTGTGAAAAGAACTATGTCGGTTGTAATACCGACAGCAGATCTTCCGTAAGTATAGTTTGGAGCTTTGATAACTGAAATGTTCAGTATCTCTTTGGTGGCCTGTGAGCTGGCAGGCAGTCTCTGCAATATACTGGCCTGTTGGGGTCAGGAACAAAGGGTACCTGTGTTTCCTTGCCACAGTCTGCACAAGTTGCATTATGCATCTCTCTGTTCTCCCTGTTAAAACCACCACGGCCACCGCCGCCTCTGTTTCCTTGGAATGGTCCGGATCCTCTACGGTCCATAAATTTTACCTCCTATTTATTTTATATCAATCTATCCAAAAGAGACACTCTGTTTCTGATAGGAGGCTTTTTGAACATAATTGACTGGCTTATACAATGTTTTTTCAAATATAATGCTTTTGCTCTATAAATACTGGAAAATGATCTCAATATGAAACTATAGATTGCGATTTTATTAAAAATCAGTATATATTATATATATTTTTAAATATTTTTTAATTACCTTGGACAAGAAAACAGCAGTCTGAAAATCAAGGTATTGAACATGATATATCTAAATATCAGAAAAAAATAAAAATGCACTCATATGATAATTTATGATAATATATGATAAAGCAGACTGCAGAACTGGGATCAAGGAACCTGAAAAAAGATGCAACAGACGTAATAGATAATGATCTGCAAAAACACTTAAATATCTTAGAACAAAACATGTATGTGTCATATTTTACTAAAAACACATTCCTAATACACGGGGTTTTTAATGGATCAATTTAAAAAAGGTTTAGAAGGTGTTGTAGCCTTGGATACGCAAATATCTTTTATAGACGGCGTCCAGGGCATACTTAAATACAGAGGTATAGAAATAGAAAAACTTGTAGACCTTTCTTATGATGCGGTTTCTTATCTTCTCATATATGGAAAGATACCCGATGCCGGAGAGCTGAACAGGTTTTCCAAGAAACTTCGTAAAGAGAGAAATGTGAATCTACATCTTCTGAACATGTTAAAGTTTTGTGATTTTGAGAACGAGTCCCTTGATGTCTTAAGAACTGCTATTTCCGTATATGCTCATTTTGATGAAGACCCGCATGATATTTCAGAGCAGGCAAATGCCAGAAAGACCATAAGGCTTATTGCCCTGTTCCCAACGATAGTCGCAGCTTTCTACAGAATGGCACATGGTCTAGAATTAATACCTCCTGACCCATCTCTTTCCCATGGGGAGAATTTTCTGTATATGCTAAGAGGAACGCTTCCCACTGCACTGGAAGCAGAGGCAATGGAAAAGGATTTTATTCTCAGTGCAGAGCATGAACTGAACCCATCGACGTTCGCTTTGAGAATAACAGCTTCTACCCTCTCGGACCTGCATTCTGCCATTATCTCTGGTCTGTGTACCCTTAAGGGCTCCCTGCACGGCGGGGCAAGGAAAGGAGTTATGGATATGCTGGACGATATTGGTTCACCTGATAATATCGCAGCATATGTTCAAGAACATCTGGAACACAAGCAAAAAATAATGGGATTCGGACATCGGGTATACAAAACCTATGATCCCCGAGCCCTTATCTATAAGGACATAGCAATGAAAGTAGCCATGGAAAAAAGTAATGGCCATTGGTTCGATCTTGCCAAGGAAATAGAATCAGTAATGTATCATGAAATGGTAGAGAACAAGCATAAACCCATATACCCTAACGTAGATTTTTATTCAGGAGTGTTATATAAAGACCTGGGCATTCCTTCATATCTGGCAACCTCCGTCTTTGCCATAGGCAGGATATCCGGATGGATAGCTCATTGTATGGAGCAATATAGCGATAACAGGGTCATCAGACCCAGAGCACATTTTATTTAAATATGGAAATGGGCTAAGAGCTCAGATGTGGTCAAAAATATAGGACCTCGAAGGACATATAGATCATGGATCAATGTTCATCTTCTTTTTTCAGCCATTCTTTTCAGATGCTCGTTCATGGTCTTGAAGCCATTGTTCATGTCCTCTTCAAGCAGATACATAAATAATGGTACCAAAGGACCAGTGAATTTCTCACAGTTGATGAAATGTACGTTCCCATCTTCCAGTTCTTCTATCCTGAACAAGTGTTCACAATTTAACAGGCCATTCATCCAGAAATGCCCCATCCAGCGGATTTCTTTGTTTACCTCTGTATTGAGCACTAATGTTTTGAGTTTGACCTTAAAGGAGCTGTTGGTCTCATATTCCACTTTGAGTGGCTCTCCAACTCGCAGTTTTCCATTAATGCGGGTGATAAATGGATTCCATGCAGGATATTCTTCTATGTCAGCAAGGACTTCCCAAACATCTTCAGGTGATGCCTGAATGTTGATCGTTGTACAAATTCGTTTCATATTGACCATTCAAAACTCTTAAAAATTCACCTTGTCCTAAGGTGCATCCTCAATAATAACATCAATGATCAAAGGATTTGTATTACCTGCGTTCTTTAATTTATGTGCTGGCTGCATGTATGCAAACACGAAAAAAATCAGTAAAACACCAGTGAGCAAATATATCATTCAATTCTCCTTGCCAATTGAATGCATGGAACTTAAACTTTAAATGTTTAGCGTTTGGTATATGGTCAAAAGATAAATATGAGTGAAAATATCCCATCGTTCAATTTTCAAATGCAAGTGCATTCTTTGGACAGACCTCTATGCATCTGCCACATTTTATACAATCTCTTTTATACAAACTGTTACATACATCCAGCTGCATAGGGCATACTTTATCACATTTCTTACAGTTGATACATTTTTCAGTATCCAATCTTATCTGATATCGGTCTTTCCCCAAAATGTGCTGCAATGTTCCCATGGGGCAGAAAGTACACCAGGTCCTAGGATTTATTGAAAGGCCCAGCAATATTGCTATTGTAGTTGTGGTCAGGCACATGATAACGATGATAAGAGTAAAATACGGTATATAGTATATATACTACATGGAGAATATATTATGCATGTTAGAGAATTAAAGGATAATGCTGATATTAAGAAGTGGTTCTTAATAGTGAATCCTAAGCCAAACACCATAAAGGGTTATTTATTAGCAATGCAGCATTATACTGATTATACGGGAATGACTCCAGGCGAATTAATAGATGCTGCAGAGTTAGAGATAAAATCAGGGAAACTAATGAGAGAACGGGAAATACTTTTTAATCTCGTGGGTTTCCGTGATTCTCTGCAAAAGAAGAACTTGGCACCTTTGAGCATAAAGCATTATATGGCTGCTGTCCGGTCTTTCTATAAAGCTAACTATATTGAAATTCCTTTACTGCCTGGTTCACAGAAAGGCCAGAAATTACAGCATAATAAAAAAGTACCTGATAAGGAAGTGATCAGGCAAGCTATTAATGTTTGTAATATCAGAGAAAAGGCTATACTTCTATGTGGTCTTTCTTCGGGAATGGGAGCTGCGGAAATATCAAGTCTTACGTTAAAAGCATTTTATGAAGGTTATGACAAAGAAACCGGATTAACCTTACTTGATATGAGAAGGGAAAAAGTGGGTTTTGACTTTATCACGTTCTTAACACCAGAGGCTACCAGATCCGTTATGGAATACCTGCAATATAGAGATAGACCGACCAGGACAGGCAGACAGGTAGACAAAGATATACAAGCTAAGCAGAAGACAACACCGGACAGCTATTTGTTCATACGTGAGCATGTACCTAACAGCTATCTTAAGACACATGATGAGGAAATAAGGCAGCTTAAACCACATGCAATAGTTAAAATGTATGGCAGGGTGTCAAATCATGCCGGGCTTGATTCACGAACAGGAGTTTATAACCTGATCCGCAGCCACAACATGAGGAAATGGTTTAATTCTACATTAAAAAACGCAGGTTGTGAGTCCGATATAGTGGAATATTTTATGGGTCATACATTATCTGGGACAAAAGATGCTTATTATATACCGGATATTGAAAAGTTAAAAGGAATATATTCTAAATTCGTGCCATATCTCACCGTTCAGAAAGAACTTGATGTTTCAGCCAGTGCAGAGTATAAGGAAATAGTGAAAGAGAACGATATACTAAGAGCGGAAACAGCAAGGCATATTGTAGAAAGGACCGAGTTGTCTACTATGCGGCAACAGATGGAAGAGAACGAAAAGAGGATTAAAGTTCTAACTGAAATGATGGAAATGTTTGTTAAGATTTGAATTGTTTAAATCTGTTGATGGGGATGATCTGTATAATTATTCCCTCCTCGAATACACTATCTGATATTTCTTTGATGTAACTACTTATATCTTCTTCCTTTATTTCACCTTTCTTTATTTTGTTCTCAGCCATTTTACTGATCTTTAATCTAATTGTATCAAAATACAATTCATTGAGATAGTCCATAAACTCTTTTTGGCTTTCTACTATCTTTGTCAGCTCATCTTCGAAACCGTCGACGTGAGAAGAGGATACAATAAACCCATAACCAATATTTTCATTATACTCATCAACGCTGGACACAATTCGCATATGGTCAGTATCAAAGGGTAACATGTCAACAAAACACGATAAATTCTTAACCAGCTGGTTTTCCTGATTCAGGGAATATAATTTATCTTTATTTTTTACAATAATGGGTGGTTCCGTATTCATTAATTTTTTTAATTCTCTATTAATGGTGTTATCGTTTTTTCCTTCCATTGCGGCTTTTATTTCACTGAAACGCAGCGGGCCTTTAATGTTTAGTATTTCTATTATCTGTAACCGATTTGGAGTTATTGTTAGTTGTTTGAATATGTTGAACATACTTGTAATTATGTAAGTAAACTATATATACCTTTGTCACCATAGCTATAATTATGTCTCTGACAAGAAAAGTAAAGGAGGAAGGCGGAAGTTACTTAGTATGTGTCCCTAGGCATCTTGCTTATAGCCTGGGGATTAGAAAAGGAAGCCTTCTAAGTATAGATCTTGTAAACAAAAAAATTGTTATGACCCCGGTTGCTTCGGTCCTGCCAGATCACAAAGCAACCGAGTCCCAGACAACACCAGTTACCGGAAGTTATCCAGTTCCAGGGAGTTATCAAGATGAGTAGTTGTACTTCATTGGATATAGAATTAACTGAAAGGGCCCGGGAACTTTATAAGAATTATGGTTCTCAGGTTGATTATTTTATAAACAACGGTAGCCCCATAGAGAAGAGGCTTGCTCAGAAAGTTAAAGAGCTTGCGGGGGTGACCTTGTGAGTACTAAGGCAGACTTATTAAAAGCCATTCGAAACAAATGTGTTTCTGACTGTTGTTGTGGAAGTGTTAAAGAAATTTCTGCCTGCACTATAACAGACTGTGCACTTTTTAAATTTAGATTTGGGAAAGACCCTACACCATCAAGAAGGGGATTTGCGTTAAAATCCTCCCGTTCAGATGGTGGGTTTTCTCAGGACAACACCGAGTTAATAGTAAATCGTGAGGAGGTTACAGTTTGAATAACTGGAAAACTCTGATCATTAAAGGGTGTCGTTTTTGTCCTTCTTATTCGGACCGTACATTTACCTGTAGCCTGATCTCTGCAAAACGTAACACTTTAACAAGTGTGCCTAAAGCAGTTCTTCGGAGGGGTGAAGTGTGGGAGAAATGTCCTCTTGCCTCGTATGTGGATCTCGAAGAAGAAGGAACTTAATACAGGTTGATGTGATGGGGTGGTTCTTCCCTGGTAGATCTACTAAGGGTCATATGTGCCTTAGATGTCTGTCTGGGAGAAGGACACCACAGACAAAGCACCGTTACGCATCGATTGAACAAAAGATTGCAGTTGTAAGATTTAGACAAGAACATAAAGAAACTTATGAACGTTTTAAAATTGGTTCTGATGAATGGTATTGCATAGATGTTGAAGAAATTGATAACATGGTGATGAAAGATGAGTGAACAGCAGAATATTAAGATCTCCCTGGGAGACGGAACAGATTTTAAGATAATTTCAGCCGGTGAGATGCCCGGACCAGACGGTAAGCTGATACAGTGGGATGACAGCATCAAACTTGTTCAGGGAAAAACTCAGATCAAGTTATCTCCCGTTGCACTGTCCCAGCTTATCAAAGCAACACAGAGAGAAGATATAAAGAAAGTGTTGCAGGCCAGGTTCCAGGCAGAGATAAAGAAGCTACAGAAGCTTGAGGGGTTCTAAGAAGTGTATGGAGGCTATCCTGAGAACGGTCCGGTGGGGTTCAAGGGGAGGACCCAGGCGTTAAAAAACATCGAAGATATGAGATGTTTTAGCCTGGGGGTTCCTCCCCTTGTATAACTCTCTTGACCTATTTAACCTATTTAACCTATTTAACCTATTTACCTATTTAACCTATTTAAGAATAATTTGACCTATTTAAGAATAATTTGGAAAATGAAACAAGCGACATAATGAGACTTAAAAACTGATCTTATATGTTAAGTGATTCTGAAATAATATCTAAATTTCAGGCTTACTTAAAACAGACCGAGCTTTTAAGCATGAAAGTAACCGGCATAAGTGAAGGCGAGTTGATAGAAATCGACATGCCTTATATACATCGCTGGACAGAAACATATAAAAATAGGCTCTTAGCTAAGTTTTATAAGCTGGATGAATGGTTCGCTTCTAATAATTTAGATGCAACCTTTTTTACATTTACCACAAGGCAGCAAGATTTTTTATGTAAAGCTGATCAGTACACATTTCTAAAGAAGAACTTCCAGAAAGTAAGAGATAACATGAGAAAAATAAAAGGGAAGTTTTCTTATATCTGGGTAGCTGAACCACATAAAAGCGGATATGCTCATATTCATATGTTAGCCTTTACTGCTTTTACTGATGAAGAAAAAGAAACTGTAAAAAGGTTATGGTGTGATAAATACAACGCAGGTGTTCGTGAAGCACTGGATATACAAGATGTAAAGGCATGCGATGACTTCGGAGAACACATAAAAACAAGAAGTAAAAAATTACAGTCACCTAAAAATTACATATTGAAGTATTTAAAAAAGACATTCAATGAAGAGGACACCGACCTTAGTTATTTCCTGTTTTCTGCAACTGCTTGGTATATGGGAAGGCGAATAAAAGAAGATGATGAAAACAATAAACATAATGTTGTCCGTGGCTGGTATCCAGGTAAAGAAACAAAACATGACTTAAAAGAAAAAAAATATTCAATGTTCCGGTTTTATGGATCTTCCAGGGATCTAAGTTCTGTAATGAAACTGGATGAATCAGAAAGTGATTTTTTAACATTAAAAATTACATTGAATGCAGGAACAGGTGAAGATGAAGAACCTACTGAAATTTATAGAAATATGAACTTCGAAGAAGCAGATTATAAAAAATATATCTGCAAGGATATAGATATTGGTGAGTATGCTTACTCTGATTTTGATAATATGTCAATATCCGGTTTTGATGATGTGGACCTTTTAAAAGGACCTGGTTAGTTTTAATTGTTAAATTATTGGTGGTAATGTTTTTAATTGAATTTATTACCATAAGTTATAATACTACTGAAGCCATATTATCTATTAAAAAGTTAAAGGAAGTGTAAGCATGTCGTATAAAGTAAGAACTGAATCCGGATCTGTGTCTATTGATTTTAGCGATCTGATTTATAGGACTAACATGTTCATTATGGAGAATGATAGCAGATCAAACTATCCCGCCAGTTTTGATTTAATAAATTACATGGAAAGAATATTAAAGCCTTTTATGGATGAGAGGTATAAAGCAGACATCGAGGACATTAACCGTGTAGAGAAGCCCCAGGGAATAACACCTATTCAGATACAAAACAACAGACGGGCATACGATAAAAAGACAATGGACATGAAACATGAAGCGTTGATGTGTTTAGCTTTTAGGAATGGATTTTTAGGAAACAAGAAAACACAGGCAGAAACCCAGACAATGAGGGATGATCATGAGCAGGTCCTTTGATATTATTTGTGGTTATATAAAACATAGAATTAATATAGAAGATAAATCACAGATGCTCCTAATTGTTGGCGAGATGGGAAGCGGAAAAAGTTTAGCGGCCGTGTCTATTGCTTGCAAAATAGATCCAAGTTTTGATGTGTGTCCTCGCATCGTCTACACTGTTCCTGATTTCTTAGATACTCTCATAAAAATGAAAAAGGGACAATGTATAATTTTTGACGAGGCAGGAGTGGGGGTACCTGCTAGAGAATGGCAACATGCACAGAATAAGATAATGTCGATAATAACACAGATCCTTAGGTATAAGAACGTGTGTTGTATCTTCACTACTCCTAATATAAGGCTCCTGGATATCAACGTAAGGGAAGCAATGAACGGTTTTATTAAGCCTCGGTATATTGATACAAAACACAATGTTAATGTTTGTAAATATAAAATCATCATGGTCAATGATGACGGGGTAGTAGTCAAAAGAGACTTTATTTATTATGATGGTAAGAGCGGAGCAGCAGGGGAGATAATAGATCCTTTATACATTCCCAGACCTAACCAAGAAATAGAGGAACATTATAAGAAGATATCAATAGAGATGAAGAACGCTAAGCTAAAGGAATTGAAACATTCAATAGATAGTGAAGCACCGTTGCACCAGTCAACACTTAAGAGTATTGAGAACAAAGCCGAAGCGTGTGTTAAGATGCTTAACTATTTCAAGAAAACTCATACATGGGATGAACTGGCTACTGCAAGCGGAATGTCCAGGAAACAAGAAAACTCATACATGGGATGAACTGGCTACTGCAAGCGGAATGTCCAGGAAACAAGTTTATAACTGGGTTAAAGAAGCATCGGTTGAGTGAAGGAGTGTTGTAAACGTGTAACGGGGTATTAACGATATATAGCGGTTAGGGAATCAGCACCGAGAGGATGTATATTTGATATACGAAATTTTAATCTTTACACTTTTTTTATGTCTTTGTGTCCTATGATAGTGTTTTAAAATGGAAAACGATAACGGGAACACATACAATATTTATAATATTTTTAATCTGAAATTGATGTTAATATAATGTTTCCATTGATTTTTTTATATTATACTTAAAAATTCTATAACTATAATGTGATATGTACCCAAAATAGCTTATATCATAACGAACATCATGTCTACCTGATTGAACACACCTTGGGTCTGTAGCAGCCTGTATCCCATAAATCCCATCATAAATAGGAATATGGGGACCCTTATCCAGAAACTCCTTAGTACCGGAGGTATCTTTTTATTCTGACCGATCTTGCCAATCCAGAAGTCGTTGAAACTGCCTCTTGGACATAGATTTCCGCAGAACCATCTTCCTCTGAAAGGACTGATGATCAGCAGTGTGGCAAATACTAGTAGCATGAAGTATCCAAGTATTGGATACCACAAGCCTGCAATAGATACAATGATTACAAGGATACCAAGATATGGAGTGATTTTAAGCATTTTTTCCACCAACAGTCTTTAAGGTGCAGCTGCAATGTTCTGCTCCTCTTCCCATATGATCAGTTCTTTTTCAACACGCTCAACCCAGCTATGAATGATCTCCATGATGAGCTCTCTGATTTCCCTTTTGTCCCGTATCCTGTATACGAAGAAATAGCCACCACCTTCGAGATTGTTCTGAGATTTTTGCAACACTTTTTTTTCCGTGAGCTTTTTGGTACTTCTCTGCACTGTGGAAATATCAAGGGTCAGGTCTGTAGCTATTTGTTCAGTAGTGAACCATCTGGTATTATGCCCCAACAGATGCTTCAATACGAAGAGCTCTGCTTTTGTCAGATCAAGACCACACTTTATGACCGTTTCGATCTGGAACTCCTTACATGCAAAATCTACCATTTCGTTACCTCATAATATACACAGTACTGTGGTAATATTGCTGTATTATATAAAGCATGTCAAGTACTGCAATATACTGAACGATAATGGAAGTACCGCTAAGAAGAAAAAAATAAATAGTTATCATGGCACTAATTTGAATACATTGGAACCATGTCCGACCATTTCCTGTGCGATTACTGATCCTGTCAAGGCAATTCTGTAACTTTATGCACATCCCTGTTCAGGCATTTTATTTTCCTGGTCACTCTTTCATATATGCTGGTGTCAGTTTCTTCTCCAACAGGGCAAAAGAATAATCTATCAACATGGCCAGAAAAATTGCAGGGATAGCCCCTAAGAGTAGTTTTTCAGCGTTATAGCCGATCAGCCCCTGGAAGATGATCCCTCCCAATCCACCACTGCCTATGAATGCAGTAAGCACAGCTATACTGTTTGCCAGGATAGCCGAGAACCTTATCCCTGCGAACATGGCAGGATAAGCATTAGGGAACCTTATATAGCGCTGTATCTGCCATTCACTGAGCCCAATACCGTTAGCATAGTCTATGAGCGCAGGGTCCACGTTTGTAAGACCAATGTATGTGTTCTTGATAATGGGTAAAAGCGCTCTCAGCATTATGGCTATAAGTGCAGGGATAAAGCCTATTCCCAGAAAAGGCACCACTATGGCTATCACTGCAAAACTTGGCACCGCCTGCACAAGGTTGGCAAAGTAAATCACAACCGATGCCAGTTGTCGGTTATAAAGAGAAGCAATTGCAAGAGGTATTGCTATCAGGATACTTGCTAACAACGTGCTATATACGAGCACTATATGTTCCCACGTAGCATGCAGTATCAGCGCTGTGGATGCCATGTATCATATCTCTTGTACAATTCCTTTTCTATCCATCCAGCCCCCAGGTCCAGTATAACAGCCAATATCCCTGTCCACAGGCCCGCCAGCAGTATGGCATCCTTCTCATACAGCTGGATACCATTCTGGAGCACTGTTCCAAGTCCTCCAGCAGCCACAAGCCCTCCCAATGTGACCACACCCATGGTGAACACCAGAGCTATCCTTATTCCCCCTGCGATGAGAGGCAGGGACATGGGTATCCTTACGTTGAGAAGTATATCCCTTGGTGACAGGCCAATGGCTTCGGCCACATATATGTATTTGCCGTCCACTCCTTTAAGGCCGGTATAGGTGTTCCTTGCTATAGGCAATATTGAGTAGATCACCGAAGCAGCTATAGTTGGTCCTGTTCCCAGACGCAACAGAGGCAGAAGAATGACCAGTAACGCCAGGTCCGGTATCGTTTCCAGTATATTGAGGAAGTTGAGTACCGGGGAAGCCATCTTCGGCTGGCTGTATATCAGCACTCCCACACCAACACCTATGATCACAGATATGATCAGGGCTATGCTGAACATTTTCAGGTGTTCAATTGTTCGCATGGTAAGCATGTGATTGTTCCAAAGTATTAAGATCTCATGGAAATATTCTTTCATCTTTCTCTGTTTGCTTTTTTATTATATCAGCTTTAAAAGCACCTCATCAGATACCAGTATCCCACATACTGTATCTGCGTTCATTACCATTGCCATGTGTTCCCTGCTCATTTTCATCTCAGAGAGTGCTGTTGCTACCGAGTCACGTAAAGCAAAGACCTTCATGGGTTTTGTTATGTCTCTCAGAAAAGGACGTTCATCTTCACATTTCAACAGGTTGATCATTTCCACTTTACCTGCCAACATACCATTCTCAAATACGATACCAATGTCAATGTCCCTGTCCTTCATGATCTCCACTGCTTCACAGGCGTTCATCCCTCCGTCCAGGATATACTTTGCATCCAATGGGGTCATCAGGTCCTTGACATTCAGCATATCCATATGCTTGAACTTCCGCTCTGAGTCTACGATATCTGAGACCAGATCGTTCACAGGATCAAAGATGAGGTCTTCAGGAGCACCTACCTGCACAAGCCGGCCATTGTCCATGATGGCTATCCTGTCCCCAAGTCTGAGCGCTTCTTCTATATCATGGGTAATGAAAACTATGGTCCTGCCGATCTCCTTCTTGATCTCCAGGAACTCTTTTTGTAACTGTTTTCTTAATATCGGGTCCAAAGCACCAAAAGGTTCATCCATCAAAAGAAGTGGCGGGTCCATGGCAAGAGCCCTGGCGAGCCCCACCCGCTGTTGCTGACCACCACTGAGTTGTCGCGGGTATCTCTTAATGAACTGTTCCGGAGGCAGGGAAACAAAATCCAGCAGATGGCGTACTCTTCCATTTGTTCTTTTTTCATCCCAACCTTCGAGTTTAGGGACCAGACCCACGTTCTCTCCAATAGTCATATGAGGGAACAAGCCAATGTTCTGTATCACATATCCTATGTTCCTTCTAAGCCTTACCGGATCCAACTGCATGATATCCTGCCCATTTATCAAAATGTTCCCGCTGTCCGGTTCTGTCATCCTGTTGATCATCCTAAGTGTTGTGGTCTTTCCGGAACCACTTGGTCCTATGAGGATCAACAGCTCTCCTCCCTCTATGGTAAGTTCCAAGGATTCCACAGCATAACGGGAACCATATTTCTTGCTTACCCGCTGCAGTTCGATAGAATCTATCCTTTCAAACAATCTCTGGGTCGGCATCGTTTATTTCCGGGTACTGTTTTGAAAAAAAGTAATGAAATAGACCTATATGACATTTATGTTTTAATAAGGCCTTCCTGGATAAGGAACTCTCTTGCGATATCCCGTGGCTCCATCTTGTCCACATCGAACTTGTAGTTCAGGCTCCTCATGCTATCCGTGTCTATTTTACCATCCAGCTTCTTTAAAGCTTCCACCACATCTGGATTATTACTAGCGAACTCTTCTGTCATGATGTATATCGCATCATAAGGAGGTAATGCGTTCATGTCATCCTCAAGCACCCTCAGGTTGAAGACCTCGTTCCTGGTATCGGTGGTATATGCGGATATTGCATCCACGTCACCGATCCTGATAGCCTCATACATTATAGTGGCTACTGCCTGTTTGTAATCCTTGAACTCAATGGCATATACATCCTTTATACGGGGCAGCCCGTCCTCACGGGTGGCAAACTCAGGATCCGTACCTATGGTCATCTGGGAAGCATATTCTTTCAGATCACTGATCTTTGTGATGTGATTTGCCTCTGCCCAATCCATTTTAACTGCAATGGCATAAGCATCTTCGAATCCCGGACTGCTGACCACTACTATATTGTCGGTCTCCTTCAATCCTTTTTCAGTTCTAGCATATACCACTTCGGGGTCCCATATTTCCAGTGCCGGTTCTTTGAGGATCTGGCTGTAGGCGGTCCCTGTGTATTCTACATAGGTGTTTATTTCGCCCTTCTTCAATGCTTCATAGTTGACGAACGTCCCCCCCAGCCCTTCTATAACATCGGCCTTATATCCTGCATCTTCCAGCAGGATTGCTGCCATATGTGCAAGTATGTAGGATTCTTGGAAGAGCTTGGATCCAATTACCACGGTAGGTTTTTCATCGTTTGTCCTTTCTGAGCAGCCGCTTGTGACCAAAGCAAAAACTATCAATATTACCATCAGGATAGATATTTTATTCATATACCACATCCCCTTTCACCTTGTTGATGAGTGTCCAACGGTTTCCACTTTTCAAAATGGGACCGAACTTAATTGAGCTTATTCCTTGGAATGCTGGAATTTCCTGAAATATCTATCGATCTCCTCCCAGTTGACGATGTTCCAGAAAGCATCTATGAATTTACCCCTTTCGTTCTTGTAATCAAGATAGTAGGCATGCTCCCATACATCTATAGCCATGAGGATAGAAAAATCCGGGAAAGCATTGACATTATGCTTTTCTATCTGCATGATCCCCAGCCTTTTGGTGTTGTTGCAGAAGGTAAGTGCTGCCCAGCCTGAGCCCTCCACGGTGGATGCTGTCTGAGAGAACTCTTTTTTGAAACGTTCAAAGCTTCCGAAATCTTCTTTTATAACTTCGGCCAGTTCACCCACAGGCTCTTTTGTGGCATTGCCTGCAGGTGTCATCCCCCACCAGAAATAATCGTGCAGCACATGGCCTCCCAGATTAAAGGCCACTGCTTTGGCAGTTGCCTTGTAGTCAAAGTCCGTGCCTTCCTTGCGTGCCTTGTCCATCATCTGCAATAGTGAGTTCACATTAGTGACATAGGCCTGATGATGCTTTTCATGGTGTATACGCAATTGTTCTTCTGAAATATACGGTTCCAGGTCCGCATAACCATATTTCAGAGCCGGTAACTTATACAGTTCTTTACTCATAGTAGATTCCCCATGTCGATCGGCCAGAAAGATCTTCCTATGATATTGAAAGAGTATCTGAAAGGACAACTCAGTTACAGATCCTACTAACCAATCTTCTGCTCACAAAATATCTCAGACCACAATGTTGTATAAATTCCCACAAATATTCTGATACAACAAGTAGCCCCAAATATAGCATTTTAAGGGCTTCTATATATATCTATGGAATAAGGTTCCGAAGACATGCTTGTAAAATCACTATCATTCAGTTTAATTTCGCAAACATGACAAATGTATAGGAACATATTTGAAAATATTTCGGGCATAAAAAATTGTATGATCAACAGGGTTTTCTATAGAACCGACAAAACACAATCATCCCCTTTGTGTTTTCGGTGGCAGATTATGCTAAGAGGTTTATCCTTAAATTATTAGGTCAAAATAAAATCAAGAGTAACTTTTCTACAGAGCCATTATTATTATTATTGTTATTGTTATTATTATTATTATTATTATTATTATTATTAGTAGTATTAGTATTATTACTGTTTATTGAAAGTAAGGATTTTTATAATTTTATATGTAATTTGTATAAGAATACAGTAGTTAAGTATATATTAAAGATATATAATATTATTTCTGTTAAATATTTGATTCACTAAACCATTTAATAAAACGCTACATGGTAAATATCTATAAGTTGATTGAAATGTATAACAACTGGGGAAAAACTGGTCCTGCAAACAATTCTGCGAATCAGAATTATCATCTACTAGTATATCATTGCTTAGATGTAGCTGCATCGGGTAACATTTTGTTGAGAAAAGATCCTCTTCTGCTTAAAAAATTTAAAGAACACCTCCCCTTGGATGATAAGCAAGTTATTTCTTTGGTATCATTTTACCTTGCAATGCACGACATAGGCAAATTTTCAGAAAGATTTCAAAATCTTCAGCCGAAATTATTAATTTACCTTAGAGGTCATGGGAGTGCAAGAAGTTACAGTCTTCGCCATGATAGTATGGGTTTCTATTTGTGGAAAGCACTATGGAGTAAAATATGGGATGAAAACTGGCTTTGTCTGGATAAAACCTCTTTTGATTCCTATGATTGGAATGACCTATTAATTCCATGGATTATCTCTGTAACCGGCCATCACGGAAACCCTCCAAAAAACATGAGCAATGGCCTTCCAATAAATCAAAATGATTTATTCACTGAAGAAGATATTGGTATGGCAGGTTCATTTATAGCAGCAGTATCTGCTCTATTACTGAATAATGTATTCGATGCTTTTTCAAGCTCGGATGGTTACGAATATGAATTTGAGGATATAGAGGCTGCATTCAAGCTCACTTCCTGGTTACTAGCAGGTATTGTGATCGTAAGTGATTGGATAGGTTCTTCGAACGAACACTTCAATTACTTATCGAAATCCATTCCGCTGGAAAAATATTGGAAAGAGCATGCATTACCATCTGCCGAAAAAGCACTTGCAGAATCAGGGATTCTTCCCTCTCCAATATCGCTAAATTCAGAAATGAAAACGCTATTTCCTGAAATTGAAGTTCCAAGTCCCATGCAAGAATATGTATCTACATGTCCTGTTGTCAATCGTGCACAGCTTTTCATCTTGGAAGATGCAACAGGAAGTGGAAAAACCGAATCCGCCTTATGCTTAGCTCATCGAGTCATGATGCAGGGTACAGCACATGGAATTTATTTCGGCTTGCCAACAATGGCAACATCTAATGCTATGTATGGAAGATTAGCAAATCTTTATAATAAATTATATGAACCCGGTTCTTTTCCTTCATTGGTACTTGCCCATGGTCAAAGCTATTTGTCAGGTGCATTTCGTAAATCTATTGGCGTTAGGAGTTCTGAAAATGATCGAGGGAACGTTTCTCAGGAAGATGAAACCGTTTCTGCCCAATGTTCGGCCTGGATTGCTGACAGTCGTAAAAAAGCTTTACTTGCCGACGTAGGAGTAGGAACCATTGACCAGGCTTTAATGGGTGTCCTACCTTCAAATCATCAATCTCTAAGATTACTGGGTTTATCACGTAACATATTGATTGTTGATGAAGTCCATGCATATGATCCCTATATGCACAGACTTCTGTGCACTCTTTTAGAGTTCCATGCATCAATGGGTGGTAGTGCAATTCTTCTATCCGCCACACTACCGATAAACCATCGCAGAGAATTAGCATCTCATTTTTGTAAGGGATTGGGATGCTCTATAGAGGGAATTGCAAAAGATGAATATCCTCTCCTGACACATGTTTGTGAATCTGGCTTTTCGGAGACAAAAATAGAATCTCGTGAAGGAACCGGAAGAACCGTGAATGTTGAGTTTTTTAATGATGAATCTGCAGTAACCGACAAGCTCGTATCATATTCTGCCGAAGGGAAATGCAGTTGTTGGATACGCAACACTGTTGACGATGCAATAGAATCCTTTAACATGCTTTTATCTTTACTGGGAAAAGATTCAGTAATCCTTTTCCATGCAAGATATGCAATGGGTGACCGGCTGAATATTGAAAATGAAGTTCTCAAATCTTTCGGGAAAACAAGTGGTTCACAGGAACGCAGGGGCAAAGTACTGATTGCCACTCAGGTTGTGGAACAATCGTTAGATCTTGATTTTGATTATATGGTAACTGACCTCGCTCCAATTGATCTCATTTTTCAGAGAGCTGGACGCTTGCAGCGTCACTTTCGTAATGTTAATGGTGCTATAAGTGAGCATGAAGAGAGGGATACTCCAGTTCTTGGAATTCTGTCGCCTAAAATTACAGAGGAAGTCTCTAAAGAGTGGTACTCTGATATGTTTCCAAATGCAGCATACGTTTACCAGTCACACGGCCAACTTTGGCTTACAGCCCATCTGCTTTCTGAACATGGATGTTTCAAAGTGCCTGATGAAAGCAGATATTTCATAGAAGGTGTTTTTGGCGAAAATGCAAGCGTAAAGATTCCACCAGATCTTAAAGCTCTTGACGAAAAGGCATACGGAGAATCAATGGCACAAACGTCAATGGCTAATTTTAAGTCCTTGAATCTTACGCAGGGTTACGTGCGTTCAGGTACTCAATGGCTTGATGATGTTGTAACTCCTACCCGCCTTGGAGAATCAGTGAATATTCGCCTTGCAAGATTTGAACATGGGATTCTTGTTCCAATGGTGTCTTCTGAAAATCATCCATGGGATATGAGCCAATTAAGCATTATTGGCGGACGTATAAGATATGTGGATGATTATGGCAAGGAAGTGAATGAACTAATAGAGAAGTCCAAAGACTCGATGAAAGACAAAGGTAAATGGAGTCTATTGATTCCTATGTTTTCTGACGATGGAATCAATTGGAAAGGTTCTGCATTGAACAAATACAAAAAACAAGTACATTTAACGTACAATTCTGAAGTTGGTCTAAGCATAAATAAAGAATAGGCTGGTGATAACACGGTTTTCAACTTGATTAATGAAAAGTGGATATTGGTAAACAGGCAGGACGGCAAAAAGGAGAAAATAGCTCCCTGGGAGATTACTTCTGAACTGGATTCAAATCCGATTATTTCACTGGCTGCTCCACGTCCGGATTTTAACGGTTCCCTCATACAGTTCCTTATTGGCTTGGTACAAACCACAATGTCTCCAAGAAATGAAAGAGATTGGAGGAAATATTTTATAAATCCGCCAAAAGCAGATGAGTTGCATGTTGTATTTGAGGAAGTGGCTAATGCTTTCAATCTGGATGGGGAAAATGAACGTTTCATGCAGGACTACGAGCATTTTGAAAGCACTGTTAAAGATCGAACATCTGTAAGTCAAATGCTCATGGAAATGCCTGGAAAAAAAACAATAGAGGATAATACTGATCTTTTTTTGAAGAGAGATACAGTTTCAAAAATGTGTTTTTCTTGTTGTGCAACTGCACTATTTACTTTACAAACAAATGCTCCTAAGGGGGGGAGTGGTCATCTTACATCTCTCAGAGGTGGTGGTCCATTAACTACGATAGTTTTAGGCGATAATCTCTGGCAAACGGTGTGGTTAAATGTAATCCCAGATGAAAATTTTGACAGTTTGGGTGCTAATGACAAAATAGATTTGGGATATGTATTTCCTTGGATGGTTCCTACTCGCACAAAAGGAAAGAAAGGATTGTTTACCTCTCCAATGGATGTAAGTCCAAAACAAATGTATTGGGGAATGCCAAGAAGAATTCGTCTTGATTTAAATAATTGCACAGAAGGTATTTGCGACATATGTGGAAAAATTGAAGATTTGGTTTTTACTTATTCTACACAGACTTACGGTAATGATTATACAAGTCAATGGCGTCATGTTTTAACCCCCTATTATGAAAAGAAAAATGATTTGATTCCTAGGAAAACAAAACCTGAAGATGTTTTCTATCGTCATTGGTTGGGATTAGTAAAAACCGATCCTGATAAGGGGAGTCATCCATCATTGTGCCTTGAAAAATTTATTTATAAACAATCAAACTTAAAAAATCTGGGTCAAATTTTCCAAAATTCTCCTAGACTATGGGCTTTTGGTTACCATGTTATTGACATGAAAGTAGAATGTTGGTATGAAAGTAGAATGCCTTTATTTAATGTAGATGAACAAATTAGAAATAACTATGAGTCTCAAGTTTCTAAGCTAATCAAGGTTGCTGAAATTGTAGATAACAACACTCGCAATTGTATAAAGCAAGCTTTGTATGGTAAAAAGTCGATACGTGGAGATATTTCTTTTATTGATTCCAGATTTTGGCATGATACGGAATCTGAGTTCTATAATGTCCTTAATAAGTTAAATTCGGAGTTAGAAAGCAATTCTGAGACCGTTGACTTGAAAATACAATGGATTAGATTTTTGTCAAAAGTATCTGAAAGATTGTTTGATGAATATTCTCAATCCATGCAATTTAGTGTTGTAGAACCAGAAAGAGTAGCTATAGCTCACAGAGATCTCAGAAGGTATAATTCAGAAGGTGGTAAAAAAATAAAGGAGATTCTTGGATTGCCTACATAAAAAGACAGAGGATTCAGTCAGGCAACAAATGCATTTCAGAGAGGTGATTGAGATTGACAACATTTAAGAAATCATTGGAGAAAAATCCCGAAGCTTGTCAGGTTTTGTTATCATGGTGGAAGGATTTGGATAATAATCGAGGAGATAGAGCCGATCTCCGTAGGTGTCACAATACTGTAGATATTGTGTTTAACCCTGCCTATCATAGGCTTTGGTTAGCTTTGAATAAAATAGGTTTTGGAAATAGAGATTCCGTTGCATTGATTGCAGGAGTATTGGCAAATGTAAAAAATCATCAAGATGCAGAGTCATTTGCCGCTCAAATGGCACACCTAAAAGATGGTTCAAATCCGCAGGTTAGTGGATTGCGGTTTAAAAGGCTATTGAAAATAAAAGATAAAGAAGAACTGTTCAGTTCGGTTGTTAGAATCGTTAAGCTTATGGACGGAAATGTCAATGCCTGCAATCTTGCAAATAGCCTCTACTACTGGAATGATGGCACAAAGAAAGATTGGGCTTATAGTTACTATGAGAAAGCACCTGAAAGTAAATATTAGAAGTTAGGAGGAAGTAAGATGACAAAATTTGTACAAATACACACGCTTGTATCGTATCCCCCATCTAATTTAAACCGCGATGACTTAGGAAGACCAAAGACTGCCGTAATGGGTGGAACTCAAAGATTAAGAGTATCTTCACAGAGCCTTAAAAGGGCGTGGAGAACGTCTGATCTTTTTATGCAGAGTTTCTGTGATAATTTTGGGATTAGGACTAAAGAAATGGGAGCATATTTATACAAAGCCTTGACCTCAGGAGTAAAATTGATTGATTTAATCAATTGTAATGATGATGCTAAAGAAGTTAATCCGAAAGTACCGGACGATACAACTAAGGAATGGGTTGAATATATCGCTGGATCCTTCGGGAAGGTTGAAGATGTAAATACTCTTAAAACTGAACAAATAGTTTCTTTTTATCCTGAGGAGATACTTGCCATTGATGAAATCGTAACGAGAATCTCAAAAAGGGATGAGTCTTTGGAAGAAGTTCTGAGTTTATTAAGAAAAGAAAAGACAAAAGATGCAAAGAAAAGAAACTATAATAATGTATTAGGCTTGTTGCTGGAAAAGCAAAAAGCTGTCGATATTGCTATGTTTGGGCGTATGCTCGCAGCTAATCCTAAGTTTAATACTGAAGCTGCTGTTCAGGTGTCTCATGCTATTACTGTTAATGAAGTTGCAGTTGAAGATGACTATTTCACTGCAGTTGATGACTTAAATAGGGGTGAAGAAAATTTAGGCTCGGCACACCTTGGCGAAACCGAGTTTGCCTCCGGTCTTTTCTATACTTATGTCTGTGTAGACTGCGAACTACTGAAAAGCAATCTTGGAGGAGATGAAGAACTTGCAAACAAGGCTTTGCGTGCACTGGTCGAGGCAATGGCAAAAGTATCTCCTACAGGAAAGCAGAACAGTTTTGCATCCAGGGCATATGCATCTTACATGATGATCGAGAAAGGAAAGCAGCAGCCTCGTTCACTCTCAGTTTCATACCTGGAGCCCATTAGAGGAAGGAGCATGTTGAAAAGCGCTATAGATGCTCTCATACAGACAAATGACAATATGGAGAAGGTCTACGGCAAGTGTTGTGAAGATCGTAAGGATATGAACGCCTACACAGGCGAAGGATCACTGGATGAAATGCTAGATTTTGTGGTCAATTAGATGCACAGGGGGTCGATTGGTGTGAAAAAATTTTTAATTTTCCGACTATATGGTCCAATTGCTTCCTGGGGTGACGTTGCAGTAGGTTCTTACAGGCCTACCTTTGACCACCCCTCAAAATCAGCAATATTTGGCCTGCTTGCAGCAGCATTGGGAATTCGCAGAGATGAAGAGGAAAAACAGCTTGAACTTGTTTCCGGCTACAATTACGGAGTTCTCATTAATTCGGCAGGGCTTATGCTTCGTGACTATCATACTTCTCAGGTCCCTTCTGCAGGTACAGGCAGGAATAAGAAGACATTTTTCACCCGGAAGGATGAACTAGCCACTTCCAAGAGTGAATTGAACACCATCCTTTCCACTCGTGACTATTACTGCGATGGACTCTATACTGTCATTCTTTCTTCAAGGATAGATAATCCTCCTTATTCTCTCGAAACGCTTGCAAGATCTATGAAAGAACCTTCCTTTTCGATGTATCTTGGTAGAAAGTCCTGCGCGATAGCACTTCCACTGGACCCTATAATCATATCTGCTCCTACTATGCAGGAAGCACTTGTAAATGCCGAGTTTAAGGATGACACATTCATTGGAAGACTTATTGACAAGGGCAGTTGCCGGTTCTATTGGGACGATCCTGATGAAAAAGTATCTCATGAGCATAGCGTTTCCCGGCGTGATGAAGTACTTAGCCGAAAAAGGTGGCAGTTTGCTGACAGAAAAGAATACTATTCAATGGTCAACTGGAGGAAAGATGCATGTACATAAGTAGGGCAAAACTGCTTCCAACAGCAGTTTCAGATAAATCTGTCATTAACATGGGAAGCAGTTACAATATTCATCGTTTGGTATGGTCTTTGTTTTCGAAAGGATCTGATGAAAAAAGGAGCTTTTTGTATCGTCAGGAATCAGACGGTACACTGCCAACATTTTATATAGTATCGGAAAGTGAGCCAGAGGCTGAATCTAAATTGTGGGATATCAATGTAAAATCTTATGAGCCAGTATTAAGGTCAGGACAGGAACTTTCTTTTTCCCTTCGAGCCAATCCAATTATCTCCAAGAGAGATGAAAATGGAAAACAGCACCGTCATGATGTGGTGATGGATGAAAAATTCAGCATGAAAAAAGAGAGTTCAGGCAAAGATAACTGCCCTTCAGTTTCTGAGATTGTTCAGCGAAAGGGAATTGAATGGTTACAAAAGAAAGCAGACAAAAGCGGTTTTTCCATAGAAGAGGAACAAGTACGTGCAGATGGGTATCGAAATCATAAGTTCTACAAGCCAAACGGCAAGCACAACATTAGTTTCAACACCATCGACTTTACAGGAGTTTTAACCGTAAAGCATCCTGCATTATTCAAACAGGCTCTTTTCAATGGAATCGGCCCAGCAAAAGGTTTTGGCTGTGGGCTGCTTCTTGTGCGTCCAATACGTTAAGGTGGTGGTAAAAGTTCTTCCAAAATTAAAGCCTATCGCCATAAAAGAACGTTTTTCATTATTGTTCCTTGAAAAAGGTGAACTTGACGTGGTAGATGGATCCTTTGTTATCATTGACAAGAACGGTGTGCGCTCTCAAATCCCAGTTGGTGGGATAGCTTGTCTGATGCTTGAACCTGGTACGAGGGTCTCACATGCTGCAGTAGTGCTGGCTTCAAGAGTTGGGTGCTTATTGATATGGGTTGGTGAGGCAGGTGTCAGGCTTTACTCTGCAGGGCAGCCTGGAGGTGCACGTGCAGACAGGTTGTTGTATCAGGCAAAGCTTGCTCTTGATGATGAGCTCCGGAGAAAGGTAGTTCGTAAAATGTACGATATGCGTTTCAATGAGGTGCTGCCTGATCATTATAGTGTTGAACAGATGCGTGGAATGGAAGCTGCCCGGGTAAAGAAAATGTATCAAATGTTTGCTCAGCAGTATGGGGTCGAGTGGAAAGGCCGTAGTTATGATCCAGAAGACTGGGATAGTGCTGATGTGCAGAACAAGTGTCTCAGCTCAGCAACTTCATGTATCTATGGAGTAGCGGAGGCAGCAATCCTTGCTGCCGGCTATTCTCCAGCAGTTGGTTTTATTCACACAGGCAAGCCGCGTTCATTTGTATACGATGTGGCCGATATCTTCAAATTCAAAACAGTGGTCCCACTTGCTTTTAAAATTGCCTCTGAAAAGCATACCAATTATGAAAGAGCTGTTAGACTTGCTTGCAGGGATGCTTTTAGAGAAACGCGCCTGCTGAAGAAGATCATTCCAACTATTGAAGAGATTCTCGCAGCTGGTGGGATCGAAATGCCCGATGCACCTGAGGACTCGCTACCTATAGCAATACCAAATGAAAGGAGCATTGGTGATGTTGGTCATCGTACTTGAGAATGCACCTGATAGATTGAGAGGTCGTTTGGCAGTATGGCTTCTTGAAGTTCGTGCAGGTGTCTATGTGGGTGATTATTCAGTAAAAGTAAGGGAGATGATCATCCAAAACATAGTAGAGGGATTGGAAGAAGGTAATGCGGTTATATTATGGAAATGTCCAAATGAAGCAGGATTTGATTTTATTACACTTGGTGAAAATAGACGCATCCCAAAGGAAATGGATGGGGTTAAATTAATATCCTTTTTACCAGATACTGCTAATTAGGTGAGATTCTCATGTCTGTTTCCAGATGTATATGGTATATTATTTTTAGATGCCGTCTTTTTTTGAGTTATAATATTGAATATAAGGACATCGGAATCCTTATTCCTTATTAATCTAATATAAGATGCACAGAGTTCCCCACACACGTGGGGATGAACCGTATCCGGCGACACATTCGCAATAGGAGGAAACGAGTTCCCCACACACGTGGGGATGAACCGTATCTGGCAGGATACTGTCCGGTGCAAGTGGTGAGTTCCCCACACACGTGGGGATGAACCGGCACCGGAATTACTGCTTACCGGATAGCCGATGAGTTCCCCACACACGTGGGGATGAACCGTCCTAGAGGTATTCGGTGATACTGGTAGCGGAGAGTTCCCCACACACGTGGGGATGAACCGAAGGATGCCGCAAACAATCTTTGTAAGAGGATGAGTTCCCCACACACGTGGGGATGAACCGGAAGCCTTACTGTCCTTCAGGCACAGGCGGCTGAGTTCCCCACACACGTGGGGATGAACCGCCATTGGTGGACTTCTCACTTAACAGGGCCGCGAGTTCCCCACACACGTGGGGATGAACCGCCTTCTAGATGAGTTAGAGTTAAAAAGATTGCGAGTTCCCCACACACGTGGGGATGAACCGGCACTTCTATATTAGAATTTACTCCTACAAAAGAGTTCCCCACACACGTGGGGATGAACCGCTCCTACTGTGGAATGGGATTAAAATGCTATTGAGTTCCCCACACACGTGGGGATGAACCGTAATTCAAAAATAATAAATCAGGGTATTATTAGAGTTCCCCACACACGTGGGGATGAACCGTATCATATATATCTATATATGTAAAAAAGGAGTATTAATTATGAGAGTTCCCCACACACGTGGGGATGAACCGTGAGTGATACACAAATTATTACCAATATACTAGAGTTCCCCACACACGTGGGGATGAACCGAATATGTTGGCGTTACCCAGTTGTGGGGAAGGGAGTTCCCCACACACGTGGGGATGAACCGAAACTGAACAGTTACTTAAAGGAGACCAAGATGAGTTCCCCACACACGTGGGGATGAACCGTGCTGTTAGGGCTGTGTGAGATACGTTATGTCGAGTTCCCCACACACGTGGGGATGAACCGGCACATACATTACTTGTTAAAAATATTAAAGTGAGTTCCCCACATACGTGGGGATGAATCCGTTCCTAATGAAGAGCCATTCCATAATGTAAGTATATAAATCAAGAAGGCAATAGGACATGGGTTAGAACTTCTTGTGTTTCTACAGTAGTTCCCCGACTTGTATACGTGAGATACAAGGAGTGAGAGGATGCAAAATAAATATTGGCTATTAGTATTGGTCAAAATGGAGGATGGGCAACCTGTTCTTGAAAACAGGGAAGAGAAGGGAAGTCTTGGAGGAATAGCACAAAGGTTGGCAGCTGAAGGAAATATTTTGCTGAACGCATTACCCATCACCGAGAAGGATTATAATCTCTTACGGTGCATTCCGGAAAATGAAGTGGAATATTGATAAAATGCAGGTTCAGATATAACTATGCAGGGCTGCCTACAAAGATCATGACATAGTTGAAATATTGATGATATGATCCAGATCCTCGGACCTGTTCCAATAACAGTCTTCAACTGATATGATACATGCCTCATTTTTTAATGAACAAAGGAAAGTGTTTGATGACAGAAATGGTGGAAATTGCAAGAATCAGTGTTTTGCCCTCAGGGCAAGATATTGGGATGATAGCGAACCGGATAGGCGGCCTTGAAGCAGACCAAAGACAAAATAATAGGGACTGTGATGTCTGATAAGGAGAAGGAAAAAGAAAAGGGGAATTTTTCAATATCCTGATCTTAATAAAAGAACAGTTGCCGCTTTTTTATAGTTTCAAACGTACCTTATTTTATCATTGTCCTGGGGCTCACGCTCGATAACACCAAGACCTGCTTTTATCTTTTTCCTTGTTTCCGCATCCATTCCTTTCAGGTTCTTTATTGATTCCGGTCGTAATGTAATGATATTATCTGTCATTGTACTCTCCAGAAAAAGCATGGTACCTATTGATCTGTGTGTTCTTTGACCACAAGGCAGGCGTTCGGACCTGAGGGTTTTTTAAAAGTGCTGTGCATAATTCATTTATGTTTTTCTTCACTAGGATATCAGACTCCTGTGTCTCTTCTCTGCTGTTGGTGGTGATATGTTATTATATTAATTTAATTATATTTAAATTTCGCTGGTGAAAACCCACTCTCAGAAAAACAACTTTTTACATTGCAATATCCTGAAAAGCCTAAATAGAAAAAAGAATGATGGTAAGAGAATATATGAAAACGATTTTCCATTGGTCGGGTGAAAACATATCGGTATCTAAAAGAACACGTTTTTGTATATGTACTCCATTTTACAGTACACCATTTTACAGTACATGCTGCAATCTTCCAGGAGTTTGATCAAAAATGATCCGATCGATACATATAGCCATTGACGAAGCTCGCAAAGGTATGCAGAACGGTCATGGAGGACCTTTCGGAGCTGTGATCATTAGAGATGGGGACATAATATCCACAGCTCATAACGAAGTACTTATCAGTAAGGACCCCACAGCCCATGCCGAAATACTTGCCATCCGCAGAGCTTCCCAGCAACTGGGGCAATTCGATCTGTCAGATTGTGATATCTATACCACTTCACAGCCCTGCCCCATGTGCTTTGCAGCTATCTGCTGGGCCAGGATCAAGCGTATCCATTACGGCACCACAACTAAAGAAGTGGCGGACGTTGGTTTTGACGACAGCCACATCTACAACGTGATCAAAGGAGAACATACCGCAGAAATTGAGCTCATGACCATTGAACGTGAAGCGTGCCTGGAATTGCTGAATGAATGGAAGAACAAATCTGACAAGCAAATGTACTAGTGGTCTGCTATCAAATCCCCGATTATTTTTTAACCCCGAATAACACGAAGAAGCTTATCAGACCTTATTCAAAACAACAGCCCGCCGCAGACGGTACGATCCATTTCTTTCTCATCTTATGACAAAAACAGAAGATCATGTCCTCTTTATGTACTTCCCGGCCAGTAGCAACATCCCCACAACCAGGGGTAGCACGAATCCCGGAGCTTTTGCAGGCTTTTCTGTAATAGGTTCTGCCGATACTGCAGCAGGCTCTCCATTGTAGTACTCCTTGCTGACAGTTATGTAAGCTGCGGTGAATTCGCCTTTTGTGATTATATCAAAAGAATTCAAATCATCAAATTGGTATACAAAATCTAGTGGTACGGTACCACCAGCCCAATTTTCAGTGGGAAACAATGTCCATTCATAAGTTATTGTTTCATTTTTTCCTACAATTCCACTAGTATATTTGCCCATTTCATTTGTTGAGCCGTTGATTATTTTGAAATCTTTTTCATCAATAGTTGTTAGCATAACAGAAACTTCACATCGTTGATAGGGGATTATATCAAATCTAACTTTGAAAGGTTCTCCAATTTTTAAAAATGGTTTAGGCATCTCTGCTCCAGGATACAATTTACCATCGAAATATACGTCAATTTTTCCATAGGAACTTTCTGCTGACCCAATGATAGGAATCATAAATATAAATAGAATGCTAAACATAATGTTGAATATATTTTTCATTTTTAGCCTCAAAGTTGTATCTCAAAATTATCATAACCGGGTGATTTTTCTTCTCTTCCTCCAATCTTGTCTCCAACTCCTTTAGGTCCAGGTCCTACAACTGTTGCAGCGTAACCATCGAATGAAAAAATAATAGGAGTATTTCTTCCGAGGAAAATAGAACTTCCATCTATTTTTTTTTGTATTGGGTGTTTTATTCTTTGATTATCTCTCACATACATCTGTGCTTTGTGCCCAAAGAACGGATCAACGATGCATTCATTATCCATATCTACTACGCTGAAGCTTTTGTAGCGCCCTTTCACTTCATATTCCCAGATATTCACCGTGCAGACCCAGTTCGGAGGCAGTAGGGGGAGACCTGCAGGCACGCATCTCATGGCTTTTTCGAGCCGTTCTTCCACTTTTTCTGCGGACTTGCCGGTCAGTTTAGAGGCTGAATCATCAAGCTTGTTCTGTAGTTCCTTATCTATATTGGAAAAGCATTCATCTATTATTTCGTGACACACGTCTATAGTCGCACATACCCCGTCAGATACTCCCATGTGCATATCAGCTTCAAGGCGCAGCAGCGCTATATCCACTTTTCCGTCAATTGCAGCACTGTTCGCATTTATATGGGATTTGAATAAGTTAAAAAGCTCCAATGCCAGCGTGTCATCCGAGGTCATAGCCACAAGCTGTTCATTGTTAAGGGAATCCAGATACTGCTGAGTGATCATTTCCACCTGACCAGGGTCTATGTATGCTGATAGCTCAGGGTCGGCAGCGACCTGATCGCTGATCTGCCCAGGGATATCTATGCGAAGCTGACCAGCATAGGCGTTCATAAGCCGTGTCTGCTCATCCTTTAGCATGCGCACATCTGTGCTCACTCCTGCCTGTGTCAGGTTAGCAGCTTCATTTCCTATCTGCGTGATAACATCATTTACCTGTGAGTTCACTTCAAGGATGCTACTGCTCATCTGCCTTGAAACGGTTGTTTTTACTGGATCTGTACATCCTTTCATGATGTCTGCAACCTCTCCGCTCACATCCCCGGAAAATATACATGTATTACGTACTGCCAGAGGATATATTGTCTTGCCTGTCACCCCATCTTCCCATATGAACTGTTCCTGCAGGTCAAATCCCTCATCATGGTATAGGTAGTCAGGGTATTGGTCCACCAGCAGGGTCATATTCTCGGTCCAGCTGTATTTGCTGTGTGGCCAGCCCACCACTTTCATAGTATCGATGACGCCCATATCCTGTGCCATCGCATTTGTTGCCATGGACAGAGCAGGGTTATTGAAAAGCAGTTCAGAGGGAGAGAGACCTCCTAACAGATCATAAAATGCAGCCCCCGTCCTTTTCGAAAAGACATCGTTCAGATACCCGTCTAAAGAACTTTTTACATTTGCATTGCTATCCACAAGCCTTTGTATGGTCTTCTCATAAGACTCGTTCTTTGCTATCATCCGGGCTGCATCACTGGAGGTCGTGAAATCATTCCCAGTGAAATGACTTTCTGCCTGTACATACAACTCTCTTTCATATTCCATTTCCAGAGCCATGTCCTCAGCAGCATCACAAAAAAGATCAGCAGGATTGCGGCCCAGGTTATCACCCATCAGGTAGACCGTACGCGAAGGTCCGGTATCGTCCATTTCACCAAGCATGGAGAGCAGATCCTCTGTCATGAGGCCAGGAAGCCATATCGGCACATCACATGCAACGATGCGTCTGGGAATATTAGTACCATCACTGAACATTTCATATTCCTTTTCGATCTGCGCTATATCCACATACGCTTCCCTGTACTTATCTGCTGCATCACTGCAGCAGGTATCTGTTAATTGCGCATTGCCAACAGTTACCACAGTATCCCTGAACTCATTTCCAATGGTCTGTTCATATTCTGCAAGTCCATCATAGGTACTTGTCCTGAAACATTTATGGTAAACAAAGGTAATGTTCTCTTTCTCAAGCTCTTTATGTGTTTGTTGTACATGACCAAATGTGCCCAACCTTTCAACATCATGATTGTTGTCAATGACGCCTGTATGTGTATATGCATAATCGTATTTCAACTCCCACTGGGAATAGATATCGAACTCAATAACATACTCGATATCCCAGTCAAAGGAGCGTGATTCACTGTTCAGGAAGCCTCCCTCACGTTCCATACCAAGGAGGGTATCATTTCCTGCATACTTCATTAAAGGCGTGATCCTGAGGTTCTCCAAAGAAGTGGACTGGTGCTCAAGCCTTGCATTTGTGATCTGCCAGTTGGCAATGTCCAGATCTGCAATGTAGCTGGGTTTCATGATCTTTTCACTATAACTGATCCTGCTTCGGTTCTCGAAGAAGTATCCTGGTACAATAGCCCCTTCATGCCATAGAGATACAAGATATTCGGCATCCCATGTAAGATAATAGAAAGAAAAGCTCATTCTCATGTTAACCGTACTAGGATCAAAGAAGGTTTCAACCTGTATATCATGCACTTCGGGTCTGTCATTCACACCACTCCTTGATATTTCCGGCATGACCTCGGCACTATAGATCATACGGGTCACATTATGTATAAGATCGGGGTCTTCAGGACCCCATACCTGGTCATTGAACATCCAGCCATTTTTCACAGCTGCTGTGTAATTAGAGACCGCTATGGTCACGGAAGAAGCATCCTCTATGCTCTGCAGGCTGGTACCTGCATCTTTCATCGAACCATCTATGCTTTGTTCCATATCCATATTGAAAGAACCGCTTGTTGCAAATCCAGTATATACTGTTGAAAGATCACCTTTCTGCTGATCATAATCAGAAGTATCTCTTTTTAGATCACGATATAATGTTTTTCCATTGTAGTATCCTGTGTACATCAGGGGCCAGGGGTCAACAGCATCAAAAATCTGTTTCTGGCCGTATATCGTACCTGCATTTACGGCACCTGCAATGGAAGGACCTGTTAGGATGTTCAGTGGTCCCCCTGCATAATGCTGCCAGGGACCATAGATAAAAGAGCGCACATTCGACAGGCCCAGTACAATGTCTGGTACTACACCAGTGTTGAGCTCCCGTTCATACTCTGAGGTGAGCTGTGCCAGCAATGGTTCTCTAGAATCCACTGGCGTAAAGATATCCATGCTTCCATTTGTCTTTATACCTGTATCGATATCTGTGAGAGTATAGTTAAGTTGTTTTATCGTAAGAGTATAATGAATGACGTAATCTTTATGGTCCTGTGGTATACTTCTACTTAGAGTTCCGTTCACTTTACCGATAATGATCTGTTCAGGAGATATATCTTCGTTCACATCCAGTACATATCGTCCTGTTCTGTGCACCCCGTTCCTGTAGTTGTTCTTCATCAGTTCATTAAAGCGTGCTGCAACGATATCCTTTATGGGGTTTGTACCCACATGGAACCAATCCGTGGCCTGTACATCATTGCCAACTCTCAGGACAACAGACCCAAGACCATATGAAGCATCTGCTGGTATCTTCAGCTCCTGTACGAATGAAGAACTTCCCCATAAGCTATGGGATCCATTATAGTTGAAGCTCATATTGAAACTGCCGCTCTCATCATATACTGTGAGCACCCTGTCCTTGTTGCTGATAAGAGAAAGCAAGGCTCCTAAGATATTAGAGGGAAGTTCCACTTTTACCTGTAAAACATCGCCAGGTTCAACATCTTTATTCAGGGGACGGGCCTCATAGCCCTTATTGCTCCACGATCCCACAGAAGTATATTCCGGCTGGATGACCGGATGCTCACCCCGCCACTCTAAAGCTTCCATACCTGCATAGTTAAGACATCGCGATATATCTGCGCATGCCATGTCTAGGATATCATGCTGCGGATCTGAAACATCACTTGAATATACAATCTCTGCAAGCTGATAGTCCATACGTGTAAGGTCGAACGCCAGCATTAATGATAATAGCAGGATAAATATACCTATCAATGCAAAAGGAACGTAGGCAGCGGTATCAGTAATGAGTTCATGCAGTCCCTTTTTCCATTCCCTTGCCATAGTGCTATCCTGTATAAGTTCTTTCCCAAGTTAAATACAGTATAATTATTTAAATATTGTGGTTTTGTATATTCCGTATAAGTGCTTTATCTGAGGAAATTCCCAAACCTGAAAATAAGAACATCAATGTTTAATGAGCACCTGAATACCACCCATACGCAATTATATAGTATGTGTTGTATTTTAACTATTATGAACATTGGTGTGCTTGGGCCCAAAGGGTCATATTCGGATAAAGCTGCTCACCTGTGGCTCGAAAAAGAACACGCTTCTTACCCTTTATTAAAAGATATAACCATCCAATATTGTGATGATATTATCGATACTTTTGATTCAGTTGTGACCAATGCCGTTGATACCGGCATCGTGCCTGTGGAGAACTCCATCGAAGGCTCTGTGGGCGTTACCCTGGACATGCTCATGGAACACGAAATCCAGATCATCGGAGAGATCGTTGTGCCCATTGAGCACTGTTTGTTGTCCAAGGGGAACATCAAGGATATACGGGTGATACTTTCCCATCCCCAGGCACTGGGACAATGCAGACAGTTCATTAAAATCCATTTTCCTCATGCGGAGATTCGCACAACAGGCAGCACCTCTCATGCAGCTAAACTTGCTACAGAGTTCGAGGAAATGGCAGCCATTGCGTCCAGGGAATCAGCTATCATGTATGGGCTGAACCTGCTGCTCTGCAATGTTCAGGACTATAACAGCAATCATACACGTTTTATAGTATTCAGGAAAAAACATGAAAATGACGATCTTGCCTGGAAAACTACCGATGGAAGTGTAGCTGGATCCGATGACATTGCAAAAAGTGGTCTTCTTCACAGAACGTCTATCATAGTCTACCTTGACAGGGACAGACCAGGGGCATTGTATGACCTGCTGGGCGAATTCGCTATCAGGAATATCAATCTGACACGTATTGAATCCAGGCCTTCGAAACGCATCCTGGGGGATTATGTCTTTTACATAGACTTCGCAGGGAATATCAGCGATACTATTATAAAAGATGCTTTAAATAGCATTCTGCCAAAAGCAGGGATGATGAAAGTGCTTGGCTCTTATGAGATGATATGAAATAACATAGGGGACATGGGCATCAGGATGAGTGCATTACTATGAAGGTCGAAGACTTCATAAGGGATATAGATACGGCTATTAAAAAGTACAGGCGTTTATATAAACTGCTTGATGTTATTTCCATAACATTCCTAGTGTATGCCATTTTGCTGATCGTCAACATGGAAATGGTCTTTGGGATGTTCCCTGCACTTGAAATATATTCCTCTGCATCGATAAGTGTTCTTGGTGCAAGTCTTACATATCCTAAGGTCTTCTTGTTCTTCCTGTCGTTGGCCATTGGACTTTTGATAACTTTCATAGTGCACATAAAGAGTGATAAAAGAGATACAATAGACATTGTTGAAAACAGATACCCGGTGCTGCATGAGAGGCTCAGCACTGCGTATGACAATCGTGAAGTTGATAACATCATAGTTGCAGACCTCCAGGAAAATGTAATAAAAGACTCTGCCAATGTGATCCCAGCTGCTTTTTTCAACAAGAAAAGAATGTATATTGGCCTCTTCTCTTTATTGATAGCTATTTCTTTACTTACGTATGTTAGCGTGAGCGAATATCGTATATCCTCTACACCTGAAGACATCTTAGGTTCCTTGTTACCTGAAAATGAAGATGAAAGCTCGGACCTGGCTGTAATGGAAGGCACATCAGATGAACCAGAAAACCAGTCCTCAGAAGATCTTTTAGGTGAACCATCGGTTGTGATCGTTGAAGGAAAACAGGTCGATCTGACACTTCCGCCTGGTACAGGCATGGGTTTTACTCCGGGTGAACAGACCAATATCACGCCAGGGGATTTCCTTCCATCCTATGCATACGAAACTAGTACAATATCTTCTCCGATCTATTCCGAGAAACTGCCTGAAGGTTATGAAAACATTATCAAACAGTACTTTGAGAAGATGGCAGGAAAATAATGGTAAACAAACCCCTAATATTGATCCATGAATATAAAAAGGAGACCAGAGATGAACTCCAGTGAAATGAACGCAGGAAATCTGTCCCAGACGTACCGGCTTGCCAGTGAGATGTTCAATGCATTGTTCGCTGAGATCGGTAAGGTCATAGTGGGACAACAAGAGTATGTGGAACAGATGATCATTGCTATGCTCTGTAATGGGCATGCTTTGGTGGAGAGCAATCCCGGTCTAGGAAAGACTTTGACCATTTCTACGATAGCAAAGGTCATGGACCTGCGCTTTAGCAGGATCCAGTGTACACCGGACCTGATGCCTGCGGATATCACGGGAACTAACATTATCGAGGAGCATGGTGGTGTCAAGTCTTTCAAGTTCCAGGCAGGGCCTATCTTCGCCAACATAGTACTTGCAGATGAGATCAATCGTGCCTCTCCCAAGACGCAATCCTCAATGCTTGAGGCCATGCAGGAAAAACAGATCACCGTAGCCAATGATACTTACCTGCTCGACAAGCCGTTCTTTATCCTGGCCACACAGAACCCCATTGAGATGGAGGGCACATTCCCACTTCCTGAGGCACAACTGGACAGGTTCCTGCTCAAGATATTGCTGGATTATCCCACATTCGAGCAGGAGCTCAGCATTGTGGACAGGTACACTAAAATGGACACACCGCAGGTCAGAAAGATCATGAACAAGAGCACATTGCTAGACCTGCAGAAACTGACAACCGAAGTGCCGATCTCTGACCAATTAAAGTCAAGGGCCGTAAAGATAGTGCTGGCTACACGGCAGAACAGCGAACATATAGAGTACGGTGCATCTCCAAGAGCGTCCATAGGTCTTATACTGGCCGCAAAGGCACGTGCCCTGATCAAAGGCAGGAATTACGTGAGCGAAGAAGATATAGAGGCAATGGCCTATCCGATACTTCGTCACAGGATCGGGCTTTCTTTCGAATCTGAAAGGCGCGGTATCACTGCAGACCAGATGATCAAGGGAATACTTGCACAGGTTAAATAAAACAGGAAGGACATGGACCCCGGCAAACACACTATAAATGCGGATTTTTTTCGGCAGCTTGACCGTTTCTCTTTCATGGTGAACAAAAGAGTGTCCAGTGTATATGCTGGTAGCCGGCGCTCTGTTAACAGTGGCAGAGGCATAAATACAGTAGGGTTCAGGGAATACTATCCCGGGGACGAGCCCAGGTCCATTGACTGGAAAATCTATGCACGGTCAGAAAAACTGTATGTGCGGCAGTTCGAAGAAGATAAATCCCTCACAGCTCATATATTGCTGGATGCCAGCAAGAGCATGGACTATCCTGAAAAGGCTACCACTAAATTCGAATATGGTCTGATGCTTGCCATGGGTTTTGCATATATGGTCACAAAGGACAATGATAAGTTCGCAATTTCCACCTTTTCTGAAGATGTGGATATATCTGAGCCACGCAGAGGAAAGAAATACCTGTTCCAGACACTGGACAGACTGGAGACCACAAAACTGCAGGGTAGGACAGATATACGTGAAAGTATCATCAGGTACCGCCGTGCTATCCATTCCCGGTCGCTCGTGATAATCATATCGGATTTCATGGACAGTCTGGATTCGATCAGATCGGCTATATATCGCTTTTCGGACCACGATCTCATCCTTGTACAGGTGCTGGACAGGACAGAAGCCCAGCTCCAGGTGCATGGTCATACAAAGTTCATGGACCTGGAAACAGAGAAAGACCTTAAAACTTATGTAAGTGACAGCTTCAAGGAAAGCTACCAGCGCAAATTGATGGAGCATATGAACAGCATTAAGGATGCATGCTACCACGTAGGAGCAGAATATTACGCTTTCACCACAGATGTGCCCATCTTTGAAGCTTTCCTTTATACCATAGACAGGAGACGCTGATATGGCCTTTGGGACACCCTTGGCGCTGATGGCGCTGCTAAGCGTCATTCCCCTTATCGTGCTCTACCTTCTGAGGCCAAAACCTCTTGTGGTGAGGATACCATCTGTGATGTTCCTCATGCAGGTGGAAGAAAAGAAGCGCTTCTTCACTTCCATTACAAAACTTATCAAAGACCCTTTGTTCCTTATACAGCTACTGGTGCTCATTATGTTGTCCCTTGCGGCTGCTGCGCCTTACATCATCACGAATGAACCTCTGAGCGATGAGCATACGGTACTGGTGATAGATATGTCAGCCAGCATGCAGACTGATGATCGTTTCCAGGAAGCCATTAATAAAGCAAAGGATTATGTGAGCAAGACGAACAGCATAGTGCTTGCTCATAATGTTCCTGTTACATTGCTCGAAGGACAGGATGCAACCACCGCACAGAAAACCCTTTCAACCCTTAGACCCGGTGCAACAGTAGCAGATATCTCTGCTGCCATGGGCACGGGTATGAGAATGCTGTCCCAGGGTGGCGGGAGGCTTATAGTTATCTCGGATCTCACTAACTGGGAAGGTGAAGATCCGGTTTCTGCAAAGAACCTGGCAGAATCATACGGTCTTAAGGTGGAGTTCGTAAAGATAGGCAATACCGCAGATAATATAGGGATCATACAGGGAAGGCTTGAAACCACACAGAGTGGCTACACCTATAGTTGTGTTTTAAAGAACTATGGCGGCAGTGACCGGAACGTGCCGATCGAGATCATCACTACAGATGGAGAAAGTACGGTCAAGAACATCGACCTGCCAGTAAAAGCGAAGTCCACGCAACAGTTCATTCTTACGAACATGAGTGCAGGCATCACCACGATCAAGATCAGCAGAGATGACAGTTTGCCTGTGGACAATACTGCCTATGTATCAATACCCAGGATCTCGAACAAGCGCATACTGTTCGTCTCCGATCAGTCATTACTACCCTCTATGACCTCAGTGTCCCTTATGCCGGGAATTGGAACCACATCAGCCACGGTAGTGCCACAGGATCTGGCACGGTTCAGTGTGGTCGTAGTTGCCAAAGCCAACCAGTCCCTCTCATCCGGTGAGATCTCACTGCTCTCATCCTATATTAATGGTGGAGGCAAGGTTATATTCATCGCAAGTGACAGTCTTGCTGCACAGGGTGCAGACCTGGAACTACAGAAATTGCTGCCTGTAAGAACATCAAATATAATAGAGACACAAAGGGGTCTGCAGATGAAGGTGAACCAGTCCACAAGGCTTACTGATGATCTGGCCCTGGACGATATAGCAATATATAAGTACCTGAACGCGACCCCCAGGCTGGGCACCACCAACCTCGTTGTATCAGACAAAGGTACTCCGATGCTGGCTTTCACAGCAGTGGGCGAAGGCACGGTCGTCTACGTAGGGTTCAGTGATCAGCTTGGAGAGGTGGCCTGGAACAACTTCCATAACCTGCCTGATTTCCCTGTGTTCTGGTTCAAGCTCGTAGGGTGGCTGGGTGGTTCAGGGGACATCTCAGAGTATAATCTAAAGACAGGAGCCATTTCAACCTTGTCGAAGGAGCAGCAAATCAAGACCCCTGATGGAACAGAGACCACAAAGAGGGTGCTGTACAGCAGCGCAGGTCTATATGAGGTTGCAGGCAGGACCATTGCTGTTAACCTGTACAATGATAAGGAATCCGATACCACCATTGACGCTTCTGATGTCATGGAAAGAGCATACTCGAAGGATGGGCCTTCCATAATAAGGACAACAACATACGAATCTAAGAATTACCTGGACACTATTATGATAGCATTGGTACTACTTCTGGTCATCCTGGAGCTGTACATCATCAAAAAAAGAGGTGAACTGTGATGCTGAACATGCAGCAACCAGAGATGCTGTGGCTTGTGGTGCCAGTAGTGGCAGCGGGAATCTATCTCATCCGCAAGGGTGCTAAAAGAGGTCTGATCATATCCCGCGTAGTGGTGCTTACATTACTGATCATTGCTCTTGCATCCCCTTACAATGTTGTGAGCAGGATATCAAGCAGTGAGAATCCTGACATTGTTCTGATATCCGATGAGACCGCGAGCATGGAGCTTTTCGAAAAGCAGACGGCCACAGAGTTATATGCATCCCTGGCAGCGAACACACCCACAAAAGCTGTGAAGCTTACAGGTGAGAACACAGCCCTTGGTGATGTGATTGTGCAATATGCCCGTGGGGATAATCAGATAGTTCTCGTTTCTGACGGCAACAATAACAAGGGTCAGGGTCTGGAAGAAGCCCTGGGATTTGCAAAGGAGGCAGGCACCACGGTTTACTCTGTGATCCCTGAAGTGAAAGCAAATGACGTCAGTTTGCACATAAACAGTGAGAAGACAGCAGTTCAGAACAATGAATATGTGTTCGAGATGGTCGTCCAGCAGGCAAAGGATACTCCTATCAGCTACGATATAGAAGTGTACGTAGATGATAAACTATTACCGGATCCCAGCAAGACATATACTCAAGAAGGGTATCAGAGGAAAATACTTGCAACGCACACCTTTGACTCCCTGGGTGCTCATAAGATAACTGCCAGTGTTACAGTTGAGGGGGAGGATATCCAGCCCATCAATAACATTTTTTATAAGACCGTGTATGTTGTGCCAAAACCAAAGATACAGCTCATTACTGATGATACCAGTTCATCTATGGCTAACGTACTGCTTAAGCTGTATGATACCTCAACAAATGCTCAACTAACTGATCTGGAAAATAAAAAGGCCGTAGTCCTGGATAACAGGAACATCAATTCACTATCCGGATCAGATATACAGACCCTGAAGGATTATGTCAGTTCCGGTGGTGGTCTTTATGTGGTAGGCGGAGATAGTTCATATGACTATGGAAATTATCTGAATTCATCTCTTGAGAGTATATTGCCCGTATATTCCAAAGCTACTGAATGGAAAGGTGGCAGGAATGTGGTATTGGTACTTGATGTTTCTTCAAGTACTATCAATGGATCGACACCTTCAACTGAAGGTTCTGTTGGAGTACAAGGAAATCCAATAGGTGACGAGATAAAAGCAAACGCCATATCAATATTACGAAATGAAGGGCTTCGAAGTGCAAATGTAGGTGTTATTGCTTTCGGTACGGAAGCCACTGATGTTTCAGATGGTCTTGTGTATTTTGGTATACCCTCGAACATAGAACGGCTTGAATCCCAGATCCTGGCATTGACCCCCAGTTTGACCAGTCAGACATCATTAGACAGCGGTTTGTCCATTGCTGATGAATGGTTAAGAACAGGTACTGGAGAACTGGATGTCATTATTGTTTCTGATGGAGGCATCGCTGATTTTTACACTCAAAGTCTTGAAGTCGCACAAAAGTTAACTGAACAGAATGTAAAATTGTATTTTGTTCACATTATGAGCACTGCTACCATGTACAGGGACCCAAGAACCCATTCAATATATGGAGAGAACTTGATGCAGGCTGTGAATGGAACTTATTTCCAGATACAACAAGGGGAAAGGGTCAACATTGAATTCGATGAGCTGGAGCATCCAGATACCAATGAATCAGTGGACCATAGCGCATTTACCCTTATCAAATACAATCCAACGCACTTTATCACAAGGGATGTGAACATTTCAGGTAACATCACAGGCTATAATGACGTAACACCAAAACCTGGTGCTGACAGGCTGGTCCTCACTTCCACAGGCAAACCTGTGCTCACTGTGTGGAGATATGGTCTGGGACGCGTGGCCTCATTGAGTACGGACAATGGTAAAGGTTATGACAACATGTGGAGCACGCAGATGTACTCCGGCAATAACTCAAGGCTCACTTCATCCACTATGAACTGGCTCATTGGCGATCCACAGGTGGAGGAAGGAGCTGTGCTAGAGGCAGAGGACACATGGTTCGGTACTCCTGCACAGCTTAAGCTCACCATGTATGACGAAGGTATACCCACCATCACACTTGATGATACGAGAAGTATTGACCTTTCACTTACAGGCAAGGACACATATGAAACAACGATAGACGTTGGTCAGGTGGGAGTGCATCACATATCTGGATATCCGATAGCAGTGAACTATGCTCTGGAATACAGAGATGTGGGAGTTAACCCGGACCTTGAAATGATGATCAAGGCCAATGGTGGAAAAACATACACCAAAAATGAAGCACAGGCTCTGCTCTTAAAGGACGCAAAGAATAATTCCCAGAAACTTATAAAAGAACCAATAAGCCAGAAGATCTACTTTATCCTGGCAGCGCTTATTATATTCCTGCTGGAGGTCATTATCCGCCGCCTCAGAGAGATCAAGGAGATGAAAGAGCAGGAGAAGAGGATACAGGAAGTCTCAGAGGCATAATGGGGAGGATGTTTGTGTATCCCTTTTTTGACATTAAAGGATAATAGGATATAAGTTTATTTTACAGGCTAATTATTCAGCCAATCAAGAACTCCACGAACAGAAAGACTTTCAATGCTACGATGCTTTTTGTTCGAACTTATCTCAAAACTTTCCTTACATCTTTTTCCAACACAACATAAAGCAGGTAGTATCTAACGATCATTGGGAACTGTGTTAAGCCTTTCATATATGCTAATTGGCTTTTTAAATCCTTTTCTGGATCCCACCTGCAATCAGTTATCAGAACAAAGAGAATAATACCATTGATGGCCTTAGTTCATCAACTCTCTTTCTTCCAGTAATTGGCTGTAGTGGTAAGTATGGATTTATAAACTTCCATTGATCATCGGTTAGTTTTTTATTGTAAAAGCTTATTTTGGATATATTTTTATGACATCTATATCAATAACAAGCAATATCTCGCATTTTGGTCTGATAGTAGCCTTTGCAGTATTTTTATTATCATATATATTATTTAAATTAATTCATAGAATATCGCCAGGGTCTCAGGATGAACGTTTAATAACTGATAAAGGAAAAGATGCATTTCTAATGGAATGCATGATCGCGATCATGACAATCTTTGGTTCACTTCTCTATTATGGAAGCGCCAGATGCAGTAAAATCCAAAATCTTAGTATCATATCTTTAACGGGATCCGCCGCTGGGATATTCTTCAGATATTTGCTCTTGTATGAACAGATCGTTTCATATGATCTTGGAGGAGCATTCCTGTGTACTGACCTGTAAGATACTGATAAACACTAAACACAATACTAGATCAAGAGAGTGGACCACCTCCAAACGCTACAACATCGTATATTGACCATTGAGTCATTAGAAAACACTTTTACATATATTTAGCAGAATATTATGTAAAGGTCCTTTAAATAACCTAAAAAGGTGATAGCAACCTTGGAACACCCTATAAGCATTTCAGAATACCTATCTTCAGAAGAGATACAAAGAATAAGAGAGTTTGCAGAAGGCAATGAAACTCCCTTTGTTTTAATTAGCCGAAAGAAGATCGGACAGAAATATGATGAGCTAAAGCACAGTCTTCCCTTTGCTAAGATATACTATGCAATGAAAGCAAATCCTGCTGAAGAAGTAGTGGAGCTGTTGCACAAAAAAGGGTCTAATTTTGACGTGGCAACTATATATGAAATGGAACAGCTTCTCAGGATGGGGGTTAGCCCTGATAAGATGAGTTTCGGCAATACCATAAAAAAAGCAAAGGACATAAAAAAAGCCTATGAATATGGGGTCAGGCTTTTTGTTACAGATTCCCACAGCGACCTTCGAAAATTAGCTGCTAATGCACCCGGGTCAAGGGTCTTTTTCAGATTGCTCACTGAAAGTAATGGAGCAGATTGGCCTCTGTCAAGAAAGTTCGGTGCGCATACCGGTCAGATATATTCTCTGATAGTTGAAGCAAGAGATCTGGGCTTGGTCCCATATGGACTTTCTTTTCACGTAGGATCACAGCAAAGGGACATTGGTGAGTGGGACCACTCCATTTCACAATGTAAATATCTGTTCGATGATGTGAAACGCTATGAAGGAATAGAACTGAAAATGGTAAATCTAGGAGGGGGACTTCCAGCAAAATATCTTAAGCCTACTCGCAGTATTCAGCAATACGCTGAGATCATTACAAAATATCTGCATGAATACTTTGGCGAGGAACTGCCGGAGATTCTTATAGAACCAGGGAGATACATGGCAGGAGATGCTGGTGTTGTAGTTACAGAGATCGTGCTCATATCCAAGAAATCTGAATCAAGCCAGTATGAATGGGTCTATCTGGATATAGGCAAGTTCGGGGGGCTTATTGAAACTTTAGATGAGGCAATAAAATATCCTATCTTTCCGGAGAAAGGTTACAATGGTGCCGGTAGTAAGGAAGTTATCCTTGCCGGTCCCACATGTGACAGTATGGATATACTTTATGAGCATTTTAAATACGAGCTGCCAAAGGATATAAATGAAGGAGACAGACTGTTCATATTAACTGCAGGAGCATACACATACACATACTGCTCAGTGGAGTTCAATGGTATACCGCCAGTAAAAGTCTATTTCATTGACTGAAAAAAAGCTGAAAGGGGGATATGAGCATAGCTTCACATCCTCTTGAAGTTTGCAATGATCCCTTAAACCAGTAACTCTGTTGCTGTCCAAGGTCCGTGCAATAGTGAAGTGTATATTTACAACCACATCGGTTTCTAAATCCTCTGCCTCTCCAGTCGTTCACTCATGTCTTAAAGCTTCTACAGGATCCATTGTTGCTGCTTTGTTAGCAGGATATATACCAGCGATCAGACCTACAACAAAAGAGATACTAAATCCTAACAGGATCAAATATGAAGGAAAAACATGAGGTATGCTCAGATAACTTTCCACTGCATAAGAACTGACAATCCCAAGGGCCACTCCAAGAACACCGCCGATCGTACCTAAAAGAGTGGATTCTATCATGAAGATCAAAAGAATATCGGCCTTTTTAAAACCCAAAGATTTCATCAGACCTATCTCCTTTGTTCTTTCAGTAACTGTGACCAACATTATGTTCATAATACCTATGGAGCCTACCACCAGGGCCACAAGTGCAATTAAGGTTATAAGGACCGTAAGCGTGTTCGTGACCATGTCCAGTCTCTCGATGATCTCCGCCTGATTGAATATCCTATAGGGCTTCATATCATCATTGTCAATGTCCCTTGCAGAAACACCAAGGGCACGGGCCAGCCTTCGATCAACCTCATCTGAAACGGTCCTTACAGTTTCTGCACTGCTTGTCTTTGCTGTTATACCACCATAATCAGAAACATTAAGCAATTTGTTCATAGCAGCGACCGGTATATGTATAATAATATCCCGGTCAGGACCACCCTGAACAAAGTTCTTCTCTGAGGGTTCAATGATACCTTTTACCCTGAATTTCTGTGATACTGTGGAACCATCTTTTCTTGTTAAAGTGATATCTATATAATTATTGGTCGAAATATTGTGGTCGAACTTCCCATTAGCAACCTTCCATCCCAAAACAGCTACATATTTATCCTTATCAGTGAAAAAGCTACCTTCTTCAAGCTGGATATTCATTATATCCTCGGCATCTTGGGATAGGCCTTGGACATTTATTCGCCTTTTAGAAGAAAGATATGTCACAGCAGCCATTTGTTCATTACTTGGGGAAACGCCTTCCACACCAGGTGTGTTCCTGATGATATCAAGCTCATTATTATGGAAAATATTTACATCCTTACTATAGATGATTATGAAATTTGATCCAAGGGTTCCCAGTTCATCTGTAAAGAACTGATTGAAGCTAGCCCCAAGGGAAACGTTGGCCACAACCGCTGCCACTCCGATAATGATACCTAGCGTTGTAAGTGCAGACCGGAGCTTTGCATGCTTGATACTTCCAATACCAAGATCAAAGGCCTGTTGCAAGCTAACCAAGTGGTGTCACCTCACTCCTGCCTGAAAGCCTCTACCGGGTCCATCCTTGCTGCCTTATTGGCAGGGTAGATGCCTGCCACCAGACCAACCAAGATCGATACGATAAACCCGATGATGATATGGTTCACCGGAAATACATTAGATAGATCAAGGAAATAGTTTGCAATTAATGCAACCCCTATTCCCAAGATAGTACCACAGATACCACCTATAAGGCTAAGTATTGTAGACTCTATCAGGAACAGGGTAAGTATATCCTTCCTGGTATATCCTAGTGCCTTCATGAGACCGATCTCCCTTGTTCTTTCAGTTACTGTCACCAGCATAATATTCATGATGCCGATGGAACCCACTATGAGTGATATCAAGGCCACAGCGGTCAATAGGGACGTGAGAGCTGTAGATACCTGATTTGTCTGTTCCAAGGCATCTAACTGATCGAACATGACATAGGGTTTTGTATCATCGTTCTCAAGTTCCCTTGATGATATCCCCAGATTCCGGGCCAGACGGTCATCTATCCTATCAGCAGTTTCACGCACGGTCCCCAAACTTGAAGCTTTTATAAAAAAGCCGCCATAATCATCTGCTCCAAGCATCTTGTTCATGGTACTTATGGGAATAAATATTCTGATCTCCGGTTCTACGCCAGTCTGCACAAAAGCAGTATTTGGGTCCTGTATGATGCCTTTAACTATGAACTTTTGTGTGATTACGCTTCCATCTTCTCTCCTGAATGTTATTTCGATAGGGTTCTTTAAAGAAATCTTCTTACCGAACTTTTCGTAGGCGATCTTGGAACCCAATACTGCTACAAATTGGTCCTTATCTTCGAGAAAATTCCCTGCATCCATCTTTAGATTGGCAACTTCCTCGTAATCCTCCATAACACCTTGTATATCTATCTGTCTGGAAGCTGACAGGTAAGTGACCTTGGCCATCTGCTGATTGATAGGAGAGACACCTGCAACCCCGGGAGTGTTCTTTATGAGATCAAGCTCCTTATCGAAAAAGACATTCACTCCCTGGCTGTAGATAACTATGAAATTAGAACCTACCGCACCTATCTCATCATTAAAGAACTGATTAAAACTGGCACCAAGAGATACATTAGCTATTACAGCAGCCACTCCAATAATGATTCCCAGGGTCGTAAGGCCAGATCGCATCTTTGAGCTGCGGATACTGCCTATCGAGATCCCAACAGATCGCCGGAGGCTTATCATTCAATACCTCATTTTTGTTTTCTACGCTTATGGATCATGTAACCCGCACCTGCAAGGATGGCGACAAGAAGCAATAATACCAGGGAACCGCTTGTGTTTGATCCTTTTATAGATTCCAGTTTCAACTCCTTCACACCTATAACCTCCTCATGTTCATTGAGACCATTTCTATAGATTGCAGTGATCTTTAATTCCCTAGGAGAGGTTTTGTCCAAAGAGGAGGTCTCTCCGTAGATCTGTATGGTAAAAAGTTCGTCTGGGTCCATAGAACCAACGAAGTACTCAGATGGAGAAAAGCTCAAACCATCTGCCTCCAGCCTGACACTTACCGATGACAGGCTGTTCGGATGGATATTAGCTACATCGAACTCCAGAGTTCCTTTTCCATTTTCCAACTTGAGAGGTTTGGAGGGTACAATGTGTAAAGAAGAAGAATCAACCTTTATAGGGATGCGCCAATTGTTATTATAGGAATGTGAACTTCCTATTGTTGAAAAATCAAGGTAATAAGTACCATCTGACATGTTATTGTCAACGATTATATTGTATGTAAGCGCCATTGATTCGCCCGGACCCAGGATACCATTCCCATAATATGGGTCAGTGGCTACTGTTATGCCATCCATTCCTTGCAAAGTGGCAGATTGTATCCGGGCATTGGTATCGAAGTCTTCCCCGTTGATGTTCACCGAATATGCTGTTGCACTGTTTTTAAGAGTGAAGGTGATAGTGCCGCTGTCACCTGGGATAAAAACTTCAGGCTCCTTTACAGGAGCGCCTTCTATCTGGACATTACCTTTACTGTTAAAGGTGGCAGAACCTATGGTGATCTCAAAGGTCTCTTCTATCCAGGCACCGTCCTTTTCTTTCTGTAACTGGACATCAAAGTAGGCAACACCTTGTTTCGCATTCTCATCCACGAAAAGCCTGTATTTGTGCACTGCTGCACTTTTAGGCCCAAGGATACCAATGATCTCAAGAGCGTTAGCTTCTGAATCCAAGGACAGGGGGTACTCAGGGACCATTTTAATGGAAATGTCTTCAGACTTACCTGGACCTGAGTTCTCTACCTTGACCCAGACATCTACATATTTACCGATCTCCGCAGGCACAGGTTCATACTTAAGAACGCTGACACTGAGAGCTGAACCTGAAACTGCACATGCAACGCTTGATAAAAGCATGCATGAAACAAGAATTAAGCAAAGATATTTCAAACATGTTCTGATATTAACACCGCCTAGTTATGTAAGCACACCATCTTTCAAGTATACCACTCTGTCAGCATAGCTTGCTAGGCTGTGGTCATGAGTGATCATAATAATGGTCCTTCTTTTTTTATTAAGGTCTTTGAATATGCCCATTATCTCTGATCCAGTCTTGCTATCTAGATTTCCTGTTGGCTCGTCCGCCAGGATTATAGAAGGATCGTTGATCAGTGCCCGGGCTATAGCCACGCGTTGCTGCTGTCCTCCCGAAAGTTGAGAAGGTCGGTTATTACTACGATCTGCAAGCCCTACAAGCTTTATCAATTCATTCGCTCTTTTATTTGGTTCGATACTATTTTTGGTGTTAGCGTAGGTAGGAAGGAGAATATTCTGTGTCGCAGACAACCTGGGAACAAGATTGAAGTTCTGGAACACAAAACCTATTTCCAGACCTCTCAGGCGTGCAAGTTCGGAATCGGTAATCTTATTAATATCCTGACCCATCAGGATCACCTGACCGCATGTAGGCCTGTCAAGGCAGCCTATCATGTTCATAAGAGTACTTTTTCCTGACCCTGATGGACCCATTATAGCCAGGAACTCACCCGGATAAACTTTCATATTGATATTTTTCAATATCTTGATCTCCATATTCCCGGCCCAGTAGCTTTTACACAGGTCCTTCAATTCAATGATAGGATTTTCATCCTCTGATAGCAAATGTTCATCCCCGTATACTGATATGATGATATTTGAGTTTAGAAAGGAATTGAACCAAATCTATATATATTATTTGAAAACCATGCAATAAAAAGAGTTAGCTAAAAATGTAAGGACTATATTTGTAATGCAGAAAATGTTCTGAGGGATGTAGGTTAAAACAATGCTGGAAGTTCTTAGCAATCCGGGGAGGTTCTTTGAAGAAAAGATCAAAGAAGAAATTGATTTTAAACCACCATATGCTGTAATCGGTGCAGTGACACTTCTGACCCTCATCAATGCTTTTATATTAATGAGGGAGCTAATGGAAAACATGTTCAGTGATGCACCTAACATAGCTCAGCTAATTGTGATAACTTTGGGCTTGATAGGCACAATGGCGTCCGTGACGGTCGCATGGCTGCTGATCAGCGGTTTATTCTATGTTATTTCATGGCCCTTAGCCGGACAAGGTAAGTTCGCAAGAGTTCTTGAGTATGTCGCATATGGATTCCTGCCTTTCATCTTTAGCTCTGCCATCAGCATGGTTCTGTTGATAAGCATGTGCTTATTTTCAGATTTTTCCATGAATGATCCACTGGCTATAGAAAAAGCCATGCTCAAGAGCCCTTATATGATATTATCTAATGCCGTTAGCATCATCTTTGTCCTGTGGGCTGCAAACATATGGGTTTTCGCTATGATCCACTCAAGAGGTCTTGCTGTAAAGAATGCCCTGATCACCGTAGGATTACCACTTATAGTATATTTGATCTATCTGTTCTATACATTATATCAGGCAATAAGTCCATTTTAAACTTAAAATGGAGTTTATCCATTGTATCTTTGTTCTTACGTCGCTCCCTTTATTTTTTTGCTCTGTAGAGTTCCCAACAATACCAAATATATATTCTTGATATATCTGCCAAGATCGGATATTAATATCTTGGAATTTACTTCTATTACTTGGTTTCTATATCTTCTTACACAGAGACTTTCCTCATATTTTCTTTTCAGACTGAGAACATCGTTACATCAAGATCACTTCAATATAATAATGTCAATATAATATGTTGTGAGACACCTGGTTGTTCTAAAAGGGAACTGCTCAAAATGTAGCGATGGAAGATTACGCCTCATTGATCTCAAAAAACAGAAAAAATAAAGAAGGGGTAAAAGGAAGTGACTCAAAAAGAAGAATCGATCTTCACGCTGAAAGCATAGGGTGAACGGTAACCCAACTGACAAAGGAAGTCTTCTCTATTTATCTGTTAAAAAAGGGGTATGATGTCTAAAAGATCATTTATTTTTCTTCTTTTCCAGTTGTATCTCTGACTCTTTTGAGCCTGCGCACCAATCGTCTATTTCCATATCAACTATATTTTTAGGATCTGATGTCTGAGAGGAAAGTTCACACCAGTTATCTATCTCTTCTTCCACTGTAACAACTGTAATGTCTTTTTCTTTTTCAGTCTTATTTTTTATCTTTTTGGAGCTGGTCATTATTTCACCTTATCATAATGTTCATATAAGATGCAATGTTGCATATTTAAGGATAGTGCATCCTAGGACCTGTAGAAATATCACTGTCAGCATTTTGCCAGTGGCATCTTATCGTATCAATGTCATGTTCTTCATGATGCCTGAACTTGAACAAGAATGAACCGATATAATGGTCATTCCACAAAAGAAAAGATATCAAGTGAACGAACACCATTTTAGATGCAAGTATAAAATATCATTTGAAGGAAGCAAGCAGTGCTACAAGGAATTCCCATGTTCGCAACACGGAAGGAATATATAGCCGTTCATCCGGAGAATGCGGGTTCTTTATGGTCGGTCCAAATGATATCATATCTATATCCACAAACTTCGATCCTATGACAGCGCATTCAAGGCCGGCGTGTATCATTTTTATCTGAGGTGCTTTGCAGTGAACAGAAGAATATATTTCCTTGCATTGCTGCAGCAAGGGAGACATCATATTTGGTTTCCATGAAGGGTAGCCATTGCTGTTATGCACCGTTGCCCCAACTGATCTGGCCAAAGCGTTTATATTCTTAGTAAGAAGTGCAAGTTTTTCCATGTCAGAACTTCTCTGGCTCATAACAATGGTGATACTTTTCCGTGATGTCTTTATGGTAGCAAGATTGCTGGATGTTTCAACAAGGTCCGGAAGATCAGGCGACATAGAAGCAACGCCATGTGGCAAAGAAAGCAGCAATCTGATAAACTTTGATGCAGTACCAGGGGAAATAGCGTGCATTTTATCCTCAGATCTCTCCTTTTCGATCCTCAGGGTCAGTTCAGGCTCACTGCCAATATAATCTGAACGCAAATCAATTTGCAGCTGTGCAATAATTGATACTATCTCTTCAAAGTTGTCATTTGGATAAGCTAGGAACGCTTGTGCATACCTGGGAATGGCATTGTGGGCTTTACCCCCATCAACAGATAACAGCAGTATATTTGGACCCAGCAGTTTTTCAATGGCCATTGCAAGCACTTTGTTAGCATTTGCTCTATTTTCATGGATATCCACACCAGAATGGCCACCAGCCATGCCCTCAGCGATCAATCTGCAAATTTTGTAAGATTTTGGAACAGGAACATGTTCTACGCCAATTTCAATTGATGTAGTAATACCACCTGCACAGCCTACAATAAAAACCCCCTCTTCCTCTGAATCAAGGTTAAGGAAGACCTTCCCTGAAATCATGTCTGGGGCCAGGACATTGGCACCCTGCATAGATGTTTCCTCATCCACAGTAAAAAGTAATTCCAGAGGAGGGTGAGGGATTGCTCTATCTTGGGCCAATTCGAGCATTATGGCCAAAGCAATGCCATTATCAGCACCCAGAGTAGTGGTCTCAGCCCTCAGCCAGTCACCTTCATAGATCAGTTTAATGGGCTCCTTGCTAAAATCATGAATTGATGACCCGGTTTTTTCACATACCATGTCCACATGGCCTTGAATGACCACTGTAGGAGACTTTTCATATCCAGATGATGGGGGAACAGTGATCACCACATTATTAACACTATCGGATCTGAAGCTAAGTCCATGGAGCACAGCCCATTCTTTGAGCCATTTAGCAATACGCTCCTCATGTTTGGAACATCGTGGAATGCTGCTTATCTGTTCGAATATGGAGAGAATGTCTTGTGTGCACCGGTCCATGTGAACATCATAATCTTTATAGTATTTTATTGTGCATATCTATTACCTGCATCGCTCAGAATTCACATACACAGGTATCTAAAAATATTCAAAGTATCAGGAGAGTCAATATCATGGAAATATCTGACCGGATCTCAGTGATAATGGACGATATAGTGACACAACGTGTCGATGCCATTGTTAATGCAGCTAACAATTCTTTGCTTGGTGGAGGAGGTGTAGATGGGGCTATCCATCAGGCAGCTGGTCCCGAATTGCTTGAGGAGTGCCGTAAGCTTGGAGGCTGTCCCACCGGGGAGGCAAAGATTACAAGGGGATACAATCTCCCGGCAAAATGGGTGATACATACCGTAGGACCCGTGTGGAAAGGGGGCATGTGTGATGAAGATAGAATGCTCTATCGTGCATATAGAAGTTCCTTGGAACTTGCACGGCAATATCAAATAAGGTCCATTGCTTTCCCGGGAATAAGTATAGGTGCTTATGGTTTTCCTATAGAAAGGGCTGCTGATATCGCTGTTCGGTCCGTCTGGGATTTCCTTACTGAAGTAAATACTATTAATGAAGTAATCTTGGTGTGTTACAACCAGAGAGCTTTTAATATATATTCAGATGCTTTGAAGAATGTCATAAATAATATAGCATTAGATCAGAAGCGGTCTAATGGTTCATCTAAATGAGGAACAAGACCTCATTATAATTAGAATTAGTATACAGTAAAGTGAAGAAAAACTTAAATAGTTAAAAGTGAAAGGTTGTATTGCTGAGGCAAAGATAAATCCCAAATGAGGTTGGTTGGTACGAGCTCATCGGTGGTGCGATGATGCCGGCAGAGATGCCTAAAAACAGAAAAGGTTCCTTTCCTCTTTGTACAGAGGAAAGGAATCCTTCAACATTATCTTTTTTGTTCCTGTCCTCATACTTCTGCTAGTTTAGCCTAAGTACCGCACATATACCTTTTTTAATCTCATTTGACCATGAGGTTCCTGATACCCAAGAACTGTGATAGAGAAGATACCAGAACTCTGAAAGATGTTCTCTGTGCAATGGTATGGAATATAAGGTCGTTAAGATCGAACATGTTGAGAATATCTCAGATCATATGAAATATGAAACTCTGATAGTGCTGGCTACCTAGCTGAAGGTGCTGACCCTAAACAACTTTCATCTGGAAAAATGAGCGTGTTCATATTACCGCAAGGGTGGTATATGAAAACAACTAGAAAAAGTATTCAATAATCTTTTAAGGATAGAGGGGAAACTTTAGGTCAAAGAAAGAACAGGTGTAGGTTATGATAGGTTTGATGTCCGACTCACATGATAATCTTGAAGCTATCGAACAGGCTGTGGAGTTCTTCAACAAAAAAGGCGTTTTAACTGTTTTGCATGCTGGGGACATTGTATCCCCTTTCACTGAAAGGGTCTTCAAAGAGCTGAACGCGAAATTGTACTTTGTCTTCGGGAACAATGATGGGGACAGATTGCTGCTTAAAAAATGGTTCGAAGATTTTGGAGCACAATGCTGCAGTGATTTCGGGGACCTGCATCTGGAAGGAAGGAGAATAGCACTTCTGCATGGGATATATGAAGAGCAGATCAAAGCTATGGCTGCTTCCGGCATGTTCGATGTTATTGTAAGAGGGCACACCCATACTGCCGGTGTGGTGACAGACTATGGAACACCCATTATCAATCCTGGTGAAACCACTGGTTTGCTCACTGGGCGCAGAACAGTGGCCTTGCTTGATCCGGAAAGTCTTGAGGTGGAGATAGTAGAGCTATATCAATAAGATGATGCTAAACCTCACTTTTTTTGATACCTGTTTCAGACAAAAACCTTTATGGCACCAAGATCACACGAAGCCACACAATCCATGCAATATCTGCAATTCTTTGTCCTTACAGCCCTGCATGATCCATCCTCGATGACCAATACTTGGTTCTGACATGTGCTGACACATGAACCGCAGCCCGTGCATTTATCCTTGTACACTGCTATGAACATGAAAACATTCCTTGTTAAGTGAATATTTTTATATTGTTTTAACGAAATGATACTATGTAATTCTCACTGAGAACTTTAATACTTATACTTCCCTATAACCTTGATGAAACTTGGAATTGCTGTCACTGATCCACATGACTGGACTGCTGCTGCACTCCTAAAAGCTGCAGTGGATAGAGAGTTTGAGACTTACCTTATTGATCTGCGTCATACAGAGGTTGTTATAGAAGAAGATGTAGTGATCTACTGTCAGGGCCTCGCTCTTCCGACACTTGATGCACTAGTGGTAAGGGATGTAGGTGCCGGGCCCATGGAAGGCGTGTCCTTCAGGTTCGATGTTCTAAGACAACTGGAAATGCAGGGCACACTTATACTGAACAGTCCCGAAGCTATAAGGAATGCTGCAAATAAATATCATACAACATACCTGCTTGCAAAGGCAAAGCTTCCTGTACCGGCTACGTTCTCGGTACAGAATAAGGAAAAGGCCATTGAGATGATCACTGATCTTTGGGATGTGGTCGTAAAACCTGTTTTTGGCTACAAGGGAAAGGGTATTATCAGGATCAGGAATGGAAAGATGGTGGAACCAAAGGGTTCTATCTCGCCTGTTCCCTGGAAACATCAGATCGCACAAATGATAGATAGCTGGGGGATGCTGTATATCCAAGAGTTCATAGAGAACCAGGGAAGGGATATACGTGCTTTTGTGGTGAACGGCAAGGTGCTGGGTTCCATATACCGCAGTGGGCGGGAAGGCCACTGGATAAATAACCTGAGCCAGGGTGGCACATCATCACCGTGCTGCCTTTCGCATCTACAGGAAAGGATCTGTATAGAAGCTGCAGAGGCGGTAGGTACAGTATTTGCAGGAGTGGACCTTATAGAAGGATTAGGAGGTACCATGGTCCTTGAGGTAAATGGTACTCCTTCCGGGGCAGGTATATATAGCTCATGTGGGGTTAATGTTGCCGGATATATTCTTGATTATATATTATCAAGATCATTATAAGTCCTTACAAAATAAAATAAAACAAAATAAAATATATTTATAAGAGGCTTAGTTAATGGATGAATATAAACAATGCATCGTTGTAAGAGATGATCTGAAACTTTCAAAAGGTAAACTTGCAGTACAGGTTGCACATGCGGCAGTATCTGCCAGCAGCTGGGCTTCAAGATCCGCTCTTGATAAATGGAAGGAAGGAGGGCAGAAAAAAGTGGTGTTACGTGTCCCCACATTAAAGGACCTTTTCGAGCTAAAAGAAAAGGCCAGAAGAGAAGGTTTTTCCACTGCCCTCATCACTGATGCAGGCCTTACAGAGATTGAACCCGGAACAGTGACCGTCCTTGGCATTGGTCCTGCAAAGGCTCAGGATATTGACAGGATAACCAAGGATCTAAAACTCCTATAATGTGATAGTGCGAGCAAATAATTCATTCAGGTAAACAACTGAGATCAATAGCAACTGATACAGTATTGATTTCATGTCCTCGCATGTTGGAATATCATGGTCCTATTAAGTAAAATAGGCCATTTAATTAATGGTCTCATATTTTTGTCAAGGTCATTTATCATGTGGGCATCAATGTACATGCCAAAATAAAAATAATACAATATCTATTCAAAATAAGAGTTCATGGCATACTCTATATTTGGGGACCAATGCCTGAAAACAGCCCTTTTTGGGATCAATATGGCACCCAGTGCTCTTGATAGGAGATCACTAAGCGTTACACATTTAATATATCCACTCCATAATGTATTGAAGTGGACCCCTTGGATCATATATTTAGTCCTGAAACATACCTGAAAATCCATAGTTTCCAAAATGATAGTATTTTCAACGGACCCGCGGGTCTAAAAGATATAATGGGCCCAACAGATCAATATCAAATCCTGGTGAGATGAATGGTCAAGCATGAACACATAGTTGAAAAGACAAGAGAATGGCTTGTTAGATATGCAGATAAAAAAGGATATGTTCTTAACCCTGATGAAGAAATACTTCAGATGATCATCGATGGCCTTACAAGGAACAGGAACGAGCTAGGGCATCAATACTGTCCTTGCAGGATAGTTACCGGAGACAAGGAAGAAGATAAGAATATAATCTGTCCATGTGTGTACCATGAAGAAGAGGTCAAGATAAATGGAAGTTGCCATTGTGCTCTGTTCTTCAAGAACAACAATGCTGGACAGTGAGCATTCCCGAAGGAGAACGTAATATGTCCAATCTAATGGGGATATATCAGCTACTGCCAAAAACAAACTGCAAAAAATGTGGAAAGGCTACATGTATGGCCTTTGCAGTGGACCTGCTGGCACGTAAGATCAGCATAGAGGATTGCCCACCTCTCAAGGAAGAAAAGTATCTTTCAGGCTATGAAAAACTCAAAGAGCTGATAACTCCTGCGGACAATGTTACTGAAACGGGTTTTCTTGTGCATGAAGATAAATGCATAGGTTGTGGCAACTGTGTAGTGGCATGTCCTGTGAACGTGGTGGGAGACCCAGAAGGAACAGGTAGTGGCAGGGCACCAAGCAATGATAAGGTAATCCTATACATAAGGGATGGTATAGTCCGGCCAGTGAATATTCATGAATGCCGCCGTTTTGGTCACAACAAGACATTATGCTATGCATGTATAGATACATGTCCTACAAAAGCAATAGAGTTCGTATGATCCTCTGCAGGAGTGATATTATTGGATAAAGGACCATTCGTTTGCACAGGCTGTGCCTTACTGTGTGATGATATTGCAGTGGAGCTGCAGGACAATAGGGTGACCAGAGTTGATACAGCATGTCGGAAAGGTGTTTCCCGTATGAAAGGTTGCGTTTCACCCATGCCCTGTACAGTGGATGGAAAAACAGTTGATGAAAACGTTGCAATAAGGGAAGCTGCCAGGATACTGAAGGAAGCAAGACATCCTCTTGTCTTCGGACATGGGAATTCCACACTGGAAGCTCAGCAAAAGGCCATAGAGCTTGCAAGAAAGCTTGGTGCACATATCGATGATACTTCCTCTTTTTGTCAAGGACCTCTGGTTGAGGCTATTCTCAACAATAAAATACCTACCTGCACTCTGGACGAAGTGCGACACATGGCTGATGTGATCATATTCTGGGGGGCAGACCCTTCACATTCCCATCCACGACATCTTTCCATGTATTCTTATTTCCCTCGGGGGAAACAGCGTCAGAGAGGCTGGGAAGAGGACCGGACAGCTATAATTATAGATGTAAGAAAATCCGATACTGCTGTCATTTGTGGTGATAAGCTCTACGAGATACCAGTTGGAGCGGACCCGGACTTCATGAACGCTCTTCTTAATGCTTTATCCAATAAGGTTCCAAAGACACCGTTCAATATGGATCCCAAGCGAATACTGGAATTAGCAAATATACTGAAAAAGGCAGAGTTCGGAGTGGTGTTTGCAGGTCTTGGTATGGTATATTCCCTGGATTCACTGGACCCCCTCTTCAGCTTAATGGATAAGCTCAACGAAACTTCGAAATTCCATCTGATACCTATGGTAGGACAATACAATATGCGTGGTTTTGATCACACCCTTTTCAGAGAAACTGGTCATATCAACAGAGTATATTTCAGAGGAGAAGAGATCGAGCACGGACCTCAGCAATCTGTGATCGAGCTCATCAGTAATGATATCATAGATGCGGCTATGATCATTGGCTCTGATCCTCTTGCAAGCCTTCCCGGGCCAATTGCAAAGAAACTCGCTAAGATCCCATTAATTACCATTGACCCATGTGAGAACCTGACATCCAGGAGGTCCAAAGTGACCATTCCCTCTGCCCTTAGCGGTGTTGAATGTGATGGCACTGCGATACGTATGGATGGTGTGGAAGTGGTACTTAAGCAGATCATTGAAACTAACAAGCTTACAGATGAAAAGATCATAGCTCGTATCATGGAGGAGATATGATGGGATTCGGGCAATTCCTCACCGAACCTGAGTTCAAGTTCATCATCGTTACCCACAGAGATATATTCCAGAACACTGCTCAGGAAAGTTCCAGGTTCAGTGAACAATATGCTGAACTTTCTTCGGTCATCAGGCTGGATAAGGATGATATGAAGAAAATTGGAGTGAAAGCAGGAGATTCGGTCATAGTAAAAAATGCCTCCGGAAGAGTTGTACTAAAAGCTGAGAGTTCAATCCTGGAACAGCCTCATCCTGGAACAGCGTTCATGATAAATGGGCCCTGGGCTAATGCTCTTGTGGCTGCTGATACAGGAGGTACGGGTGTTCCTGCCTTCAAGAATATAGAAGCAGTGTTATCGAGATCAAAAGAAGAAAAGGTTACATCGCTTGATGAACTGGTCTAGTATAGCAATGTATAAGGAAGGTATAGCATGAATGATGAAGAAAGCTTTTGGGAAGGGAAAAGTTATCTGATAGTGACCGACAGATCAAAGCCAGCTATAAAATTGACCATCGAAGAACTCAAAAAAAAGGGCATGTCCGTGCAGGTTCTGGACATTAAAGGTATGGATAGGGACCAAACCAATGCTGCCCTTAAAGCTTTGTCCCTGCCGGTGGAAAAAGTTGTGATCGGTATCACGGCTATGGAACCTGCTGATATCATAAAATATCTTATTGACAGGAATTGTAAGGATATTTGGGTTCACTGGAGAACCGATACTGAAAAAGTCCGTGCAATAGCTTCAGGCACATCAGGCAATATATTGATAGGCAGGTGTCCGATGCTGTACCTTGGGAACGGATTGAGCATCCATGGAATGCACAGGTTGATTGCCCGTTCTTTCGGAAAGTATTGATCTTTCTCTTTTACCGGATACACTCAACGCCCGTAAAAGTTGAAGAGAGTGTCTGTCCCGTTTTGACCAATGGTCGTGGTAGATATTTTAGCATTGAATAAAAACGGTGGATCATGGTAAATTCTCTGTCCCACGCAGGAATAGGCCTGCTCATTGTTTCACTTTTTGGGCTGCGAGAAAGAGAAGGTAAACTGGCGGTTTTGTTCTCATTACTTCCTGATCTTGATTTTATTCCATATGCCCTATTCATCCTGCTGGAAAATGGCCTAAGCCATGAGACAAGGAACAGTTTGTTCTATTTTCTGGGGCATAGGGAATTCATGCACTCTATACTTTTCATAATATTAGCTGTGCTACTCCTTCATATAGCAGAGAGGAACATACGTCTTACGATAGCGTGCTTCCTGGCGATCCTTAGCCATGTGTATCTGGATTATGCAACAAGTTGGAAAATGCGCCCGCTTTTTCCTTTTATAAAGGAAAGTTCTACCCTGGGAGCCTTTGATTTCTTTGATCCAGTTATAAATGTAATTTCTATGATACCTCTGTTCATACTATTATTAGGATATCAGAGAAATAAAGGAAAGTGGCAAAACATGGATCCCGTATACGGATTCCTGCAACAACATAATAGATTGATCATAGTTTTTATAACATGCCTTTTTATTATCTGGTGTGCTCTGGCACCATTTACCAAGCTCATGCTGGTAAAATATGTTTCGGCCACGGAAAACTGTGATATTTCATATCAGAATATGGCACCCGTCTCGTTTGGGAAGTTCCTTGGTGCATACAGTTTTAATGAAACGCACTATAAGATATTTGAAACAACTTACTGGAATGGTATTTATAGATCTGACCTTATTCCAAAGAGATCTCATGCCACTTTAAATGCCATGAATTCCAGATACATCTCTAAAGCGGCTGCATTATATAATTCCAGCTTGCCACAAGAGATAGATTACCCAGTGTACAATATTACTGAAAACTCAACAACCATTACTGTTGTTATTTCAGATGCTCGTTCAGTTTATGTGAAGTATTGGGAATATTTTAAAGTAGAATATATTTTTGTTTTTGATAAAGAAAATTCTACCTTTACTGCTTTCACCAAGGACCAGAGAAGCAGAGAACGATCTGTACCCTTGAATAGATTTATTGATGCATGATGTATTGTAACTACACCAATGATATATATCCCATAGAAAAGTGATGTTGCATATGAGATCGATCTATGTGGACATGTGGTTTAAATTCATGTTCACTTGTTGTACTCTATAGGATGATTCTTACATGGGAACTAATTATTTTTGTCAGGAGGATGAGGGGCTACCTTTTGTAATCATTATGGTCCATGAGTTCGTAGACCGCCATACATGGAGTCTGCACTTGGCTTTGCATGTCAATGATGTGGTTGTAGGAACAGCCTCTGCTAAATTGGGTAATTCTAAATTTGATCAGGAAACGGTTGTTGCAGCTATGTATTGTCTGAAGAACGATTATTTCAAGGCTATAGGCTCACCAATGCGATATGAGAACGGAAAGCTTACATTTCTTAAACCAGACAATGGCATGACAAAGGAAAAAGGAAAGAAAACACAAATGAGCAGGCAGAAAAAGTCATATCCTGTGGATGTATCCGGAAACGTTCCACAAAAGTTATTTGCTTGATCCTCAGAATGCTTCTTCAGGCGTTGCATATTAATAACATAGCTTTCAAAAGGGAGTTCACAGGAGGTTTTTTGTGGCAGAAAAAGACGACCTTGATGACCTGATCATGACCAAGCCCGGTCCCCGTGAAGCTAAAAAGATAGAACATGATATGCTAAACAGAGCTGCGTCCAATCCGGTGCGGCGTAAGTTGATAAAGGAGATAGGCATATACGGTGCTTCAAAAGATGAACTTCTTAAGAACCTGGCTCTGCAGGAAGCGGCCTTCAAGTTCCAGATAGAATATCTGCTACAACAGGAACTTGTAAAAGAAGAAGAGGGGAAATATCGTCTTACTGATAAAGGTCTTGAAATACTTGAAATGAGAAGATGATCAATTCTGCCAGGGATAATCTTTTCCTGGCATGATATTTTTTTTATATTAATTATAATGTCATTAGGCTATTTACATGTTCTGCCCACATGTCGGGGCCTTATGGCAAAATATTAATCTAAAGCTCCGGTTATCTACTATCCTATGGGTAGCATCATCTCCGTAAGGGGGGTCACCAAAAGGTTTGCAGGACATGCTGCATTGGATAACATTGATCTGAATATAGAAAAAGGAGAATTCGTGCTGCTACTGGGTCCCAATGGTGCAGGTAAAACCACATTGCTCAAAATACTTGAAACCCTTATGCGTCCTTCGTCCGGTTCAGTGGAGATCGGTGGTCTGGAACTCAGCAAAGCTGCTGTCAAGATAAGAAAGACGATCGGTGTCATCTCTCATGAAAGTTATCTATATAATGATCTGACAGTAGAGGAAAACCTACGTTTTTTTGGGAAGATGCATGGCCTGTCAGGCAATGAGCTTACTACACGGGTAGAGATGCTTCTGGAACAGATGCATCTTGAACACAGGTATATGGATAGGGTAAGCACACTTTCCAGAGGTATGCAGCAGCGTCTCTCTATTGCACGTTCTCTGATCCACGGTCCAGAGATCATCCTTATGGATGAACCATACACAGGACTTGACTTGCAGTCAGCCAGTGATCTAGAAAAAATGCTTCTTGAGAACAGAGGAAAAGCTACCGTGCTCATGGCCACCCACGAGATATATCGGACATTTAACATGTGTGACAGGATCATCATACTTTGCAGCGGGAAGATCACTTTTGATATTCTACAACAGGATATAGGTTCTGTTGACAAGCTAAAAGACCTTTACACTAAGATTTACGAGGGAATGTATGATACGTAGCCTTTATATCACATCAAAGGACCTGCGTACGGAATTACGCACAAAACATGTCATTAATTCCATGCTTGTCTTCTCACTGACGGTCATGGTAATCTTCAGTTTGTCCTTGAACAATGTACTTAGCGAATCCTCTGTCATCGATCGAGTGGCTTCCGGCCTGTTATGGATAGCCTTCATTTTTTCCGGAACTTTGGGCATTACCCGGACATTCGCATCAGAAACAGAGAATGGATGTCTTGAGGGATTAAGGCTCTGTCCTGTGGAAAGTGCAGCCATATACACAGGAAAGGCCATATCATGCATGTGCATGATGCTGGTGATGGAAATTATGACGTTGCCTATATTTGTAGTGCTGTTCAATTATAGTATCCCAAGCATACCTCTGATGGCTACGGTGATACTGCTGGGCACTGCGGGTTTTTCTGTTGTGGGCACGTTGCTCTCTGCCCTGACCGTAAACGCACGTACCAGAGAGATCCTGCTTCCTGTGATCTTACTTCCCCTGCTGTTACCAGTGCTGATCCCGGCTGTGCTGGCCACGGCTAAAATACTGGCAGGAAAAGGATTCTTCGATGTGGCCACCGAACTGCGCCTGATGGTCGTATATAATATTATTTTCTTCACACTGGCACATTTGTTGTTCGACCATACGATGGAAGAATGAAATAGAACGACAACGTGAAATCAGATAAATATTGAATATGTAGATATCATCTTAGGAACTAAGATCGAACATGGAACAAAAGTATGGAAAATAAGAAATTAAAGATATTGCCTGTTGTAACCACTGCACTTGTGCTGCTATCAATGTACATGACCTTTTTCTATTTACCTATTATGAGGTCAGGCTCTGGAGATGTGCTTGACAGTAGTTTCAGGATATTCTATTTCCACATGCCCATAGCTATTACCGCATATATTGCCTTTTTCATTGTCTTTGCTGCCAGCATCATGCATCTGAGGTCCCATGATGTTAAGTGGGATATTTATGCTAGGTCTGCAGCAGAGATAGGGGTGATATTTGCTTTGTTGGTACTGATAACCGGCTCAATCTGGGCCCGGGCAACCTGGGGCTGGTATTGGATCTGGGAGCCACGGCTTACCACATCCCTTGCACTATTCCTGGTCTATGTGACATATCTGCTGCTACGCCAGTCTATAGAAGAGCCTGAATCTAAAGCAAGACTGGCAGCTGTATTTGGGATAGTGGGTTTTGTCTCCGTGCCTCTAAGCTTTTTCTCTATCCGCATGTGGCGTTCTGCACATCCGCTAATGTTCGGGGAGGCGATATACGGCAGCTCAGGAGGAGGGCTGGAAGGACCTACATTGCAGCTTACGTTGCTGATGAACTTTGTATCGTTCTTTGTTCTGTTCATAACACTGTTAATTTACAGATCAAACATGGAAAAATTAAAAGAAGAAGTACGTGCTATAAGGGCAGCACATAGATAAATCTAATATGTAACAAATTTAAGTGAATTTATATACTATAGATGTATCAAAAATTTTATCTGTAAAATATATTTCATCATATCTAAATATTGAAGATATATCTATAAGTTTCTATATTATCTTGATCAATCTTCATATTATTTTAGTATTTTAGGTTCCCACAAGCTTCACAGTTATCTCTGCTTTTTATTGCAAAAGTGTTTATTTTCGTATTCAGACCATCCCATACAAGTAATCGCCCTTCAAGAAGTTCGCCCACCTGTAAAAGGTATTTAATCACTTCGTTTGCCTGAAGCGTTCCGATAATACCAGGGGTCACACCGATCACAGGAAATGGTTCTTCAGGAGGCGCAGATGGAAATACGCATTTCAAGCAGGCGGTCTTACCTGGAACGATAGTGATAACCTGACCATCAAAGCCCCGGATAGCTCCATGTACAAGAGGAATGCCACTCTGCAAGGCCGCATAATTAAGCAAATATCTAGTATAGAAATTATCCAAAGCATCCACAATAATATCACTATCCTTTGCAAGTTCGAGGACATTGTCTTCAGTTATGGTCTCATGTCTTGCAATGATCCTGATATCAGGGTTTATTTTCCGGATCTTTTCTTGGATGGAAAATACTTTAGGTTTGCCTATGTCCCTTTCCCAGTGCAGCACCTGACGGTTCAGATTACTCATCTCCACAACATCCCGGTCCACAATGTCAATGCATCCAACACCGGCAACTGCAAGATAAAGTGCTACGGGGCAACCCAATCCACCTCCGCCTGCAATGAGCACCCGGGACCTTTTTAACCGTGCCTGCCCCGCCTCATCGAACATCAGCATTTGACGATGATAGCGCTGTAATTCATTTTCATTAAGCACTGTCTTACTCCTTTATGGACCATTGTAATACTTCGCTTTTTGCAATTATGAACCAAGCCCATGGGATTGAACTTGTAGGAAATGCTGCATATACTATCAGGATATATGATCTAAAGCATTTCTGATAATAGTAATGAATTCCTTTATTTCGTGCTGTACATCGTCACTACATAGCACTGCGGATATTGCTACAAGGCCATCAGCGCCATTCTCGATCACTCTCTTACAGTTCTCCTTATTAATTCCACCAATGGCAACTATGGGTATATTGATGACATTTTTAACATCCCTTATCTTCTCAATGCCAATACCCTTCCCCGCATCGTTTTTTGTAGTAGTATCGAATATAGGGCTGAGCCCTACATAATCAGCACCATTTCTTTCAGCTTCTATGGCTTCACTGGTGCTGTGGACCGTAAGACCAATGATCTTGTCAGCACCAAGGATCCTCCTTGCAATATCTATAGGCATGTCATCCTGACCTATGTGCACTCCATCCGCATCCACGGCCAGAGCAACATCTATCCTGTCATTCACTAGGAATATCGCATCATCATTGCATATGGCTTTGATCTGTAAGGCCTCTGCGATCATGTTCTTTGTGCTCTTGTTCTTCTCTCTATACTGAACTATCCTGCAACCGGACTCAACTGCATCTTGCACATCAGACAAAGTTCCTTGCTTGGAAAGACCGGAATCTGTCACAAGATAAAAGTCGATCTCCTTTAGCATATCCTTTTTAGTGATCATATTCTCTCTACCAGATAGTTCAGCATGCTTCAATGTTCATCATCTTTTCTGCTTTTTCATCAGAGAGGTTGGATACCTCATCATATAAATTTACCTTGAAGCTCCCTGGACCACGCGAGACCTTTGCTGCAAGCTCTCCTGCTATTCCAAAATAACAGAGAGCGTCTTTTGCAGCATCACAATGATCGGGATTGACAGCAGCAAAAGAACCTATAGCTGAAGCGACCATGCATCCAGTTCCTACGATAGATCCCATTAGTTCATGTCCGTTCTTGACAACGAATATTCTCTTACCATTGCTGATAATGTCCCTTTTTCCTGTCATGACTATAGTGCAAAGCTTAGATGTTGCAAGCTCTTTTGCTATCTGCTTGGGATCAGCATTGATGGAGGTTGATTCCACACCCTTTGTCTGAGCTTTTTCACCAGCAAGTTTTGCTATCTCAGAATAGTTCCCCTTGATTATATCGACATGGACCGAATCGATGATCTTTGCAGCCATGTGATCTCTGAACCCCGTAGCGCCTACGCCAACTGCATCGAGTACGACAGGTATTTTTTTCTCGTTCGCGATTTTAGCAGAAAGTATCATCGCATCGACCAGTTCATGTGTCAATGTGCCTATGTTAAGCACAAGAGCAGACGAGATGCGTGTCATATCTTCACATTCTTCAGGTGCATGGGCCATTACGGGAAGAGCACCAAATGTACGTGTGATATTCGCGCAATCATATATCGTAACCCAATTTGTGATATGGTGTATCAATGGCCTTATTTCTTTTATCTTTTTCAGGGGTTCCTGCATTTTTACTCCTCATCAGACAATTTAAATGCTATTAGTACATTACCTTCATTTCACTCACTAATAAGATCATCACCATTATCCCGGATCGAACTTGCACTTCTTTCTTGCCTTATATAGCATTTTAATATAATCGTTTGCTATTTGTTCATTGTCATTGGATAAAAATTCAGCTATTTACCTGGTATATTAAAGGTTAAAGGCTTCTGTTCAATTTAATTCCATTGATCAGAAGATAAAGTTTGCAATAGCGGGCTCAATAGAAATGCTCGTAAAATCACTATAATTTATCTTAATTCTGGAGATACGACCAATGTATTGGCGTGCATTCTAAAATTTCAGATTATAATAGATTGTATAATTTTCGAGTTTTTCTATAGAGCTGAAATTTCAGTCATTGATCACTGGCATTTAATACTACAATACTATTTGTAATATTTACCAGTAAGTTCACTGATCGTGACCTCAATAACACCTGTGCCTTTTACCATATTATCGGACAGTGATGCTCCATTTAGATGAGGGGTGTATTTTTCCACGATCTTATTTAAGATGATTTTCTTCAGATCATGATCTTCAACGATCATTGCTGTTCCGGTCATAACGATGCTTTCATACTCTGTATTTATCTCACATGGTGAACTATTAAGGATAAGACCCTTCATGTCATGGATCTGAAAACATACTTTTTCATTTGATAATATGTTACTGATCTTCTGCCCCACTGGCAAGCCATGAATGTATATCTTATCTCCATAATAAATAAAATGGACCGGAACAACATACGGATACCCATTTTCATTTATGGTCGCAATATTACCTACAGGTGCTTTCAGCAATATCTCTTTTATTTGTTCATCTTGTAACTGATGGTGTTTCATACGATCCTGCATATTATTCACCTTAAAGTAGATCTTTTACATATTCACATACTTAGGTTTATCTTCCATAAGTCAATAGGCAACTCTGCCTTGTATACCTAATGTTCCATGTTCTGTTTCTCAAGTTCAAGCAGATGTTCCTTTATATGTAAGCCGGCTCTATAACCTGTAAGTTTTCCATTTTTTCCTATAACCCTGTGACAAGGGATAAATATAGGTATAGGATTGCGGCTGTTTGCAAGTCCAACAGCCCTTGAAGCTTTTTTATTACCCAGTTCCTGTGCTATCTCTTCATAACTTCTGTTTTCACCATAAGGAATGGACCTTAAAGCTTCCCATACGCGCAGCATGAACTCTGTTCCAGTGGGAGCAAGAGGGAGTTTGAACACTTTGTGTTTTCCTGAAAGATAGTTCTGCAACTGTCTGTTTGCCTCCTTCAATATTCCAGTTTCATTCAATCTAGCATCCTCTGGAAGGTTCTCTTCATTGATGTATACGTTCGTAATGCTATTATTGCTCTCAGCAATTCCTATTTTTCCAATATCAGTTCGATAGAAGTATATATTTTTCATGGTATATTTGACATCTCCTGGTTTGAATAAGGTCTTATCCTTCCTTGGCCCCAGGTTCAGCTAGCTTTAATCGGACAGCATTAAAGTCATTAGTTCTCAATAAATAGAGGTAATTAATATATTGTTATAAATATATTTGATATTCGATGAACAATGATATTAAACCTGGTCCAATTTCTGACAAACTCTTCTCTTGTGATGTCTGGTATATTCATACCGGTTTTCGCGCGATCCTTAGGAGTTTCATATTTTGAAGTCGGTCTTATTAGCGCCTTCTTTTCAGCAGCCTCTTTTTTCTCTTCGTTCATATTTGGCAAATCGGCTGATAGTAATCGTCTGCGTCCTATTATTCTGTCAGGGCTTGCAGTTTCTGCAGTATCTCTCTTTATGCAGGTATTTGCATATAATGCCGCTTCCCTTGCTACCATTCGTGCGATGGTGGGCTTCAGCGTGGGGGTATACCCGGCTGCTCTTATTGTTAGTGTTTATTATGAAAAGGGAAGTATCGGTAAATTCAGTTCCTTTGGCTCACTTGGATGGATGGCGGGATATCTGATTGCCGGGTTCATAGGCAACATAGAACACCTTTTCGTTCTCTCATCTCTTTTCTTTACCATTGCTTTCCTTGCAGCACTTGGACTTACGGACGCACAGAGGCCTTCTATTTCAGTGAGTTATTTTTCTTTAGATGTTTTAAGAAATAATCTTGATGTCTACCTTTCTATGTTCCTGAGGCACATGGGTGCAGTTGCTGTGTGGATCATTTTGCCTCTGTACATGATTTTCCTTGATGCTTCTAATTTCTGGATAGGGATCATATATGCCATCAACCCATTCATACAATTCATCGTCATGCGCAGGCTGGATAAGTTCAGGAACGAATGGCTCATCAAATGGGGCATCATCATTTCCGGGCTATCCTTTATAAGCTATTCTCTTGCACAGGATTTCTGTTCTATTGTTCTTGGAATGATACTGATAGCTTTTGGATGGTCTTTCTTGTACGTAGGTGCAAATCAGTTGGTTGTGGAGAGGAGCATTGAAAAAGCAAGTTCTGCGGGTATTTTGAATTCCACAACATCTGCAGCAGACATTGCAGGATCGATAATCGGTGGACTGATCATGCAATATTTTGGATTCAAGCAAACAATGATGTTCGCTGTGATATGTTCAATACTGGCTATGATGGTTTTTAGCTGGATGAACAGACCTTCACATAAGAGCTCTATTTAGAGCGTCATAGCATTACTGACAATTTAATACGGAAGGCTATATGAGACCTCTTTATCTGACCAGTTCACCATATGCCCTTTTCAGTTCATTCTTTGGATCAGTATCATAATTGAATTTTAATTTCTGTGAACGTGCCTGGATAGTTACTGTCCATTCAGACTTGCCGGAACTGTCCTCGTCATCAGTATCCCTGTATCTTATCTTCACTGAATCGATACTGGAATTTGAAATAAAGAAATTAGCTGGATCTTCTTTCAGTATCTCATCAGGTTCCATGTTGATATACCTTTGAGCATAGTTCATTCCGCCAGTTATCTGGCTTCCCCATTGTCCAAAAAACCCCTTTCCTTCCTTTTTAGCTTGCTGCCTTGCATCCTCTACCACTTTTTTCATGATCTCTGTTGTTAATTTAGCAAAAATGCTCTGCTCCTCTGTGACGATGAGAGTAAAGCTATCGTTGGCAAAGCCCATTAATTTAGGTTTACGCAGAGGTCCTATTATTGAAACAATATTTCTATTTCCTGACATACTCAAACCCCATTATTATATTTTTAATTATTGGAAATCCAAGTATTTCAATTTATGCTTTAACAATAATGATAGAATACAGAACTAATAAAAAGAATAACCATCTAATTCTATTTTCACAAAAAAGAATGAGAGAGAACTTCAGTTCTCACCGATCCATTCATGAACTTTATCTGGATTGTTCTCAACCCATTTTTTGGCAGCATCCTCTTCGTACATACCGTCTGCAAGGTCTGCCATAACAGACTGAATATCTTCATGGGTCCAACTGAATCTACTGATGATCTGATAAAGTTCAGGATTTTCTTTTTCAAGCCCTACTCTTGCTAGAGTCTCCACATGATCTGCTTCACCATAGACTTCTTGTGGGTCATCCAGGTACTTTAGGTCAAAACTGTTGAATGCCCAGTGTGGTGACCATAGGGTCACAACTATCCATTTCTCATTCATTATTGAACTCTTAAGTTCAGATGCCATACCTGCGCTACTACTAGCAACAAGTTCATAATCAAGCCCATATTCATCGATTGCAGTTTCAGTTGCCTGCATTATACCTGCCCCGGGATCGATACCTATTATATTACCTTTGAATTTGTCCTTATTTGCATTTAGCTCTTCAATTGAATCAATGGTAACATAGGTAGGAACAACAAGTCCTATACTGCAATCTTCAAGGTTCACTGCAACGCTATCAATTTTCTTCCCGTATCTTTCCCAGTAGCTCTTATGGGTCAAGGGAAGCCATGCAGAAGTCGTAAAGTCGAACTGTTCGTCTGCTAGCCCCTGATACAGTGCACCTGCATCAACAGCTATTATTTCCACATCATAACCTGCCTCTTCAAGGACAAGCTTTATGACATTGGTACTAGCTATTTCGCCATCCCAGGGAACATAGCCAATGTTTACTTTCTTAGTAGTGATTGTCTCATCAGTTCCGGTATCTCTGGTTGTGTCCTGGTCAGTACAGCCGCTTATCATGATCAGAAAGATAAACACTAAAAATACTGAGAGAGCTTTTATTTTCCTTTTCATTTTATCACAACGTTCAATATATTCTATGAAACAGGCCGAATGGCCCGTAACCGTCAAATCTTGTTTTTAGGAGTAATGCTCTGTGTCAATCTATCAAGCACGATAGCAATGATAACAATCCCAAGACCTGCTTCAAATCCTTGAGCTATATCAACTCTCTGGATGCCTACCAATACCTGATATCCAAGCCCTCGTGCACCTATCATTGCTGCAATGACCACCATGGAAAGAGAAAGCATTATGCACTGGTTCACACCTGCCATGATTGTCGGGAGGGCAATGGGAAGTTCTACCTTCAAAAGTTTTTGTGTTGACGTCGTACCAAAAGCATTCGCAACCTCGTTCAATTCCACAGGAACTTGGCGGATACCAAGGGTCGTAAGGCGGACAGCAGGTGGCATTGCAAACATTACTGTTGCAACAAGTCCCGGAACATTACCCAATCCGAAGAATATCACTGCTGGGATCAAATAAACAAAAGAAGGCATTGTTTGCATGAAATCAAGTATCGGTTTAACAATATGGAACGCAATTTCATTCTTTGCTGCCAGGATACCTGCTGGGATCCCTATAAATAAAGCCATGGCCGCAGATGATAATACGAGGGATATGGTTTCCATAGAAAGTTTCCATAGGCCCATATTTTCTATCAACAAGAAACCAATTACTGTGCCTAATGTCAATTTCACATCTCTTTGGGAAATTATATAGACAATAGCAGTAACAATGAGAATGAATGCAATGGGCGATAAAAATAATAGCACTTCCCTGAATTCTGATATAAGTGTATTAATGAATTTGCTAAAAAGATCCAGCAAAAAACCAAGATTATCGTTCACCCAGTAAACGACCGCTTCAACGGTATTACCTATAGGTATTTCGGGTAAGATCATTCTTGTCCTCCATTTTTATTGCAGGGCACCAAGTATACTGCCTCTGACTATAACTCCCATGAGCTTATTGCTGTCATTTATCACTGCAAGTGGGAATTTGCTATCAGATGCCATTGGAATTATGTCCTTGACAGGTAGGTCCGGTGCAACAAATGGTATGTCTGTAATCAATGCATCATGCAATGTCCTATTCTCTCTAACAGCCTGAACAGCATCTTCAATAAGGAGTAGTCCTTTTATTTTTTTCTCCCTATCAACTACAAATATTGAAGATATTCCATGTTTTTTCATGAGTCTCATTGCAACTGAAAGTCCCGAATTGATAGATACCACTGGTTCTGGCCGTTTCATTACATTTTCTGCAGTGAGTATCTTTGTCCTATCAACCCCGGCAATGAACCCTGATACATAGTCATCTGCAGGGTTTGTAAGTATCTCTTCAGCTGTTCCTATCTGAACAATAACCCCATCCTTCATAATAGCTATACGATTTCCAAGTTTCAGGGCTTCGTCGAGGTCATGGGATACAAATACAATGGTCTTTCTGAGTTTGCTCTGCAGTGCAAGTAATTCGTCTTGCATTTCGGTCCTAATGAGTGGATCGAGTGCACTGAATGCCTCGTCCATAAGCAGAATATCAGGGTCTGTAGCAAGTGCCCTGGCAAGCCCTACTCTCTGCTGCATCCCTCCGCTCAGTTGCGATATTTTGCTTGATCCATGACCTTTAAGACCAACCTTGGCAATGGCTTCTTCTGCTTTGATATATCGTTCTTCTTTTGATATGTTTTGTATCTCAAGTCCAAAAGCCACATTATCAATAACTGTCCTGTGAGGCAAAAGAGCAAAACTCTGGAATACCATGCTCACTTTTTTTCTTCTGGTCTCCCTTAGTTCTGTGTCATCCATAGTGGCTATATCCTTGCCATCGATGAGTATGCGCCCGTCGCTGGGTTCTATAAGGCGGTTCAAGCACCGTAAAAGAGTTGATTTACCTGAACCTGAGAGTCCCATAAGTACAAAGGTTTCACCTTCGTAAACATCGAAGTTCACGTTGTAGAGACCTACAGTTTGTTTCGTCCTTTCAAATATTTCTTGTTTCGGGATTCCTTGTTTTACCAAAGAAATTACTTTGGAAGGGTTTCTCCCAAATATTTTTATGAGATCAAGCACCTCAATTTTCTTTTTTCTATAAATTGTAATACCTCAATCTGAAATAAGGTCATTTCTATCAGTTCAATGAAATTATAAATTTTAATCATATATACATTTTTCGCTTAAAATCAGAGCAAATACATCTATAAAAGCTTCTTTTTTGAAAATAGGCTCTATTATGGTTTATAATTTATTTTTATATAAATAGCAAGCAGTGTATATGTAAAAAATTTTGCACAGCAGCTGTTTATTGAATCTACTTATAGTTTATCTGACCTAAGCATGGCATTTCAAAAGCCAATTAAAATATTATGTGATGACAGAGAGCTCAGAAAAAGTTTTCTGGCACACATGTCAGATTCTCTTTTTAGCTTATACTTATCTATGTATCAAAAAAGTAAAGGGTAAAAGAAAAGATCAGATCAGTTTAGCGGGCGTACAAGTATCTTTGAAGCCATACCTTTACCCAGCGCATATTTACAGCCGTTCATTTCCACTATCAGAGAACCCATGTGATCCCTTGTCACTTTCAGAGAACAGTTCTCGATAAAACCCATAGCTTTCAGGCGGTCTGCAAGTGATCGGCTTGCATTGATCCCTGCAACTTTGGTTTCAGTACCTTCGGAAATCATTGCAAGGGGGATAGGTGGAGCCATAATTCATACCTCTGCGACAATCTTATTGGTTTTTCTGTCAACTGCGGTTCTTTAGAACATCCTGCATACAGAACAAGGACGCAAATGCCTTGTCAGTAGCTAGTAATGTCATATTAAATAGGCATACTACGAGTGAACTACTCTATCTAGGGTGTTTTAGTATATAAGCTTGTCTGCGCTATAATATTTAGGCATGCCTAATAATATGAACATCTATTATCAATATGTGCTCAAAATAAGTTAGAACAAGGAAGTTTGAAATGTATTGAATGAATCCTGAAACGGCATTATTCTGCTCTTTGAATGTTCAATATCACAAACCAAAATAAACAATAAACAACAAATAGGTCCCTAACTAAATGGATATTTGGATATTTGTCAATAATGTGGGAGCAAGACCATGAGCGATACATCAAACAACAGTGATCAGCCTTATGATACCAGACACAGACCACCCAATCTTCTCATAAATGAAAAAAGTCCTTATCTGCTTCAGCATGCTTATGATCCTGTACAATGGTATCCCTGGGGTGAAGCAGCTTTCGAACGGTCAAAAGCTGAAAATAAACCAATCTTTCTTTCCATTGGATACTCCACATGTCACTGGTGCCATGTCATGGAGAAAGAATCATTTGAAGATCCAGAAGTTGCCGAGCTCATGAATACAACGTGCGTCTGTATCAAGGTAGATCGAGAAGAGAGACCGGACATCGACAGCATTTATATGGATGTCTGCCAGGCCATCACAGGAAGGGGAGGATGGCCACTCACAATATTAATGACGCCTGACAAGGAACCTTTCTTTGCAGCTACGTATATCCCGAAGAGGAGTAGGTTCGGAAATCCCGGAATGCTTGAGCTCATACCTCACATAGCGAAGGTATGGATGCAACAGCAGGAAGATATACTGCAAACGGCCAGAGAACTGAAAGCTACTCTTTCTTCTGCAATGGTACAAATATCTGCCAAAAGCACATGTACCGAATTGGATGAAAAGACCCTGCACAATGGTTACTCACAGCTACTTTCGGCTTTTGATGAGCAGGCAGGAGGATTTGGTCGGGCACCAAAGTTCCCCTCTCCACACAACCTCACATTTCTTCTCAGATACTGGCATCGTACCGGAAACCCCAAAGCACTGCAAATGGTGACAAAAACCCTAGATGCTATGCGCAGAGGAGGCATATATGACCACATAGGGTTCGGTTTTCATCGCTATTCTACGGATGGGGGGTGGCTGGTACCTCACTTCGAAAAAATGCTCTATGATCAGGCAATGCTTATCATGGCATACACCGAAAGTTTTCAGGTAACAGGTATTGAAGATCATAGGCAGGTGGCAGAAGAGATCATAAAGTATGTGCTAAGAGACATGCGCTCTGCTGAAGGAACATTTTACTGTGCAGAGGACGCAGATAGCGAAGGAGTAGAAGGTAAATTCTATCTCTGGAAGAAAGAAGAGATATATGATATCCTTCCTGTTGAGACAGCAGACCTTGTATGTAAAGTGTATGAAGTATCATCTGAAGGTAATTATAAAGAAGAAATATCAGGTATCACCACCCGGCAGAACATACTACACCTGACAAGGCCTATGTATGAAATAGCCCGAGAACTGGGCCTTTCCTTAGATGAATTGCTGTCAAAGCTGGAATCTTCAAAAAAGATACTTTTTGCTGCAAGAGAAAGAAGAATACATCCTTCAAAGGATGATAAAGTGCTTACGGACTGGAACGGACTGATGATAGCTGCTCTTGGGAAAGCGTCCAGGGCCTTTGAAAGGTCGGAATATGCACAAGCTGCATCTGAGGCTGCGAACTTTATCCTCGAGCATATGTCATCCCGCGATGGTAGATTGCTACATCGTTACAGGGATGGAGAAGCCTCAATAAATGGTTTTCTGGAAGACTATGCCTTCTTTGTCTGGGGTCTCATTGAATTGTATCAGGCCACACTTGAAAAAAGATATCTTGAACATGCACTGAGGCTTAATTCCTTACAGATGCATGATTTCATGGATGATGAGGGAGGATTTTTCCATACTTCAAAAGATTCTGAGACCCTCTTGTTCAGAAAAAAGGATGTATATGACGGAGCGATCCCATCCGGGAACTCTGTAAGCATGCTGAACCTTATAAGACTATCCCGGATGACAGGCACTACATACCTTGAAGAGAAAGCCTATGCATCTATGAAAGTATTCTCCAGTCAGATAGATACGATGCCCATGGCATATCCTCAATTTCTGCAAGCTTTGGACTTTATTGTAGGACAGGCTTACGAAGTGGTCATTGCAGGAAATAAAAAAGATGAAGATACAAAAGAAATGTTATCCATTTTGAACAGGCCTTTTCTTCCGAACATGGTACTGTTATTAAAAGAAGATGACAGTATGGAAGAACTTGCACCCTACACCAAAAACATGATAATGGGCGATGGAAGGCCCAGGGCTTATGTTTGCCAGGATTACAGTTGTAATATGCCAATAATGAGCGTATTTTTATTCAAGGGGCTCATATCATCTATTAGTGATAAGTGGAATGCTACTAATTGATTTTAATTATAGGTGCTAAATGTTGTGAGTGCAGACAGGACCTTTAAGATCAATTTAGGATGGGGGCCATTTCAAAACTTCTCTTACACCCATTTCCAACACAACAGGAAACATACAATATCAAAAAAACCATTAAGAACAATTAAGGCGTTCAGATCTACCCACCAGTTTTCTAAATATAGGTTTTTGTAAGCAAAGTGAAAATGTGGGGCTATAAAATACTATTTTAACGCTGAGGGGGAGATTCGAACTCCCGCAGCGCGCAAGCACTACCGGTTTTCAAGACCGGCGCCGTAGTCCACTTGGCTACCTCAGCAATGTTCAAATGAGTGTGGTATTCTTAATACTACTTTTGAATATAAGACTTTTGATTAGATGGCGTAATGGCATCTGAAAAATTGATATAGCGAAAAATATTATTCTTCGCTTTCATTTTCTTCAGAAGCTGCTGCCCCTTCTGCTTCAGCTTCAGGGGTCTTTTGTACGTATGGATATTTCTCAACGAATTCCAGGTTTGGTATATCCAGGTTCTCTATAAGCTCATGAGCTATACGACCCTTAGAGATAAGCCATCTCTGATTGAAGCTGAACTCTATGGGTATGATCACACGGATCAGCTCAGGAGTGACCTCTATATCCAGTCTGGGATCACCGGTATACAGAGCAAGTAATCCCTTTGCCTTTTCCTCTGTTTCTTCCAGTTTCCTTTCAATGGTGTACTCGTAGGTGACAGTACGTCCTGCTAGAGAGTGGTTGAAATCCACACGCAGCCTGCGTCCTATGATCTTCTGTACAACACCCTTCCTGCCATCCACTTCGACCTCCATACCAGGATATGCACGGGTATCCTTAAGCTGTGTTGCAACCTTTGTGATAGAAACAGATTCCACAAGAGCAGGATTGTGAACACCAAACGCCTTTTCAGGAGGGATCTCCAGTGTTCCTGTATATCCTACCTCTTTACCTATAAAATCCTCATCTAAGCCCTTAATAGTATGGCCAGAACCTACTATGACAACATCCCCTCCATACATACCACGGGGATTGAAGATACCATTTTCTTTTGCAAGCTCTTCGTTGGTGGTATCAAAGACCTGTCCATCCTCTAGCCGTCCTATATATATTATCTTTATGAAATCTCCTTTTTCTATTGCCACATATATCAACTCTACTTTTTTGTTAATGTAATGATGGATAAAAGTGTCCTCTGCTATACTCCTGTGCCTTTAATAACTTTTTGCATCAAAGCAAATAACGAACAGTTTGAAGTAGAGATAATAGAGAACAGTCGATCAAGATAAATTAAAATGAAAATATTAAAAAAAAGAAGAGAGTAAAGGACCTTTCAGTCCTTACTCCTCACCTTTCAGTGAAAAGCGTGCGACATAAGCCTGCATATCATCGGAGAGCTTTGCAAGTTCCTGAGCTGACTTAGCAAGTTCCTGCATAGAAGATGTCTGTTCTTCCACAGCCGCAGAAGCCTGTTGTGTACCCGCAGCAGCTTGCTCTGAAATGGCCGATATTTCTTCAACGGAGGACGTGACCTCCTCTATACTGGCAGACTGTTCCTGCGCAGCAGCAGCGATATCCTGCGCCATAAGTGCAACCTTTCCGCTTTTTTCCACAATGGACTGTACAGCCTTTACTGTCTGAGAAAGCGCCACAGACCCTGTGTTCACCTGCTCAGTACCGTTTTGCATGGCTGCAACAGCGTTCTCAGTACCGACCTGTATGTCCTTAATCAGAACTGCTATTTCCTTTGCAGCATCCCGTGACTCTTCAGCTAGTTTCCGTACCTCATCGGCAACAACTGCAAATCCCCTGCCTTGTTCACCAGCCCTCGCTGCCTCAATTGCTGCATTAAGTGCAAGCAGGTTCGTCTGATCTGCAATACTGGTGATAAGGTTAACGATCTCATCGATCTTTTTGGACTTCATATCAAGGTCGCGAATCACATCAGCAGACTCACCTACAGCTGACTGTATAGAGCTCATTTGCACAATAAGGTTCTCAGACTGCATCCCTACATCTTTTATCGTATCACTTGTCACTGTTGCAGTTTCGGCAGCCTTCTGTGCATTTATTGCTATTTCCTGTACGCTCTGGGTCATATCATTCATTGCCCTGGAAACTTCTTCTGTTTTCTGGGATTGAGTGGTCGAACCTTTTGCTATCTCCCCAACATTACTTGAAACTTCAGTGGAGGAAGCTGTCATCTCCTCAGATGCTGCAGATATTTCCTGCGCAGAAGCTGCAATATTGGCTGCATTTACCCCTATCATCCTTACCATATTGTTCATATTGTCCATGATAAGGTTCAATCCAGCTGGAATTTTCCTAAAGTCTATGTCAACATCGGTGTTTGCCCTTATATCCAATTTCCCATCTACAGCCCCATTGGATATATTATTGAAATCCTCAACGATCCTATTGATTGGGTTAGTTATGGACCTTGCGATCAGATAGGCTACAAATGCCATAAAACCAATTGCAACGATCGATATAATGATCAAATTGTTCCTCAGAGCTGTAACTCCGGCCAGCATTTCTTCTTCTGGGATGGTCAGCACTAGCGCAAAATCAGAGGAAGGTATCGGTTCATAGAACAACACCACATCTTTGCCAGTTACAGGGTCTACTGAAGCTATAGTTCCCTTTTTACCAGCATTGATATCCTGTGCCATCTTTGCATAGCCTGGCGCGTTCACATCTTTGATAGATTTGGTACCTATCCAACCCTTATTGACCGGATGAGAGAGGAAAACACCTGACTTGCTGGTCATGAAAGCATAACCTGTGTCATATATAGAGATCTTTCCGACCTCGCTATCTATTTCACTGAGTGAAACGTCCAAACCACTGATCCCTATGGCGTTGCCTCCTTTGATGATGGGGGTTACATAGCTTACCATCAGGACACCATTATATACGAATGGCTCAAGGACTACGGTCTTTTTTAATTTAAAAGGCAACTGGTAATAATCAGAGGTATCAGTATCTTTCAAAGGTTCTAATACAAGTGAGCCGCCCAAGGTATTCCAGTAAGGCATGAACCTACCCGTAGTATCATGACCGGCCGTATTGGCAAATTGGTCATCTGCACCATCAAAAGCATTGGGTTCAAAACCCACATAGGCTCCCAGGACACCCGGGGTAGTAAGGAACAGGTCTTTTACTATGGCACTTACTTCATCCCTGTTTCCTGAGTTATAGTTTTCCATGGTACTTGCAAGTGTCTCTGCAACAATGATATTTCTCTGGAACTGGCCATCGAATGTCTGTGCATTGGCTAATGCGGTATTTTCTGCATCTGCATAGGTCAGCTTATTGGCCTGCTCGGTTACCTGGGAAATGATCAAGTAACTGGAAGCACACATTACCAGTGTGACGCCAAGAACAATATAGAGCATTAGTTTTGTTTTCAAATTGATGTTCTGTAACTTCAGATTCTCACCTCAATAAAAATAAAACAAATCGTATATTGTTATAAACATAGTTTTATTTTTATAAAAGTTTTTTGCTGAACATGTATCCTTGAAATATGACCAAGGGCTTCAAGCGTTCGATCGAATTTTCTGAACTTCTATACTGGCACAATAAATTGCAGATGGCGAAATATGCCATCTCCTGGTTCTGGAATTACAACCTCAAAACAATTGAAAAAATTGATGTGAGTTGAAGCAAAAAAAGCAAAGAAGAGAAAGACATTCTCTTATTCTTCCCTTCTTATGAACAGAAGTGCAAAAAACATCATGATAGCTGAGATCAATGTAAATCCGGGTGTTGAAGGCACTGATATGACACCTTTAGGTTCTTCTCCGAAATGAAGGGCTTCAATAGCATCTATATCTGATCCAGGCTCTCTTCCTGATGTGCTTGTTTCTCTGTCCTCTATTTTTACGTATCTGGCCCAGCTAAGACCAGAGCCTGCAAGATCGAATTCGGCTGTCCCAGTTCCTTCTCCCAGAGATTTCCAAGTCTGAAGATCCTGACTGACAAAGACCTCATAAGTTTCGGGAGTATCCATGCCGTAGAATATCTGATCTTTTTCATATACTCTCAGATCATCTCCTTCCTCATCAAGGATCAACTCATTTGCACCCATATCCACTATTACATATCCACCACCCAATGACATGGTTTTCATGTCTACAACGCCTATTATATAGCTATCAAGATTATTGATATTAGCTGCCCCCCCTAGTTCCTTTTCAACAACGGTGTTGGCATAGGCACGACTGTCAGTTCCAGGGACCCTCTCATCTGCTGCAAGTACAGTAAATGAGAAAAAGAACATTAAGGTCAACGATATGATCATGTAAGTTATTCTTCTTTTTAGCATGCGACCACCCATAGCTAATTGTGATAATAATATTTACTTATCTGTAAATAAAACTATCTCTATTTTTTATGATATAAATCTAGTTATAATCTAACTCATTTTAAAACTTCTCTCACACCTTTTTCCAATATAACATAAAGGATACAGTATCTAAAGATCTATTAAGAACAATTAAAATGTTCATATATGCTTGCCAGTTTTCTAGGTCCCAGTCTCAACCATGCAAAGAATTGTCCAATAGCTCCTCTGAACATTTTTAGCTTTTTTAGACAATTATCTGATATCATACATAGCTTACATATCTCTCCATCTGCAACCAGTTATTAGAAGGATACCATTAATGATCTTACGGTCATCAGCTCTCTTTCTTCCGGCAATTGACCGTAGTGGTAAGTGTGGATTTATAAAATTTCATTGTTCATCAGAGAGTTATCTGAATTTCACTTTATCCCAACGAGCTCATTACCAAGTCCATCATAAATGGATACAAGATATCTGGTAAACCTGTTCACATGCAAATCATGCGCAAATATCACTAGTGCAATGGCATCGCAATTGAAATTCAAGCTATTACGTAATGGATAAAAGATATTGTCCTGACTTTGCTAAGAAGAAGATTATTAGCGTCCTTTTCCTTATTATAGTTCACAAGCACATTATAGATCTCTAATATTTCTCCGTACTTAGCCCGTTTAATAAGGCTATTGTCCTCGGTGACTCTTCAGTTACCTTCTTGGCCCACACCACCACGACATGCACCAATACTAAACATCATTCCCTACGCTGCTGCTAACATAGCCTGAAATTAAATTCTGAAACAGGTCCCGCACTCTTGATCGCTTCTGCCCCTGTTATCCTCTCTTCTGCGCTTTTGAGGATGCTGGCGATCATTTCCTGATAAGATATGTCTGCCAGTGCTGCCATTTTAGCCAGGTGCCCGTCCCAGCACCATCCTGGGTTGGGATTCACTTCCAGCAATTTTGGGTTACCTGCTGCATCCATTCTCCAGTCAAGGCGTGTGTAATCCCTGCACTCGAGCCTCTTGATCATCTTTAAGCTGCAGTCCAATATGAACTCCTCCATTTCCTTGGATATGTCAGCAGCAATAGAGCGGATCTTCCAGTATGGAGAATCCGGTATCCATTTTGCCTCATACCCGCACATTCGGGGCAATTCAGGAGGAAGTACTGAATAATCCTCTTCTATGATCGGCAGCACAGTATAGTTCTCATGGGGATTGCCTATAATGCCTATGCTCAGGTCCTTGCCTGTGAGGAACTCTTCGATGAGGATAGGTTTGTCATAACCCAGCCCTTCCCGTATGTCATAGATCGCCCTTACGACCTCATCACGATCGTAACATACACTATGCTGATTGAGGCCGAAACTTGAATCCCCAAAGTTAGGTTTGACTATTACCGGGAACTGCATGGGGACTTCGAACAGAACATCCTCTGCCTTAATGACGACACCTTCGGACACAGGCACACCGAGCTCCTTAGCAATACCCCTTACCAGAGCTTTATCATAGCAGAAGGCAAGGCACTGTGGCCCCGAACCTGTGTAAGGTATACCCAACATCTCGAGCAGAGCCGGTACATGCAGTTCTTTCAGCGGATCATTGGAGTAGCCTTCATCACAAAGATTAAAAACGAAGTCCACTTTTCCCTTAAGTCGTTGCAGGTCCTGTATAAGGGTGTCATGGTTATCTAGGAACCTGAAGGAATATTCCTCTTTTTCCTTAAGAACTCCTTTTAGCTGGTCAATGGTGTACAGATCGTCATCATCGAAAACACCGCATGGTTTCAGAGAATCCCTCTTGGATGGATCACCGAATACTACCACTACATTCTTTTGCATCGCATGGACCTTCTTTTTTGGCTCTGTCCATTCCTTGCGCAGTATAGCTGTAATTATTATGCGCTTCTCCATCATGCCAAGGTCCTGGTTTCTCTTACTGTTGACCCCAAGGGAGGTTACGACCTCGGTATCAATGAAACCAGCCTTTTTGAGAAGCTCCTGAAGCGATTCCTGAGTATAAAGCCTTTCTGCATAGAACTGATCGGCAATGACGCCCTGTTCATCATTGACGATGACCTCTCTGGAGATCAGTTTCTGACCATCGATGGATAGGGAACGTTCTCTGCATACGAAATTATGTTTATCTATCCACTCCCATGATCTGGGCTGATAATTTGATTTCAGATAAGACCCATCGGTCACATCCAGCATAATTTTTCCCCAGGGTTTGAGCACTCTTTTTACTTCATTAAGCACCCTCAGATCCTCTTCGGAAGTTTCAAAATAACCGAAACTGTTCCCCAGCAGGAACACAGCATCAAAATTGTCGGTCAAATATGGTGTTTTACGCGCATCCCCTTCCTTGAATCGTACGTTCAGCCCCTCTTTTTTTGCAGTGCTTTTTGCTCTTTGAATAAGGTAATGTGATCTGTCCAACCCTTCTACATTCTTGAAACCTCGTCTTGCCATTTCCAAAGAGTGACGCCCCTGTCCACAGCATAGGTCCAGGACCCTGCTCTCCTTCGAAAGGTTTAGAACAGAGAGGAACATATCTATCTCTTCCCTGGTTATCTCTGAATCACCTACTACATCAGCATCTGTCTTCAGATAAAGGGAATTGAATATCTTCTTCCACCAGTCAGGGTTCACATGTTCTTCAAGACTGGATACGGGCCCAAGACTTTTAGGTTTTGGCGCATACTTCTTCTGGGAGTATATCAAAGTATTTCGGTTCATCTAACTTGACCTTCCGGATTTGGAAATGGACTGGAATGTCCACAAGCCAATTTAATGTAATTAATAGAATAAAAATGAATTGCTGATTTATTGAGCAAAATTCCCTCCACGAATGTATACTAAGTAGTTTAAAAAACATGTTTTAAGTTAATGAGTATAGTTCTTTATATTTAATTTAGATATACTAGTATTTTAAATAAGATAAATCATATCTTTAACTCATGACAGAAACCATAGCAAAAATGAGCCAGCTAACAAGAATGATCGAAACAGCGAAAAGAGAACTGATATCTGTCAAAGGCGTTTGTAGAGTAATACCTCTTGATACAGCAGACTTATATAAGATAAAAGAACTTGAACTGCTGGATGAACAGATCGGTTCCAAGATGATCGGACAGAAACACAATGTTGGAATGAAAAGAGCACTGTGCTCTGATGTGGTCCTTTCTCTAATGGTGAACAAAGAATACGATTGGCCGGTAAATACCATAAAAATGTACCATAAAGGAAAAATGATAGGTGAGGATATACAAGACCCTAATACGATAAATGAGCTCGGTGGAGATGCTGATCCATTTATCATGGGAAATATCGTTTTCTATGACAAAAGATCCGTAAGGAACAGCAATATGGATGACCCAATCTGTATGTTTGTCACAGAACAGCCATGCCCGCGATTAGATGCTCTTGAAGGCATCTCTGATGCCGTAATAGGAATACCTTCTCGCTATACTCACGATTTTCTGCAGCTAAAGATAGCAAAAGATCAAAAAGAGATCCTAGGAAGTTTTCTGGTAGGATTCAATATAAATACAAGAGCCTCTGTTCCCTTTTCAGTTGGCGGTGACCAGATCAGCATGAGCATAAAGGATGGGAAGTGCCAGCTTCCCCTCTAGTTCCCGTCAGGCTGGCAACTTCACTTCATGTTCATTGGGAAGGTTCGATATTTATGGAGTACTCAAAGGTCTCCGTGCTATGCGGCATCACTGACAGGGTCCACTGACCTGCAGATGCCTGCGCCATATAAGTTTCCGCATAGGCCTGTGAATAGCTCTGATATTCTGTATCATTGCCTGATATCTTGGAAACAGGGTAGGGAATGCTCCTCACTGTGACCATACCATCATACTGTATGGTTTTCTGGACCACTTCGACCTCCTCGCCCTGTGGGTCTATTAGCCTCACCTCAAAGGATGGGTTTGTACTGCTGCTTGAGAGATACATATCATATGACTTAAGCTCGATGATAACTGTTCCATTATCATTTACCCTGAAAGGGATCTCATAGGGCTTTTCAGGCTTTACCGCCACATGAAAATTAAGAGGCACCAGATCTGCATATCCGCGAACACCTGGATCATCTATATCCAGATCTATGCTGCCCGAAAAGTCCTCTTTTGCATCAGCAGGCACATTTACCTGTACCTTTACAATAGCGTTTTCTTCCGGCTTTATGCTTAACGGGGCTGTGATCGTAATGGCATCAGTTCCAAAGGCCTGCTGGTATACTCTATAATATGGCATCGATACTGCAGAGTCCATTGACACTGAGCTTACATCAGCAACTATTGGGGGGTATATGTCCTCCATGGGATAGTACATGTTCTCCACAAGCTTTGGGGCTATGGCAATTTCGGAGTCACCAGTATTCATCAGCATGATCTCATAATCGTATATTTTCCCAGCTTCCACCCTATCATATATGTTTGTTGTGAAGATCTGCACTTGGGGTGGTATCCAGACGTCTACGTACAGCTGCACAATGCCCGGGGATCCCTGGTACAATATGTCTCCTTCAGGTACATTTTCCATAAAAGATAGCGTTGCAGCATAATTCCCTGTCTCTGCATCTTCGGGAATGGATACCTTTACATCGAACTGTGACTTTTCTCCTGCCTCAAGGACTTTCTCTGAAGGAGCTATCGTAACCCAGCTCTCATCCATGTGACCAAAAGCATATGGTGTAATTACCAATCTGGGATGCAGTGTAACTGCAACATCTTCCTTGTTTGTTACGGTAACACTGAAGTTCCCAATGGTCCCGGGTTGTAACATCAGATGATGATAGCTTGGGTCAGCACTTATCTTGTCCATTTCAATGATCTCTCCTGCATTGGAGATCACACCACCTACAGTGGAAGATATGACCTTTTCTGTGATTGCTATTGCAGGCTCGGAAACAGCCACATTGCCTGCAAATGCTGTTGCTCCTGCCATATGGACAAGAAGCATAGCGATCGATCCGTACATTATGAATTGTGATCGGTTCATGAATTTCTCCCTTTTGAACTGCTGGTCATAATATGGAAGAGCACATATTAAAGAACTTCTTAAACTTCAAATGAAACCGCAGTTATCACTGAATAAATAAAACGTCTGGGGAACTAAAACCAGAAAAAGGTGACTAATCATCGTTTTCATAGCCAGCACGACCAACTGTACTTCCTTTGCTAAGAAGAAGATTATAAGCGTCCTTTTCCTTATTGTAGTTCACAAGCACATTATGGATCTCTAATATCTCTCCGTACTTAGCCCGTTTAATAAGGCTATTGTCCTCGGTGACATTGTGCCATGGAAGTACAGCATATACGGCTTTTCTGGATGTGCCGTCACACAGCTTGTAAAGACTGTACTTTCCATCTCCCAGATCACCTGACATCAGGGAACATACCACATTAATGCGCTTATCTTTGTGCATACCTATTTTAGAGAAGCGTGCAAATCGTGCTTTTGGAGGGACCCTGTAACACTCTTTGGTAAGACCATCCTTTCTCACTATAAAATAAGAATATTTAAGGTCTGTATTGATGTAACGATATGGCTCATCGCACTCTGCAAGCCTGTGCATCAGCAGCGTTGGATTAATATCCTGCTTTTGCTCGAAGCTCCAGCACTCTTTAAGACTGCAACCTGTGTTCCATATAAAGGAACATGGAGCGTATATACCAAGGCCCGCCTCTTTAAGCGCAATGCTCAACCTGCGCAGTTCCACCGAGTTAGTTCTGTCCGCAGGCTCTATTACAAGTATACTGCCATCAGGTGCAAGCCTTTGAGCCAGTTTCAATACCATGTCAGCTTTTTGCTCTATAGTAACATCCTTGATCTCATTGAGCACATTAGAGAACACCATAAGGTCGATGTTCTCAGGCAAGCTCTCCGGTTTTATTTTACACACGTCTGACCTTATAGGCTCGTGCAGAGTTACGTAATCAGATGCGTATTGCGGAACAATGGAATTAAAAGCTTCAATATTTTCATCATACAGTTCCACACAGTGAATGTCGACCTTGCGACCTTCCAGCCGTTTGTAGAAATCAGCAATAGCCAGAGGTACGGTACCTGGACCTGTACCTACATCAAGGACCTTCATACGTGTTTTGAGTATACCGGACAGAGCCATATCATACAGTATATGCTGGAACTGCACAAAATATACCGGGAACTGATAAGCAAGATATCCCAGCACATTGTATCCTTTTTTATAAGATATTTTACGGGAACTGCCTTCTTTCCAGTATAGATCCTTCTGGTCCAAAACCGCTTTTCTGATCCTGTCCAGGACAACCGGATCGTTCCACTGCTTTGCGGTCTTCTTGCTGATATACTGTTCTATGAGCGTCTGTAGTTTTGCCGAAACCACTGCAGACCTAAAGAAAAGCTCATTTTTCTTTATCTCGTTCTCTGTAAGCTTCATTACCACTGCTGGAGGGGACCGTCTCAGCCTAAGATCAGCACCCTCTTGAATGACATCAATATCCAGTTCGTACAGAAAGGGCCTGATAACACCATATATCTGTTCGACCGACATGTCACTTGTAATGTAATTCCTGATCTCCGACAGCATGAGCTCAGATTTCATGTGGGAGACATACTTAAGAGTGGAGATTATTTCCTTTTCACTATCCTTCTTCATTGACAGGAGGGATGTCGGAAAGGCTCATAAATGTACTGATTCATATGCCATTGTTGTGCGAGCCTATAGGTTTGCATACTTGCCACTCCATCTCAATAAAATGTCTGAAAATAGATATCTGTTCTTTCCCTTTGTACCACGTCGCAGCAAGGTTCATAGGAATGGTCTCGTTCTTTATAGTGATGATCAGAAGTTCATTGTTATCTATCACCAGAATCCCACCCCTTAGCAAATTATCACTTACTTCCCCTGGATAGACCTTTACTTCAGCCCCTTGGAACTTTTTACTTATAGCTTGCTTTTTATTAATAGTGATCCGTACCTTAACACCTTCATCTATCTTCTCCTGAAGTTTCTGCATGATAATTTCCATGATCGGATAAACATCCATAGCCATGTCTAGCGAAGGGTAGGTGGATGCCAGTACTATTTCTTCCTTGGCCGATTCTAACATCTGGACAATCTTATCAGTAACATTCTTCACGCCACTGATATTCCATACAGCATCGTCATCCTCAAGGATGTCGGGTGCGTTATATATCTTTTCAAGCTGCTCCAGAGATATTTCAACAGCCTTTTCATAATTTGCTTTCAGCCTGTCAATGATCTGGTCTGGAGCTATTGCCTTATAACGCATGGGTTTAGTGCTCTGGGTATCTATGATCCCTTTTTCCTTAAGCTTGGTGAGCACACCATACACAGCGGAGCGCGGAATACCCGATAATGCATGGATATCCGCCACAGTTCCGCTACCATAGCGTGTAAGTGCTATGAGCACTTTAGCCTCGTAGACTGTCAGACCAAGTTGTTGAAGTGATTTGATCAAGGTGTTCATAATAATACTTTCACAGAATACATTATTTCTCATTTGTCTTTGTTTCTTTGTTCTCCATATATCTTTTGTAATTATTCTCCTTCTTCTTTCTGGATATCATATATACAGGGGTACCGATGATACCTATCAAAAGCACAACTCCAACAGCAACAGAGGCATTAAGGGGGTCTGCGGGACCAACATACACTGGTATTTTGAGGTTATCCGAATACTGGCTTTTTCCTCGTTCATCCTTGTATTTTATCTCGCTGTTTATTGAATAATCCTTTAACGTTGCATCTTTTGCCACATTTAGGTCGAATATTGCGGTCCTCGACTCACCAGGATACATATCCCCTAAGTATGCCTGATCATCTGTGGTGGTAAAAGGGTCTACAACGCTTATCCTTGCAATACATTCACGTGCTACCTGCTCTCCTGTATTGGTATATGTTACATTGATAGTTTTTTTGTCACCGGCCCGCAGATCAGATTCAACATTCGATACCCTGAAATAAGGTTCTTCTTCAATGACTATTTGAAGGGTCATCGTCTGGTTCATATCCTCAAACCAGTAGAAGGTGTCACCATAAGGAGGTGTTACCGCAGAATCTTTCTGGTACCTATATGCAACATAAAGCTGCAGATCGTAAGTGCCGGCTTTTGCATTGTCGTAGATCTTGATAGGGAACTTGGCAGGCGAAGAGAGGGACTTTCCGGAATTCAATGAACCCAGAAGTAAAGTGCCCTGTTTTATCTTTATAGGAGCATCAGGATCAACAATTGAAAGTGTTGCTGTCATAGAATCGGCTGTAGTTATCGCCCGATCGGAAAGAAGCTCATTTGACATATGTGCGCGGGTGACTGTTTCACCATACTCCATGATATCATCTTCTATCTCTTTTTTATTCGCTTTGAACCCTGTGATCTGTCCATTGTTCATTATATTCACATAAATGAAACTTTCTTCTCCTTTCTCGAACACTTCATCACAGGCGAGGTTTGCTACCAGATGAGGAGAACCATACACATCATAGTAATCCCTTGCGATTTCAGAAACAACGTTCTCATCTATACCCGCTGATGCAAGCTGCATGCTAACGATTAATAGAATTGCTATCGAAAAGACCTTTAAATTTCTAAAAGATATCATATACTCACCTTACTATCTTCTATATTCTTTTTTAATGCTTTACGTCCTAATCTCCACCTGTCCAGATTAACCATAATAGGTGGCAGGACAACAATTGTGCTGAATAACGAAAAAGCCACAGCTATTACAGTAACGATACCAAAACCGCGTAGCATTGGAAACGATGATGCCACCAGAGCTGAAAAGCCGAATATCACAGTAAAGCCTGATGCAAGGATCGCGGGTCCTATTTTGAGTGCAGCCGTCTCCATGGCATCAAGTGGTTCCAGCCCTTTGTCACGTTCTTCAAAGTAACGTTCCAGCATAAGGATAGTGAACTCTGCCCCTATCCCTATTGCAAGGGCACCGAGTGTAGCTGTAAGGGGATTGTATTCCATACCTGACAGGTACATAACCCCACCAAGCCAGCCTGTGACCATCACGATGGGCAGAATCGTTGCCAGGGATTTTATCCAGTCCTTGTAGATCAGTAGCATACCCGCAAAGATAATGGTCATTCCCAGGTAACCCATGTCGGTCCTGCCTGACGTAAGGGCACCTATTATGGAAGTTTCTGCTACTTTATTTCCCGTGACAGTGACCGTGACCCCTGGAGGAGGGGCGTACCATTGCAGATCATTTTCAACTGTTTTAATGACATTAGATACTTGTTGTGTTTGCAGACCGGTCTCGAGTTTAAGATTAAGAACACCAAGGTTCCCACCTTCAATGTACTGGTCTGTGATCACAGAGGACATACTGTCCGTTATGGAAATTACTGTGTCCTTATCGGAAGGTATTGATCCGTAGGCAGAATATATCAGTGAACCAATGCTGCCTGAGTCCGTTATCTGGTTGTGGCGCTCCTCTTCCAGTACACTGAAATCGACCATCCATTGCAGCAGATCAGGGTCCATGATGTCATCTGCCCTGATTATTATATTTAATTGGTCACTACCCCCCATGATCCTGTTAAGCTTGTTAAGGTCCTGAAGTGCCTTCATATCCGGAGGGACAAAGTCCTTTGTGTCGGTCTGCACCCCTACATGCTCATCTGCATATAGTCCTGCAATTGCAAAGCCAGATGCAAGTACTATAACGACCATATAGTGTTTTGTTGTTAGCAGAGATATTTTTGCAAGGAATTTTCCAAGAGGGGAGATATGCACTGTTGTTGGGTCTGCAATTGTCCCATTTTCTTCAAGTTCCTTTTTTAACTTCTTCTCTGCCTCTTTTTCTAAGGATCTTCTGTCAAGACGATATAGTAGAGCGACAAGCACGAACATTGAAACAAGATAGCATAAGATCACTCCTACAAGGCTCATCTTCCCAAAGTCTTGTATCATAGGAACAGGGGAAATGAACAGCGCTATAAAACCTAAGGATGTTGCCACGACAGCTACAGCTACTGCAGGTCCTGTGTGTTTAATTGTATTAATTATTGCCTCTTCAGCAGATTCGCCCTTTGTAAGCTCCTCTTCGATCCTGTTCTGGAACTGGATGGCATAATCTGCTCCCAGGCCTATGAGAATAGGGAATACTGCCATTGACGCCATGGTCATGGGAATGCTCAGTAAACCCATGGCTCCGAACGTATAGACCAAACCCACAAGAATAACCGGTATTGGAAGCAAGGACCACCGGACATGTCTGAAAACTATCTTTAGTCCTATTATCATCAGAATGAAAGCAAGGACCAACATAGTGCCAAGATTTGAGGTCATTTCTTCTGACATTGCTATCATGTATGCAGGCTCACCGGTGGCCACAGCAGTAGTGCCCGCGGGGAAATCAACTACCTCAATGGTCCTTTCTACCTGAGCAAGGACCCTTTTCTTGTTATCTTCATTTATACTGCCAGGCATCTGGACCATTATAAGTGTGTGTGTGGTTTCTGGCATGAACTGCTCAACATAAGCGGATGGTAATTGGTCGATAAGTGCCAGAATGACCTCATCTTCAGGTATCTCTGAACGACCTGTTGCAGAATAGGCTGCACTTTTGATGAGCGATGCCATGCTTACAGTATTCTCTACATCCTTGTCTTGTCCTATTATCATGTCAAAGTCATCAATAGCCTTCAATACTTCAGATTCTCTGACATCATCAGATTCCACCAGTACAATTATGACCTCATTGCCAAAGTTTTGCTTGTATAGATGGTCATAGTTCTGGTATATCTCAGAATTTTTTTTAACAAAGGTATCTGTTCCACTTTTTTGTTCTATCAGGCCTGCGCCTATGAATGACAAAAACATTAAGATAATGGCTATCGCAAGTATTGTTTTAGGCGATTTTTCCACAATCACCCCGATGTTCTCGAATGTTTGTTTTACAGACATGATATTCTGTTAGTAGTACAATACTAAAAGCATATATACTTTACTATTAACAACAACTGATTAATATAATAAACTAGACTTCTATGCGTACATATCAATTTGATCAATCAAGCTTTCAAAAAGACTAAAATGTGGAAAAAAACACAATTGTTCAGAATATTTCAATTATTTCTGCTCTGACATCCTTATATATTTTCATGTCATTCACTACCACATCATAAAATTTAAGCAGGACATTGAAGTGGTACAATATGGACAGAAATAAGCTTAGCAAACTTCTTCTGAACACATATACAAACGCCATTCTATCCTGGATGATCCTATTGTCCCTGGTTTTTGTGGCCTTTGTGAACTTCACAGATGGCAGATATGCATGGGGAGCCTTAAATGCTTTTGCCGTTTGTATAATACTTCTTCCAGGTTTGTCCTTTAAGAACTTGTCTATCATGCCTCCATGGTACCTTTTAATGCTGGTTGCATTACCGATGACTGGAAATATAATAGATCACCATCTGTTCTCCACGAACATACCCCATTATGTTTCAGTGGCAACTATTGCGCTACTGGTTGCAGCAGAGATCAACTGGTTCACTTCTGTAAAGATGGGGCACAGGTTTGCAATTATTTTTGTTTTCATAACAACCCTTGCTATATCAGGCCTATGGTACCTGATGCAATGGTTATTGGATACAAACATTGGTACAAGCTTTATTCTCGATGGCAGATCACAGGAAGCTATCAACACTGCGGTCATGTATGAGTTCATGTATGCTACAGTTGCGGGTATTGTCGCTGGTTTGATCTTTGGGTGGTATTTCGGATACAAAAAAAGTGCTGCTGCCAGTAACATTATATTTTCTCCAAAGGATCCTCAGTACATTCCTACGTACATACTATCCAGACCACCTGCACCTATCCGTAAATTGCTTGGAATATCTCCACAAAAACAAGAGCTTGCAACAAGGATCATGCAGGTCTGCTTGTTGATAATGGTGTTCGTTGGAATGTATCTGGGAGACACGCATGTAGTACTTAATGCAGTCATAGCATTAGGCATTACATTCGTGCCAAGCGTCCTTACTCGCAAATACTATATCTCACTTGACCCGAGTCTTACGCTATGGATAACCCTTGCCGTTTTCCTGGACGCGCTTGGAACTTTATCGTTCTATGATACGGTCGCAAGATGGGACCACCTTACCCACTCACTTTCCGCAAGTGTCATTGCAGCTGCAGGATATGTGACCATAAGGACTGTTGATATCTATACCGATGAGCTATACATACCTCCCAGGTTCATGTTCATCTTCATAATTCTTTTTGTCCTTGCAGCCGGTGTGATATGGGAGATCCTGGAATTCCTGACGGATGAGATGGTAGTTAAATTTGAGATGAAGGCGTTCTTAACACAGCATGGCATTGATGATACAATGTGGGATATGTTCTTTGACCTGCTTGGTGCTCTTGCTGTGGCTACGTGGGGTACTGCTTACCTATCGGATATCTCTCATAGACTTGCAAGGAGAATAGAAGCTTTTTCTGCCTCAAGGAATGAAAAATGATCATGTATCTGACTACTACCACAGGTATGTCCTGACATCCTTATATCCTTATATAACGTTGGCTGTACCATGGTAAGCTACAAGGTAATGGTAAAGGACGTCATTAGAAAAGCGGATCTCTTGCTTGAAGTGGTAGATGCCCGTTTTCCGGATGAGACCAGGAACAGCGAGGTCGAGGCTGAAATAGTGCGTGCTGGAAAACCTTTTATCATAGTCATGAGCAAATGCGATCTCGTGTCCCAGAAAGCACTTGAAAAGGCCAAATCACGTCTATCAAGAACAGCACCTACAGTATTCGTATCCAGCAAAGAGAGGTTTGGCACAACGATGCTCAGGCACAGGATCTTGGAACTCGCTGATATTAAGGACAGAGATATCCTCGTAGGCAGTCTTGGATATCCTAACACTGGGAAATCTTCAGTGATCAATGGTGTGGCAGGGCGCCACAGAGCTAGCACTTCTTCAATCTCTGGTCACACCAAAGGTGTACAGCTTGTGAATGCCGGTTCCCGGATAAAGTTCATAGATACCCCGGGAGTGATACCTTTTGACGAGTATGACGAATACATGCAGGGGATGCTTGGAATAAAGGACGCGACCCATCTGAAAGATCCCATCGGGGTGGCTTTGAAGATCATAGAGAGAATATGTGTGGAGAACAAAACCTCTCTTGAAGGATTCTATAAGGTCATCATTGAGGATCAGGACCCTTATGATGTGCTCGAACTCATTGGTCGGCGGACAAACTGTCTTAAAGTGAAAGGAGAGGTGGATGACACAAGGGTAGGTATACGCATCGTGAACGACTGGCAGAGGGGATTGCTGCTGGTGTGAGAAAGAGAAGCTGGATCAGGGAACATAACATTCTTCTCTTGTGAAGAGTGGTCCAAAATGATCTTTTAACTTTCTAGCAGATTTTCTTCCCAAGACCAAACTAACTATTATCCATAAGAAAACTATATCTGTATTGCGTTTCAACGTTTATTTTATCCACAGCGCAGAGGGGATATCATCACAAGGTCACTGAAATGGATACTAATAGCTCTAGTTATGCTAGTGATGCTGGGTGTTCTGCTAGGAGAGCCAGAGGAACGCTCTTCTATATCTGTGGACCAGCCTTCGAACACAACTGTCCTGAATGATAGCACGTCCGAAAACCAAGGGATATTGCCCGAACATATCTCATCCGGCACTCAAAGAGACAACCTTACGGTCTATTTTATAGATGTGGGGCAGGGTGACTCCATTCTCGTTGAATGTGCCAATAAGACAATGCTGATCGATGCCGGTGAAAGGAACAAGGGTGTCAATGTTTCAGCATTCCTTAGGGAACACGGGATTTTCAGGCTTGATTATGTAGTAGCGACCCATCCACATGAAGATCACATCGGAGGTCTGCTTACAATAATTAATGAATATCCTGTAGGCACGTTCGTTGATTCCGGATTTCCCCAAACTACGCAAACATATAAAGATATGCTTAATGTCATTGAAAATAAGAGCATTCCTTTCCATGTGGCAAAAAGGGGAGAAGCACTGGACCTAGCCCCTGGTATACAAGTACAAGTACTGAACCCACAGAAGCAGCGCTCTGAAGAGATCAACGAGAATTCCATAGTTCTCAGGATCATAGACAATAATGTCTCATTCCTGCTCATGGGAGATGCTGGCCTTGGAACTGAAGAGAGCATCATGTATGAAGGCTATTATGTGGATTCCGATATCCTCAAGGTGGGCCACCATGCAAGCATTTCAGCTTCAGGGGCAAGCTTCATCGCAGAAGTAAAACCGACGATCAGTATCATCGAAGTGGGTGCAGATAATGACTATGGATATCCACATGCAGAGGTACTTGAAAGATTGAAGAAAGTATCCACTGTTTATAGAATAGACCATCACGGTACCATAACGATCACAACCGATGGTCTAACCTATACAGTGATTACTGAAAGGACCCCCATGGGTCAGAATAACCTAAAGAATGGAACGTCTTCACTTCCTGTTATTAAAGTGTGAGGACAAATCCTTATAAACACATCTTTCTTACGTGGAACTATGTGATAAAGTGAATGTGTATTTTTATAGTCATGAACCTTTTCTAAAAATAATCCTGTTTTATATTGATCATTGATTAGCAAAGGTTAATTCCAAATCTAGTATATAAGGAAGAAACTGAAATGGCAGTCTTAATTTAAACAAAGGGCAAATATATCTTATTTTATTTTTTTGATTTTAACATAGTCTGTAGCCGAAGTGGACCATTGAGCACAAATATTATTCTACAAAAAGATGATGCATTAAATATATATCCTGAAAGACAACTCAATTGTGTTGAAGGTGTTGTGAATGAGTGGTGACATAAACGAATCTGCTCCTTTTTCTCCAGTGAAGTTCCTGTATGGCCTGTACGATAAGTATTCTGAACGAAAGAAAAGGCAAAAAAAAGTGTTTAGAAGAAAATGGATCACGGGTGCCAGACTCGAGCCAAAGGAAATGCTGAATAACAGGCCTTATAGCAAATATCGTCCACGTGAGGAGGATGAGATACTTAGGAGCATGTTGCTTGAAGAGAAGAGCATCTTGATAAGAGGAGATGCCCTTGCTGGTAAGACCAGAACTGCTTTTGAAGTGCTCAAAAGCATGGGTTACCTGATCGATGTGATCATTTTGCTCCCGGAAGATATTGATTCCGGGACTTATCCCTTTGCAGATAATTATGGGATGAATATTGAAATTGTTATCCTGGATGATCTTGACAGGTTTGTTGAAATGAGCAACTTTGAGAAAATGATAGAAATGATCAAGGCTAAGCATTTCCTCATCGTTGCAACCTGCCAGAGTGGGGAAAAGTTCGAACTTGTGAGTAAAAAAATTGACACTTGTACTATTTTTGACAAAAACATAGTTGACCTTCAACCCATTTCCAAAGATGAAGCCCAGAGAATAGCCGAAAGGGAAGGTATCAAGTGGGAAGATATTGATTTTGATGGAAGCATCGGTTCTGTTTTCATGAGATTATATGAAATGAGAAGAAGATATGATGCTCTTGAAGATAGAGAAAAAGAAATACTACAAATAATTAAAAAACTTTATATGTGTGGTATCTATGAGGGAAATCATCTATTCCCTTATACACTTATAGAAACTGTCTATATGAATGATCATCCTGACAATGAATTAGATTGGGTCCGTGTGCTTGGACCCTTAAAGAGCAGTGGGTTGATATTCATACCAGAGGAAAAAAAGATCCATGCTGAAGAGATATATCTGGAAAAGGTAGTTAAATTCAATGAGCCCTCATCGAAACTCCTTGTTCTTAAAGAGATGCTGGACATTTTTTCTCATGATTGCACTGTTCTTATAGCAATAGGCAATAAAGCGGCTTCATATTCCTTTACCAGGGTCCAAAAAACTGAGTATGCGAAAGTTGCTGTCAGGGCATATGAGAAAGCACTTAAGTTAATGAGCGTAAACGACCTTTCAATGCAATATGCAATGGTGCAGCACAGTCTGGGAATTGAATACAGGAATCTGGCAAGTATGGAAGATCGGAAACATAACCTTGAAAGAGCTATTGGCGCACATGAGGAAGCACTCAAAGTATATACCTCTGAAAAATTTCCTATGGACCATGCAATGACTTGGGACAATATAGGGCTTGCATTTAGTGATCTGGCGACATTGGAAGAGAGAAGAACCAATCTCAAAAAAGCGATCGATGCATATGAGGCAGAGATCAAAGTAGAGACTCTGAAAGAATTCCCGATGCAATATGCAATGGCCCAGAAACACCTGGGGGAGGCATATACTTGTATGGCAGATATGGAAGAGATGGGAATAAATCTCGAAAAAGCGGCAAGGTCATATGGAGAAGCACTTGAAAAACTAGAATGTATAAATCTTCCTCATCAGGCACAAAAAATAAAAAATGATCTTGCTGTCATATTCAGAGAACTTGGACAAGAAGATTAAATTTAGGTAGTATGATAGTTAAAAATAGAATTTTCCGTTGCTATCCTATTAATCATTTTTAACACTACTTCTCCTCACAGGTCAGTTAAAATCTCTATCTAATATAGCGACAATTTATCTATACTTTTATAGTTTTAAGTTTAACTATTAATATCATCTTTCTTGCCGTTCACTTTAGTCTTGCACTCCAATTGATCAAAAAAGTGTTTTGTAAAGCTCTTTCTTAGAACTTGCAGATCATGCAGGCATTCTGCATATGATACCTTCAGCACATAATCGACAAGCACATAAGGTATAAAGTACAGGCATATATCCACAGAATATGCAGGAAGATCAGGTGTGATTCAATCTATACTGGACAATGACCTGTACAAGCTAAGTATGCAGATGGCTGTACTGGAGCTATTCCCTGAGGCACGTGTGGAATACCGTTTCATTAACAGGGGTGGGCAGCGTTTTAATGAGGATTTTGTAAAAAAGCTTAGAGCTTTTTTGGATATTCAGTTCCCTAAAATAGCGCTGACAGCAGAAGAATGCAGCTGGCTGAGATCAGCCTGTCCTTTCTTTAAACCCATGTATCTGGAATATCTGAAAAACTATCGTTTCGACCCATCAGAAGTGAGCTTTGGGCTTACAGAGGATAAAGACCTTGATCTGAAGATACAAGGTACCTGGCATAGTGCCATTCTCTGGGAAGTGGCGCTCATGGCCACTATCTCCGAGCTGTATTTCAATATGGTGGAAACTACCTGGAAAGAAAGCTCACTCTCCGATCGCTCAGGAGAAGAGGTCCTCCTTGACCATTACTCTGAAGCGATCCGTTCCATAGGCAAAGAACTCAATGACCACGATTGCAAGTTCACAGAGTTCGGGACCCGCAGGAGACGGAGTTTCCAATTGCAAGACAAAGTAATAGAGGTTTTGTGCGGTCTGCCCTGCTTCTCAGGAACAAGTAATGTGTATCTTGCGCGAAAGTATGGTATAAAGGCGGTAGGTACTATTGGGCATGAATGGATCATGGGCAATTCTGCCCTGATGGGTTTGCGCAGGGCCAATTTTTTTTCATTTGATAACTGGATGAAGGTATACGCAGGCAACCTAGGAATAGCTCTTTCGGATACCTTTGGCACCGATGCTTTTTTTGCTGACTTTGATCTTAAGCTTTCCAAGCTATATGATGGTGTGAGGCATGACAGTGGTGATCCTTTTGGTTTTACTGATAAGCTGATCGCGCATTACATGTCAATGGAAATAGACCCTATGAAAAAAGTAGTGGTTTTCAGTGATTCTCTGCATGCTGCTGATGCCATTCATCTTAAAGAGCATTGTGCAGGCCGGATCAACTGTAGCTTTGGTATTGGTACAAGCCTGACCAATAATAAGGATTTTTTCAGGACAAGTCCTCCTCTTAATATGGTGATCAAGATGCACAGCATCAATGATATCCCCGTGGTCAAGTTAAGTGACTCATATGAGAAGGAAACAGGAGACAGGGATGCTCTTAGAGTGGCTAATTATATTTTTGGCAGAAAGGGACTGGATGATTAAAAATATATAACAGTTTCTTGTTATGTCATGTAATAGTGCAGAGAATTGTTGCAATGGTCAGAAAGGGTCATTGTATTAAAATCCGAAAGAACATTGTAAAAGCAGCTATATAATATCCTATTCTAAGTCGATCAGATCAAAAATACAATATTAGTTTAAATAAATTTTAATAATTTTTTAAGAAGAGGTAAATCCAATGGGCTCAGGAGATCAGGACGTTCAAGAACATATATTCACAAATCAAAGATTGGCTATATTTGCAGATGTACAAAATATGTTCTACTCAGCTAGGAACTATTACTATGCAAAATTAGATTTTGGAAAATTATTAAGTGCTGTGGTCAAAGAGCGACAACTGATCCGTGCTGTAGCCTATGTTGTGGAAACAAAGGAAATAGATCAATCCGGTTTTAAGTCCGTAATAGAATACATTGGATGGGAAGTAAAGACAAAACAATTGAAATCAAGACCCGATGGCTCAACTAAAGGTGATTGGGATATGGGCATTGCCATTGATGCTATTTCCATATCCAGTAAGGTCGATACCATCGTGCTGGTAACTGGTGATGGGGATTTCACTGCACTTGTCAATCATCTCAAAGCTTCGGGTGTGCGCGTGGAGGTGCACGCTTTTCCGAAGAACACTGCTACTGAGCTCATTGAAGCTGCTACGGCTTATTATCCAATAGATGAACGGCTATTGCTCAAGAAATAATATTTAGTACCACTATTATAGAGGGAAAATAAAAAAGAGGGGGGAAAAGCAAAGGATATTGAAGGCCTTCTGCTTCCCCATGAGCACAATGCCAGGCTGGGATCCACGGTCTTGTCCAACCTGTGCGATCCTTTAATGGACTGACTTAACTTATTAGCCAAAAATAAAATTATGTTGAAATTTCTTATATAAAGATAAAGGCCCCCTGTTCTTACATTTTTTTCATGGAACTAATAGCAGCTATTAACTCATCAGGACTCTTTGAATCAATAAGAAGGGTTTTTCCATTAACAAGTTTTATTAGCACTTTTTCACTACTGCCACATTGATATATGGTCCTATTTGGATAACTACGGATCCTCCAGTTATTGATCCTATCAAGCATTTCACCTTTTGATCTTTGAGAAGATTCAATTGATTCAAAAGGGAAATATCTGAATGTCCGTTGTGTTGGAAGGTATCTTATATACAATCCATCGTACCTCACTTCGGTTGTCATTTCCATTTTAGAAAAGAGAAAAAACGTAATCATAAAAACAAGTACAGGAATAGCTACTAAAAAAAGAAACAATGAGGGCACTTCATGAAATATGTAAAACACATATAAAAGGATCACTGCATTTATTGTCACCATTACCACAGCAAGGACAAAGAAGTTCTTCCATTTGTCAAAATACTGTTTTTCCTGAAAAACAAGGCTGTTCTTTGATCGTATGGCCGACATGCTCACGCTTCGCTTGATCATATTCTATTTCTTTGACAGATGATCTTTGTGTGTTAAGTGCTTATATATCTTATTTTTTTCTATATACTGAAACAAGATTAAACGAGGTGTCATGGGATATAAATATACATTTGTTAGAAATCAGCTTAAAAGGCCACATACCTATCAGAAAGAAAAGAAATGATAACAAAAGCTGCTATCAAAGAAGTTTTACTGAAGCCATTTATCTTGTTCACAGGTCAATGCATGAAATATTCAATGCATGCCCGTTGGACAAAATCTATCATATTGTTCTTCAATTTTACTTCTTGTTCTGAAAGCTGTTCTGAATTCAGGTATCTGAAATAGATTTCCTGGAACTGGATGAATGTCGTTTTGTCTCGTTCCATAGAATTCCCCTCTTATGGTATGCTAGTTATATGTAGAATATTAGTATATAAATATTTACGTAACTACTGCTCTTGGTTTTACCTGAATAGAGTGGGGTAGATACTTTTTATTTTTTTTTAATAAGATATTATACTATGCATATTTTCATTCTGTTGTAATTAAAATAATAAAGACTATACTTGCCTGTTTGAACCATACTCTCATATATTTGAGATCAAATGGATACTGATCTAACCGGAGCTTTGAGGATGATCACATATAGGCTTTACATAAGTGCTGGGGAACAAGAAAAAAATGCTGGGTCCTACCAGCTATTGCTTGAAGCTATAAAGGACAAACATGGGATCAGATACGAGTGTGTGTACATTGACACTTTGAACGATGCTGAAAAAGAACAACTTATCGAAGATCTCAGAATACTAAGCAGAAAAAATGGGATTGGTGTTGTTAGCAAAGGCAGTGGAATGCTCCCAATTTCCCGCAAGAAGAATCTTGGTAAGATATGCATACTACTAAAGCTGGAAAATGGGCTGATTACGAACGTTTATCCTCATGAGAAAAACAAGAAGAGAATAGATATAGCTTCTCATTTGAACAAAGCGTTGAAAGCAAGCTCTATGAATGAGATCACAGACCATGTTCCCATTTCAGAGCAGGACATTGCCAGAATGATCTCCACTTTTCCTGAGCTCATAGAAGAAGGTATGGAGTTCATTGATACTGAAGTAGAGACAGAAGGTGGTCGTATAGATGCCGTATTCAAAAGCAGGAATAAAGAGCATCTTTTGATAGAGATCGAGATCGAGGTCAAGGATAATGCTATAGGACAGGTGCAGAGATTTGTCACCTATTCAGAGAAGTACAACATCCCCCGGGAAAAGATCAGATTGGGGCTCGTCTGTGCACGGATAGCTGATAGCAGGCTGAAAGCCTGCATTGGAGCAGGTATAGAAGTTTATGTGCTCAATCTGGAAAAGAAAACACCAGATGCATGACAGCCTATATATAGGATTATAGATTAACCAATATGAATTGATGATCAAACATCCTTAAATGCATTGAAAGTAAAATATAGGGGATTTATGCCCCTGAAAAAGGATTTTATATTTATTAAATTATTTTCTTTTCTGCTCTTTTGCAGGTGCTTGGGCTTTTACTCCTTTCTTCTCTGCGGTCTTTTTCTGTTCCATCAATTTCACCTCCGTCTGGATAATACTAATTTATCACAACATACGAATCGATTGATGTAACGACCCATTTAGGTAGTTGCTCAATCTAATGTATTATCTGCATTTATTATATATAAATTTAATTATATTCATATTTTCAGTTCCTTAATTGTCTTGATCTTGAAATATTACATTGTTTGACTATCAATAAACTTTAAGTTCCTAATAAAATAAGTTCATTTTATCGGTGTTTCTATTGAAAGTAATACGCAGGAAACTTATCACTTTAAAATTAATAAATAAAATTAAATGCAGCTTTCCTACATTATCTCCATTTTAATATAAATTATTATAAAAAAATTAATTCTTAATACTATATATCCCTTTTAGTTATCATAGTAACACCTGAAACAAAGATAAAAGAAGAGATCAACAGCAAGTGGGACATTTCTTCCACAATCTATGATACACAGCACGGACACGCTGTGAAAAGTGATGAAGAAGCAAGAGCCTGGAAGGAAGTTTTTAACAAAATAGATGTTGGTTGTGGTACTGGCGAGATCAGCCTGCTTCTGGCAAGCATGGGACACCAGGTTACAGGTCTCGACCTTTCAGACAAGATTATGGAAAAAGGTATTTCCTATCTTCTTATATCTCATGATATTGAATTATTATATCAGGTATGTGACAGGATAGCATATTTGGAGGCAGGCAGGATCGTGAAGATGGAAAAAATATGAACAAACATATAATTACTGATTTCTATAATCACGGCATGCCCTTAATGTGCAAGAGGAAGTGATGTACTTATTTTCTGTTGTGTCATCAAATAATTAAGGCTCTTTTCAACATCATACGGGTGATCACAACATCAATGGACAATTGTCATCTATAAAAGAACAAATCACTGTATAATAAATATCTACTGAATTTAACTACTTCATGTGATATGGTTGTCCAGACTGCCATGACCTGACCAGCAAAGATGAGCACTTTTTGTTCCAAGTAGTTTACAAATCCATCCACTCGATGTTAGGGAGATCCAAAAACAATATCATTGATAGTTGCAACAATGATGTAAAAAATGTAATTGACGGAATGACAGGCTAGGAATCATTCCGCCATAGTACTTTTCCTTTTACAGGAAAAAATAGATTATGAGTATTTATGTATAAAAAGATATGTATTTTGTGTTATTTTTACGTAGATAAGTATGCTAAATACCTCCTCTTAACTGCACGCTCATAATATTATAGAAAAATTTATTAAATAATTTTTAATAAAAATAAGCATATGTTTATCACTTTAACGTTATTGGACCAATAGTACATAGAAAAGCATGAGTTGAAAGTTATTTTTAATATGATTTTTTATATATTTAAACAATAATTATTAATAATATTCTATTTGATTATACATGTAAAGTATTATTATTCTTTATGTTCATTATAATTTATACTATTATATTGGATGATTCTATGGAACAAGAGCTAATGAGAATTGGTATTTCCCTTCCTGACGATCTCCTTAAAAAATTCGATAGTATCATTAAGCAGAGAGGTTATTCATCCCGTTCAGAAGGCATAAGGGATGCCATAAGGAATTACATAACTTATTTTGAATGGATGTACGCTGTAAAGGGAAGACGGATTGCTGCGATCACATTGATCTACGATTGCATGAAGTGCGGATTATCCAGCTCCCTTACTGAAATACAGCATGAATATTCATTTTTGATCAGAACATCAACACTTGTTCATCTTGAGCCTGGCAACTGCTTTGAGGTCATAGTTCTAGATGGTGAGGGTCAGGATGTCAGGTTGATGACTGAGAAACTGATGTCTTTAAAGGGTGTGAAATACGTTAAATTGAACACAGCACTGCCTCCGCAAAACAACAATCAGGTGTTTAGATAATCTAAAACTCGAGGTTCCATGAACCCTATATGATATCTTATTTATTCCTTCTTTTTTATGACCATCATTTCAAGGAAATTTATGTATATTTATTTAGAGTAAAGTATTATTGAATATTACGAATGGGTTAATTTTTAATACTATAAAGTAACTATAGAAACTGCAACAGTGAAGTTGGTGCACACGGAAATTCAATTATGATATATTTGGATTGGTGGGTTGAAAAGAGGCCCAACGTGTACACGTTTTTTAAATCGGGGTGCATTCACCCCACCCTCCTATTAAGCCTTATTCCATTTCTAATGGTCCTATCTCACATTCTGCGATTAGGGGGTAAATACCTTATAAAAGATAAAGGATAAAGCAGGTATCTGAATATAATCAGTGGTGTTCTCTTTTGGTTATGATTTATCTTTAAAAACCCGATATTTGCAATATTTGGTTATCTTTATGTAAGCTGAGGCTCATATTGTCCATTATATGTATGAGGTGGTCCATGTTCGTACTTAGTATCATTGCCTGCAGGATATTCGAGGATGAGCTCGTTTATATGATAGAGGAATATGGCAATTCTGCTAGGCTTGTCCTTATAGAAGATGAGAATAGTACCAACATTGCCAGAAAGTTAACCCACTGTGGCTGTGTATACATGGCGTTACCTCTTGAAAAAGTACCACAGTTCATGACCGATGCTCCTCAGGATAGTACTATAATTGTAATACATATGCTTGAACTTGCATTACATGAAAGACCTGAAATTCTCAAAAGAACGGTTTATGAAAAAATAGAACTGATGAGCATGTACTCGCAGACCATCCTCTTATTTTATGGTTTGTGTGGTAATGTTCTGGGTAAGGTCGAAGCCGAAATGAGCAAATGTACCTGTCCGGTATACATCCTTAAAGAAGAAAATGGAGAAATAGTGGATGACTGTATAGGAGCAGTGCTTGGTGGAAGGGAAGCATATCTTTCAAAATTAAAAAATTGTAGAGGCAACGGCACTTTTTTTATGACTCCCATGTGGGCTGCCAACTGGAAAGAAATGGTCGCAACTTCAAGAATAACCAATGATCCGGATAACATCGAAATGGTGAAATTTGTTTTTGATCATGCAGGGTATAAAAAAGTGGCAAAGCTGAAAACCGGTCTAGCTTATGAACCAGGATTTGATGACATGGTGAAAGAGTTTGCCAAGATATTCGATTTTGAAATAATTGAAATGGATGCAAGTCTATCCATTATTGAAAAATGTTTTTGCAGCGCGCTTGAAAAAAAGAAATGACTAAAGTAAATTAAAATTTATTGATATTAAAGATCATAGTTCAAATATATTTATATACTATAAAAATACTATTTAATATATAAAAAATGATTAGATCATTAATGTATTTCGCATGACCATGGAATTCATTCCTGTAAAATACGGTCTTAAAAACAAAAAGATGTGAATGTTATGAAAAAAATACTGGTTGTAGAGGACAACCCGGTAAATATGGAACTGACCGTTGACCTGCTAGAGTCTTTTGGTTACTATGTCATCCAGGCTATTGATGGCTTTGAAGCCTTAGAAAAGGTTACAGAGAAAAAGGTCGATCTGATACTATTAGATATCCAGCTTCCAAAAATGGATGGAATGGAAGTGCTTTCAAGGCTCAAATCAGATCTTCAGACCAAAGATGTACCGGTAGTAGCCCTCACAGCACATTCAATGCGGGGAGATGAAGAACGTTTTATCAAAGCTGGATGTAGTGGATATATTTCAAAACCCATTGATATTCATAATTTTAGGAACATTATCAGATCTCATCTGGGAGAAACATCACCTTCGTAAGCTCAAATGACACCTCCGTTAAGTGTCAAAAATCTATGACCATTCCTTACCAGAAGAAGTAGTCTTTTTCTTCCGGTATATCTGATTTTATTTACGACAAATTGTAAAGATAACTTATCAAGTTACCATCATCTTACTGCTGGACCTAACCTAAGATAAAAACAAAACAGGATAACTTCCTATTCTTGTAATACAGGTTTAAAGCACTGATTTAAAGAGAACATAAGGATACCAGTGTAGATACATTGGGGATTTATTGGGTGGTTGATGCTGGCATCCTGCGGAGGCTAATGACTAATTTGTTCTCTTTTGAGTAATCCCTGTGATAGTTCGTAGGGAATAGAACATAATAGGCAATACTCGTATTTAAAATGTTTGGACAATAATGATCTGTATCCACCATATATTTTCAGGATCATATGAATTTTAAAGTAGGTTGTGACTTTGGTACGTGATCATATTCTTATAATGAAATACAAAATTAAGGAATTGGCCATATTTAGTGATAATGCCCATTTTTATTTACAGGACAACTTATTCAAAAAATTCTTTTGATATCCTCTTATCCTTTGAATTAGTGTGTTTTGGAAGAGTTTATTTAAATAACAATGTTTATATACAATATAATTGTATATCTTGTTCATCTGTTTTATGAGGTATCTTCATGCAAGAACTAACACAAAAAAAAGAAACAGAACTTAAAAAAGAAACACACTCTGAAGAACTGTTACAACTTGTGATATTCCAGCTTGGTGAAGAAGAATTCGGTCTTGACATCATGCAGGTACAGGAGATCATCCGAATACCTGAGATCACACGTATTCCTCATTCCCCAGATTATGTAAAAGGGGTCATTAACTTAAGAGGCAAGATCATAACGGTCATCAACCTCGATACAAGGTTTGGGATGGAGCAAAAAGCACATGATGATAATTCTCGTATCATAGTAGCAGAACTAGATGAAAATGTTGTGGGCATGGTAGTGGATTCAGTAAGTGAGGTTCTGAGACTACCTTCATCTACAATGGAACCAGTTCCTGAAATCATCTCCAGCAAGATCAATGCCAATTATTTGAAAGGTGTCGGTAAACTGAAAGATAGAATGCTCATACTTCTTGATATCACAAAAGTTGTAACGGAAGATGCACCTTCAAAGATAGTTTACTGCTGATCAACCAAGTGATAATGCTGAATAGAACTGGTAATGAATTGGGATGTACCAGTTCATCTATCTCCTTCTTAGATCTGTACAAAGTAAGGAATGATGTGCTATCCTATGGGCATACTTTTGCGGACCACTTCAAATTATGCTCTTCGGGACATGTTTTTATTTTTTCTATTTTCCCTTACGTTGTTGTTCATTGCCAGTTCCACAAAGGGTCGGTTCCTTTTGTGCATATCTGCAAACCTTTCGAGTAACAGATCGGCCTGTTTTTTAGGAACCGTGACAAAAGAGAAACTGGAGAACACTTCAATATTCTCAATTTTCAGATCGCTTATGCCCGATCTATTAGAGAGGAAATTTGGTATATTTTCAGGGGCAATACCTTCATAGTTTCCAATGGCTACAAAAAGCCTTACTTTGCCATCATCTATTTTAGAACTGTCTGCATCCAGTTCAGGATAGTGTTCTTCCTTAAGTGTATCCTGGAAAGAATATTTCAAGAGAGCTGCAACCACAACACTGGGATGATGGTTTTCAAGCAGTTCGTTAGCCAGCTTCAGAAGGTCCTGGTATTCTTCTGTTTTGATGATGTGTGCTATATTCTCCTTGAAATTCTTTGTACGACTGTTTATGACATCTTTCACAGATGGAACTTTTTTCAGTTCCACTTCTGCCCCCACGGTTCTTATGAACGATTCGAACCTCTGTGAATCAGTGGGTGTAACAAAAGTAATTGCAGTACCCTGTTTTCCTGCTCTGCCTGTGCGACCTATCCTATGAATATAAGATTCAGCATCCTGGGGTAATGAATAGTTGATCACATGAGTTAGCTCCACTACATCTATCCCTCTTGCTGCTACATCCGTAGCAACAAGAATATTGAGCCTCCTATTCCTGAACTTTTTAAGAATATTCTCCCTCTGGTCCTGGGTAAGATCCCCATTGAGGGCATCAGCAGCATACCCCCTTTCTCCCAACTTCTGGGATATTGCAATAGTGTCACTTTTAGTGTTGCAGAAGACCAATCCGTAAAAACCATCATTTATATCTATAAGCCTGCATAAGGCCTCAAACTTTTGCTCCTCTGTAAGTTCGAACCAAATCTGGTCAGTGAACTCTGCAATAAGGTCTTCCTGGGACACTGAAATATAGTCATGGTTCCTCATATGCTTTTTTGCAAGCTTGAGTATAGGAGTGGGCATGGTTGCTGAGAACAGCAGCATTTGTTTGTTCTCATTTGTGTTCCTGAAGATCTCCTTCACATCTTCTATGAAACCCATGTTAAGCATCTCATCGGCTTCGTCAAGTACAAGGTAGGAGATAGAATCCAGTTCTATATTGCCTCTTTTCAGATGGTCGATGATCCTTCCGGGAGTTCCTACAACTATATCGGCTCCGAATGTCAGTGCTTTAAGCTGGCTCCTGATGGTTTGGCCACCATACAACGGTAAGATCCTTATGTTCTTATCTCCTCTGAGAGATTCGAGCTCTTCAGAAACCTGAAGTGCCAGTTCTCTTGTGGGGGTCAGGACCAAAGCCTGTATGGAAGTTGCACCCTCTTTCAGTTTTTCAATTATGGGTATGCCAAAAGCAGCAGTTTTTCCTGTACCTGTCTGCGCCTGTCCGATGATATCGCGTTCCCCTTTCATAAGAAAAGGAATAACACGTACCTGGATGGGTGTGGGCTTGAAAAAACCTTTATTTTCCAGAACCTTCAGCATGTTCTGGGATAGACCGAACGTTTTGAAACTGTTAAATTTTGTCATATAATCACTTTGATCCTGAAAAACTTTTAGAATGCAAACCCACTGCCATTAATATAAGAGGATAGGCAAAACTACGTTATTATTTCAGATGTGTAGAATAACATAACTCTGATATAAAGCTCTACTATCTATTTTTTCCTTTGCAGCCATTTTGGCATCCTCTTCTGTGCTATATTATACTATAATATTTTATTACCATATTTTCTATATTGTTACTAATATTATGTTCTATCATTTGATCAGAGGCACTGTCAGGCTACCTTGTGGAAGGATAACTGCATAGGGTTCTTTGCCTTTAGCGCGGGTGGTGGTTATCGCTATGTCAAAGGTCTCTTGCAGGTTTGTGTGTGGTTTGAGCCTGGCCATTTCCAAGATACGTGCATCAAGGTCTGACACTGCCCACATCTGAGCATGCATTCCCGTCTGTACAATCCTGGCAGCTTTATGATAACCAAGCTTATATTCTTCGGCTATCTTTTGCATAACTTCTTCAGAGGTCCGGTCACAGCAAAGCAATTTAAGGAACGTGTCATCTCCTATTCCATCCCTGCATTTGGAAACAAGTATAATGATCCCATCCTTTTCCAGTGCCAGTTTTCCGTTTTCCAGGGCTTTCTGGGACTGATACAGGTCAATATCCATGGGATAAGGTGCTACAGTGAGAACTATGTTCCCTCTCCGCCTGCAGGGAGTACAGAAAACCTCATTTGCTTTTTCTACTGCAAGTTCAAAAGACAGTTTAAGATCCCCAGCTACCATAGCATATAATCCATGGTCAGCTGTCAGGACTGTCTGTATGGAGAATATATGCAGGTCCTTCAATACCTTCATGGCATCTTCCATGTCCTCTGCCACTGGGTTTCCTTTAAGGGCAAGAGGTGCAGCTTTCTCCGAAAGAGCATGCATATGGTTCATTTCTATTGTCCTGTAGGCAGCAACCCCCGGAAGGAATGACTTCCTGCCACCGGTATAGCCTGCAAAGTAGTGTGGTTCCACACTCCCTATCACCAGAACGTTCTTAGTTTCAGTAACAAGCCTGTTAAGATACATCTCAGTTCCATTGCTTGATCTTCCTAGAAAGACCATATCTTCATCTTTGAGAGCATCATGCACATGTATCCTGCCGCGAAACTCATCAAGGAGATCACCAAAGATGTACCTAAGCTCATCTTCAGTAGGACCCCTGTGTGCTCCAGTGGCGATCAGGAACTTTACATCAGGATGGTCCCTTAAAAATGGATAAAGTTCTTTGAGCACCTTTGATGTAGGGGTTGGTCTGGTAGCATCGTTCACAAGGACAAGTAACTTATCGCTCTTGCGGGAAAAAGTGGCAAACGATTCCATCCCTATGGGGAACTCCAGAGCTTGTGCTATAATTTCGGATTCATTGCCAGCCTTCGCACTGGCCGGAGCAATGATCTCGTGAGGAATTGTTACATCCAGGTCAATATATTCCTGCCCATAAGGTACCTTTATTATAATGATGATCTCTCCTTGGTTGATTTTGATGTTCATGATCACGGTTATTGACCGATACTCGATTCTTAGAGCTGTGTCTTGAAATGCTAGGTTTAGTTAATGCCATGATGTTTTTTCTGCCGCATAGGCAAGAGGATTTATTTAACTGTTACCAGCTTCCTTATGCGTTCAAGTTATATAGTTTAGGGCATTGTATATATTGCCAGAGTAAAGTTGTATAATTATCATTGAAGATTGTCTTTTTCTGAATGAAATTTATGGTTTTGTTCTGAAGGCGTTTAAGTTCAGAAGTTACCATGTGGATGTTCGTAGCATTTTGGTAAAAATGCTGTGTAACTTCTTACTTTACTGTAGCACATTTGTTATTCTATGTAAAAACACAGAACGGAGGAGTTTGTTTGGCAAATTATAGAAGCAATAATCGCAAGAAGAACTCACAGAATACAAGTACTGGTCCGGAGCAGATCACAAAGGTGCGTACCCCTCGCCAAAGAGATAATGAGGTGTTTGCTACGGTCTCCAGTCTGCTTGGAGCTAACCGAGTGAGATTACAGTGCATGGATGGTATTGTACGCATGGGCAGGATCCCAGGGTCCAAGAAAAAAAGTATGTGGGTAAGGGAAGGAGATCTGGTCATTGCAACTCCCTGGGAAATACAGGATTCAAAAGCTGATGTGATCTGGAGATACACCAGGCCACAGGTGGACTGGCTTGCACGCAAAGGTTTCCTGAAATAAACTTAAATAGCCTTATGAGGATCTCAAGAGGTCATCCCTCTTATGTGCATTTTTTTATTTTATGGATAAAAGAAAATAGGGGAAATCGAAATAATCGATCTCCCTTAGGACCTGACCAAATTATAATTACTCTACTACTTCAGCAAATGCGAACTTACGCATGACCTTTGTGACCTTTATGGTTACTTCGTCACCCACAGATGTGCCTGGAACGAAGATAACGAAACCACTTACTCTGGCAATTCCGTCGCCTTCTTTTGCAATATCTTCGATGGTTACTTCATATTCCTTTCCAGCATCAACTGGAGCAGTTGATTCATTTCTATTGAACAACTATTTCACTTCCTTTACAAATAAGCTTAAAAGGTGCACTTGCTGGAAGCATACGGAAAATAGCAGTTACAAAGTAATACCATTAAAAGCCTTATGTCCTCAAAACAGTTACACACTCAAAGCAAGGGTTACCACGCATTACAGATATATAAATTTTTGCAGAAGAAAACAGTTGAACAGAAAGACCATCTAATGTAAGTGCAAATACTTTTGTTCTATTAGACAGTCTCAAACTATATAGTAGCGGTGTCAACTCTAGCTACCAATTGTAATATCCTGTGTTTTAGATTGTTTAAAGGAGAACTGAATATGGCAGATGTTATTGATTATAAGATAATTGGTAATGAGATGCAACTCATTGAGATAGAACTTGATCCAAGAGAGAGCGTAAGGGCAGAAGTAGGTGCTATGATGTACATGGGACCAGGCATCAAAATGGAAACTTCTACGGGTGGAGGCTTATTGAAGGGTCTTAAAAGAGCCGTCACAGGAGAGGGTTTTTTTATTACTAGTTTCACCCATGAAGGAGAAGGTAAAGGTTACGTAGCTTTCGGTGCTCCCTACCCTGGAAAGATTATTTGCTTAGATCTCACACAGTTAGGAGGGAGTTTTATCTGTCAGAAAGATTCTTTCCTCTGTGCTGCAAAAGGAATAGAAGTTGAACCCACATTCACGAAGAAGATAGGAGCAGGGCTTTTCGGAGGAGAAGGTTTTATCCTTCAGAAATTAAGAGGTGATGGTCTGGCTTTTGTTCACGCAGGTGGGACTATAATAGAAAAGGACCTTAAAGCTGGGGAAGTCTTAAGAATCGACACTGGTTGCATATGTGCATTTGCAGAAAGTGTTAATTATGACATCGGTTTTGTGGGGGGATTTAAAAATGCACTTTTCGGAGGAGAGGGAATAGTACTTGCAACTCTGCGCGGCCCAGGAAAAATATTCCTGCAGAGCCTGCCTTTCTCTAGGCTTGCTGACAGGGTCATGGCTGCTGCAAGGTTCCAGAACCGTGATGAATCAACTGGTATCGGAGGATTTGGGGGCAAAGTCATTGGTGGGGTGCTTGGAGGAGACAGGTCCTTCTGATAAGGAAAGAACAAAAAGATGACTTTATAGATGTTATGAAAAGGTGTATTGGAAGTGAGAATCTTCGCGATCGCTGATCTACATGGAAACTATTCTAAAATAGTAGGTCTTCTGGAAAAGGCCGGTAAGATAGATCTTGCTCTTGTGGCTGGGGATATTACCAATTTTGGCCCGGACGAAAAGGTAATAGAGCTTTTAGAATATTTCGATGTCCCTGTACTGGCAGTGCCGGGAAACTGTGATCATCCCTCTATACTTGAAATGCTTGAAAGTTCAAATGCTGTGAACCTTCACCATAAATCCCATGCAATAGGTGATACAGTATTCATAGGCTCGGGGGGTTCCAATCCCACTCCTTTCTGTACACCTTTTGAAATGCAGGAATGCGACATTGCTTCAGGGATCGAAGAAATGATCGTTGCTGCGGAAAGTAACAATATGAAGGTAGTTTTACTTACCCATGCTCCTCCGTATGGCATTTTGGATGAGGTTCCATCCGGGCATGTGGGATGCACATCTTTTTTAGCTTTCATCGGCAGAGTACAGCTCATTGTATGTGGTCATATACACGAGGCAAGAGGGGTGGTAAGAACAGAAGGTACCGTAATTGTAAACCCCGGCATGGCAGCATCCGGGAATGCTGCTCTTATAGAGATGAGAGACGATGGTCAGGAACATAAGATCGAAGTTCAGTTTCTGCATATTTGAAGTGAAAGTTTATTAGGTAGAGGCTTTAATGTATAGACAGGTGATAGGAATGAGAGCCAAGGCTTTAGTGTTATTATTCGTGCTGTCTGCTGTCATGTTGTCCGGCTGTGCAGGTGACAAGACCACAGATAATGGAGCTAACGTGACTGATAATGCAACTAACGTTACTGATGGTGATGATAATGTCACTTCTGAAAACGCAAGTAATGTTTCTTCAGATGAGACAGAACAAAAAGAAACCACAGATGAGCAACCTATAGTAGACATACCTGATAAAGATGATATAGCTCAGGAACCCCAAGTAACCGATAGTGATGCACCCCGTTATTATACCATCCGTCTGGAAAAATACCTCTCATCCCCGAATACCCTTGTAGTGGCACCTAAAGATACTGTGTTCTGGACCAATTTCAATGATCCTATAAGAGTATTTACTATCGTGAGTGAAAATAGTCTTTGGGAGAGCCGGTCCATAGGATATAGGCAATCCTTCAGCTATACTTTTAATGAAACTGGGACATATAATTATAGTATCCTAGGTAACCCCAGGATGAGCGGGACCATCATAGTTAAATAATAGCAATCATTCGATTGGGACCGATGAAGACTAGGACTATTCTTGAAGGTTGTACCCAGGTATTGGTCCCCATGGTCCCGAATGATCGACAGCTTTCCATATCTTCTGCGGATGTTTTTTACAATCCGGAAATGGAGCTCAATCGTGATATATCAGTGGCATCGATAGCTGCATTTTCTGAGTCTTTGGCACGCCGCAGACATATAGACCTGTCAGAGATCACCTATGTGGACGCACTTGCAGCTTCCGGCATTCGTGGACTTCGGATCGCAAAAGAAGTAGGTATTGATGTCACCCTTAATGACTGGAACGAAGATGCATATAACCTGATCAGGGAAAATACAGAATTTAATGAGCTTACAGAAAAAGTAAGGATCAGCATTGGGAATGCTAATGTGTTGTTGCATAGAGGACGGTTTAATATAGTGGATATAGATCCATTCGGATCACCTACCACATACCTTGATGCTGCATCCAGTTCAGCCATAGATATGCTTGCTGTCACGGCTACGGATACTGCTCCCCTTTGTGGGGCACACTTGAATTCAGGTATTCGTAAATATGGTGCTGTACCTTTGAACACTGAATATCACAATGAGATGGGAGTGCGCATACTGCTTGGTATGATCGCAAAGGATCTTTCAAGGCATGAAAAGGCCATGTATCCTATGTTATGCCACGCTACCAGGCATTATGTGCGGGTGTATCTCGAATTGAAAAAAGGTGCAAAAAACGCTGATAAATGCTTAAGAGAATTAGGATTCATAGTACATTGTACTAATTGTACTGGCCGGTCGGTCCATTATGGGCTGACAGTACATATGCCTGAAAAATGTGATGTATGTGGGAACACAACAAATATTGCCGGTCCGCTATGGCTGGGTCCTCTGCACAACAAAGACTTTTGTGATTCTGTGATGATACAACTAGCCCAAAGAGAACTGGGAAAAAAAGAGCATGCAATGAAGATAATTGAGCTATGCAGAAACGAATTGGATATACCGACCTTCTATGATCATCATCTACTATCAAAAAGGCTGAAAATGTCTGCCATACCAATGGAAAAGCTACTTGAAAAATTAAAAGCACAGGGATTCAAGGCATCAAGGACACATTTCAGTGGAACATCGTTCAAAACTAATGCCAGTATTGAGGGAATATTAGACACTCTGAGAAAGCTTCGATAAATATAAATATCTCCATGGGAGTATATTTATGTAAAGTAATATATAATAAATAAAATAGAAATAGATGAATAAATTATTTCTACTTCGCAGGACCTATCATAAAAAGAGCGAGAAATATGGCTAAAGAATATGCTGAGCAACTATTCCTTCAGGAAAAACCTACTTTGGCACTACTTGCCATCTGGTCCTTCCAGAAAACATATGCTTCTGTAATTACTAAAGAGATCAATTCTACGTTTGCACACACAACGAAGATCCTCTCAAAAATGGAAGAACATGAACTGGTAAAATTCACGATGGAAGGACGGGTCAAATATGTGGAGCTTACAGATTTGGGTTTTAAAGTAGTAGAAGCTCTGAAGAATCTCATTATCGCACTGGAAGGCGAACTGCCTGAAGGTCTGGACCAAGCAAAGAACGGGACCAGTGACGGTCCTGTAAGCATTGAAAATGATGTATCTATGAACAATGACCAGGATCAGGGTCTATACGAGAAGATCAAAAGACTCAACGACACTATCGTTTTCATTCACAATGAACTGGTCACCAGCAGTGCAGATACGGAAACTGTTATAAGAAGATTAGGACCCTTCAAAAGGGACCTCAAGAAGATCGAGAATGTCATGCAGGAATATCATGATATTGACGATGTGACCATTGAGTATTTCATTGAGACAAAGGACCTTCTTGAGTCACTTGTGAATCAGTAAGAGATATCATATACATGAAGAAGATCACATTATGCATAAAGGTCTATGGGAATGAAAGAAAAACCATAGATACCATTTCTGCTACCATTGCAAATGAGCTAAAAGAACTGGATGTCCAGGTCAGCGTCACTGTATCAGATGATAAATGGGCAATAGCCAAGGTCGAAGGGGATGATGAAGAATTCGCAAGCAATCTTCTCAAAAAACAATATGGGACCTTGATATCTATTCCCGAAGAAGGGAGAATATACAAAGGTTTTATTAGTTCCATTGAAGAGGACAGGATCGTTGTGGATATAGGAACGCAAGTTATTATTTCACCAGAAAATATGAACAACTTGGGACCAGGCAATGCCCAACAGATCGCCTCGCGTTTTGGTATGATCAGATATCTACCTGTTGAAGTGGAGATCATTAGCAACAAACCCATAACTCAAGGTAAGTTCAGCAAACATCAGGCAGATACATGGTGGCAATGGAAAAAAGCTGGATACGACAGGGTGACAGCAAACGCTATTACAAGGTCCGAGCTAAAAACTGCAATAAAAAGAACAGGCCATATAAGAGACATATATGGCATAGAAAGGCTTGGTATAATGGAACACGTCATTGTTTGCAGGGAAACTACGGATGGACCCGGTATCGTTGCAGCCATTGGAAGGTTGGTACCTTCAAAGCTTGGAGTAATAATAGGTTCTTTTTGATACTACTTGACCTTACTTCTTCAAAAAGTCTACAATAAAAAGACATTTATCCTTTCCATTACCACAGCATTCTATTTCCTGCACACAACAAGATATGCCGAGCGATGTTACTATTGCTCCTTCGATGATGCCTTCTGTAAAAGAGCACAGGTTCTTTCCTATGGTAGATATGATCTTGTAATCAAAACATTTCTCTACAGCTATAATCAAAGGTTCACTGTCCGCAAGGTACATATTACCCATCTGATACCTTTTCCAGAATACAGATAATTCTTGAACGAGATATTCAATATCTTTTGAAAAAAAATTAGAAGAAATACTTACACCAATGTCTTTGCCTATCTTTCTCATTATAGGATCACTGTTGATCCCATGGGCATCGAAACCAAACTGTATAGCACGGAAAAAACATTTAAAGCATCCATGCTTTTCTAGCTGTGAAGAAGATAATGTTTCCAGAACATTCTTGTAGTGCTTAATAATAGGAGGCTGGGAATGAGCCATATGTTCACATTTAAGATGGTATGTTTTGCGACGTTTGTCTTCCTGGTCGTACTCTTCTTCTACGAGCCCGAAAGACCGTAGGTCATTAAGATGTACTGAAACCGTGGATTTGGCTTTTCCTGTGTGTTTCACGATCTCATCAAAAGAACGTGAACAACTTTCCAAAAAATCTAGTATCTGGATCTTTACAGGACTATTCAACGCGACAAAACCATCCCCATTAGAAAAAAGAGCAGTTCGATCGCAATCACTCATATTACATTAGATAACAATAACTCTATATAAACGTTAGCTAATAGGCGAATAGATTAAAAAAACTATTATCTGAACTATATATTTACAATCCATTATGGTTACCAATATGCAAGATCAGCGAAAGCTCACTGTTTGTGTCCCTATTGAAGAAGCAGAAGCTATAAGGACCTGGCTATTAGAGAGCAAGATTCTGGATATAGATCGTAAGATCAAGAAGTTTATAGAGAATGGAAAAAAATATCTGCTTTTGCCTGTAACAAAAACCGTTGCGGGGTACACATGTATTGAGGATGGAGCGCCAGAGCTCTACATTTCTCAACGGTCTCTTAAAGAACATCTATCCAATGAGATAACTGCAGAAGAGCTTGCAAAGGTTCCTTCAAGCTGGCAGGTTATCGGGAGTGTGATCATAGTAACCATACCAGAAGAGCTCGATCACAGGGCCGTGATCATCGGAAAGAAGCTGCTGCAAATGCATCCCAGATGTAATTGTGTTGTAAGGGACAAAGGTATACATGGAACGCTCAGGCTCCCATCAAGAGAGATCATTGCAGGCCATGATACTGAAACTATACATATTGAGAATGGTTGCTATTTTAAGCTGGATGTTACGAAAGTGATGTTCTCAAAAGGAAACCTGGCTGAGAAAAAACTAATGAGCACATCTGCTCGCGGGGAAGTTGTTGTTGACATGTTTGCAGGCATTGGATATTTCTCTATACCCATAGCAGTGCACTCAGCGCCAAAAAAGGTCATCTCGATCGAGCTAAATCCTGTATCTTTTAGTTATCTTCTGGAAAACATCCATTTGAATAATGTGGATGGTCTGGTCGAGCCACTCCTTGGTGATTGTGCTCATGTTACGCCGGAAGGTATAGCCGACAGGGTCATCATGGGCTATGTAGGAACTACGCATCATTATATACGCAATGCTATAAAGGCCCTTAAGCCTGAAGGTGGTATACTGCATTACCATGAGACCACGCCCGAAAAGCTTTTGTTCGAAAGGCCTGTGGACAGAATACTGGAAGTTGCTTTGCAACTTGAAAAAAAAATAGAGATCGTTGGGACCAGACGCATTAAAAAATATGCGCCTGGCGTATGGCATGTGGTTGTGGACGCTAAGATCACCTGAAATAACATACGATAGTTACATTGGATCTGATTTCAGACAGTTCTCAAGGTCAGAGTCGATGATGTAATCAAAACCAATAATATCTGTCCACCCTTCCTTTTCGAATATGGACTGGAAACACACACCTATGACAAGCTTCTCGTGCGGTCCTGAAGGTAAATTGTCCAGGAACTCCTTTACTTCTCCGGGATTGGAGCCTATCTTGTGCATTGCAATTCCTCCAAGCAGGACGATCGTATCGCCCTCAGGCATTACACTATCGCCAAGCTGCATACCCTGAGGTGTAGCAATGATCGACCTTGCGTTCTGTACATTGGTATTGGGTATGAACATCATTTTTTTATCGCTCCCACGCAATCCATAGGCAAAAAGTTCAGCAAATGGGGTACAAAAACCCGGAGAACCTACAAAGATTATGGTCTCCGATAATTTTACAAGTTCCCTGAAAGTAGTAAGTTGTCCGCCTATGCCATTTGATGTGCTTAAGATCTTCATGAAATTCTCCAAAAAAGTACAACCCGTGGGTCGTACATAAGCTTGAAGATATCAGACTTCCTTTATTCCAAATGAATCAAGAAGGATACCAGGGTTGATGCGACCGCTTGTAAATGATTTATTTGTCTTTTTGTCATTTATGGTGATCTTTGCAGGAGCGAACATACCTGCATCAACCTTGAAAAAGTCAAAGCCTGCTTCTTTGAATGTGGTGAAGAAAGGCTTACCAAAGTCCCTTGATGTTGTAGAGGGTGCTTTTTTAACATACTCGGCCAGCTTTTCGTCATCTCCGTATTCTACGGTATAATATGTCTCACCACAATAGATAATACAGTCATTGGTCGAGCCCATGCATTTTGTATCGTCCCCTACGATAGGTGCAATGGGGGCTATTCCAAAACCACTCTTAATGGTATTGATATCGAATCCTATTGACTCCAGTTTATGTACCCCTGTTTCTACCATCCTTGCTGAGATCTGCACACAGCCAGCGATCGAAGCAGTGGGTGCAACGGCAATGTATACATTCTCGGTATCAACGCTACAATGCTTTGCTATATATTCCACTACTTCTTCTGTAGGAAGTTCAGATGATTCCATGACCAGTACCGCAAGTTCAGAATCATCCTTGTATCCGATCTCCTCATAAAGTTCTTTTGGTTTCAGACCAAGAGCCCTTGCAGGACCAGAACCCATACCAAAGTATTTTCCTACTGATATTCTCCAGCCGGCATACTGAGAACCCATGCATGCTATGACCGGATGATCGGTAGCTACCTGTATAGCAGGTACTGGCAGTCCGTTCAGATCGAACTTGGTGTAGCTTATGTCTGCAAGATCAGCAAGACACAGACTGGACAGGTACATCCCTGCATCGTAGCCACCTTGTACCTTGACACCACAGTCAATTATAGTAGCTCCGTTCCCAAGCTCAAAGGAATGGACCTTGAGTTCTTCTTCCCAGTCGAGCATCTCATCAATTATATCTAATCCCTTTTCGTTGACACTGATCACAAATATCACTCTGAGTTAGTTCGTTGGCTCTGTTTTGATTGAAAAGCATATATAACTAGCGATTTGAAGCACACTGAAAGGATAGGTCAGTGATAGATACTGGCATAGACCATTTAATATGTGCGGACCGTTAAGGGTCTAGTTTTGTGGTCACGTTCACGATCATCGTGTTATCAATATCTTTTTTCCGCCCTCATTATTTAAAATTTCCGACAATGTTTTTATTGGAGGGCATGTCCAAAAAGCTCTGTGTACCGTATCATATCGATCAAGCTTCATGTACTTTATCTATATTGATCCCTGTGGCTTTTTCTCTATATAGTTGGAACAACTCTCTGCTCCACTTAAGGGCCCGAGGGTCAAAGCTCATAATGATACGGTGGTCATAGTGGCCATTCTTATTGAAGAAACACATAAGTAGAAACCGGTCAGTGGTCACAATGGTTGCCAGACCGCGGATATCATCGGTGATAAAGACCTCTGTATCTTTGGAACCTGTTATTTTTTTCATCTGTTCTGCATAGTCTTTTTGGAACCTGTCTAGAACAGAGGCAGTAAGCACAAGAGAGACCTTAATACCCTGCTCGGAAAGCTTTGAGTAAATAGCTGGGTATTCTGGATGGAAATAGGCAGTAAATGTTTCTACATGACTGGATTTGAAAATGTTTTCCTTGAATTCTTTGGGGAACTCAAAGAGATAATTAAGATCAGGTTCTATGATAAGATAATTTCCAAGTTCGCCAAGCCTTTTTAGCAAAGGTCTGGGTATCCCTTTAAGATCATGAGTAAGCCAATATTCCTCATTCTCTTCAAAGACCTCTACAATATTGAGGAAAGGTAACATATTCTCAACCATTATTTCCCCCATATCAGAAAGATAATAATGGTCTTCCTCCTGGATCACAAGTCCACATTCTTTTAATTTCTTTATTTGTGGGATGATAGCTGTAGAGGTCACATTAAGGGATGTTTTGATCTCATTACGATCTTTCCCTCCTTCTATTAGTAGAAGTAAAAGGTTCTTTCTTTTTTCCGAGTTCAGCATGATATCGATCAGAGAAGTTTTCATTTATCCCTCACTAATTCCCCTTATATCTGTTCTGCTCTTCTTGGTATAAATGCTGTCTGGATCAAAAAGCAGCTCTTTTGTTTACCTATTTCCTTCCAAGGAAGCTTTTTTCTTGTTGATCTCCTTCTTTACACCATTCCTGTACAGGGCCATCTCGATGTTGGAACGAAGGTCGTTGGCTTTAAAAGGTTTTACAATGTATGCATAAGGCTCTGTTATCTTTGCTCTTTCCAGCACCTTATCATCCGAATAAGCTGTAAGATAAATAACTGGGATATCAAATAGCTTTCGTATTTCTTTTGCAGCCTCCACACCATCCATATCCCCTTTGAGCATGATGTCCATAAGGATGAGGTCAGGTAAAATGATCTCAGCCATTTTAACAGCCTCTTCACCACTCGTTGCAATGGCAGGAACCGCATATCCAAAACTCTTCAGCTTCTTCTTGATATTAAGCGCGATTATATTTTCATCCTCTACAATCAATATTTTAATTTCATCCACAAAGTTCACCTCTTTTGGCTCATTTGAAAGTTATTATAAATTTTGCCCCCCCAGTTCTTTCAAGCTCAATGGTCCCACCTATCTGATCGACCAGTGTGGTCACAAGCTGCAATCCCAAAGATTCAGTCTCTCTGAAATCTATGTCATCAGGAAAACCTGCGCCATTATCACCTACCACCAATGTGAACTTTTCTCCGTCAAAGCTCAGATCAATGAGAATATTGCCCTTATCTTCTGATCTGAAAGCATGCTTAAAAGAATTGGAAATCAGTTCATTCAATATCATGCCTAAAGGTATGGCTACTTCCATATCTAAAAAAACAGCATCTTTAGGCACATTAATATTGATGTTCCCATTATCCATTATATAGGAATGGGACAGGTCATTGACAAGTTTGATAATGTAATCCGCAAAATCAATGCTTTCCATATCCTCTGACTTATACAGTTCTTCATGTACTAAAGCCATAGATATTACCCTGTTCTGACTGTTCCTGAAAGCTTCAATTACCCGATGATCCTGAAATTTATCAGATTCCAGATCAAGCAGACTTGAGATCACCTGCAGGTTATTCTTTATACGGTGATGTATCTCCTTTTTGCGGATCTGTTCTATCTGCCTGCGTTCTGCCATCATGAGGCCCAAGGTTTCACGTGTCCTGTCAATACCTTCTGTAAGTATCCTGAAATCCCCTTCACCATGCACTTGCACACTGCGTGAGAAATCATTATTTTGTACAGCGGTCAATACAGAGTTCGAATCTTTGATCATTGTGTCCAGGGATTCAGCAAAGTTATCAAGGGTATCTGCGAGCTGTTTGAAATCTCCCAGGACATCCAGTTTAGACCGTGCCCCGAGTTGTCCTTGAGCAAGTGCATTTGTAAGCCTGATGGTATCTCTGACAGGTATGATCACAGAATCCAATATCTCGTTGAGACCATGTGGTATCTCTCTAAAATCGATCTCTACATCACTGCTTGCTCGTGTATCAAGCTTGCCTTGAACGGCATCGCTCGAGATCTTTTTGAACCCTGCGACTATCTGATCGATAGGTTTTGTAACAGAAAGAGCTATCAGATATGCTATTGCAGCCATGAAAATAACAGCCGCCATGGAAATGAACAACAGTTTTGTTCTCAGGGCCATTACCCCAGCGAAGATCTCTTCCTCTGGGACCACCAGTACAAAAGAGAAATTTCCTGTCCTTATGGGTTCATAGAACATTACTACTCTTTTACCTGTGGTCCAGTCGACGGTTTCCACATGTCCGCTATTACCTTTTTTAATATCATCTGCAGCCTGTGATATCTCAGGTATACCGAAATCATACAATGTCCGGTTACCTATCCATTGTTTATCATAAGGTGTAGATAAAAGCATGCCCGTATTGCTGGTCATAAAAGCGTAGCCGGTATCAAAAGCTTTGACATGGTTAAGTACATCATCAAGATAGTATAACGAAACGTCAACGCCACCAATACCTATGAAATTACCATCCTTCATTATAGGAGAGACATAACTTACCATGAAGACACCTTCATAGTAATAAGGTTCAGTAAGCACATCGTCCTCTGTTCTTTTTGGCAATTGGTAGTAATCAGAAGTATCATAATAAAGAAGTGGATCAAGCTTGATTGTACCATCCATTTTGTTCCAATATGGTATGAACCGGCCAGTGGTATCATGTCCAAAAGAATTTATATATAGTTCATCATTCCCATCAAAAGCATTGGGTTCGTATGCTACATATGTGCCCAGTAATGTAGGGTGGGTGACCAATATAGCATGCAGCATATTGTTCACTTCATTCCTGTCCGAAGAATCATAATTGCTCATGGAAGTAGATATTGTTTTTCCAATTGCCTGGTTGACCTCCATTTCTCCGTTGAACTTATTGGCATAACTTCTAGCCATTTCGATGGCCTGTTGATAAGCAAGTGCCTTTTCCTGTGTAGTAACTGTAGAGATGATCATTGCGGTCGTGCTGGCAAGTACCAGCAGCACACCTACAACTATGTAAAGGATGAGCTTTATTTTCAGGGAAACATTTTTCCATTTCATGGCTCATGACACCTTTTGATACCAGAACTGTTATACAGATTTATGGTAGTACAAGTAAGTACATAAGGTATTGAAAATAACATACAACAGCTAAATGAACTAGCTTTGTTTCATTTTTATAATAAACTACATCAACAGTTTCAACAATATTAGAATAGTGTAATAATACTATGATATTATAACGAAGTTATAATTTTACAATATCCTTATAATACATGCTTATTAAGTTATTAATACAATGATCATTGAACATTATAGAACAGAAGACAAATTGTCTTGAATTCATGATATATAGCGCTTCTTCAGATAGGTAAATCTAGCTTGTTGATCATGCTACCAACCCTTTAATAAATTGGGTTGAGTTAAAATAGGAGGTTTTAGATGAGCAAAGAAGAAATGTTCAAGGAACTTGCAGATGCGATTATTTCCTGTAAAAAGGATGAAGTGGTCGCTGCTGTTAACAAGGCAAAGGGCCAGGGTATTGCCCCTGCTGAGATCATTGAAAAAGGTCTTGCAGCAGGT